>CAWJEX010000017.1:0-368486 GCA_963841995.1 uncultured Alphaproteobacteria bacterium
GAACTTCGCGTATGGGGCCCTCGCTTGGGCCGCACTTCGACGCGGCATCCCGGCCTTCGTTCTGTTCGGCAATTACGGTGTGCCGCGGTTCTTCAGGGTGGAGACGCCAGCCGATCTTCACGACTGGAACGACGGCTTGACAAAGGACGAGATCGATTCGCTGGACGAGACGCGGGCCGGCGGGCTCGAACGCATCGGTGCGGAATATCTGAAACGGCGGCTTGCCGGCGCGACCGACGACCTCGGCGCACGCAGCGCCTTCGTGACCGCATCCAAGGGCATCGATCGGAATGGCCTCGCCGATGCGTTCGGCTGGACCGGCAACTGCCCGGTCATCGCCGTCTACGCCTCGAACTGGTTCGATTTTCCTCATGCCTGCGGTCTGGCAAACTTCCGCGACTTCCTCGACTGGCTGCGGGTCACCGTGGATCGGGCGGTTGCGATCAAGGACGTGTACTGGCTTTTCAAACCGCATCCCTGCGACGAATGGTACGGCGGCGTCACGCTGGCCGACCTGATGCCCGCCCACGGCGCGTCCCATATCGCTCTCGCGGCGCCTGAATGGAACGGCGCGGACGTTCTCGCGGCCAGCGATGCGCTGGTCACGATGCACAGCACGGGCGGGGTCGAGTTCGCCGCGTCGGGCAAGCCGGTGTTGCTGGCCGACCGGGGGTGGTACGACCGGGCCGGTTTTGCCGTGGCCGCGTCGAGCCGCGAGAACTACATGGAACTTCTGGGTGAGGCTTGGTGGACGCGCATCGACCGGAAGACATCGGCGCGACGCGCGCGAATTTTCGCAGGCGCGTATTTCTGCGCGCCGGATTGGCCATCCGTTCTTATCACCGACGATGATTCGCGTCAGGACGATTTGTACGAGCCCTTGCTTACCATGCTGCGCTCTCCCGATGCCTGGCGGCGCGAATGCGAGATGCTGCGACGGTGGGCCCGGTCGCCGAAGGCTCGTTACCACCTCTTCAAGATGCTGGAGGCCGAGGGGTATGCCCTGTCGAACGTGCTCGGCCGCCGCGAGGCTCGCGCAATCAGCCTGCCGGCCTTGGGCGGAGACGTGCCGGCCTTCGAGAGTACGACCGGGCCGTGAAGGTCGTCGCCACTGTCGAGGCGCGGATGACGAGCTCGCGGCTGCCCGGAAAGGTGCTGATGCCAGCGGGCGGCAAGCCTATGCTCGGCATTCTGCTCGACCGGCTGGGCCGCGTCTCCGGAATTGACGAAATTGTTGTCGCCACGACGACAAACGCGGCCGACGATCCGATTGCCGATCTCGCGCGGACTATGGGAGCGGGCGTTTTCCGGGGCAGCGAAAGCGATGTCCTGGGCCGCGTGGCGGGCGCGCTGGCGGCGGCCGAGGCCGACATCGCGGTCGAGATTACCGGCGACTGCCCCCTGATCGATTCCGATCTGACGCAAGCTTGCATCGAGGCGTATATCGCCAGTCGCGGCCGCACGAGCTATGTCGCCAATACCACGGGCCCCGTTCTCGGGGCACCGCCCGGCTTCGATGTCCAGGTTTTCTCTGCCGCGGCGCTGGCGGAAATCGCGGAAACGGTCCACGACGCCGAGGCGCGCGAGCATGTTTCGATCCCGTTCTATCGCCCAGAGAACCGGAGCCGATACCGCCCGATCTTTCTATCCTTCTTTCCTCCGGAAACCTGCCGGCGCGTTTGGGTGGGCCTCGATTATCCCGAGGACTATGCGCTGATCCGTGCATGCTACGAAACGCTGGCACCGGGCGACCCGTTCTTCAACGCATCGCGCATCGTGGATTTCTGCCTAGAGCGCCGTGATCTGACCGTGCCATGCCTGAGAAGGCGGGGGCTTGAGCCGTGAACACGGCACCGTTCACCGTCGGCATCATCGGATTGGGACGCATCGCCTGCGGCCTCGACAGGCCGGATGGCC
Organism: uncultured Alphaproteobacteria bacterium; assembly: GCA_963841995.1. Classification (GTDB taxonomy): domain Bacteria; phylum Pseudomonadota; class Alphaproteobacteria; order DATDPM01; family DATDPM01; genus DATDPM01. Next base: position 1,918 of record CAWJEX010000017.1, read on the forward strand.
CCGAGGCTCACACCCATCTCAAAGCGTGCCTGGCCGACGGGCGGTTCCACATCGTGGCTCTGAGTGATGTCGATATCGACCACGCGCACAGTGTTGCAAAAATCTGGGTTCCCGACGCAGAGGTGATCCCGCCGGATGATTTCGTGCGGCGCCGTTTCGACGCGGTTTGCGTTGCGACCCCCGATGAAACCCATGCCAGCATCCTTGAAGCGTTAGCTCACACCACACCGAGTGTGGTGATGTGCGAGAAACCGCTAGCAGGAAGCGCCCGGGAGGCGGAGGCGGTGGTTGCCAGGCTTGAGGCACAGAAAGTTGCAGTCGCGGTCAATCATTCCCGCCGGTTCGCGCCGGGGGTCGGCGACTGGCTTGCGCGTGCCAGGTCCGGGGAATTCGGGAAACCAATCTCCGGTCGCCTGCGTTACACGCGGGGGCTCCGGCATAACGGCGTGCATGGATTCGACCTGATCTCCGCCTGCCTGCCGGGGGGCATCGTCTGCGGCAAACGCATGAACGGCCGCATCGCGGATTTTTCCGCCGATGACCCGACCGTTTCGGGCTTGGTCGTGCTTTCCGCACCACATGGCGATGTGCCTTTGTGGATTGACGGTATCGATGGCCGGATGCTGACGGCCTTCGAGGTGGAGATTCTGTTCGAGAAAGGCCGGCTCGTCGCCGAGGACTGCGACGGCACCACCGTCCGCACCGACGTGCCAACGCCTCTGCCGGCTCCTTTCGCGCCAGAGCTTCGGACCGACACCATATACCGGGACCATCCGGCGCGGCTCATGACCTTTGCCTGGCGCAATCTGGGCGACCATCTCGAACGCGGAGCCGATCTCGTCTGCTCGGGACGCGAAGCGGTTCGCACGCTGGCCTTCGTGGAAGAGGTGGTGCGGTGCTTGGCCTGAGCGACGCGCCCCAGCGCGTTCTCGTTGCAGGGAACGACCATGGCGGCCTCAATCTGCTCGCGCCGCTTCTTTCGCGTTGGGCCGCCACAAGCGAAATCGATGCCTGTTTCCTCGGATGCAGGGCGGCGAAGCGCGAAATGGCCTTCCGCGTCGACGGGTTGCGTCTGGTCGATTTGCCGGAGGATCCCTTTGCCGCTGGCACTGCCGACGCACGCGATGCCGTTGCGCGATTGGCCGAGCGCCTGAAGCGCGAACAATGGCGGGTCGTGCTGACAGGAACCAGTCTCGCGGCCTCAGGCGAGAAGCTTCTGTGGCGCGCGGCGGCTGAAGCAAATCTGCCAAGTCTCGCTTATTGCGACATGTGGTGGGGTTACCGCGAGCGGTTCAGCGACGAGAACGTCGAATGCTTGCCGGATGCGGTCCTTGCGCTGGATGCGCGCATGGCGCGTGAGATCCACAGCCTCCCGTGGTCGACGCCTCTGCGTGTCGTAGAGGTTGGAAGCACGTTCTTCGAGCGGCTGGCAGAACGGCAAGCCAACGTAATCGAGAGAGGCGGCTCGGGCGCGCTGCGCTTCGTATCGGAACCGGCGTCTACCGCATTTCCAGCCGCGGGGATCGACGAATTCAAAATCGCGGAGAATTCTCATTTCCGCAACGCGGGCAACGGGGACTGATCGGCCCATCGTGATCCGCCCGCATCCCGCGGAGCCGGTCGAGCCGTGGCGGCGGTTCGTCTGGGCAAAGGCGCGGTTGGGGGTCCGCCTCGACACCCTGCCGCTCGACCAAACCTATGCCGATACTTGGGCCGCGGTCGGCATCTCTTCCATCCTGCTGGCCGAGTATGCGGCGGCCGGAATCCCGTCCGCGAGCTTCGTGACCGACGCGGGCGACCCCGCATACCTCTGCCTTCCATTCGCCAGCCTCGGCATCGCGCGGCTGTCGAATACGGTCGATCTGGCGCGGTGGCTGGAAGCGGCGCCCGCGCCCACCCCAGATTTGGCGTCACATGCTGGGGCCGCTGACCGCGTCACCTCTGTTGTTCTGGCCGCTCACGACGTCCACGCCGAGACCCGCCCTACGGTAACAATGCTATGACCATGATCACAGAGCCGCCTTTTCTCGTCGGACCGCGAGTTCGAACTAGCTCCGCTCGGCGAGGCCGACATATCGCGGGACTATCTGGCATGGCTCAACAATACCGAGGTGCTGCGGTATCGAACGCCGAAGGCATTTCCCACGACGATGCGTGAACTCAAACGCTGGGTGTACGAACTGCCGCATCGCGGCGATCTTGTCCTCCGCATCCGCCTGCGGCGCGGCGGCCGCCATATTGGCAACATAGCGCTCAACTCCATCCAATGGATCCACGGCAGCGCGGAGCTTGCCATCATGATCGGCGCACGGGATGTTTGGGGGCGTGGCTTCGCTTCCGAGGCGATCGCCCTCGTCGCGCGGCACGCCTTCGAGTGTATGGGGCTTCACCGCGTTTGGTCCGAATCGGCCAATCCGGCATTCATTCGCGCGGTTGCGCGCCTAGGTTGGCGCAAAGAGGGCCACAAACGCGAGGCCCTTCTTGTGGACGGCCGGCACGTCGATGTCGAATGCTGGGCGACGCTAGCGCACGAATATCAAGCGCGTTCCGCAACCACTGCGCGTTCCCACTCGTATTCCAAGAGCGCGCCGCTTGAAACGAGGGGTGCTCAGCGAAAGCGCAGATGAAAGGCCGAGTGCGGATGAATCCCGGCACAGTCAAAACGGTAATGCCCAATTGAGGAGTCCCTCAGCCGACCGACGTGAGTTCTATGCATCGCTGCAGATGGCCGCAAGGTCTCGACATGCTTGCAACGTAGCCGCACTGTTGCCTGCGGCTTCGCTAACCACAATAAGCATAAGTCTTGCCCTGCGACCAACGGGGTGGAGGAGCCAAAATGAGCATAATCGAAAACGCAAGAAACTGGGTTGGTGATGCCCTGGCGATCCGAAGCCTGCGGCGCGATCGTTCGCGCTTGGGTCGGCGCCTGGCGCCCGCCTATACGCGGTATTGGCGAAGCTGCCGCAACACCTTCAGAGAGAAGCTACCACCCGAGGGTGCCGTAGCCGGGGCGATCGCCGCTTTCCGCCGGGAGGGAATCGCGGCCTTCCAGACTCCGGAAACCGAGCGCGTGGCGCGGCATGTGTACGAGCGGATTTGTGCGCGCGAGCGAAATGGCGAGCATTTGTGGGCCACGGAAGCGGCGAAGTTGGGGGAATATACGGGCAACGTCTGGTCTGACTTTCCCGAGCTGGCCGAGTTGTTTGTCGGCCCTCTTGGGACTTTCCTTATGCACTATTTCGGGTGCAACTTCAAAATCTTCTACGGGAAGCTCTACAAATCGCATCATACGGGGACCGGCCCTAGCGGCTCCCAGTTGTGGCATGCCGACGGCGGCCCGGGCTCATGCGTCAACGTCATGTTCTATCCCCACTCGACCGATGAAAATAGCGGAGTGCTCGAGGTCCTGCCCTGGGACGCTTCGCTCGCGATTTTCGAGCGGGAGCGCAAGGCATTGCGATCCGCCCGGGCCGCGCTTCCGAAAGCTTCGACCAAGACCGAGCTTCGCGACGTGATCTCAGATTTCTATGCCCGGGTCGTCGCGGAAGACTTCGCTGATCGCGTGCGGCAACCCATAGGGCCCGCCGAACTCGTGGTTCCGTTTTTGAACAACAACCTGCATCGCGGTGGATACCCTGCCAGCGGACGCGTCCGTTACGCGGCGGTCTTCCATTGCTATCCGTCCGACCGACCGGCCGATTTCGCCCGCTATAAGAGAGAGGGAATCCGCAAGACGGCGTCCTATCCCAAGGACCCGGCGGCGGCGTTCTGAGATGCGGATGAGCGAGAAGATGTCGATCAGGATCGCGAAGGCCCTTTACCGGGCGGTCGCGCATCCCATGCGCCGCGCGCGGCCGGTGCAGCCGGTCCGGGCGCTGCTGCGCCTGCCATTGGTTTTCGATGTGGTGTCCTGGGGCCTTCAGACGCGCGATCTCGGGCGGCTTGCGCGCATTCGCGAAGTCTACGCCGTGGCCAAGGACGGGCACCACCAAGGAGTCCACGACTACAACGCCGGGGTGACGCTGAAGCGGCCGATCCAATCGACGCGGCGGGCGGAGCTGTATTACGAGCTGCTGGCGCTTCCCCCCCGCGACATGTCGCAGGAAAAAGTGCTGATCGCGGGCCCGCGCTCGGTCCATGAGCTTTTGATCGCATGGCTGCACGGCTTTTCGTGGCGGAACATCTCAGGCATCGATCTCTACTCGACCAATCCGAAGATCGCGCTCATGAACATGGAATCGATGACCTTTGGCGACGCCAGCTTCGATGCCGTGGCCATGGCCAACACCCTCGCTTATGCCAAGGACACCTTCGCCGCGCTCAAGGAAGTAGCCCGTGTACTGAAACCCGGCGGGAGATTCGCCTTCGGCGCGACCTTCGCCCCTGGCGGCGCGGAGGAATGGCCCGGGAATGCGACGACCGGCGCCGAGATTCATGACATGCTGCGGCGGCTCGGTTTCTTTGTCTATTTTTACCTAGCGGCGGACAAGACGAATTCCCTGGGGCGCAGGCAGACGACCCATAATTTCGCCTGCCTCAAGCCCGATCCACATGTAACGCCCTTTGATCCGCTCTCTCTTTGACCGCGTTCCTCCTCGACTGGCGGACCTTGTTTCCGACCCCGTCCGCCGCGCCGGCCTTGGGTCAGCCATGAAATCCAAGCGGATCGGGCCGTTGCGCGCCGCCCTGCGGCTGTTGACCCCGCGTCAGAAACGGGCGGGCGCCATGGTGGCGACTCTGTTCGCGTTCGCAAGCGCTCTGGAACTCATGGCTCTTACCACGCTTGCTGTCTTCGTCTCCGTGCTCGTCAGTCCGGACCTGGCACAGAAGAGCCGCGTCACGAGCCGCATTGTGGCCGCGCTGGGCAATCCGCCTCCGGGCGAGCTCGCGGTCCTGCTTGGGGTGGCCGCAAGTCTCCTGCTCGTCGCGGCAACGGGCGCCAGTTTTGGCGTCCAGTTCCTGATGGATTGGTTCGGCGTTCGAGTCGCCCGCAGGCTCGGCAACGAATGTCTCGCCGAGGCGCTGCACGCGCCTTATGCCTGGCACTTGCGCCAGAACGCGGCGGCCTTCTCGAAAATGCTATTCGTGGACACCTCGGCGATCGGCGTCGCGCTGTTTCCGCCACTGATGGAGCTATTCTACAATAGTCTGATCATCCTTTTTTCGGCGGGCATCATCGTCGCCGCATCGCCGTGGCAGAGCCTGATCGCGATTTTTTCCGTGGGCGGCGCCGCCCTGATCCTGTCGACGGCGGTGCGGCCGCGCACGCGGCGCTACTCCGCGGCAGAGCGCGACGGCGCGATCCAGTGCAGCAAGATCGGCGTCGAAGCCATCGCCGGCGCCAAAGACATTTTGGTGAAGTCGCGCCAGGGATATTTCCTCGGGCTCTACGATCGAGCCTTGCTTGGCTCGCTCTTCGGCCGGATGAAGGCGAACGCGCTCCAGCGCGTGGTGCCGATGAGCTTCCTCCTGATTGGACAGATCGGCCTCGTCGTGATTGCGCTCGCTTTATTCTCCTCGAATTTGAGCAGCGGCGAGATCGTGCAGCAGATGGCGCTTCTCGTTCTCGTGGTGTCGCGGCTCCTGCCCGCGGTTTCGCGCGCACTCGGAACCACGAACAAGCTCAACATGACCGCCCCTTACGTCGATTCCTATATGCGGCTGATGGGAGAGCTCGAGGAAGCGAAGAGGCGCTATGGCGCGGAGCGGCTGGGCTCTTCGGTGCCGGCCGACTGGCGCGAACTGCGGCTCCAGGACGTGAGCTTTGCCTATCCCGGCTCGAACGCAGCCGCGCTTTGCAGCGTGTCGCTCGCCATCGGGCGCGGCCGAAGATACGGCGTCGTGGGCCGCTCGGGGTCCGGCAAGACGACGGCGATCGACCTTATCCTGGGGCTCCATCCCCCGCAATCGGGCCGTATCGAGCTCGACGGCAAGCCTCTCTCCGAGTTCTCGCCCAAGAGCTGGTACCGCCGGATCGGCTATGTTCCGCAGGCACCGTTCATCTCCGACGATACGCTGCGCCGCAATGTCGCCTTCGGCGTGCCGGACGCCGAGATCGACGACGCAAGAGTGCGTCGCGCGCTCGAAGCGGCGGGTTTCGGCGGCGTTCTGGGTGGTCTCGAGGAAGGGCTCGCGACGCGGCTTGGCGATCACGGCCTGCGCCTGTCGGGCGGTCAGCGCCAGCGGGTCGCCATCGCCCGCGCGCTGTACGACGATCCGGACATCCTGATCCTGGACGAGGCGACCAGCGCACTCGACAGCATGACCGAGCGTGAGATCCAGGAGGCGGTCCAAAGCCTCGCGCGCGAGAAGACAATCATCACCATCGCGCATCGCTTCGGCACCGTGCGCGGCGCTGATACCATCTTCGTGTTTGACAACGGTCGTCTGGTGGAACAGGGATCGTTCGACGACCTTTACCGCACCAGCGCGCTGTTCCGACGGCTCGCCGGTGCGAGCGAGGCCGATGATGCAGCGCCAGGGACGGTCGCATCCGATGCCGCGACCGGGGCGCAAGGACGATGACAGGCGCCTATCCGAAATTTTGCGCTCGGGCGATCTCCGCCGCACTGGAACGGCTCGGCACCAGGATGGCATTGGCCGGGCTCAGGGCAAGGGGGATCAAGAGTTTCATCAATACCGGAACACTACGCTCCGATTTGCCAGAACTGCTGCGCCCGCAGGGCTTGTTGCGCTATATCGATGGCTATCTCGGCAGTGCAACGCCGAAGGCCACCAATCTGCGAAAAGCCATGCGATGGTGCGGCACCGGACCTCGCGAAACAATCGTCGTCGGCGACGCCCCGGATGATCTTGCGGCGGCGCGCGCCATCGGCAACTGGTTCGTCGCGATCACCGCCGACCAGCTGATCAAGGAAAGAGTGCGGTTCGAGGATCCGACCGGCCTCGTCGCCTCGGTGGACCGCTTCAACGTTCAAGCCGTGTCTTCGCAACTTCGAGCCGGGCCCTGGGGCCGCGATTCATCGCGGCGCGAAGGCCAGGCATGATGACGACGCCATCGGCCGCCGAGTACGGCCCGCGGGCAACCCAGCGGGAAACGCGAGCATGACCGCCACCAAAGGCCTGTTCGGTCGTGCGACGCCCTTCATCATCGCCGAAGTCGCCCAGTCTCACGATGGCTCGCTGGGACTCGCCCACGCCTTCATCGAGGCGGCCGCGCAAGCTGGGGCCGACGCGGTCAAGTTCCAGACTCACATCGCCGCCGCCGAATCCACCTTGGATGAACCGTTTCGGGTCCGCTTCGCAACCCAGGACGAATCCCGGTACGATTACTGGCGCCGCATGGAGTTCACCCCCGGCCAATGGCGGGAATTTTCGGCGCACGCGCGCGACAAGGGGCTGGCCTTCCTTAGCTCGGCCTTTTCCGTGGAAGCAGTGGACGTATTGGCCGGGCTCGGGATGCCGGCCTGGAAGATCGCCAGCGGCGAGGTCGCAACGCCCGGCCTGCTGGAGCGGATGGCCGCGGCCAATAAAATGTTCCTGGTGTCCACCGGCATGAGCCCGTGGTCCGAGATTGACACCACCGTGGCACGGCTGCGGGCACTCGGTGCCGACTTCGCCGTCATGCAGTGCACCAGCCGTTATCCGACCGCGCTGGAGCAGGTGGGGCTCAATGTCATCGACGAAATCCGCGCGCGCTACGGCTGCTCGGCTGGACTGTCGGATCATTCCGGCACACCGTTTCCGGCCTTGGCGGCGTTGGCACACGGCGCCGACGTGCTGGAACTCCATATCGCCCTCGACCGGCGGATGTTCGGACCTGACGTCCCGGCGTCATTGACCGTCGAAGAATTCAAGCTGGTCACCAGCGCGCGCGACGCCTTCGCTGTCATGGAATCCAACCCGGTAGACAAGGATGCCATGGCCGGGGAGTTAGCGGCCATGCGGGCACTCTTCACCAAGAGTGTTGCAGTCAACCGTCCGCTTCCGGCGGGGACGAAACTGAGCCTTGACGTACTGACGCTGAAGAAGCCGGGCACCGGCATACCGGCGGCAAAGTTGCTCGGGCTGGTGGGCCGGGTCCTGCGCCGGGACGTGACGCCCGATCGATTGTTGAGCGAGGACGATGTCGGCGAATAACGGCGGAAACACGACTTTCGGGGGTTCGGATGGCGAACAAGCGTAAAGTCTGCATCGTAGTCAACAGCCGTGCTAATTACGCCCGCATCAAGTCGGTGCTTCGGGCGGTGCAAAAGCATCCGCGCCTCGAGCCGCGGTTGGTGTTGGGCGCATCGGCCCTGCTCCACCGATTCGGCAACATTCTTCAGATCGTGGAGGCCGACGGCTTCAACGTCAGCGCGCTCGTCTACACCATCGTCGAGGGCGAGACTCCGACCACCATGGCCAAATCCACCGGCATGGCCATCATGGAGTTGGCCACGCTGTTCGAGAACCTGAAGCCGGACATCGTGCTGACCGTAGCCGACCGCTTCGAGACCATGGCCACCGCAGTGGCGGCCAGCTACATGAACATTTGCCTTGCCCACACCCAAGGCGGCGAGATCACCGGCTCGATCGATGAGAGTGTGCGCCACGCCATCACCAAGCTTGCCCATCTGCATTTTCCCGCCACCGAGCGTGCCGCCAAGAACGTGATCCGCATGGGCGAGGACCCGTCGACGGTTCACATGACCGGCTGCCCGTCCATAGATGTCCTGACCGACCTCGACCTCGCGCTGCCCAAAGACCTGTTCGAGCGCTACAAGGGCGTCGGCGCGCCGCTCGATCCCAAGAAGCCGTATCTGGTCGTGCTGCAGCATCCGGTGACCACCGAATATGGCCGCGGCTACGACCAAATCAACAAAACGCTGAAGGCGGTGATGGCCATCGGCATGCAGGTGGCCTGGCTGTGGCCGAACGTGGACGCCGGCTCGGACGACGTGTCGAAAGGCCTGCGCATGTACCGCGAGAAGCACAACCCCGGCAACCTGCACTTCTATCGAAATTTCTCGGTCGAGGATTACGCGCGCCTAATCAAGAACGGGGCGTGCCTGGTGGGAAATTCCAGTTCCGCGCTGCGCGAGGGCGCTTTTCTCGGCGTGCCGGCCGTCGACATCGGCACGCGCCAGAGCGGCCGCGAGCACGGCGAGAACGTGATGCACGCGGGCTATGACGCGGCCGAGATCGAATCCGCCATCCGCCGCCAGCTCGCGCACGGCCATTACGCGCCCTCGGCCATGTTCGGCGACGGCCGTGCCGGCCAACGCATCGCCGATATTTTGGCGACGGCGAAACTCAAGATCCAGAAGCAGCTTTGCTATTAGGCGCCACATGCTGATCGCCTATATCGGCGCCAACGAGGGATTCTTAGCCCTCGCGTTTGAAGCCGCTGGCCGCGCCGAAGTGGTGCACGTGCCGGCCGAACCAGGCGAAGTGGCCGAGGCGCTCACGCGCGCGGACGGGCTGCTGGACGCCTCGATGAAAGTACGCATTACCGATGCGATGATCGATTCGGCGCCCAAATTGCGCATCATCAGCTGCGCCACCACTGGCTCTGATCACATCGAGCGCCGCGCGCTGAACGCCCGCGGCATCCCGGTGCGGACACTCCGCGAGGACCCGGATCTTCTGCGCAACATCACCCCGGCCGCGGAATTGTCGTGGGCGCTGCTGATGACTTGCGCGCGCCGTCTCAAGGGTGCGTTCCGCCACGTCGAATCCGGCAAATGGGTGCGCGAGGATTTCCCTGGAACAATGTTGAACGGACGCACGCTCGGACTGATCGGTTGCGGCCGCATTGGCGGCTGGATGTCCCGCTATGCCAAGGCCTTCGGCATGCGGGTGCTGGGCCACGATCCTCATCAAGCGACGCTGCCCGAAGGTGTCGAGCGCAACCCGCTTGAGGATTTAGTGGCCGAGGCCGATTTCCTGTCGATCCACGTGCATTTGACCGACGAGACCCGAGGCCTGCTGTCCCGCGAACTGCTGTCCCGCGCCAAGCAGGGTGTGGTGGTCATCAATACCTCGCGCGGGGCGGTGATCGACGAGCAGGCCCTCATCGAAGGGCTGGAAAGCGGGCGTATCGGCGGTGCGGGCTTGGACGTGCTGGAGGGCGAGCCGGATATCCAGGACCATCCTCTGGTCGAACTCGCCCGACGCCACGGCAACGTCGTCATCACGCCGCATTGCGGCGGCTTCAGTCCGGACGCCGTCAAACTGGTCTGCGCGCACGCCGCCCGCAAAATTTTGAATTTCCTCCAGACGCGATGAACGATCTCGCGTCGCTTGCCCACGACATCGCCGCGGACGGCGTTCGCGCGACCTTTGGCATCACTGGCAGCGGCCCGACGCTGCCTCTGCTCGATGCGCTCGAGCGCCACGGAGTTGATGTGGTGCGCACCCAGTTCGAAGGCTCGGCGGCGCTCATGGCGGGCACCGTCGGGCGGCTGTCGAACCGGGCGGGGCTAACGTTCGGAATCAAGGGACCGGGCTTGGCCAATATGGCGCCCGGTTTGGCCGCCTGCCTGCTCGACGCCTTCCCGGTGGTGGCCATCGTGGAGGCCTACCCTAACGCGGCCGGACCCGAGAAGGCGCACAAGCGGATGAATCACCCGGCCTTTGCCGACGCCGTTTGCAAGGGCCGAACCGTGCTGTCCGGGGACGGGCCGGATTTTCCCGCCGTCGCCCGCCATGCCGAGGCCGAGGTTCCAGGCCCGGTGCTGCTGGAAATCACCGGCGGCAGCGAGCGCTCCCAGCCGTTGCCGGCAATCAATACGGTGGCGGGAGACGAAGCGGCGGTTTTGGCAGCGATCGCGGCTTCGCGGCGGCCGGTGGTGATCGCCGGAACCCTGGCCATTCGCCGGCGATGGTCGGCATGGCTGTCGCGCTTGAACGTCCCTGTGTTCTCCACCGCGGCGGCCAAGGGCGTCGTCGACGAAGCGGGGGCCAACGCGGCCGGTGTTTATACCGGCGTCGGGCTCAAGCTGGTCCCGGAGACAACGCTGCTCGCCGAGGCCGATTTGGTGATCGGTCTTGGCTTGCGCCCCAACGAGGTATTGACGACCAAGCCTTTCGCTTGTCCCGCCGTCAACATCGATTCGGCTGTCGTTCCGGGTGCCGGGGCGTTTCGCTTTGCCGCGGTCGCCGCTGACCTCACCACCGAGATAGTGGACGCACTGAGAGTCCATCGCTGGGGGCTTGATCGTTTGGCCGAAATCCTGGCGAAGCTGCGCGCGCGACTGACCGCCCTGCCGTTCCTCCCGGCGCAAGCCTTCGATGGCATCGCGCGCCGTTTGGGCCGCCAAATCCGCATGGTGATGGACACCGGTTATTTCTGCACTATCGGCGAGCATCACTGGCCAGCCCCTTCCGCCGATCTTTGTCTGCTGTCGGGCCAAGGCCGCTATATGGGCACGTCTGTGCCGATGGCGCTCGGCGCACTCGTCCACGAGCCAGCGCGCGCAACCATCGCCGTGGTCGGAGATGGGAGTGTCGGTATGTATGTCGGCGAGCTGCGTTTGGCGGTCGAACGCCGCCTGCCGCTTCTCGTCGTGTTGATGAGCGATGGGCGCTACGGCTCGGTCAGTACCCGCGCGCTGAAAGATGGGCTGACATTGAAGCCGCTGACCATCGCCGAACCGAGCTGGGCCAGGGTGATGGAAGGATTCGGCATGCCGGCGTTCCGGGCATCTGACGAGGCGGGTCTCGATGCCGCGCTCGCCGCATGGCGCCCGGCCGACGGGCCGGCTTATCTGGAACTGTCCTTCGAACCCGACGCCTATGAGCGGATGGTGGAGGGAATCCGCTAGATGCCGCTTCCCAACCACATCCTCATCGTCGGCAGCGGCAGTGTCGGCAAGCGCCACGCCCGCAATTTGCGCGCGCTTGGCTGCGAGATCTCCTGCATGGATCCGCGCGCCGATCGCCTGGATGAGCTGGCCGCCGAGGGCCCCGTGCGCGGAAAATTCACGACGCTGGAGCAAGCACTCTCCGCCCGCGGGCTGCAGGGCGTCGTGATCGCGTCGCCGCCCAGCGTCCATGTGATGCAGACCAAGGCGGCTCTCGCCGCGGGTTTGCCGGTTTTGCTGGAAAAGCCGGTCTGCGCGAGGCTGGCCGATGCCCTGGACCTGCAACACACGGTCCAGTCGGCGAAAGCTCCGTTGCTGCTCGGCTATACGTGGCGGTGGTGGCCGCCGTTGGATCGCGTGCGCACCCTGTTGTCCGAAGAGGTTGTCGGGCCGCTTCGCCATGTCCGCTTTGTCATGTCCGCCCACTTGGCCGACTGGCATCCCTGGGAGCGCTACCAGGATTTCTTCATGGCCAGCGCCGCCCAAGGCGGAGGCGCCTTGCTGGACGAGAGTCATTGGGTCGATCTCGCCTGCTGGATGTTCGGCATGCCGCGCAGCGTTTTGGCTCGCATCGACCGCCTCAGTGATCTCGAGATCGAGACTGACGACTGCGTGGACATGGTTTTGGATTACCCGAACCGCCTGCGGCTCTCCCTTCACCTCGATCTGTTCGGGCGGCCGCATGAGAAGTCGATAACCTTCGTCGGCGAAAAGGGCAGCATGGTCTGGTCGGCCGACCTCAACCGCATCGCCATCGGCAGCAGCGCCGCCGGCTGGGACCGCATCGAGGACTTTGCTTGCGAGCGCAACGACATGTTCATCGCCGTCGCGCGCGATTTCCTCGACATGCTTTCTGGCGCCAAGCATCAAAGGTGCACGCTGAACGACGGAATTCGCGTTCTGACCGTTCTCGAAGCGGTGCGCCAAAGCTCGAGCGAGGGGCGCGCCATCCGGCTCGGAGAAGCGGGATGAGCTTCGACGGCCTATCGGTGTTTGCACTGGTCCCCGCGCGCGGTGGCAGCAAGGGGATTCCCGGAAAAAACCTGCGGCCAGTGGCGGGCCTGTCGCTGATCGGCCATGCCGCCAGGGTGCTGAAGCAATTGGATTGGCTGGATGCGGCGTTGCTATCCACCGATGACGATGCCATCGCCGCCGAAGGCTTGCGTCATGGCCTGGAGGTGCCGTTCCGTCGTCCAGCCGAGCTCGCCGGCGATACTGCGCGGTCGGTGGACGTATGGCGGCATGCTTGGCTGGCCGCGGAAGAACGCCATGGCCGCCGTTACCAGCTGTCCATCCTGGCCGAGCCCACGAGCCCATTGCGCCGCGCCGAGGACATGACCGCCACGATCCGCGCCCTGATCGATTCAGGTGCTTCCGCCGCCGCCACCATCAGCCCGACACCGGCCCGTTTCTCGCCGCATAAGACGCTGACCATCGGCGATAACGGCAGGATCGGCTTCTATCTTCCCGATGGCGCCGGTTACGCCAACCGCCAAACCATTCCGCGCTACTACCACCGCAATGGTGTTTGCTATGCGGCCCGCCGCATGGCCATCGTCGACCGCCTGCAGATCATCGACCGCGACGCGATGGCCGTCGTGATCGACCGGCCGTTGGTCAACATCGATGAGCCGCTGGATCTTGAATGGGCCGAATTCCTGATGCGCACGGAAGGTATCCGATGAAGATTCTGATCTTTATCGAGCACGACATCATCATCCGGCACTTCGTTCATAGCGGGGTATTCTCCGAATTGGCCGCCCGCCATGACGTCAAATTCGTCTTTCCGCCGCCCGGGCACCGGCGCGTGCATCTGGACGTTACGCAGCAGGGCCTGTGCGCGCCGCACCGTTATCTTGAAATAGATGAGGAGCGGCTGGCGCTGTGGAGGAAGCGGTTTCTCCTAAATCAGCTCCGCTGGCGGAAAGGCCCGCATTTCGCCGTCCTGCGCTATTTACGGCGTCACGCGATTGGCCCCAAAGCAACTGCGATCCTGATGCCGTTCACCCTTCCCGGCCTCTATCAATTGGCACAACGCTGGCTCGCGTCGCGGCTTGCCGCCCGCCCCAACCGCGGCATGCGCGCCCTCATCGAGCAAGAGCGGCCCGACGCCATCATCCATCCTTCCGTGCTCGACGGCGTGTACATCAACGACCTCACGGTGGCGGCGCGCGACGCCAATGTGCCGCTCATTGTCATCATGAACTCCTGGGATAACCCCAGCACCAAGCAGGCCGTGGCAGGACATCCCGATCATATGCTGGTGTGGGGCGAGCAGACGAGGCGCCACGTGGTTCAATTCATCGGCATGCCGGGGGATCGCGTCGTCCGATTCGGCGCGGCCCAATTCGACGTGTACCGGTCACCGCCCCGAATCTCGCGCGCCGATTTTTGCCGCACCCACGATATCGCTCCGCGTGCGCGGATTCTGCTCTATGCCGGCTCCAGCAAGGAGACCAACGAATTTGAGCATCTTGTCGCCATCGATCAGGCCATCTCCGAAGGCCGGCTTGGCGATACCGTTGTCGTTTACCGGCCGCACCCGTGGGGCAATGCCGGATACGGCGGCGAGCGCATTCTCGGTCATCCGTGGAAAAACGTGCGAAATCGAGTCCAGCATGCGCGGCTACCTCAAGCAGATTAGCGAGGGAAAGAAAGACGCGAGCTATCCGGATTACCGGCAAACTCATGACCTGCTGTCTTCGGTGGACGCCGTCGTGTCGCCGCTCTCGACCATCCTCTTGGAGGCCGCCATTCACGGCAAACCGGTGCTTTGTTTCCTGCCAAGCGACGAAGCTGAGGCCGTTCATTTCAAACTGGCCGCGCCGATGATCCACTTCGAAGACCTGTACGCCAAGCCGGAGTTTCTCAAGGCCCGCGGCCGCGGCGAACTTCTGCCCCAACTCCGCTCCTTGCTCTCGCTCGTCGGCGACGCCGAATTCGCGGGGCGGCTCAAACAGGCGTGTACCTATTTCGTCGAATCCTTCGACCTGCCGTACAGCGAAAGGCTGGCGCGGTTTATCGAGGGCACGGTTCTCGGGCGCATGGCGCCTCGGGACGCAGCCGACAGGCAGGTCGCCTGATGGTCCCCTCGACCGAAGTGAGCGGAACATGATCCTGCGCTTGGCGGGATCGACGGTCGCCATCACCGGGGGTGCGGGTCTCATCGGCTCGTTCTTGGTGGATGAATGGGTCGCCAAGCGTGCGCGCGTCATGGTCATCGACAATTTTTCGAAGGGCCTGCGCCAAAACATCGCCCATCACAGGCCGAAGACCGAGCTGCGCGAAGGCGATCTCGAGAAGCCGCATTTCGCCCTGGCGGCGCTTTCGGGCTGCACGCCATCGAAGCTCGCGCCATCCTGATCGTTACCACCCAGAACGGGGTCTTCTATCCTGCCTCGTACGGAGGCAACTCGCGGCCCATGAACGCCGGCATGGCCAGCGCCTATCACCTCGCGGATTATGTCTTCTGGCAAAGCGCCTTTTGTTGCCGCGCGGCCGACAATTTTTTGGGCGAGCGTCAGGGCCAAAGTAAAGTGCTCTACAATTCGGCATCGGCATCGGCCGTCTGTCGGGATAATTGACATGAGTGATCTGTTTGATGCTTGCGAAATCTGCGGCGGCTGCAATTGGACCGAGTGGTACACCGGACCGGTCCGGAATGGGCCGTTCGGCTTTTCGGTCGAAGGCGGCGTGGTCGCGCGCTGCGGCGGATGCGGGGCGGACCGGCTGTCGGAGAAGTCCTGCGCGCCGGAGACTATCTACGAGTCGGATGCCTACCGCAAGAAGCTGCAGCAGGACCTGGACACGAAAGCCTACTTCGCCGATCACGACCACCTTCAAATCCACACGCTGATGACGCTCTGGCCCCGGTCTCTCCATGGGCTGACGGTCGCCGATGTCGGGTGCGCAGGCGGCAGTTTCCTCGACCACGTGGCGGGGCTTGCCGCGCGCGTGATCGCGATAGAGCCGAGCCCGATGTTTCAATCGTCGCTCGCCGAACGGGGATTCGAGACCTTTTCTTATGCCCGCGACGCGGCCGGTGCCTGCGCGCGCACGGTGGACCTTGCGGTCAGCCTTCAAGTCATCGAGCACACCGTGAACCCCCGCGCCTTCCTCGAGGAAATCCGGCCGCTGATTTCCTCCAGCGGGTCGCTCCTCATCAGCACGCCCAATCGCGACGACATCCTGATGGAGCTGCTGCCGGAAGATTTCCCGGCGTTCTTCTACCGCGTCGTGCATCGCTGGTATTTCGATGCCAAGTCGCTCGCTGATTGCGCGCGCCGCGCCGGATATTCCGTCGCGCAAACGCGCCATGTACATCGCTATGGCCTGTCCAACGCACTGGCTTGGCTTCGCGACCGCCGTCCGACCGGCAGGGCACGCCTTGCGGGGATCGAGCCGCTTGCCGACGGCCTGTGGCGGGACTATCTCGAGGCGACCGGCCACAGCGACTGTCTCTATATGCTGCTCCAGCCGGCGGGCGGCGAGGGCGGGCTATGATCCACTTCGACGACCTATACGCGAGCCCGAAGTTCCGGAAGGCCCGCGGCCGGGCCGAGCTCTTGTCCCAATCGGAATCGCTGCGGTCGCTTGTGGGCGATGCCGGGTTCGCCGCGCGGCTCAAAGAAGCTTGCGCCTTTTTCATGAACTCATGGAATGCGCCGTACGGCGAACGGCTGGTGCGCTTCATCGAGGACACCGTCGTTCATGGGGGACGCGCCGGCGCGCGACGCAAGCTGCGAGACGTATCGCCTGAGGCCGTTGCCGGCCCGCTGCCCGGTCCCGGCACAGTCAGAAAAACCGTGCGTCCATGACCATCGTACTGTCTCGATCGACCGTCGCCGTCACCGGGGGTGCCGGCCTCATCGGCTCGTTCCTGGTGGATGAATTGGTCGCCAAGGGTGCGCGCGTCATCGTCATCGACGACTTCTCCAAGGGCCTGCGCCAGAACATCGCCCATCACGGCGAAAGCATCGAGCTGCGCGAGGGCGATCTCGAGAAGCCGGATTTCGCCATGGCTGCGCTTGCGGGCTGCGAGGCGGTGTTCCATCTGGCGAGCCGGGCCTATGGCGTCGGCTACGCCAAGGGCCGCCACACCGAAATCCTGCAGCACAACGAGCGCATCACCGACAATATCCTGGCCGCGGTGGCAGCGCACCGGCCAAAGCGTCTTCTGGTCGCGAGCTCGTCCTGCGTCTACGACGACCACGGCCCGGACACGATCCCGGAGCTTCCGCTGTTCGACGGCGAGCCGGAGCGCGCCAATTTGGGCTATGGCTGGGCCAAGCGGTTCTTGGAGCAGAAGGCCTTGATTTACGCCGGCGAAACCGGCGTTGCCGTCACCATCGTGCGTCCCTTCAACATCTATGGCGAGCGGTACAAGTGGGTGGGCGAGTTCAGCCAGGCGATTCCGATGCTGGTGAAGAAGATCCTCGACGGCGACGATCCCGTGACTGTTTGGGGCAGCGGCCGGCAGCGTCGCAACTACATTCATGCCGCCGACTGCGCCCGCATCATGCTTCGCCTGATCGAATCCGGCCATACCGACGGCCCGGTCAATATCGGCACCGAAGACACGGTGTCGCTTCGCGAGCTCGTGCAAATGATCTGCGGCATCGCTGGAAAGACCCCGCATCTCGAATTCGACTCAAGCAAGCCCGAGGGCCGCTTTGTCAAGAGTGCTGACGCGACGAAGCTGCGCGCCGTGCTTCCCGATTTACGTTTTCGGGTCGATCTATCCGAAGGGCTGCAGCGGATGGTCGGCTGGTACCACAAGACTTTTGCCGATCAGGCGCGATGAACCGAGCAGCAATGGAACAGGCAGCGCCGGCTCCGCTTGGCCCGATTGCGATTCTATTCCCGAGTGCGGGACGTAAATCGCGGTTGCACGACGTCGAAGCGGGCCTGTGTCCGAAGGAATTTTTCTACGGGGCGCTGAATCTCTCGGCACGGGGAACAGTACTTCGCTATGCAGATACGCGCCAGGACCCGGACACGATCCTGGCCAACGCAAGGCTCTGGGCAGAGCGAGCGCGAAACCGCCTGAGCGGCTTCGGCCTTTCGCAGCAACGAGTCGCGGCGCTCAAATCCGAGATCGACGATACTAGGCTCGCGGTCAGCTTCACCGACGGATTCAGCCTGTCCTTGGGCCGGTATCGCCATCTGCTCGGCGGCGGCACGGTTCTGGCAGGGGGCTTCCATGGCCTTTCCGATGTGCCGGACGAGGTCGCACCCCCGGTCCGATCCTGGGCGCGTGCACAGATCCGCCAGGCGGTCCTTGGCCTCGATCACTTGTTCTTCTTCGGCGAGGCCGACCGGCAAGAAGCGATCCGCCGCTTCCAGATTCCGGAGCAGAAAACCAGCCTGTTCCTGTTCGGCGTCGACACCGATTTCTGGTGCCCGGGAAAGGAAGAGCCTGCCGATTACGTCCTGTCCGTAGGGTCGGATCCGAAGCGGGACTATGCAACACTTCTCGCGGCATCCATCGAGGCGCCCTTGCGCATTATCACGCGCCTCGGTTTGCAGCTGCCAAAAAACCGCGGTGATGTGGAAATCATCCGCGGCAGCTACCACAACGTCGCGGTGACGGACACGGTGCTGCGTGACCTTTACCGCGAAGCCGCTATTGTGGTGGTGCCGGTGCGCAACGTGTTTCAGCCCTCGGGATACAGCGTGACGCTCCAGGCCATGGCGTGCGGGAAGCCGGTTGTATTGTCGCGGATCAAGGGGCTGTGGGACCCGGAGGCGTTCGTGTCCGGCGAGAACTGTGTGCTGGTCGAGCCCGAAAATCCGCGGGCCCTGGCGGACGCAATCGCGCAATTGCGCGCCGACCCTGCGTTTCGCAACAAAATCGGCGCGGCCGCGCGCGCCACGGCGGTGCGATTCTTCGCGCTCCAGCGCATGAACGATTCGCTCGCGGCGCTGGTGGAACGATGCCGCCACCTTGGGGAGGTAGGCGCATGAGCATGGCCCTCGTCCGCCGTCTGGCAGACATCTTGCCGGCCGCGCTCCGTGACCGGCTGCGCCGCGCCTATCGCGCCTTCGCGCCAGCTCCGGCCGAGCCGATGATGTATCGCGTGCATCTCTTCGAGGAACTTCTCCAAGCGGCCGGGCGCGACAGCTTTCGCGGCAAGCGCATCCTCGAAATCGGGCCGCGCGATGGCCTGGACAGCAAACGTCTGGCCGCTCTCGATCCAGCACTTCTGGTGCTCATCGATTTGCCGGAGAAGCGCGCGCTCACGAAGCCGTGGCTCACGACCCTTCCCTGTCCCAACCGCTACATCGAAGCGAATTTCATGTACATGCCGCAGGCCGGGTTCGACGCGCTGGGACGGTTCGACCTGATCTGGTGCACGGGCGTGCTCTACCACAACGCTGAACAGCTCCGGTTCTTGCGGAAGCTCTACAAGCTGCTGGAGGTCGGCGGATGGTTGGTGCTGGAAAGCGCCACCTTGCGGGGCCACTCACTGTTTCGCGAGAGTGCCTATGTGCAGATCCATTATCCGCGCACCTACCGCAACACCGGGACGGTGACCCATCTTCCAACCGCGGGCGCCGTCAAGGCGTGGCTCAGCATGGCGGGCTTTTCCGAAACCCGGGATTCGCGTTGCTTCGAGCAGGACAATCGCAATCTCATCGGGATTCGCAAGGCCTGGCTCGCGCGCAAGACGAACGAGGAAGGGGGCGGGCTCTGTTATGCGAAATCCGGCCTCAATCCGGCCTATAAGTTGGGCGACAGCACGTAACAGCCTTGCGCCAAGCCGCCGCATGCCCTCGTGCCGCCTGCCGAAGCGCCGGGTCCGAGACGCCGTCTATGCGTGGCGGCGATCAGGTCCTATGGACGCGGCGTCCTTGGCGCCATGCGACCGAGACGCTGGTGCTCCGGCGGCAAGCCGAGCCTTCGGCCTGACGCGGGCCATGAGGGTCGCCATCGGCTATCGCATAGTCGAAGGTCCGTGGGGCGGCGGCAATGGATTCGTCACCGCGCTCGAATCAGCGCTCCGGGCCGCGAGCCACGAAATCGTGCATGACCTTAAGGATGCGGACATCGATATCATTCTTCTCTTCGACCCCCGCGCGCGGCTGCCGAACGTCCCGTTTGCGGCGGGCGCCATTCTCCGCTATCTGGCGTTTCGCCATCCCGAGGCGATCGCGGTACATCGCGTGAACGAGTGCGACGAGCGCAAGAAAACCCGGACGATGAATCCGCGGCTGCGGCTTGCTAATTATTGCGCCGATCACACGGTGTTCGTCGGATCGTGGCTCCGGAGTCTGCCGGTGTGGAAGGAGAGACGGGGCCGCGACAGCAGCGTGATCCTGAACGGCGCCGATGACTCCCTTTTTCATTCGGACGGACATCGAAATTGGGACGGACGCGGCGTTTTGAAACTCGTCACCCATCATTGGGGCGGCAACTGGATGAAGGGATTCGACGTCTATGACCTGATCGACCGCATGCTGGAGGCTGCTCCGTGGCGAGATCGGATTGCGTTCACCTATGTGGGAAACTTGCCCAAGGGTTACCGATTCCGGAACGCGCGCTATGTCCCGCCGCTTGCCGGCCAAGAACTGGCCGATGAATTACGCGCCCACCATGCGTATATTACCGCGTCCATCAACGAACCGGGTGGCAACCATCAAAACGAAGGCGCGCTTTGCGGCCTACCTCTTCTCTACCGCAACAGCGGCTGCTTGCCGGAGTATTGCGGCGGCTTCGGCATTATGTTCGAAGGACCAGACGGCTTCGAGGCGGCGCTTATCAAAATGATCGAGTCTTATGCGTCCCTGGTGCCGCGCATGCGCGCCTATCCGCACACGGCCGTGAAAACCGCCGGCCAGTATATCGCGCTGTTCGAAGACTTGATGGCTCGCCGAGCGGACATCGTCCGAAACCGCCGATTGCTGCGCGATCCGCTCAGATTCTTTTTGAATCAAATTCCCTGGTAGGATCGGTGCGCAAGGATTACACGGCGGCAACGACCGGAGAAACGAGCGAGATCGAATTCGTCGCCCGTTATTGGACGGAGGTCTGGAACAAACAAGGCGGGCCCAAGGGGGGATTAGCCCGCATGACGGCGAAGCCCGAATACCGGATCATGGCGCCCTATCTTGCGGGCTTGCCCGAGGGCGCCAGGATTCTGGATGGCGGATGCGGGCTCGGCGAATGGACGATCTTCTTCCGGCGAAAGGGCTACCAAGCGCTTGGCATCGACATCAGCGCGCAGACGATCGCCAGGCTTCGCGAGATTTTTCCAGATGCCGAGTTCACCGTAGCCGATATCCGCGAGAGCGGCCTGCCGGGCGAAAGCTTCGACACCTACTTCTCCTGGGGCGTGTTCGAACATTTCGAGGAAGGTCTTCATCGATGTGTCGCCGAAGCGTTCCGGCTGTTGAAGCCCGGCGGGTTACTCTTCGTGACCGTGCCTTTCGACAATCTGCGCCATGCGCTGGCAGGGGCATTGGCGAGCGGACACGAGATAGTGGGCAAAGGTGCACCGCTGCGCTTCTATCAATGGCGGCTCACCCGCGCGGAGTTGGCCCGCGAGCTTTCGATCGGAGGGTTCGTCGTGCTCGATCTGCGGCCGATTCACAAGCGCCAAGGCGTATTACGATTCCTCAGCCGGACGTTCCACCTGCGTTACGACCGGTTCCTCGTCAAGGCCGCAAGCGCCGTCCTGGCGCCGTTCGTTCCGGCAGTGGCGATCGCGCATATGGTGATGGCGGTTGCGCGAAAGCCCGAATGAGCAACGAACTGAATGGCGATCTGAAACTTGGCGCCGGCGATCGGCTGCGCTATCTGGCCCGAAATTTCACCCGCAATCTCAAGGGCGGTTCCGGGATCGTGGCTGTGCGATGGCGGAATCCGCCGCTGCTCTCCGCCAAGAACAGCGGCATGACCTCGTCCCCCTTGCGCTGTCTTTCGGAAACCTTCATCCGTCACGAGCTGCCGCGCTTGCATCCCGCGGCCGAGGTCTCGGTCCTGGACGTAGGGTGCGGCAGCGGCCGTCTCGCGGTTTTGCTGGCCGGTGCCGGATACCGGGGCCGGTACACGGGCATCGACGTGGCGGACCGATTCGGAGTCGCAAAACTTGCGGAGGGTTCCTTTCAAACGCGATTCGTCGCAGGCAATGCGCACAGCGCCCCCCTCGATGGACCGTTCGACCTGATTCTTTCTGTGTCCGCTTTGGAGCACATTGAGGATGACGGCGCCGTAATTGCGCGGCTCGACAAGATGCTGGCGGCGGATGGCATGCAGATTTATTTGGTCCCGGCGCCGGCAGCGCTTCCGATTTATTTGTGGCACGGCTATCGTCAGTACAGCACAAAAGCAATTGCCGAACGTTTCGGCACGCGGGGTGTTCGTGTTTACGGGCTTGGCGGCGGAGCGACATGGCTGCTTCATTTTCTGTCGATCACGGTTCCCGAGGCGATCTGCCGCGTGTCGATGCGGCGCGCCATGCCGCGCATTTACGCGAACCTGTTGCGTATCGCGCTTCGGCTCGATCGGCTATTGCCCGCTTTTCCCTTGGGCTATGCGATCGTGAAGGCCGACTGATCCAATGGCGGCGCGGACAGCCCTGATCTTCGGCATTTCGGGCCAAGACGGCGCGTATTTGGCGAAGTTGCTTCTGGACAAGGGCTACAGCGTCCATGGAACGTCGCGCGACGCGGAAATGTCCCCATTCGCCAGCCTGGTGACGCTTGGGGTGCGGGACCAAGTCAAAGTGTACTCGGCGGCGCCCGCCGATTTTCGCAGCGTGGCCCAGGTCGTAACGCGCGTCGAGCCGGACGAGATCTACAATTTGACGGGACAGAGCTCGGTTGGGCTTTCGTTCCAGCAACCCGTCGAGACCATCGAGAGCATCACCATCGGCACACTCAACATGCTTGAGGCCTTGCGCATGCTGGGGCCCTCCGTTCGTTTCTACAACGCCGGGTCAGGCGAATGTTTCGGTGACACCGGTGAAACTGCGGCCGACGAGCAGACGGCCTTCCGGCCACGTAGCCCCTATGCCGTTGCTAAGGCGGGGGCATTTTGGGAAGTCGTGAACTACCGCGACGCCTACGGCCTCTTCGCCTGTTCGGGAATTCTCTTTAATCATGAATTGCCGCTTCGTCCCTCCCGCTTCGTGACCCGCAAGGCGGTGTCGGCGGCGGCGCGCATTGCCCGCGGCAGCAAGGAAAAACTCGCACTCGGCAATATTGCGATCCGGCGCGATTGGGGATGGGCCCCCGAATATGTCATTGCGATGTGGAGAATGCTCAAGCAGGAAGCCCCAGAAGATTACGTGATCGCAACCGGTATTCCCCACTCGCTTCAGGAATTCGTGGAAGCGGCGTTCGGCCACTTTGGCTTGAACTGGCGGGAACACGTAACGATCGACGCGTCGCTGTTCCGGCCTTCAGACATTGCTTGCGGCTTCGGCAACGCCGGGAAGGCTGAGCGGCATTTGGGCTGGAAGGCGGAAGCCACCATGCGCGACGTCGTGGGGCGTATGGCGGCGGCTGAGTTAACGCAGAAAGCTAAAGCGTCAGAGTGAGCGCTATCAAGGATGCCCTGCGCCGGACCGGGATCCATGGCGCATGCCTGTCGTGGCGCCTGCTTGGCGCCCTTGGCCTCCATCCCTCATATTTCCCCCCGGTTGCGTTCGTGGTCGAGGACGCGGACTGGGCGATCCGGTGGGTGGGCGAGCACGTTTGCGCCGGGATCGAGCGCGAGGCGCCCGGCATCGCAGCGGTCACCACCAGCCCCGAACGGCTCATGAGCCGCGTCGTCCACTTTGGATCTCAATACATGTGGCTGACGTGGGGCAGTGCTATGGCGAGTTCGAACCGCTTTGTCGTCTCGTTCTTCCACGGCAAGCGCGAAGATGGACCCGACACGGCACGCCACATCGACGCCTTTCTCGAAAGCGTGCCGCGCCTATCCAAAATCGTGACCGCAGCTTCCATCGTGGAAAAGCGCCTGCTCGGCTGGGGCGTGCCTGAGGTCAAGGTGGTTCGTATTCCGATCGGCGTTGACACCGGCCTGTTCACCCCGCCGACCGCCGACCAGCGCATTGCGGCCAGGGCGCGTTTCGGGATCGGGCCGGAGAGGGTCGTTATTGGCTCGTTCCAGAAAGACGGTGTCGGCTGGGCCGATGGGTTGCAGCCGAAGCTCATTAAAGGGCCCGACATCTTCCTCGCGGTGATGGAGCGGCTCGCCAAGGAGGTTCCGGTCTTCGTCTTGCTCACGGGTCCGGCGCGGGGCTTCGTCAAACAGGGACTCGAACGTCTGGCGATTCCGCATGCGCATGCCTACGTCACAGACCACCGACAGCTGGCCGAATGTTATCGGGCGCTCGACCTCTATCTCATCACGTCGCGGGAGGAAGGAGGGCCGATGGCGCTGATGGAGAGCATGGCGAGCGGCGTTCCGGTGGTCTCCACCGCCGTTGGCATGGCGCCGGACCTGATCCGCGACGGCGTGACCGGAGCAATCGCCGACTCAGAGAATGTCGAGCAACTCTGTCACAAGAGCCTCGGCCTCCTTCTCGCCGAAGACGGCGCGGCGCCGCTGCGAGCGCGGGCACGAGAAGTGGTTGCCTCCTGTGACTGGAGGATCGTTGCGCACGATCACCTGGAAAAAGTGTACCGGCCGCTGCTGTGAGCCTGCAGCGAATCGACACTTGGCCCCGCCAGATGCTGCGTGGCGGATACCGTTTGGGTGTCGGTCTTGCCGCGCTCGCAAGCCTCTCCGTTCCAGGGCGACGCAATGGGATCCGGGTCTTCTATGGTGGAGCGCGGGCGGGCGACATCGGCGGGCCGCTGGTCAAGGTCAAGCGGCTTCGCGAACGGTTTCCGGAATGCCGTCTTGGTTTTACGGTCGCTTACACCTTGAGTAACGCGGCCTATCTGCCCGGATTTGCGCTGCGCGCCATCAAAGCTCGCGGCATTCCTATTGTCTCCAATCAAAACGGCGTCTTCTATCCGGCTTGGTATGGCGGCGACTGGCGTGCGATGAACGCCGAAATGGCGCCGGCCTATCACCTCGCAAATTACGTATTCTGGCAGAGCGCTTTTTGCCGCCGCGCGGCCGACTATTTTCTGGGCGAGCGCCAGGGCCAAGGCGAAGTGCTATACAATGCGGTGGACACCGCGCATTTCAAACCTGCCAATCAACTGCCATCGCGGCCCTTCACTTTTCTCCTGACCGGCAAGATCGACACTCACCTCTTTTACCGGATCGAGGCCAGCCTGAACGGATTGGCCGCAGCCCGCGCCGAGGGATTCGACGCACGGCTGATGCTTGCGGGATGGATCGCAGACGATGCACTCCAGCGCACAAGTGAGACGGCTCGGGCTTTAGGGGTAAGCGCGGCGGTGAGATATGCCGGCTCCTATACCCAGGAACAAGCGCCCGGCATATATCAGCAGGCCCATGCCTACGTCATGCTCAAGCACAACGACCCTTGCCCGAACACGGTACTCGAAGCCATGGCGTGCGGGCTGCCCGTGGTCTACTCGGACACCGGCGGCGTTCGTGAACTCGTCGGGGAGGATTCCGGCATCGCAGTTCCGTGCGAAGAGGACTGGGAAAGGCCGCGCTGGCCCGATGCGGCCGCGGTTGCGGCGGCGATGATGGCGGCCGCCGAAAATCGTGACCGTCTGGCCTTGGCTGCAAGAAGGCGCGCAACCGAACGCTTCGATATCCTGCCCTGGATCGAACGGCACCGCGCGGTGTTCACCTCTCTGGTCGGGGAGACCGCGTGACGCCGGCTCTCAAGCGACCGGGGCTCGCAGCGATTGCGGCGCTGTCCTGGATTTACCGGCTGCTGCCTTGGGGGCTGCGCCGGTTCTTGGTCTTTGGCTTGGCGGCGATCGAATCACGGATTGGACCGCCCGATGCGAGCCTCCGCCGCCTGTTCCGCCTTCAGGACGATATCGAGAAGCTGATCAACGAGCGCGCCATGGCGCTTGGTCGCGGCGAACACCCCAAGCACCGGCTAATCAAATACCATGATTTTTTCGTCGAGCGGATTCGACGAGGTTCGCATGTGCTCGATATCGGCTGCGGTTACGGAGCAGTCGCGCGAAGCATCGCGCGCCGGGTCGAGGCCGTGAAGGTGACCGGTATCGATTTTGACAAGCGGCGCATCGCCGAGGCGACGTCCGCCGACAATCCGCCGAATCTGACCTTCGTGACCGGCGATGCGCTCGACAAGCTTCCTGACGGTCCGTGGGACACGGTGGTGCTCTCCAATATCCTGGAGCATATCGAAGGGCGGGTGGATTTCTTACGACGAATCGTGCAAACGACACGGCCCCGCCAGGTATTGATTCGCGTGCCCTTGTTCGAGCGGAACTGGCAGATCGCGCTGCGGAGAGAACTCGGAGTCACGTACTTCTCGGATCCGACTCATCACATCGAGCACACGCTTGAACAATTCGATCGCGAAATCGAAGACTCCGGCCTCGAAACCATGACGCGATCGACGTTGTGGGGAGAGATCTGGGCGGAATGCCGGCCCAAGGGCCAGCCCTAGGACTCGTGATGCCGAATCCGACCGTCAGCGTCATTCTTCCCTGCTACAACGCGCATCGCTATCTGACCCGCGCACTGGATAGCGTGCGCGCCCAAACCTTCCGGGATTTCGAGATCATCGTGATCGACGATGGCTCGACCGACCCCGGGACAGTCGCATATCTCAATCAGCTACCCAGCGACATCCGGCTCGTGCGGCAGGAAAACCGGGGGCTGCCGGGTGCGAGAAACACGGGCTTCCACGAGGCGCGCGGAAAATACGTGCTGCCCCTTGACTGCGACGACTGGCTGGAGCCGACATTCATCGAAAAAACACTGGTGGCGTTGGAGGCAGCGCCAGAACGCGCCTTCGCCTTCGCGCAGATGGTGCTGGAAGGCGACGCCGTCGGCCAGTTGGTCAAACATTATAACTTTTTCGAGCAGTTGTTCCTCAACCAGCTGCCATACTGCCTCTTGGTCCGCAAATCGGCATGGGCCGCCGTGGGCGGCTACGACGAGTCAATGCGCGAAGGCTACGAAGATTGGGAGTTGAATATCCGGATGGGCGGCCACGGGTGGTTTGGCGCTGCGGTGCCCGAGCCCCTGTTTCACTACCACGTCAGCCGCTCCGGCATGTTGCTGAGCATGTCGTCCGGCTTGCATGGGCGGCTATGGACGACGATACAAAGGCGCAACCCCAAGCTCTACCGCACATCCAACTTGATCGGCGCATGGAAACGATGGCGCGGCATGCCGTCCGCATATCCGCTTCCGCTTTACTTTGCATGGCTGGCGATGCACAAATTTCTGCCGGAACGACTGTTCGCCGCCGTCTTCCGCGGATTGCTCCGTCTGTCGCAGTCTCGGCGGGTAACGCGCAAATTCTTGCGCGACCGCGAGGGCGGTGGCGTAAGCGAAATATCGAGGTCCAAGCCGAGAAATGGATAAATCCAACAAGACCGCACTCATCACCGGCATCACCGGCCAGGACGGCGCCTATCTGGCCGAGTTCCTGCTTGGCAAGGGGTACGTCGTTCACGGCGTGAAACGCCGCTCGTCGTCATTCAACACCGCCCGCGTCGATCATCTCTATCACGACCCGCATGAACAGGATGTGCGCTTCTTCATGCATTATGGCGACATGACCGACGCCACGAACCTGATCCGCCTCATTCAGGAAACGCAACCAGACGAAATTTACAACCTTGCGGCCCAGAGCCACGTTCAAGTGAGCTTCGAGACACCCGAATACACGGCCAACGCGGACGCGCTGGGAACATTGCGCATGCTGGAGGCGATGCGGATATTGGGCTTGGAGAAGCGGACGCGTTTCTATCAAGCGTCCACATCCGAGCTTTACGGCAATGTTCCAGCACCCCAGTGCGAGTCGACGCCGTTCGCACCCCGCAGTCCGTACGGCGCCGCCAAGCTCTACGCCTATTGGATCACCGTGAATTATCGCGATGCTTATGGCATGCACACCTCGAACGGCATCCTGTTCAATCACGAGAGCCCGATCCGGGGTGAAACCTTTGTTACGCGTAAGATTACGCGGGCAGTGGCAGCCATTGAGCTGGGTCTTCAGGAGCGACTTTATATCGGCAATCTCAATGCGCAACGTGACTGGGGTCATGCGCGCGATTATGTCGACGGCATGTGGCGGATCGTCCAGCAGGACCGACCCGGCGATTATGTGCTGGCAACCGGAGAAACGCATTCGGTGAGGGAATTGGTGACGCTCGCCTTCGAACGCATGGGTCACAGGATCGAATGGCGTGGCATCGGGACCGACGAGAAAGGGATCGACGCGAAGACCGGAAACATTTTGGTCGAAATCGATTCGCGATATTTCCGACCCACCGAGGTAGACGTCCTGTGCGGCGATCCTTCGAAGGCGCGGCGCGTTCTTGGCTGGCATCACAAGACCTCATTTCACGATCTGGTACGGGAGATGGTAGAGGCCGATCTTCAAGTGGTCGCCCAGGAACGTGACCGGAAGCATCGCGATGGCTGAGCCGAAATTTTCCCTGCGCGGCCGCCGGGTTTGGGTGGCTGGCCACGGCGGCATGGTGGGATCGGCGCTCGTGCGACGCCTTGCGCGCGAGGATTGCGAGGTGCTGACAGTCGGCCGGGATACTGTTGACCTCCGCCGTCAGGCCGATGCCGAAGGCTGGATCGAGGAGATGCGGCCGGATGCCATATTCATGGCGGCGGCGCGCGTGGGCGGTATCCTTGCCAACGACACGCGGCCAGCGGATTTCATCTACGACAACCTGGTGATCGAGACGAACATCACCCACGCCGCCTACAAGACGGGCGTCGGCAAATTGTTGTTTCTCGGATCTTCCTGCATCTATCCGAAATTGGCCCCCCAGCCGATGCCCGAAGAAGCCCTGCTCACAGGGCCTCTCGAGCCCACGAATGAGTGGTATGCGGTGGCTAAGATCGCGGGCATTAAGCTATGCCAGGCCTATCGTCGCCAGCACGGCTGCGACTTCATTTCCGCAATGCCGACCAATCTGTATGGGCCTTATGACAATTTCGATCTCAAGACCAGTCATGTGGCTGCAGCGCTCTTGGTCAAGACCCACGCCGCGAAGCTGTCCGGCTCGCCGACGGTTGAGATTCTGGGGGAGCGGCACGCCCCGGCGCGAATTCCTGTATGTCGACAATCTCGCCGATGCTCTCGTATTTCTGATGAAAACCTACTCGGCAGACGAGCATGTCAACATTGGCAGCGGAAGCGACTTGTCGATCAAGGAGCTGGCGCAACTGATCGCCGACACCGTTGGATTTCGAGGCGACTTTACGTTCGATTCCACCAAGCCCGACGGAACGCCGCGGAAGCTACTGAACGTCGACAAGCTGCGCGCGTTGGGCTGGGAAGCAAAGACCGATCTACGCGAAGGCCTGCGCCGAACGTACGAATGGTACCTGAGCAAAAGTCCTTCCGCGAGCGGCACTCGCTGATGCGTGGTACGCATCATTCTTTTAATCAGCGCGGATGGACGTAGGCCACGGTCTCCCGAGCCGCTAAGCCGCTCCCGGTCTTGAGCGGCTTCGGTTTTGGGGTTCGTTGCCACAATGACGGATTTGATTTCTTTAATCCGGACTTGTTCCGTGCCACATGGGAGAGCCTTTTGAACGATTCACCGACGCTCATCGGCGGCGCCCATTCGGCTGCAGGCAAAGTCGCATGTGCGGGTTGACTGGCTTCTGGGACCGCAGCGTATCGACCTCTGGCGACGAACTCGAACGGCTCGCCGTGGCCATGCGCGAGACCCTAACCCGCCGCGGCCCAGACGATTCGGGCGTCTGGGTCGATCCGGCGAGCGGTCTAGCACTCGGCTTCCGCCGGCTTTCGATCGTCGATCTGTCGCCGACCGGCCATCAGCCAATGATCTCCGCCGATGGCCGCTTCGTTATCGCCTACAATGGCGAGATCTACAATTTTCGCGAGCTTCGCGCCGAGCTCGAGGCGGTGGGCATCCGCTTTCGCGGCACTTCGGACACCGAAGTGATGCTGGAGGGCTTTTCGCGCTGGGGGGTACGACCGACCTTGGAGCGGTTGATCGGCATGTTCGCCGTAGCCCTCTTCGATCGCCGCACGCGCGCGCTCCATCTCATTCGCGACCGGCTCGGCATCAAGCCGCTCTATTGGGCCCGATTCGGCCAACTCATCCTGTTTGGTTCGGAATTAAAGGCGCTGCGGATGCATCCCGGCTGGAAACCCGAGGTCGACCAGAATGCGGCGAGCGCCTTTCTGCGCTTCGCCTATGTGCCGGCGCCGCATACCATTTACAAAGGCGTTCGGAAGTTGGAGCCAGGCTCCATGCTCACGGTCGATTCCGCAGGCGAACCGTGCATCGAGCATTTCTGGGATCTGCGCGACGTCGCCCGCGAAGGCCAGTCAATGCCGAGCGCGGCGAATGATCAGCAAGCGGTCGACGCATTGGACTTGCTGCTCAAGGACGCCGTTGGCCGGCGGATGATAGCCGATGTCCCGCTCGGCGCCTTTCTTTCCGGCGGTATCGATTCCTCGATCGTGGTTGCGCTGATGCAAGCGAAGAGTAGCCGTCCCGTGCGCACCTTCACCATCGGCTTTCATGAGGCAGGCTACGACGAGGCGGCGCATGCAAGGAAAGTCGCCCGTCATCTCGGTACGGATCACACCGAACTCTACGTCGAGCCGGGCCATGCCCGCGACGTGATCCCCAATCTGCCGGAGCATTACGACGAGCCATTTGCCGATTCCTCGCAGATCCCGACTCTCCTGATTTCCGAATTGACGCGAAAGCATGTCACCGTGGCGCTTTCCGGCGACGGCGGCGATGAAGTCTTCGCCGGCTATCACCGCTACCGCTGGGCGGATGCGATCTGGCGCCGAATCGGCTGGATGCCACAAGGCTTTCGCCGGGCAGTCGCCTCGGGGTTGCGCGCGTTGCCGCCTCAAGGGTGGGATCGGTTATTCGCCGCGGTGCCGGACAAGCTTCGGCCACGGCAAGCCGGCGACAAGATGCATAAGATTGCCTCCATCCTTGGTTCAAGTTCAGCGGATTCGATCTATCGCCGTCTGATCGCGCAGTGGGACGCGCCGGAACAGCTCATCCCGAATGCGGTTGAACCGCATGGCCTTCCCTTCGATCCGACGGTGCCAAAGCTCTTACCGGATTTCTTCGCGCGCATGCGTTTTGTCGACACGTTGACATACCTTCCCGACGACATTCTGACCAAGCTCGATCGCGCGAGCATGGCCTCGAGCCTGGAGGCGCGGGTGCCGCTGCTTGACCACCGCGTCGTGAGCTTCGCTTGGCATCTCCCGCGTCGGTTCCTGGTCCGGGGATCAACCCCGAAGTGGCTGTTGCGCCAGGTCCTCTATCGCTACGTGCCGCGCGAACTTGTCGAGCGGCCTAAAACCGGCTTCGGCGTGCCGATCGATACATGGTTGCGCGGGCCCTTGCGCGATTGGGCGGAGAGTTCTGCTGGCCGAGCCCCAACTGCGCGAGGCCGGTCTCGAACCAGGTTTGGTCCGCGGGCGCTGGCAGGAACATCTGTCCGGCCGGCGAAACTGGCAATATTCGTTGTGGACCGTCCTGATGTTTCAATCTTGGCGACAGCGATGGACTTGAGCGCAGCAATGACAAAAAAAACGGGGGGCGACCGCATGTCTGAACCGATGGCGCATTTAACGCCCGAAGAGAGACGGCGCGAATGGGTGCGGTATTATTCGCCCAAGCGCATCTACGAACAGCTGCTCCAGGTCCACCTGCTCGATCGGTGTCCCGTCAACACGGTGCTCGAGATCGGCCCTCACTACGGCTTGGTCACCGCAATGCTGAACAATGCCGGCTACGACATTACCACGATGGACCACGTTCCGTTGTAATTCGAGCGCCCAGCGCGTCCGCACATCGAGATGGATCTGACGGCGATAGACGCGGCAAAGCTGAGAGGCTTCGACTGCATCATGTGCTGTGCGACGCTGGAGCATATTCCTTACGACGACGCTCGAGCCGTCTTGCGTAGGTTTCGCGAGTCGGGCGCGCCGTTCGTGCTCATTTCGGTGCCCTATCAGGGACACGAGTTGTTTTTCCAGGTCTACTTTAACCGGCTGATGCTTAAGGCACAGTTTTCCTGGAAGAAATTCCGATTTCTGAAAAACTTCCCCATCGATCCGGATCCCGCTGGCCACAAATGCGAGGTTGGCTATAAGGGTCTGCCGCTGCGCCGATATGAAGCGATGTTGAAGGAAACCGGATTCACGATCTTGCGGCGCGCATTCTCCTACCCTTCGTTTGCCGTAGTCCATCTGTTGGGGAACGAGGGCAGCACGACAGGTTGAGGGCCGTAGAAATACGAGCGGATTGGGCAATATCCGCGGGCTTTTCGCTCAGTCGATCTGCAAAACTTCGGCTTTCAGATAAGCCAATTCCGGCAGGAAGGGATGGATCGGGTGGTCCGGCGAGGCGCCGGATTGGCGGATGACCCGGGCCGATCGGCCGGCGGCGGCGATGCCCCGGTGGACCTCCTCGGCGAAGTGCGCGACCTCCATATGATGAGAGCAGGATGCGATGAACAGGAATCCCGACGGAGCGGTGATCGCGGCGGCAAGGCGGGCGAGCTTGCGATAGCCCTTGGCGCCGGAATTCACGTCCTTGCGCGATTTGATGAAGGCCGGCGGATCGCATATGACCACGTCGAACCGTTCCCCCGCTTTCGCCAATTTCTCGAGCTCGGCGAAGGCTTCGGCCCGCTCGAATTTGCAGATCGAGGAAACACCGTTGCGTTCGGCCGCGCGTCTCGCCAATTCAAGAGCCGGTTCCGAGGAATCGAAGGCGCGGACTTCGCGGGCACCGGCGAGAGCCGCACGAATGGCAAAACCGCCGGCATAGGAATAGAAATCGCCGACCCGCTTGCTTCTTGCCAATGACGCCATGAAAGCGCGGTTGTCGCGCTGATCGAAAAACCAGCCGGTTTTTTGGCCCGCCAGCGGATCGATGAAGAAATGCGCCTCGCCCTCCTCGACTTCGATCGGCGGCGACACTTCGCCTTTCGCAACCCGGACGTATTTCTCCAAGCCTTCCAGTACCCGTACGCCGCTGTCGTTGCGCAATACGATCGCGCGCGGCGCGAATACCGCATCGAAGGCCTCCATCAGCATGTCGAGACAGCGCTCCATTCCGGCGGTATTGATCTGAACGCCCAATACATCCCCAAAGCGATCGGCAATCAATCCCGGCAAATTGTCGGCCTCGGAATGAACCGCGCGGTAGAATGGCCGATCGTAAAGAGAGTCACGCAGAGCGAGCGCCGACCGCAATCGCGCTTCGAAGAACCGGGCGTCGATTTGCACGTCGGGATCGGATGACAGCATCCGTCCGGCAATCAAGCTGTGCGAGTTGAAGGACGCGGTGCCGAGTCTGCGGCCATCGGCGGCGGCGACCGTGACAAGGCTCCCCGGCGGGAGCGATTTAGCAGCCGCATCCATCACAACTTCATTGGAGAAAATCCAAGGATGCCCGGAAATCAGCCTTTTATGGCGGCCGGTTAGGAGGCTCAAAGTCGGACGCCGTTCGATCATCGGGCCAATTTAGCGGCTTTAGCCAGCAGCAACAGGAAAAGAAAGGGGCGCCGAAAGGCGCCCCTTTTAGGTTCTATGCTGTGGGCCGTTAGAAGTCCATGTCGCCCATGCCGCCGCCGCCCGGCATCGCCGGTCCCGATTTCTTCTCGGGCTTTTCGGCGACCATGGCTTCGGTGGTGATCAACAGGCCGCCGACCGATGCGGCGCCCTGAAGGGCACTCCGCACAACCTTGGTCGGGTCGATGATGCCGGCCTTGACGAGATCCTTGTAATCGCCGGCCTGGGCATCGAAGCCGTAATTCACGTCCTTCGATTCCAGGAGCTTGCCGACGACCACCGCACCGTCAAAACCGGCGTTCTCGACGATCTGGCGGGCCGGCCATTGAATGGCGCGGCGCACGATATCGACACCGACCTGCTGGTCGTGATTTTCCAGCTTCAGATTGGCAAGGGCCTTGGTGGAATGCAGAAGTGCCACGCCACCACCGGCAACAACACCTTCTTCGACCGCGGCGCGGGTGGCGTGCATCGCGTCATCGACGCGATCTTTACGCTCTTTCACTTCGATCTCGGTCGCGCCGCCGACGCGGATGACCGCAACACCGCCGGCGAGTTTCGCCAAACGCTCTTGCAGCTTCTCTTTGTCGTAATCTGAAGTGGTTTCTTCGATCTGCGCACGGATCTGGCCGCAACGGGCCTCGATCTCGGTCTTCTTGCCGCCCCCGCTGATGATGGTCGTATCGTCTTTGGTGATGGCGATCTTCTTGGAGCGCCCGAGCATATTGAGCGTCACGCCCTCGAGCTTGATGCCCAAATCTTCCGAGATAACCTGGCCGCCGGTCAGGATCGCGATGTCTTCGAGCATCGCCTTCCGGCGATCGCCGAAGCCCGGCGCCTTCACCGCCGCGACCTTGAGGCCGCCGCGGAGCTTGTTGACGACGAGGGTTGCAAGCGCCTCGCCTTCGATATCTTCGGCAATGACCAGGAGCGGCCGTCCGGACTGCACGACCGATTCGAGCAGCGGCAGCATGGCCTGAAGGCCCGAGAGTTTCTTCTCATGAAGGAGAATGTAGGGATCGTCGAGCTCGACGACCATTTTCTCCGCATTGGTCACAAAATAGGGGGAAACATAGCCACGGTCGAATTGCATGCCTTCGACCACTTCGAGTTCAGTTTCGAGGCTCTTTGCTTCTTCGACGGTGATGACGCCTTCGTTGCCAACTTTTTCCATCGCCTTGGCAATCATGTCGCCGATGGCGCGCTCGCCGTTGGCCGAAATGGTTCCGACCTGTGCGATTTCTTCGTTGGTACGGACTTTCTTCGAGCGCTTTTTGATGTCTTCGACCACGGTCTCGACCGCAATGTCGATGCCGCGCTTGAGGTCCATCGGATTCATGCCCGCGGCGACGGCTTTTGCACCTTCGCGCACGATGGCTTGGGCCAGCACGGTTGCCGTCGTCGTCCCGTCGCCGGCGGTGTCGCTGGCTTTGGTCGCGACCTCGCGCACCATCTGTGCGCCCATGTTCTCGAACTTGTCGGAAAGCTCGATTTCCTTGGCGACGGTGACGCCGTCCTTGGAAATGCGCGGTGCGCCGTAGGATTTTTCGAGAACGACGTTGCGGCCCTTGGGGCCCAACGTCACCTTCACCGCATTCGCCAGAATGTCCACACCTTGGAGCATCTTGGCGCGCGCGTCGGTGGAAAATCTA
Source organism: uncultured Alphaproteobacteria bacterium (assembly GCA_963841995.1). Taxonomy (GTDB): domain Bacteria; phylum Pseudomonadota; class Alphaproteobacteria; order DATDPM01; family DATDPM01; genus DATDPM01. The sequence goes on from CAWJEX010000017.1 coordinate 37,021, forward strand.
ACTTCTTTGGCAGCCATTATGGTTCTCCTAACTTAAGCAGCTTTGCGGCTGGATTTCGCGGCGCCTTGGATAACGCCCATGATGTCCGATTCTTTAACGATCAACAGCTCTTCGCCGTCGATCTTGACTTCTGTTCCCGACCACTTGCCGAACAACACGCGGTCGCCGGCCTTGACGTCCAAGGCGACGCGTTCGCCCTTTTCGTTGCGCGCGCCCTCGCCGACGGCGACCACTTCGCCTTCCACCGGCTTTTCTTTCACCGTATCGGGAATGATGATTCCGCCCGCGGTCTTCGATTCCGGTTCGACCCGGCGCAACAACACGCGATCATGCAACGGCCTGAATTTCATTGGGAACCCCTCCGCCATGCCAAATTGTTGAAAATGAATATTTTTCCCTTGGCTCGCCGGTCCGGCATTAGCACTCGTACTCGGCGAGTGCCAGTCATCTAAGGGGGGCGGTCCGGCATGTCAAGACCGCGGCCCTGCTTCTTTTTCCGCGGTTTCACTTGGATCTTCGCAAAACTTAGCAGCCACGGCGGCGATTGACTGCTAGTCACTTGATCTACAAGATTTTTCTTGAGGTGACGAAACGACCGCCGCAAATTAACGAAGATGAAAATAATCGACGGTTACGCTTGCGGAACCATGACCTCTGCAAGCGGTTTGCTTGTTATAGCCAGGAAGGCGAGGGTCCGATGAGAAACCTGATTCTACCCGACTACCGCCTAGTCACGGCGGAAATTCTGTACCACCTGCCCGACCATCCCGCGGTCCTTCAGACTTATGTCTGGCAGGACCTCGACATCGCCCCGAAATTCCCCGTGCTGCGCCGGTTTCTCGATTTCTGGCGGCTCAATCTCGACGGCAAGCTCCATATGGTGCGAGTCGCCAGCAGCGAGCTCATCCGCCCGGCGGAATTCAAATTCGCGGCCAGCCTCAGCACCCTGCATTAAATCCGGCGTGTCCCCATCGCCGCATTGGTGCCGGTGGGTTACGCGCCGGATTTCGCTAGGGCCGATCGACAGCGATTTATTGCCCCGATTTACTTTGTGTCTTCGGCAATCGACGCGGCTTTCTTGTCAAGAGCGTCAGCCAACGCGTCGACGCCTCCCATGCTCAGCACCCGCGAAAAATCCGCAGTCCTGACCGCGAGCTCGCTGATGCTGCCATTGGCATAAACGTCCGCGACTTTCCATTCGCCACCCGAGTTGCGCAGAAGATAATTGACCGGGATTTTCCCGCCATCGCTTTGCACAACCTCGGTTTTCACCAGGGCCGTGTTCGGCGACTGCTCGTCGGTGCCGAGGATATCGAACTTCTCGCCGCTATAGCCGTCGAAGCGCGCCGCCAGAGTAGCAATGGTCATCCGGCCGAAGGCCTGAATAAATCGATTGCGCTGATCATCGGTCGCCTTCACCCAATAACTACCGGCGGTAATTTGGGCCATGAGCGGAAAGTTGAAGACCGATTGGATGATCGGTGTCAGCCGCTGAAAACGGCCATTGAAGCCCAGCGTCTTGGCGTCCTTCATCACACTCAGGAGCACGGTTGCGGTTTGCTCGATCACTTGCTGCGGGCCCATCGAATCGGCCCGGACGGAAAATGCCGTAAGACTGCTAATCATTAAAATTGGCAATGCGAATTTCAGGTGGCGGAAAGCCATCATAATTCCTTTCTCCGAGATTTCAGGAATGCATTTCTCCCCATATGGCCCAGATATGAGTGCTTTTCAACCCGAGCCCAATGAAATTGGACACGATCGCAACTGAGTTGCAGTCAAATTGCGATTTGGAGTAAGCCGCGAAAGCTCTTACGAATAAATTCAAATAAAATTCGCCACATTAATCTTATTCGCTCAAATCAATATTTCATTCGGCGTCGAAGAACAGCATTGGCGATCACGCGGCTGAGGGTTTGGACTGATTTCTCGCACCAACATGCCCGCAACATCGCGCCCTCTAAAGGCGGACAATTCGGCGGCGCGGTTATTCGCCGCTCAAGACGACGGAGCCGTCAAACCGTATGCACACCCCCTGCTTTTTTACCGGCGCCGAGCGCGCGACGGATCCTGCAAACTGGTAGCAATCTACATTGAACACGCGATCCGCCATCTCTATATCCTGGTTTTGGCCAGGATGGGGAGCGCCATGCAGCCGTTCAAACACCGATTTCTCGCGCTGATTTTAGGGTCAATTGTCGCCACAGCGCCGACCGCTTTGACACCGGCCTGGGCCGGGGATCAGCCAAGCGGCGAGGATTTCGTCGCTGTCTTCAACAAAATATACGGCGCCCATGAAGGTTTCCGGGCCAATCACGCCAAGGGCATCATGGCCGAGGGCACGTTTACGCCGACCAAAAAGGCCAAAAGCCTTAGCAAGGCCGCCCATCTGCAGGGACCCACGGTGCCGGTCACGGTGCGCTTTTCCGCTTCCGGCGGCCTTCCCAGTATTTCCGATTCCGATCCCCACGCCTTTCCCAAAGGCATGGCGGTCAAGTTCAAGCTCCCCGACGGAACGGATACCGACATCGTTTGCATTTCGATCAACGGCTTTCCGGCCAGCACGCCGAAGGAATTCTACGATTTCCTGACGGCGATTTCGCAAAGTCCGCCCGACGCACCGCATCCCACATCGGTCGAAGCTTTCGTCGGCAGCCATCCTGTCACCAAGCATTTCGTCGTCGAGATCCCGAAGCCGACACCGGCGAGTTTCGCCACCCAGCCGTTCTTCGGCGTGAACGCGTTCCACTTCATCAATGCGAAAGGCGCCAAGAAATACGGCCGCTATTTCCTCATTCCGGTCGCAGGTGCCTCCTATCTCGATCCCGCGGATGCGGCCAAGCGCCCGCCCGATTTTCTGAACGACGAACTGACCGAACGCCTGAAGAAAAGTCCGGTGTCGTTCAAACTGTCGGTGCAACTCGCCAAGAAGGGCGATCCGATCAATGATGGGACCAAAGTGTGGCCGGATTCGAATCCGAAAATCGAGCTTGGGACGATCACGATTACCGGATTGGTGCCGGATAACGCGAACGCTCAGCGGCAAATTCTATTCACGCCGATCAATGTGACCGACGGCATCGAGGCCTCGGACGATCCGATCATTCAAGCCCGCGGCGAAGCCTATGCGGTGTCATATTCGCGGCGCGCGAAGTAGGTAGCCGCAAATAATGGCGTCCTGCCGGGCGGATCCCGATTCGGCCCGGCAGGAAACCAAAGATAAGAAAACGAGAACTGGGAATGAGCCGCGCAGAAGACCAGGCGTGCTTCACGCCGCAGGCTTCAGGACAGAATTTTGAACTCGGCCTCGGGCGCGTCGATGCCCCAGAGCCCGCCGTTTTCAAGATCGAACCACCAGCCGTGAATCGAAAGCTCGCCGGCACGGACCTTGCGGCGAATCCAGGGAAAGGTCATCAGGTTTTCCAGCGAGACCCGAATCGAAGCCTGTTCGACCAGGCGGCATTCTTGCTCGGGATCGGCGCGAACCGAATCGGCGGCCAGCACGGCGCGGGCGCGGCCGGCGATCGATACCCAGTTGGCGATGAACTCGCGGCCTTCGAGTTTGCCGCTTTCCTCCGAGTCGATCAGTGCCTTGATCCCGCCGCACCCAGAATGCCCGAGGACGACGACGTGGCGGACGGCAAGATCAAGCACCGCGAATTCCACGGCGGCCGAAGTTCCGTGATAACGGCCGTCCGGCTGGTAGGGCGGGATGAGATTGGCGACGTTGCGGATGACGAAAAGCTCGCCCGGTTCGGTGTCCAAGAGGATCGCCGGATCGGCCCGCGAATCCGAACAGCCGATGACCAAGACTTCGGGATTCTGGCCCTTGCTCGCCAGATTGGCGAAAAGTTCCGGCCGCTGTTCGAAATGACGGGTGCGGAAAACCTTGAACCCAGAAATTAGCCTGTCGATTGCCGACGACTTCATACCGGTTCGCGCACCGGGGATTTCTGCGCGCCAGCGCCTTCAACCAGCCAATCGTAAGCCTGCTTATATTTGGCGGCGGTATTGGTGACCACGTCGGCGGGTAAGGGGGGTGCCGGCGGCTTTTTGTTCCAGCCCGAAGCCTCGAGCCAATCGCGCACATATTGCTTGTCGAAGCTCGGCGGGTTTTCCCCGAGGCGATATTCGGCTTGCGGCCAGAAGCGGGACGAATCGGGTGTCAGCAGTTCGTCGATCAGGATGATGTTGTCCTTTTTGTCGAGGCCGAATTCCATCTTGGTGTCGGCGATGATGATTCCACGCGAGGCCGCAAACGTCCGTGCTTCCTTATAGATGCGGAGCGCGGCGTCACGCACCTGTTCCGCGATCTTGGCACCGACGATCTTCGCGGCTGCCGCGAAATCGATGTTTTCGTCATGGGCCCCGACATCCGCCTTGGTCGAGGGGGTGAAGATCGGCTCGGGCAGCTCGGCGGCGAGCGGCAGGTTTTTCGGCAGCTTCACCCCGCAGACTTCGCCAGCCGCCTGATAATCTTTCCATCCGGAGCCCACGAGATAGCCGCGGACAATGGCTTCGATCGCCAGCGGCTTCAATTTTCGGACCACCACCGCGCGGCCGCGCAGCATCTCACGCTCGGCTTTGTCGGCAATGACCTCTTCGAGCTTGGTCTCAAGGAGATGGTTGGTCATCACGTCCTTAGTGCGGGCGAACCAGAAATTGGACAAGGCGGTCAGAACCCGTCCCTTATTGGGAATCGGGGTCGGCAGCACCACGTCGAAGGCCGACAAACGGTCGCTGGCGACGATCAGCAGCCGGTCCTTGTCCAAGGCGTAGACGTCGCGGACCTTGCCGCGGCGTTCGAGCTTTAAGCCGCTCAGTTTCGATTCGAAGAGGGGGGTGGACTCGGCCATAGCGGTTTTCCAGATTGGTTGGAGCCGCCAAAAAAGCCGGACGGGGCCGGATTGTCAAATGGCTTTGTCATCGCAGACGCGAGGTCGAGCCCCCGATCGCCACAAGGCCATCAAGCCTCCGAAACTATGCACAATTTGGCCATTAGAGGACTACCGCCTGCGTTGGCGCAAAATCGACGCAGGACGCCGACGCAGGCCTGGCCGCTATTTCTTCCGGCGGGTCCGACGGAAAACGGCGAATCCCGCGATGCCCGTGGCAAGCATCGTCGCCATGGATGCAGGTTCCGGGACCGAAATGACGGTGACCGCGCCGTCCCCGGGAGGCACAAGGAGATCATTTTCGGCAGCGAAAGCGGGTGCGGCAAGAAGCAGAAACGTGACCGCCACGGTCATTGCAGCAAGCATTTTTGAATACATGGCTCCCCCATTGCAACTTGGCGCAGCCGCGAATTGTCGCCCGGCGGCACAACCGCAAGTGTAGCGGCGCACCGCGTCGGATTGATGACAAATAGCTGGAGAGAGAACTCCGGGAAACCTGCAGGGGGGTAATGTTTTAAGAAACTGCGGCGATTTCGGCGGCGCGTTGCGAACTGGCTTCGGCTCGGTGATCCTTGGCCAGAACGGTGTAGACTGCGGGCAGCACGAAGAGAGTAAAGAGCGTGCCGATCGACATGCCGGCGACGATGACGAGGCCGATGGAAAAGCGGCTGGAAGCGCCCGCACCGGTTGCGATCAGCAACGGGATGAGGCCGACGACCATGGCCGCGGTGGTCATCAGGATCGGCCGCAGCCGAACGCGGGCCGCCCGCTCGATGGCGTCGCGGCGATTCAAATTCTCATGGCGCTGGAGATCGTTGGCAAACGACACCATCAAGATGCCGTGTTTGGAGATCAAGCCCATGAGCGTTACCAGCCCGACCTTGGTGTAGACGTTCAAAGTGGCCATCCCGAAAAAGAGCGGGAACATGGCACCGCACATCGCCATCGGAACCGAAACCAGAATGATCCATGGATCGCGCATGCTCTCGAACTGCGCCGCCAGCACCAGGAAAATGATGATGCCGGCAAAGGCGAAGGTCACCATGATCTGACTGCCTTCGGTCACGTATTGGCGCGATTCGGAGAGATAGGCGTGATTGAATTCGGGCGGCAAACTCTGCGCGGCCGTGCGCTCGAGGAAATTCACCGCGTCGCCCATGGTGACCCACGGCATCGGGACCGCCGAGAAGGTGGCGGAATTAAGCTGATTGTAATGGGTCAGCGCATTGGGATCAGTGCCTTGCGAAACCGAAACGATGGTTGATAGCGGGGTTTGATCGCCGCTGCCGGTCTTGACGTAATAGTGACTGATCCTGCCGGGCGACAACCGATCGACACGCGGCACTTGCGGAATCACCTCGTAAGATCGGCCATTCAAATCGAAGCGGTTGACGTAATTGCCGCCCAGCATGGTGGCCAGCGTGTTGCCCACATCGGCCATGTTGATGCCGAGGTCGTTGGCTTTGGCGTGGTCGACATCGATGCGGACGGTCGGGTTGTTGAAATCAAGGTCACTGTCGGTGACGATGAACATGCCGCTTTTGCGCGCTTCGGTTTTGATTTTGTCCATCGTTTCATAGATGGTCCGGAAATCATCCGGAGCGTAAATCACCATCTGAACCGGAAGGCCGCCGGTCGAACCGGGCAAGGACGGCAGCATGAAAGCGAAGACCTGCAGGCCGTCGATGCCGTTCAATTGTTGCTGAACCGACGGCATGATCTGCATGGCGCTACGACTGCGCTCGTTCCAGGGTTTGAGGACGAAGCCGGAAAAGCCTTGATTTACTCCGCCGCGGCCGTTCGCGACAAACCGCGTATTGGTCTCGGGATAGCCTGCATAGATGCCATCGATTTGCCGCGCATAGGCCTCGGTGTAATCGAGGTTGGCATATTGCGGACCCTTCATCAGTGCGAAGATGACGCCTTGATCTTCCGGCGGCGCAAGCTCGTCCTTGGAATGAGTGAACAGGAAGTAAACCAAGCCCAAAATCACCGCGGCAAAGAGCATGGTTACGGGGCGGTAATCGAGAGAGCGATCGAGAATGCGCCCGTATAGGTTGGTCACCGCCCTGAATGTACGATCGATGAGCCCGGTCAAACCCCGGTCAGACGTGCCGTGCTTCAACAGCATCGAGCACATCATCGGCGACAAGGTCAGCGCGATGATGCCGGAAATGATGACGGCGCCTGCGAGCGTAAAGGCGAATTCTCGGAACAGCGCCCCGGTCAGTCCGGTCAGGAACCCGATCGGCGCATAGACCGCCGCCAGGGTGATCGTCATGGCGATGACCGGGCCGACAATTTCGCGCGCTCCGACGATCGCGGCCTGGACCGGCGTCTTGCCCTCTTCGATGTGGCGATAAATATTTTCGACCACCACGATCGCGTCATCGACCACCAGACCGATGGCGAGCACCGCCGCCAGCAGCGTCAGCAGATTGATGCTGAATCCCAGTGCCAACACGATGATGCAGGCGCCGATCAGGGACAGCGGGATGGTGACGACAGGGACTGCCACCGTCCGGACATTCCCCAGAAACAGGAAAATGACGACGACGACGATGCCAACTGCCAGCATCAGGGTGTGAACGACTTCATCGATCGATGCCTGAATGAATTTGGTCGAATCATAGGGAATCGCGACTTTGACCGTCGGCGGAACGGCGCGCTCGATCGTCGGTATAAGGGCGCGAACGCCCTTGACGACGTCGAGCGGATTGCCGGTTGGCGACACCTGCACGCCGATGAAGACGGCGTGCTCGCCGTTCATCCACACGGAAGAATCGGTGCTTTGCGCGCCGAGATCGACGACCGCAACGTCTTTGATCCGCACCAGCGCGCCGTTCTGGGATTTCACCACCATGTTGCGGAACTGGTCCATGTCGGTGAGGCCGGTATTGGCGACGACGTTGGTCAGGGTGAAATAGCCCTTGGCCTGGCCCGGAGCGGCCTGGAAATTATTGGCGGCGATCGCGTTCGAAATGTCTTGGGCGGAAACTCCGCGCGCGGCCATCTTGTCCGGATCAAGCCAAATGCGCATGGCGAAAACCTGGCCGCCCAAAATATCCGCCGAGGCGACCCCGTCGACCGTTGCAATGAGCGGCTGCACGACGCGGGACAGGAAATCCGAGATGGCGGCGGAGCTAAGCTGCGGGCTGGCGAAGCCGATATACATGGCCGCCGTGGTTTGACCAGTCGATTTCACGATCACCGGATCGTTGGCCTCTTTCGGGATCAGATATTTGACCTGCTGAACCTTGGCCATGACTTCGGTCATCGCCTTGTTCGGATCGAAATTGAGTTTCACATAGGCCTGGATCGTGCTCGTCCCTTGGGTCGAGGACGAGGTCATGTAATCGAGGCCTTCGGCGCTCGATACGGCTTGTTCCAAGGGCTGGGTGATGAAGCCTTGCATCAATTCCGGCGAGGCGCCGGGATAGATCGTGGTGATGGTGATGACGGTGTTCTCGATCTTCGGATATTGGCGCACCGGAAGATCGAAGAACGCGCGCAAGCCCAAAAACAGGATGAGAAGACTGACGACCGCGGCCAAGACCGGCCGGCTGATGAAGATGTCGGTGAATTTCATCGTCTTTAGCTTCTCAAATATTCGTGCGAAGGCCGGTTAATCAATCGGCACTTTGCCTGGAATCTTCAAGGGGCTTTCACCCTCGCCGATCACGACCGCCTGACCGCTATGGAGCCGGTTCTGTCCGGATTTCACCACTTGGTCGCCTGGGTTTAGCCCGCTCAGAATTGATATCTGCCCATCGTGGCGCGGCCCGGTCTTCACAAAGCTCTGCACCGCCTTGAACACCGGCTTGCCATCCTTGCCCTGGCTGTCTTTCTGCAACACGTAAACCGAATCGCCATAGGCGGTACTGTAGACTGCGGTTTCGGGCAACGTGATCGAGTCGCCTTGCGGCGGCAAGGTAACGCGGGTGTCGGCGTACATGCCGGGAAACAGCAATTGGTCGGGATTGGCCAGCGTCGCCTGGATCTTCAAGGTGCGGGTTTGCGGATCGACTTGCGGCTCGATCGTCGTCACTTTTCCAGAGAAGACCCGATCGGGATAGGCATCAACGCGAATCGCGACGTCTTGGCCAACCTCGACTTGGCCCCGCTCCTGTTCGGGCAGCGTGAAATTCACGTAGAGCGTATCGAGATTGGTCAGGGTCACGACGGGCGTGCCCGCCTTCAGATACTCGCCAAGATCGATTTGCCGGACACCGAGCTTGCCGTCGAAAGGCGCCGTGATGAGCTTTTGCGCGATCAGCGCGTTGGTCTTGGTGATGCCGGCGTTCGCCTGTTCGAGCTGGCTTTTGTTTTGGTCGAGCGTCGCCTGAGTCGCGAAATCCTGTCGCGCCAGCGCTTCGGTCCGCCGCAAGGTAGCTTGAGCCAAATTCGCCTGAGCTTGATAATTCAATAGATCGCCGCGCTCCGGTGCGTCGTCGACCTGGACCAACGGATCGCCTTTTTTGACGACGGCGCCTGACTCGAAACTGATTTTGACGACCCGCCCATCGAGCTCGGGCGAAACCGTCACCTGATGCACCGCCTGCAGCGATCCGATGCCATCCAAGAATCGCCGCATGGGCTCGGATTTTGCCTCGACCACGGAAACGGGAGGTGGCGGGGGCGCACCGGCCGCCATCATTTGCGGGATTCTGGTGGTCATCAACCAATGATTGAAGCGATAGAGGCTGCCAACGACGATGGCCAATATCAATGCCACCCCGCAGAACCATAACGCGACTTTGAACCGGCTGGGCTTCGGCCGCATCTCGGTCCGGCGCCCGGTTGGCCCCAAATTGTTTAGCGAGTCCATAGAGTTCCCTTAAAATCCGGCCGCCATCCGAGGGCAGCCGCTAGAACCGGTCCCGTCTTTAACCGGATCGCCGGGCACTGTCATCTCAAGAATTTCTACGGATATCACTTTAAACCCCCGATACGCCTCAACTTTGGGCGTAATCCCGCTATTCCCAAAATAGACACATAGGTAGGGAGAGTTCGGGTTCAGCAGAAGTCTCGGCTAGCGATGGTCTTCGATTTTCACGCAAAGGTGAAGCGGTCAAGCCACACGGCGTCCGGCGAGTATCGCGCCAACCCCACTTGATCTATATATGACGTGCGCTGCCGGAAGCTGCGTCAAAACACCATTAACGACTTGATCGGGCAGGAGATGAAAATGCGCAGGCTGGTGATAACGGCTGTTTTGTGTTCGCTCGTCGGGGCGCCGTCCGTGGCGCGCGCGGCGGAGGGTGGCAATGCGAAAACCGGCCATGATTTGGCGCTCAGACTGTGCACGCCCTGCCATATTGTCTCCGCGGACCAGGAATTCACCCCCATATTCGCCGGCCCGCCGGATTTTCATTCGATTGCTAACCGGCCGGACACAACCGCGAAGTCCTTGCGCAAATTTCTGGCGACCACGCATACGACACTGAGCAATCCGAAGAACATGCCGAATCCCCAGCTTACCGACGATCAAGCACGGGATATCGCCCGTTTTATCATCAGTCTTCGCGATCAGCACTGATCTGCTGGATACCGGCCTCGGTTCACAGCGTCCCAATAAGCATCGACGCGCGCTTGAATGTCGTTCAGCAAAGAGTTGTTGCGGCGCGGCGTAAACAGATGCGCGAACCGACCTTGGAGTTTCAAATAGTCCTCGACCGGAATCCGCGGGTGCGGAATACGGGTGTGAACGATCTTTCCGTCGACGAATTCCTTAAGCGGCCACACGCCGCTGCGCACGGCCAACCGTCCGATCTCCACCGATTTGTCCGGTTCGTATTCCCATCCCGTCGGGCAAGGCGCCAGGGCGAGAACGAGCCGCGGCCCTTTCAAGCTCGCCGCTTTTTCAATTTTTCGGGCGAGATCGAGAGGCTCGGTTCCGATTGCGGTTGCGACATAAGAGGGCTGGTGCGCCGCCCAAATGGCGAATAGGTCTTTCTTGTAGCCGGGATAGCCGAGCGGCCCGCGGCTGGTCGCGGTCTTCGCACCATGGGGCGTTGCGCCGGAAAATTGCTGTCCGGTGTTTCCATAGCCTTCATTGTCGTAACACAAATAAAGAAAATCGAGACCGCGCTCGATCGCGCCGGACGTCGCCGAAAGCCCCATGCCATAGGCGGAGCCATCGCCCGTTAGCACCACCACGCTCAGATCCTCATTCTTTGGCATGCGGCCTTTGTGAATCAGCACATCGAGCGCATCGCGCACCCCTTGCGCTCCGGCCGGCGCCGATGCCATGGCGGTGTACAGCCAGGATCCGCGGAACGGCGTGAAGGGATAGACGGACAGCATCGTCATGCATCCCGCGGCATTCACGAACACCGTCTTGTCGCCGAGCACATCGTAGACTTCCTTGAGCGCCAGCAGGCCACCGCAACCGGCGCACATCGACGTGCCGGCGCCCAGGAGATGAGTGGAGGGCAAATCGCGAATTGATTCGAAATGGGTGGTCATGCCTTCGCTCCCTTGCTTCCCAGATCCGCCTCGCGCCGGGCGACATCATGGCGCTCAACATGGGCGATTGCCTGAAGCTTGCGGATTTCGCGCAACTCGGTCTTGGTATAGAGAAGGCGTGGTGGGGGCGATGTGCCCGATTTACCGGCCGTAACGGCGGCGGCGGCAATTCCCAAAAGCTCCGGCGTACTGATGTCCCGCCCGCCCAGGCCGCCGACGAAACTCGCCAAGACGGGGGCGCCTGACTGTCCGTACAAGGTAGCCGCAAGCTCGGTGTGCAGAATGCCGCCGCGGCCCATGGACAGATTCTGGTCGATGACCGCGACCGCTTTCTTGCCGGAAAGCGCGGCGCGAATCGCCTCGGCAGGAAAAGGCCTCAGCAGCCGCGGCCGCAGCAAGCCGGCGCGCACGCCCGAGTCCCGCAGCCGATCGACGGCTTCCTTTGCCTTGGTGGCGAAAGACCCGATCATGAAAAACGCAACCTCCGCGTCGTCCAAGCGGTAGCTTTCGATTGCACCATGATGGCGCCCGAATTCCCGCGCAAAGGCATCGGCGATTTCGTCGTAAGCGATTAACGCGGTCAATGCCGCCAAATGCATTTCGTACCGGAAATAGGAATAGGACGAGCCCCCCAACACGACGACCGCTTCGCTGAGCGGCCGGCTGGCGCGGAATTGCACTGATTTCGGATCGAAAGCCGGCAAAAACCGGCGCACCGCTTCGGGCTCGGGAAATTCGACGGGCTCACGGGTGAACGAAAGATAGAACCCGTCCATATTGACGATAACCGGCAAGCGCACCCGCTCGTCTTCCGCCAAACGGTAGGCGATCAGTACCGTGTCGAGCACTTCCTGGCAATTGGCGCAATGGATTCGAAGAAAGCCGCTGTCGCGCGCGGCGAGAATGTCGTTGTGATCGGGCTCAAGGGTCAGGGGTGCTGCGAGTGCTCGCGAAACATTGACCATCACCAAGGGGACCCGCCAACCGGCCACGGTGTAAATCATCTCCATGCCGTAGAGCAGTCCTTGGCTCGAGGTTGCCGTGAACACGCGGACACCGGTGGCGGCCGCTGCCCCCGCCGCGGTAATCATGGAATGCTCGGAATTGAGCATCGTCATCCGCGCATCGAACTGCCCCGCTTCAATCCATTGCCCAATGGTTTCGATGATCTCGGTCTGCGGCGTGATCGGGAAAGCCGGAATGTAATCGGCCTCAGACAGGCGCGCCCCCCAAGCCGCCGCAACATTCCCGCTGATCAGCATCCGGGTCATGACGCCTTCGCTTGGCCCTGTTCGGGCACGGCCTCAATGGCATGGCGCGGGCAGACGGCTACGCAGATCATGCAGCCCTTGCAATTGTCGTAATCGACCTGAGGCCGCCCCTCGGTATCCACATTGATGGCGCTGTCCGGACAGAAGGTGCTGCAAATCCATGTGCAGCGGTTGCAGTGGTCATAATCGATGACCGGACGCATCATCCGCCACAAGCCGGTTCGCACTTCGATACTGGTGGCACCATCAAAAATCGCGGGCACGGAGGCGGGCGCTTCTTCGAGCCCAAGATCGACCCAGCGCGGCGCCTCTTGCGGTTCCACCGCACCTTCTTTCACGCAACCCTCATGGGCCGCCATGGCGTCGAAGGCGGAAAACGCCCGGCTCTTGTTTTCTTCGATGACCGCTGGGCCGAAGGCCGCCAGTTCGAGGGTCAGCGCTTTTTCAAGCGCCGGGCGCGAAATAACGCCGATGAGACGCGCTGCCGCCCCGGCGCAGGCAGCGCCCACCAATGGCCGCTCCGCTTGGTCCTCGGCCTCGTGAACCGCAAGGGTGAAGACGGGCCCGGTTAGGTTCAAACGCTGCGACCACTCTTCTGGTTTGTCGCGGCTCGCGATCAGCACCACCGTCTTGTCGCTGATCCCGACCAGAACGCCGGCCGCGGCAACGGGAATAAGCGTCGAATCCGCGACCACGACGAGATCGGGTGTCCGGATGACACCGCGTTCGTGAATTGGCGCTTTCGCAGCACGCACATAGGAAAAAATGGGCGCGCCACGGCGTTCCGCGCCGTAAATCGGAGCGTCTTGAACTTCGTATCCGGAGTCAAACAAGGCGCTGCCCAAAATATGCCCCGCCGTCTTGATTCCGTGGCCGCCTCGTCCGTGAAGTCGTATTTGGTACATTTTGGTATCACTCCGCGGCGCGGCGCCGCTTTTAGAACAACCCCCAGCGCCGCAGGCTCATGGCTTTCTTCACCCTGCGCAGCACCAAATTCATCGCTGCTTCCCGCGGGAGAATTTTCCGGCCTTTGGATTCAGTCAGAACTTCGCTGGCATTGGCGCGCAATTTTTCGGCGACAGTGGCAAGTGCCGCCGCTTCGCTGGCTCCGTGATATTCCATGGCCGCGCAGATAACGCCGCCAGCATTGGCGATAAAATCGGGCAGACAAATGACGCCGCGTTCGTGCAAATATTTCTCCGCGCCGGGCGTCAGCGGAATATTGGCGCCTTGGGCAACCAATTTGGTTTTCAACCGCGCGACGTTGTCGTCGCGAATGACGTCGGGGCGTGCCGCGGGAATCCAGATTTCGCATTCGATGTCGATGATCCCATCGCGATCGAGTTTACGTCCCTTCGGATAATCGACGACACTGCGGCCCTCCTCTTTGAGGGCCGCCAGTCCTTCCAAATCGAGACCCTTGTCATCGGCCACGGTGCCGCGGGAATTGCTCGCGGCAACCAGAACCGCGCCCTTTTTCGCCAAGAATTGCACCGCGTGTTTGCCCACGGCGCCATAGCCCTGGACGGCGACCCGAGCGCCGTCGAGCACAAAGCCGGAATAAGGTGCTGCAATCTCGACGGCGTGACTGAGGCCCCAGCCGGTGGCGCCAATCTCATCGATCGGAATGCCACCTAGTTCGCGCGGCAAGCCGGCGACGCGCCCGATCTCGTCCTTGATCCAGGCCATGCACGTCTCATCGGTTCCCATGTCGGGACCCGGAATGTAGTCGTCGAGATTGCGGATAGCGCACGCGAAGGCGCGAATCAGATTTTCTTTTTGCGGCTTAGCCATTTTGGGGTCGGCGAAGATGACCGCCTTGCCGCCGCCATGGGCGAGCCCTGCCGCGGCATTTTTTAGCGTCATGGCGCGAGCCAAGCGCGCACATTCCGCTAGGCTGACATCGGGCGCCATGCGAATGCCGCCAATCGATGGACCGGCCGCCGTATTGTCAACGACGACTGCGGCCCGGAGCCCAACACCCGGCACATTCAGATGTAGAACTTTTGCCGGCCCTAAATCGTCGGCCGGGGCGAAGGCATCCATGGCCACGCTCGCCTCCCGATTTCCCGGCCAGTCTATGCGGCCGGCGCGTAGGACGTGATGATTTAGATCAACGATCCCGATCGCCTAAGCGCGGCCGGGCGGCTTATTGCTTCGGGCAATCGACTCCGCCAACGATGTCGCATACCTGCTTTTCGGGGAGGCCCGTGCGGCTCATCAGATCATCGACACTCTGGCGATAGCTGGCCTCGGTTTCATTCGCCATCCGGTACTCTTTCGACCACTCCTCGCCGCGCTCGTGCATATCGCCCACTTGCGCCGTCATGAAAGCCCAGGCCCGGTATTCGGCACCGAGCTGATACGCATCGCTGGGCGTGCCCTTCGCTCCGGCCTCGGAAAGCTTGTCGGCGACGCATTGCTTGAACGTTTCCACGACGACCTTGTCGATTTTGGTGCAATACCGCAGGGACACCGAGCCCAGATGCACGGCGACCAGCATATCGTGAGTTGTTGGCGCCGCGGCCGGCGCCGCTTGTTCGGCTGCGGGAGCCGGCGCCGCTTGCTCGGGAGCCGGCTCGGCCGCCGGAGCCTGACCAGAATCGGGCGCCGGCGCGTTGGCCGCAGCATCGGGCGCCGATGCATCCGGCGTCTTCGTGTCATCCGCCCGTGCAGTCCCGACACCATGTGCGGCGCACAGCGCCATGGCCAGAGCAAATGTGAATGTAATCTTTTTCATCGCAACCCCCTCACAGACGGCCGGAAATTTGGCGGCGGCGTCTCGCGCGACCCGCCGCGGTTCACCCGGCGAAGAACGCCCGAATTATGGAGCAATCCGGCGATTTTTTCTACCGCCGATGGGAATGTAGCCGACACCGGCGACGGTGGAGATTTGACCGCGCCGGCGCTGTGGCTTAAGACAGAAAGCAGCGCCTAAAGGCCGATAAATGCTTGGGATTTCCGCGTGTGCGGATCTCGGCACGGATCAGCAACCAAAGGAGATTGGCGTCTTTGCGGAGGAAGGCCAGCCAAGCACGGCTGTCGGCGGTGAGGCGGAAATCCGGGGTTCCGGAATGCCCCTCCGTCACCTCCAGCTTTTGATTACGGATGACGACCGTCGCCTTGCGTTCGGCATCTCCGGTAAAAGTGAAATGAAGGGCGGCGTCGATGCCTTTGGAGTGGTTGGGCTGAAAATTCAGTTGCATGCCGCGCAAGAATCCATCGATCGAGGCGAGGCGAAGGCCGTTCCTCACCGGCCTTGCGATCTTGTTGGGAAACCGGTTGGCGACGTAAGATTTGGCGTCCGAACCGGGAACGACTTAACCGTTTCCTTCTTCTCCTGAAGCGGACGAACGATACCCTGCATAAAATTCTTGCGGTCGGTTAGACGGGGGCCGATGACGTCTTCACCCGCCGGACAAACCGACATGCAATAGGCCGCCTTGTAATTCGGTCCAAACCCGAGATTTTGCCACGTCGAAACGGTTTCCAAATCGGCAACAGGGCTGCGGTAGTCGCGGCTATTCTTGCTGTCGGCGATCGTGCCGACCCAATCGATAAAGCCGCCCATGAATTCGCGGTCGTTATGGGTATAGCAAGCGGAGAACTTGAAATAGCCGTCGGGGGAAATGGCGCCCGCGGGCAAGCGGCGACGCAGGGCTTGCATTCGAGACAAGGGTTGTAATCGAGAGGCCGGGAATACGAATCGATTTCCGCATCGATGATCACCGTATCCAGCAAGATGAAATTGCCGAAACGGGGATGAATCACGTTACGGTGAATTCCCATGTGGCCGAGTCCCGCTTCGACGGCAACCAATTTATGGGAAACCCCCCACATTTTTTCCGGCCAGCGATCCGCCTCCATTGGAAACCCGACCGCCGGACTGACGGCGCGAACGCCATGGCGCTCACAATGCGCGACGATCCGGCGCGCGACGTCGTTGAGCTCATCGCCGGCGTGCTCGAATTCAAGATTGGCGATGGATCGCGCTGGCGTGTGGATATTCTGCCGATTTATCCGCCGCACGAGGGCGATCTGCGCCCTGGCGCCCGGCAGCAGCCGCTCGATCTCTGGCCGTTCGGGACTAAAGGCAGGCCTCGCAATCTCGACAAAGCCAACATCGTCAGCCCCCGCCTCGAGACAGATCTGCCGCAATGCCGTGGCACTCAAAATTTTCGGCGCTGCGGCCGCCGTTTCGCCGCGCACGCGAAAGGCCCGAACGGTCGGATGATCGCTAAATTTCGCCGCCTTCATTTGTATATACATCTATTAGCGCATTGGGGCCCTTGCCGGTTCCCCTGGACAGCTGCCATATAGTTGTATCTACATCTATTTGCGCAAGTCAAGCCGTCGCCGGCCGGCGCCGGCGATCTCAGGCCGTCCAGGTAGGGCGGGGGATCGCGCGATAGGCCTCGCGCAGGGATTCTGACCAGCGCTCGCGGATCATGCGGAAGTATTCGTCGTCCTCCGTGATCCGCCGCTTGAGTTCGACCTTCAGTGTGTCGCGGCGGTAGACACAGAGATCGATCGGCATGCCCACGGTCAAATTGCTGCGTAGGGTCGAATCCATGGAGATCAGAACGAGCTTCACCCCGTCATAGAGCGGCGTGTCGTATTTTGTGGCGCGATCGAGGATCGGCTTGCCGTATTTGTGCTCGCCGATTTGCAGAAACGGCGTGTCAGAGGTCGCTTCGATGTAATTCCCGGCGGCGTAGATCTGGAAGAGGCGCATATTGCGTCCCTTGAGCTGGCCGGCGAGCAGGAACGAGATGTCGAAAGGAATGTTCTGCGCCTTCAAAACTTCGGCATCCGCACGATACACGCGGCGAATTGCCTCGCCCACCAATTGCGCGGCGCGAAACATGCTCGGCACGGTATGGAATGTTTCCGGCCCATTCTCCGTTTCCACGCCTTCGTTCAATAAATTCAAGACGGCTTGGGTCACCGCAAGATTGCCCGACGTCAGCAAACCGATGAATTGCTCGCCCGGCGTTTCGACGATGTGCATCTTGGAGAAAACCGAGATGTTGTCGACGCCCGCATTGGTCCGGGTGTCCGAGATCAGCACCAAGCCGTCTTTCAAAAAAAGCCCAATGCAATAGGTCATTCGTTCTTATCCCCTTTCGCCGGCTCAATTCGGCCGGTCTCCCAGTTACCGAACTTCTTTTCGCTTATTGTTGATCGGCGCCCTGATCGGCGCCGGTCCGTGTCACTTGCACTTTGACGGCAAGTTTTTCTTCCGCATCGCCGCGCCAAATACCCCTAACGGGAGCTGCCGACCAATAATCGAGCCCGATGGCGGTACGGATATGCGCTTCGGTCGAGCGGGTACGGTTCGACGGATCGAAACTGACCCAACCATGATCCGGCACCAGCGCCTCGGCCCAAGCGTGGCTGGCCTCATATTCGCCGACTTCCTTGCCAGTCCACAGATAGCCGCCGACATAACGCGCCGGGATTCCGAGGCCCCGCGCCGCCGCGATAAAGACGTGCGCGTGGTCTTGGCAGACGCCGGTTCCCAAGATCAACGCTTCGCCAGCACTGGTCTTGGCGTCCGTGATGCCGGGCCGCCAGATGATTTTGTCGTGGATGGCGAGCATGAGCGAGGTCATCCGGTCGATCATGGTTGCGCCCCTGGCGGTCTCATTGGCAAGATCCCGGATTTCCGGGCTTGGCGTGGTGAGGGGCGTTTCGCGCAGGAAGAAGAGCGGCGGCAGGGTTTCCACCGCACCGCGGATGATCCCGTCGGTGTCGCGGGTCTCGACTTCGCCTTCGACGAAGATGGCGGCGTTACTATGCCGGCGATTTACTGAATGGCAATGCGCGAGATTGCCGAAACCATCCGTGAACGCCGGCAAATCACGCCGCGATTTGCCCCTGATCCTCCAACGCAGGACGGAAAGGCCCTCATGCGGCTGGGGCGTCAGGCGCAGTACCTGAATTGCGTAAGCGATCGGACGCGAATAGTGATAGGCCGTCTGATGGCGGACATGGAGTTGCATGGTCAGGGCGCCACGATCAGATCAATCGACGATCATGTCAAATACAGGGCAGCGATTTCGGTGCCCAGCGCGTTCGACCGGTTGATGAAATCGGTTAGAAATTCATGCAGGCCGGTCTGGAAGACGTCCTGAACCCGGCTGAAGCGCAGCTTAGCGTGCATTTCCCCGGCAATCCGGTGGCACTCGCCGCGCTTGCCGCCATAGGCCGCCGCCAGAAGCGCCAATTGCTCATTGATCTGGTCATAACAGGAAATGAGCGAGCGCGGCATTTCGGGTCGCAAAATCAGCAGCTCCGCAATGTACCAGGGCTGCAGCCGCCGATGGTAAACCCAGTGATAGCTCCGCAGGGCGGAAACCGACCGCAGGATGGTCTGCCACTGATAATAATCGAGTGCACCGCCGACCCCTTCGTCCTGAGGCAGAAGAACGTGATATTTGACGTCGAGAATGCGCGCGGTGCAATCCGCGCGTTCGACGAAAGTGCCGAGCCGCGTGAAATAGAAAGCGTCATTGCGGAGCATCGTGCTCCCATAGGCCCCATTAAAGAGCTGCGACCGTTCGCGCATCCAATCGAGGAACGGCAGGAGCCGGTCGTTCTTCACCGCGTCGGCGGCGGCTTCGCGCGCCCCGAGACACATGCCGTTGATCGCGTCCCACATATCGGCGGTGAGCGCGGTGCGGACCGCCCGCGCGTTCTGCCGGGCGGTTTCAAGGCAAGAAAAAATGCTCGATGGATTGTCGCGGTCGCGCACCAGATAGTCGATGACGTCGGTGCCCTTAGCCTCCGTGTATTTGGTGAAAAAGCCGTTTTCGCAGCCCGTTGCCACCAATGTGGAAAGCCATTCATTGCCGGCGCTACCGAGCGAACGCACGAGGCTGGCCATGCGATGGCCGACTTCGACGATGCGCGCGACGTTCTCGGCACGCTCGACATAGCGCGCAAGCCAGAAAAGATTATCGGCCGTGCGGCTCAGCATGACGACATACTCGTTCTTTCAGAAGCCCCTATTCTTCCAGCACCCAGGTATCCTTGGTGCCGCCGCCCTGGCTTGAATTGACGACCAGTGAGCCTTCGCGCAGCGCAACCCGGGTGAGCCCGCCCGGGACGATCCGGACCTCGCGGCCGTTTAGCACGAACGGCCGCAGATCGACATGGCGCGGGGCGATGCCTTTTTCGACGAAGGTCGCGCAGGTCGAAAGCGCCAAGGTTGGCTGCGCGATGTAATCGCCGGGATGCGCTTTTAGTTTTGCGGCGAAGACGTCGCGCTGGTCCTTGGTCGAATGCGGACCGATCAGCATCCCATAGCCGCCCGATCCCCGCGTCTCTTTCACCACGAGTTCGTGAAGATGATCGAGAACGAACGCGAGATCGTCGTCTTGCGAGCACCGGTAGGTCGGGACGTTTTTCAGGACCGGTTCCTCGCCGAGATAGAACCGGATCATTTCGGGCACGAACGGATAAATTGCCTTGTCGTCGGCAACCCCGGTGCCGGGCGCATTGGCCAAGGTCACATTGCCGGCTCGGTAGGCGTTGATCAATCCGGGCACACCGAGAAGCGAATCGGGCCGGAAGGTCAGCGGATCGATGAACGCATCGTCGATTCGCCGGTAGATCACATCGACTCGCTTCAGTCCCTCAGTCGTCCGCATGAAGACGATGTTGTCGTCAACCACGAGGTCGGGTCCTTCGACAAGCTCCACGCCCATTTCATCGGCGAGAAACGAATGTTCGTAATAGGCGCTATTGAAGGAGCCCGGCGTGAGCAAGACGATCACCGGCTCGCCTTCGCAAGAACCCGGCGCCACGGCGTGCAGCGTCTCGAGCAGCTCTTCGGGGTAGTGGGCAACCGGGGCGACGCGATGGCGCGAATAGAGATCTGGGAATAGCCGCATCATCGCCTCGCGGTTTTCCAGCATGTAGGAAACCCCTGAGGGCGTTCGGCAATTGTCTTCGAGAACGTAAAACTCGCTGGAACCGACACGCACCAAATCGATCCCGGCGATGTGCACATAGACGCCCTGGGGCGGATCGAAGTCCTGCATTTCGGCGCGGAACGCTTCGTTATGGAGAACCAGCGCTTCCGGCAACAATCCCGCCCGCAAAATCTCGCGGCCGTGATAGACATCACCGATGAATGCGTTGAGAGCTTTGACGCGCTGAGTCAATCCACGGGCGAGCAACCCCCATTCGGCAGCCGGAATGATCCGCGGAATGATATCGAAAGGGATGAGACGTTCGGGATCGCCGCCCTCGGTGTAGACCGAGAAGGTGATCCCGATCTTGCGGAACAGAAGCTCGGCTTCCCGCCGTTTGAGGGCCAACGATTCCTTCGGCGTTTCGGCAAGCCAGTTTGCGACCTGCTGGCAATAAGTATGGCTGCCGCTCTCCAATTCGTCGAAGGCATCCATCAGGTTAATAGCGCCAATGTCATAAGCACTCAGGATCAAAGCCTCCCGGTTTTCCGCGCGTTCGAACTGCGCGTCCGGAGGATAGGTTGCAAAGCCCCTGCCAAGCTCGGTTATTTGTGGCTAAGACCCTGCATCTAATCGGTTTTTGCCAAATAACCGTGCAGCAAGCCAGGGAATCAACCAGCCCAAATATGGAGCATAATGCATTTTTGCCGAAAAAAGCGCCAATAACCTAGGCCGCTCGGCTGGTCGAGAATCCCGCCATTTCAACCCGGTTCCGGCCATCGCGTTTGGCGGCATAGAGGCCCTGGTCCGCCGCGGCTATCAGCCTTTTTGCGCTATCCGCCGAATCCGGGAGCACCGCGACACCGATCGACACCGAGATCGAGCCAAGGGCCCGGCCAAGGTGGGTGATGTTGAGGCTCTCGACGGCTTCGCGGATTCGCTCGGCCCGCTCGCGGGCATTGGCCGCGGCCATTCCCGGCAACGGCATCGCAAACTCTTCGCCGCCATAGCGGCAGGCAATGTCGCCTTCGCGGATGAACTGCGCGAAAAGCTCCGCAAGGCGCTTCAATACCGCGTCGCCCGCGTCATGGCCGAACTCGTCATTGAACCGCTTGAAATGATCGACATCGATCATCATCACGGCGAGCGGCGATTTGGCTCGGACCGCGCGAGCGCGTTCGATTTCCGTCGTCTCTTCGAGATAACGCCGGTTGAAAAGATCGGTCAGCGGACCGCGAATGGATTGCTTACGCAGTAAATCGTGCAGTTTCAGATTCGCGAGCGCCAGTGCAACCGTTTCGGCAAGCACGTAAAGGTCCTGCTCTTCGGTCTTCGAGACTGTCGTGCCAGCGCGGCGTTCCAAATATAAGAGTCCGGTGGTTTCGCTTTGCGCCACCAATGGCAAACAGCGATAGCCGGAGATCATCGCCGCATCGACATGGCCGCAAATGATGTCGGCCTGCATGGTCGTCGATGAAATGCGGTTGGCCACGCTTGAGGCCCCAGCAGTCTTCCGGATTGAATTCGTTTCGACATGCCTCGGGATCATTCCAATGGGCGACCGCCCGAAGCGACGCATTGGATTGCGATAAAACATAAAGCACGCCCGGTATTTCCGGCAGGAGCTGCGGGACAAAGCGCTCGATGACAGAGACGAATTCCTCTTCATTGGCGCAGCTGGGCAAGCGATTTGCCATCCGTCCGAGCAAATCGATGGTATGAGTCCGCGCTTCGACATCCCGATTTCGGGCGATAAGCGCCGCATTCATATTAGCGAAGTCTCGTTTCGGCGTCTTTGCGGTTCGCCTCTTCCGTCGTCAGCCGATCAGCCAGCTGATTGAATGCGGAAGCGATTTGACTCAATTCGTCGCGGCCGCAAACTTCGATGTGTTCCGGAATCCCGCCCTGCCCGATCCGGACGATGCCGTCTTCGACGGCGCGCAGCGGTTCATGGAAGGATCGCAACGTCTGCCGAATCGTCAGCAGCACGAAACCGACAACGCCGGGCGCCCCGATCGCGAAAAGCACGGTGATTCGATTTTTCAGCGCTTCGGTGTCTTTATGTCGCGCCTCGGTAAAGGCCCGTGAAGCAGCGATGGTGTCGTGCAGGCAATCGGTTGCCTCGTCCATCGCGTCCTTGCCGCGATCCGATAAGACCATTGCCATCGCTGCATCGGCACCCTTTGAGCGGCGAATTTCGATGGAATCCCGGAGGTCCATCAATCTTTGAGTCACGGCTTGGTCGAGGTCTGCCGCCAATACCCTGAGCTGCGCGTCATCGTCGACCAGTTTCTTCAGCTCCGTCATCCGCGCCTCGATATCCGCACTGGCACGGAGGTAGGGTTGCAAATAGCGATTCGATCCGGTGATGAGAAAACCGCGCTGGCCGGTTTCGGCATTCGTCAGATCGAGCAGGAGCATCTGGGCTTGGTTTTCAATCGCACGCTCGGCGGTATTGGCGTCGACGGCGCGCTCGAAGAGCAGAAGGTTCCACAAAACCGCCCCGGTCGCGGCACCGACGCCGGCCAGGATCAGAGCCGCAGCCAACTAAAATCTAAGCGTGATGGAAATTGGGGGCCTCCACCAAGGGTTTCGCCACCGATGATCGCGCCTTTGACGCAATCTAGTTATAGCGCTGCGAATTTTCTTTGTTTTTGCGCCCCAATTCTTCCCGATCGTCATTGAAGACGGCTTAACGGGCCCGCGCCGGACGGTATCGGGATGCCCTAGACCTTCACGCTACTACCGGTTTGGATAGGCTAATGAATCCCGGCTTGGCCGGCTTCGGCAGCCGAACCGGTTCGCCCGCGCTGTGCCGCGACGCGCAAGCAATCTCTTGGTTGCGGGGAAAAACGCTCCATCCAGCGCCAAGACCAAGACCGGCATGCCGCGGCATTGGGGGCGAGAAAGACGTAAACCAATTTGAAATGTCACGGCTTTGTGACAGGACTGTCACATTGTGGCGCTAAAGCTAACGAGGCCGAGCGGGCGAAGAATCCCGCCTCCCTTCAATCCATTACAGAGAGGGTCGTTATGTTCAAAGGATTTAGTCTGGTCGCGTTTCTTTGCGCGGCGATATTGAATATCGCCAGCGCGAATGCCGCGACGATCTCCGGTGCCGGGGCGACTTTCCCCTATCCGATCTATGCGAAATGGGCCGACGCCTATAAGGAAAAAACCGGCGTCGCCTTGAACTACCAGTCGATCGGCTCCGGTGGCGGGATCAAACAGATCAAGGATAAGACCGTGGATTTCGGCGCTTCCGACATGCCGCTGAAGCCGGACGACCTCGACAAAGCCGGTCTCATCCAATTCCCCATGGTGATGGGCGGTGTCGTGCCCGTGGTCAACATCAAGGGAATCAATGCCGGCGACATGAAACTGACGCCGCAAATCTTGGCCGATATTTATCTCGGCAAAATCACCAAATGGAATGACCCGGCGATCACCAAACTCAATTCGAACCTGACCCTTCCCGACGCGACCATCAATGTCGTACACCGTTCCGACGGTTCCGGCACGAGCTTCATCTTCACCCATTATTTGTCGCAAATGAGCCCCGAATGGCAGTCCAAAGTCGGCGAGAATACCTCCGTCGAATGGCCGGTCGGCGTCGGCGGCAAGGGCAATGAGGGTGTGGCCGCCTACACCAAACAGCTCGATGGTTCGATCGGCTATGTCGAATACGCTTACGCGCTGCAGAACAAACTGGCCAATACCCTGCTTCAGAACAGCGCCGGCACCTTCGTCTCGCCGACTTCCGAATTGTTTCAGGCAGCCGCGGCGAACGCGGACTGGAAGCATGCGCCGGGACTTTATCTTCTGTTGACCAATCAGCCCGGCGACAAGAGCTGGCCGATCACCGGCGCCACCTTCATTCTAATGTATAAGAGCCAAGACAAGCCCGATGTTGCCGCTGAGGTCCTGAAATTCTTCAATTGGAGCTATCTCAACGGCGGCGACATGGCAGCCCAGCTCGATTACGTGCCCATGCCCAAGAATGTGGTCGAGCTCGTCCGCGGGTTATGGACCAAGGAGATCAAGGGAACGGACGGCAAGACCGTCTTCGACGCCACCGTTGCCGACGGTGAAAAGTAGCCGGTTCGAATTCCATAAATGATCATGAGTGGATGGGCTCGGTCGCCGTGCCCATCCACGTTTTTTTAGAGGCTGGATGACCGCGCTCGATACCACGAATAGCACCTTATTGCGGGGCTTCCGGACCCAGCAGATTGCCGACCGCGCGTTCCGCGGTTTGACACTCCTGTGCGCCGTTATCGTCCTGCTCACATTGGGCGCCATTCTCGTGGCGCTCGCATGGGGCAGCCTTCCCGCATTCCGCGCTTTCCACTTCGATTTTTTCACCCGCAGTGTTTGGAATCCGGTCACCGTTCAATTCGGCGCCGTGGCTGCGATCTACGGCACGCTCACGACCTCCGTGATCGCGATTCTGATCGGGGTTCCGGTCAGCTTCGGCATCGCGCTGTTTCTGTCCGAGCTTGCGCCGCTCTGGCTGCGCCGTCCGATCGGCACGGCGATCGAGCTCTTGGCGGCGGTGCCGAGCATCATTTACGGCATGTGGGGATTATTCGTATTCGCGCCGTTCTTCTCCCACCACTATCAGCCGTGGATGTCGGCCCATCTCGGCCCGATCCCCGTTATCGGACAACTGTTCCAGGGGCCGCCGCTCGGTATCGGCATATTTACCGCCGGCGTCATCCTGGCAATCATGATCGTCCCCTTCATTTCCTCCGTGATCCGGGACGTATTTCAAACCGTCCCCGCGGTGATGAGGGAATCGGCTTACAGCATCGGCTGTTCGACCTGGGAGGTGGTTTGGAACATCCTATTGCCGTACACGCGCACGAGCATCATCGGCGCGATCATGCTGGGACTTGGGCGCGCGCTGGGCGAGACGATGGCCGTTACCTTCGTCATCGGCAATGCCCACAAAATCAATGCCTCCCTGTTCATGCCGGGTGCGACGATTTCATCGACCATCGCCAATGAATTCACCGAAGCCGTTGGCGACGTGTATTACTCGTCGCTGATCGCACTCGGCCTCACCCTCTTCGTCGTAACGATGGTGGTGCTCACCCTCGCCAAATTGATGCTCCTTCGTCTCGAGCTGCGTCTTCGAGGCTGAGATCCATGGGCATTACCCGATATCGCTGGCGCCGCATCCTCAACGGCTTTTTCCTGTCGACCTCTGTGATCGCGACATTCATGGGCCTTGCCGTTCTGTTTTCAATTCTCAGCACGGTGATAACCTATGGACTCCCCGCCCTAACACCTGCTCTATTCACAGAGATGACGCCGCCGCCGGGAAGTACCGGCGGTCTCTTGAACGCCATCGTCGGCAGCCTGATCATCACCGGGATCGGCATCGCCGTCGGCGCACCGATCGGCGTATTGGCCGGCACGTTCTTGGCGGAGTTCGGCCGGGGCAAGTGGCTGACCGATGCAACGCGTTTCATCAGCGACGTACTTTTGAGCGCTCCCTCGATCCTGATCGGGCTCTTTGTCTTCCAGGTCGCCGTTCAGCCGGTCCATCATTTCTCGGCATGGGCCGGAGCCTTGACGCTGGCGATCATCGCCATACCGGTCATTCTGCGGACGACCGATGACATGCTGCGCCTTGTACCCAACGATTTGCGAGAGGCCGGGGCAGCACTTGGCGCGCCGCAATGGAAGATTGTGGTAAACATTTCCTATCGGAGTGTTCGGGCCGGTATTGTCACCGGCATTCTTCTGGCATTCGCACGCATCAGCGGCGAGACGGCGCCTCTCCTGTTCACCGCCCTGAACAATCAGTTCTGGAGCTCGGACGTGAACGCACCGATGGCAAATCTGCCGGTGGTCATCTTCCAGTTCGCCATGAGTCCCTACGATGACTGGCAGCGCCTTGCCTGGGCGGGCGCGTTATTGACGACGGCCGCCATTCTCGGGCTCAGTGTGCTTGCCCGCATTCTCTTGTTCAGCCCCAAGGAAAGACCCCAATGACCCCAGATATGATTGACGATGTCGGCCCGCGAAACGGAGCAGCCAGCATGGTCCGAAGTCCCGATACCAGCGGTGGAGGTATTGCCCCATTATTGTACGAAAGCACGATCGCCGAGGCGGCGGAACAGCTGCCCGTGCCTAAGCTGTTGATCAAGAATCTCAGCTTCCACTACGGCAAGCAAATGGCGCTCAAATCCGTGAACATGACCATTCACGACCGCCGCGTGACCGCCATCATCGGTGCGTCGGGGTGCGGAAAGTCGACCTTGTTGCGCACCATGAACCGGATTTACGAGCTCTATCCCGACCAGCGGGCAGAGGGCGAGATTCTGATGGACGGCCAAAATATTCTCGCACCCTCCGTCAATCTCAGTCATCTGAGGTCCCGGATCGGCATGGTGTTCCAAAGGCCAACACCTTTTCCGATGTCGATCTACGACAATATTGCCTTCGGGGTCAAACTCTACCGGCGCGTTCCCAAGGCGGAGCTCAACCATCTGGTGGAAGCCGCGCTGACCAAAGCCGCGTTATGGAATGAAGTGAAGGACAAATTGAAGGTCGTCGGCTCGGGCCTTTCCGGGGGCCAGCAGCAGCGCCTGTGCATCGCCCGGACAATTGCCCTCAATCCCGATGTGCTGCTTCTCGATGAACCGGCGTCGGCGCTCGATCCGGTGTCGACCGAAAAGATCGAGCAATTGATCGACGAGCTTCGCGCCGACTACACCATCATCATCGTGACCCACAATCTCCAGCAGGCCGCCCGGGTCTCCGACTTCACGGCGCTCATGCATCTGGGCGAGCTGGTCGAATTCGGTGAAACGCAGACCATCTTCACGCGGCCGACCGACCGCCGCACCGAGGATTATGTCACCGGAAAATACGGCTGATCCGCCGCCAGCAAGGACGAAATCCGATCGACGCGGATCGGAATAATTGCACTTAGCCGCCGATCGAAACGCCGATCAGCCGCCCAAGGCCGAAGGTAATCCCCGCCGCCGCGAACCCGACCGCGAGCTGGCGCAGCGACGAGAAAAAGAACTCCGTCCGGTAAACAGTGCGGTGCCGCAGCCGATCAGAATGAGCGCAACGGCGCTGGAAATGAGGCTGGCAACAACCGCCGTCCATCCGCCCCAGATGAAATACGGTGCCACCGGGAATATGGCGCCCGCCGGAAATAGAAAGAACGAAGACGCCGCAGCAGCCCAGGCCGATCCCCCGAGATCGTCGGGATCGATGCCGAGCTCTTCGCGCACCAGTGTATTGAGCGCCTGATCCTTGTTGGCGAACAGACGGCTGGCCAAGGCTTGGGCTTCCTTTTCGGTCAATCCCTTGGCTTGATAAATAAGCGCCAATTCTTCCCGCTCTTCATCGGGCACGGTTTCAAGTTCTTCCGCTTCAGTCGCGATCTGACTATGGTAAAGCTCGCGGCTCGAATTCACCGACAGCCATTCGCCGAGCGCCATCGAGCACGCTCCCGCCAATAGCCCCGCCAATCCGGTGATCAAAATCGTGCGATCCGGAACGGCGGCGCCGGCGACGCCCATCACCAAACTCAAATTGGAAACCAGCCCGTCATTCGCCCCCAAGACTGCCGCCCGGAGAGCGTTACCGCCCGTGCGATGCCGGCCCTCGATCGAACCCAGGACGCTGCCGGGAATTCCGCCCTGCCGATTCGATCCGGAAACCGGCGCGGCAAGCGCATCCAAGACACGGGCGTGGCTGCGTTCGTCCGCCGGCAGGCCCCCGGCCACCGCCTCGGGCTGGCGATCGTAGGAGCCGCTGTCCACATGCTCCAAGGTATTGATTGTCGGCAGAACGAAACCGGGACCAAAACGGCTTGCCAGCCAGCCGAGGGCCCGAGTGCGAAAGCCGACCGAGATGCGGGGGATTCGCTGGTGCAACTGGCGCAATTTCTTGCGCCAGAATTCGGCATGGGATTCTTCGACCGCCGCCAAGCGGCGATAGACCGTGGCGATGTCCGGATTCTCCTCGACATCGGCCAAAGTGCGGTAGAGCGCGGCGCTATTCACCTCGCCCTGGAGATTCAACCGGTAACGCTCTCCGTCGTTCAATTCAGTCAATGCAACCCCGCCGCGTCGAGATTCGAGAATATAATATTCCGATGTGGAATGGCGACACAGAAGACTGGGTGATCGGCGGGCCGGCGCTGGACGGTGACGCCACCGATCCGAACCCGCCCACGGACAGCCGGACGACTGAACTGGCGCTGCCCACCGTATGGCGATAGCATCGCGGTCGCGATGGCAAACTCTGAAATTTTAGGTCGAAATTCCCTTTCACTCATCCGCGGGTCGTTTTTTTGCGGGGCGTTCGCCGCCTTGGCCATGTTGTTTGTTGCGGGCGCCGCCGTACCCGCCGATCCGCTATTCCCGCCGCTCATAGGCCGGATCGTCGACGACGCCGGGATTTTGTTGCCGCAAACGCAGGCACGGCTGACGGACATGCTGGCCGAACACGAGCGCCAGACCGGTCAACAAGTCGTCGTCGTCACGATCAAATCGCTGCAAGGTTACGACATCGATGACTACGGCTACCGGCTTGGCCGGTTCTGGGGCATCGGCGAGAAAGGCAAGAATACCGGCGCCCTTCTGATCGTGGCGCCCAATGAGCGCAAGGTGCGTATCGAAGTTGGATACGGCCTGGAAGGCATTCTCACCGATGCAATGAGCCGGAACATCATCGAGCAAGTCATTCTGCCGGATTTCCGCCGCGGCGATTTCAGTGGCGGCGTTCTCGACGGTACATCGGCGATCTTGCGCAGGCTCGGCGGCACCTCCTCGGCGGCAGTGGCAGCGGCGCCGCAAGCGCAGTCCTCGCCCTTCCCGACGGCTTGGATCGGTTGGCTGGCACTTTTCTTCGTATTCTGGTTCTACGGCTGGATGTCCAGATATCGTTTCGGCAGACGCTCGGTTGGGTTTGGCGTCTCGGGTCTTCCCGTTTTTTGGGGCGGGGCGGCCAGCGGCGGATTTTCGGGCGGTGGATTTTCCGGCGGGGGCGGATTTTCCGGCGGCGGCGGGTCCTTTGGCGGCGGAGGCGCTTCAGGAGGATGGTGATCGTAAAGAATCCTTTGACGGCGGAAGAGCGGGAACGTATCGCCGCCACGGTGACGGCCGTGCAAAAGCGCACGAAGGCAGCCTTCGTGTCGGCGATATTGCCGATCAGCGATCGATATTCGCTCTTTCCACCGGTGTGGGGCGCGTTTCTCGCCATAGCAGCCCTTGGCATTCTCGCCTTGCTCCGTCCCGACCTGACGATCGGCACCGCGTTTCTTGTCACGGCGTTGCTGTTCGTCGCCTTCACCTTCATGCTCGATTGGCTCCCCTTGCGGATTTTGGTCGTGCCGAAGAGCCTAAAGCACCGTCTTGCCAGCGAACTTGCTCACCGCGAGTTTGCCGCGCGCATTCTCGCCTCGGCACAGCATCGCAACGGGATTCTGCTCTTCGTTTCGCTTCGCGAGCGCTATGTGGAGATCATCGCCGATCGCGGCATCCATAGCCGCGTCGCCGAAGGAACCTGGGATAAGATCGTCGCCGAGTTTTTGGCCGCGGTGAAGGCCGGCCGGCTTGCCGAGGGACTTATCGCCGCGGTCGAATCGTGCGGTGCCGTGCTGCAAACCCATTTTCCCGCGGAGGGGCAAAGCCCGTGATTGGGTTTGCCGCGAAAGTCCGGACATTGTTGCCTGCCGACGAGATGCTTCCCATTTAATGGCGGTCGGCTTGCGGCCGGCGGTGGAGGATTTTGCAATGGTATTTGGAAAACTTGCGACGATGGCTTGCGCGGCGGTGCTGCTCTTCGCGGTCCTCGCCCTCTCCGCCTGCGACGTCAACGCGATCCCGCGGCAGGACGAGGCGGTAAAGGCCGCGTGGAGCCAGGCCCTCAATCAATATCAGCGCCGCACCGATTTAATTCCCAATCTCGTCGAAACGGTGAAGGGTTATGCCAAGCAGGAACAGCAGGTCCTGACGGAAGTCACTGAAGCGCGTGCTAAGGCGACCCAAATGCAACTGCCGTCCGATGTGCTGTCGAATCCGGAGGCCTTTCATCAATTCGAGCAGAACCAAGCGGCATTGAGCGGCGCTCTGGGGCGACTCCTTGCCGTCAGCGAACGATATCCCGATCTCAAATCGAATCAGAATTTTCTGGAGCTGCAATCGCAACTCGAAGGAACCGAAAACCGGATTGCGGTGGCGCGCCGCGATTACATCGAAGCGGTGCAGCAATACAACACGACGCTACGTTCCTATCCGAGCAAATGGATCGCGGCCTGGCTCTACCCCGACGCCAAAGTGAAGGAGACCTTCACGATCTCGGAAGAAGCCCAAAAGGCGCCGGCAGTGAAGTTCTGAAGAGGCGCATCTTCGGAAACCCGGGCATTGTTGCTTGCCAAAAGCATCATTTAAGCCTGTCCTTTAGAGTATCGGCCGGTCGCCAAATGTGTTTGGCCCAGGCTTTGCGAGACCCAGATTAAGTGTTTCGCTCCAATCATTGGGCGCGGACCGAACTGAGGTGGGCAAAGCCATGGACATAAACGATAAAGTCATCGCCGTGACCGGTGCGGGCGCCGGCATCGGACGCAGCATTGCGATCGAGCTGGCGAAAAAAGGGGCAGAAGTTGCCCTGATCGACATCAATCCGCAGGGCTTGGAAGAAACTGCCCAGCTTTGCCGAAGGGGTAACAACGGCACCCGGCCCTATTGCTGCGACGTTTCGAAAGAGCCGGTGGTCGAAGAAACGTTCAGCAAAATTGAGGAAGATTTCGGTCGCGTCGACGGGCTGATCAACAACGCCGGAATCGTGCGCGACGGCTTGCTGGTCAAGGTCAAGGACGGCGCCGTCATCGGCAAGCAATCGATGGCGAACTGGCAATCGGTCATCGATGTGAACCTTACCGGGGTTTTCTTATGCGGCCGCGAAGCGGCGGCGAAGATGATCGGCAAGGGGTCGAATGGCGTGATCGTCAACATTTCGAGCATTTCCCGGGCCGGCAATTTCGGCCAGAGCAACTATTCGGCGGCCAAGGCGGGCGTTGCCGCCATGGCGGTGACCTGGGCCAAGGAACTGGCGCGTTACAGCATCCGCGTCGCCGCGATCGCACCCGGATTCGTGTCTACACCGATGGTGATGGCGATGAAACCGGAAGCCCGCGCCCGCATGACCGACCCGACCCCGCTCAAGCGCCTCGGCACGCCCGAAGAAATCGCCAAGACCGTCACCTTCATTTTCGAGAACGATTTCATCACCGGCCGGGTGATCGAAGTGGATGGCGGGTTGCGCTTGTAATCACGCCGTCCGCGAATGACCTAACCCGCTGTCGCTTCGCCCAATTCGGCGATGGCCTTGGCGAGCAGCAACATGCGCCGTGCGCCTTCGACATGCAGATTTTCGATCAGTCTGCCGTCCACCACCACGATGCCTTCGCCGCGGCCGCGGGCTTCTTTATAAGCATCGATGATCTTATGCGCCCAGGCGATATCGCTCTCCGACGGCGAAAACGCCTCATTGGCGATCGGGATTGTCTTTGGATGAATCAGCGTTTTGCCGTCGAAGCCCATCTCAGCGCCTTGGCGGCAAGCATGAACGAAACCTTCTTCATCTTCGAGATTGAGATGCACGCCGTCGATGATGGCGACATCGGCGGCGCGGGCCGCCAATAGGCACAATCCGAGACTCGTTAGAAAGGGCAGCCGCTCGCGGGTGTGGCTGGCGCCCAAATCCTTGGCCAGATCGGACGTCCCCATGACCAGGCAACGAATGCGCGGGCTAGACCGCGCGATTTCTTCCACATGGAGAATGCCGCGCGGCGTTTCCACCATGCACCAGATGGCGGTCGTCGAGGGCGCGCCGGCACCGGCGAAAATGCTTTCCGCTTGGCGCACCATGTCGCCGCTTTCGACTTTGGGGAGCAATATGGCGTCCACGCCGGCTCGGCCCGCCGTCACCAGATCGTCATAGCCCCAATGGGAGTTGAGGCCATTGACCCGCACCACTTTCTGCCGCTTACCGTAGCCGCCGGCTTGCAGCCCGGCGGCGACCCGGGCGCGGGCTTCCGCTTTGGCCGAAGGCGCCACCGCGTCCTCGAGATCGAAAATGAATCCATCGGCGGAAAGGCCGCGCGCCTTCTCGATTGCCCGCTCATTCGAGCCCGGCACGTAAAGCACGCTACGCAATGCAAGAAAGGTCCGGGGCATTGCAAGGCTCCCTAATACTCGGCTAGCCTAATCGATGATCGCCCGATAGGGAAATGCGACGAAAAAACCAGCGTTTCACCAGATCTGCCAAGATCAAATAGCACGCCACCATGCCGCCCAACGCGACAAGAAAACCGAGCGGCAGCGGTACAAAGCCGAACCACCGGCCAAGCGCCGTATAAGGCAACAAGACGCCGACCGCCGCCACCGCAATCGAGGTCGCCGCCAGAATCGGATGCGGCTGGCTGCGCAAAGGATTGCGGCGCGTGCGAATGACGAAGATGACGAATATCTGGGATGCCAGGGATTCCACGAACCAGCCGGTCTGAAATAAGGGCCCAGCCGCATTAAAAACGATCAAGAGAAGCCCGAACGTCAGAAAATCGAACAATGAACTGACGGGACCGAGCACCAGCATGAAATTTCGGACGAATCGCATATCCCAATGCCGCGGTATCGCGACCTCTTCGGGATCGACCTCGTCCATCGGTATCGCCACCTCGGAGACATCGCAAAGCAGATTGTTCAGCGGCACTTGCACCGGGAGCATTGGCAGGAACGGCAGAATCAGCGGCGCCCGCTATCGAAAACATAGTCCCGAAATTGGAGCTGGTGCCCATCATGATGTATTTCATGATATTGCCAAAGGTGCGGCGTCCTTCGCCAACACCGCGTTCGAGCACGCTCAAATCTTTTTCCAACAGGATAATATCGGCGGCGTCTCTCGCGACGTCGGCGGCGCTCTCGACGGAGATTCCGGCGTCTGCGATATGAAGCGACGGTGCGTCGTTGATGCCGTCGCCCAAGAATCCGACGACATGCCCTCGCCGCTTTAAAGCCGCAATGATGCGGCTGTTCTGGGACGGCGTGACGCGGCAGAAAAGATTCGCTTCTTCCACCCGCGCCAAGAGCGCTTCAGCGCTGAGTCGCGATATTTCGGAGCCGGTCAGGACCTCATTCACGTCGACGCCAAGCTCATTGCAAACATGGCGGGTAATCCATTCGTTATCGCCGGTCAGTATCTTGATCCCAACCCCGGCGCGCTGAAGGCCGGCAATTGTCGCACCGGCACTCGCTTTCGGCGGATCGAGGAAGGCGAGAAAACCCACGAGCTCGCGCTCGTCCGCCGCCATGACATGGCTTCCGGCAAACTCCCGGCAGGCAATTGCCAGGACCCGGAATCCTTCCGATCCGAGCTGATTGAAAATCTCATTGGCTTTGGCCTGCGCCGTAGCGTCGAGCGGCATTGCGGCGCCTGCGCCCCCGCCCTCTCCATCGCCGGGCTCGTAAGACTGTGACCGAGCCAGCACCTCTTCCGGCGCCCCTTTGATGACGAGAACATGCCGGCCTTCGCGCTCGAGCAGCACCGAGACTCGCCGCCGCTCGAAATCGAAGTGGACCTCGTCGAGCTTGCGCCAGCCTGCGGCATCGAACGGGCCGCATTCGAGGATTGCCGTATCGAGCGGGCTCCGAAGACCCCCTTCGAAATGGCTGTTGAGCAAGGCCAGTCCGAGGACACGCCGGTTCTCGGCTCCGGAAAGCGACAGCTGCCGCGTCACCCGAATGTGTGCCTCCGTCAATGTCCCCGTCTTAATCGGTGCAGAGGATATCCATGCTGCCGAGGTCATGAATTGCC
This sequence comes from uncultured Alphaproteobacteria bacterium, assembly GCA_963841995.1. GTDB lineage: Bacteria > Pseudomonadota > Alphaproteobacteria > DATDPM01 > DATDPM01 > DATDPM01. The sequence continues at coordinate 71,422 of CAWJEX010000017.1, forward strand.
GCCAGCCTCTTGACGATAACCCGCTCTTTGGCCGTGCGCATCGCGCCCCCGCGCCAAAGTCACCGATACTACCGTCGGCAGCAGTTCCGGAGTTAGCCCGACCGCAAGAGCAAGCGCGAAAAGGAACGAATCCAATAAGGGACGGTGGAAAGGGACGTTGACGAGAAGCACGAACAAAACAAGGAGCGTCGTCACGCGCACGATCATCATGCTGAATTGGTGTACGCGGCGCTCAAGGGCCGCAGGGCGCGGCACGCGCCGCAGCGCCTGACTGATATTTCCGAACCGGGTGGCCGATCCCGTCGCACAGACGAGAAGCTTGGCCGAACCGCTAATCACCGAACTGCCCACGAAAGCCGCGTTCGTCGCCTCGGCCATTTTGACGGCGGCGATATCATCGGCGCGCTATTCCACGGGATAGGATTCGCCGGTCATAAGCGATTCGTTCACAAAGAAATCCGCGGCTTCGAGGATCCGGCCATCGGCCGGAACCAAATCGCCGGCGGCGAGAAGAACAACGTCGCCCGGAACCAGCTGTTCTGCGGGAATTTGGGTCTCCCGCCCATCGCGCAGGACCCGTTCCATCAAGGCTACGGAAACTTTGAGCCGTTCGGCCGCCTGTTGCGCGCGATGCTCTTGGACGGCATCGAGCACGACGCCGAGAAGAACGATGGTGACGATGATGAGGAGGCTGGCGAGCTCTCCAGTCATCGCCGGAATCGCCGCCGCCACCAGAAGGACGATGATCAGGGGATTGCGCAAGCGATTGAGAAATTGAGCGAGAAAGGACAAACGCCGCTTGGGTTCAAGCGTGTTGGCCCCGTAACGAACAAGGCGGACTTGCGCTTGGTTCGACGCTAGGCCCCCAGGGACCGCATCGAGTTGCCGTTCGATCTCATTAAGCGGAACTTGCCAAAAGGTCTTTGGTTGTTCGGCGCCGCTTAGGCCGGCCGCATTCATGGGACCAGACCGGGCATTGGCAGCCGTGGCCTATCGCTCGTCCGCCTATTCGAATCCGGAAGCCATCCAACGCAAGTAAACTCCCCAGCACTGCCGATTTTTGGCGCACCTACGCTTGCATGCACAGGAATCTCCGCACCGTCGGAATCTGCGCCGCGGATGTAATTACAATGCGGGATTGAATCAGGATTGGCGGGCGGCGGGTCGCGACGATCTCAAGCCTTCGCAAAGAGCGATTACCCGGTGCGCGAGCGTAGCGATCCCGGTTACATCGAAAAACTCGGACGCGGTCCATCGTCGTCGGCGCCGGAAGCGGCTGCCCGATGACCGCTTTGTCGGCCTGAAGCAAACCGGTGCATGTGCCGCTTGCCGTCCCTAACGTCTTTCTGGCCGGAACCGCTCACCCACGCGCTTTTTAGGCCGCCTGGACCCGCGCAAAGAACTTGCTGACCTCGGTGCGAAGGATAGTCGCTTGTTCGGCGAGACCGTCCGAGGCCTTGCGAACGCCCTCGGAGGCATGGCCGGTTTCGGCGGCGGCTTTGGTAACCCCGGTGATATTGGTGGTCACTTCGCCGGTGCCGGCCGCGGCTTGCTGAACATTGCGGGCGATTTCCTGGGTGGCGGCACCCTGTTCTTCCATCGCCGCCGCAATCGACGTCGAGATCTCGCTGATCCGGCCGATGGTCGAACCGATGCCTTTGATGGCCTGAACCGATTCGCCGGTCGCGGTCTGGATCGATTTGACTTGCGCCGCAATGTCCTCGGTGGCTTTCGCGGTTTGGGTCGCCAGCGATTTAACTTCGGACGCCACCACCGCGAATCCCTTGCCCGCTTCGCCAGCGCGTGCCGCTTCGATGGTGGCGTTGAGCGCCAACAGATTGGTTTGGCCGGCGATGTCGTTGATCAGCTGAACCACCTCGCCGATCTTCTGTGCCGCTTCGGCAAGATTTTGAACTTGTGCATTGGTGCGATTGGCCTCTTCAACCGCGGCGCTGGCAATCTTATTGGATTCGGTGACCTGCCGATTGATCTCGCCGATCGACGAATGCAGCTCTTCTGCCGCAGAGGCCACGGTTTGAACATTGGTGGCGGCTTCCTCGGCAGCCGCCGCCACGGCCATCGATTGGCGGCTGGTTTCTTCCGCCGTCGCCGACATCGATGCCGCCGTCGATTGCATATCGCTCGCGGATCTGGCCACGGTTTCCACCACCGACTTCATCGTCCCGTCGAAATCGTGAATGGCGGCATTGAGCGCGTCCTGCTTCTTTTGCCGCTCGTCCAGCATCGCTTCCTGATACACCGAGATTGCAAAATCCATGTCCAGCATCACCGCCGAATTCACCGCGACGATCACGGAAGCCAGCTTCTTCGCGCGATAGGTCCGGGCGGCAAGCTGCTGCAACAGGCTGAGCACCAAGTTATAGCCGCCGATATACCAGCGGGGCTCGAGGCCGATCCGGTTATGGGTCATGCCGATGGTCCGAACGCCATTCACGTACGCATCATCGAATTGGCCGGAAAAAAGCCGCTCCCAATGCGCCTTTTGTGCCGCCTTCAGGCGCGGCACTTGATCGCCCACCATCTTGGCGAGGCTCGGCACCGAGCCTGCGTGTTTGTAGAAAGCATCGAGGATGCTGGGAAGTTCCGGTTCGACGTGTTTCCAAAAATCGCGCAGGAGCTCGCCGGTTTCCGGCGTGATCGCCATAAAGCGGAGACGGCCGTCGCGGTCGATCGTGTCGTTAGCCATGGGTGTCACCTTTCCACTCTGTTGGACCCTCGTTGCTGCGAGCGGTCGCTGAACCAAAATCGAAAGACCTGCTCACTCGGGTACACCCCGATGGATGTACTCTTTCGATATAACCCTTAACAATTATGGCGATTAGCTAATAAACTGTGAGGTTTGGCATCTAATCGTCGGCTGTAGCCAACACATTGTTTTATTTTGATAATTTTAATTGGAATTTGCGCGCCAGGAATTGGCGACCAAATCCGACAAGACCGCTCCTCGAAAAAGACCGGTCGATTTTCGGATATTCAAAGACTGGACGCTGAAACGAACACCGTCGGAGGAGTCGCTGACGATCGGAGGAACCCGACGACGCGCCACTATCAGCCGAGTCAGTTCCTCGACGACTTGGCTGTCGCTTTGCCTTTCGATCCCCGCCTTCGTGCAACTAAGACAGCGAGCGACGTGCAATTCTTGACGCCGGTTTTTTTGAAGATGCGCTGCATGTAAACCTTCACCGTCGCTTCCGCCAATCCCAAGCGCCGCGCGGTCTCTCTATTCGACAATCCTTCGGCGACGAGCGGGAGAATCTGCTTTTCGCGAGGCGTCAATTGGTTGAATGGTGCATTCCACGCATCGTCGTCACTTTTCTGTTGCGGCCCACTTGCCAGCAATTGCCGGGCTAGATCGCCGCCGCTCTGGGCTGCAGTGATCGCGCGTTCGACGATCTGCCGCTGCCGTTTCCCGTCACAGGCGATCGAAAGCAAATCCAGGTTATCCATGACGAAGCTCCGGATGTTGTCGATGTTATGCGGCGCTGCGCCCGGGAACTTGCGTTGACCAATCCTATGCCGGACTTGGTGCGATCGCCCCTCGGCATCGGCGAGCAGCATTTCCGTCCATTTTCTGAAGCGGCAACTCATCAGGCGCAGTTCCATTTCGGCAACGACGCGGCGGCTTAACGCGCCGAGCGCTCTGCGCTGATCGGATGTCAGCTGGCGTGGACGGAAATCGACGACGAAGAGCGCTCCCAATCGATGGCCCTCGGCCGTGATGAGAGGCGCCCCGGCGTAAAAGCGAATTGCGCGTCCGCCGGCGACAAATGGATGATTCTTGAAGCGCTCGTCCTCGATGAGGTTGGGCACTTCAAAGAGCAAATCCTGGCCGCCGATCGCGTAATTGCAAAAGGCCAAGGGGCGCGGAACTTCCTTAAAATTGGTGCCGACCGTCGCCTTGAACCATGCACGGTCGCTATCAATGAGCGAGATGTTAGCGGTTGGCGTTTCACAAATCTGCGAAGCCAGCCGCGCCAGCTCATCGAATGCCGATTCTTCGGGCGTATCGAGGATTTCATAATGACGGAGCGCCGCGAGGCGGGCCTCTTCGTTACGAGCCAGAGATATATCGCGCATGGACGTGCATCGAGAAAAAGTCGCTCAGGGATTTATGCAATCTAATCCCGGCGCTCACAGATAGAAACAAAGGTCTGATCGGCGCTCGCGAAAATATTTCACGATTTTCCGGGCCTCATCCCGGCATCCCGCCGGAAAGGGATCGTTACTAATCAGTACGTGGTAAGCAGTAGGGGGTATCTTTTCCGACCGGGCGCCACATAGATACACAAAATCATATTCGGCCAATTTGGCCGCGCCGCGCGGCCAGCGCGACGCCGAATTTGATTGCCCTCAATTATTCGGAATTTGTGCGCGACGCAGGCGTAGCCGCCGCTCGACCTGAAACAGGCCAAGGGTCGCCGGATCAATTCTCCGGGCTCTTCGCGGATTTTTCAGCTGGAATCTTACCGCTCGGTCTGCGCTTTCGCGCGACCAAGACGGCAAGCGCGGTGCGATTGTTGACGCCGACTTTTTTGAAAATCCGCTGCACGTAGACCTTCACTGTCGCCTCGGCCAATCCCATCCGCCGCGCCGTTTCCCGATTCGACAGACCGCGGGCGACGAGGCGGAGAATCTGCTTCTCGCGAGGGGTCAAATGGTTGAACGCTGCAGCGAAGGATTCGTGCTCGCTGTCGTCCTGCTCCAGCTCATTTGTCAACAATTGCCGGGCGAAATTGCCGCCGCGCTGGCCAGCACTGGTGGCGCGTTCGACGATTTGTTGCTGTGGCTGCTCATCACAAGCAATCGACAGCAGATCCAAATTATCCATAACGAGAGCGCGTAGATTATCCAGGTTGCGGGTGGCGCCGCCTATTTGCTGGGCTCGGTCCAACCGCATCTCGGCGTCCAAAAGCAGCCTATCGGCCCATTTTCTGATGCGCCGGTTGATCAGGCGCAGATCCATTTGTGCAATCACTCGGCGGCTCAGAACTTCGAGGGCTGTCCGCTGAAGGTCCGTCAATCGGCGCGGAACAAGGTCAATGACGCAAAGCGTCCCCAATCGATGACCGTCGCCGGTAATCAGCGGTGCACCCGCATAAAAGCGGATCTTCGGATCCTCAACGACAAAGGGATTGTCGGCGAATCGGCTGTCTTCGAATGCATCCGGCACTTCAAACAGCTCGTTGCCGCAAATCGTATGATGACAGAACGAAATGTAGCGCGGTATTTCGCTCGCCGGGCATCCCACTTTCGCTTTAAGCCAAATGCGCTCGGAATCGATCAAAGAGATGACCGACATCGGAGTCCCGCAAATCTGCGCCGCCAGCGACACCAGCTCGTCGAATGCGGATTCTCCAGGCGTGTCGAGGATTTCGTAACGATAGAGCGTCGCGAGGCGACTCTTTTCAATTCGGGCTTCATTCCGGGGCAGGGGTCGATCAAGCATTTATGTCCACATGCCGGATTTCGTTCGAGGTCGCACAACTATCCCCAATACATACACATTAATGCTATTCCAATTTGCAGTCACCAAAATATGTTAGAATTTGCGGCGAAATTACAAGGCTATAGCATTGATGGATCAAAGCTTTTTGCCCCCTGAAGATTACGCAACTATAGGTAAGCTGATCGGGTAGGTGCCGCGCCGTCGCCAAATTGCGTTTCGGCGATTTCAAATCCGCCTTGGGCGGAGCCAGCGCGGAATATTTGTCCGCGCCGCGTTCGATGCGCCGGAATGCGCCCCCCTCTCCAGGCGGCGGAATGAGACGGGCGCCACTGACGAAGCGGCGGTGCCGCGGCTACTTCTTCTTCGAATACATCGCCGAATAGGACGAGCTCGAAGATGGCTTCGATGTCAGCGTAGTCGCCGGCGTACTCGGCGCAGCCGGTTTCTTCGGCTTCTTCGCTTCCCTGCCCGATTTCATCTGTCCTTTAGCCATAATGTTCTCCATTCATCGTGACGAACCAAATCGCGGCCCTTAATTTTGCCTCGCATTATGTCGCCCTGCGAAGCGGGATGTCCGCCGCTGAACAATTGGCGGAGGGGGAGAGATTCGAACTCTCGGTACCCAGTAAAGGGCACAACGGTTTTCGAGACCGTCCCAATCGACCACTCTGGCACCCCTCCGTCGCGGAACCTAGCTTGCGGATGGTCCTGGGGCAAGCGAAGCGGTGCCCGCCACCCAGGCGGGCGCAAGCCCGGCAAGCGGCGGAAATGATTGGCCGAAACGGCGGCCGAATCCGTCGCAAATCCCAGGAAATCCGTTGACTCGGGTCGTTCCCCCGCTATAGTGCCGCCTCTCTCGCGGCGGGGCCGCCCTTCGAACAATTCCAGGCAGATTTTTCAAGGCAGATCAACATGTTCGCAGTCATCAAGACCGGCGGAAAGCAATACAAGGTGGCCGCCGGCGACGTCCTCGCCATCGAGCGCCTGCCGGTCGAGGTCGGAAGCCATGTCGATTTTGAAGAGGTCCTGTTGATCGGCGACGGCGGAAAAATGACCGTCGGCACGCCCTTCGTCGCTGGGGCGGCGGTTGTCGCGACGGTGGTCGACCAGACCCGGGGCGAGAAGATCCTCATCTTCAAGAAGAAGCGCCGGCAGAACTATCGCCGCCGCAAGGGCCATCGCCAAGAACTGACTGTCGTCAAGATCGCCGATATATATCCGCCCGGCGCGACCCGCAAGGCAAAGCCCGCCGTGGAACCGAGACCGGTGGTTAAGAAGCCCGAGGCTCCCAAGGCTAAGGAAGCGAAGGCCGAGGCAAAGCCGGCGAAAAAGGAAGCGAAGAAGCCGGCGGCCAAAGCGAAGAAAGACGGCGGCAAGTCGCGTAACAAGTCGCGTAAGGAGAAAAAGTAATGGCGCATAAGAAAGCAGGCGGCTCGTCACGCAACGGCCGCGATTCGGAAGGACGCCGCCTCGGAGTCAAACGATTCGGCGGCGAAATCGTCATTCCCGGCAACGTGCTGGTCCGCCAGCGCGGCACCACGTTTCACCCCGGCGATAATGTCGGCATGGGCCGCGACCATACCCTGTTCGCGCTGATCGAAGGCCGCGTCGTGTTCCGCACCAAAGGAAAAGGCCGCACCTTCGTTTCGATCGAAGGCGCCGCTATGGAGAAGCCGAACTAGGCGCTTCCCCGATAGCCCCGGAGACCCCGGGGTTACGCAGGGGAATGGCGCGCCATTCCCTTTTTTTATTGGTAAATTCCCTATCCAATACAGAGTCCGGGCCATGAAATTTCTCGATCAGGCGAAAATCTTCGTCAAAAGCGGCGACGGCGGCCAAGGCTGCGTCAGTTTCCGCCGCGAGAAGTTTATCGAATATGGTGGGCCCGACGGTGGCGATGGCGGGCGCGGCGGCGCTGTGATCGCCGAGGCCGCGGAGAATTTGAATACGCTCATCGATTTTCGCTATCAGCAGCATTTCAAGGCCAAGCGCGGCGGCCAGGGCGAAGGGGCGCAACGTTCGGGCGCCGCGGGCGAAGACGTGATTATCCGGGTTCCCGTCGGAACGCAGATCTTGGACGGCGAAACCGAAGAGCTCATCGCCGATATGATTCATCCCGGCCAGCGCGTCGTGCTCGCCAAGGGCGGCGACGGCGGATTCGGCAATACCCGTTACAAATCCTCCACCAACCGCGCACCAAGGCGCGCCGGAACCGGCTATCCCGGCGAAGAGCACTGGCTTTGGCTGCGCCTGAAATTGATCGCAGATGCCGGTCTCGTCGGCCTGCCTAATGCCGGGAAGTCCACCTTCCTGGCGGCAACGACGCGCGCCAAGCCGAAGATCGCCGATTATCCGTTCACGACTTTGGTGCCGCAGCTCGGCGTGGTTGCCGCCGACAACGAAGAATTCGTCCTCGCCGATCTGCCCGGATTGATCGAAGGCGCCCATGAAGGCACGGGGCTCGGCGATCGTTTTCTCGGCCATGTCGAGCGTTGCGGAGCGATATTGCACCTGGTGGACGGAACCCTTGAGGACGTCGCAACCGCCTATAAGACGATACGCGCCGAGCTTGCCGCCTATGGTCACGGCTTGGCCGAAAAGCCCGAGGTGGTTGCGCTTTCCAAATGCGATGCGATGCGCGCGGAAGACGTCGAAAAGAAGCGCAAGATACTTTCGCGCGCGGCGAAGAAAGACGTGTTCGCCATCTCGGCTCATTCGGGTTTGGGCGTTCCTGAAATCTTGCGCGAAGTCTGGCGTCAGGTTCGCGAGTATCGAGGGGCTCACGCGGAAACCGAACCGGCAATCGCAGCAGGCAGCGCCGAATGATGGAACGCGCGGCGCCGTCCAAGGTGCGTTGGGACTCTTGCCGCCGCATGGTGGTGAAGGTTGGCTCCTCGCTGCTTGTCGATCAAGGCACGGGAAAGCTCCGCCGCGACTGGATCGATTCGCTGGCTGATGACATCGCCGAGGCGCGGAAGCGCGGTCGCGAGATCATTATCGTCTCATCGGGCGCGGTCGCGCTGGGCCGCAATCGCATCGCCCTGAGCGCAAAGTCGCTGCGGCTCGAAGAAAAGCAGGCGGCGGCGGCGGCCGGCCAACCCGGTCTCATGTTGGCCTGGCAGTCGGCACTAGACCGCCACGACATCCCGGTCGCCCAAGTTCTGTTGACGCTTTCCGATACCGAAGAGCGCCGCCGCCATTTGAACGCCCGTGGCACCCTCGAAACCTTGTTGCGGCTTAAAGCGGTACCGATCATCAATGAAAACGATACGGTGGCAACCGAGGAAATCCGTTTCGGGGACAATGACCGGCTCGCCGCCCGGGTCGCCCAAATGGCTGGCGCCGACACATTGGTTCTGCTTTCCGACATCGATGGGCTCTATACGGCGGATCCGAAAAAAGATCCCAAAGCCGCGCTCATTCCCGAGGTCTATGAAATCAGCCCGGCGATCGAGCAGGCGGCCGGGGCCGCCGCCCCCGGTTACGGATCCGGCGGCATGGTCACGAAACTGATGGCGGCGCGAATTGCTCTCAACTCCGGCTGCCGGATGCTGATCGCACTGGGGACCGCCCTTCATCCCCTGGCGAAAACCGAGCGCGAGGGCGGCGGCACTTGGTTCGTTCCCTCGGCAACGCCCCGCTCCGCCCATAAGCGCTGGATTGCCAGTACGCTCAATCCTTCCGGCACGATCGTCGTCGATGACGGCGCAGCCCGTGCCTTGACCAAGGGCAACAGCCTGCTTCCGGCAGGTGTCGTGCAAGTGGACGGGAATTTCGAGCGAGGCGACGCGGTGGTAGTGAAAGCCTTGGATTTGCGGGAATTGGCGCGCGGCCTTTGCGCCTATTCGTCCGAGGACGCGCGCCGCATCATGGGCCACAAAAGCGGTGAAATCGAAGAGCTTCTGGGCTACCGTGGCCGCGAGGAAATGATCCATCGCGACGATCTGGTATTGAGCGGATGGACGGGACAAAGAGAAGAGCCGGCGGTCCAAAACGGGCGCGAATGAAAACAGGCGCAAATGAAGACGGACGCGAATGACCATGGCCATCGCAAATCGGATTGAAGGCGAGGACCTGAGGCTGCAGATGCGGCGTTTGGGCGAAGCCGCGCGCCAGGCCTCGGCCATTCTGGCGCTCACGCCTCGTGCCGACAAAGATCGCACACTGCGTGCGGCGGCCTCGAGTATTCGCGCGCATCGGCAGAAAATCTTGGAAGCCAATGCCAAGGATATGTCCGAGGCGAACAAGTTGTCGCCGGCGCTTCGCGACCGACTGTTGTTGAACGACCAGCGGATCGAAGCGATGGCAAAAAGCCTCGAAGACGTCGCCGATCTGCCCGACCCGATCGGCACGGTGCTGGCAGAATGGGAACGGCCCAATGGACTGAAGATCGCCCGCGTGCGCGTACCGCTTGGCGTCATCGGAATCATTTACGAATCGAGGCCCAATGTGACGGCGGATGCATCCGCGCTCTGCCTCAAATCCGGCAATGCCGCGATTTTACGCAGCGGTTCGGAAAGCTTCTACTCCTCGACTGCGATTCTCGAATGCATGCATGAAGGATTGCGCGCGGCAAATTTACCCGAAAGCGCCGTGCAGCTCGTCCCCACCCGGGCGCGCGAAGCGGTCGGGATCATGCTGTCGATGTCGGACGTCATCGACATCATCATTCCCCGCGGCGGGCGGTCGCTGATCGAACGGGTCGTCGCCGAAAGTCGCATTCCGGTCATCAAACACCTGGAAGGCATTTGCCACGTATTCGTGAGCGCCAAAGCGGATCCCGAAATCGCGCGCCGGGTCGTGGTCAACTCCAAGATGCGGCGGACCGGCGTTTGCGGGGCGGCCGAAACCCTATTGGTTGCCGAAGGCGCCAAAGCGATTCTGCCGGCGATTTTGGAAGATCTGATGGCGGCGGGCTGCGAGGTGCGCGGCGATGCGGCGACGCAAAAACTCGACAAACATATCATTCCGGCGGGCGAGAAGGATTGGGATACGGAATATCTCGATGCCGTCATCGCGGTGAAAATCGTCAAGGATGTGGACGAGGCGATTCAGCACGTGAATACGCATGGTTCGCATCACACCGATTTGATCGTCACCAGCGATGCCGCCGAGGCGGAAAAATTCCTCCGCCAGGTCGATAGCGGCATCGTGCTTCACAATGCATCGACCCAATTCGCCGACGGCGGCGAATTCGGCATGGGGGCTGAAATCGGCATTTCGACCGGCAAGCTGCACGCCAGGGGACCGGTTGGCGCCGAACAGCTGACGAGCTACAAATATGTGGTTCGCGGCAACGGCCAGGTCCGACCCTGAAAACCAAGCGCAAAATCCCGATGTCACGCCCGACGCCAAAGAACAAGCGGGCGCGACGCCGCCTGCGCCGCGTCGGAGTGCTGGGCGGCTCGTTCAATCCCGCTCACGAAGGTCATCTATATATTTCGCGCCTAGCCCTGAAAAATCTCGGCCTGGACGAGATCTGGTGGATGGTTTCGCCCCAGAATCCCCTTAAATCACCCCGCGGCATGGCACCCTTCGCGCAACGAATGAAATCGGCCAGGGCGATGGCGCAGGATCCGCGGGTTAAGGTTACCGGCATCGAACAGCGACTGGGAACCCGTTATACCGCGGACAGCTTGCGAGCCCTTAAGTCCCGCTTCCCGCGGCTCAAATTCGTGTGGCTGATGGGTGCCGACAATCTGAGCGAGATTCCGCACTGGGAAGAATGGACGGCGATTTTCGAGGCGGTGCCCATTGCGGTTTTCAATCGCCCTACCTATTCTTTAAGAGCGCTCGGCGGCAAGGCGGCACAGCGTTTCGCGCGGTATCGTTTGCGCCTGCGGCAAGCCAAGAATTTGGCGGGAAGGAAGCCGCCGGCGTGGATTTTTTTCGACACCCGGCCTCATCCGGCCTCCGCCACGTCGATCCGGCAAGCGCGAAGCGCTGGGATCAGGCAGGCGCGGAGCGCGGGAAATACGAAAGCGCAAAATGCGGCAAAAGCCGGAAAAATGAAAAAAGCCAAGGCCCGTGTAACGAAGGCAAAACCAAAAATCGGAAAAGCCAAAACCAAGAGTTTTGCCCGCAAAACCAGAGCGAACAAAGTATCGAAAGGCCGAAAGACGAAGGTCAAAAAATTCAAGAGAGCAAAACGCACGGCAACGAAGATCAGCAAGGCAGTCAAGATCAACAAGAAAACCAGGATCAAGAAGTCGAAACGCCGGAAGTGACAAAAAACGCATCGTTAACCGGAGCAAGAGAAGGGGCAGCGCCATAGCCACAAAGAAGAAGTCAGCATCGCCTAAAGCCACGCGCCCGAAGAGGGCCGCGTCGCCAAAGAAGAGCCCGATTCTCGGACTTGTTCAAAAATCCCTCGATGACGACAAGGCCCAAAATACCGTCGTCATCGATCTCGTCGGCAAATCCTCTCTCACCGATTTTATGGTTATCGCGACGGGCACTTCGACCCGCCACGTTGCGGCCATGGCGGAGCATTTGCGCGATCGAATCAAAGCCGAAGGGTTCGCAACACCACCCGTCGAAGGTCTCAGCCAATCCGATTGGGTGCTGATCGACGCCGGCGACGTGGTCGTGCACCTGTTCCGGGCCGAGGTGAGGCGCTTCTACAACCTTGAAAAGATGTGGAGCGGCCCTTTCCCGGAAAGCGGGGAAGAGCGCATCGCTCTTTAGTCAATGCGGCTCTGGCTCGCCGCAATCGGCCGCGCGGGATCGGACCCGGCGGTAAAACTGTTCGATCATTATGCCCGGAGGCTGACTTGGCCGCTCACCCTGCGCGAGGTGATCGCTCGCGGAAACTTGCCTCTCGATCGCCGCATTGCCGAAGAAAGCCGCCTCTTGCTCGCCGCAGTTCCCGAGGATTTTGTCATCGTCGCACTGGACGAAACCGGCAAGAACCTGACCAGCCCGGTCTTCGCGAAAAGGATCGGGGCTTGGCGTGACGACGGCGTGAAGGATCTGGCGTTTTTGATCGGCGGCGCGGACGGCTTGGCCAAAGAGGCGAAGAAAGCGGCGGATTTGATCCTATCGCTGGGGTCCATGACTTGGCCCCATCTTCTGGTCCGGATCCTGCTCGCCGAGCAGCTTTATCGCGCCCAAACGATTTTCGCCGGCCATCCTTATCACCGCGGTTAAAAACACGATAATTAACTAAAAATAGACCGTACCGATGACAAAATCGCGGCGGCGACCCCGTGATTTCTCAAATATTTATCTTATCTATGCCCTGGAATTCTCATATAGTCCGCGCAACCCAGTTCGATGACCGATAAACGTCAACGACGTCCCCTCGTTCTCTGCATCCTCGACGGCTGGGGTCACCGCGTCGAAGCCGATTATAATGCCATCGCTCAGGCCAAAAAACCGGTCTGGGACCGGTTGACGGCGAGCTGCCCTCACGGGCTGCTCGAGGCGTCCTCGGCTGATGTGGGTTTACCGGGCGGTCAGTTCGGCAATTCCGAAGTCGGCCATATGAATATCGGCGCCGGGCGCATCGTTTCCCAAACTCTGCCACGCGTCGACCGGGCGATCGAAGAAGGCAAGATCGCATCTTTGCCGCCGCTGGTCGAATTCATCGAAAAGCTGCGCGAGAGCAAGGGTGTGTGCCATTTGGTCGGACTCATTTCACCGGCCGGCGTGCACGCCCACCAAAACCATATGGTCGCGTTGGCGCGAATTCTGACCCGCGAGGACATCCCGGTCCGAGTTCACGGATTCCTCGACGGCCGCGACACTCCCCCTGAGAGCGCCGAATATCACTTCGTGCGATTCCTGCGCCGGGTGAAAGGCCTCCCCCAGTTCCGCATCTGCACGATCTCTGGCCGCTATTTCGGCATGGACCGAGACCAGCGCTGGGAGCGAACGCAGCTCGTTTATGACGCGGTGGTGAAGGGCTGGGGGCAATCGGCAGACGATCCGATCGCCGCCATTCTCGAAAACCACAATCTTGGCATTTCCGACGAATTCGTGAAGCCGACGGTGATCGGCGATTACGAAGGCATGAAGGACGGCGATGGCGTGCTCTTCACCAATTATCGCGCCGACCGCATTCGCCAGATTGCCGCCGCCATTGTCGATCCCGCCTTTGACGGATTCGATCGCGGCACCGTCATCAATTTCGCGGCGACTTTGGCTATGACAGAATATTCGCGTCACCTCGATCAGTTCCTGGGGACTTTATTTCCGCCAATCGAGCTGGTGCACACGCTCGGCCAGGTCGTCGCCGAAGAGGGATTGGCGCAGCTGCGCATCGCCGAAACCGAAAAATACGCCCATGTCACCTTTTTCTTCAGCGGCGGTGAAGAACAAAAATTTCCCAACGAGGACCGCATCCTCGTCCCCTCGCCGAGGGTCGCGACCTACGATCTGATGCCGGAAATGTCCGCCGCGGAATTGACCGACAAATTGGTCGAAGCCGTCGAAAGCAACAAATACGGCTTCATCGTCGTCAATTACGCGAATCCCGATATGGTCGGTCACACCGGGGATCTTGCCGCCGCCATCAAGGCCGTCGAAACGATCGACGGCTGCCTGGAGCGTTTGGAAGCGGCGGTCAAGAAAGTGAGCGGCATCCTGTTCATCACCGCCGATCACGGCAATTGCGAATTCATGCGCGACGTGAAAACGGGACAGCCGCATACCTCTCATACCCATAGTCTCGTACCCGCCATTCTCGTCAATGGACCGAAGACCGTTTCCGCTCTCAAGAACGGCCGCCTCGCCGATATCGCTCCCACCCTTTTGACTTTGCTCGGCATCAAGAAGCCGATCGAGATGACCGGCCATTCGCTGCTCGTCGAAGTGGCAACGTCAGCCGAGGCGCAACAGCGTGCCTCGGCTTGAGTCGGTTCTTCGGCTCGTCCTGATCTGCGCAATCGGCACTGCCTTTCCCGCGGCTGCCGAACCACCCGACCAACCTGACGTGGCACAAAGCCGTTTGCAGGACGTCCAAAGCGCCATCGAAGAAGGCGTCAAGCATCAGGCGGAAGTGAATGCGGAGGTCGATAGTCTCTCCAACGACATCGCGACATTGCGCAAACAGACCATTGGGACGGCTGCCGCCATTCAAGACACCGAAGAAAGCCTCTCGACGATCGAATTGCAGCTGGTTGAACTCAGTGCGGAGGCCGACGCGGTCAAGGATTCGCTCGGCAAACGCCGCGGCCAATATGCGGCGATGACCATGGCCTTGGCGCGGCTGGCGCGAAATCCGCCGGAAGCGGCTCTGCTGATGCCGGGTCCGCCTATCGACGCCATGCGCGGCGTCATGGTCCTTCGCGCCGCCTTGCCCCCGGTCGAATCCGATATCCGCGCTCTGGGCGATGAACTGGCCAGATTGGCGCAGCTGAAAGCGAAAATCGCCAAGGAGCAGGACGACAAGCTTGCCGCCACCGGAAGCCTCAAGCAGGAAAGCGCCCGAACTCGATGCCTTGATGACCCGTATGGTCGCTCTTCAGGAAAAGGCTCAAAACGACAGCGCGGAAACCGCCGACCGGATCGAAAGGCTTAGCTCCGACGCCAAGGATCTTAAGGACTTATTGGCTCGAATCGCGGCTCAGCGGCCCAAGGAGCCGGTCCAGGACGCCGCGGGCGCAGCCCCAAAAAACACCCAGGAAGCCGCCCTGCAACCCCCGCCTGGGGCGGCAAGCGGGGGCAAATCCTTCTCGGCGGCACGTGGTTCCTTGTTGCTGCCGGCGCGGGGCCGGATCATCAAGCTGTTCGGCCAGTCAGCGGCATCCGGATTGGCCAATCGCGGGGTAACGATCACGACCCGGTCGGATGCCCGCGTGGTCGCCCCCTATGACGGACAGGTGGCTTTCGCTGGACCGTTCCGCGGCTACGGGCAACTCTTGATCATCGATCAGGGCGAGGGCTATCATATTCTTCTCGCAGGATTATCCCGTATCGACTGCGTTGTCGGTCAGTGGCTTCAGGCCGGCGAGCCCGTTGGTGTCATGGGACCCGCGGAAAACGGCGATCCGCAACTCTATGTCGAGCTGCGTCACGACGGCGAACCGATCAATCCGCTGCCGTGGATGGCGTCTCACAATGAAAAGGTGAATGGATGAACTCGTAAGTTTGGATTGGTGGCGCTCGCAGCGGGCGTCCTGCTCTTGGCCCCCGTGGCTCTCTTCGGCCAAGAAGGAGCCTCGGATACCTATCGGCAACTCAATCTCTTCGGCGAAGTATTCGAGCGCGTGCGCGCCGACTATGTCGAAGAAGTTTCGGACGGAAAGCTCGTGGAGGCGGCGATCAACGGCATGTTGACCTCGCTCGATCCTCATTCGAGCTATCTCAATCCCGATAATTTCAAAGACATGCAGGTCCAGACCAAGGGCGAGTTCGGCGGGCTCGGCATCGAAGTCACGATGGAAAACGGTTTCGTGAAAGTGGTGTCCCCCATCGACGATACGCCGGCGGCGAAAGCGGGCATAAAGCCGGGCGATATCATCACCCATCTCGACGGCGATTCGGTGCTTGGCATGACGCTGCAGGAAGCGGTCGACAAGATGCGCGGGCCGGTCGACACCCCGATCAAACTTACGATCGCCCGCGAGGGCAAGGAACCGTTCGACGTCACGCTGACCCGCGCCGTCGTCAAAATTCAATCCGTGCGCTCGAAAGTCCTGGGTGATGTCGGGTACATCCGCATCACAAGTTTCAACGAACAGACCGACAGCGGCCTGCAGACCGCCATTGCCGACATCAAGTCGAAAGTCGGCGACAAGCTCGAAGGCTACGTTGTCGACCTGCGAAACAATCCGGGAGGCCTGCTCGATCAAGCCGTCGCCGTTTCGGATGATTTCTTGGACAAGGGAGAAATCGTCTCGACCCGCGGCCGCAAGCCGGAAATGGCGCAGCGCTTCAACGCAAAGCCCGGCGACCTTGCCGAAGGCAAATCGCTGGTAGTCCTGATCAATGGCGGTTCGGCTTCGGCATCGGAAATCGTCGCCGGCGCACTCCAGGACCATCACCGCGCGATCATCATGGGCACGACGTCGTTCGGAAAGGGTTCGGTTCAGACCATCATCCCGCTCAGCAACAAGGGGGCGATGCGGCTGACCACCGCCCGCTATTACACGCCGTCCGGCCGATCGATTCAGGGCAAGGGCATCGAACCGGATATCGAGGTGCCGCAAGCCAAGATCGAGGTCGTCGAGCAACCGGCGCGCCGCCACGAAGCGGATCTGAAGGGGGCGCTGTCCAATCCGGACGATGCCAATAAGCCGCCGTCGGACGAAAACAAGAAGCCGTCGAACGGCAAACCGCCGGAAGTCCAGACGCCCGAAAACAAGACGCCCGATAAGGCGACGACGCCGGAAAGCAACAATGCTCCTAATGGCGACAAGGCGGGCACCGACAAAACCGGCGCACCCGGTGGCGAAGCCGCCAAGCCGGAGGTGCTGGAATTCGGCAGTCCTGACGATTATCAGCTTGCTCGGGCGGTGGATCTTTTGCACGGCTTGGCGCTCGCCAAACTGCGTGCGGCGAACTGACCATGATCCATCGGCGCGGCAGTCACAGGCGACGATGTGAGGACGAGGGATAAAGAGGGTGGCGGGAGGGCGGGCGGTCTTCTTCTTGTCGCCTGGCTGATCCTATTCGCATTGGTATCCGGGACCGTAACCTGGCTCTACTTCTATGGAGAGCAGCGCGGTCCCGGCGCCACCGCCGCCGTGCCGGGTATCGTGGCGCCGATACCACCGCCGGCTCCCAAGCAAACCGCGCAGGCCCCCGAGCAAACGCCGCCGGCTCCGACAGCGGCAACGCCACCGGAAGCCCAAGCCTCCATAACGCTTAAGGTGCCCGGACCGCCGCCGGCGGCTACTCCACCAGCGGGGCCCCAATCCGAAACGCCTCCTGCGGAAGCGGCAAAGTCGGAAACCGCTCAGGAAGGGCCCAAGGCCCCGGAACCGCTTAAAGCGCCCGAACCGGCCAAGGCCGAAGTAACCCTACCGGAACCTCCGAAGCCCGAACCGCCCAAGGTTGAAGCGCCGAAAGTCGAGACATCCCCTAGCGAAGCCGCGGCCAAAGAAGCCAAGCCCCCCGAATCCGAAGCGAAGGTGCTTGAATCGAAGGCGCCCGAGGAAAAGCCGGCCGAAAGCAAGGCGGCGGGATCCAAGCCCGCCGAGGTGAAACCGGAAAAACACACCGCCGAAAAAGCGGCGGAGAAGCCGCCCGAGAAGGCAAAAGAAATAGCCAAGGCGGAACCCGAACCGGCAAAGGCGAAAGAGGCCGCGCCGGGAAAGTCAGCGCCCGAGAAAACTCAGGTCGCTGCCCTCCCCGAGCCCAAGCTTTCCCCGGCTCCCGATCCCAATCTGGTCGAACACGGGCGCGAGGGACCGCTTCCCATCATCGGGCCCGATGGGCGCGAACCATGGCAGGTTTATGCGCGGCCGTTCGATCAAACCGACAAGCGGCCGCGAATTGCCGTCGTCATTACCGATCTCGGGCTTTCCGGTGCGGCAACCGAAACCGCAATTCAACAGCTTCCGGGAAGCGTCAGCCTCGCCTTCTCGCCTTACGCGAAGGGCCTCGATCAATGGACCAATCTTGCGCGCGCCGCTGGCCACGAGGTTTTGATGGACCTGCCGATGGAGCCGATCGATTATCCCGAACAGGATCCAGGCCCCTACACATTGCTGACCTCGATCGATCCCCGGCAGAATTTGTTCAAGATGCAATGGCTGCTGAGCCGCACCACCGGCTATGTCGGCGTCACCAATCACATGGGTTCGCGTTTCACCACCTCCGGCCCCGATCTGAAACCGGTGCTCGACGCGATCAAGGCGCGCGGACTTCTTTTCCTCGACAGCCGGTCCTCTGATCAGAGCATCGCCGCCAAAATGGCGACCGATATGGGCATGCCGACCACGTATAACAGCCGTTTCATCGATGCCGAGGCATCGCGCGATGCAATCGACAGCGAATTGGATGAGGTCGAGAAACTTGCCAAAAAAACCGGTTTTGCGGTGGCGATGGGAACAGCCTATCCGGTGACCATGGAACGCGTCGCCGCTTGGGTGCCGAAGGCGGAACAGCGGGGCTTCGCCATCGCACCGGTTTCCGCCATGGTCAACAAGCAGATCGCAAAGTGACGCGAAACTCGACGATCGCCAAACTTCCCTATCGCAAGGGCGTCGGAATCATGCTCCTCAATCGAGCGGGCCTGGTGTTCGTTGCGCGCCGCGTCGACATGCCGAGCGAAGCCTGGCAAATGCCCCAGGGCGGAATCGACGAAGGCGAAGGCCTGCGAGAAGCGGTCCTGCGCGAATTGCACGAAGAGATCGGCACCGACAAAGCCGAGATTGTCGCCGAAAGCAAGAACTGGCTGACTTACGATCTACCCGCCGATTTGATTCCGAAAATCTGGGGCGGGCGCTTTCGCGGCCAAACCCAGAAATGGTTCTTGCTGCGCTTCACGGGCAAAGATACCGACATCGATATCGAAACCGAGCATCCGGAATTTCTCGATTGGAAATGGGCGAGGGTTGCGGACCTTCCCCGCCTTATCGTTCCCTTCAAGCGCAAGCTCTATGAGGATTTAGTCGCCGAGTTCGGGCCGCTGATCAAAGCCGCCGAGTGGCGCTGAAGCAGCCGTCAGTACCATGTCATCGCAGCGCCAGCGCGGACGATGGTTCCCGCCTCGCCGCGAAGAATTTCGGCCGCGGCCGCTAGCGCGCCGATGCCGGCAAAGCCATCGGTCCGCTCCACAAAGCGGGCCGCCGCTTCAACCTTCGGCGCCATGGTTCCCGCTTCGAAGGATTGGGTGCGCAGGACTTCCGGCGAAGCCTCGTGGATTTTCCGGGCGCCCGGCGTGCGCCACCCGGTTTCGACCGCCTCGATATCGGTCAAAAGCAGCAAGGCCTCGGCGCCGATTTCCGCGGCGAGCAGCGACGCCGAAAGATCTTTGTCGATCACCGCTTCCACGCCACACAAGCCCCCGTCCGGGGTTGCGACGACCGGGATGCCGCCACCGCCGGCACAGATGACGATGACCCCGGCTGCGACCAGCAATCGGATCGCCGCGAGTTCGCGGATGCGGCGCGGTTCGGGCGACGGCACCACCCGCCGGAAGCCGTCGCCGTCGCGCGCCATCGCAAATCCGGAAGAATCGTGCAACCGGCGAGCTTGGCTCTCACTATAGACCGGCCCGATCGGCTTGGTCGGGGCGGCAAAGGCGGGGTCATCGGCACTGACTTCAACTGTGGTCAGCAATGTTGCGATGTCCCGCCGCGGCAAACGGTTCGCGAGCTCCCGCTCGATGAAGTAGCCAATCATCCCTTCGCTTTCAGCGCCCAGCACGTCGAGGGCATACGGCCGGACCTTGCCGTAGGCCTGGGCCTGGAGCGCCAAGAGACCGATCTGAGGCCCGTTGCCGTGGGTCACGACAACGGCGTTCTCGCGCGCGACTTCGGCAATAGCCTCCGCTGCAATCGCGACGTTGCGCTGTTGAATATCGGCTTCGAGTGGCTGGCCGCGCCGCAACAGCGCATTTCCGCCGAGCGCGATCACGACGCGCATGAGTGATCGCTCCCCAGGTGGCAATTCATCGGGCGGCGGTTCATCGGGCGATTTCGTGCGGGCGGGCGGCGCGGGCAAGAAACGCGTCGAGAAGATCGGCAAGCTTCGGCTCGCCCGCCTCGGCGAATTCATACATCGCGCGCACCACCGGTCTCTCAATGGATATCAGTCGGGCGAGATCGATCGGCGTTGCGGCAACCACGACATCGACCGGGCTTGCCGCAATGGTTTGGGCGAGCGCTGTTATCTGAGCTTGACTGTACCCCACGGCCGGCAGCACTGCGCCGATATGGGGATACCGGGCATAGATCTCGGCGATCAGCGGCGCGGCGAAAGGCCGGGGATCGACGATTTGCGCGCCGGCACGCGAGGCCGCGATGAACCCTGCCCCATACGCCATGCCGCCGTGGGTGATGGTGGGGCCATCTTCGATGACGAGAACACGGCGGCCTTGAAGCGGAACCGCCGCATCGAGGTGGATCGGAGAAGCCGCGCGCAGAATCGGCGCCCGCGCATTGACGGTGCGCGCGGCGGCGGCAGCCTGTTCCGTAGCGACAGGCCCAGCCACGTCAGTCTTGGCGACGATGACGATGTCCGCCATGCGCAATACGCTCTCGCCGGGATGATGACTTGCCGTCTGGTCGGGGCGGAGCGCATCGACGAGCACGATGTGGAGCGCGGGGCGGAAGAACGGAAAATCATTATTGCCGCCGTCCCAAAGGATGATATCCGCCTCGTTCTCGGCAGCGGCGAGAACCTGCGCGTAATCGACCCCGGCGAAGACAATGTTGCCAGCGGCGATGTGCGGCTCGTATTCCTCGCGCTCCTCGATCGTGCACCGCGCAGCGGCGAGGTCTTCCAGCGTTGCGAAGCGTTGCAGCCGTTCGCGCGCGAGATCGCCGTAGGGCATCGGGTGCCGCACCACGGCAACGCGCAAACCTTGGCCGCTCAGCCGCCGGGAGAGATAGCGCGCGGCCTGCGACTTTCCGCATCCGGTGCGCACCGCGGTAACGGCGATGACGGGCTTTGCCAATTCAAGCATGGTGCGGTCGGGCCCGAGTAAGACGAAGTCGGCGCCGGCGGCAAGCACACGGGATGCCAGATGCATTACGGTCGCGTGCGTCACGTCGCTATAGGCGAACACCGCTTCGTTCACAGAAAATCGCCGGCAAAGATCCTCGAACGCGCTTTCCTCGTGGATTGGAATGCCATGCGGATAAAGCGGGCCGGCGAGCTCGGGCGGATAGATCCGGCCGGCGATGCCGGGGATTTGCGCCGCAGTGAACGCGACGACTTCGACGGCAGGATCTTCACGGAAGACGACGTTGAAATTGTGAAAGTCGCGTCCGCCCGCCCCCAGAATGATAATGCGCCGCCGCCCTTTTGCTCCAGTCATGGGCCCATCCCCCACTCGTTCGATCAGAACGGTGCTCTCACCTTAGCGCAAAGGGGGCCTTAGCACGAAACCGGGCCGTCGGAGTCACAATTCAATGACAGGATTGATCGGGTCGGACCGGGACGGAATTTCCAGAAATGATGCTCAGACGCCAGTGGTCTCGGCCAACGTCAGACGCCGGATACGGTACTGCATAAAACGGTAGGACAGCGCCGAAAGAACGCGCCCCAGCCACCCATTGGGATTGGCTCCGACCGCTTTCAGGATCATGGCGATCGCCCGTTCGACGTGGTGCGGGCGATAATATCCATAAGCTTGGCGCACATAAGCGCGGACAACGCGCCGGCGCTCGTAAGAGCCGCTGCCATTCGCGGCGAAATAGGCGTAAGGGAGCTCGTCGTCTTCGCTTTCGAAAACCCGCCCGAGAGCGATCCTCACCCGGGCAAAAAACCCGAGCGGTTCGCGATCGAGATACCGCTTCATGTAGGTGTAGAACATCTTGTAATGGCGGAGCTCGTCGGCTGCGATGCGCCGACAGATTTCCTTCAGCACCGGCTCCGCGACCGCTTCGCTAAGTGCGGTATAATAAGAGCTGGTCCCGGTTTCGACGATGCAGCGGGCGATAAGCTCGCCGGTGCGGGATCCGCGTACCGAGAGTGTCGACTCGAGAGGCAACCGATAGCCGTCGGTAAACCGTTTGAAGGCGGCGTCGAAATCGAATTCGGGATCGGCAATCCTGGCCCATTTGCCGAGGGCCTGACCGTGCTGAACTTCTTCCAGCGCCCACGCTCGGGCAACTTGCTGGAATTCCGGATCGTCGCCGAACACGTTACAGAGATAGGTCGCGTAATCGCCGCCATTGTGCTCGACCAGGCTGGCGGCTTTGACGACAGCAAGGATATCGGCATCGACCTTTGACCGGTCGAGCTTATCCCAGGCAATATCGTCGAGAGTCCAATGTCTCATGGCCCGCCCCCAAGCGGCTTAGCCTATTATATGAATTGGAAGGCCCGCTTCAAAGTTCCGAAAAACACTATCCCCGGCAGGCGGCCAGCATGGCCTCAAGGACGAGGACCTGCTTTTCCGCCACTTTGCGGGCGGATTCGTCCGCCGCGTCCCCCGCATCCTCCCGGGCGTCCTTGAGTTTCGGCTCGATCTCCTCCCGCTTCAGGTTGGAAATCGGCATGGCGGCATCGGCCAGGACCGTGCAGCGCTCGGGGGTCGCCTCGGCAAAGCCGCCGGCGATGAAAATCCGGTCGATCACGGCGCCCTTATTGTAGACATCGATGATGCCGGGGCGCGCCGACGACAAGAACAGCGAATGCCCCGGCAGGATGCCGAAATCACCCTCGCTGCCCGGCACCACAACCATATCGACGGTGGCCGAGAACAGCAGCCGCTCGGGCGAGACCAGTTCGAAAGAAAGCTTGGCGGCGTCGGCCACGATGGGTCTCCTTAGGCGGCTTCGGCGGCCATGCGCTTGGCCTTTTCCACGGCCTGCTCGATGGTGCCGACCATATAGAAGGCGGCTTCGGGCAGATCGTCGTAATCGCCTTGGGTCAGGCCTTTGAAGCCCTTGATCGTGTCTTCGAGGTTCACGAAGACGCCGGGCGAGCCGGTGAAGACTTCGGCGACATGGAAGGGCTGCGACAAGAAGCGCTGGATCTTGCGGGCGCGGGCAACCGTGATCTTGTCGTCTTCGGACAATTCATCCATGCCCAAAATGGCGATGATGTCCTGCAATGACTTATACGTTTGCAAGATTTTCTGCACGTCGCGCGCCACCTTGTAGTGCTCTTCGCCGACCACCCGGGGATCGAGCACGCGCGACGTTGAGTCGAGCGGATCGACCGCAGGATAGATGCCCAGTTCCGCGATTTGACGCGATAGCACCGTGGTGGCGTCTAGGTGCGTGAACGAGGTCGCGGGGGCTGGATCGGTCAAATCGTCGGCGGGAACGTAAATCGCCTGAACCGAGGTAATCGAGCCTTTGTTGGTCGAGGTAATGCGTTCCTGCAGCGTGCCCATATCGGTGGCCAATGTCGGCTGATAGCCGACCGCCGAAGGAATGCGGCCGAGCAACGCCGACACTTCCGAACCCGCCTGGGTGAAACGGAAGATATTGTCGACGAAGAACAGCACATCCTGGCCTTCTTCGTCGCGGAAGTACTCAGCGAGTGTCAGACCGGTGAGGCCGACGCGGGCGCGGGCACCGGGCGGCTCGTTCATCTGGCCGTAAACCAGGGCGGCTTTGGAATTGCCGCCCTTCAGGTCGATAACGCCGGATTCCACCATTTCGTGATAGAGGTCATTGCCTTCGCGGGTGCGCTCACCCACACCGGCGAACACCGAATAGCCGCCATGGGCCTTCGCGATGTTGTTGATGAGCTCCATGATGATGACGGTTTTGCCGACACCCGCACCGCCGAAGAGGCCGATCTTGCCGCCCTTCGGATAAGGCTCCAGCAGATCGATGACCTTGATGCCGGTCACGAGAATTTCCGCCTCGGTCGATTGCTCGACGAAGGTGGGTGCCGCGCGATGAATCGGAAATTTCGCCTTGGTTTTCACCGGCCCGCGCTCATCCACCGGCTCGCCGATCACGTTGATGATGCGTCCGAGCGTCTCCGGACCGACCGGCACCATGATCGGGTTGCCGCTGTCTTTCACCTCCGCCCCGCGCACCAGCCCGTCGGTCGTATCCATGGCGACCGTGCGCACCGTCGATTCGCCCAAATGCTGCGCCACCTCGAGCACCAGCAGCTTGCCGTTGTTATCGACGTGCAAGGCGTTGAGAATCGAGGGCAGCTCACCCTCGAAGTGCACATCAATAACGGCGCCCATGATCTGGGTGATGGTGCCGATCGAATTGTTTGCCATGGTTTTTCCTGTCCCTGTGGTGCTGGCCGATGGTTCTAGCCTGTTAGGTTGATGCTAGAGGGCTTCCGCGCCGGAGATGATTTCGATCAATTCCTTGGTGATGGAGGCTTGGCGGGTGCGGTTATAGAACAGCGTAATCCGCGCGATCATGTCGCCGGCATTGCGCGTCGCGTTATCCATCGCGGTCATTCGCGCTCCCTGCTCGCTCGCCCAGCTTTCCAGCAGCGCCCGGTAAATCTGGATCCCGAGATTGCGGCTGAGAAGATCACCCAAGATCTCGGTTTCGTCCGGTTCGTATTCGTAAACGCCGCGCGGTTGGCCTTTTCGTGTGGTCTCTTCTTCCGCTTCGGGCAAGGGAAGCGGGATCAAACGCTGACGCGTCATGATCTGGCTGATCGCCGATTTGAAGCGGTTATAGACCATCGTGGCGACGTCGAATTCTCCCGCCTCGAACATGCGGCGCAGTTTGTCGGCGATCGCCTCCGCCCCGGCAAAGGTCAAACGCGGCCGGCCGATATCTTCAACGGTTTCGATGATCCGGCTGCCATGGTCGCGCTTCAACTGATCGCGTCCCTTGCGGCCGACGCACAGGATTTTGACCGTTTTACCATCGCGCAGAAGCTTGCGGATCAGGCGCCGCGCCTCGCGCACGACGCCGGAATTGAAGCCGCCGCACAAACCGCGATCCGACGTCGCAACCACCAGAAGATGGACATTGTCCTTGCCGGTCCCCGCCAAAAGCGGCGGCGCATCGGCGCGGCCTTCGTAAGCGGTGGCCAGCGATTCCAGCATCCGCGCCATGCGGTCCGAATAGGGGCGCGCCGCCTCGGCTTGCTCTTGAGCGCGGCGAAGCTTCGCCGCCGCCACCATTTTCATGGCGCTGGTGATCTTTTGCGTCGACTTCACGCTCCGGATGCGGACCCGCAGGTCCTTAAGGCTCGGCATCCTGGCTTACCCCGCGCCCGATCTTAAGCGAACGACTTGGAGAAATTGTCGAGGAAGGATTTGAGCCGTTCCTCGGTCTTGTCCGAAATCGCCCCTTCGCTGCGGATCGCCTTCAGGATATCGGCGCCGTCCTGGCGTATCGCATTCATCAACGCGGCCTCGAATCGAGTGACCGCATCGGTGGGAACTTTATCGAGATAGCCGCGAACGCCGGCATAAACCGCAATCACCTGTTCTTCCACGGGAAGCGGCCGGTATTGCGGCTGTTTCAACAGTTCGGTCAAACGGGCGCCCCGGGCAAGCAGTTTTTGCGTCGACGCGTCGAGATCGGAACTGAATTGGGCGAAAGCCGCCATTTCGCGGTATTGGGCGAGCTCCAGCTTGATCTTGCCCGCCACCTGCTTCATCGCCTTGATTTGGGCCGCTGAGCCGACGCGGCTTACCGACAGACCGACGTTCACCGCCGGCCGTACGCCGGAATAGAAGAGATCGGTTTCGAGGAAGATCTGGCCGTCGGTGATCGAAATCACATTGGTCGGAATATAGGCCGAAACGTCGCCGGCCTGGGTCTCAATCACCGGCAGCGCCGTCAATGAACCGGAACCCATCTCTTTGTTCATCTTCGCCGCCCGTTCGAGCAGGCGCGAATGGAGGTAGAACACGTCGCCCGGATAGGCTTCGCGGCCCGGCGGCCGGCGCAACAGCAACGACATCTGGCGATAGGCAATCGCGTGCTTCGACAGGTCATCGTAGAAGATGACCGCGTGCCTGCCGTTGTCGCGGAAGAATTCGCCCATGGCGCAGCCGGTATAAGGCGCCAGGAATTGCAGCGGCGCCGGCTCCGACGCGGTCGCGGCGACGATGATGCTGTAGTCCATGGCGCCGTAATCGGTCAGCGTCTTGAAGATCTGCGCGACGGTGGAGCGCTTCTGGCCGATGGCGACATAAATGCAATAGAGCTTTTTCGATTCGTCGCCCGAACTCGTTGACCGCTTTTTGATTGATGATCGTATCGATGGCGATGGCGGTCTTGCCGGTCTGGCGGTCGCCGATGATGAGCTCGCGCTGGCCACGCCCGACCGGGATCAAGCTGTCTACGGCCTTGAGGCCGGTTTGCATCGGCTCGTGCACCGAGCGGCGTGGAATGATGCCCGGCGCCTTCACTTCGACTCGCGTAAGCGTCACGTCCTTGAGCGGACCCTTGCCGTCGATCGGATTGCCGAGGGCATCGACCACGCGGCCGAGCAAGCCCTTGCCCACCGGCACTTCCACGATGGCGCCGGTGCGCTTGACGATATCGCCTTCCTTGATGCCGCGGTCATCGCCGAAAATGACGACGCCGACATTGTCGGATTCAAGGTTGAGCGCCATCCCTTTGACGCCGCCGGGGAACTCGACCATCTCGCCGGCCTGGACCTTATCGAGGCCATAGATGCGCGCGATGCCGTCGCCTACCGACAACACTTGACCCACTTCGGCGACGTCTGCTTCCGCTCCGAAATTGGCAATCTGCTCTTTGAGAATCGCGGAGATTTCCGCGGCCCGGATTTCCATTAACTCGCCCCCTTCATCGCAAGCTCGAGCTTGCGCAACTTGGTCTTCAGCGATGCGTCGAAAAGTTTCGATCCGACTTTAACGACAAGCCCGCCCAATAGTTCGCGATCGATACGCGTTTGAATGGCTACTTTGCCGCCGACAAGCTTCTTCAGCATTTCGGTCAGCGATGCGGTCTGCGCCGGATTGAGCGGCTGAGCCGCCGTGACTTCCGCCGTAACCTCGCCGCGTCGGGCGGCGAGCTCGGCCAAATACGCGTCGATCATCCGTTCCAGCGCGAAGAGACGGCGATTGGCGGCGACCAGCGCCGCGAAATTGCGAACCAGCGTACTTATTTTTGCGCGATCGAGAACGGCACCGAGGGCTCCGGCCTGCTCCCCGCGCGAAAGAACGGGGCTTCGCACCAAGCGCCGCAAATCCGCGCTCTGCGCCAGCATGTCCTTCAGCGCGCGAAGATCATTCGCGACTTGATCGAGTGCAGCGCCTTCATCGGCGAGCTCGAATAAGGCCGTCGCATAACGCAATGCGATTTTCCCGCTACGTTGGGATGCCACTGAACCTTGTCCCCTACCCTTAAAAGCGGGGCCCTTGAAAGCGGGGCCCTTAAGATCGGAGCGCGCTTTGAGGGCGCCGCGAACAAAAAAACTTTTCCTACGCTGCCCAAAAGCGCGCCGGAAAAGGCAGCGATAGGTATCACAGGCTCTGGGGGCTTGCAACGGCAGGAGACGCGGCAAACGGTCCCAATCGAGGCCGCCGCCCAAACGAAAAGAATCAATAAATTCCGATTGTTAATGGCCAACGCAGGTGATGCAACAGGGATCTAAAGGAAGCTGTAGGGGTCGATATCGATCCGGATGCGAACCCCCTTTGCTTTAACCTTTTCCAGCCAGTCGTGGATTGCGGCCTGCACGTTCACGTCGCGGCCCGCCTTGACCAAGAGCCGCCAGCGGTACTGGGAGGCCAGACGGCGCAAGGGGGCGGGTGCCGGGCCAAGGACCGTCAGCCCCGGCCCGGTCGGAGCGCAGCGTGCCAAGCTCCGTGCGGCGGCAACGACCGCATTTTCGTCGCCACCGGTCACGATGATCGCCGCCAAACGGCCGTAGGGCGGCATGCCGTGGGCGCGGCGCGAGGCGGCTTCGGCTTGATAGAACCGATCGCGATCGCCGGACAGCAGCGCCTGCATGACCGGATGCTCAGGCATAAAGGTCTGGATGTAGACCCGGCCCGGTCGCTCGGCCCGTCCCGCGCGCCCCGATACCTGGGATAGCAGCTGATAGGTGCGTTCGGAGGCACGAAGATCGCCGCCGGCAAGTCCGAGATCGCCATCGACTACCCCGACCAAGGTCAGCAACGGAAAGTGATGCCCCTTAGCCACCACTTGGGTTCCGATGATGAGATCGAATTCTCGCGCCTCCACCCGGGCGATGAAATCGCCCGCCGCACCGGGGCCGCGCAGGGTGTCGCTGGTCATGACGCCGATCCGGGCCTTCGGGAAAAGTGCGGTGGCTTCGTCCGCCAAGCGTTCGACCCCCGGCCCGCAGGCGGCAAAAGAATCGGTGGACTGGCATTTCGGACAGGCCGCCGGCGGCGGCGTCATGAACCCGCAATGGTGGCAGCGCAGCCGTGATTCCCGTCTATGCTCGACCAGCCAGGCCGTGCAATTCGGGCATTGCAGGCGATGGCCGCAAGTTCGGCATAAGGTAAGAGGCGCGTAGCCGCGCCGATTGAGAAACAACAGCGCTTGCTCGCCCGCCGCAAAGGTCTCGTTCAAAGCTTTACGCAAGGTAGGCGCAATCCAGGCTTGGCGCGGCGGCCTATCGGCGCGCATGTCGATAAGTGAAATTTCCGGCAGCTTCGCCCCGGCGAAGCGGTCCGGCAGATGGAGGCGCTGATACCGTCCCAATTCGACGTTGGCGAAAGTTTCGAGCGACGGTGTCGCCGAGACCAGCGCAATCGGGATGTTTTCGATATGGGCGCGCACCACGGCCATATCGCGGGCCTGATAGATGACCCCTTCTTCCTGTTTGAAGGATGCATCGTGCTCTTCATCGACCACGATCAGGCCCAGTTCGGCAAAAGGCAGGAACAGCGCCGAACGCGCGCCGACCACAACACGGGCGCGCCCTTGCGCAACCGCGCGCCAAATGTGACGGCGCTGAGCGGAGGTTAGATCGGAATGCCATTCCGCGGGCGGTGATCCGAATCGCTCTTCAAATCGCCCCAGCCATTGCGCGGTCAGGGCGATTTCGGGAACCAGCACCAGAACCTGCTTGCCCGCGGAAAGTGCGGTGGCGATCGCGCTCAAATAAACTTCGGTCTTGCCGGAGCCGGTGACGCCATCGAGCAGCGTCACTGAAAATCCGCCGGACCGGGTTTTTGCCGAGAGATCGTCGGCGCAGGCCAATTGATCGGGCGAAAGCGGCGGCCCCGATGATTTGATTTCGGGCGCCGCGAAGACGGGTGCTCTTCCGATCGGGACGCTTTGGAGCGCCCCCACCTCGGTCAATCCCTTTATCACCGAGGTTGTGACACCGGCTTCGCGGGAAAGATCGGCGGCGGAAAGGGCCGGGTTGGCCAAAAGGGCTCGGCGAACCCGCTCCCGCGCCTCGGTCCACTTGAATTTCGGCGGCGGCACGAAATTGACGGTGAGCACATAGCCGCTCTGCGGCTTTTCGGGATCGAGCGCATCGGGCGCGCTCATCACCATCTTGAGGACGGCGCCGCGCGCCGCACAATTGTAGCGCGCCACCCAATCCACGAATTGGCGCAATGAAGCGGTAAGCGGCAAGGCCTCCAGCCGGCGCTTGATGTCTTTCAGGCGGGAGGAAGCAATCCTGTTGTCGCTTGGATCGCCATCCCAAACACAGCCGATCCGTTCGCGATTGCCGAGCGGCACGGCGACGAAATCGCCCGGCGCAATCGGAAGCTGCGCCGGTGCGCGGTAATCGTAAGCCGCATCAATCGCCAATGGCAGAAGCACGCGCACGCGCGCCGGTTCGCTGCGAATGTCAAGCGGCTGTGAGGAACTGGCGCCCGTTTCCGGCATGGGATACACTCTAGCCGGGCTGCGAAAACACTGCCACGATGGTGCAGCGGCCGTGCCGAGTTTTTGACCGATCTGGTGACCGAATTGGTCCCCGATCTGGTGGAAGTCGCGGCAGCATCTCGGGACGGATGCTCAGGGAACGAAATGTCGCAGGAACAGGAACCGATCACGCGTAATCCCGCCGGCGGCGGCGCTTCGCCGAAGGCGGAGCTCGACGGCGCGCGGGTTGCGGCATTCCTGCGGAAAAACCCCGATTTTCTGCTCCGTCATCCCGACCTGATCGCGACATTGACACCCCCCGCCAAACAGAGCGGTGACAATGTCGAGGATTTCCAGAACTTCCTGATCGCGCGATTGCGCGCGGAAGCCGAGCGCCTCCAAGCCGATAACCGCGATTTGCTGCTCACCAGCCGCGACAATCTGTCGGGCCAGCGGCGGATTCACGACGCGGCCCTGGCCCTGATTGGCGCCCACGATTTCGAGCAATTGATTCATGTCATTACCACCGATCTGGCGCTGATCCTCGATCTCGATGTGGTGACGCTATGCGTCGAGGTTGCCGATACCAAATGGCCGCGCTCGGTCGGAGGCGGCGTCTTTACCCTGCAACGGGGCGCGGTGGACGAACTGATCGGCGCCGGGCATGATTTCATACTTTTCCGCAAGCGGCCGGGCGAGCGCGCGGTCTTCGGCAGCGCAACCGGCCTCGTGCAGTCGAGCGCATTGTTGCGCCTGCGCTTTGGCGCCAACAGCCCCACCGGCATTTTGGCGATGGGCTCCCGTCATGACGACATGTTCCACCCCGGGCAGGGAACCGAGCTGCTGAATTTCCTGGCCCGCGTCGTCGAGCTCAGCGTTCGGGTGTGGCTCGATCTTCCCGAGTGACGCCGGCCCGAGTGACGCCGAAGACGACGAAGAAATCGGATTTTTCCGATCTTACCGCTGCCGTCGCGGATTGGCTTTCCTGGTTCGAACATGAGCGGCGCGGCGCGCGCCATACGATTGCCGCCTATCGCCGCGACCTCGGGAATTTCCTGGCCTTCGCCACCGAACATCTGGGCGACACCCTTCAACTTTCCGATCTTGAAAAAATGCGCCCCGCCGATTTCCGGGCTTGGCTGGCGAGGCGGACTTCCGAGAAGCGTGCAAAAACCTCGACCGCGCGGGCGTTGTCGGCTCTGCGAAGCTTCTTTCGTTTTCTCGAGCGCAGCCGAAAATTCTCCAATCCGTCGCTGAAAATCATCCGCACGCCGAAACTTCCCCGTTCCCTGCCGAAACCTTTATCGGAGGACGAAGCAGCCGACACGATAGCCAGGATTTCCGACATGGCGACCGAGTCCTGGATCGGCTTGCGCGACGTAGCCCTCATTTCCCTGCTCTACGGCTGCGGCCTTCGGATCGACGAGGCATTGTCCCTGGAACGGCGTGCCGCACCTTTTGATGATCTGTTGCGGATCAAGGGCAAGGGCGATAAGGAACGCATCGTGCCGGTTTTGCCCGCCGTCAGCGACGCGATCGCCCGCTATCTCGCCGCCTGCCCGTTTCGGCTGCAACCCAACGATCCGCTTTTCGTCGGAGCCCGCGGCAAACGGCTTCAGGCCGGGGTGGTGCAACGCCAAATGCGAAAATTGCGCGGTTATCTGGGTTTGCCGGAAACCGCAACACCCCATGCCCTGCGGCACAGCTTTGCCACCCATCTGCTTTCGGACGGCGGCGACTTGCGGGCAATTCAGGAATTGCTGGGTCACGCGTCGCTATCCACGACGCAGCGATATACCGCGGTGGATGAAGCCCAGTTGATGAAGGTTTACGCCAAGGCACATCCCCGGGCGCGGGGACAAGCGCGTGAGCGTTAAATCCTGCGCGTTTGCGCGGAGAAAATGCCCGTCAGATATGAATGGCGCGGCCGCCGACGGCCAATGCCGCTTCGTGGACGGCTTCGTTCAAGGTCGGATGGGCGTGACAAATGCGCGCCAGATCTTCCGCCGATCCGCCGAACTCCATCGCCACCACGGCTTCGTGAATCATCGTTCCCGCATCGATGCCGAGAATGTGCACGCCCAGGATGCGGTCGGTTTTGGCATCCGCTAGAATCTTCACCATGCCTTCGACCGAGCCATAAATGCGGGCGCGGGGATTGGCGGTGAAGGGGAATTTTCCGACTTTATAGAGAACGCCTGCATCCTTCAGCTCTTCTTCCGTGCGTCCGACCGAGGCGACCTCGGGTGCGGTATAAACCACCGACGGGATCGTCTCGTAATTCACATGGCCGGCTTGGCCGGCGAGAATTTCGGCAACCGCAATGCCTTCGTCCGACGCCTTATGGGCCAGTTGCGGTCCGGCGATCACGTCGCCGACGGCATAGACGCCTTCGGCCGAAGTCCGGAAATGCTCGTCGGTTTTGATCCGTCCCGAATTGTCGATGGCGACCCCCGCTTCCGCCAATCCAAGCCCCTCCGTGAACGGCCGCCGGCCGATCGCCATCAACACCACATCGGCTTCGAGAGATTCTTCGTTACCGCCATTGGCGGGACTGATTTTCAGCGCGACGCCGGTCTTCGTCGTTTCGGCGCTGGTGACTTTCATCGATAGCCGGAACTTCAATCCCTGCTTTTCGAGGATGCGCTTGAACTGCTGGCCGATTTCCCGGTCCATGACCGGAACGACGCGGTCGAGAAACTCGACGACCGTCACTTCCGCGCCGAGCCGATGCCAAACCGAACCGAGTTCGAGCCCGATATAGCCGCCGCCGACAACCACCATGCGCTTCGGCACAGAAGTTAGCGATAAGGCGCCAGTCGAGGTGACGATTCGTTTTTCGTCAACGGGGACGTTGCGGAGCGGGACCGGTTCGGACCCGGTCGCAATCACAATATTGTCGGCCTGAATCGTTTCCGGCTTTTTCGAGCCGTTCCTGATTTCGACGGCGCCGTTGCCGGCGAGCCGCGCGGCGCCGGTCATCGCGGTGATCTTGTTCTTCTTGAAGAGATAGGCGACGCCATTGGTATTATCGCTGACGTTCTTATCTTTGTTTTCCAACATGGCCGCGAGATCGAGCGACGGTTTTCCCGCCGATATTCCGAATCGCTCGAGGCCGTGGCCGATTTCCGCGAATTTCTCCGATGCGGTGAGCAACGCCTTCGATGGAATGCAGCCGACATTGAGGCAAGTTCCGCCGAGCGTTTCGCGCTTGTCGACGCAAATGACGCTCATGCCCAATTGTGCCGCACGAATTGCCGCGACGTAGCCGCCGGGACCGGCGCCGATGACCGCCAAATCGTATGTGCCGTTTGTTTTCGCCATCAGATATCGAGCAGCATGCGCTGCGGGTCCTCAATGCATTCCTTGATGCGCACCAGGAATGTCACCGCCTCGCGCCCATCGACGATGCGGTGATCGTAGGTGAGCGCCACATACATCATCGGTCGGATTTCAACCTTGCCGTCCACCGCCACGGGGCGCTGCTGAAATCTTGTGCATCCCCAAGATTCCCGATTGCGGCGGATTGAGAATCGGCGTCGACATCAGCGAGCCGTAGACGCCGCCATTGGTGATGGTGAAGGTTCCGCCGGAGAGATCGCCGAGCGCCAGTTTTCCGTCCCGGGCCTTCTTCGCCAGTTCGGCGATTTTGAGTTCGAGTTCGGCAATCGATAGACGGTCGGCATCGCGCACCACCGGAACCACCAGACCCTGGGGCGTTCCGACTGCAACCCCGATGTCGTAATGATTCTTGTAGACGATGTCTTCGCCGTCGACCTCGGCATTTACCGCCGGAATTTCCTTCAGCGCCGCAATCGCCGCTTTGACGAAAAAGGAGAGAAAGCCGAGTTTGGCGCCGTATTTCTTTTCGAAGGCTTCGCGGTAGCGGTCGCGGGCCGCCAAGGTCGCGGTCATGTCCACCTCGTTGAAGGTGGTCAGCATCGCCGCGGTCTCTTGCGCGGCTTTCAGCCGCTCGGCGATGCGCCGCCGCAACCCGGTCATGCGGGTGCGTTCTTCCCGCGGCCTGGTCTCGTGGGCTACCGGTTCGGGCAAAGGCTCGAATCCCGGCGGCATCGGTATCGATGCCGGCCCCGGTTTCGGCGGTTCCTGTTTACGCGTTTCGACGACGGCGAGCACATCGCCTTTGGTCACGCGTCCGCCTTTTCCGCTGCCGTGAATGGCCGACGGGTTCAGGCGATGCTCGTCCACCAATTTCCGCACCGCCGGCGCCAGGAGCTGCGCCGCCGCGGCTTGAGGCGCTGCCGGTTGAGGTGCCGGGGCGGGCGCCGGGCGCGCAGCCGGAGGTTCGACTTTGGGTGCTGCGACCGTCCGGCCGGGCCGCTGTGCCGCTTGCATTGCGGCTTCCTCGGTAATGACGCCGAGCGCGCCGCCTACCGGGACTTCCGTGCCTTCTTCGGCCAGGATTTGGGCCAGGGTGCCGGAGGTCTGGGCATAGACCTCCAATGTCACTTTATCGGTTTCGAGCTCCACCAGCGCATCGTCGACGGCGACTGCCTCGCCTACCTTTTTGAGCCATTTGGCGACCGTCGCGACGTTCACCGATTCACCCAGTGCGGGCACCGTGATTTGTGTCGTCATGAGTTCCCCGTTCCCCTGGCGGCCCGTCTAAAGCGTCAGGGCCTGATCGACCAATTGCCGCTGTTCCGCGACATGGCGGCTATGCAAGCCGGTCGCGGGCGAAGCCAATTCGCCGCGACCCACATAGACCGGGGTCTTGCTCGCGGTCTTGACTTGCGTCAGCACATCTTGAATACGCGGCGCCACAAAAGTCCAGGCACCCATATTCATCGGCTCCTCCTGGCACCAGATGACGTCCGCCTTGGGGAAGCGCGCAAGTTCCGCGGCCAGCGCCCGGTACGGGAACGGATAGAGCTGTTCCAGACGGATGAAGAAGACATTTTTCAAGTCGCGCTTTTGCCGTTCCTCCCACAAATCGTAATAGACCTTGCCCGAGCACAAGACGACCCGTTTTACGTCGTCATCGGGGCAAAGCCGGCCATGCTCGAGAAGCACGCGATGGAACGAGCTGCCTTCCGCCATCATGTCGAAGGACGAAACGGCGAGTTTGTGGCGCAGCAGCGATTTCGGCGTGAAGACGATCAGCGGTTTGCGGAACGGACGGCGCACCTGGCGGCGCAGAATGTGGAAAAAGCTGGCCGGGGTCGTGCAATTGGCGACCTGGAGATTGTCCTGGGCGCAGAGCTGCAAGTACCGCTCCATGCGGCCGGAAGAATGTTCCGGCCCCTGGCCTTCATAGCCATGGGGCAGCAACATGACGAGGCCGGACATGCGCAGCCATTTTGATTCGCCGGAGCAGATAAACTGATCGATGATGGCCTGCGCGCCATTGGCGAAATCGCCGAACTGGGCCTCCCAGATGACCAGCGCGTGAGGCTCGGCCAAGCTGTAGCCGTATTCGAACCCCAATACCGACGCTTCCGAAAGCGGGCTGTCGATGACCTCGAACAGCGCCTGCCCTTTCGCGAGATTATTGAGCGGAATGAACCGGTCTTCGGTTTCTTGATCGATCAGGACGGCGTGACGCTGGCTAAAGGTGCCGCGTCCCGAATCCTGGCCGCTCAGGCGCACCGGAGTGCCTTCGCTCAGAAGCGTGCCGAAGGCGAGGGCTTCGGCGGTTGCCCAATCGATATCGGCCCCCTTCTCGATGGTCTCGCGCTTGGCCGTGAATTGCCGTTCCAGCTTCGGATGAAGATGGAAGGATTTCGGCACTTTGACCAGCTGCAGGCCGATATTGCGGAGCATCTTTTCCGGCACCGCCGTCTCGCCGCGCCGCGCTTCCCCGCGCGCCACTTCGAATCCGCTCCACGTACCCTCGAGCCAATCGGCTTTGTTGGGCTTATAGGCCTTCGACGAAGCGAGAGCGTCTTCGAGAATGCGTTGAAACTCCGCGACCATTGCATCCGCCTCGCCGACCGCGAGCGTGCCTTCGTTTTCGAGTCTTTCGGCGTAGATTTCACGCGTCGTCGGATGCTTGCCGATGGTCTTGTACATCAGCGGTTGGGTGAAGGCCGGCTCGTCGCTTTCATTGTGGCCGAAGCGGCGGTAGCAGAACATGTCGACCACCACATCTTTCTTGAATTGCTGGCGGAATTCCATCGCGAGCCCCGAGACGAACACCACCGCCTCCGGATCGTCGCCGTTGACATGGAAAATCGGGGCTTGAACGCCCTTCGCCAAATCCGAGCAATAGGGTGAGGATCGGGAATAGTTGGGGCTGGTGGTGAAGCCGATTTGATTGTTGACGATGAAATGGATCGTGCCGCCGGTGCGATATCCTTTCAATTCGGCAAGATCGAATGTCTCGGCGACCAAGCCCTGGCCGGCGAAGGCGGCATCGCCGTGCATCAACAATCCCATGACCTTGTCGCGCATATCGCGCGCGCCATTGCCGGTGCTCCGCCGGGTCTGCTTTGCCCGCACCTTGCCGAGTACGACCGGATCGACGGCTTCGAGATGCGAAGGATTGGCGGTGAGCGAGACATGCACTATGTGCCCTTCCACATCGCGGTCAGAGGAGGTGCCGAGGTGATATTTCACGTCGCCGGAGCCGAGCACGTCGTCGGGGAACGCGGTACCGCCCTGGAACTCGGAAAAGATCGCGGCAAACGGCTTTCCCAGGAAGTTGGCGAGCACATTGAGGCGGCCGCGGTGTGGCATGCCGACGATAATCTCTTCCACACCGAGGGAGGCGCCGCTGGATAAAATTTGTTCAAGGGCCGGAATCGCGGATTCGGAGCCATCGAGCCCGAAACGCTTGGTGCCGGTGAATTTGCGGTCGAGGAATCGCTCGAAGGTTTCGGCGGAGGTCAAACCGGCGAGGATTGCACGTTTGTTCTGCGCCGAATAACTCGGCTGAGATTCGTTGCGCTCGACGCGCTCCTGAATCCAATTCTTTTGATCGGGATCCTGGATATGCATGAATTCGACGCCAACCGAGCGGCAATAAGTCCGGTGAAGTTTTTCCAGGATGAGCCGGAGCGTCGCCCGCTCGAAGCCCATGAATTTGCCGACATAGATTTCGCGGTCGAGATCGGCTTCGGTAAACCCATACGTCTCGGGCTGAAGCTCGGGATGCGCGCCGCGGCCTTCCAGGCCGAGGGGATCGAGATCGGCCATCAAATGGCCGCGCACGCGATAGGCGCGGATCATAGCGATCGCCCGGATCGAGTCTCGGCAGGCAGAACGCAATTGCTCCGAAATTTCCTCGCTCGGAATTCCAGCTTGTGGGAGGCGCCCGGGCGCCGCAGCACCATTCGCGCCGTTAGCGCCGATCACTTTGGTTTTGCGGGGCGCCCAACTCGCCCCTTTCAGATCGGAGACCAGATGGCTGGCGTCATCGCCGAGGGACGCAAAATAGGCGGCCCAACTCGAATCGACCGAACCCGGGTCTTCCAAATATTGGAGGTAGAGCTCGGCAACGACGGTAGCATTCGCGCCGACGAGCAAAGAGTCTTGGGTGTTTCGCGATTCCATGGCCGGCCGGAGGGTGCCGCGTTCTAAAGGGCGCGGTCTGATTAGAGATACATAACTATGGTTAAGATGTTGTTGCTGGAAGGGCCAATGTCAAAAGGCCAAAAACATCGACCCTCGATGCGGCATTTCCGGGGAAATCCGTGTTATTTCAGCTTCTTGACCAATAAAGCGGCGGTTTCGCCCGGAGTCTTGGCGACCGCGATCCCGGCACTTTTCAGGGCTTCGATCTTGTCTTCGGCCCTTCCCTTGCCTCCCGAGACGATGGCCCCCGCATGACCCATGCGGCGACCCGGCGGCGCGGTGCGCCCGGCGATGAAGGCAACCACCGGCTTTTTGGAGCGCGCTGATTTCAGAAAGGCGGCGGCTTCCTCTTCGGCGGTGCCGCCGATTTCGCCGATCAACACGATACCGCGGGTGTCACGATCGGCCAGAAACAGTTCGAGGCAATCGATGAAATTCGTACCATTCACCGGATCCCCGCCGATCCCAATGCAGGTCGATTGACCGAGCCCGGCCGCCGTCGTGTACGCGACCGCCTCGTAAGTGAGGGTTCCGGAGCGCGAGACGATGCCGACATGGCCGGGCTTGTGGATATGCCCCGGCATGATCCCGATTTTACACGCGCCGGGCGTGATGATGCCGGGACAATTGGGGCCGATAAGGCGCGTCTTCGATCCTTGCAAGGCGCGTTTGACTCGGACCATGTCGAGCACGGGAATGCCTTCGGTGATGCAGACGACGAGTTTCACCTCGGCGTCGATCGCCTCCAGAATCGCATCGGCGGCAAAAGGCGGCGGCACGTAAATGACGCTGGCATCGGCACCGGTTTTCGCCGCCGCCTCGGCGACCGTATCGAAAACCGGGAGATCGAGATGCTTCGTGCCGCCTTTGCCCGGCGTCACACCGCCGACCATTTTCGTGCCGTAAGCAATCGCCTGTTCGGAATGGAAAGTGCCTTGGGCCCCGGTAAAACCCTGACAGATCACCTTCGTCTTTTTGTCGACGAGGACCGCCATTACGCCGCACTCCGCACGGCTTTGACGATTTTGCGCGCGGCGTCTTCCAAGCTATTCGCGGCGATAATTTTCAAGCCCGATTTGGCGAGGATTTCCTTTCCCAATTCGACGTTGGTGCCTTCCAGGCGAACCACCAACGGCACCACGAGATTCACTTCGCGCATGGCAGCGATGATCCCTTCCGCGATCACGTCGCAGCGCATAATGCCGCCGAAAATATTGACCATGATTCCTTCGACCTTCGGATCGCGCACAATCAATTTGAAGGCCGTCGCGACGCGCTCGCGAGTGGCACCGCCGCCGACATCGAGAAAATTCGCGGGGTCGCCGCCTGCTATCTTGATCGTGTCCATGGTCGCCATGGCAAGACCGGCGCCATTCACCATGCAGCCGATATTACCGTCGAGCTTGACGTAATTGAGGCCGTTGCGCGCCGCTTCGGTTTCGGTCGCGTCTTCTTCGTCTTCGTCGCGAAGCTCTTCGATTTCCTTGTGACGGAATAGCGCGTTGTCGTCGAAATTCATCTTGGCGTCGAGCGCCAGCACCCTGCCGTCCTTGGTGACGACGAGGGGATTGATCTCGATCAGGCTCGCATCGCAGGTGATGAAAGCCAGGTAAAGCGCGGTCAACAGCTCGATCGCCTTGGCCGCGACGTCTCCTGAAAGACCTAAACGAAACACCACTTTGCGCGCATGGAAGGGTTCGATGCCGCTGGCCGGATCGATCGCAACCTTGATGAGCCGTTTCGGCTCCTTGGCGGCGACCTCTTCGATATCCATGCCGCCGGCATCCGATGCGAGAATGGTGACGCGGCTGGTCGCGCGATCGATCAACAGGCTGGCATAGAGCTCGTTGGCGATGCCGCAGCCTTCTTCGACATAGACCCGTTTGACTTCCTTGCCCTCGGGCCCCGTTTGCCTGGTGACGAGCTTGGTGCCGAGCAACGCCTTGGCGGCATCGCGCACGTCGGCGATGGTTTTGACGACCTTGATGCCCCCAGCCTTGCCACGACCGCCGGCGTGAATTTGCGCTTTGACGACCCAGACATTGCCGCCCAGAGTCTTGGCGGCTTGCTCGGCCTCCTTCGGCGTATAGGCAACGGCGCCGCGCGGCACCGCCACGCCGAAACGGGCGAGCAGCTGCTTAGCCTGATATTCGTGGATATTCATCGACGCCGGGCTTTGAGACGCCAGCAGATTGTGGCGTCTCTAGCAAAAGCCGAAATACCGCCCGGGCGCAAGCCCCGTGGCGGTTATAATCCGCCGCTAAAATGCCGCGTTAAGCCGTTCGCCGTGGGAATCGCCTCTTGCCGGCCTCATAACGGTCAGCCGTCAGGCGGTTTCGTATCGGCCAGCCGCCGTCAGGCGGTTTCGTATCTGAAAGTGAGCTTGAGCTCACCGGCCAGACTTACGATCGCGGCCAAACAAGCGGGGGCGCGTTCGTCACGAACGGAAATGGCGAATCGGGCGATATATTGACTACCCATCGCACCGGCCAGCCGCTCTGCGTTCATACGGATGACCCGGGCGCTGTGTTGATCCATGATTTTGATGATCTTGGCCACGAGGCCCGGCCGGTCACCGCCCGAAAGGATCACCCGGTGGGTAATGCGGCTGGTGACGCCCAGCGTGGTCTTGACCTGGATCTCCTTTACCCGCAACTCGCCGCCCCGGACTTCCGGCAAGGCTCCGATTTCGAGCCGCAGCCCATCGATCGTCATGTCTTTCGGCATTTCATAGAGCATGGTGAGTTCCGCCGCCTCGCCCAGCCCGGCGAAGGTCAAATCCCCCAAGCTGCCGCCCATCTCGAAAAGCCGTCCAGTGATCTTCGAGATCAGGCCCGCTCGATCGGGACCGATATAGGAAATGAGTGCATTGTCGGCCATGTGAGAAAATCCTCCCTTTTCTGACCGTCGCGATCTAGCCCTTCATGGCCTTGACCATGGCCTGGCCGATATCGACGATTGTTTCCGCCACGACCACGCCCGCGCTCTTCAGTGCATCTTTTTTGGCGTCCGCGGTTTCCTTGCCCCCTGAAACGATGGCGCCGGCGTGACCCATGCGTCTGCCCGGCGGTGCCGCAGCCCCCGCAATGAAAGCCGCCACCGGCTTTTTCCTCGTCTTCCACGACTTTATGAATTCGGCAGCATCAACTTCGGCGGTACCGCCGATTTCGCCGATCATCACAATTGCGTCGGTGTCCGGATCGTCGAGGAAAAGCGTCAGCGCATCGATGAAATTGGTGCCGTTCACCGGATCGCCGCCGATGCCGATGACGGTCGATTGACCGAGCCCCGCGGTGCCGGTGCGGACCGCGGTCTCGTAACTGAGCGTGCCTGAGCGCGACACCACGCCGATCTTGCCCGGCTTATGAATATAGCCCGGCATAATTCCGATTTTCCCGATGCCCGGAGAAATGACGCCGGGGCAGTTGGGACCGACGAGCCGCGTCTTCTTGCCTTTCATTTCGGCTTTGACCCGCTGCATGTCGCGAACCGGGATACCATCGGTAATGCAGACGACAAGATCGAGGCCGGCATCAACCGCTTCGAGAATCGCGTCCGCCGCAAAAGGAGGCGGGACATAAATGCCGGAGGCATTGGCGCCGGTCTTCACCACCGCTTCCGCCACGGTGTTAAAGACGGGCAGATTCAAATGCGTCGTGCCGCCTTTATCCGGGGTGACGCCACCCACCATCGTCGTGCCATATTTGATCGCCTGTTCCGAATGGAACGTGCCTTGGGCTCCGGTGAAGCCCTGGCAGATGATCTTCGATTCGCGCGTGATGAGGACCGACATTACGCCACCTTCTTAACGGCTTCGACGATCTTCTTTGCCGCTTCGTCCATCGAAGCGCAAGGCTGAATCGGCAAACCGGATTTTTCGAGAATTTCACGCCCCAACTCGACATTTGTGCCTTCGAGGCGAACGACGAGAGGCTTCTTGAGCCCGACTTCGCGGGCGGCATTCACCAGACCCTCGGCAATCGAATTGCAGCGCATCATGCCGCCGAAGATGTTGAGCAAAATTCCCTTCACGTCGGGATCGGAATAGACGAGCTTGAATGCCGCAGCGACCCGTTCGGGCGTTGCCGCACCGGCGACATCCATAAAATTGGCGGCGGCACCCCCGTAATGCTTCAGGATGTCCATAGTCGCCATCGAAAGGCCAGCGCCGTTGACCATCAGGCCGATGGAGCCCGGCAATTTTATATAGTTGAGATCGTGACGCGCCGCTTCGAGTTCCAGCGGATCGATTTCATCGTCGTCGCGCAGCTCGGTGATGTCACGGTGACGGAACAACGCGTTGTCGTCAAAACTCATTTTGCAATCGAGTGCCATGATGTCGCCGGTCTTGGTCACCACCAGCGGATTGATTTCGAGCAGAGACGCATCGAGATCGTAGAACGCGCGGAAGCAATTGAGGATCACTTTTTGCGCCGCTCGCGCCATCTTGCCCTTCAAGCCGAGATCATAAGAAAGGCTGCGGGCGTGGTGTTGATGCAGCTCTTGGGCCGGGGCGAGGCGAATTTTAAGAATCTTGTCGGGCGATTTCTCCGCCACCTCTTCGATATCCATGCCACCTTCGGTGGAGGCAATGATGGTGATGCCCGCGGTTTCGCGGTCGTTCAGAATTGAGAAATAGAGTTCACGATCATAGGCCACGCCGGCTTCGATATAGACGCGGTGAACAGGGCGGCCCTTCGGTCCGGTTTGATGGGTGACCAACGTCATATTGAACATCTTGTCGGCCGCGTCGACCGCCTCGTCCGCCGACCGCACGAGTTTCACGCCTCCGGCCTTGCCGCGGCCGCCGGCGTGAATCTGGGCTTTGACCACCATCAATTCTTCGTCGAGCCACTTGGCGACGTTTTCGGCCTCATGCGCCTTAAAGGCGATATCGCCCAAAGGCACGGGCACGCCATACTTCGCGAGAAGTTGCTTCGCTTGATATTCGTGGATATCCATCTTGCCCCGCCCTATATCGGCCGACGCGGTTGTCACCACCGCTTAAAGCCCCCAAAACAAAGCCCGCATTAATAGCCATGCGCCGGACCTCGCGCAACCGTTCCGACTCGCCTTGCCGCCATCAATCCTGAGGCGAATTGCCGCGCCTGAACCTTGTCTTGCGCTGCAGCGATTATTTCAAGCTTTTCCGCGCTGCAGCATTGGTGGGCTTCAAATCGCGATTATCCGCCCTTGGCCAGGATTTTCGCCGATGCCTCGAGCAAGCCGCGGACCGCGTCGCAAGATTTGGTGAACATGGCCTGCTCGCTGGAGTTGAGTTCGATCTCGATGATCTTTTCGACGCCACCGGCGCCGATCACCACCGGCACGCCCACATAGAGGTCACGGACGCCGTATTGACCGGTTAACCATACGGCACAGGGCATGACCCGCTTCTTGTCACGAAGATAGGATTCGGCCATTTCGATCGCGGCCGTCGCCGGCGCGTAAAAGGCCGAACCGGTCTTGAGCAAGGCGACGATCTCGCCGCCGCCCATGCGCGTGCGCTCGACGATTGCATCGATGCGCTCTTGGGTGCTCCAACCCATTTTGATCACATCCGGCAACGGTATTCCGCCCACGGTCGAATAACGCACCAGCGGCACCATGGTGTCGCCGTGGCCGCCGAGAACGAAGGCGCCCACATCTTCGACGGACACCTTGAATTCATCGGCGAGGAAATAACGGAAGCGCGCGGTATCGAGCACGCCGGCCATGCCGACGACCTTATTGTGCGGCAGCCCGCTTTTTTCGCGGAGTACCCAAACCATCGCGTCCAGCGGATTGGTGACGCAGATGACGAAGGCCTTCGGGCAATGCTTTTTGATCGCCTGCCCGACGGCATCCATGACCTTGGCGTTGATTTCGATCAGGTCGTCGCGGCTCATGCCCGGCTTGCGCGGAACGCCCGCGGTCACGACGACGACGTCCGAGCCTTCGAGATCCTTATAGTCGTTGGTGCCGGTATAGCGGCCATCGAAGCCTGCTACCGGGGACGACTGAACGATATCGAGCGCCTTGCCCTGCGGGACGCCCTCGACGACGTCGAACAGGACGACGTCGCCGAGTTCCTTAAGGCCGGCGAGATGGGCCAGCGTTCCGCCAATGTTCCCGGCGCCGACCAGGGCGATCTTATTACGCGCCATAACTCCTCCCTTTACGCACCCCATCCGGCCGAAAAGCCTAAAGACATAAGGCCGTCCGGGTCTTTGCCCGGCAACGGTGCTGCAAGCCTAGGTAACGTGATTCGCCCGGGAAGGGCAAGAAAAGAGGGAGGGTTAAGGTTTAGGCCTTAAGCCGTATAGTCGAGGCCGATATCGACGGCTGGCGCCGATTGGGTGATGCGCCCGACCGAAATGAAATCGACGCCGGTCTCGGCGATCGCCCGCACGGCTTCAAGAGTAACGCCGCCGGAAGCTTCGAGCTTTGCCCGGCCGGCGGCCAGCGCGACCGCGTCGCGCAAAGCCGCGAGACCCATGTTGTCCAAAAGTAAATGCCGGGCGCCCGAATTGATCGCCTCTCTCACCTGAT
The DNA here is from genome assembly GCA_963841995.1 of uncultured Alphaproteobacteria bacterium. Taxonomy (GTDB): domain Bacteria; phylum Pseudomonadota; class Alphaproteobacteria; order DATDPM01; family DATDPM01; genus DATDPM01. Next base: position 115,294 of record CAWJEX010000017.1, read on the forward strand.
CGAGGGTGTCGCATTCGATTTCGAATTCCGAAAGCCCCTTCGCCCTGGCCACGGCAATCGCTGGCTTGATGCCGCCGCATACCGCGATGTGATTGTCCTTGATCAGGACTTCGTCATAAAGACCCAGGCGATGATTCTGGGCGCCGCCGACGCTGGCGGCGTATTTGGCGAAGCGGCGCAAACCGGGAATCGTTTTTCGCGTATCCAAGATGACCGCCTTGGTTCCCGCGACTTGATCCACGTAGGCGCGAGTCAAAGTGGCAATACCCGACAAATGCTGGACGATATTGAGCGCCGTGCGCTCCGCAGTCAGCATCGAACGTGCCGGGCCTTCGATCCGGGCAAGAACCGCGCCGGCGACGGCGCGCTGACCATCCTTCATCAAGACGTCAATCCGGCATCCGCGCCCGAGCTTGCGAAAAACGCCGAGCGCAATATCGAGCCCGGCGACGATTAGCCCCTCGCGGCAGCGCATCTCCGCGGATAGCCGGGCGTCTTGAGGGATGACCGCGTCGGAGGTGATATCGCTGGCGCCAATATCTTCGGCCAGCGCCCGTGCAATGAAGTCTTCAATTTCGCTTTCGGTAAAATTCAAGGAAACAAATGAATCAAGGAGGCGGCCGACCGCTCACGCCGCACCGGCAAGCTGCGCCGGTTTCGGCGACATGTCCAGCATCCGCTGCAGCGGCTTGAACGCCGCGCGACGCAATTCTTCCGGCATATCGAGGGCCGGCTTCATATCGCGCAAACAGCGATAGAGTTTCTCCAGGGTATTGAGCGCCATGAACGGGCAATTGTTGCAGGAACAACTTTCGTCCATGCCCGGAACCGGGATGAAAATTTTGTCGGGCGACCGCTTTTGCATCTGGTGAATGATATGCGGCTCGGTGGCGATGATGAATTCCTTGTCGGGCGCGTTCGTCACGTAACTGAGAAGCGACGACGTCGAGCCGACGTGATCGGCCATTTGCAAAATCGATTCCGGACATTCCGGGTGTGCGGCCAGCTTGGCGTTCGGATGGCGCGTCCGCAATCTCACCAGCTCGCGCTCCGAGAACTGTTCATGGACGATGCAGGTACCAGGCCAAAGCACGAGATCGCGTCCCGTCTTGCGCGCGAGATACGCTCCCAGGAACCGATCGGGCGCGAACAGGATTGGCTGGTTTTCCGGGATCTGGCGGATGATCGCTTCGGCATTCGACGAAGTCACGATGATGTCGGACAGCGCCTTGACCTCCGCCGAGCAATTGATATAGGTAATCGCCACATGGCCGGGATGTTTTTTCCGCCATGCCGCAAAGGCATCGGCCGGGCACGACGATTCGAGCGAACAGCCGGCGCCGAAGTCGGGGATCAGCACCGTTCGCTCGGGACTCAGAATTTTCGCCACTTCTGCCATGAAGCGCACGCCGCAGAATACGATGACGTCGGCCTGAGTGGCGGCGGCCTTCCGGGAGAGATCCAGCGAATCGCCGACGAAATCGGCGATGTCCTGGATATTGCCGTCTTGATAGTAGTGGGCGAGGATGACGGCGTTACGCTCGCGCTTCAGGCGCGCGATCTCGCGCTCGAGCTCCTCGTCGGTAAGCGGTGCGTTCGGCGCGGCAAAGTCGGTCTCGATGATGGCCATGACTACTCAGGATGCCAATCGCGGCATTGTTGGGTTACCTTAAATCAAGGAAGCCCGCCAGCAGATTTCAATGGGTCGCCGGGCGACCACAGCGCAAAACCCCTTGTCCGGCAGGGGGATAGGACAAAACGGAGGAGGACGATGAAGGACGACGTCTTTAATATGGAAATCCGCAAATTTCTTAAGACGGTGGGCGTCGCTTCCCAGCGTGAGATCGAACGCGCGGTGTCGGAAGCGCTGAGCTCCGGCAAGATCAAAGGCAATGAGAAGCTCGATGCCCAAATGACGCTCAGCATCGGCAAGCTCAATTTCAGCCATACGATCGACGGCAAAATCGCCCTCGAATAGCCTCCCCACGCTCAGGGGAGCCGCAAAAGAACCGGAAGCGCGCCGAGGCCGTGCAGATATTCGATCAGGCGCAGCAGCGGAAAAGCGAGAAAGAACATCGCGCCGTCGCGCAGCGTGATGTAAAGGAACCTCGGCCGGGCCTGAACTTCCAGTACGTCTTGCCAGAGATCGAAGTTGGGCCACCAGCGCGGAACCCGGGCTTTGTAATCGGCAAAAGCCTGACCGAAGGTTTCCGCCATGAATTTTTCTTCGCGCCAAACCACGATTTGATAATAGGCGGCGAACAGCACGGTCAAAATCACGAGGTAGGTGACCGTGCCGGTGCAAAATCCGATTCCGGCAACACCGATGAAGCTGAACACATAGAGAGGATTGCGCACCGCCGAGTAAGGACCGGCCGTGATCAGTTCATAATTTTTTCTGCCGCCGATATAAGCCGAACACCAGCCGCGCCCGAGCACGCAGATCAAGGTCAGGAAATAGCCGATCCACTGATAGAGCGCATGAAGGAGAGAGACATTGCTCCATGAGCTGCCGCTGACCAGAAACGCCAGCAGCAGCGGCACCGCGACGATCCAGGTGTGCCGGCGCCTGGCTTTCAGCAGCAGCGATCGCGCTTCCGAATTTGTCATGCCGAACCGCGCAAGTTCCGCGCGGTCACTCCCGGCTCGCGATCAGCTTCTTGATTTCGCTGATGGCCTCTGCGGGGTTGAGATGCTTCGGGCACGTCTTCGTGCAATTCATGATGGTGTGGCAACGGTAGAGCTTGAATGTATCGTCCAGCGCGTCTAGCCGCTCGTCCAAGGCTTCGTCCCGGCTGTCCGCGATCCAGCGATAGGCTTGCAGCAGGATGGCGGGTCCGAGATATTTGTCGCTGTTCCACCAATAGCTGGGACAGGCCGTCGAACAACAGGCGCATAAAATGCAGTCGGACGGTCCGTCGAGCTTGGCCCGGTCTTCCTCCGATTGCAGCCGCTCGCGATCGCCGGGCGTCGGACTCGAGGTTTTCATCCACGGCTCGATGGACGCGTATTGCCGGTAAAATTGCCTCAGATCGGGAACCAGATCTTTGATCACCGGCATATGCGGCAAGGGATAGATCTTCACCGTGCCTTTAACTTCATTGATGTGCTTGTAACAGGCGAGCGTATTGGTCCCGTCGATATTCATGGCGCAGGAGCCGCAAATGCCTTCGCGGCAGGAACGGCGCAAAGTGAGCGTGCTGTCGACCTCATTCTTGATCTTGAGCAGCGCATCCAGGACCATCGGCCCGCAGGAATCGAGATCGACTTCAAAGGTATCGAGCCGCGGGTTTTCGCCCGAATCCGGATCATAGCGATAGACCTCGAAGGTCTTGGTGTTCTGCGCCGAATCCGGCGCTTTGTGGGTTTCGCCCTTCTTGACGCGGGAATTCTTCGGCAGCGCGAATTCGACCATTTTTCCCTCGTGCCCTACCCTCGTGCGCTAATAGACCCGCGGCTTTGGGGCAACCGCCGCCACGTCATTCGTCATCGGTTTCAAAACGACCGGGCGGTAATCGATCGACGGTTTGCCGTCCTCGCCCATCGACACCAAGGTATGCTTCAGCCAATTCTGGTCGTCGCGGTCCGGATAATCCTCGCGGGCGTGCGCACCACGGCTTTCGGTCCGATTAGCCGCGGAATGAAGGCTCACCACCGCCTGATACATCAGATTGTCGAGCTCGAGCGTTTCCGCGAGATCGCTGTTCCAGATCATCGAACGGTCGGAGACCTTGAGATCGCCGCGCTTCGACCAGGATTCGGCAATGCGCCGCTTGCCCTGCTCCAAAATTTCGCCGGTGCGGAACACGGCACAATCTTCCTGCATAACCCATTGCATTTCGAGACGGAGGGCTGCCGTCGATGTCGAGCCCTTGGCGTGGCGAAACCGATCGAGGCGCGACAACGCAAGCTCGGACGATTCTTTTGTCGGGTCCCGCGGCCGTGTGCCCGGTTTGATGAGTTGCGCGCAGCGAAGGGCGGCGGCCCGGCCGAAGACGACGAGATCGAGAAGCGAATTGGAGCCTAGCCGGTTGGCGCCGTGCACCGAAACGCAAGCCGCCTCGCCCACCGCCATCAATCCTGGAACGATCTTCACCTCGCCGTCGCGCATCACGACCACCTCGGCGTTCCGATTGGTTGGAATGCCGCCCATGTTGTAGTGCGCGGTTGGGATGATCGGGATCGGCTCCTTGGTCGCGTCGACGCCGGAGAAAACACTCGTATTTTCGACGATGCCGGGAAGGCGTTCGCGAATGACCTTCGGGTCGAGATGGGAAAGATTGAGATACATGTGATCGCGTTTGGGACCAACCCCGCGGCCTTCGCGAATTTCAACCGTGATCGAGCGGCTGACGACATCGCGGGAGGCCAAATCCTTGGCGTGGGGCGCGTAGCGCTCCATGAATTTCTCGCCTTTGGAATTGGTGAGATATCCGCCTTCGCCCCGCGCCCCTTCGGTGAGGAGCACGCCGACGCCGTAGATGCCGGTCGGGTGGAATTGGATGAATTCCATGTCCTGAAGCGGCAACCCGGCGCGCAGCACCATGCCATTGCCGTCGCCGGTGCAGGTGTGGGCGGAGGTGCAGGAGAAATAAGTGCGTCCGTATCCGCCGGTCGCCAAAACCGTCATATGGGCATTGAAGCGGTGGATCGTGCCGTCTTCGAGATTCCAGGCGACAACGCCGCGGCAGGCGCCGTTTTCCACCATCAGATCGATGGCAAAATATTCGATGAAGAACGCGACATTATGTTTGAGCGATTGCTGATACAGCGTGTGCAGGATCGCGTGGCCGGTACGGTCGGCGGCGGCGCAAGTGCGTTGTGCCGTGCCTTCGCCGAACCGCGTCGTCATGCCGCCGAAGGGTCGCTGATATATCCGCCCATCCGGCGTCCGCGAAAACGGCACGCCGTAATGTTCGAGCTCGATGACCGCCGGGACCGCCTCGCGGCACATATATTCGATGGCGTCCTGATCGCCCAGCCAGTCTGAACCCTTGATGGTGTCGTACATATGCCAGCGCCAATCGTCTTCGCCCATATTGCCGAGTGCGGCGGATATGCCGCCCTGAGCGGCAACCGTGTGGCTGCGCGTCGGGAAGACCTTGGAAATGCAGCAAGTGGAAAGCCCGGCGGCAGCCATGCCGAAGGCGGCCCGCAAGCCGGCACCGCCGGCGCCGACCACCACGACATCGCATTCATGATCGATAATTTCGTAAGCCGTGGTCATGGATCAGGCGCCTAGAGCCAAACGGAGCACGGCATAAAGAGACATCGCGGCGAGCCCAATACCGGCCAGTCTCACAAAAATGATGGTAGCGATTCGGCATCGCGGCTGATGCACATAATCGGTGATCACTTCTTCAAGGCCGAGCACACCGTGGTAAAGCGTAGCACCGATGGTCAACAGCATCAGCACCACGGAAAGCGGCGACGACATCCAAATCTTTATCGCGGCGCGATCGGCGCCGGCATGGGCAATCAGCGAGGCCGCGAACCACAAGGAAAGCGGAATCAGCGCGATGGCGCTGATGCGTTGTGCCCACCAATGGGAAAAGCCGGGTGCGCCTTTTGTTATCCGCGAGTTCATATCGGCATCCCCGCGCAACCCCAGGCCAGCGCCGTCAAGCCAAAGGCAACAATGACGACCAGCCATCCAGTCGCTTCGGTACTGACAAGATCAAAGCCATATCCGGCGTCCCAGGCCAAGTGCCGGATACCATTGGCGAGGTGATAGAACAGCGCGAAGGTCCAACTAAGAAGCAGCAGTTTTCCGGGCCACGAGCCAAGCAAGGCCTGTACGCAGTCGAAGGCTTGACCGCCGCTGGCCGCCGCGAACAGCCACAACACGAGGCCCGCAGCACCCAGGGTCAGAAACATGCCGGTCAAACGGTGGAGAATCGAGAGGACCGAGGTGATCTGCCAGCGATAGATCTGGAGATGGGGGGACAATGGCCGCTTTGCGCTGGTCATGGCTTCCTCGCGGGATCAACGGTCGTCGCGAGCGCCAACGCAAATTTCAATTCCCCCGCAGGCGGCTCGCTGTCCTGTTTAGCGATGCGGCAAAACCGAGTCAATGTTACGGGGTGTTGCGTATGCCCTCGCCGGCGCAAGCCCAAACCTTTTGCCGCCAAAAGGCCGATAATGTCGGCGCGACCGTTCGAATGCCGAAGCATTTTTTGTATAGGATCGGCACAGCCACATACTAAATCTTGCAAAAATCGAATCGACCGCCGTCCAAAACGAAGTCCCCATAAGTTATCCAGAGGATCTTGTGGATAACTTGTGGAACGTTTGTGAATTCATCCAATAATTCTACACAGATGCCCCGCCAATTACTTGCTCTTGTCTTTTTACTGTTGCGCGAAAAAACGATTCGGATCACCATTTGGGCGGCATTTGGGAACGGCCGGTTCTGCGGTCAGGCTGCCGCCGAAAGTTCGCTTTCGGTTGTCGTGGGCGCCGCGACGGGGAGCAATTCCTCGGGCAACCGGCGACATGCCCTGTACTGACGCTTGGCCGAACCCTTGGGCAAGGCCGGGTGCGGTGAATGGAGCCGCGGCGAAAACCTGCCTCGGCCCGCCTTGTGTCCTTGGCGATGCGCGGGTACTCCGGCGCGACGCTGAGTGGCACGAAGGGCGGTGACCCGTCCCGGGGTTACCGCAATCCCGCGGAGCCGGTCCTTGTTCGGAAGGACCGGGGACGGGCGGGTTTGGGCAGGGGTGACGCCATCGGCTCCGCGGGGCGGCGATCCGGGCGGATCGCGCCCATCCCGTAATGGGCGGTGTCCTCTGGGGCGCACGGCCCACGGACGAGATGGTTGGGTTGCCCGTCCGCTTTCAGTGCCAGGAGCTGGGCCAGCTCCCGGGGGCGTCAGATGGCAGCGGATTCCGCTCGCGTCTGACGCCCCTCATTTATCAGATCATTGCGTCGCCAACAACAAGGTTTTGTATCAGGACGGCGGTAAAACCGCAAAATGCGGTTTAAACGGGCGAAGATCTAACGTTTGCGCTTCTTTGATTTGGCCCTACGCGGGGTCGAGGTTTTTAAAGCCGCATTCTGGCGCCTTGCTACGCCTTTGGCCCTTCGCGGCTTCGCCATTCCTGCCGCGCGCTGCCGCCTTGGCATCAGCACGGTGTAATCGAGGTCGAGCACGACCGCCGGATCGTAATCGCGGCGGCCGCCTTCGCCTTCGCGCTGATAAGGGAAATCTGCGCAAGCCTTGTCCTTGGTCGCAACCGTGCGAAGCCGCAGCGCCCCCAAATCGTTGCGCCCCTTGATCTCGGCCTTCTCGAGAATTTCGCTCCAGGCATAGATCGTATCGCCGGCAAAGGAGGGTGCGGTGTGACGGCCGCCATTGATCGCGGCGATCCGGAACGCGTTGCTAAGGCCATTGAAGGCATGGGCGCGGGCGAGCGAAATGATGTGCCCGCCATAGACGATACGCTTGCCGAAGCGCCCCTGTTTTTCGATATGCTGGTTGAAATGGACGCGCGCGGTGTTCTGATAGAGCCGCGTCGCCATCATATGCTCGGCCTCTTCGAAAGTCATGCCGTTGAGGTGGTCGATTTTTTCGCCGACCTGATAATCCTCCCAAAGTGCCGGCGAACCGGCCAGCACCGTGTCGTAATTCTGAAGCTTTAGGCCCTTTGGCACGACCAGATCGGCAGTGGCAACGCGGTCCGGCAGCTCGGGAACGAGCGACGCCGGCGCCGGGCGCGAGGTATCGCGTTTCCGCACCATGACCCAGCGGAAATAATCGAGGACCATTTCGTCGCGCTGATTGAAGCCGGTGGAACGCACGTAAACGATGCCCGTTTTTCCGTCGGAATTTTCCTTGAGGCCGATCACCGTGGACCGCGAACGCAGCGTGTCGCCGGCATAAACCGGCACGCCAAAGCGCAATCCCGCGTAGCCGAGATTGGCGATGGCATTAAGCGAGATATCGGGAACCGTCTTGCCGAGCACGAAATGGAACGTAAGCAGATCGTCGATCGGTGCTTCGCGGTAGCCGATGGAACGGGCAAACTCATCCGAAGAATGCAGCACGAATCGCGATCCCGTCAGTGCGATGAACAACGCCGCATCGCCCCGCGTCACCGTGCGGGGCGTCGCGTGGATGATCTCCAAACCGATCGAGAAATCCTCGAAGAAATTGCCGATGACGGATTTCGTGCTCATGGCCCTGCTTTTCTCCCTTCTGAAGGGCTCTCGCCTGTCGGGCTATTCCGCAAAGCGGGCGCCAAATCCCCGTGAAGCGGGCGTGAGAGTAAGGATAAACGGCGGGCGCTGGCAAGCCGCCGGCAACGCGGCAATTCGCCTCTGCCAAGGGGTTAGAGCGGGGTCAATACGCCCTTCCTTTGCTTGTCTGCCCGGCTATCCTACGATACAGAACCGACCGGGGGAGCGCGTCGGGCCCCGACTAAGCGCCAACTACGCGTCGCAGGGATGTTCATCGAGGTCTTCCTCAAGGGAATTGCCGCCGGCCTGCTGATCGCTGCGCCGGTCGGGCCGGTCGGGGTGCTCTGCGTCCATCGCACCCTGGTCTGGGGACGGCTTCACGGCCTGCTGTCCGGCTTTGGCGCCGCGGTGGCAGACGCCCTCTTTGCCGTTATTGCCGCCTTCGGCCTCAGCTTCGTGTCCGATTTCATGATCGCGCATCAACACTGGTTGCGGTTAGGCGGCGGCTGCCTGCTCCTCATCCTGGGGGCCAAGAACCTGCTCTCGAAGCCGGCGGCGCCCAATGAAGCCGAGCCAAGGCGAAGCTTGATCGGCGACTCCGCTTCGGCATTTGCGCTCACGGCAACCAACCCGATCACCATTATCTCGTTTTTAGGTGTCTTCGCTGCCTTAGGCGTCGGCGGCCACATCGGCAGGCTCGAGGCGAATGCCCTCGTCCTCGGAGTATTTTCCGGCTCGGCATTGTGGTGGATCCTGCTTTCCACCGGAGTCGGATTCATGCGTCGCACGATCGAGACACTTTATCTGCGCTGGGTCCACGTCATATCGGGTGTCTTGATGCTCGTCTTCGGCGCAGGCGCCCTGGCGGGTCTGCTATGGTGACGCGCATTGCTTCTTTGATCGGCGCGGCCGCGGCCTTCGTCTTCGTGTCAGCGAGCGTATTGAGCGTATTCGCCGACGACGACAAGACCGATGACAAAGCAAACGGCACCGCGTTCGAGAAACAGGCGGGCGACGTGAAATCGGTTTGCGCCAATGACCCAAAGTCCGGCCACCTGATTTGCGCCCTCGTCTACGCGAAACAGCCCTATTTCGGAATTCAGTTCGGCTCCGAAGATGATGCGGAATCCGTCGCCGTGACCGCGGGCGTGCGCCGCGCCTCCGATTCCAAGATCGAGATCCGCGTCGATCACAACGTCAGTCATTTTATTTATGGCGACGGTTTTCTCGGCAAAGAAGCCGAATCGATTGTCGACGAGATCAAGAAAGGCAAACGACTCTACGTACGCGTCGATTCCTATGACAACGACGTCAAGAGCGAGGACAGCATCGATCTTAGCGAATTCAAATCGGCGCTGCAGGAAATCGAGGACCTGCGCAAAACCCAAGAAGGGCAGTAACCGAAGCCCCCGATCCCGCCCCGCGCAAGCCCGTGTCGGATTTTCGTGGTTAATTAAGGGTTAATCGAAACCTGGGGCGCGAACCTATAAGTCTTTCACGACATTGCGAAACAAAAGTGACGGTTTTGTTTCAACGGTGTTGCAGCGCAAAAATAAATCGCAAGACATCCCGCACGTCTTTTTTATACTGCCCGCGCGAACCGAACTTCGCGATGTGGTTGAATGTTACCGATAGCCCGTCGAGGCCGTTACCGGACCATCTTTATTTCCGACGTTCATTTGGGAACGCGGGGCTGCAAAGCGGAGCATCTGTTAAGCTTCCTGCGCAGCCACGAATGCGAAGCCCTCTTTCTCGTCGGCGACATATTCGATATCTGGCGCCTCAAGAAAACCTGGTACTGGGTACAAAGCCACAACGACGTGGTGATGGAAATTCTGCGCAAGGCGCAGAACGGCACCAAGGTCGTCTACGTTCCCGGCAATCACGATGAGGGGGGCCGCGATTACTGCGGCCTTCAACTCGCCAACATCAAGATCGCCCGTGAAGACGTTTATGAGACTCTCGACGGGCGCAAGCTTCTGGTGATCCACGGCGACGATTTCGACGGTATCGTCAAATACGCCAAATGGCTCGCGCACCTTGGCGATACTGCATACAACCTCGCGCTCTCGCTCAATCACTGGTTCAACCTGCTGCGCCGGCGACTCGGCTATCCGTATTGGTCGCTGTCGGCCTATCTCAAATCCATGGTCAAGGACGCCGTTCAATACATCGACAATTTCGAGCGTGCGCTGGCCGAAGAGGCGCGGCGGCGAAAATTGGACGGCGTCGTTTGCGGCCATATCCATCGTGCCGAAATCCGGCACATCGAAGACATGCTTTATTGCAACAGCGGCGATTGGGTCGAGAGCTGCACCGCGCTGGTCGAAGACGAGCGCGGACGCCTTCAAATCGTTCATTGGGCGACCGATGTCGGTCAAATCGCAGGCAGAGCTGCCGTCGCGGCTTAAGGAGATCTATGCGCATTCAAATCATCACCGACGCCTGGCACCCGCAAGTGAATGGCGTCGTCCGCACCCTGACCCATACCGTCGGCGAGTTGGAGAAGATGGGCCACAAAATCAATCTGGTGACCCCCCTTTCCTTTCGCACTTTGCCCTGTCCCGGTTATCCGGAAATCCGGCTCGCCATGGTTCGGCCCGGGCATATCGGCGACCGGCTTGAGCAGTTTCAGCCGGAGGCCGTGCATATCGCGACCGAAGGCCCGCTCGGCATCGCTGCACGGCACTATTGTTTGCGCGCCGGCATTCCCTTCACGACGTCTTTCCATACCCGCTTTCCGGAGTATTTGCGGATGCGCACGGCGATCCCGGCGGAATGGGGATATGCGGCGTTGCGGCGCTTTCATGGGTCGGCACGGCGCACCTTGGTGCCGACCGACGGCTTGCGCCAGGAACTTTCCGATCTCGGCTTTCGCAATCTTGCGCTATGGGGCCATGGCGTCGATGCGAAGCTGTTCCGGCCGCGTCTGCGCCGGAGCGTGAACGATTCGCAACCGATCTGGCTCTATGCCGGGCGCGTGGCGCCGGAAAAGAAAATCGAAGCGTTCCTGAGCCTCGATCTGCCCGGCACCAAATGGGTGGTGGGCGGCGGCCCGGCCCTTCCCTCTCTTCGCCGCCGTTTCCCCGAGGTGAAATTTTTCGGCGTTAAAACCGGCGACGAGCTGGCACGGTTCTATTCGGATGCCGATGCGTTCGTGTTTCCGAGTTTGACCGACACTTTTGGCAACGTCATTCTGGAAGCCTTGGCGTCGGGCTTGCCGGTTGCGGCCTTTCCCGTCCGCGGGCCGAAGGACATCCTCGAGGGATCGGGCGTCGGGTGCCTGGACAACGATCTCGGCCGCGCCGCGATGGCGGCACTTGAGATTCCCCGCGCCTCATGCCGGGCCTTTGCGGAGCGGTTCACGTTGCAGGCCAGCGCCGACCAATTCGTCTCCAATCTGTGGTCATTCGACCGCTGGAGAAGCTTGGTCAATATTTCGGCGGCGTAATCGATGACGGGTGAATATTCACGCGCGATTGTCGCCGAGTGAAGGGCGAGCGCCGCAAACCGACGTTCTTGCGATTCTTCAGGCGGCTTTGCGCATACTCGAGGCCGCTCAGGCTGCCTTACGCATACCCGCGGGCGTTCAGGCCGCTTTACGCATATACGTGCGGATCAATTCCTCGGCGATCTGCACGGCGTTGAGTGCCGCCCCTTTGCGCAAATTGTCCGCAACCACCCACAGCGAAAGACCATTCTCGACCGTGTGATCCTCGCGGATGCGGCTGACAAAAACCGCATTTTCCCCGGCGCATTCCGAAGGCGTCACATAGCCTTCATCGGCCCGGATATCGAATACGGCAATGCCGGGGGCCGATTTGAGCAAGGCGCGGGCTTCCGCCGCCGACAGCGGCTCTTCGAATTCTACATTGACCGCTTCGGAATGGCCGATGAAGACCGGCACCCGCACGCAGGTCGCCGAGACCTTGATATTGGGGTCGAGAATTTTCTTGGTCTCCACCACCATCTTCCATTCTTCCCTGGTCGAGCCGTCGTCCATGAAGACGTCGATGTGCGGGATCACGTTGAACGCGATCTGTTTGGTGAATTTACGATGCGGCGCTGGTTGATTCATGTAGACGCCACGAGTTTGCTCGAAGAGCTCGTCCATCCCGGCTTTGCCGGCTCCGGACACCGACTGATAGGTGGCGACGACGACGCGCTTGATGCGGGCCCGGTCGTGCAACGGCTTCAAGGCGACGACCAACTGAATCGTCGAGCAATTCGGATTGGCGATGATGTTGCGCCTGGTGTACCCCGCGATCGCTTTCGGATTGACCTCCGGCACAACCAGCGGCACGTCGGGGTCCATACGGAAATGCGACGTGTTGTCGATGACCACGCAACCGGCGGCGCCGGCGCGCGGCGCATGCACCGCGGAAACCTTGGCGCCCGGCGAAAACAAGGCGATATCGACGCCGCGGAAATCGAAGGTTTCGAGATCGCGGACCTTGAGGATCTTGTCCTCGCCGAATGACAGCTGCGAGCCCGCCGAACGATGGGAGGCAAGTGCCACAACTTCATCCGCGGGGAAATCGCGTTCGGCCAAGGTCGTCAGCATTTCCCGTCCGACCGCACCCGTGGCACCCACTACCGCTACTCGATACCCCATATCCAACCTTCTTCAGTTCTGATTCGACCTATGAATGTGATTCTCGGGTTTCAAGCCCGGGCGCTGTTGTAGACGAAATTTATGAACAAAGTCGAATGATTTAATATCGCCGCCGGGTCGGCGTATGCCGCGCCGAGAGGCTATTAACCTATTGAAATACATAAATACAATCGCAGTTCCGCGGGGGCTGATTTTCGGCGGCGCGGCTCTCGAGGACTGCGATGTGTGGGTTATTGGCGAATCGAACGAAAAGCTTGCCCGATCACTTGCGCGGAGTCTCGGCGGCTGCCGGCGGCGCGTCTTTCGGCTGCACCATGTTGATGCCGCGCTTGGCGAATTCGGCGACAATGAATTTTGCGTCCGCATCGCCCTTGTCCGCCAGCGCCGCCGTTTTTCCGGCCAGCGTTTCAAGTTGCTTGCGCATGCGTTCCGATTCCTGCATGGCCGTATCTTGCCCGCTCCGCGCGGTTTCGAGACTCCCGCGGTCGTGGATTCCCAAAATCATTTGTGCTCCCTCGAGCACGACCAGCGCGACCAAGACGATCAGCAGCGGTATGAAGGGCGAACCTTGAGGCGAATCTGGGTTTTGCATGGCCATCACCGTCAATGGGCCGGCGTTTTCGCCGCCGCGGCGGGAGCCGGAGCTGCAGGAGCTGCGGAAGGCACCCCACCGGCCGATTTGTCGGTGGCCGAAATCGTGATGCCGACGTCAGCCAAAATCTGGCGGATGGCATCATTGTTATTCTTGACTGAGGTGGTCGCCAGCGCTGTCACCAATTCCTGCTGGAGACGCGATAACTGGATCGACTGATTGATGAACTGCTGGCGGGTATTGACGTCAATCTGAAGACCGCGATTGCCGGAAGTGATCACAAAATTAATGCAGACCAATACCAAAAAAATCGCCGCCATACGGATATGTGACGCGTCACATATCCGTATATATGTGTCGGGCGCAGATATGTGGCGGCGCGGCCTCATGGCGCGTAATTCCGCGGTGATGGTGGGCTTTGCCGCCACATAATATCTCATCACTTTCTCCTTCACGCTCAGGATGTCCCTGGGATGCCCATGATGGAGAGAGTACATGTTGGAACTGTATTTCAAGTATCCGAGGGTGCTCCGGCGCCTTCGTAGCGGGGCGCTGGGCGAAGAGATGGACCGCATTGCGGCGCATTTCTCCGAGCTCGGTTACAAGCGCGGATCGGCCAAGATCTATATCGGCCGGCTTGCCAGGTTCAGCGAGTTCGCAGCGCGCCATGCCGGATCGGCGCCGATCGATCAGGACATGATCGATCGCTTCGTGCAGAGTCTGCCGACAGCCACGCCACGGATCGCAGCGCGAACAGCGATCGAGCATGCCCGTCGGCTCGCGCCACACCGGTTTTCAACGCCGTGTCGGCATGCACCACCCGATCCCGATAGACCGCTGCTCGCCGCTTATCTGGATCACCTGCGCCAGGTGCGGGGCTTGGAGCCGAAGACCTGCGAGGGGCTGCTCGTCGCGGCACGCCGGATCCTCGTCTGGTACCATGACCACGTCCCGGATCAGCCTCTTGCCGAGATGACGGGCGTGCATGTGCTCGCTCTGGTCCAGCATCTCCTATCGCTGTCGACCAACAATTATACGCGGGCCTCGACCACATCGTACGTCCGTACATTTTTGCATTTCCTGCGGTGGTCGGACCTCAACAGCCAGGATCTCGCCCGGTTCGTTCCTCGAACACCTTGCTGGCGGCTGGCACACCTACCACCGCGGCTCGCGTGGGAAGATGTCAGGCGCGCGATCGACGCGATTGACGTGACGACGCCGTCGGGCATGCGGGACCGTGCCCTTCTGCTCTTGCTCGCCACCACCGGGCTGCGCAACAAGGAGCTGCGATCACTCGAGCTTCGGGATATCCGCTGGCGCGCCGCCGAAGTGCTTGTGCGGCGAACCAAAGGGAAGCGTGATCGGGTAGTGCCGCTCTTGGACGAAGCAGGAGCGGCGCTCGCAGACTATGTCCTGTATGCCAGACCAAAGATCGCTAGTCCCCGAGTGTTCCTGTCCTTTGCGCCGCCGGCGCGCCCCTTCAAGTACGCCACCTCCATTTCGAGGATCGTCCGTTCACAGTTGGAACGAAGCGGGATTGAGCTTTCCGGCGCCGCTGGCGCCCATCTGTTACGCCATAGCCTGGCGACGCAGCTTGTCAGGCAACGGCGGCCCATCAATGAGGTCGCTGACCTACTGGGCCATCGGAGCATCGACACAACCGCCATATACGTGAAGGTAGCGCTGCCGCAGCTCACCGACGTTGCGCTGCCCTTCCCGGGAGGCGCGGCATGAGCAGCTTCGCCAAAGAACTGGCCGACAGGGTCGAGGGCTATATCGCGCTACGTCGCTCGCTTGGCTATGCGTTCCAGAAGCAGACCGCGATATTGCGCGCATTGGCCCGATATGTGGAGGCCGGGCAGCTTGAGGGTCCCCTGACACGGGACATGGCGCTCAGCTTCATTTTCTCGTGGGAAGGGACGGCCAACGGTCGCGCCATTCATCATGGGGTCGTCCGTCGCTTTTGCGAGTATCTCGCTGTCTACGACGCGCGAACCGAGACGCTCGATCCTCGTGCGCTTCCCAGATCCCGCGCCATTCCGCCGCCGCGCATCCTGAGCGATATGGAGCTCGGATCGCTCATGTCAGCATGCCGTCGCGTTTCGCCGGGATATCCCCAGCGGGGCGTAGTGTTGGCGATACTGGTCGGATTGCTGGCGAGCACGGGCTTGCGGTCCGGCGAAGCGCTCCGCCTCGATCGCACCGACGTCGATCTCGTCGATGGCGTCCTGCACATCAGGAGGACCAAGTTCCGCAAGGATCGTCTGGTTCCGGTCCACACCACGACGCTGGGGGCGCTACGCAAGTACGCGCGGCATCGCGATGCAGCATTTCCGGCGCCGAAGGATTGCGCATTTTTTCTCAGCTCGCGTGGCAACCGACTATCGCCGGCAGGACTCCATTTGGCGTTCAGCGCAGCCTGCGAGCTTGCCGGTCTCGACAGCGACAAGGCTTTGAGGCCACATGACCTGCGGCACCGCTTTGCCGTCACGCGTCTTGTCGCCTGGCATCGAGAGAAGGCCGATGTGCAAGCGTTGTTGCCCTTGCTGGCAACCTATCTCGGCCACGCCCGCTACACCGATACCGCCTATTACGTAACGGGCACGGCCGACCTGCTGGGCATGGCGGCTGACCGCGCCTTCATCAGTGGAGGCGCGTCATGAGCGTACATTCCTCGCTCCCGCCGCTGCTGGAGTCCTTCTTCCGCAACCGGCTAACCAAGCAACGGAACGCGAGCCGCTCCACCATCGCCAGCTATCGTGATGCCTTGCGCATGTTGATCCTGTTTGCCTCCCAACGGACCGGTCGCAAGCCATGTGCACTGGCAGTCGAGGATCTGGACCGCGACCTCATTCTCACGTTCCTGGACGAGCTCGAGAAGAAGCGGAAGAACACGATCCAGACGCGCAATGCACGCCTGACGGCGATCCGGTCATTTTTCCATCATGTGGCGGCGAACGATCCTGCATCGCTCGGCATCGCACAGCGCGTCCTCGCCATCCCCGTCAAGAAGTCGCACACCGAGGTGACGCATCATCTCGCACGACACGAGCTTGACGCCATCATTGACGCGCCGAATCAGCGAACGCCGCGGGGGCGCCGAGATCGGGTATTGCTGCTTTTCCTCGCACGCACCGGCGCGCGTGTTTCCGAGGCGCTCGGCGTGGATGCCTGCGATCTTCGGCTCGATCGCCCGCGACCACAGGTGCTCTTGTGCGGTAAGGGGCGCAAGGAGCGGATCGTGCCGATGCCGGACGATCTCGTCAAAGCGCTGAAGGCGTTGATGAGCGAGCGTGGAGTCGAGCACTATGAGGTGCGCCCGCTCTTCGTGGGCACAAACGGGACACGATTGACACGCTTCGGAGCGACCCACATCGTACGGCGGGCTGTCGCCGCGGCCATGGCGAACACGCCAGAACTGGCGCGCAAATCCATTTCGCCGCATGTCTTTCGACATTCGCTCGCGATGATGCTGCTGCAGTCAGGGGTGGACCTTCTGACCATCCAGGCCTGGCTTGGGCACTCACAAGTCGCCACAACGCATCGCTACGCTGCGGCCGATGTCGAGATGATGCGTCGCGGACTGGACAAGGCGGGTGTCTCAGGGAAACAGCCGGCGCGGTTCCAACCCAAGGATAGGGTGCTGCAGCTGCTGGAAAGCATCTGAGTATTATGTGGCGGCAAAGCCCACCATCACCGCGGAATTACGCGCCATGAGGCCGCGCCGCCACATATCTGCGCCCGACACATATAACGCGGTCGAGAGCCAGAATGGCAATCCACTCCTGGAAATTGGCATCGTCTTTGGCTCTCCGTGGATCCCGGCGCCACGTTCCTGCAGGCCATCCGGAAGGGCGCTTCCGATGAGCCCGCGGTGCCTAGCGACGCGCCGTAACTTTACGACAGCCCCGGCGCTGGAACAACACCAAGCTTACCAAGCTGGCACCAAACACGAACAAGGCCCTTTGGTTCCGGGACGTTATTGGGCAGCGCCACTTCGCCGATCGGGATCAGGGGGCCGCAATTGTCGTTGGCCAAACAATCCGCGCTGGCGAATTGGTCGGCGCCGCCAAAGAGCCAGGTGTTGCCCGCCACGGATGGGTCGCAGTAGATAATGTAGATAATATAGCGGGTAACAGGGACGGCTGGCGCAATGCATCAGATGGACAAGCGGAAAATGGCGGGAGTGGAATAAGCCGGTCATGCGCGATCGCAATACGCGGTTCCGAAATTTTGCCGAGTTCTGGCCATATTATTTAAGCCAGCACCGGAAACCCCAAACCCGCGCCCTCCATTACGCTGGCCTGGGATTCGCGGCGTTCTGCCTTGGCGCCGCAGTTGTGACCGGAGCTTGGGCATTGGCGGTGTTGGCGGGAATTGCCGGTTATGGTTTGGCTTGGGCGGGGCACGCCGTGATGGAGCGGAACCGCCCCGCCACTTTTTCTTATCCCTGGTGGTCGCTTCTCGGGGATTTCCGGATGGCCGCACTCGCCCTGACGGGACGGCTCAAACCCGAATTGGCCCGGCACGGAATCGAGTAAATTTTAAGCGCCGAGCTTATCGAGCTCACGCAGGATCGTGTCACCCATCACCGTGGTCGAGACCCGGGCCTTGCCCGGCTGCATGATATCGGCGGTGCGAACCCCGCCATTCAGCACGTTCTGAACAGCGGCTTCGATGAGATCCGCGCTTTTTCCATCCTCGAAGGAATAGCGGAGCATCATCGCGAAGCTCAACAACGTCGCCAGCGGATTGGCGATGTCCCGGCCCGCGATGTCCGGCGCGCTGCCGTGAACCGGTTCGTAGAGCGCCTTGCGCCGGCCTTGCGAATCCGGCGCACCCAATGAGGCCGAAGGCAACATCCCAAGGGAGCCGGTCAGCATCGCCGCGCAATCGGAAAGCACGTCGCCGAAGAGATTGTCGGTCACGATGACGTCGAATTGCTTCGGATTGCGCACGAGCTGCATTGCGCAATTGTCGGCGTACATATGCGCGAGCTCGACATCCGGATATTCCTTGTCTTGAACAAACGCGACTTCCTCGCGCCACAGCAAGCCGGTTTCCATGACGTTGGATTTTTCGACCGAGGTCACGCGGTTGTTGCGTTTGCGCGCGAGATCGAAGGCGACCCGGGCGACGCGGCGGATTTCCTCCGTCGTATAGACCTGGGTGTTGACGCCGCGCCGGCTGCCGTCGGGAAGCTTTTCGATGCCCCGGGGTTCGCCGAAATAAACCCCGCCGGTCAGCTCCCGCACGATCATGATATCGAGACCCTTGACGAGCTCCGTCTTCAGCGTCGAGGCATCGGCCAGGGCGTCGAACACCAGCGCAGGACGCAGATTGGCGAATAGCGCCATATCCTTGCGCAGACGCAGCAGGCCGCGCTCCGGCTTTTTTTCGAAAGGCAAGCTGTCCCATTTCGGTCCGCCGACGGCACCCAAAAGCACGGCGTCGGATTCCATCGCTTGCCGCATCGTTTCGTCGGTGAGCGGCGTTCTGTGGGCGTCATAGGAACAACCGCCGACCAGACCTTCGGTGATTTCGAAATGCATCCGCCCACGCGCATCGAACCAATCGATGACGCGCCGCACCTGGCGCATCACCTCGGGGCCGATGCCGTCACCGGCGAGCACAAGGATTTTCTTCGTCGTCATGGCAGCGGCAATTGTTGCGTGCAATTAAACGGCGGCGGACCAGAGCCAGGGCTGGCCCAGTTTCTGGTGGTCCTCGAATTTGTCGATGGCCGCCGCTTTTTGCAGGGTGAGCCCGATGTCATCGAGCCCGTTGAGCAGGCAATGCTTGCGGAAGGCGTCGATTTCGAAGGGAATCGGCTTGTCGTCGGGGCCGGTGATGGTTTGCGATGGCAGGTCGACGGTGAGCGTCGCATTGTTGCCGCCGCGCGCGAATTCCATCAGCGTCTCGACGACCGGCTTGGGCAGAGTGACCGGCAAAATTCCGTTCTTGAAGCAGTTGTTATAGAAAATATCCGCGAAAGAGGGCGCGATCACGCAGCGAATCCCGAAATCGAGCAAGGCCCAGGGCGCGTGCTCGCGGCTCGACCCGCAGCCGAAATTCTCGCCGCCAACCAAAATCTTGGCTTTCCGATAGGGCTCGCGGTTCAGCACGAAATCGCCGATTTCGCCGCCCTTGTCGTCATGGCGCATCTCATGGAAGAGATGCTTGCCCAAGCCCGTGCGCTTGATCGTCTTCAGGAATTGCTTCGGGATGATCATGTCGGTATCGACATTGATGATCGGCAGGGGTGCCGCAATCCCGGTCAATTTCACGAATTTATCCATCTAGAGCAGCTCCCGCACATCGGTCAGATGACCGGTAACCGCCGCCGCAACCGCCATTTCCGGGCTCATCAGATGGGTGCGGCCGCCGCGGCCCTGGCGCCCTTCGAAATTGCGATTGGACGTGGAGGCGCAGCGCTCGCCGGGATTCAAGCGATCGGCATTCATGGCCAAGCACATGGAACATCCGGGCTCGCGCCATTCGAAACCGGCGGCGAGGAAAACCTTGTGCAACCCTTCGGATTCCGCCTGTTCGCGCACCAGCCCCGAACCCGGGACGACCATGGCGCGGATGCCACGCGCAACTTTCCGGCCTTCGGCGATCTTGGCGGCGGCGCGGAGGTCCTCGATCCGGGCATTGGTACACGAGCCGATGAATACCGCATCGATGGCGACATCGCGCAGCGCGGTTCCCGGCCGCAACCCCATATAAGCGAGAGCGCGCTCCATCGATTGGCGCTTACCACCATCGCGTTCCATCGAAGGGTCCGGCACGCTGCCGGTGATCGGCAAGACGTCTTGCGGGCTGGTGCCCCAGGTCACCTGCGGCGCGATGTCGGCGGCCTTGATCGACACTTCCGCATCGAATTTGGCGCCCGGATCGGAGGGCAGCGTCTTCCAATGCTGGACCGCTATCTCGTAGGCGCCCGCCTTCGGTGCAAAGGGCCGGCCTTTCAGATATTCGAAGGTCACTTCGTCGGGTGCGATCAAGCCGGCGCGGGCGCCCGCCTCGATCGACATGTTGCAGATGGTCATTCGTCCCGCCATCGAAAGTTTCCGGATGGCCGGTCCGGCGTATTCGATGACCCGGCCGGTGCCGCCGGCGGTTCCGATCTTGCCGATGATCGCCAGAATCAGATCTTTCGGGGTCACGCCGAAGGCCAGATCGCCCTCGACCAAGATCCGCATGTTCTTGGCGGGCTTTTGAATGAGAGTCTGGGTCGCTAACACATGTTCGACTTCGGACGTGCCGATGCCGAAGGCGAGCGCGCCGAACGCGCCGTGAGTCGACGTATGGGAATCGCCGCAAACGATGGTCATCCCCGGTTGGGTCATGCCTTGTTCCGGGCCGATGATGTGCACGATGCCCTGGCGCACATCGTCCATGGCAAAATAGGGCACGCCGAATTCATGGCAATTTGCGGCCAAGGTATCGATTTGGATTTTCGATTCCGGATCGTCCACGCCTTTGGCGCGGTTCAATGTCGGCACATTGTGATCGGCGACCGCCAGCGTCGCCGCGGGACGGCGAACGCGGCGACCGGCGGCGCGCAGGCCTTCGAAAGCCTGCGGGCTGGTCACTTCATGAACCAAATGCCGGTCGATATAGAGGACGCAAGTTCCGTCGTCCTGCACATCGACCAGATGGCTTTGCCAAATCTTATCGAAAAGCGTTTTGGCCATTCGTTCCTGTCCGATGAAGCGCGGCTCTCAAAAGCTGGTGTCGGGAGCCGCGCGCGTCAACTGCCTGCAATACGCCTATGATTTCGCGCCCGGCGCCTTCGGCTCGGGCTGGGCGGCAATCGCCTGCTCTTCCCGCGCACGTTCCTCGGCAGCGGCCTGGGCGCTTTCCGCACCCGGAATGAAAGCCGTCTTTTCGGCGATACGGGCGCGTTTTCCGGTGAGGCCACGCAGGTAATAAAGCTTGGCACGGCGGACTTTGCCGTGGCGGCCCACCTCGATCTTGTCCACCAGAGGCGAATAGATCGGGAAAACGCGCTCAACGCCTTCGCCATAGGAAATCTTGCGAACGGTGAAGGACGAATTGAGGCCGGCATTGCTCCGCCCGATGCAGACGCCCTCAAACACCTGGACACGGCTGCGCTCGCCTTCCACCACCTTGACGTGGACGCGCAAGGTGTCGCCCGGGCCGAATTCCGGAATCTCTTTTCCTTCCGAAAGTTTCGCGACTTGTGCGTTTTCGAAATCCTGCATCAGCGTCATGGCGGTCACTCCTTCTCTCATTCCAATGAAATTCAGTTGCTAGTGCTTGCGGCTTTTCACATAGACGTCCCACAAATCGGGCCGCCGCTTCCGCGTGGTTTCCTCCGCCAGGCCCAAGCGCCAGGCCTTGATCTTCCCATGGTCGCCGGAAACCAGGATCTCCGGCACCGTCCGACCTTGCCAAAGCTGCGGCCGGGTATAGTGGGGATACTCGAGCAATCCCCGCTCGAAACTTTCTTCGTCCAGCGAACTCGGCGGCGCCCACAACGCCGGGAAGCAACCGGACGCAGGCTTCGATCAGCGCAATCGCCGCCGTCTCGCCGCCGGATAGCACGAAATCGCCAAGACTGATCTCTTCGATTTCATGGGCTTCGAGCACCCGCTCGTCGACCCCTTCGAACCGGCCGCAGAGCAAAGTCACGCCCGGTCCGTCCGCCAATTCCCGCACTCGCGCCTGGGTCAGTAACCGGCCGCGCGGCGAGAGATAAATAAGAGGAGCCGAAGGATCGCGCGCAGCGCCAATCGCCGCATCGACGACATCCGGACGCATCACCATGCCGGGACCGCCGCCGAAGGGCAAATCGTCGACGGTGCGGTGTTTATCGCTGGCGAAGCCACGGATGTCCACCGTCTCCAAGGCCCAGAGTTCCGTCGCTCAATGCTTTTCCGGTCAAGGAAATGCCAAGCGGACCGGGGAATGCCTCGGGGAAAATCGTCAGCACCCGCGCCGTCCACGGCGCGCCGCTCTTACGCGGCATGAGGCCTCCTTCGCCGAGACTTCGGCCCCGACGTCGGTTCATCAATGAGTCCATCGGGCGGATCGATCACAATTCTCCCGCCTTCGATATCGACCACCGGAACGACCGTATTCGTGAACGGAATATCGACCGTGCCGCCGTGTTTTCGCTTCACTTCGATCACATCGCCCGCTCCGAAATTGTGCACGGCGGTCACCGCACCCAGTTGCGTTCCGTCGCGAAGCTCGGCGGTCAATCCGATCAGATCGGCGTGATAAAATTCCTCTTCCGACAATTCCGGCAACGCGTCGCGCGGAACAAAGAGTTTTGTTCCCTTCAGCATTTCGGCGGCGTTCCGATTGCTGACGCCCTGGATCGCAGCGATCACCATGCCTTTGGTCACGGCGGTCACCGTCAACGCGAACCGCTGCGTTCCCGTTTCATCGAAGAGCGCGCCATAGGAGGCCAATTTTGTGGCGTCCTCGGTAAAGCTCTTCACCTTCACCTCGCCCTTGATTCCATGCGCAGCGATGATCACGCCGACGCAAATGTTTTGCGTCGCTTGCATGTCGGGCACGGGATGGCGGGCGGTGCGCATGAATCGTTTCTATTCCGATCGCCCTTATTCCGCCGGGGCTTCGCTCGGCGCTTCCGCCGGGGCTTCGGCGGCCTGAGACGCGGCTTGGGCGGCGGCCTCGGCCGCTGCTTTGCGCGTCTCTTCCTTCGCCTTCATCCGCTCGACGGTTTTTGCCTTGGGCTTGTCTTGGATGGTCTGTGGATAGATTGTCGGCGCCGGAACCACATTCGTGGTCGACAAAAACCGCGCGATGCGATCGCTCGGTGTCGCACCCTTCGACAACCAATACTTAATTCGCTCCATATCGAGCTTCAGACGCTCCGGATGCTCCTTGGGCAGCAGCGGGTTATAGGAACCCACGCGCTCGATGAAGCGGCCGTCGCGCGGCGAGCTGGATTCGGCGATGACGACGCGGAAATAGGGACGATTCCTCGCCCCGGCACGGGACATGCGTATCTTCACGGACATTTCGGTTTTTCTCCCTCCTCTGGGACGTTAGGTACGATTCTCTATTGTCGATAAAAATTCAGCGTGGCGGAAAGCCAGGGAAGCCATGGCGCATGAACGCCTTGGGACCGAGCTTTCCCATCTGCTTCATCGCCCGGTTCATATCCAGGAACTGCTTGAGCAAGCGGTTCACGTCTTCGACGCGGGTGCCGGAGCCGGCGGCGATGCGGCGCTTGCGCGACGCATTCAACAATTTCACGTCGCGCCGCTCGGCCGGGGTCATGGATGATATGATCGCGCGCTGGCGCTTGATGATCGAATTGTCGATCCCCGCCTGGTCGAGCTTGCTCTGCAATTTGTTGACGCCCGGCAGCATGCCGATCAGCGCCGAGATCCCGCCCATCTTGGTAAGCTCGGCGAGCTGGCCTGCATAATCTTCGAGGTCGAGCCCCCGTTTCGCCGCTTTCTTGGCGATCCGCTCGGCTTTTTCGCGATCGACGGTTTCCGCCGCCCGCTCGACAAGCCCGACGATATCGCCCATGCCCAAAATCCGTCCGGCGATCCGTTCCGGATTGAAGACTTCGAGGGCGTCCATTTTTTCTCCGACGCCGATGAATTTGATCGGGCAATTGGTGACCGCCCGCATCGAAAGTGCGGCACCGCCTCGCGCATCGCCATCGGCGCGCGTCAGGACGATCCCGGTGAGCTTGAGTTTCGCCGCGAATTGCGCGGCGACATTGACCGCATCCTGGCCGGTCAGGGAATCGGCCACTAGAAGCGTCTCCGCCGGATGAACGGCGGCTTCGATTTGCGCCGCCTCGTCCATCAATTCGTCATCAATATGGAGCCGGCCGGCAGTATCGAGCAGCACGATATCGAATCCTTCGAGCTTGCCCAATTCAATGGCACGCTTGGCAATCGTCACCGCATCTTCGCCGGCGACAATCGGCAGCGTCGCGACTCCGGTTTGTTTTCCCAGCACCGCCAATTGCTCTTGGGCAGCCGGACGGCGCGTGTCCAGGGAGGCCATCAAGACTTTCTTGCGCTCGCGCGATTGCAAACGCAGCCCGAGTTTCGCCGTCGTGGTGGTTTTGCCGGAGCCCTGCAAGCCGACCATCAAAACCGGAACAGGCGGCTTGGCGGCGAGATTGATCGCCGAAGCTTCGTTCCCGAGTGCCGAAACCAATTCGTCGTGAACGATCTTGACGACCATCTGCGCGGGGTTGATCCCGCGAATGACCTCTTCGCCGACCGCTTTCAGCGAAACCCGCCCCAGCAGGTCCTTGACCACCGGCAGGGCGACATCGGCTTCGAGCAGCGCAACCCTGAGCTCGCGCAACGCCGCCGCGACATCGGCTTGCGACAAAGCGCCTCGGCGCTTCAGCCGGTCGAAAACCTCGCCCAAACGGCCGGTCAGTTGATCGAACATCGTCGGTCGTTAAACTCCAATGTCACGTCGCTAAACGCGCAAAGCCAAAAACGCCAGTGCGCGAATCTCGCGGACTGGCGGACCCCCTCGGGGGCAAGCGGCCTAAAACTCTGGCTAGGCGGGCGGGACAATAGGTCTTCGGACTTGCCTTAGTCAAGCCGGGCCGGGCCGAAACCCTTGGAAATCCTATGGACTCGGCTGCTTTCGGGGCCATATATGGCGGGCTATGGACGGGGTCCCTTTCATTAAAATGCATGGGCTTGGCAACGATTTCGTGGTGCTCGACACCCGCGAAATGCCGCTGCGCCTCAATGCCGCTCAAGTCCGCCGTATCGCCGACCGGCATAAGGGGGTCGGCTGCGACCAGGTCATCGTGATCGAGAGAACCGATACCGGCCTTGCCGATGTGGGCATGCGGATTTTCAACGCCGACGGCGGCGAGGTCGAGGCCTGCGGCAACGCGTCGCGCTGTGTGGCGGCCCTGCTGATGGAAGAGCTGAACCGGGACCATCTCATCATCGAAACCAAGGCCGGGTTGTTGGACGCCGAGAGCCAGGCCAATGGCTCGATCACCATCGATATGGGCCGCGCCAAGCTCGATTGGCGCGATATCCCGCTCCGCGAAGCGGTGGATACGCTGCACCTGCCGTTGTCCTTGGGGCCGCTCAGCGACGCCGTTGCGGTCAATATGGGCAATCCCCACGCGGTGTTCTTCGTCAAAGATGCGGAAGCGATCGATCTTGCCGGTTTGGGGCCGAAGCTCGAACGGCACGCGATGTTTCCGGAGCGCGCCAATATCGAGGTCGCGCAAATCCTTTCGCCGGAGAAAATCCGCGTGCGCGTTTGGGAGCGGGGCACCGGCATCACGCTGGCTTGCGGGACTGGCGCCTGCGCCGCACTGGTCGGCGCCAGCCGGCGCGGGCTGGCGTCGCGCAAGGCGGACATCGTGCTCGACGGCGGCGTTCTTGCGGTCGAATGGCTGAAGGATGAACATGTATTAATGAGCGGTCCGGCGGCGATCAGCTTCAAGGGCCAGCTCGCCAAGGATTTGCTGTCGTGACCGTACCGGAAAATTTACACGATGCCCCGGTGGACAACGTTGAAGTCATCAGCTTCGGCTGCCGCCTCAATGCTTACGAATCGGAAGCCATCAAGAATCTGGCGCGCGGCAGCGGGCTCGAGAATGCGGTGATCGTCAATACCTGCGCGGTGACCGCCGAGGCCGAGCGCCAGGCGCGGCAAGCGATCCGCAGCGCCAAGCGCAAGCGTCCCAATTCGCGAATCATCGTCACCGGCTGTGCGGCGCAAGTGAACCCGCAAAACTTCGCCGATATGGGCGAGGTCGATCTGGTGCTGGGCAATATCGAAAAGCTGGAGCGCGCGACTTACCGGAACGCTTTCGCCACCGACATGCCGAAGATCGCCGTCAACGACATCATGAGCGTTCGCGAAACGGCGGGTCATTTGGTTCCCGGCTTCGAGGGCCGCGCCCGCGCCTTCGTCCAGGTGCAGCAAGGCTGCGATCACCGTTGCACCTTCTGTATCATTCCTTTCGGCCGCGGAAATTCCCGCAGTGTGCCGCTGGGCGAGATCGCGGCCCAGGCGAAGATGCTGGTCAAGAACGGCTACCGCGAAATCGTGCTGACCGGCGTCGATATTTCCTCCTTCGGCGGCGACCTGCCGGGAACGCCGAGCCTGGGGCAGATGGTCCGCCGTTTGCTGGCGAATGTTCCCGAGATCGAAAGACTGCGGCTTTCCTCGGTCGACCCGGCCGAAGTCGACGAGGATTTGTTCGATCTTTTCGCCAATGAGGAGCGGCTGATGCCGCATCTTCATTTGAGCCTGCAATCGGGCGACGACATGATCCTGAAGCGCATGAAGCGCCGACACTCGCGCCGTCAGGCTATCGAGCTTTGCGCCCGGCTTCGCGAGCTTCGTCCTGACATCGTCTTCGGCGCCGATTTGATCGCCGGGTTCCCGACTGAATCGGAGTCGATGTTCGAGAACAGTGTGGCGATGATCGGCGACTGCGATCTCGTCTGGCTTCACGTGTTTCCTTATTCATCGCGGCCCGGCACGCCGGCGTCCCGCATGCCGCGCGTTCATCCCGGCTCCGTCAAAGCCCGCGCGGCGAAATTGCGGGCAGCCGCGAACGACGCTCGCCGTCGTTATTTCCAAAGCCGGATCGGGACCCGCGCACGGGTGCTGGTCGAACGGGAAGATTTCGGGCGGTCGGAACATTTCGCACCGGTCAGACTTGCGACACCCGGCTATCCGGGCACGGTCGTCCCGGTCGAGATTGCATCGGCCAATAACGACGAATTGCTGGGCGAGATCGCACGGTGACCCTGACGGCCGGCGGCGAAAAGACCGGATGGCTGGGCCGGTTGCGGGCGGGGCTTAACCGCTCGGCCTCAAAATTGAGCGAAGGGTTGAGCGGGCTTTTTACCGGCGAGCGCGCCACCGCCGAAACCATCCAGGACCTTGAAGAGCTGTTGATCGCCGCCGATCTCGGGCCCGTGGTGGCGGCCAAACTCGCAAGCGATCTTTCCAAGATCCGCTTCGATCGCGATTCGGCCGAACAGGAAGTGCGCGAAACCTTGGCCCGCGACATCACGGCGTTGCTCGAGCCGGTGGCCAAGCCGCTCGTCATCGATTCCAAGCTCAAACCCCATGTCGTGTTGATCGCCGGGGTCAACGGTACCGGCAAGACGACAACCATCGGCAAGCTTGCGAAATTCTACAGCGGCCAGAATTTGCGCGTGATCTTGGCTGCCGGCGACACCTTCCGCGCGGCGGCGATCGAGCAGCTGAAAATCTGGGGGATGCGCACGAACGCAGCCGTCATCGCCAGCGAGCCCAACAGCGATGCCGCAGCGCTTGCCCACGATGCATTTATGCAGGCGCAAGAACTCAAGGCCGATCTACTGCTGATCGATACCGCGGGACGCCTGCACAATAAGGCCGATTTGATGGCGGAATTGCAGAAGATCGCCCGCGTCCTCAAAAAGATCGATCCTGCCGCCCCCCATAGCGTCGTTCTCGTGCTCGATGCGACGACCGGACAAAACGCGATCAATCAGGTCGAGACCTTCCGCAGCATGATCGATCTCACCGGTCTGATCGTCACCAAGCTCGACGGATCCGCGCGGGGCGGCGTCCTGGTGGCGCTGGCCGAAAAATTTAAATTGCCGGTGCACGCAATTGGTGTTGGCGAGGGCGTCGACGATTTGCGCCCGTTCGACGCCAATCAATTCGCCCGCGCGCTGCTCGGATTCTAAAATTGAGGATCCGCGGCGAGAGACGCTTTTAGACGAGAATATCGAGGATAGTACCCGGCCGGTAATAGCGGTTCGGATTGAGCGCCGGCGAGGCCGATGAATTGGCCGATAGGCTCGACGGTCGGTCCTCCGCCTTCTGGTTGGCCGCCTTTTGGGCCGGCTGAACCGACGGTGTCGGCGCAACTCTCGGCTTCACCGCAATGCGATTCACGGGGAGCGAGGCAATCGCGTTCAATAGGTCGGCGCTGGGTTTAATCGACATCGACCGGCCGCATCGGGAAACCGACAAGCTAGGACAAGCCGACAAACTAGGGGGGGCTCCTTAATGAAGCCTTAAGGGAAAAGGTTAATCGGCCGGCCCCAGGCTCTATGGGCCCGGCTTGTAGCTGATTTGCCAGATCTTTTCGCCCACATCATCGGCCACCAGCAGGCTCCCGTCGGAGGCTACCGCCAGGCCAACGGGCCGGCCCCAGACCTCGGCTTTGTTTGTGCCGCTGGCCCAAAATCCGGTCATGAAGGCTTCGTAATAGCCTTGTGGGCGCCCGTCCTTGAACGGCACGCGCGCCACCATATAGCCCCGCGGTGCCGCGGCATTCCAAGAACCGTGCAAGGCAACGAAAGCGTCGCCTTTATATTCTTTCGGAAATTGAGTGCCCCCGTAAAAGACGAGACCCAAGGGCGCCGAGTGCGATTCAAAAAGAAGATCGGGAACGATCGCCTTGGCGACGAGATCGGGTCTCTTTTCGGCAAAGCCCGGCTGAGGATGATTGCCTAAATAAGAATAAGGCCAGCCGTAAAACCCGTCTTTTTGAAGCCGCGTCAGATAATCCGGAACGAGGCCGTCGCCCAGCGTGTCGCGTTCATTGACCACGACATAGAGATCGCTGGTTCCCGGATAAAAGGAGATTCCGACGGGATTGCGCAGGCCGCTGGCGAAAGTGCCAAGCGGCTTGCCATCGAGATCGAATTGCTGAACCGTCGCGCGCGGCGGCGGATCCTCATCGATATTGCTGGCCGACCCAACGGTTACAAAGAGGCTCTTATCGTCGGGGGCAAAAGCGATGTTTCGCGTCCAATGGCCGGTGCCATCGCCCAGCGCATGGGGCGCCGTCAATGGTTCCGGCTTTGCCGCAGCCTTGGTCTGGCCCGGCTCATAGGGAATGCGCCAGACTTTGTCGATATCGGCGACATAAAGATAACCGGAGCGGAACGCCAGCCCGTGAGGTTCATTGAATCCCTCGGCAAAAGTTGTGACCAGATCGGCCTTGCCCTCGCCCTTGCCGTCGCGAAGGAGGGTGACCCGCCCCTCCGAGGGCTGAGTCAGAAACACGTCGCCATTGGGCGCCACCGCCAGCCAGCGCGCATCGGCCAGAGTCTCGGCAAAAATATTGACCTGAAAACCGGGCGGCAGCTGGGGCATGGCGCCGGCGGGCGCCTTAATTATGCGCGCCGGATTGGGCACGCTTTTAGTCGCAAACGGTGCCGGAAGATCGCCGATCCGGACTTCAATCCTCGTGCCGGGCGCGCGGTCGCCGGCAACGGCGAATGCCGTCGTCGCCCCGAGCGTGGCCCATAGAACAAGTACGGAATAAGCGACAGGGCGGAGCACAGCCAAATCCGTCAAAAATTGCGGGCGACTATAGCATGAACATGAGCCGCTTCAGATTTGTTCCGTACCCGCGCTCTATCCAAAAAAACCTAAATTTTTGAGAGATTTAGAGGACTGCGCGTGGCCCGTCACGCAACCCTCCTTAACCAATTGATAAGCCGTCGCAGCGTATCGTCGCTCGCCTAGGGGCTGCGCCGGGATTACCCCGGCCAAAGCATGCTGCACCGACCGCAGGAACCTTACAGGAGAGACCGTGGCCAGAAATTCCGCCAAGTCGGCGTTGGGAACTTCGGCATCCACCGGCCCCTCCACCGGGAACACACCGCGCACGCTCGCCACCTCCGGCGACATCGAATATTTGATCCAGCTCGCCCGTACCAAATCGACGGCGGCGCGCAACGAACTTGCGGGCGCGATCAACGATCTGTTTCTCGGTCGGCATGAGGTTTTGAGCGATCGTGAGCGCGAGCTCATGAACGATATTCTGCGCCACCTCATTCACGAGGTGGAAATGTCGGTGCGGCGCGATCTGGCGGAGCGGCTCTCCCAGAACCCTCACGCCCCGCGCGATTTGATCCGGTCATTGGCCAATGACGATATCGAAGTGGCGCATCCGATTTTGGCGCGCAGCCAAGTGCTCCACAATCTCGATCTTATCGAAATCATCCGCCACCGCACGCTGGAACATCAATTGGCGATAGCCATGCGCGAAGATGTTCCGGAAGACGTCGCCGAGGCCCTGGTGGGAACCGGGCAGGACGACGTGATTACGGCGCTCATCGAAAATCCGAGCGCCAAGATTTCGCGCACCACCATGGAATACCTGGTCGACCAATCGAAGCGGATCGATCGCTTTCAGAATCCGCTGATATCGCGGCCCGATCTCGGACCGGATCTTGCCAAGAAGATGTATTGGTGGGTGTCGGCGGCGCTCCGTCAGCACATTGTCGAGAATTTCGAGGTCGACGCGACCGATATCGACAATACTATTGAGTCAGCTGTGAGCGAAGCCTTGCGCGAGGTCGTCAATTACGACCCGGCGAAAACCAAGCCGTTCGAGCTTGCCGACCGGCTGGCGGAAGCCAAGGCGATCACGCCCAAACTCCTGATCCAGGTGTTGCGCCAAGGCGAAATCAACCTGTTCGAGGCGCTGTTCGTGAAATTGACCGGAATGCGCCTAACCCTGGCGCGCCGCGTCTTGTTCGAGCAAGGCGGCGAAGGCTTGGCCGTTGCGTGCAAAGCCGTCGGCATCGGACGCTCCGAATTTTCGACGCTCTTTGTGTTGAGCCGCCGGGCGCGGCCGGGGATCAATCCGCCGACCTACCAAGAGTTGAATGCCGTGATCGATTTCTACGACCGGGTCGACCAAGCCGCGGGCGAAGCCGTGCTGCAACGCTGGCGCCGCGACCCCGGCTATCTCGACGGCATCCGCCGCATCGAATTGAACGCCCTGGAAGCCACGCGCAACAGCTAGCGCGTTTCCCCGCCGAACAATCTCTCTTATTGAGTTCGAATTCCCGGCCGCTCTAGAAGCGATAGCCGTATTGGAGGCCGAGCGTATTCATGCCCTCGTTCTCCTTGGCCAGAATGTGTCCCTGCGACACATGGTCGAGCAAGATCGACACGCTGTGCGGCCCGTAGAAATTCCAGCCCAGTTCCACGGCCTCGCGGGATAGCACGTTCGAGCCAAGTTGTTTGGTTTTCGGCGGGCCGTCTTCGAGGGTATGGTTGTCGTTGAAGGAAAGCCCCCATGCCGGGTCGACGAAGAAATCCTTGAAGAACCAGAATTCCCAGACAATGCCGGCATAAACCTGGTTGGTTGCGTTCTTATTGTTGACGTGGAATCCGAAGTTTGGCCGCGGCGAGGCCATGAAGTCGAGCCAATCGATGGGCAGGAACCGGATCTCGCCGCCCAAGTCCACACCCGGCTCCTTTTTGCGGGCAAAGATGGTGCCGTCATCATGATTGGCAACTCCGAGCTCGACCATGCTGATCCATCCCAAGAGCGGTTCCCCGTAATGCTGATCCTCGCCGGAGGCGGCAGCAGTGTTCTCGTTAGGATTGGCCGCGGCGGTTTGAACCGGCGCCGGCGAGTAGACCGGCGCTCCGGGCGGCGGCGCATAGCCCGGCGCCGAATTTGCCGATGATGGTGCGTAAGCCGGTGCTGCCGGCGGTGCGTAAGCCGGGGGCGGAGAATAAGCCGGCGGCGGTGCATACGATGGTGCCGGTGACATGCCGGGCGGTGCCGGCTGTTCCGCTAGCGTAGCCATCGGCATCGGCGAATAGAGAGGTGTTGGCGGCGGCGGCATGTAATTGGGCACCGGACCATAACTGGGCATCGGCGGTGGGGGCACGTAGCCGGGTTCGGTTCCAATGGCATAGTCGGGTCCGCCGCCACCCGGAAGATGGGCAAAGGGCGTGCTGCCCGCAACGCTCTGCCCGGAATACGGCATCAGATCGGAATACGGTC
This sequence comes from uncultured Alphaproteobacteria bacterium, assembly GCA_963841995.1. Taxonomy (GTDB): domain Bacteria; phylum Pseudomonadota; class Alphaproteobacteria; order DATDPM01; family DATDPM01; genus DATDPM01. The sequence continues at coordinate 147,469 of CAWJEX010000017.1, forward strand.
CGTAAGGCCCCTCAACGGGGTAGGACCTGGTCGCATAGGCCGGGCGCGGCGCTTGTGCAGGAGCCTGGGCAGGACCGGGCGGGGGATAGGAGGGCAAGTCCTGAGCGCAGACCGCCCAAGGTGCTGCCGCGCATAAAGCGGCGAGCGCCAATAAGCCGCAGCGCCTGAGTCCCGTTGTCATGGAATGGCAATCCCCCCGTATTGCGGCCCATCATACTGAATCCACGGACTTGCTCTAGCGGTTTTCTCCGCAGAGGATCTCTCCTATGGGTACCGCTTGCGGCCGGGTAAAAGCCGCGATCCCAAGTAGCGCCGCCAAAGCACACACGATCACCGCGCCCGTTGGCAAATCGAAGAGAGACGGCGCGATCAAACCGATGACATAGCCGGCAAGGCCGACGGCATATCCCGTGCCAAGCGCGAACCGGGCCCCGGTCATGCGGACGACGCGTGTCCCTTCGGAGATCAACAGAGCCTTCAATCGGGTGACTAAAAGCGCCGTATCGCGCTCTTTTATTCTCTCATCGGAGTTATGTTATAATATAACATATTAGATCCCCCAAATATCGACTGTAAGATGCTTTTCGACTTCTCCATTTCAAATACCGAATGGGATCGCGTCGGTGGCTTTATCAGGACCGCAGAACATGGGGAAACTTGAGAGCCGTGATGCGATCGACCCCCTCGAGACGCAGGACGTCATCCTGGAGCGCGAGGGAAGGGCCTTTGCGCTGCTGCCGAGCCTGCGATTGAAATCGGGACAGGTTGCGGCGCTCACCGGCGCCTCCGGCTCGGGAAAAACGACGGCTCTCCTTGCCCTATCCGGCGTTCGCGCGCCTCAGCAAGGACGCATCGCCATCGAGAATGTCGACCTGTGGTCCCTCGGCCGGGCCCAGCGGGACCGGCTGCGGGGACGCCGCATTGGGCTGGTGTTCCAATCCTTCCATTTGATCGATGCCGTAAGCGTGGAGGACAATCTGCGCTTGGCCGCCACGTGTGCGGGATTAGTCCCCGACGAATCGCGCATCGGCACATTGCTTGAGCGTCTCGACATCGCAGCTCTTCGGCGCCGCCGGGCGGACCGGTTGAGCCAAGGCGAGGCGCAGCGAACGGCGGTCGCGCGGGCTCTGGTGAACAAGCCGGCCGTCATCCTCGCCGACGAGCCGACGTCGGCGCTCGATGACGGCAACGCAAAGGCTCTCCTCGATCTCCTGAGCGGCATGACGCGCGACCAAGGTGCGGCATTGCTGATTGCGACCCATGACCGGCGCGTGCTCGACACCGTCGATTTCTTCATCGCGATGGGAGCAAGTCGATGAACGCAATTCGTCTCTCTCTCGCCTTTTTACGCCGTCGATGGGGCCAGGCGTTGTTGTCGATCGTCGTCGGCGCGCTCGGGATTGCCGCGGTCGAGACAATGTTCATCGCCGAGCGCGAAATACCGGAAGCCGCTCAACGGGCGTTCGGCGGAGTCGATCTCGTCATCGGTCCAAAGGGCTCCGCGCTAGACCTCGTTCTTTGTTGTGCCCTTCATGTTTCGGAGCCGCGCGGACTCGTGCCGCTCGACGCGGGAATGGCGCTCACCCGAAATCCGTTCATCCGCGCCGCCGCGCCGATCGCGCTTGGCGACAACATCCGGGGCTGGCGGATCGTCGGCACGACACCGGAGATCCTCTCGGTCTACGGCGCGAAACTCGCGCACGGCAACATGTGGACGGCTCCGCTTCAGGCCATTGCCGGCGCCGAGGTCGCGCGCAGCTTGGAACTCAAGGTTGGCGACATATTCGTCGGCGCGCATGGACTGGGCTCCGGAGGTGAAGAGCACACCGCGTTTCCTTACAAAGTGGTGGGCCTGCTGGCGCCGACTGGATCGGCGCTCGATCGCATCGTGCTCACGGATATCCAAAGCGTCTACGTAATTCATCAGCATCACGAGGTCGGGGAAGCAGAGGAAGACGTTGCGCCGACGGCCGACGCGCCGCCTGCAGCCACCGCCATTCTCGTCGCGTTCCGCAGCCCGATCGCAATGGCGGCGCTGCCCCGGTTGATCGATGCCACGCCGCAATTCTCGGCCGCGAGCCCGGCCATCGAAACCGCGCGCCTGATCCGAGCGGCGCGACCGATGATTACTGCGACCATCGTTCTTGGGCTTATTTTTGCCGGAATTGCCGCCGCAACTGCCGCAACCGCGCTTCTGGCCGCGATGAGCGCGAGGGCCAAAGATTTGGCTCTCCTGAGAGCGCTCGGCGCGCACCCCTGGGAGATCGGCCGGATTGCGGCCATCGAAGCGGCCCTTCTCTCGCTCGCTGCGGCGGTGCTAGGATGCATCTTAGCGGTCGGATTGATCCAGTTTGGCGCGACCCTATTCGCCGAGCGGGACGGCCTGCTTCTGACAGGCGTACCGGCGGCACAAGACCTCGCCTGGATATTCGGCGGCGCCGTCGCCGTTGCGCTCATTGCGGCAACGATTCCCGCGATCCGCGCTGCGCGCGCTCCGATCGAAACAGTGTTGAACGCATGACATACCGCAGGTTTGCTTCGTTCCTCGCGATTCCCGTCGTACTCGTCCTGTGCGCCTTCACGCAGGAAAAGGAATACATACCCCCGCCGACGCAGCCGGAAGGCGAAAGAGCTGCGCAAGACCAGCTGCCCCAGTCGAAAGACCCGCTGTGGACTAAGCTTTCCAAATGCCCGGTCGAGTACGATGGGATAAAAGGGATGTACAAAATCACCATCGTGCCGGACGTGAAGGCCCTGAACGGCGAGGACGTCACCACCAGCGGCTTCGTCCTTCCCCTCGATATGTCCGACAACACCAAGCATTTCCTTCTGACCAAACGTACGCCCGTTTGCTTGTTCTGTCCGCCGGGTCAGCCGACCGAGATCATCGAGGTCCACTCGAAAGAGGCAATCGCCTGGACTGACGACATCGTTTCTCTTAACGGACACTTCAAGCTGATCAACAACGCCGAGAAAGGGATATATTTCGAGCTCCTCGACGCAGAGAAGACTCGGTGATCCTTCCGGCTAATCTTTCCCGCAACTCGCAAGCAAAATCTTTACGCGCGCGGCGGTCAAAATGCCTCGCCACGATCCGCAAAGTCGGCCATCGGCTTGCCGCAGCCGGGCGTAGGGCAAAATCCCGTCCGCATCGCCGGCCGCCCGCAACGCCGCCCGGGCATCCGGATTCGATGATGGCATCGAGACGGCTTCAAGGTCGGGAGAAACCGCCTGGAGTTCGTTGCGTGCTTTTACCTCATCCGTCAACAGCACGATGACCATGCGAAGATTCGTATCCTGCACCAGTTGCGCCAAGTTCGGCAGCTCGAGATGGCAAGGCTCGCAGGTCGATGCGTAAAAGACTTCCAGCACGGGGATATCCGGCGGCGGCAATGGCATCGTCATTTCCAGACTTGTCAGCTCTTAAAGCATATCCCTATTGAGTCGAACGGACCCAGCGCGCCATAAAACGGTTCGCGCAATCGGTGTTTCACGTTAGCAGCCATGATTGTAAAGCTAAAAGCCATATATTTATGTCCTCAAGGTTGCTGCACCGGCCTGACGTTTGTACCAGCGCAATGGAGACTACTGAATCGCTGTCGTCTCATCTGGATTGGATAACACGGGTGCAAAATCTTGTGGCGCTGGCGGCCGATATCCGAGCGCTGAATGCGGTCGGACGGTGCTGTACCGATGTCGTCATTGGCCAATACATGGAGTCCCTGGTCGGAAGTTGGCTGGCAACGGAAAACTTCGCGAAAATCGCGGTCGTCGCGCGATGACTCTTTCACGAAGGGGATTTCGATGTTTTTTCATGGCATTGTTACGGACATAAATGCCTAACAATGCAGACCGAGCGTTTGGATCCAGGCTTTGCGAAGTAGGGCTGCTCAGCAACCAGGGATTTGTCTGATATGCCGATCATTGCCGTGCTGGCGGCAGGTATGTTGACACTTGGCACCTCACGGGCGTAACTTTCGACTAATTTCGCCACAATTACGCAATGTAATAAGAGGCAGCCATGAAGCTGAGCTATTTCCGGTTGATGAATCTTCGTCTCACGGTTTTCGCGGCGGCGCTGATGCTGGGCGCGCCCGCGGCGCATGCGTTCACCGTCGACACCCAAAGCGGGAACAACGGCGATGGAAGTGCAAAATTCGCCGATCCGGAGGACAAGGTCCAAGATTTCGCGAACGGCGGCACAACTGCGTCGCAAGGTAACTTCTCCTTTCATTTCAGCGGCGGGTCGTCTTCTGACTCGCTGGATCCATCGAATGGCGGAATTCCGCGGGCCATGAACAACCCGTATTACCTGACTCCGCAAAACTGGGGGCCGGCTTCCGGCAACCGCTGAACGTCGCGCAAGCCGGACACCCGGCCTTCGCTTCACGGAGTTGACGATCACAGAGACGCCGCCCGGGCATCAGCCTCGGCGGCGTTTTCATTGTGCCCTCCAACCGACATTGCCCGGCGGGATCGAAAGTGGAATGTTAAACGCCTAGAACCGGGTCATTCGGAGAATGTTGGATCCGAAACCCGCTTGGAGTTCGCGTCATGGACTCGAAGCATGCCAGATCGAGCCGGCTGCTCGTCGCGTTCCGGGTCGTGGTCGCTTTTTTGATGGCCGCTGCGGCCGGGGGTGAGCGCGCCGCGGCGACGGAAGTGCAGCGGATGGTCGTCGCGCCCGGATGTTATGTCCTCTCGCCCGGAAAATTTTATGATGTCAGCGCCTACTGCCTCGACCAATCCCGGGCGGCGCCTGCCTTTGGCTCCATCTTGTCTTATGTGCCGGCGGATTTGGACAATGCGGCCATCAAGGTTGCCGGCGGCTCGCCGATGACGCTTTCCGAAGCGCTGGCGCAGCACGCCGTTCAAATCGAGGGGCTTGGCAATCGGCAGCAGCTCCGGATTATCAATCCGAGCGGCGGAACCGTCGAAATCTGCGTCAAGGGCCCCACCGTCTTGATTGGAAATGGGGAAACCTATGCCGGTGATCTCGAAAGGATTCGCGAGAAAATCGACCAACTTCTGAAATCCGCCGGCAACAATGCGGCGGGCGTCGATTCGGAAAACGGCAGTGTGGACTCGGAGTCCCGCGCGAATGTGCAGCGGAAGTTGTGGGATGCCGTCAACGCGGCTGACGAGGCCGAAACCCAGGAACCGAGCCGCTCGATTCCCGCGGCCCCCTTGGTTCTGCCCGAAACCAATGGACCGTCGGCGGGGGTACCGAATCGAACCAAATGTATTGGCGATGCGAGCATCGTGAAAATCTGTCTCGAATAGCTGCTTTATTACAAAGGACCAGTGGCTGCAGCAAAATCTTGGGGACCCTGCGCCCCTCGGCCCTCCCCCGTCCGAACTTCCCGGTGAGCGAATCGGAATGGTGCTAACTCTCGATGTGGAGCCCTTCACCTTTTGAGCCTCCGATAAACGGCGGTTGAAGCGCTTACCGCGTCTTCGGCGGATCGAACGGTATTGATTGAAGCTGCTGTATCCCCGACGTGCCGTCCGAAATCTTCGCCGATACTGGCTTCGATCCGCCTTTGGCCGCATGCAAGGTGCTGCCGCGCATAAAGTGGCGAGCGCCAATAAGCCGCTGCGCCTGAGCCCCGTTGTCATGAATGGCAATCCCCCCGTATTGCGGCCCATCATACTGAATCCACGGGCTTGCTCTAGCGGTTTTCTCCGCAGTGGATCTCTCCTATGGGTACCGCTTGCGGCCGGGTAAAAGCCGCGATCCCAAGTAGCGCCGCCAAAGCACACACGATCACCGCGCCCGTTGGCAAGTCGAAGAGAGACGACGCGATCAAACCGATGACATAGCCGGCAAGGCCCAAGCCATAACCGACCATAAGAGGGCGCTCCGCACCGGTCATGCGAACAATCAACGCCGGAACGATCAAGCTCGCAAACACCAAATAGATGCCGACGAGTTGCACCGATTGGGTCACCGTCACCGCAAACAGGACATAAAATCCAATTTGCCCCAACCGCTCCCGGAATCCGAACCAAAGCGTCAGCACGATCGCATACAAGATCGCGACCGGAATTAGACTTGCCGGCGAAACCCAAAGAATCTGGCCGACCAATAAATCTTTCAAATGCTCACCGCCATGGGGATTGTTGGCGAGAAAGAGGAGCTCGACGCAAGCCGCCGCGACAAAGAGAACCCCGATCAACGCCTCCTGCATTGCGGGCCAGCGCTTTTCCGTTGCCGTCAACAGAAGCGCACCGAGCAAAGCGGCGGCGCAGGCCGCCACCTGTACCCGCCAGCCTTGCGGCTCCCAACCAATACTATCGGCGACGGTGACTCCGAGACCGGCAACCTGGGCAATCGCCAGATCGATGAACACGATACCGCGGGTCAACACCTGCTGGCCGAGCGGCACATGGGTTGCCAGCACCAGAATCCCGGCCAGAAAGGCGGGGAACAGGATGCTGAAGTGGAGGCTAGTGAGCGCCATGATTGAGCCCCGCCAACAAGCGTTGAATGGTGTCGTCGTAAAGTCCGAACAAATCCTTTGCTTGATCGTCGCCGCCGATGGTGAAAGGAAGTTCGACCTCCTGGATTTTCGCCTTTTCCGAAATGAAATCGGAAGGCCGCGAATCCTCGTAGGCCGCGCGGATCACCATTTTCACGGGACGATGCTGAAGCGTATCCAACACTTCCGCCAAGTAACCGGAACTCGGCGGGATCCCGGGTTTCGGCTCCAGCGCCACGACTTCGTCGATTCCGAGCCAATCGAACAGATAAGCCCAATTCTTGTGCTGAACGGCGACCGGCACGCCGCGGAGCGGCGGCGCCTCGCTCTGCCATTTCGTAAATGCGGCATTCCAGCGCTTCGCGAAATCGATGTAGCGGGCGTTGTAATAAGCCACATTGGCGGGATCGAGTTCGCCCATGCGCTGCACCAAAGGCGGCGTCACCGTCGCGATATTGCGCGGATCGGTCTGAATATGCGGATTGCCGCCGGGATGCACGTCGCCTTCGGCGCGGTCGAGCCGCGTCGGCACTTCGAGCATATGGACGTAGCTCGCCGCCTCGAAAGCGCCGGGCGAACCGGGCTGAATTTTTCCGTTAGCCGATTGCCGCGCCACCATCGGCAGCCAACCGATCTCCAGTTCGGCGCCGCTGCATACCGTCATATCCGCATCGCGCGCCCGGGCGATCAAACTCGGCCGCGCCTAGATTTGATGCGGGTCCTGTTTGCCGGTGGTGGCAATATAGATGTCCACCTTGTCGCCGCCCAATTCCTTGACCAGCGCGCCCCATTCCGGCTCGCAAGCGAAGACCTTGAGATCGGCGTGGGCCGGCGTCGCCATGGCGATGCCGGCCATCAGTACCGCAAAAACGAATGTCCTCATGAGTGGTGCTCCTTTGAATTTAGAATCGATGGGCGCCATGCGGCCCGAAGATGGCCGTATAGGCGACAAGGAATTCGTTATCGGTGGACGACGCGTTGTCGTGGCTGAATTGCAGCCGGATTCGCCCGAACTCGCTGGTGTCGAATTCCAGCAGCGCCGTATTGTCCATCGGCATGTGCCCGTTCGGATCGATGCTGGTGCCGAGCAATGGCAAGGGCACGTTATCGGCCTCGACTTCGTCGTGACGAAGGCCGATGCGCCAGCGCGGCATGAATTGATAGACGGCTTGGAGATACCAGCCGGATCGCAACTGATTGATCGAGGTGCCGTCGAAGACGCCGTCCTCATTGCCGAAGAAATATTCGCCGTTGACGATCAGGTTGCGCTCGACTGGATTGCCATTGGGCGCCCATTTGTAGACGAGGCTGGCGATACCGAGATTGTTCTTGCCGGTGAAGGTATCGATTCCATCGAAGCGGTCGCTGGCGCGGGTCTGCAGGAAGGAAAGCCCGGCAAGAAAACTGGAACTTTCATCGATGTCTTGGCCGAAATGCACGAAGCTGCTGAACGCGCCCTTGCCTTCATTCGCCGCGTTGGCAGCAGGGAATCCATCGCCGCGATAGGCTTCGGCGCCAAATTCGAGGAACATTTCGGTCGGCGCCAGCCAACGGACTTGCAGTCCCTCATCGTCGTATTGGGTATTCAGAAACGCGCGATAGGGCAGCGGCGCGTCGATGAAATCCCAATCATGGGCGTGTCTTTCGTTCAAATAACCGATGCCGGAAAAGAACCGGCCGGCTTTGAGCGTAAATCCATAAGGCAGGCTGGTGGTCTGGATGTAGCCCTCCTCGACATCGACCGAGTTGTCGGAGTGGAAGGCCAGGACCAGATTGCCGTAGAAATCCTGATCGACATTGGCCGAGGCGGCGATTTCCGATTCACCAAGCGAGAAGCCGCGTGGACCCGGCTTGGCGGAATCGCCGAGCTCGAAGCCTGGGATCCTCGCGTTATCGGGATTTTTCGAGAACGCCCCGAATTGACCATTTAGCACCGCAGCAATACCCGGATTGAACGCCCCGGCGGAAGCGGGCGGCGCCGGCGCATAGGCCGTTGTTGCCGTTCGCGGCGATGGGGCATTTGACTGCGGCGACGCCTCCGCCCCAGGCAGTGTCAGCGGCAACAAACCCGCTGGTTGCGATGGTTGCGGCGTGGCAGCGGCCGTCGTTGCCGGCGGCGCCCCGCTTGCCGACGGAGGTGTGAGCGGCATCAATCCGCTCGGCGGCGCAACCGATTGCGGCGAAACATTCGCCTGCGCCGTTGTCGGCGCTGTCTTTTCTTTTTCCAGAGTGTCGATTCACGATTTAAGTGCCGTGATCTGCGACTCGTAGGACTGTCGCATTTTCTGCATTTGCCCCTGCAATGCCTCGACCGCATTCTTGAGCGCAGTCAAGGTGTCGTCGGCACGCGCGCAGCGCGGCATGAACACGGCGGCCGCGAGCAACAATGCCACGACCAAACGTATATTTCCCGATGTCATTTTTCCCTCCGTTTCTGATCCAGGCGTGAGGCGCCTGCCGCACCGCCCATGCGAAGCCGCGTTGGGGCGGAACGGATCGGCACCGAGTAAAGGATCAAGCGATCGGAGGATCGCGGGGCGAATAACCGACATTGACCGGCGGAGAATAGGATTCGTGATTGCGGGCTGCAGTGAATGCAATCGGCACAAAGTTCGGCAGCGCGACGTCGATAACCGGAGGTGCGGTGCCGCCGCCCAGGCTTTCGACGAGACAGCATTGGCTGTCGTTGTGGGCGAAGTGGCCGTCGCGATCGTTGCTCGCCAGATGGAGCCAGCCATGGGCAATGGCCAGGACGAAAATGGCGAGCCAGAACATTCCGGCATAACGGCGCCGCGGCGATTCGCAGCGCCCGCAGGTACAGGCATGGCGACGGATTGCCGCCGTCATTTTCGAGCCTCGCTCCTGAAGCCAATGCGTCATGGCAATCGCCCGCGAACCTTATTCAACAATCAGCCGCGCGATCGTGGGCCGTCCATAACCGTTGCACAAGATTTCGTATTCTCCGTGATCCACATTGCCCAAGGTAAAACGAGCGGTTGCAAGATCGCGGGAGCTTTCGTGGACGGAGCCGATCCTGACCCGGTTTGCCGGAACGGCGGTCGGTTCGATGCGGAGTTTCGGGATCGAAACGGTGACGTCTTGCGATCCGAAGAGCTCAACATCCAGAATGAGTGATGCACCCGCGGGCGCGGTTATTTCGGGTTGCTCGAACCGGCCGCGGCTAATTTTCAGCGTCCGAAACTCGGCGGCGCTACCGTGACCGGCCGAACCAAAGAGTGCCGAAAGCGAAATGATTCCCGCCCCGGGAAAACGGCGAACGAGCCGGCTGGACGCAAATCGCCTGTCCGCGGCAAGCGCGATGGCTGCCGCTGCAGTCCCCTGTTTCGATGACATCGTTGTCTCCGATCATGATCCAAACCTGACGAGCCCGCCCGCATGCACGCAATACCGCGTGGACGCGGAGCGAGCCGGCGTTGGCGTAGTCAAGGGATCAGGCGATCGGAGGATCGCGGGGCGAGTAACCGATTGCGGACGGAAGGCCGTCGATCTCGTGGCCCGTCGCAACATCGAAGGATGCCGGCACGAAATCGGGGATGGATACTTCGAGGATCGGGGGGCGGTGCCGCCGCCGAGACTCTGAACGAGACAGCACTGGCCGTCGTTATGGGCGAAATGGCCGTCGCGATCGTTGCTGGCCAGATGAAGCCAGCCATGGGCAAGCCCGAGGAGGAAGACGGTGAGCCACAAAACCGCCGTGTACCGGCGGCGCGGCGATGCGCAGCGTTCGCAAGCACATGAATGCCTATGGCTCTCTGTCGGCTCATTCGCGTCGCGTCACTGGCGGCTTGTTTCAAGCCCAAGCAGGGCTCGTCAGTGCCATGTTATCGGATTCAGCCCGAACCGGGGCAAGCAATATTTTTATTGCCGCGGCCAACAGGTATTATGGCGCCCATGGCGCGCTCTGATCGAATTGCCGAACCCCTGCCGGAGTCTCTTCCTCTGATCTCTTTCGGATTTCGGCCGTTCTTCCTGATGGCGGCCATATTCTCGCCCCTCGCCATTCTAATTTGGCTCGGTGTTTTCTCCGGAATTGTTGCTCCCGTCTCCGATTACCCGCCCAATCTTTGGCACGGACATGAAATGCTGTTCGGCTACGCGGTCGCGGTCCTGAGCGGCTTTTTCCTGACCGCGGTGCCGAATTGGACGGGCGCACAACCCATTCGCGGCCGAAAGCTCGCGGCACTCTGCGTCCTCTGGCTTGCTGGACGCATTGCCATCTGGTCGGTGCCGCCTTGTCCGCCGGCATTGGCGGCGGCGATCGACTTGCTGTTTCTGCCGGCTCTTGCCATCGCCATTCTTCCGGCGCTGCGCCAGGCGCCGCCGCGCAACCGGATGTTCCTGGTCATTCTCGGTTTGTTGACCGCCGCCAATCTTCTCTTTCATCTCGATGCGCTGGGGATAGCGCATACCGGTAGCGCCGGCGTTCTTCTCGGCGTCGATCTTTTCGCGCTGCTCATATCTATCATTGGCGGCCGGGTAACCCCCGCCTTCACCGCGAATGCTTTAAAGCTTCGATTCGAAGCGAAGAATTTGCCGGTGCCCGAAATTCACAGCCGGACCTTGCTCGACCGCGCGTCGATGCTTTCGGTGGCGCTCGTCGCGTTGTGCGATCTTGCAGTACCCAATGATTTGGTGCTCGGGCTCCTGTCGTTGGCTGCCGCGGCGTTGAATGGGTGGCGACTGGCGGGTTGGCAGACGCGTCACGTCTTATACGAGCCGCTGCTCTGGGCGATGCATCTTGGCTATGCCTGGCTGGTGATTGGTCTCGCCGTGAAGGGATGGGCGGCTCTCACTGGCTTCCTGCCGTCGAGCATTGCCATTCACGGCATCACCATCGGCGCCATCGGCACCATGACTTTGGCGGTCATGAGCCGCGCTTCGCTCGGTCACACCGGGCGGAAGCTCGCGGCGGGCCGGACTCTTGCCGTCGCCTATGGTCTTGTCTCGGCCGCGGCCCTCGCCCGCCTCTTTCTTCCCTCGACATTCCCGAGTAACTGTATCGTATCTGTGGTGATTGCCGGCGGTCTCTGGGTCGTTGCCTTCGTCGCTTTTGCCACGATTTTCGTGCCCATTCTTACCGGGCCGAGAATCGATCAAAAACCGGGCTAAGGGCCGTTTTGTGAAAATACACTTCGATCATGTGCTTTACGGCCTGCAATTTCCGATTGACACACCTCGTCCTCGTAGAAATACTCCCTACTAATCCGATAGAGAAAGCGATGTTATCGAAGAAAACGAAATATGCGTTGCGGGCACTGTTGATGTTAGCGGAGCAAGAGGACGGGGAGATGATCCAGGTTTCGGACATCGCGCAGCGCCAAAAGGCGCCGAAGAAGTTCCTTGAGCTCATCCTGCTCGAGTTGAAGAAGCATGGGTTGCTTTACAGCCAGCGCGGCAAGAACGGCGGGTATGTCCTGGCCAAGCCGGCAAGCGAAATCTATTTCGGGCAAATCATTCGCATCATGGACGGGCCGCTGGCCCCCATTCCCTGCGCCAGTCTGACCGGCTATCGCCGGTGCGTCGATTGCGAGAACGAGGCGAGGTGTCCGATTCGCCGCGTCATGCGGAAGGTTCGCGATGCGATGTCGGAGATCCTGGACAAAACCTCGATCGCCGATGCGCTGGGATCTTCGGGGCGCAAGTTCCGCCGGGCTCACGGACTCTAAAAAATTTGGCGTCACCGCATCGATGGATTTTTTTGGCCTATTACTCTACTAAATGAATAGACTTACTGTATTTGCAAGGCGTATCGGGGTTCTGGCATTATCTGTGGAGGGATGACCATGCGTATGAAGACGGGGATCAAACGCATCGTATTGGCTGTGGGAGCCCTGGCCTTATTGGCTAGTTCGCCGACTGCAGTGCGCGCCGAGACCGAGCTTTTGAACGTCTCTTACGATCCGACTCGCGAATTTTATCAGGAATACAACGCGGCTTTCGCCAAGCATTGGAAGGAAACCGAAGGCGAGGACATCGTCATCAAGCAGTCACACGGCGGTTCGGGCAAGCAAGCCCGCGCCGTCATCGACGGCCTTCAGGCCGATGTGGTGACGCTGGGCCTTGCCTATGACATCGACGAGATCGCCGAGCGCGGCCATCTCATCGATACCGGTTGGCAGGCGCGCCTCCCCGAACACAGCTCGCCTTATACCTCGACCATCATCTTCCTGGTGCGGAAGGGGAATCCAAAAGGCATCCACGACTGGGACGATCTGGTGAGGCCCGGCATTGCGGTCATCGCCCCCAATCCGAAGACCTCCGGCGGCGCGCGCTGGGATTACCTAGCGGCTTGGGGTTACGCCCTTCGCCAGAACAACTCCGAAGACGCCGCCAGGGATTTCGTGACCAAGCTTTATAAGAACGTGCCCGTTCTTGATACCGGGGCGCGCGGCTCGACCACCACCTTTGCCCAGCGCGGCATCGGCGATGTGCTGGTCACCTGGGAAAACGAAGCATTTTTGGCGCTGAAGGAGTTCGGCAACGACAAATTCGAAGTCGTTATTCCCTCGGTCAGTATTTTGGCCGAACCGCCGGTCGCCGTTGTCGACAAGTTCGCGAACTTGCACCGCACGCGCAAACTGGCGGAAGCCTATCTGCAATATCTCTATTCGCCCAAAGGACAGGAAATCGCGGCCAAGAATTTTTACCGGCCGCGCGATGCGGACGTGGCCTCGCGCTACGCCGATAAGTTTCCGAAGCTCGATCTGTTCACGATTGATGATGTCTTCGGCGGCTGGAAAAAAGCGCAGTCCACGCATTTCGCCGATGGCGGAATCTTCGATCAAATCACCGGGGCGGCAAGCCATTAGTTCCGGCCGATAGCGCCGGGCGTCACCCGGCATTCCGACAATCCAGCATGATTAGGGAGATCACCCTGTCTCAGGGGGAATTGCATGCGCCTAGCCGATGCTCGAAACGAGCAAAGTCACTAATCGAACGCCTCCGCGGCCGCGTCAAAGGCGCGGCGTGGATGGCCGCAGCCGGGGTTGCGTGGCTGCCTGCCCTGGCAGCCGCGCAACCGCCGGACCCAATTCCGCAACAACAAGCGGCGGCGCCGGCGCCGCAAATCGATCCGGCGGTCCAGCAACGCTTGGACGAGCTCGAAAAAAGTATCCAGGCTATTCGCGGCGATATCACCGATGTCCGCACCGAGCAGGAGAAGGCGGCGAGCACCGGGCCCGGCGTGATAGTCACGACCAATGGCGGGCTTCTGGTCCAGACCGAGGACGGCCAATTCTCGTTCCAGCCGATCGGGCGCCTTCAAATTGATGCTGCCTTTTATGATCGGGACGAAACGAGGCTGGCCGACGGCGCGCAGCTGCGGCGCGCCCGTCTGGGTGCGCAGGGCAAGCTCTTCTATGACTGGGTTTATAAACTCGAATACGATTTCGCCGCCAACATCAAGAGCACTGTGAGCAGCACCACGGCTACCACCAACGCCGCCAGCGGCGTCAAAGACGCCTATATCAGCTACGTCGGCTGGAACCCGGTGCAGCTCACGGTCGGCAATTTCTACGAGCCGTTCTGCCTGGAGTGCGTAACCACCGAAACCTTCACCACCTTCATGGAGCGCGCTCTGCCGATCACCCAACCGACATCCTCCTTCGATCCCGACCGGCATATCGGCATCGGCGCTGCGCATTACGATTCCAACTGGTCGGCCTCGGTCGGCGCCTTCATGAAGAATGTCGATGACGCCCCGCCAACCGGTGAAGGCGATCAGCAATTCGACGCCGCCGGCCGCTTCACCTATGACCCCATTCTCGACAAGACGCACCTGCTTCATGTCGGCGTCAGCGGCCGCTTCAGCGATCCGAATGCGGGGACGGTGACCCTCCAACTCAAACCGGAATCGAATGTCACCGGCGCCACATTCCTCAATACCGGCACCATCGCCAATGTGAGTCATTTCATCGAACTCGCTCCCGAATTGGCGGTCATTTGGGGCCCGGCCTCGCTTCAAGGCGAATATTTTACGGATGCAATTACGCGAACCCACCCGAACCGCACCTTGAACAGCCCGAGTGTCACTCTCACCGGCTGGTATGCTCAGGCGAGCTATTTCCTGACCGGGGAATCGCGCAACTACAACCCGACCATTGCGCGCTTTGATCGCCTCTCACCGCTCAAGAATCTGAATCAAGACGGCGGCTGGGGCGCCTTCGAAGTGGCGGCACGGGTGAGCAATGCCGACTACGACGACGGTCCGAAGTTCCAGTTCGGCGACGAGACAAATTACACGCTCGGCCTCAACTGGTACGCGAACCCCTATATCCGGTTCATGCTCAATTACATATGGGTCCGGAACAACGCGACGGCGACGGGCAATGCTGCAAACCTGTTGTCCAGTGTCGTCAGCAAAAAGGAAGCGTACGACGATCCTCAGATCTTCGAGGTTCGGGCCCAACTCGACTGGTAGCCGTCAAAGTTCTCCCCGGGCCTCGCCCTGTGCAAGCGAGGCCCATCACCCCGGGAGGGGCCCCGCAAATTCTGCGGGGCCTTTTTCCTTAAGGCTTATAAATGCTTTATGACACGCGCGCGATTCCATGAGCATTGGCTATAATGAAAATCGGGAAGGCAGCCAAGGCCGCGCCGGCCGTCAAATGCCGCGGGCGGCCGAATGGGGAGGCGATTTGACCTTCGTGAGAACGCTCCGGCGTCCCAGCGTGTTGCCCGGCTTTGCGCCGGCGCTCGGCTTCACGCTGCTCTATCTCGGGCTCATCGTCCTGATCCCGCTTGCCGGACTCATCATCCGTTCGGCGGGGCTGGGCTGGGCGCATTTCTGGCATGACGTCGGCTCGCCCCGCGCGGTCGCGAGTTATCGATTGAGCTTCGGCGCCGCCGCCGCCGCCGCCGCCGCCAACGCGGTGTTCGGGCTGCTGGTGGCCTGGGTGCTCGTGCGCTACCGCTTCCCTTTCAAGCGTCTGATCGATGCGCTCGTGGATTTGCCCTTCGCGCTTCCGACGGCGGTCGCCGGCATCACCTTGACCGAGTTATATGCCGACAGCGGTTGGGCGGGATCGTGGCTTGCCAAATTCGGCATTCACGCCGCGTTTAATCCGATCGGCATCGTGATTGCGCTCATTTTCGTCGGCCTTCCTTTCGTCGTGCGCACGGTCGAGCCGGTGCTTCAAGAATCTCGACACCGAAGTCGAAGAGGCCGCCGCAAGCCTGGGCGCGCGGCACTGGCAGGTATTCTTGTGGATCGTTCTACCCTCGATCACGCCGGCTTTGCTCACCGGCTTTGCGTTGGCCTTTGCACGAGGGCTCGGCGAATACGGCTCCGTGATTTTCATCGCCGGCAACATGCCGATGCGTTCCGAAATCACCCCGCTTTTGATCGTCATCAAGCTCGAACAGTATGATTATGCCGGGGCGGCTGCGATCGCCGTCGTCATGCTGATTGCGTCCTTCGTCCTTCTGTTCGTCATCAATTTGCTCCAGCGCTGGAGCCGGCAAGCAACGGCACAAAACTGACCATGTTGCAGACGTCGATCACGAACCCGGATATGCGACCGGCGCTTTCGGAGAGCGCGCCGATACGATTGCTCTTGAGCTTCGTAGCGCTTCTGTTCCTGGCGCTATTTCTATTTTTGCCGCTGAGCTTGCTTTTCACCGAAGCTTTCAAACACGGAATCAAAGTTTATCTCGATTCAATCGTCGAGCCGGATGCGTTGGCGGCGATCAGGCTCACCTTGCTCATCGCCGCCATTGCCGTCCCGGCCAATTTGATTTTCGGTTTGGCGGCGAGCTGGACAATCGCGAAATTCGAATTCATCGGAAAAAGTTTTCTGACCACGCTCATTGATCTGCCGTTCTCGGTGTCGCCGGTGATCTCCGGTCTTATTTACGTTCTTCTTTTCGGCGCGCAAGGGTTCTTCGGGCCGTGGCTTCAGGCGCATCACGTTCAGATCATCTTTGCCGTGCCGGGTATCGTTCTTGCGACCGTCTTCGTGACGTTTCCCTTCGTGGCGCGCGAACTCATCCCGCTCATGCAGGAGCAAGGCAAGGAAGAGGAAGAGGCCGCGTTGTCCCTGGGTGCGGGCGGCTGGCAGACTTTTTTCCGCATAACCTTGCCCAATGCCAAATGGGGCTTGCTTTACGGCGTGCTGCTTTGCAATGCGCGGGCAATGGGAGAATTCGGCGCGGTATCGGTGGTCTCCGGGCATATTCGCGGGCTGACGAATACCATGCCGCTACACGTCGAGATTTTGTATAACGAATACAACTTCGTCGCGGCTTTCGCCGTCGCCTCGCTGCTGGCGCTGCTGGCCCTGGTGACGTTGGTGGCAAAGAGCTTTCTCGAATGGCGTCATGCCGCCGAGCTTGCCGCAATAAGGCGCTAAAGGGGAGCGGATTTGGGAATCGAAGTCCGGAATATCGTCAAGCGTTTCGGCGAATTCACCGCGCTCGCTGGATTCGACCTCAATGTCAGTGACGGCGAGTTCGTGGCATTGCTCGGGCCTTCGGGCTCGGGCAAGACCACGTTGCTCCGCGTGATTGCCGGTCTCGATTGGGCCGATTCCGGCACGGTTCTCTTCAATGGCGTCGATGCGTCGCCGCGCCATGTTCGCGAACGGAGCGTCGGCTTCGTGTTTCAGCATTACGCGCTGTTCCGGCACATGACGGTGTTTGAGAACGTTGCATTCGGATTTCGCGTCAAGCCTCGGCGCACGCGTCCCAGCGAATCCGAGATTCGCGAGCGGGTCACGGCGCTCTTGCGCTTGGTGCAGATCGAGCATTTCAGCGATCGCTATCCAAGCCAACTCTCGGGTGGCCAGCGTCAACGGGTGGCATTGGCACGGGCGCTGGCCATCGAACCACGGGTGCTGCTGCTCGACGAGCCATTCGGCGCGCTCGACGCCAAAGTCCGCAAGGAACTTCGCCGCTGGCTCCGCGAGCTTCACGACCGCATGAAGCTTACCAGCGTCTTCGTCACCCACGACCAGGAAGAGGCTCTCGAATTGGCCGACCGTGTGGTAGTGATGAATCGCGGCGGTATCGAGCAAGAAGGCACGCCCGAAGAAATCTACGACAATCCGAAGAGCATGTTCGTCTATGAATTTCTCGGCAATGCGAACCGGGTGTTCTGCACCATCCGCGGCGGCCGGGCCGAAGTCTGGGGCGGCTGGTTCGACGTCGCCGATCCGGGGACCGACGGCGAAGCACCGGGTGTCGCCTATGTCCGGCCGCACGATATCGACATCGCAATAACGGCCGGCCGACCGGGGCGCCTTGCCGTGGTCCGCCATGTTTCGACGGCCGGGCCGGCTGCCGCCATCGATCTCCTGGTTGCGGGAGAGGTCGAAGCCGTCGAAGCCCATCTCCCCCGCGAACGACAGCGCGAGCTCCGGCTTTCGCCCGGTCAGGAAGTCCTGGTGATGGCCCGCAAGGCCCGGGTCTTCTTACGCCCTTCCCAAAATCTGTAAGCCGCGTCTATTTATAGGGGTGGCCCGCCGCCCTGAACCCCCTGTCCGTCTGAAATCATGCTCCGCAAGGTAGCCTCCGTCGGCGGATTGACCCTGGTCAGCCGTGTGCTCGGCTTCATCCGCGACATGCTGACCGCCTTCGTGCTCGGGGCGGGACCGGTGGCGGATGCGTTCTTCGTCGCTTTCCGGCTCCCTAATCACTTCCGGTCGCTGTTTGCGGAAGGCGCATTCAACGCCGCCTTCGTACCGATGTTCTCCGGTCTCTTGGTGAAGGAAGGCAAGGATTCGGCGCGGGCCTTTGCGGAAAGGGTTTATACGATCCTGTTGCTCTCGCAGATCGCCTTGCTCATCGCCTTCGTCATCGCGATGCCGTGGTTCATGTACGTGTTTGCCCCCGGCTTTGCCGATCAGCCCTATAAGTTCGATCTCGCCGTGCTGTTCACCCGGATCACGTTTCCTTATTTGCTGTTCATCACCCTGGTGTCGTTGCTGGGCGGCGTCCTCAACAGCATCAATCAATTCTGGGCGGCGGCGGCGGCACCGATTCTTCTCAATCTTTGTCTGATCGCGGCGCTGTGGTGGCTAACGCCAATTCTCCCCACCGCCGGCCACGCACTTGCCTGGGGTGTATTCGCCGCCGGCATCACCCAATATCTGCTGCTGGCTTGGGATTCCTGGCGCGCCGGCTACTGGCTGCGGTTGACCAAGCCGGAAATGACACCGGCGGTCAAAAAATTCTTGCAACTGCTCGGCACCGCATCGATCGGCGCCGGGATCGTCCAAATGAGCCTGTTTTTCGACACGCTCATTGCCTCGTTCCTGCCAACTGGGGCAGTTTCGTATCTCTATTACGCCGACCGCATCAATCAATTGCCGCTCGGCGTAATCGGAATAGCCGTCGGAACCGTCTTGCTGCCCGAGCTGTCGCGGCATTTGAGTCGCGATGACGGCGACGCGGCGTTGTGGAGCCAGAACCGGGCAATCGAGTTATCGTTGCTGCTGACTCTTCCCGCGGCAGCGGCGTTTATGGCGATCGCGAATCCCATCATCGCCGCCTTGTTTCAACGCGGCGCCTTCGGCCCGGCGGACACCCAAGCCTGCGCCATTACGCTGATGGCCTATGCGCTGGGCCTCCCGGCCTTCGTCATGCAGAGATCCCTGATCCCCGGATTTTACGCCCGGGGCGATACGGCAACGCCGGTCAAAGTCGCAGCTGCAACGGTTGCCGCCAATGTCGGCTTGAAGCTTCTTCTCGTCTTCTACTTCTCCTTCGCCCAAGTGGGTCTCGCCGCCGCCACTTCCCTGGCCGCCTGGGTCAACTGCGCGTTGCTTTATGGGATCCTACGCCGCCGCGGGCTTTTTTCCCTCGATCCGCGTTTGGCCCGCAATGGCCCTCGCATCATCCTGGCGACCGCGGTCATGACAGCGGTGCTCATTATCGGCCGTTTTGCGGCGAGCGGATTCTTCGATCAAACTCATATGATAGGCCGGCTATGGTTCTTGGCGCTGCTGGTCGCCGCCGAACTCATCGCCTTTGCCGCGCCGGCATTGTATTTCGGGCTTGCCAAGCGCAGCGCCACCGAAACCTGACCCCTCGTTGCCGTCGAGCCAGTCGCTAATCGCGATCGCAAATCATGCGGTCGGGATCGGAGCGGTCGCGCCAGCAATGATAGTCCTCGCCTCTATACTCACGATAAGCCGGCCCCCGATACGCTGGACCGTGCGCGTAATTCGGCGGATCGGCGTAGACATCCGGTTCGTCGGAAAAACCATAGCGCGGATATCCCGGCGGATCGCTGGCGCATCCCGCCAAAGCCGCGCCTAGAGCCTGATCTTGTCAGGTGGAACGGGCTGCGCCGGAGGTATTTTGCGCCGCGGGCAGGAGAAGCGCGAAGCGCGTAGCCGGGACTGCGGGCGAGCGCTTCGACGAACCTGCGGCGGCAAAAGACCCGGGCCCTTTGGGTTGCGCCTTGGCGGGCGCCCGCGGCGTTGCGCCGTTCGGCCGATGCCCCGCATCGCCCCCGCGTGCTTTGCGCGCAAACGGTTGCCGGCAAGGCCGGCGGGCTTGGCGCGCCTAGCGGATCGCCGCACCAAAGGCGCAACGCAGCCGATTCGAACTGACAAGATCATGCTCTAGCACCAGCGAAAGCAGAAACAGCGAAAGCAGGAGCAGTCGTAGCGTCCGCATGATGCGCCTCCCGAATAGATGCGTGATGCCCGATTCATGAAACGCGTGAAGCGGGCAAAGGCTCCCCGGCACTGGTCATTTTAGGGGTGCCATATAAATAGCGGGGCGATCCGCAGCCGTTTACAACGCAGAAACAAGGCCTTAACTAAAATGAATACCGCTGCGGTCACGATGACACGAAGGACTGGAGGGACCGCATTTTTAAGGTATGCTTGTTCATCGGCTTAACGCCCGGAGGGAGCCGTGGACAAGTCAGTGACCGACGTGCTGGACCGCCTTCAATCGGTCAGCAGCGAAATCGAGCTAAAAAAAGCCATCGAATGGTATCTGGCGAAAACCGACATCAATATTTACGCCTATATCGCGTTCTTGCCTGAAACCGGACCCAAAGGGATCAACAATCACCCTCAGAGCTGGCTCGATCATTACCGCGAGCAGGGATATCTCGACCTCGATCCAGTGATTTCGCGGGCTCGAGGGAGGCTCCGGCCTTTTCAGTGGAGCGATATCTCAAGAAGCCTCGACAAAAGAGAAAAAACGGTGATGGGCGAAGGTGCCGGCGCCGGCATCGTTTCGGGCGCCACAGTGCCGGTTCCCGGGCCCGGCCGCGCCGGCGGCATGATTTTCTTTTCCTCAGACCTTCCAAACCAGAATTTCGACCGTCTCTGGCAAGACAAGAAATACGAGCTGCATATGGTCGGCTTGTACTTCCACTCCGCCTTTGTCGACCTGTTCCGCAAGGAAAATACCGCCGCCCATCATCTTACGTCGCGGGAACGCGAATGTCTGTTGTGGACGTCGCGAGGCAAAACCGCATGGGAGGTTGCCGAGATTCTGAACATCTCGGAACGGACGGTAACGTTCCATCTGCAGAATTCCGCCGACAAATTGGGTTGCTATTCCAAGTTTCAGGCGGTGGTGAAAGCGATCTTGCTCGAGCTCATCGCTCCGTAACCATCCGGCAGCCGATTCCCGCCTGATCCGCGTTCCTTCCGAGCCGGCAATGACCCGCGGCGACGGGTCCACCCCATTCCCGCCAGGTCCACCCGCACCCTGTAAACATTGACAGGCTGTCAGCACACCCGCGCTGGCCTTCAATGCTCCCGACATTGGGCGCAGAGGGGGCACGGATGTACCGGGTCTTTATGGGAAGCGAGGCCGACAGATATTCCGACGAATTGATCGGAAGTTTTCGTCTCCGCCACCGGGTTTTTAAGGAACGGATGCGGTGGAAAGTCACCTCCCAGGACGGTCTCGAGCGCGACAATTTCGACAGCCTGAACCCGGTGTATTTCACATCGATAAATCAAGACGGCGAGGTCGACGGCACATGGCGGCTCCTCCCCACCACGGGGCCGCATATGCTGCGCGACGTTTTCCGTCAACTTCTTGACGGGCGCCCGGTGCCGAACAGCCCCATGGTCTGGGAGATGAGCCGGCTCGCTCTCAACTATGACCAGCCCGTTGACGGCGCGCCGCAAAGCGAGGACAGACGCTGCACGATTGCGATTCTGTTTTGCGCCGCTCTGGAATTCTGCTGGATGAAAGGCATCCGTGAGCTCGTCGTCGTTCACGACGTGCGCATGGCACGCATTACCCAGCGCACGCTTGGCTATTCCCCGACCTGGGAAACCAAAAGGTTCAATATCGACGGCGTTGAAACGACGGCCGCGCAATACCGAATTGATTCGCCGGTCGCGTTTCGCAAACGCAGAGGCATTGAAAATCCTGTGCTTGGACTTGAGGAGGTAATCGACAATGAAAGCGTTGCTTGATCAATCAATTACCAATTCGTTCAAATCGGGCAAATCCGATGAGCAAGAAGACTTGATCGACGCGCTCGACGTGTTGACCCGGCATGCCAAAAGTCTCGGTCTCCCCTTAACGGCTCACCTGATTTCCGTGGCGGCTGAATCCATCCGGATCAGCGGCGATGAACCGATGCTGCCGATATCAGGATGACCGTCGGCGGCTTGCAACGGGACGGGACAAGAACCAGCATCAGGACAAGAATGATCAAGGCGATTAATTACATGGCGATCGAAACGCATCGACACGGGTTTGCGCTCGCAACGGCGCTTCTCAAGGCCGCCGCAGTTTCGATCACTGAAAAAGACGACCGGATGGGGAACGAGCCCTAATGCCAAGCGAATGCGTCATGTCGAGCGACCAATCCTTGCCGGTGGCGACGCCGTCGTCCGATCTGGATCGTATCAAAGGCTACCCGTTTCTTGGCGTCGTGCCGATGGTGCGGAAAGACCCGTTGCGCTTTTACAGCGAACTGTCGCGGGACCGCGGCGACATCGTTCAACTCCGCTTCGGACCCGAATGGCTCTATTTCCTGAACCGGCACGATCACGTCAAGCACGTGTTCCAGGACAATCGCGATAATTACATCAAGAGCAAGCACTACAGCCGGATGAAGTTCCTGCTGGGCGACGGCATGTTCACGACCAACGGCGAAACCTGGGCCGCCCAGCGCCGTTCCGCACAGCCGGCCTTCAATGGCGATCATCTGAAGAAGATGTTCGGCATCATGCGGGCCGCCACGGAAGATATGCTCGGCCGGTGGGACCAGTATGTGGTCGAGAATCGGGAGATCGGCCTGTCCAGCGAAGCCATGCGGCTGGCTCTCGATGTGGCGCTCCGCACCCTCTTCGGCATCACCTTGAACGATCAGGCCAGGGTCATCTACGACGCGCTGAATGTCATCCTGCCGGAGCTCGAGCGCCGGGTTTGGGCAGTGACACCGCTCGCCAATTATTTACCGTTACGCAAAATCAGAGCCTGCAAGAAAGCCATCGCCGCCATTGAAAAGGTGGTCCGCGAAATCATTTTCGAGCGCCTCAACGCCGAGCATCAGGCCGACGATCTGATGTCCATGCTGATCGCCGCCGAAAAAGCCCGGTGGGACGATCAATCCTTGAAACGGCTGCGGGACCAGGCAGTCATTTTCCTGATCGCCGGTCACGAGACAACCGCAACGACCCTAACCTGGGCCTGGTATTGCCTGTCCAAATTCCCATTGATCGACCGGCGTCTTTCCGCCGAGGTGCAATCGGTTCTGGGCGCGCGCCCGGTCGAGCTCGGAGATCTGGATACCCTCACCTACACCCGCGCGGTGTTCCAAGAAACGATGCGCCTGTTCCCGCCGGGCTGGCTGCTCACCCGCGAGGCGCTGGCGGACGATACGATCGGCGGCCAGCGCATCCCGAAAGGCTCGACCGTCATCATCTGCGCGTATTCGATGCACCGCATGCCGGAATACTGGGACAATCCCGAAGGCTTCGATCCGTCGCGCTTTACGCCGGATCGCATGAAAGAGATCGACAGCTCCGTCTATTTTCCCTTTGGCGGCGGCAACCGGACCTGCATCGGCAACCGGTTTGCGATGATGGAAGCCCAGATCATCCTCGCCGAAACGGTCCGAAAGTTCCGTCTCGAACTCGTAACCGGCCAAGACATCGCTCCGTCGGCGATGATCACTATCCGGCCGAAGCACGAAATACGGATGCGCTTGCGGCGCCGCGAAAACGTGCCGGACGAACAGCCAAGCCTTCAGCAAGTCGCTTGAACAAATCGCTTGAAAGAGAGCGGCCGTTCATGCGCCGCGAAATTCCGTCCGTCGAATCCCGTGACCAGCAGGTTGCCGCGCATCACTCGCGGGTGAACGAACTTGCCGTCGCGATTGGGGGAACGATGGGGCTTCCCGCCGACGTCCGGCAATGCCTCCGCGTCGCGGCCTTATGCCATGACATCGGCGCAGTGCATATCCTGCCGCAGATTCTCCTCAAACCGGGCTTTCTGACCACCGGCGAGCGGATGATCGTGCACAGCCATCCGGAGATCGGTTTCGAGATGCTGAGCCGGGTCGAATTCGCGTGGCCGATCGGCGAAATCATCCTGCAGCACCATGAGCGTTTGAACGGCTCCGGTTATCCGCACCATCTCATGGGAGAAGACATCCGGATCGAAGCGAGAATTCTTGCCGTCGCCGATGTGCTCGATGCGATGACCGCGCCCCTGCCTTACCGTCCGGTATCGGGGCGCGACGCCGCCATTCGCGAAATCCGCAAGAATCGCGAAGTCCTCTATGACCCGCAGGTCGTGGATGCCTATTTGGATGGGCTTCGCGATGAGCGGATTGCTGCGGCAGATCTGTAAACGGCGCGGCGCACGCAGCCGCGGTTTGGGCCAATTCGGCGACAGGACCTTCAATTTCGGCGCCACCTCTGCCAAATTTGGCGTCCCCGGGGCGATTCGAACGCCCGACCCCAGGTTTAAGAAACAATGGCGCGTCGCAGGTCGCACAGAACGCGATCCCATGATCGAAAAATCGGCTTTCCCCCGGAACGCCAAGCCTTCGGTACTCCTTCCCGGCGCAATAGATCATGCTCCTCGCTCTGAACTTGTCTCGGCCGTCCGTCTCGGCGACGAATAGATCGGCCTCCTTGGCGAGCCGGCGCACGCGCAAGACTGCGGCGGCGGGTTCCGCTCGAAGTGCCGCTCGAACAGGTCAGCCAAATCCTGACCGGCGATTTTGACCGTCCCGGACCAGTTCTCGATAATCGCCATGTCCGTCATTTGTCCGCCCGCGTGCTCGCCGACAACTGCAACGTCGAGACCCTTGCGGACGGCGTAAATCGCGGCGGTCATTGCGGCCGGCCCGGTGCCGACGATGAGCACCTCATAGACATGATCGGGCCTGGGGAGCGTAACTTGTCGCTGCCCGCGCGCTTCTCGGAACATCTGGTCGAGCTGCTCGTCATCAGCAGGTTTGACGGCCTTCAGGATCTTCATGGCGGCGGCTATGGGCCGGAGCGCGCCTTCGAAGGCGCGCCCCTCATTAACGACGTCAGCGGGACGCCCGCAACTTGGTAGCGCTGGGTCAGTTGCGGAAACTCCGCCGAGTTAATCATGTCGGCCTGCAAGCGACCGTTGATGAAGGCTCGCTTGCCACCTTGACCTCGCGCACCACCTAGCCCGCGCCGTCGACGATGCAAACACTGATCTTTCACCGACACGTCCAACCCGGCATAATGCTCCATGGCTGCGTTTCTCCTCTGATGCTTGAGGCCGCTTCGTGCGAACCTCATTTCACCATCAGTCTGAAGCGCAGCCACCCAGCCCGCCCCGTCGGCGAGCCCCAATACCCCATCCGTTGAGACTCGGATTCGGGGCGGTTTTGATGTCCGTTTTTGCTATGAGCAGACATCTTCGCCCTGCCGCTGGCCGATGCCGCGGCGGGTCTTGTGTTTTGGCGGGTTGCAGGTCTCGAATCTTGCCGCACGGATCAGGCAGTGACCGGTCTGGACGGTGGTATGGCCGTGATTTTCGCCAGTCGCCTCAGGTTCTGAACGGTGGCGGCGAGCAGGAACTCGCCCCTTGCGCCGGTCAGGCCGCGCAAGGATAGCCGAGCCACCCCGCATTGCCCCTGAGTACTGCGCGCGGACCGGATGGTCTCAAAATGTTCGCATGGGTCCGGCATCATAGCATCACCCATGGAAACCGGGCTGAAACCTGGCACCACAGGCCGCCGCGTTCCGGGCAACCCGTCAGGCCACCCGCTTCCCAACATCCACAAAACCACCTGAGGCGTTGAACAGCCAACTTACGGCGCAACCAAAACTTATTGCGCGGCGACTGTGCCAATCAAATAATTGAGCGCGGCGCGCTTCAAAAAATATTGGTACGTCGCGTCCGCGTTGGTAATCGCGGCCTGGGTCCGGCGGAGTTCGGCTTGGCTCAAATCGACAATCGAACTCAATCCGATCCGGTAGCGCGACTGCATCAGCTCCAGCGTCGTGTTCGCGTTCTGCATGAGCGCCTTGGTGACGTCGATGTTGGCGTAGGCCGCTTTCGCGCCTTCATAGGCAATACGCACGTCGCGCGTCAGTTGGTTGCGCTGGTCCTCGACCTTCTGATCAATCGAAGACGCCTGAGCCGAGGCCTGATCCGCCTTGGCGGTGAGCGCACCGCCGGTATAGAGCGGCACGTTCAGAACGATTCCGCCGACCACATAATCTTTGTTGATGCTCGGGGCCGGCCCGCTCCAGGGGACCGCACCGGTATAGCCGAGCGCGCTAATTTCCGGGTTGAACGCCTTCCCAGCGGCTTCGGCACGGTGACGCGCCGCTTCTCGCGCCGCCTCGATCGTCTGAAGCTGCGGATTCCCTTGCAACGCAAGGTTCAGCAAGTCGTCGAGCTGCTCGGTCATCGTCGGCACTGTGCCGGGCATTGTCAGGTTGAAGGCGTGGTAGTCGGAATAGCCGAGCGCCTGCGAAAGGGTGGCGAATGCGTTCTTCTGCCGTACGTCGGCATCAAGCATGAACTGTTGCGCCTCGTCTATGTCCTGCTTGGCGATGCTAACGTCGAGCGTGGACTTCAACTGTGACTTCTGCATCGCCGTGATCTGATCGAGCAAGACTTGGCGCTGCTTCAACGTGTCCTGTGCAACCTCGATGAGGGCGGAGGCATGAAGTACATCATAATAGGCCTGCGTCACGCCGAGCAGAATCTCGGTGCGGGTGAAATTGCGCCGGCCTTGCTCCGATCTCAGATCCTCCTGGCTTGCCTGCTCTTCGCTCTCGGTGCGGCCAAAATCAGTGATGAGCTGGGAAAGCTGGAGGCCGAACGCGCTGCGTTCGATCACGGTCGGATCGGTCAGGCCGCCGATGGCGCCGATGCGGGTGTTTTGCCCGGCGAAGGCCTGAACGGCGCTCCCCGCAATTTGCGGGTAGAGCGGGGCCGCGGCGATCTGCACCGCCTGCTTCGCGGCTTCGACGTCGAACTCGCTTCCCTTGATCAGTGGGTGATTTTGAAGAGCGATCCGCTGCGCGTCGGCAAGAGTGAGATTATCCGGCGCATCGTCGGCCGCCACGGCGATTCGGACTGGTGCCAGAATCAAACCCACAACCACGGCGACGAGAGTAGCCGAACGGAAACTAAACGGTTCTTGGTTTTTCATCGAGATGTATCGCAAAGAGCTTCTAAACAAATATATCATGAAGCTGGGCGGTCGATCATTAGGCCAGCGCCTGAACCGGGAGCGGCCGGTGCCGATAGACAAGCAGGTAAGCGGCGGGAACGATGAAGATTGTGATCAGCACCGAGACGGTCAGGCCGCCGATGATGACGCGGGCAAGCGACGCATAGGCCTCGCTGCCGGCGCCGAGCGCCAGGGCCATGGGAAAAAGGCCGATGATCGTGGCGAGTGAGGTCATCAGGATCGGCCGAAGCCGAATACGGCAGGACAAGGCGACCGCGGCGCCCGGCGCTTTGCCCTGCTCGCGCATGCGGTGGGCGAACTCCACGATCAAAATGCTGTTCGAGACCACGATCCCGACCATCATCACGATGCCCATCAGCGACATGACATTGAGGGTGGTCCCGGTTGCCACCAGAGTGAGAACGGCGCCGGCAACACCCGGCGGAACCGCAAGAAGGATCACCAAGGGATCGACGAAGGATTTGAATTGCGCGACGAGTACCAGGTAGACAAGCAGAACCGATAGGAAGAGTCCGAGGCCGAAACTCTGGAACGAGGTGCGCATCGCTTGGACCGAACCCCGAATGTCGATCGTCATCCCGTTTTTCAACGGTGTCGTCGCGACAATACGATCGATTGTGCCGGCAAGAGTGCGGAGGCTCTCCTGCGAAGGTGCTATATAAATATCGATGACGCGGCCGAGTTGATAATGGTTGACCACCGTGGGCGCCAGGATTGGCTTGATGCTCGCCACGGAGTTGAGCAGCGACGCCTCTTTTTCGCCGTCGGCGCGAATCGGAATGGTTTTGAGATCGTCCAGCGTCTTCACTTCCGTTTCGGGATATTGAACGGTGAGAAAGTAATCGTTGCCATTCTTGGGATCGACCCAATAGCTGGGCGCGATCATTTGATTCGAGGTCAGCGCGGTGATGATGTTGCTGACGACCTCCCTCTGGCTCAAACCCATTTCCTGCGCGTGCTCGCGATTGACATCGATTCGCAATGACGGCGCGTCGATGTCTTGCGGTATGAAAACGTCGCTGACGCCCGGAAGTATGGCGAACTGACGGGCAAGGGACGTTGCCGTTTCGTAGCTTTGATCGAGATCGTTGCTTCGCACCTGGACGTCGATGGGCGCGGGAAGGCCGAGATTGAGGACGGCGTCGACGATACCGCCGGATTGGAAATAGCTCGTGAGTTGGGGTAATTGCGCGTGGATGGCTTTGCGCACTTCGTCCATATACATGTAGCTGCCGACGCGGTGATCTTCCTTCAGACTCACCTGAACAAAAGCGGTGTGCGATCCGGTATTACTCGTGTAGATCGAGGAGAATCCGGGCGCGACGCCGATATTCGACGCAATGATGCCGAGGTCCTCCGGCTTTACGATGCTGCGAACGATGGCTTCGACTTGTCCGACATAGTCTGATGTCATCTCGATGCGCGTGCCCGTCGGCGCTTTGACATTGATCACGAACTGACTGGGATCGGTGCGCGGGAAATACGCCATGCCGAGTTTCGGCACGCAGAGTGCGGAGGCGGCGCTGGCGAGAAGGAGCACCACCAGCGTTGTGCGCGGAACGGCAAGAACTTTTCCGACAAGATGGTCGTAGCGCCTTAGCATGGCCTCGAAGCCGGCATTGAACCACCGGTTGAAGCCGGCGCCGATTGCGGCGAGGATTCCCCGCTTTCTCGGCGAGCGCGCCGCTTCGGCGGCGTCATGGGCGAAGCCGGTATGGTGGCCATGCGCGCGAAGAAGTTTTGCGCAGAATAGGGGCACGACCGTCAACGCAACGATGTAGGACGCGACGAGAGACAGGACCACGGAAACCGCAAGCGCGGTGAAGAGGTACTTGCTGACGCCGTAAAGAAAGGTTACGGGAAAGAACACGATCGCCGTGGTCAGCGTCGCGGCAAGCACGGGCAGCGCCACTTCCTGGCCGCCTTTCTCGGCCGCCTCGCGCGGAGCGTCCCCCATTTCCAGATGGCGGTAAATATTTTCGAGCACGACGACTGAATTGTCGATCAATCGCGAGAATGCGAGCGCCATCCCGCCGAGAATCATGGTGTTGACCGTGTCACCACCAATGTACAAAACAATGAAGCTTGCCAACACCGAAAGCGGAATGGACAGAAAGACGCCCGCGGTTGCAACCAGACTGCCGAGAAACACAAGAATCATGAGCCCCGTGAGCACCAGACCGGTAGCGCCTTCGTGAACGAGGTTGATGATCGCATTTTTGACGAAAATCGACTGGTCGAAGGCAAGCTTGGCGACCAGCGATTTTGGCACGTCTGTAAGATGCTGAAGCGCAGTCTTCACTCCGTCGACGATGGCGATGGTGTTGGAATCGCCACCTTGCCGGAGGACCGGCAGATACACCGACGGTTGACCGTCGACGCGGACGACATTGGTTTGGATCTGCGCGGCGTCCTTTGCCTGTCCGACATCGGCAATGGTCACGATCGAGCCGTTGTCCGCCTTGAGCGGCACGTCGTTGATCGCATGGACCAGGTCGATCTGGCTGTTGGTGAAGATGTTGTAGTCCACCGGACCCACCTTGACGTCGCCCGACGGCAAAATGAGGCTCGAATCGTTGACCGTCCGGACGATGTCCATGACGCTCAAGTGATAGGCCTCAAGCTTCTTCGGATCGACGTAGACCATGATCTGGCGATATTTGCCGCCGAAGGGCTGCGGCACCGAGGCGCCGGGAATGTTCGCAACCTGATTGCGCACCTGGTATTGCGCGAGGTCATGGAGAATCGCCTGGCTGAGACCCTTGGCCTTCAGGGTGATGAGACACACCGGCAGGCTGGAAGCATCGAATTTGAGCACGACCGGCGGTAGCGTGCCAGGCGGCAAGCGCCGCAAATCGGCCATCGCCAGATTGGAAATGCTCGTGACTGCCGCATTCGCGTCTTCGCCCGGCTGGAAATAGATCTTGATCAGGCTGACGCCCGGCAACGAGGTCGACTCGATGTGATCGATACCGCTGCCAAGCGTGAAAAATCGTTCAAAGCGGCCGGTGATATCGTTCTCGATCTCTTCCGCCGGCATGCCGGGGTAGAAAGTCGCCACCACGACCACCGGGATCTTCACCGCGGGAAAGAGGTCGACCGGCATGCGCACGAGGCTGCTGATGCCGACGACGCATACCATCAAACACGCGACAATGATGAAATACGGATAGGAAATCGAGAATCGCGACAACGCCGATCTCCGTTACACGGTCCGCTTTGGAGTTGCCTTCGGTGACATCGTCATTCCGTGGGAATCGATTGACCGACGGTTTTCGCGTTATCCGGTCCAACGCCGTCGACCGGTTTTGGACCGGCGGCGATCGATTGATTCACCGGTTGCGGCGGAGCCGTCGTGGCCTGGTTGGGGTCTTTCGGATCGGGGGCGATCGGCTGTCCGCCGTCATTTGAGTCGGCTTCCATGGTCTGGCTCACGGTTTTAGGTTCGACCGACATTCCTGGCGAGAAGGCGGCGCGGCTGCCGAACAGAATCATCTCGCCGGGCTGCAAGCCTTTCGTGATCTCGGCCCAGTCGGCGGTTTCGATTCCGACCGTCACCGGCCGCTCGACAATACTGTGTTGGGGCGTGACCACCCAGACGGAGGGCGATTGGCCGGTCGTCAATGACTGCAACGGAACCGCAACGACGCCTTGGCGGTTTGCGACCTCGACGTCGACCCAGGCGTACATGCCGGGCGTCATGCGAAGATCTTGGTTGTCCAGATCGACCTCGATGTGCATGGTCCGCGTATTATCGAGGACGCGCTCGGACAACCGCGCCACTTTTCCCTGAAGTTTTTCGCCGGTTGATTGCATTCGCACGACGACGGGTGTTCCGACATCGATTTTCGGCACGATCGACTCGGGGATCTGGATCACCAAGCGTAGCCGATAATTATCCGAGATTCGGACAATCGGTTCTGACTGACCCTGTGACGCCGTTCCCGCCTGGATCAACGCACCGGGATCGAAGTAGCGTTCCGTCACAACGCCGTCAAAAGGCGCGACGATTTGTGTGTAGGAATTGAGAGCGCGCTCCCGATCGAGATTGGCCTTCGCGGTTTCGAATGCGGCATCCGCTTTATCGATCTCGGCCTGGGCGAGGAGTCCGGGCTTCTCCTTTGCGACCGCTACAAGACGGTCGTATTCGAGCTTGGCGATTCCGTACGCCGCCTTAGCCCGATCGAGGTCATCTTTTTGTTCCGGCACTTCAAGTGTTGCGAGCACCTCGCCGCCCTTAACACGGTCGCCGTAATCGACGTTGATGGTTTTCAGATAGCCGGAGACCTTGGCGTACACTTTGACCTCTTCGTAAGGCCGAAGCTCTGCCGTCAACGTAATTTTCTGGGAGAGATTCCGGCGCACCGCCAATACGACCGGTGCCGACGGGACTGTGGTCGACTTTGCCGCGACGGGCACACTTGTTTCCGACTTTGGCGCTTGTTGATCGGTAGCCGGAGCAATATTCGCTTCGTGCAGCGCCCAAGGCTCAAGCAATACCGCGCCCAGGGCAGCCAGAGTCTAGTCCGGCCGCGAGCCAACCCAAACGCGTCATCGAGATCATTGGCATTTGCTCCGTTGCGTGATCGGCGCGCCGTGTCCGCCTGCCAAAAAGGGGCGATCACCATTTCTACCGTCTAGGGAGCGAGTTTCTCCGCTCCTCCGCGCACCCCTCCGCTCCTCCGCGCACCACTCCGCATATCCGACCCGCGTGTACCATGATGAAAAAACCGAGTATATTAGATTTAATTTCAGAATCCGGAATCTTAATTTAATTTACCTGATTTTGCGGACCAATTAATCTGATGAAAGCTCCGACCAAGAGGATCGTGTATTGTCGAACTGCCATTGGACGAGACATAAACCCAGGAGCAATTATTTTTTGGTATCTCTATTTACTATCTCCATTTGGTTTAATATTTGGTAAATCGTCGGCTACCTTGCGACGGCAGCGCCAATGATTATAAGCAAACCCGATGCCTAGTGGCGATGGATGGAGTGAACCCGACAACCGAGCGGCGACCATCGTCACAAGAATTCGACAGCAAATTCTTGGATAGCGGCAGACGGCGGGACAAACTAGAGCGTGAGAGAAAGTCAAAGTCGGTGCACGCCACATACGATCCTGGATGGCACGTGGTAATCACAAAGGCACGCATCCTCCTCGTCGAGGACGATCCTGAGACGGCGGAAGAGATCATTAGAGACTTTTCCGACCGCGGGTACACCATGACGCACGTGGCGTCTGGCCGAGCCGCGCTCGGTCTCGCGCGCGATGGCAATTTCGATTTGCTCATTCTCGACCGCATGTTGCCCGAGCTCGATGGTCTGTCCATCATCGAGAATCTTCGGGCCGACGATATTCGCGTGCCGGTTCTCGTGCTCAGTGCGCTCGGTACGGTGGATGAGCGGGTACGCGGTCTGAGGGCTGGAGGCGACGACTATTTGACCAAACCGTTCGCGTTGACCGAACTCACGGCACGAGTCGAGGCCCTTTTGCGCCGTCCCGCCGAGACGCGCGCCACGCAATTGCGGGTCGGACCGTTGGAGCTCGACTTGATCGACCGTACCGCGCACCGCGGCAGCCGTCCGATCGAGATCCTGCCGCGGGAGTTCAAGCTGCTCGAATATCTGATGCGTCGGCCCGGACAAGTCGTGACGCGCGAAATGCTGCTCGAGGAGGTGTGGAGCTATCGTTTTGCGCCGCAAACGAATCTGGTCGATGTCCATATCGGCAAGCTGCGGCGTAAGATCGACGCTCCCGGAGAGATTCCGTTGATCTACAACATCCGTGGCGTAGGATTCATGCTACGTGAACCTGATTGAGATTGTCCGGACAACAACGTTCCGGCTGGCCTTCGCCTTTGCATGCTTCTTTGCCGGCGCGAGTCTCCTGTTATTTGGCTTTATTTATTGGAGCACCGCGATATTCGAGACCGGGCGGATTGACCGGCTGATCGTCAATGACGCCCGTATCATTGCGAACGAGCCCGCCGACGTGATGTTGGGTCTCGTCACCACGCGGGTAACCAACGATTTTCACCGGGTCAGCTATGCCGGTCTGTTCGACGCTCAGGGCCACCGGATCGCCGGAAATCTTTCCCGTCTGCCGGCCGATTTGCCGCCCGACGGCAATGTCCACAGTACGAGAGTGGCCCCCCTCGAACTAAGCGGCGTCTCCGAAGAAACGGTGAGGGCTGTCGCCCGGCTGCTGCCCGGCGGCGGTTACCTCGTAATCGGACGAAATATCGAATCGCTCGAACGGTTGAAGGATGTTGTGTTCCGCGCATTGGCGCTAGGCGTGGTTCCTCTGATGTTGTTCTCGCTCGCGGCCGGCGGTTTTCTTAGTTGGCGCGCTCAAAAACGAATCAAGGACGTCCACCATGCAGCCGAGCGCATTAGGCTTGGACAGCTCCGCGAGCGTTTGCCGACCCGCGGCGGCCGCGACGATTTCGATCGCTTGGCTTTAAGCGTTAACCGCATGCTCGACGAGATCGAACGCCTCTTGAACGAGATCCGGGCGACAGGGGACGAGATTGCCCACGATCTGAGGACACCCCTTACCCGCGTCCGCGCCCGTCTTGAGCGCGCCCTTGATCCAGCGCGCAGCCACGATGAACTGAAGGACGCGATAAATAAGGCAATCATCGGCCTCGATCAGGCGCTCACCATCATCACCGCTCTCCTGCGCATCCGCGAGATTGAAGCGGGGCAGCGCCGCTCGGGATTTTCCGAAGTCGATCTTCAAGCGATCGTTCTTTCGATCGCGGAACTCTATCAGCCGATCGCCGAAGAGAAAGGTGTCCGCTTCGAGGTCATCTCGCGCGCCCTAAACCCGGTGCGTGGCGATCGCGATCTTCTCATGGAAGCGGTGGGCAACCTCGTCGACAATGCGATCAAGTTCACGCCGCGGGGCGGCTCTGTCCAGTTATCCTTGTTGGAGCGGGGAGCAGATCAGGTCATCCGGATCGGCGATACGGGACCCGGCGTCGCACCGCAGGAGCGCGAGATGATCTTTGCACGCTTCTACCGCTCCGAACGGACGCGGCAGGTGGCGGGCACGGGCTTGGGATTGAGCCTTGTTGCGGCGATCGCCAAACTGCATAACATCGGCGTTTCCATTGAGGACAATAACCCCGGCTGCGTCGTCGATCTCGTCTTCGAGACCCCGGCCTGGCAGCGTCCGCACGCTACCCTCGGAATATCGGGGTGACAATCGACGATTAGCGAAAATCCGCCAGCGAATTGGGGAGCACTCGGCGCCGTGCCGCCGACCGCCAACACACTCCCTCAAGAATCAGCGCGACTCACATCGAAACGCCCAGAATCACGCTGGATGCCTTAAAAACCGCGCAAACCGGCGATCCGTTTTTGAGCCCCATTTTATGGAGGCTCGCGTTGGTGATGATGGCGCTGACCGCAGTCCCGCCAGACAAAGCTAGCGTTACGTGACTATTGACCGTTCCCCGCACGACGCGCGTCACGGTTCCCCGCAGGCAATTGCGTGCGCTGAGTTTGAGGTCACCATGGTCTTCGGCAAGTATCACCCATGATGCTTTCACCAGCGCCCAGGCTTCACGACCAACTTTAAGACCGAGGTCTTCCAGCCCTTCTTTGGTAACGATCGCAATGATCTTGTCATCGGCACTGAGCTTCAGCTCCACCTCCGCGTTGACAGCTCCCTTCACGATCCGTGCGACCTTGCCAAAGAATTGATTTCGAGCACTGGTCTTCATAAGCAACCTTTTGAAGAGATTGTAGAACTTGTCGAACTGCTCGATTTCGGCGCTGGCGGCAGAAAGGAATTTTTTGTGTTCAACCTCCAGCCGGCGATATCCCTCGATCAATTTCTGGGCGCTGCGCGACAGTTTCGCGCCGCCGCCGCCCTTGCCGCCGGTGGCGGCCTCGACCAAACGGCTGCCATAGAGATTGTTCAACGCATTCACGGTGTCCCAAGCCGTTTTGTAACTGATTCCAACGGCCTTCGCCGCCCGCGTGATCGAACCGGTCATGCCAATCTGTTCCAGCAGGGCGATCCGATCATCGCCCAATAAAGGCCGATTCTTTGGACCCAGCCACAGGTTGCCATAGACCATGAGTTTCCGCATCGAAACCCCGAGATATCGCCGAGCGGATCAATATACACGACGACGCAAACCCTGCCCGAGATTGTCGCCGGCAAGTGCCGTTGTCGAGACGCGGGCGCTACAGTCCCGGTTTTTTAACGACTGTCCTCGCCAATCGCCAAATCCGATCCGGCGATCATAAAATGCAATTGGAGAAGGCAACGGCCCTAGCGTTATATAGCGTTATATATAACGCGTTGAATTCGGCGCCACGCTGCACTGGAGTGAGGGGGATGAATTAGTTTTCCGCAACGGCGACTGCGGCGGTCGCCGTCGTCAGCATGTTCATGTCGAATGCCGCCCTGGCGGGGGAGCGGGACAAGCCGTCCGCGGGGTCTCCGGCGGGCGATGAACTTGCCGATTTGCAATCGGCATCATCGTCCGGCGAGGCGAATCAGGGCGCCGTCGAAGATTATTTCGATCATTGGTTCGATCGGGTGAACGCGGCGCAGGCGAGCCAGCCGCACTGGATGACGCCGGTCGCAACCGTAACGCCCCGTCTCGAAGAGGAAGTGCGTTACGATCAGTTCTGGGAGCATCTTGGTACCGGCGCCGATCTCCATGTTTTCGATGGCGGCAAGGGACTCGAACTGGTCCCGACGACGACGAACGAAGTGCTGATCAACGCGCCTCCTTATCAAGATCGCCAAATAAAAAAACCGGCGACGGGTTGGGGCGACTGGCCGTTCTTGACGGTCAAACAGCGGCTGCTGAGCGCGCCCGAAGAGCAGGGCAATTACATCCTGTCCGCGTTCCTCGGATTACAGGCGCCAACCGGCAACACAGCTTTTACCAACGATGCCTGGGTTATCACGCCGACACTGGCGGGCGGCATCGGATGGGGCGCTTTCAATATTCAAGCGACCTTCGGTATCCCGATCCCCGCGGAGCACGAGAACACGATCGGCACCGCGATCGTGACGAACGTGGCGCTGCAATATCACGTCGCGGAGTATTTCTGGCCCGAATTCGAGTTCAACAACACATATTGGACGGACGGGGAACGCGGCGGTAAGAATCAGTTGTTCGTCACGCCCGGCCTCATCCTCGGTCGTTTCCCGATTTATGGCCGCGCTCGATTTATTATCGGCACTGGCTATCAGATTGCCGTAACGCCCAAACTCACTACAACGCCGGCTCTAACACCCGTCTACAATCACGCCTGGATCCTGACCGCACGATTGGCGTTTTGACCCATCGACTGACCGCCGATAAAAATGCTCCTTGGGCAATTCCCGAAGAGGCGTCATGTGCGGTTGCCGGCGATCCCGGCTCCCGCGTGCAGAAGTTTATCACTGACGTCGGTGCAGATCGACGCTCGATCCTGCTTCGCGCCAATCGCTCTCACGCCGCTGTCGGCGAACGATTGCGGCCGTCTCGGCACTCGTATCGCCGAAGTCGACGCAGATCCGCCCATAATTTTTGTTCGAATCCTTTTGCGTTCGCGCTTCGTTCCGTGACTCCATCAGCAATTCAAAGCTTTGAGGCAGAAGTCAAGATCGCGAGATTGCCATAAAACAGCAACACGAACGTCACGAGTTTTCCGCATAACTGTCACGAAGTCTTGTTAGAAATTCCCGCACCAACAGGCGAATTGCATCTGCCAACTCTGTAGATTTGGGGGACTTTATCATGCGCACCAAGGACGTCGACGAGAACCATCATCCTGAGCGTAAAGCAAGAATCGATAAATCTCGCCTCGTCACCTGGAGCTCCGGATTGGCCATCGGCGCGACTGCCGGCTGTGCGTTGCTGTCGTCATGGCCGGCTTGCGCCCAGGACGCCAGCCAAATGCAAGCCGAGATGCGGCAACTTCAGCAGCAGATCCAAGGACTCGAAGTCCAAATTGAATGACCTTGCCACCCGCGAGGCCGAAGCCGAAAAGCGCGCGGCCGACGCGCAGCAACAGCAGGGCATTGCCGAGCAAAAGACTGCGGAGATCGAGAAGAAAGTTACCGCACAGACAGAGCAAACCGAACGGATCAAAAATTTGAAGCCGGGCAGCTTCATGATCGGCGATACGACCGTCACCTTTGGTGGCTACGCGGCAGCAGAATCGGTGTACCGGAATCGCTCCGAGGGCGCCGACATCAATTCGGATTTCAACAGCGGCATGCCCTTTGCGTCATCGCCGGCTTTCCACCGTGATGAGTTCCGGGGCAGTGCCCGGCAAAGCCGCCTGTCCCTGTTGGCGCAATCGAACCCGGAAAAAGACGTCCAACTCAGCGCCTATTTCGAGAGCGATTTCCTCGGGGCTGCAGTCACCTCGAACAGCCGCGAAAGCAACAGCTATACGCCGCGCCTTCGTCAGGCTTACGCGACTTACGATCAGAACGACTCGGGATTCCACCTTCTCGGAGGCCAATCATGGAGTTTGCTGACACTGGATAAGGCCGGGATCACGCCGCGCCAAGAAAACGTGCCGCTAACGATCGACGCCCAATACATTCCGGGATTCACGTGGACGCGAAATTGGCAAATGCGCGCCACTCAGGACCTTTTCAATCACGAACTTACGGCAGCCATTTCCGTCGAATCGCCCCAGGCGGTCACCAGCGGCAACGGCGCAGCGGCAACGGCCCTCGGCGGATTCACGAACAATTTCTGCACCGGCGGAGCCCCTTGCACCGGTACCGTTGCTGGCGCCGGACTCCTTAACAGCACCACGACCTATTCGAACGATTTCGCGCCCGACATTATCGCGAAGATCGCGGCGGACCCGGGTTGGGGCCATTATGAAGTTTATGGCGTCGGCCGCTTCTTCGATAACCGGACCACCCTGACGGCAGGAGGCGGAGGAGCCGACCACGACGCGGTCGGAGGAGGCGTGGGCGCGGGTGCAATTCTTCCCGTCGTTCCGAAAATGCTCGACTTTCAAGCAAGCTTCCTTGCCGGTTACGGTATCGGCCGATATGGCTCAGCCCAGTTCCCAGACTTTACGCTCGCCCCGGACGGACATGTCGTTCCCCTCCCGGAGGTAGAAGCCCTGGTCGGCATTATCGGTCATCCGACGCCCGCCTGGGATCTGTACGCTTATGCCGGCACCGAGCGGGTCGAAAAAGAAACTTGGTCCTTCAGCGGTGGCACTGGCGGCAACACCGGCTACGGCAATCCACGAGCCAACACCTCCGGATGCAATTTCGAAACTCCCGCCAATTCGAATTGCTCGCCGTTTACATCGAGCATCGAGCAACTCACCCTCGGCGCGTGGTGGCGCCTCTACCAGGGTCGCTACGGCAATATGGCAATCGGCGCCCAAGGATCTTACACCAGGCGCAACGCTTTCGCCGGGACTGGGGGAGCGCCAAGTACCGACGAGGACATCGTCATGACGAGTTTCCGCTACTATCCGTTCCAATAAGAACTTGTAAGTAAGTTATATCGGTTGTGCCCTGGGTCGAGGATCCGAAGCATCCATGCCGGGTTTTCTTTACCCTTTGCGGAAAAATGGCAATTCCATGAGTGCTGGCAAGACCTTAGGTGTTTTTGGTGTTCATATGGCATCGGGCGGCGCGGCGGCAACAATACCTGCGATCATTGCGTTTAAGCATCTAGCCCTGGTTGTTGCAGTCAGTTCGCTGGCAGCAGCCGTCCTGCAATCCATGACGCCACGGCTTCAAGCCTATTGTCGATTGGCCGCATCCCGGAATCTAGAGCATGATCTTGTCACTTCGAATCGGCTGCGTTGCGCCTTTGGTGCGGCGATCCGCTAGGCGCGCCGCGAAGGGCGATGCGGGGCATCGGCCGAGCGGCGCAACGCCGCGGGCGCCCGCCAAGGCACAACCCAAAGGGCCCGGGTCTTTTGCCGCCGCGGGTTCGTCGAAGCGCTTGCCCGTAGTCCCGCTACGCGCTTCGCGCTTCTCCTGCCCGCGGCGCAAAACACCTCCGGCGCAGCCGGTTCCAACTGACAAGATCATGCTCTAGACCGGATTAAGTGAGAAATCTCCGGCTGTTGTGACGCCTCGGGCACTGCCCGAGGCTGAGGGATCAAGGACATCGGCGTCCTGTCACCGATTGCACGATGCGGTCTCACTTCATTGTACTTACGGCGCCAATCTTCGATCTTTTGGCGGGCGTCGTCGAGATCCCTGACCCAGGGCTGGCCGAGACATTCGAGCCGGACACTGGGGTTGAAGCTTTCGACATCGGCATTGTCGGTTGGCTTTCCTGGCCTGGAGAAGTCGAGCGTCACACCATTGGCGTAAGCCCAGGGATCGAGTTCCTTCGAGGTGAACTGGCAGCCCTGATCGACACGGATCGCTTTCGGCAGGCCACTATGGCGGCGCGTCTCTTCGAGCGCATCGATGACCACCATCGCCGTCGCCGATCGGCACATGCGCATCACCGGGCAGACCCGGCTCCACGTATCCACGACGGCCAGGACCAGAGCCGGCGGCCGTCGAACAGCTCGTCATGCATCCAGTCCATCGCCCACACCTGGTTGGGGCCCGGTGCATCGCTGCGATCGTCCCGCCGCTTCGCCATCACGCGCCGGCGCGGCGGCTTGAGCCGCATTTGCAGGCGTTCCAGGCAATAGAATCGACGAACGCGCTTGACGTATTGCGCGACAATCTGGGTGAGAGCGGCGCGTCAATCAGGATGAGACGAGGCGGCCGAGCGAGTTCATCATTGTCGCTGGCCACGATCTTGACAAGTGCTTTGATTGACGGCCCGCGACAATCAATCATCGGCGGTCTCGGTATTCTTGGTTGTAGCGTGTACGGCCGGGCGGCCTGGCCCGCGT
This sequence comes from uncultured Alphaproteobacteria bacterium, assembly GCA_963841995.1. GTDB lineage: Bacteria > Pseudomonadota > Alphaproteobacteria > DATDPM01 > DATDPM01 > DATDPM01. The sequence continues at coordinate 187,468 of CAWJEX010000017.1, forward strand.
TTTCGATCGAGCGCGGCCCGCCGGCGATAGCTCTCGACATTCATCTCCAGGATTGTGGCGTGATGCACGAGGCGATCGATGGCGGCGAGCGTCATGGCCTGATCGGGGAAGATCTTGCCCCATTCACCGAACGGCTGGTTGGCCGTGATGAGCATGGATCGCCGCTCGTAGCGCGCGGCGATCAACTCGAACAGAACACTGGTCTCGGCCTGATCTTTTGTGACATAGGCGATGTCGTCGAGGACCAACAAATCATAGCGATCGAGTTTGGCGATGGCGCTTTCAAGCGTCAACTCGCGCCGTGCAACCTGCAGTCTTTGGACGAGATCCATGGTTCGGGCGAACAGCACGCGCCAGCCGTTTTCGATCAAGGCGAGGCCGAGCGCTGCCGATAGATGGCTCTTGCCGACGCCGGGCGGACCGAACAGCAGGATGTTGGCGCCGTTCTCCAGCCACGCGTCACCCGACGCGAGCGCCATCACCTGTGCCTTCGAGACCATTGGCACGGACGCGAAGTCGAAGGTGGTGAGCGTCTTGCCGGCGGGCAGTCTCGCCTCAGCCATGTGCCGCTCGATGCGGCGGCGGTTGCGATCAGCCATCTCGTGCTCGGCGAGCGCGGCGAGGAAACGGGCCGCCGGCCACCCTTCCTTGTCGGATTGCTCGGCGAGCTTGGCCCATATCAGCCTGACACCTGGCAAGCGCAACTCGCTGAGCAGCAACTCGACGCGCGCAGCGTCGATCGTGTTTACGTTGGTCATGCGATCACCTCCAGGCTGGAGGCGGGCTCGACGGCATGGACTGCCGCCAGCACGTCATAGGCGTTGAGCGGCACGAGAGGGACCTCGATCACCGGCACAGACCCCGCGGTTGGCCCGAACCGCTCGCGCAGCACCGCCAGATCCGGCAACCGGCCGGCGTCGAGTTCCGCATTGATCGCGGTGGCCAACTCGGCCTCGCAGCTGCGGTCGTGCGCCAGCGCCAGCAGCTCGACCGTAACCTTGCATGCCCTTTTGTCGCCAGCCTCGGCGCGCAATGCCTCGAATGCCCGGGCGTAAGCGGGACGCGGGAACAGCTGGCTGCGGTAGACCAGATTGAGCAGCGCCATCGGCTTCTTGCGGAGCGCGTGGATAACGTGCCGGTAATCGACAATATGGCCACCCTTGCTGTTCGAGAGCGGCCGCCCGCGCTGGAGCGTCATCATCGGCGTCGAGCCAAGGAAGCAGTCGAGCCTGTCGTCGTAGAGGTGTATCCGCAGTCGATGGCCGATCAGGCGCGATGGCGCCGTGTAGAAGACGCGGCGCAGGATAAAGCCGCCGCTGGAGGTGACGGTGACGATTTTTTCTTCGTAGTCGGCGGTGCGACGCTTGGGCAGTTTGGCCAGGCTCGGCCGCTCCAGCTCGATCCGCTTGCGGGTGTGGGCGTTACGCCGACCGACGATCTCGTCGATGAAGCGGCGGTAGCCGTTGAGATCGTCGAAGTCCCCGCTCCCGCGCAAGAGAAGCGCATCTTCCATCGCCCTCTTGAGATGGCCGTGCGCGCTCTCGATCGAGCCATTCTCGTGCGCGACGCCAAGGTTGTTGCGCGTCGGCGTCATGCCGTAGTGGCGCATGAGGGCATGATAGCGCTGGGTCAGGTCTTCCTGAGCGTTGCGGTCCAGATTGCGGAACGCGGCTGACAGGCTGTCGCTGCGATGCTCGTGCGGCACGCCGCCGAGCGCCCACAACGCATTCTGCAGGCCCTCCGCCAAAGCGACGAAGCTTTCGCCGCCGAGAACGACGTGAGCGTGCTCAAAGCCCGAGAACGCCAGTCGGAAGTGGTAAAGCCGATGGTGTAGCGGCACGTCCGCGATCGTGATGCCGAGCGCGTTCGTGTCGGTGAAGTCAGAGAGGCCGAGACGGCCGGGCTCGTGTTCCTGTCGAAAGATGACGTCTTGCTCCGGCCCGGCCAAGGCGCGCCAGGCCCGCATGCGCCGTTCCAGCGTGCGCCGGATGCCAGGGCTGATCTCGGGATGGCGGCGCCGGATCTCTTCGAGAACGGCAATGGCGCGGATACCGGGTGCAGCCTTCAGGATCGGCACGATCTCGGCGTCCCATACCGCGGCGAGCGGATCGGGCCGGCGACGGCTGCGCGGCTTCTTCTTTTGAGATGGCAGGCGCGGATCGTTCTCGATCCGGAAACCGGTCGCCGGCGAAAAGCCGGCTTTGGCGGCGGCAACGTCAGTGCCGTGGGTCTTTCGGTAAATCATATACAACCTCATCTGGTGATCGGTTATGGGGAGGCCGGGCAAGGTCTGATCCCTCAAAGATTGAGATGAATCAGAAACTAACCCGGTCGCTCACAACCGCCAGACGAGTTTCGAAAAACCCGCCGCCGGGGGTGGACTACCGTCGGTCGGGCTACGCCCTCCCTCCTTCAGTCCACCCCCGGCGCATTCTCATCCTGATTGACGCTGCCCTCTCACCTTGATTGTCGCCGGGCATTGACGTTCACGGCCCAACCCTCCCGCCGAAGCACAATGTGAATGCGGCGGTATCCATAGCGCACATGCGTCTCGGCGATCTCCCGGATCCGCTTGCGAAGCACCGCCTGGTCGGGCTTCACCGATCGGTAATGATACGGGGCGCGGCAGGCCGGAACCGCACGGCAGGCCCGTCTCACCGAGACACGGAAACAGGTTCTCACGAAGTCGACCCTCTCCCGCCCTCGCGCCGCCGTCAGATCTTTTAATGACTTCGCTCAATATCTCCTTGGTCCCGCGTGAGGTCCGCAACGAGCTTGCGAAGCCGGGCATTCTCTTCCTCGAGCTGCTTCAGCCTGCGCACCTCCGACGGCATCAACCCGCCATCGACCCTCTTCCAGCGGAAGAACGTCGCCTGGCAAATCCCCATCTTGCGGCACACCTCCTCGACCGGCCTCCCGCCCTCCGCCTGCTCCAGGGCAAAGGCAATCTGCTGTTCCGTAAATCTCGACTTCTTCATCGGCCAAGGCCCCTCCTTACGGGCTACCTTGGTCGGAAAACTTCCTTCAGATCGGTCTAGGAAATTGCGAGGAGACCAATATCAATGGGGTGTCAGACTGGGGTCTGTCAGAATATGTACGTTATTCGTATGGAGTCTGTCGTTTTTACCCGAAAACGAGTTTGACGTTTTTCCGGTCATGCCGGCCCCTCTCCGAGAGGCCTAAAATCATTCTGCAACCCTTGCCTACTAACTCGCGGTTGCTGGCTGATCATCACGTGGTGACAACCGGTCACGCGTGTAAGGGACGTGACCAAGAAGGTCCCGTTGACGAGACTCGAGAAATGCTGAGGCGGACAGAGTGTTCAGGAACGAGCGCCACAATCCGCTTCTTCGCCATGAGCAAGCTCCTTTGCAAGATAGTTTCTCTCAAACCGCTCGGTCCAAAAAAGGGCGATTATGCCGGACTTTACCGGCATTGTCAGAACCTGTTACGCTGGCTGCGACAGGCCGGTGTTCTAATCCTCATCAACTGTGTAGTTGTATTCGCCCCCTCCAATCAGGCCGAAAGTCGGAACAGATGGTTCGTACTGGAGGCAAAATCCAATTCGATGTCTTTTTCTAAAGATGTCGGTGTATCGAACGTACCCCAATACAAAGAGTCGCTGCTCGCCATTTCGTGCATCACCCATAAGTGGTGTTGCGAAATTGGGGAAGCAATGCAGCCCGAGCGTAGTGCTGACGCTTACGTGCGGGGGGGCTTTGTTCCCATGTTCAGTCAAAATATCTATTGGTGGCGGCAGATCGGTTCCGAATTTTGGCAGGAACCCCGATTTACCCATGACTTCCGTAATGACAGCGGGGGTTTTTCCGCGATTCACAACATTGAACGCAAGACCGCCCCCTTTTGGGACACAAATGTCTGGACCATAAGTGCTATCTCCAAACATATCCGTGCTGAGGACCACGGGGACAAATTCAAATCCGATGTCCGTCACTTCATCGAAGAAAAGATAAGCCCGCTCCAAGATCGGCAGAGCTTCGGCGGCCGCTTTAGCCGAATTAGCGGCGGTGCGGGTCACGATCCACAGCCCGGTAGTGGAACCAGTGAGGACGATTGCGAAAAACGCCGAAACCAGAGCAGCAATAGCCTCAATAGCGTCGTGGTTGTCTCTAGCCCATGCGCCGAGTGCGAAGAAGGCGGACGAATTATTATTTATGGTGTTGCTGGGATGCTGGGTATTGGATGTATTTATTTCATTTGGTTTTGGTGGATGCTTCGCCGATGACCATTCACCAAAACATGCCCCCACAAAACAAGCCGCCAAAAACGCAACCAACAGCCATTTTTGAAGGCGCGTTAGCATCCCCTGATCGCCTCTCCGAAAATGTCCGGGTTCAACCGATTGTTGTACCGGAACTGAAATTCCGCGACGTAGAGCGGCAGGTATTTGCGGCTCACTTTGTGGAAGGTGCCGACCATGCCGCGTTTAACGAGGGACCAGAAGCCTTCGATTGTCTGAGTATGGACGGCACCGACGACATACTGGCCCTTGTTGTGATCGACGGTCGCATGCGGAAAATCTTTGTTCAGATATTTGTAGCCCACCCATTGATCGGTGCAGAGCAGACTAACTTTTGTCGAAACGGACTCGCGAACAAATTCGGTCAATGTCGCGGCGCGGACATTCTCGATGACGCGAGCGACCACATTGCCTTTGCGTTGCACGGCACCGGCGACGATTGTTTTACCCATGCCGCCAGTCCCGCCGCTCCCGTCTCCGCGCTTGTCCTTATGCCGGTTCTTGGCTTTGCCGCCGACAAAAGTCTCATCGACTTCGACAATTCCCATGAGCTTGCGGAAATCTTCGTTGCCGAGCGCGGCACGGATGCGATGGCACATATACCAAGCCGTCCGGTAAGAGCCGAAGCCCATCATGCGATGAATTTGGAGGGCGCTGATCCCCTTCTTGCTCGTCAGCATGAGGTGGATCACGCGGAACCAGTCGCGAAGAGGTTTATTGGTGTTCTCGAAAATGGTGCCGACGAGATGGGAGAAGCGGTAACTCTCCCCCTTGGGATCGCATTGGTAGCACTGCCAGGACCAAGGCTTCGTGGAGACGGGGAATACCCGGATATTTCCACAACGCGGACAGGCGACACCCTCGGGCCACCTATGGCCGACAAGGTAGGCACAGCAAGCGTCCTCGTCTGGAAACGCCTTTTCCCACTGTCCAATGGTCATTTGATGAATGGCTTTTTTAGACTTCCGCATGGCTCCGATCCTTTTGATCTTGAGCCAATCCTACCCTACTCGACCGGTAAAGTACAGCATAATCGCCCAAAAAAGCAGTATTAGGCAGCAAACACGCCAAGCGCGCGGCCGCACATCCCTAACGGCGCTGCTCCTATCGCCGCTTCTCGGAAACCGCCGGTTTGGCTACTCTTCGCCGCAACACGGTTGGATGGGCGTCCATCTGGGAAATGTCGGTTTAATTATGGACGATGTCACACGACGCGGGCGAAAGGGTCTGGCTGCAGCCTTTGCTCTCGCCGGAGTGACCGGCGCGCTAGACGCCTCGGCCGCGTTCGCTGGCGATACAAGCCTGTCCCAACCGGAAAGCGTTGGCGCGCCCTCGACGACAATAGGCGGGGCTATCAAGACCTACTTCGACAGCTGGGAAGAGCGCGTTCAGACCGCGCGCGCCACTCAGCCCGAATGGAGCAGCCCGCTGGTGACGACCACGGCGATGTTGGAAGAGCGGGTCCGCTTCGACATCGCCTTTCAGCGTACCGGCAACGGCGCCGACATGACCGATATCGACGGCGGCAAAGGTCTGGACCTGATCGTCGGCGAGAGCACAGAAATCCAAATCGCCGCCGCTCCCTACGTCATTCGCACCGCCCCGTCAGGCAAGGGCCAGCTTTCCGGGTTCAACGACTGGCCGTTCTTTCGCATCAAGGAGCGCTTGTTCAGCAGTCCGCAGGACGCGGGCGATTACGTGGTCAGCGCGTGGGTGCAAACGCAAGCCGCGACGGGGATCTCCGCACTCACCAATCATGCCTTCACAGTCCTGCCGACTTTCGGTTTCGGCAAAGGCTTCGGCCCATTCGTAATCCAGGGCACATTTGGAGCGGTGATCCCGACCGCCTACGAGTATACGCTTGGCACTCAGCTGGCGAGCAATTTGGCGTTCCAGTACCATTTGTGGCAGGTCCTATGGCCGCAAATGGAGATCAACTGGACGCATTATCTCGGCGGCCAGCGGGGCGGCAAAGACCAGGTCTTTCTCACGCCCGGCGTCGTCGTGGGGCGCTTTTTATTGACCGACCGGCTGAAGTTCACCGTCGGCGCCGGCTACCAGTTCGCGATAGAGCCACACTATCAGGCATCGCCGCTACTGCCAGCGTACAACCACGAATGGCTCGTGACGACGCGGCTCACCTTCTAGCGTCCGGATCCATAAAGGGGATTCCCACGGAAAGGTATTACGGATCTCGGCATTCACAGGCATATTCCCCATTAATCCCGCCCAAAACTGAAAAATATTTTGAGGATTAGAGGATTGGCCTCTTTCCGGGCCACCGGCCCGGCTCCACTAGGGAGGAGCGGCGAACAAAGGGCAGGGGCTCTCTTTTGCGTCGCCGCTGGCAGCTTGTAGCCCATCGATCATGCCGCTCGAACTGCAAACTGCAATGCAGTAGCCTCTCTCAGTGCTTGGTAAAGAAAATCTGGCAGCTCACCAAAATCGCGGTAGCTCCGCGCAAACTGGAAATGCAACCAGACCGAATGCTGGATAATCGAAGCCGGAAACCGGTGACGGCGATATGTGATGCTGTCCATCGATGCGCGCTATCGCACGGTCCCTGCCAAGACCACGCCGCTACCCTGACATACCCTGCGCCCGCCGCGTCACGCGCCATTGATCCAGGTCAAGGCGCCTTTGCCGCGCTGCTCCACCCTATCTGGCGACCCATCGAGGAGGATCATGCATGGCTTACGACATAGAGACAGTCCGGCGCATCGCGATCACCGAGCGTCAGATCGATTGGAATCCTTATATTGTCGGCGCCGGCATCGGCGTGCTGAGCTGGCTCGTCATCGTCATCGTCGACGATCCGCTTGGCATTACAACCGCATTTTCGGCGCTGGCCGGCGGTGTCGCGATTCCTTTCCTGGGCGCCGACTCGGTGGCGCAGAATACTTACTGGAAGGCCACCCCACCGGCCCTCAATTACGGGGCGCTATTCCTCTTGGGCGTGATTTTGGGCGCGCTCGCTTCGGCGCTCGCCACGCGCAAATTCCGCATCGAGACCATTCCCGCGGTGTGGCGCGAGCGATTCGGATCTTCGCCGATGCGGCGCTTCAGCTGGGCGTTCCTCGCCGGTGCTCTCGAAATGTATGGGGCGCGCATGGCCGGCGGCTGCACCAGCGGCCACTCGCTTTCTGGCGGTCTGCAGCTCGCATTGTCGAGTTGGCTTTTTACCCTCGTCATCTTCACCGCCGCCATCGCCACCGGCCGGATCTTGTATCGCAGCACCCGTTGAGTCAGGGAGAGAGGATCATGAGCCTTCCGGTTACCGGAATTGCCACCTTGCCGCTGGGCGTGCTGTTCGGCTTTGCGTTCGGGTTTCTGCTGCAGCGCGGGCGCGTCGCGGATGCCAACGTCCTCATCAATCAGTTCCGGCTGCGCGATTTCACCGTCGTCAAGGTGATGCTCACCGCGATTATCGTCGGCGGCATCGGCTTCGTCTTGTTGCACCAATCCGGGCTTGCCGCCTATCACATCAAGCCGGCAAACCTCTTGGGCGTGGGCGTGGGCGCGGCGTTTTTCGGCATTGGCATGGCGGTTTCGGGTTATTGCCCGGGAACGGCCCTTGCCGCGCTCGGCACCGGCAGCGTCCACGCGCTCATCACAATCCTCGGCATGACGCTCGGCGCGATCCTTTACGCGCTTTCCTTCGACTGGATCAAAGCTAATATTTTTTCGATTGCGGCATTCGGACCGATTCGCTTGCCCGATGCGACAGGCATTCCCGATCTCGCCTGGTTCGCCGGTCTGACCGTGGTGGCTTTGGCATTGTTTGCGTGGGTCGAACGCCGCAATATTTAAGATCGAATAGAGGAACCTCTGTTTCCGGGGGTTCAGATATCCGGTCCCTGGCCGTGGCGAGGCAACAGCCTCGAATTTGGCCCCACGAAATTTGGAAAGAGCCGTCATGAAAACCATCCTTGTACCGACCGGCGGAAGCGACACCGACGAGCCCGTTTTTTCGACCGCGCTTGCCGCGGCGAGGCTTCTCAACGCCCATTTGGAGTTCTTCCATGTGCGGATTGGCCCGGACGAGGCGGCGCGTTATATGCCGCACGTCGAACACGCCCGCGGACCCGCCATCGCCGATGCGATGTCTCGGCTGGGGCACGAAGCAGCCGCTCGATCGGCCGCGGCGGCAGGTCATTTCCACGCATTCTGCGCGGGCGCAAAGATCACCATGGTCGACAAACCACATGGAGCGACCGCCGTGACGGCAAGCTGGCGCGAGGAAAAGAACGATGCGGTCTCCCGCCTCATGCTTCGTGCACGGCATAACGATCTTGTCGTCTTGGGCCGCGCTGCCGCACCAAACGGCCTGCCGCCCGCCTTTTTGGAGACGCTAATGCTCGGCTGCGGCCGCCCGGTCCTGATTGCAGCGGCGAAGGCGCCGCGTCAGTCGATCGGCACCGTGATGGTGTGCTGGAAGGAGACACCCGAGGCCGCGCGCGCGGTCACCGCAGCCATGCCGCTGCTGGTCCGGGCCGAACGCGTGGTCTTCGTCGCCGTGACCGAGGACGAACAGGGCTTGGGCGAGGCACTAACCGACATCGCCCGCCAGATGGAGTGGCACGGTGTTCGCGCCGAAGCGCAACTCAAAGCCTCCGACGGGCGCGCGATTGCGGAACAACTGGCGTCCAGCGCAGCAGCCTGTCATGCCGACCTGATGGTCATGGGCGCATATGGACACGCAAGAGTGAGGGAGCTGATCTTCGGCGGCTGCACACAATCCGTTCTCGATTACGCGGACGTGCCCGTTTTCATCCTGTACTGAGCGGAATTCGGAACACCGTTGTGAACGCCTTCGCCGTTGCCGCAATGTAAATCGCCTTAGGGTGACAACGGCCGAATTCCCGCCACAGGCCCGGCCATCGGCGGCGAATCGAACCGATTGCACAGGCATCGACAAGCGGATGATCCTCGTCACTCGATCCGCAGTGCCGACATGACCGGCAGCTTGATCTGATCCAGAATCAGCGCGAACCCGATAGCGGCGGCAGCGATAGCGACCATAAAGCGCCACGGCAGCGGCTCCATCAGGATGCCGGACAACGCGAGCGTCGAGACAATGGCAATGTCCGCCACGGACGATACCAGGAGCCAAATACTCGGCATCGAATGCCACATGCGGCGCCGCTCCCTTAGGACGTACAGTACGGCTTGGTTGCCGAGCACGATTGTCACGAACGTTAGCGTCTGCAGTTCCCCCGGCCCAAGGCCGAACCCGATTTTTCCAAACCCCAGCACCGCGCTCGAAAAGCCGAGCTTGCAAACTCCGAAGATGACGCCGCCGGCGAAGATACGGCGCATGCTCCAGACGCTGGGCCGGGGTGCGGCGCTTGCACGGTCGGTAGTGAGCGACATGGTGAGGAAGTCGTTCGTTACCAGCAGCAGGACCATCAGCATTGGCGTCATAACCGCATGCGCCGTGACGCCGAGCCCGACGGCCAACAGAAGGACAAGCTCGATTTTCTTGACCAACATGTTGAGCGTGTAGGTCAGCAACCGCTGGAAGGCGATCCTCCCTTCGCTGACGGCGAACACGATGCCGGAAAGCCCCGGTTCGGTCAGCACCATGCCAGCCGCGGCTTTTGCGACATCGGTCGCTGAGGAGACGGCGATTCCAATCTGTGCCTGCCGCAGAGCGGGCGCATCGTTCGCGCCGTCGCCGCACATGCCGACCACATGGCCGTTTTGCTGCAGAGCCTTCACCAGCCGGTACTTCTCTTCGGGAATGACGCGGGCGAACACGCCGAACTCCTGGCCGCTCAGCGCTTCGGTGAGCCGCTCAGGGGGACACACGGTGTCTGCAATGCCGACCTTGCGGGCGATCGCGGTCGCCGTAACCGGAGAATCGCCTGTGACCATGACGGTGTGGACGCCCATGTCGCGAAGCGCTTTGATGAGCGCTGCGGAATCCGCGCGCGGAGGGTCGCTGAGAGCGATAAGACCCGCCAGACGGGGCGACTTCGGCGGGCCCGCCGCGACCGCAATGACTCGGTGTCCTTGTGCACCAAGATCGTCCACCAGACGCCGGGCGTCCGTGGGTACCTCGGCGACATCAGCAATCGCTTGAAAAGCTCCCTTAACGATCCGCAACTCGTTCCCGTCGCGATCGACGGCGAGGGCTTCCGACATCTTGGTTGTCGGATCGAAGGGGACGAAACGCACGAGCCGTTCCATTATTTCGCCGCTCCGAGCCTTGGCTGCCGCCCGTCGGATCGTGGCGTCGATTGGATCCTGGTCCGCTTCGGAGCTTGCGAGCGCTGCCAATGTCAATACGCGCTCGCGATCGAACCCCGGCATTGCCGATACTTGCTCGACCTCCAGCGCATTGCGCGTCAACGTGCCGGTCTTGTCGGAGCATAAGACATCCATTGCCGCCGCCTCGTGCGCCGCCGAAAGGCGCGTCAACAGAACCCCGCGTCGGGCAAGCATCTGGGCGCCGATCGCCGCCGACAGGGTGAATGTAGCCGGTAATGCGACCGGAATGGTGGCCAGGAGCGCCGTAAGCGCCAGACGGACCAACTCGGCGGACGGCAACGCGATGACATGCGCATATGCGACAATGAAAACGACGATGGCGCCGTTCACCACGGCGAGATTCCGCACCGCCCCAAGGATAGCGGCTTGCTCGGTGCTGGCGGCATGGGCCACGCGCACCAGCTCGGCGGCGCGGCCGAAATAGGTGTTCGAGCCGGTCTTAGTCACCTCGGCGATTGCCTGGCCGCGGCGTACCAAGGCGCCGGCGTAGACCTGATCGCCGGCATTCGCATCGACCGGAACGGATTCGCCGGTCACCATCGATTGGTCGACCATCACGGAACCCGATACGATACATGCATCGGCGGGGACCAATGCGCCGAGCGGCAGCCTGATCGCGTCGCCGGGCACCAGTTCCGCCGCCGGGCGTTTCAGCCATTCGCCGTCGCGGCGCACCAGGGCAGTCGGTGCGAGCTGCTTCTTGAGCGCCGCGAGTGCGGCGGTCGCCCGGTTTTCCTGAAGCAGGCCAAGGATCGCGTTGAAGACGAGAAGGCCGCCGATCACGGCTGCTTCGACATACTCGCCGAGCCCAACCTGAAGGATGATTGCCGCTTCCAGCAACCACGGCACGGGTGCCCAGAACTTCGCAAGAAAGGTCCGCGAAAACGAATGCGTCTCTTCGGCGACGGTATTTAGACCGAACTCTTCGAGCCGCCTGCGAGCTTCGTCGCCTGTCAAGCCTAGGGCACTCGGTGCCGCCACTGGGATCTTCACGGACAAGGCTCCACCGTATCGATGACCATCGTCATGCGCCCGTACGACAACACTCGCGCATCACGTCAACATCGCTGTTCAGTGATCAACACGGAATGATTGTCGCATAACATCGCCAGCCGCACTATTCTTTGGAATGCTATGATCGCGCCGGGGTCGAGCGCATTCGCTCGGGTCGGCGGGAAGATCACCTCACGGGTTGTTCCGCCCGAAAATTCTGTCCGCCCGAAAATTCTTCGAGTTTCGTCGACGAGATCTTCTTGGTCGCTTCACATGCGCGGCCGGTCCTTATATGAGAACCGGCTGCCGTTAAGGGAGCAGGCACAAGGCTGCCGTAGCGCGAGGTTTCAGCGGAGATAAGGCTGATCCTCGTCAGCACCCTGCTCGATATGCCCAGAAGTTCACACATGGTCGCCCTACGTTGTCGCGATCGGCGTCTGACTCGCAGGGCCGAATCCCTGTCGATCGTCGCGCAGCCAAACGTAAAGCGCAGGGATCACGAGCACGGTGAGTGCAGTCGAGGAAGCGAGCCCGAACACCAGCGAGATCGCGAGTCCCTGAAAGATGGGATCCGCGAGAATGAAAGCGGCGCCGATCATCGCCGCGGCAGCGGTAAGAAATATGGGTTTGAATCGGACTGCGCCCGCCTCCAGAAGGGCGCTGCGCAAGGGAACACCGGGTTGGTACCGCTGCCGGATGAAATCGACCAGCAGGATCGAATTGCGCACGATGATTCCGGCAAGAGCGATGAATCCGATCATCGAGGTCGCGGTGAACGGCGCGCCCAGCCACCAATGGCCGAGCACGATGCCGATGAGGGTAAGCGGCACCGGCACCAGAATGACGAGTGGCAGGCGGAATGAGCCGAACTGCGCCACGACGAGCAGATAGATTCCCAGAATCGCCGCGGCGAAGGCGGCGCCCATGTCGCGGAAGGTGACATAGGTGACCTCCCATTCGCCGTCCCAAAGCAGCGAGGTCTTCGCTTCATTGAGCGGCTGGCCGTGGTAACGAATCTCGGGACGAGCCGCCGCATCCCAATCCATGTGATTGATGCGATCCTGAACAGCGAGCATGCCGTAGATCGGCGCCTCGAAACGGCCCGCGAGCTCGGCCGTCACCATTTCGAGGAAGCGGCCGTCGCGCCGGAATAGGGGATGCGAAGCCGGCTCTGGCTTGACGGTCACGACATCGCCCAACTCCACGTTACGACCCTGTCGCACCGTCCCCCCCGCTGGCACAGGCGTGGAGAGGATGTGCTCGCCCATCCAAAGTGCGCGCTTCGGCATTCGCACGGAAATATCGATCGGCTTGGTTCCCTGGCCCTTCTGGGAATAGCCGATCTTGACGCCTCCGATGATGGCGGCAATGGTGTCGTAAACGGCCTGTTCCTCGACTCCGTAATACTCCAGGCGTTCCTGGTCGATCGCGAAGCGCAGACGCTCGCCGGGCGCATGCATCGTGTCGTCGACGTCGGTGATGAAGTCGACGCTCTCGAAGGCTTGCCGGACTTTCTGCGCTGCGGCCAAGCGCGTCGTCTCGTCGGGGCCGTAGACCTCGGCCAAGAGCGTCGCCAATACCGGTGGTCCGGGCGGGACTTCGACGACGCGGATCGCCGTGCCCGGCGGGCGTTGCAAATCGGCGAGCCGACGGCGAACATCAAGGGCGATGGCGTGGCTCGCCCGCGTGCGCGCCGACTTCGGCGCCAGGTTTACTTGCAGATCGCCGAGCTCGGGACTATCGCGCAGGTAATAATGCCGAATGAGGCCATTGAAGTTGAAGGGGGCTGCCGTGCCGGCATAGGCCTCGATCGAGGTGAGTTCGGGCAAGTCTTTCAGCCGCTCGGCGGCGCTCGTGAGTAGGCGCTCGGTATCCTCGAGCGTCGAGCCTTTCGGCAAATCCGCGACGACCTGCAGCTCCGATTTGTTGTCGAAGGGGAGCAGCTTTACCGTCACGTCCTTGGTTGCAAACAGCCCGCACACGGCGAGCGTGGCCGCGGCCGCGGCGAGCAAGAATAGTTTGGAGCGCCTGCGGCCAGTCAGAAGCGGGCGCGCGATTCGGATATAGAAACGACCGAACGCGTCATGTTTGTCCGCCGCCGGGCCGGCGGTATCCGCGGCGGCGGCATGACGCCGGCCAATTCGGAAGAGCAGCCAGGGTGTGATCGTGACGGCGACGAAGAACGAGAAAATCATGGCCATCGAAGCGTTCGCCGGAATCGGGCTCATATAAGGTCCCATCAGACCGCTCACGAACATCATCGGCAGCAGCGCCACGATGATGGTCAGCGTCGCCACGATGGTCGGGTTGCCGACTTCGGCCACGGCTTCGACCGCTGTGATGATCAAATCGCCGCTCGACCCGCGGCGCCAGTGGCGGACGATGTTCTCGATCACCACGATCGCGTCATCGACCAGAATGCCGATGGAAAAGATCAGCGCAAAAAGACTGACGCGGTTTATCGTGTACCCCATCAGCCAAGCGGCGAATAGCGTCAGGGGGATCGTCGTTGGAATGACCACGAGCACCACGATTCCCTCGCGCCACCCGATCGTGAGCGTGATCAACGCCACGATCGAGACGGTGGCGAGCGCCAAATGGAACAGCAGCTCGTTGGCCTTGCCGCTCGCGGTTTCGCCGTAGTTTCGGGTCACCGTCACCGAGACGTCGTTCGGGATGAGCGAGCCTTTGACCGTTTCGAGACGCCGGATAACATCGTTGGCGACGACGACGGCATTCGCGCCCTGTCGCTTGGCGAAGGCGACCGCGACCGCCGGTCGACGGTCCAGCGCGCCTTTGCCGTCGGGCGTGAAACGCCAAGCCCGGTGCTCCGGTTGAGCGGCTCCGACTGTCACGTTGGCTACGTCCTTGACGTAGACGGGCCGCCCGTCGCGCGAGGTCAACAGCAGGAGACCGATATCCGGTACGCCCTGCAGTGTTTGGCCGGCGACGACGGGAACGTTGCGTCCGGCGTCGCGGAAGGCTCCGACAAGGAAAGAACGATTGGCATTTTCCAATTTGTCGACGAGCTGGTTCAGCGTGATGCCGTAAAGCGCCAGCCGTTCGGGATCCGGTTCGACCCGAATCTGATTGGAGCTGCCGCCGACGATATAGGTCAATCCGATGTCGTCGACCTTGACGAGCTCGTGCTGAAGCTCCTGGGCGATTTGGTAAAGGCCGTTGTCGTCCCAGCGGTCGGCATGGCCGGGTTTCGGCTCGAGGGTCAGCGTCACGATGGCGACGTCATTGACGCCGCGGCCGATGATGATCGGCTCCGGAATCCCCTTCGGCAGGTCGCCAATATTGGCGCGGATCTTTTCGTGCACCCGCAACAACGCGGTGTCCTCGTCGGTGCCGACGAAGAAGCGCGCCGTGACGACGACCGAATCGTCCTGGGTGTTCGAATAGACGTGTTCGACGCCGTTGATTCCCTTGATGATGTCTTCCAGCGGCTTGGTGATCAGCTCGATCGCGTCGTTCGCCTTGTAGCCGTTCGCGGTCACCATGATATCGACCATGGGAACGCTGATTTGTGGCTCTTCCTCGCGCGCCACCGAAAGAAGGGCGATCGTGCCGACCGCCACCGCGGCAAGAAGAAGCAGAGGGGTGAGCGGTGAATCGATGAATAAGCGGGTCAACCGGCCCGATAAACCGAGCTTCATGGCTTGGTTATGACATCGCCGTCATGCAGTCCGGAAAGGATCTCGAGACCGTTGTCGACAGGCATTCCCGGCTGCACGACAACCTCGCTGCCATCGGCAAGCTTCACGTAGCTCACACCGAACCGGCGATAGACGAAGTCCAGGGGGACGACCAAGGCTTGGCGCGTTCCGGTCGCGACGTAGACGCGCGTGCGCTCGCCGACGAAATAATCGCCGAGACCTTCGACCTCGACGTCGGCGATGACCCGGCCCTGGTCAATCTCGGGATAGACGAGTTTCACCGTGCCGTGACGCAGGGTCTCTGGAGTTTCTTCTTGCAGGCCGCGGGCTCCGATCAAAATAGTGTCCCCCGCCTTGATGAAGCGCGCGTGGCGTTCGGGCAACTGCAGGCGCAGGATGTAATTTTCCGTCGCGACGATTGCGATCGTCTCGCCGGGCAATACGACGCTGCCCGCAGCGACGGGAACCTTCAGAACGCGGCCGGGCCCGGGCGCTAGGACCGCGCCCTCGGCCGATTGCTGGACGATGACGTCGCGCTCGGACTGCACTGCCTTGAGATTGCGCTCGGAAATGTCGAGCTGTGTCCGCGCCTGATCGAGCCGTGCCTGGGTCACGGTGCCGGAACGGCGCAATTCCTGCGCTCGATCGAAATCGAGACGGGCCTGGTCGCGCTGTGCTTGCTGGGCCTGAATGCGCGCGTCGAGACCCTGCATCTGGAGCGACAACTTCGGATCGACGACGAGAGCGATCCGGTCGTTCGCGGCGACCCGATCGCCCTCTTTCACCTTGAGTTCGGCGATCGTTCCGCCGATGCGCGATCGCGCGGGAAGTTCGTGTACCGGCTCGACCGTCGCGATCATGGCCTTGCGGTCGTCGACGGTACTGGCAGTGACGGTCCAACTCTCGGCAGCCGCCACTACCGGGGTAAGACCCAAAATCAAGGCGGCAAAAAAGGTCGAAAAATTCTTGGGCATCGTCAACAGCCTCGCGCCAGTTCCGTGTTGACGAATATATTACGTTCTACTAAATTAGTATATGTGAAAGTAAGCATCGATCGGCTCAAATCTCACGCCCAGGAGGCGGCCAAGCTGATGAAGGCACTGGCCAATCCGCACCGCTTGATGATCCTCTGCGAACTGCAGAAAGGAGAGCGCTCAGTGGGCGTTCTCCGGCGGCTGGTCGGCCTGCAACAGTCGCCGCTTTCCCAGCACCTCGCCAAGCTGCGCCGCGACGGCCTGGTGGCAACGCGGCGCGAGTCCCAGACCATCTATTATTCGTTGGCCAGTTCCGGCGTGACAAAACTCATCGGTGTCCTTTACGACATTTACTGTCCTAAAGTGCGACGCGCCTAACTCACGAAAGGAAAACTCCATGACCGTAGACCGTGCCGTAATGGCCTTTGCCGGAACCTTGATCCTTCTGAGCCTCGTCCTCAGCCAGATCCACAGCCCGTATTGGCTTCTCTTCACCGCATTCGTCGGCGCCAATCTTTTGCAATCGTCGTTTACCGGTTTCTGCCCGGCGGCGATGGCTTTCAAGCGATTGGGAGTGCGCCCGGGAAGCGCATTCCCATGATTTCACACTGATCAGTTGCATGGTAAAAATGACCGCTTTCATGCGTTGGGTTGTTCTGTTGTTTGCATGCATCCACCTCACAGTGCGACCGCGATTAGCGAAGCGGCATATCCTGGGGTCTACCCGAGTAAGGTCGAGGAAGGATGAAGATGGACGACCGCTTTATTCGTCATCCGCTCACCAGACGGTTCTTGCTCGGCCAGGCCGGCATGGTGGCCCTCGCGTTCGCAACAGCGCCGGCATGGGCGCAGACGATCACCGATCTTCCGTTGCCCGGGGGACCCGGCGGGCGGCCGATCACGACCGCCTTTCCACAAAAGGGTGCGATGATTCTGCAGCGGTCGCGGCCGCCGCTGCTCGAAACGCCGTTCGAGGTTTTCGACAAGAACGTCTTTACGCCGAACAACCGGTTCTATGTGCGCTGGCACTGGGCAGTAATCCCGACCGAGGTCGACGTCGATAAGTTCCGTCTGGTGGTCCGCGGTCACGTCAACGAGGTTCTCTCTCTGTCGCTGACGGACATACTAGCCTTGCCTCCGGTGGAGATAACCGCCGTCAACCAATGCTCGGGCAATTCGCGTGGTTTCTTCGAGCCCCGCGTCGCCGGCGGTCAGTGGGCGAACGGTGCCATGGGCAACGCCCGCTGGACCGGGGTCCGGCTCAAAGACGTGCTGGATCGAGCCGGTGTGAAGGCGGGAACCATGCAGGTGCGCTTCAACGGCCTGGACGAACCGGTCGTGTCCGGTGGACCGGATTTCATGAAATCACTGGACATCGATCACGCCCGCGACGACGAGGTGATGATCGCCTATGCCATGAACGGGCAGCAGCTGCCTCTTCTGAACGGATTTCCTCTGCGGCTGGTCGTCCCCGGCTGGTACGCGACCTATTGGGTCAAAATGCTGAACGATATCGAGGTGCTGGACGAGCCCGACGATAATTTTTGGATGAAAACCGCCTACACCATTCCCGATACGCCTCATGCCAACATGAACCCGGGCGAAACGGGCATCGCGATGGTGCCGATCAATCGAATGGTTCCCCGCTCCTTCATCACCAACATCGAGTCCGGCGAGACGGTGCATGCTGGCGCGCCGACGCTCGCGCGCGGAATCGCCTTCGGCGGCGACACCGGCGTTGCGCGCGTCGATTTATCGAGCGATAGCGGCAGGACCTGGCAGGCCGCAAAACTTGGGAAGGACGAGGGCAAGTATGGGTTCCGGCAGTGGGAAGCCCGGTTCACGCTGCCCGCCCGCGGCAACTATACGCTGATGGTTCGCTGCACCAACAACAATGGTGTGGCGCAACCCGACCGGTCCAACTGGAACCCGGCAGGATTTATGCGCAACGTCATCGAAGCAACCTCTGTTGTCGCGGCCTGAGGAGAACCATTCTGTGTCCCGCAGGTTATTGCCGCTCGCGCTCCTGATGTCTGCGCTTCTCGCGCCGATGCCTAGTCGGGCCACGCCACCCCTCACGCTGAAGTCGGTCAAGGTGGAGCTCCCGGACAGCGGGAGGATGTTTCCCGGTCCAGGATCGGATGCGGTCAACAACAATTGCCTAGCCTGTCACTCCGCCGGCATGGTGCTGAACCAGCCGGTGATGCCGAAGGCGGCATGGCAGGCGGAGGTCAACAAGATGATCCGCGTTTACAAGGCTCCAGTGGCCGAGGAAAACGTGGCTTCCATCGTCGACTACCTGACAAGCATCAAGGGCGAAAAATAGAGCGGAGACGGCTGCCGAGGTTTCGGCGGCTCGACCAAGTGCAGCTCTGTCGGCGGCACATCGAGCGCGAAGGATGGAAAGTCGTCGCGATCTACACCGATCGCGCGATCAGCGGCTCCGTTAAGCAGCGCCCTGAATATCAAAAGCTCCTGCGCGGCGTGCAGGAACGCAAGTTCGACCTGGTGGTGGCCGAAGCGCTCGACAGACTTTCCTGTGACCAGGAGGACACCGCCGCACTGTTCAAGCGCCTTTCGTTTTCCGGCATCAAGTTGATCACTCGGACGAGTGGCTGCTGATCGAGTGGCCCAAGGGCGCGGACGAGCCGACTAAATATTGGCTATCGACGCTGGCACGAGACATCGCCTTCAACCGGTTGGTCGATCTCGCCAAGCTGCGCTGGCGCATCGAGCGCGATTACCAGGAGCTCAAGCAAGAACTCGGGCTTGGACACTTTGAAGGTCGAGGATGGCGAGGCTTCCACCACCACGCCACGCTCTGCATCGCCGCTTATGGATTCCCGATCTCCGAGCGGGAGACGATTCCCCCCTCAGGACCTCGTGCCGCCGCGAGCTTCCCGCAGCTTGCGTTTCCCGTCGGCTATCGACCCCGAGGCGCTGCCGATCATGCCCGAACGTCACATCCCGAACTCGATCGCAACCCTGCGCCGGCGACTGATCGTCGTCCTCGCCCAGCGCTTGCCGAGATGCCCTTGCTGCGCCCGAAAAATCGCACGCAGCAAGTCTCTCGTCTGATGACGCAGTAAGACTAGATGGGGAATAGGTGGCGGCGCGCCGCTATTCACGATGCCAGCTATCCCGACCAAATTTCGCGTCGGTTACCCTGATGGTTACCCGAGTTAAAAACTTGGCCAAAATCGCGACGATTATCGTGACATAATACGTTGATATTATTGGCGTCCCCGGGGCAATTCGAACGCCCGACCCCAGGTTTAGGAAGAGAGAGCTTTGTGGGGCTTGTGCCGAAGGGAGGGCGGAGCCCGACCGACGAGGTAGCCCACGCACATCTCCTTGTGCAGCCGGTTCTCTTGTTTGAGACTGACGTGAACCCGATGACAGTGACCTAAAGAGGTTACTCAAACTCTGCAATATCGTCGGTATTTGGCACCCGGCGCGCGACAAAGAGACCGATTATCCGCGCTCCCGGAAAACAATCCGCCAGCACGTGTTGCATCGCCTTGAAGTGGCAACCGGTTGTTAGAACGTCATCGAAAACGATAATCGTATTGTCGCGGACCGGTTGCGTAAGCTGAGCATTAACGATGTAGCTCTCAATCAATTCGCGAATGGTCGGTCGAATTTCACTTTCGTGCGCTGCAGCCATATTCTGACGCTGGGTTATGATCTCTCGGATATCGATGTCGAAGCCGTCGCCCATTCTCCTCAGCGTTTGCACGAGGCGGTCATCGTAGCCTGGATCGGTCGGCATCTTTGAGGGCGGCACAGGGACAAAGGTTGCCTCCTCGATGTCTCTACGTCCTATGACGTGCCTCGGTTCCTCCGCGACGGTCTGGATCGCCCGCACCTTGTGCCGCCACTCAGGGCGCCCGCGGCGATCCATAGATTTTTTAAAATTCAGAATCAGATTGTTTGTATCGCCCGCGGCAAAACCACCTCGGGCCGTGTATTCGCCGAGGTAGTAACACCTATCGCCTTGTTCGAGAAACGAATGGTCGCTCCTGGTAAGGTCGTCGATCTTACTCAGGCGGTCGTAAAGCAACGGCTAGTTACCATTCGTCGAGGAATCCAGAAGGTGCCTACGGATGTCGTCGTAATCGCGGACGCGGATGGCACCGCGCTCTGCGAATTTAGCAGGCCACGTTATGTCGTCACGCTGGAAACAGCTATCGAGGATAAAGAGCTTGCGGCGTTGGTCTAGTGCCGCGCGAGCCTGATAAAGCGTCCCGGAAGTCTCGCTCGCCTCGACGATGATCGTGCCGAGCGTAAGCGCCGACATCGTGATATTTCTTTCGGGGAAGAAGAACCTGTTCGCGCGCGGGTCTTTCGCCTCCAAATAACGCAATACGGGTACCTGACTGAGTACGAGAAACTCTTCGCCGATCCGCTTCTGAAGCGCCTCATTTTCCTTCGGATACACGCGGTTTAACGGTGTTCCGAGGACCGCGATAGTTTTGCCGCCCATCTCGATGGCCGTCGTGTGCGCCGCGGTATCGATGCCCTTCGCTAGACCGGAGACAATGGTATATCCGTCCGCAACCAAATTTTTGACAAGCTTGCGAGTTCTAGCGATACCGTCGTCCGACGGCTTGCGCGTTCCAACCACCGCAACGGACCGCGTCTCGACGAGATCCCACCAACCTCGGTAGTACAGAAGCTCGATCGGGTGTTCCGCATCACGCAGCTTTTTCGGATATTCTCCGGCACCGTGAACACGGACACCGAACTCTGGAACGCCGCCCTTGCGCATCAGTTCTAAGACGCGATCCGCACACTCCACGGCTATCTTTTCTTCTATGAAGTCGGACGGACGTGCGCCGATATCGCCGCGGAACATTTCGGCAATCTCTTTGAACGAAGCGTTCGGTCGGAGCCAGAGCGCCTCATATGCGCCAAGCTCGAGCAGCGGAGAGATCGCTCCCGATTGGAAGTCGTTAGTTTTCAGAGCAAGTTGCATCGAGCAATAGGATTTTAACAATAAGATGGCGAATTGCCCAGCAGAGTTGGGCCTGCGACCCGGAGCGTGGAACCGTCTCCAGGTGGGGAATATGTGGCGGCGCGCCGTTATTCACGATGCCGGCTATGCCGACCAAATTTCGCGTCGGTTACCCTGATGGTTACCCGAGTTAAAAACTTGGCCAGAATCGCGACGATTATCGTGACATAATACGTTGATATTATTGGCGTCCCCGGGGCGATTTCGAACGCCCGACCCCAGGTTTAGGAAACCTGTGCTCTATCCAACTGAGCTACGGGGACCCAACCCAATCCTATCATAACGAAAAATCGCAATCGTAAAGGACGCGCATAAACATTGCGTGCGTCTGCGGCTGGCCTTCGTCAATGCTGCGCGTTTTCGTGGCTGCGGCTCAAGGGGATCGAATAGACCAGGGAGAGGATTTCGGTGCCGGGATTGCGATTCCCCAACCCCGCATTCGAAATGTGAACGAGGCCGACGCCGAGCCTCGGACCATTGCTGAATTGATAATCGAATTCGCCGCCGGAACGGAATTCGACGTGATTTCCCAAATCCTTGCCGTTGCCGTTGGTGTAGTAGCCGACGGCGCTTCCGATCACCATCACGATTTTCTGTGTGAGGGGAATGTCGAAATGAAAGCCGCCATAGCCAAAGACTGCGCCGTCGGTGGTGAACTCGACGCCAAGCTTGGGATGGATAATCCAGACTCGCTGCGCCCGGTACTCCATGAAGAAGTCGCCGGCTTGATTATTGTGGAAGATGTCGTATTCCCCGACGCCAGCGGTGAGATAGGCGGGCTCTTCTGCCTGAGCCGACGCGGCCGAGAAGCAGATCATGGCCGCAATTACGGCCATGACGATCGATCTCAACCCCTGCCCCCTCCCCCGCATCCGCGCATCTTAGAAGAAAGGCCGTCATTCTGCCAAGGCACATGGCCGAGGCGTGCGAATTTACATCCCGGTTTCCAAAAGCTGTTCAGCCCAGTTTCTTCTTGAAGCGCTCGGTCGCGGAAACGAGGGCGGCGCGGATGCCGGGTTCCATGGCCGAATGGCCGGCTTTGGCGATGACCACGTATTCGGCGGCCGGCCAGGCTAAGGCCAACTCGTCGGCGGTGGTGAGCGGGCAAACCATGTCGTAGCGGCCCTGGACGATGACGCAAGGAACATGGCGCACCGGCGCGACACCGTCGAGCAACGCGTTCTCGGGCAGGAAGATCCGGTTGACGAAATAATGGGCTTCGATCCGTGCCAGGCCCAAGGCCATCCGGTCGCCGGAGAACGCCGCGACCGTTTCCGGGCTCGGCAGAAGGGTCGAACATGCGCCTTCATAGACGCTCCAGGCTCTGGCCGCCGGCATGTGAACGGCAGGATCGGGATTGATGAGCCGGCGGTGATAGTGGGTCAGGAGATCGCCGCGTTCGCTTTGCGGCAAATGACCGGCGAAATTCTCCCATTCCTGGGGAAAGAACCGCCGCATGCCGTAAAGAAACCACTCGATCTCCGATGGCCGGCAAAGAAAGATGCCGCGCAGGACAAAGCCAAGACAGCGATCAGGATGCGCCTCGCCATAGGCTAAGGCGAGCGTGCTCCCCCAGGATCCGCCGAAGACAAGCCAGCGATTGATCTTCAGATGTCTGCGGAGCCGTTCGATGTCGGCGACAAGGTCGCCGGTCGTGTTGTGATCGAGGCTTCCCAGAGGCGTCGAACGCCCGGCGCCGCGCTGATCGAAAATAACGATGCGATAAAACTTGGGATCGAAGAAGCGGCGATGCGCCGATACCGCTCCCGCGCCGGGACCGCCATGCAGAAAAAGCGCCGGGACGCCTTCCGGATTTCCGGTTTGTTCGTAATAGAGAACATGACCGTGGCCGACGTCGAGCCGGCCAAAATCATAGGGCTCTATTTCGGGAAAGAGCTCGGTCATGGCGAGGCGAACTTTACGCGCCGACGCCGGCCTCGAAAAGCCCGCTATAATGCGGGCGATGGGCGGTTTTCAATCATCCCAATTTTGGAAACACGTGTCCAGGAAGTCCGTTGGGCTTTTCCTGCTGCTTGCGGTGCTTGCCCCGGCATAGCGACACCAGCCGCGCCGCCGGCGACACCGGAAGACGGCGGCAAAGGCATCGTCCGGGAGATCGTCGACGGCGACACGCTGGTCATCGAGATAACAGAAACCGCAAGCGGAACGCCCGACATCGCCAAGCCGGGAAATCAAATTCAAATCCGCCTGGTCGGCATTCAAGCGCCGAAGCTGGCCTTGGGCCGTTCGAACTTCCAGCCCTGGCCCTTGGCCGAGGAATCGAAGACCCCTCTTTCCGAATTGGCGATGAATAAGGCACTGCGCCTTTCCTTCGGCGGGCAAAAGATCAACCGCCACGGACGCTTCTTGGCGCAGCTTTACCGCGACGACGGATTGTGGATTCAAGGCGAGATGATCGGGCGCGGCATGGCCCGCGTTTATACCTTTGCCGACCACCGAATGTTTGCCGATGATCTCTACAAGCGCGAGCGCGACGCGCGCGATGCAAAGCGCGGCATTTGGGCCGATCCATTCTACGCCGTGCGGAAGCCTGAACAGATGGATGACGAGGTTGGGACCTTTCAACTCGTCGAAGGCCAGATCAAAAGTGCTGCGGTCGTTCGCTCCCGCGGCTTCTTGAATTTCGGGGCCGATTGGAAAAAGGATTTCACCGCAGTGATCGATCCCTTTGCTCAAGCACTGTTCCGCCGCGCCAAGATCGATATTGCGGAACTTGAAGGAAAACGGCTGCGGGTGCGGGGCTGGGTTTCGTTCTATCACCGCCCCGAAATCGAGATCACTCATCCGAAACAAATCGAGGTGCTGGAACCTTAGGGCCTAAGAATACCTATGCTTCGGCCGCCTCGATAATGCGCCCGTCGGTATCGAAACAAGCCGCGACCAGCGGCCCGCCGAATCCGCAGCCGGCGTCGATGCCGGTCGTCACCGAGCTGGCGAAGATGCCGCGATGCTGGGGATCGAAACCGCGCACCACCATGCGGAAACCGGCATAGGGTTCGGCAAGTTTCGAGAACCCGGCCATGCCCCACCAGAAGCTGTCGGTTTGGGCCGACAAGGGGCGGGTTGGATCGATCCCCGCATTGACGAAGAGCAGCGCACCGTCATGGGTGCTGCCGCCGGATTCGGTAAAAGCGGCGCGGCGGAGAGCGGCGAACAGCGCGTCGTGTCCCAGCGACTGGCGCATTGCCGCGCGTAATCCGTTCGTCCAGCGGGTGATGCCGAGCGGCCCTTGGCGCGCCGCCTCGAGCCCCAACCTCGCCGTCCCGCCATAGGCGGTAAGGGTTGCTTCAATTCCCTGATCCAGCATCCACTGGAAAACTTCGGCGGGATTGGTGGCCATCTGCAATTGCAGGAGCTTCTGCCACATTTCTTCCTGAGCGCCGCGCAGGAATGCAATATCGCAGGCGAACATGCCGGGTTTTGCGAGAAGGGCGCGGCGAAAATCGAGAATTTCATCGACGGTGGCGCGAACGGCCGGGCCGCGGCCGATGATGTTGCCGAGATAGACAAGTCGATCGCCGTCGAGGAATTGCTCTCCGATACGACGATGAATAGCGGAAAGTTTTTCCGCTTCACCGTGAATCGAGGCGATAGCCCAGATTCGCCCTGCCCGCCGCAGGGTCGCAAAAATCTGATCGTCAGACATTTGGCGCGATGCCCCCGTGCGGCGCACTTGTTGCCCTCCCCGCGGCCGGGAAGGTGGCACGGCGCAGGGATTAACGTGGGATCAAGCGGCCTTGATGACTTGTTCTAGACGCTCGGCCGCGGCCTTGTCATCAATCTTCTCGACCGCGGCAAGCTCGCGCGCCAGCCGGCTCAAAGCCGATTGATAGATCTGCCGTTCGCTATACGATTGTTCCGGTTGCTCCGAGCTGCGGAAGAGATCGCGCACCACTTCGGCGATGGAAACCGGATCGCCGGAATTGATCTTCGCTTCGTATTCCTGGGCCCGCCGGCTCCACATCGCGCGGTTGACCTTGGCGGGGCTGCGCAGGGTCGTCATCGCCGCTTCCATGCGGTCTTTGGACGACAAACGGCGCAAGCCGGACGACTTGGCCTTGTCCATGGGGACGCGGAGCGTCATCCGTTCTTTTTCGAAGCGGATCACAAAAAGCTGGAGTGTCAGCCCCGAGATCTCCTGCTTCTCGATGCCGATGATCCGGCCCACACCATGGGTCGGGTAGACAACGAAGTCGCCGGAGGAAAAGCCGGGCTTTTCAGCCATATGTGTCGATTTCTTTGCGGTCATGTCATTTGGGTACAATAAAACGCCGGCCATTCAGCAACCGGGCGGAATGGGCCGAACGCAGCCATGTCAAAAGTTGCTCCGGAGGTCAAAAAGCGAAGCAACATCAATAAGAATATCACAATTTTAGGAATTATGACAGGGGCCCTGCTGCGGCAACATGTCCCAGTTCGGAAAGGGCCGGCGCAGGGTCTTGGAAACCCGGTGGGAGAGCCAGATCAGGACCCCCTAGCGCTTTCCCGGCTCGGCGCTGAAAAACTTCTCGAATTTGTCGGCAACGCCCTTCCACTTGTCGGCATCCTCGGGGGCCGGACCCTTGCGGGTGATATTGGGCCAAGATTCCGAATATTGCCGGTTCATCGGGACCCATTTTTCCGCGTTGGGGTCGCTATCCGGGATAATCGCTTCGGCCGGACATTCCGGCTCGCACACCCCGCAATCGATGCACTCGTCGGGGTGAATCACCAACATGTTCTCGCCTTCATAGAAGCAGTCGACGGGACAGACCTCGACGCAATCCATGTACTTGCACTTGATGCATGCTTCGGTAACGACGTAGGTCATGCCCGTCCCTCGCTCGGCCCTGGCTCGGTAAGAGGGCTGTGCCTAACACGGCGGAAGCGCCGTGTGCAACCCCGCCTAGAGTGGGGCCTTACCGCCCTCGGCATGCTCATCTCAACCCCTTGATTACGACCTGCCGGTGAGACGGATAATGGCCCTTCGGTCGGCCTTTGTCGGGCGTCCCGCTCCGTGATCCCGCGCCGCAATCGATGGCACCCTCAAGGCCGGCCGTTCCGGCTGGGGCGCTAGATCCTCGTAAAGCAGGCGCGCCACCGCCGCCGATCCGCGCCGTGCCGCCAACGCCTTCACCTTGATCACCCGCACATGATCCAAATGCGGGAAGGTCAGCACATCGCCGGGCTTTACCGAATGATGCGCCTTCTCAATGATCCGGCCGTTGCTGCGGATTTTCCCGCTCGCACAAAAATCGGAAGCCAGCGTGCGGCTCTTGAAGAATCGGGCGAACCACAGCCATTTGTCGAGCCGCAGCGACTCTTCCTGTTCCGGCTTCCCCGGAATTTCACGCTCATGTGCCAAGGTCGAGATCACGCAGCTTGGCGAAAGGCGAATCGCTGATCTTCTTCGAAGCCTTCGCCGTCGATTGTTTGTTCCGGTGTGGCTGGTGGCGTGGATACTGGCGCCGCGGACGCAGCCGGAAATTCACCACCCCGCCGTCGGCGGCGGCGATGAAACCCAAACCGGTCAGCACGGGGATGAGATCGGGCGGATTGCAGTTGGCCAACGCACAAAGTGCCGGTGTCGCCACGAACGGGCCTTGACCGGCGAGCCGGCGCGCCTCGCGCAGCAAACGCTCCACCGCATCGAAGCGAATGGCGATCCCCGGCCCTTGATGTTCGCGGAAGACTCGGTATCCGATGGCCGCGTAGAATTTCTCGCTCACATGAGTCTCAACGACGAGCGACATCGTCGCATCCTTCGGATAGGGCGGCGGCGCAACATTGTGATGGGCGGCCCAGAGCTGGGCCCGCGCTTCAATGGCCGCCGGCTTCATCAGCGCCGGGAAAAAAATTCCCGCGTCGCTGATGTGAAGACCGAGGCTTCGCAAGGTTTTCCGCTCGGCATCCGAAAGCGCCATCGAGGTGGAAATGAGAGAGCCAAGCGATTCGCCGAGCTGGAATACGAGGCCGCGCGCATGCGCGCCGAGCTTGGCGCCCTGCGCACGGACCAGCGCCTGCATCCGCGACCCGATATAACCTTCAAGCCATACCGCGAGCTTCTGCCTGATCCGTTCGCGCTGTGCGGTCTCCAGTAAATCGCTCGCCAGAACTTCTAGTTTGGGCGCCAGAACGCTTTTGCCCCGGCATAACCGGGCGACTGCCGACCCTCGCCATATGATGCGGCCGTCCGCGCGCAGCGAGAATTCACGAGCATCGCCGCGTTCAACGGCGGCGATGCGGGACGCGACTTCGGTTCGCAAGGCAATGCGGGCGGCGTTGACGAGGGCACGAACGTCTTCGCGTGCGGTCGCCGCATCGGGAGTGAAACGAAAGCCGTCCAGGCGCCCGATCGCTTCGCCTTCCACGACGACGGCACCGGAATTGTCGACCACGGCGGCAAGATCGCCCTTGTCCTTCATCCGCCCGATCAGAAGCGCGCCGCGCCGATCGACGAAGCGCTGGGTCAGGCTGCGATGGAGCGCGTCCGAAAGTTTGTCTTCGATGGCGCGAATCATCTCCTGCCATTTCTGCGAAATCCGCCAGCCACTGGCCGCGATAAGCGATATAGGTCCAGGTACGGACATGGGCGATCCGCGAAGCGAGCGTGTCGATATCCCCGTCGCTGCGATCGAGCCGCGCGATGTTGCCGGCGACCCAGGCTTCGGGCAGAAGCTGCGAAGGCCCAGTCAACTGCAGATAGATGCGCTTGAGAAGCCCGGTATGCGCTTCGCTCAGCGTCTTTCGGTAGTCGGGAACTTGGCAGACTTCCCACAGCAAGCGCACCGAATCGCGATGGACGGCGCGGGCCGAGACCTCGTCATCGCGAGCCAGACCCGCAAGCGCCAGATGATCGACGGCGGCGGGTGCGCGCATCAGCACGGTGTTACCGGGGGGTCGCTCCAAGCTCGACAGAAGCCCGCGCAATGACGAAAAATCGAGGTCGGAATTGCGCCAGAAAACTGCCGATAGCGGATCGAAGCGGTGCTCCTCCACGGCTGCCACCGTTTCGGGATCGAGGGGCCCGATTTCGGTTGTGGTGCCGAAGGTGCCGTCACTCATATGGCGCCCCGCCCGCCCGGCAATCTGCGCGATCTCGACCGGGAGCAGAGCCCGCGGTCGGCGTCCGTCGAATTTGGTGAGACGGGCGAAGGCCACATGGTCGATATCCATGTTGAGGCCCATGCCGATCGCATCCGTCGCTACGATGTGATCGACCTCACCCGATTGAAACATCTCGACTTGGGCATTACGGGCACGGGGACTGAGCGCGCCGAGCACGACCGCCGCCCCGCCGCGGTGCCGCCGCACCAGTTCGGCGATCTCGTAAACATCAGCGGCCGAGAATGCGATAACGGCGCTGCGCTTCGGCAGCCGGGTGATTTTTTTCGGTCCCGAATACGAGAGCGTTGAGAACCGGGGCCGGGAGATGAATTCCGCGTCCGGCAGCAAGCGCCGGATCAGCGGCCGGACCGTATCGCTGCCGAGCAACATGGTTTCTTCATAGCCGCGCGCGCGCAACAAGCGATCGGTGAACACGTGGCCGCGGTCGGGATCGGCGGCGAGTTGGATTTCGTCGATGGCAAGGAAGGCGACGCGGCGATCAAGCGCCATCGATTCGGCGGTGCAAAGAAAATACCGGGCATGCGGCGGGACGATTTTTTCTTCGCCGGTGATGAGGGCTACATTGCGGGCGCCCACGAGGCGCACCACCCGGTCGTAATTTTCGCGCGCCAGGAGCCGCAGCGGGAATCCGATCATCCCGCTCGAATGCCCAAGCATCCGTTCGATCGCAAGATAGGTCTTGCCGGTATTGGTGGGGCCAAGCACGGCGGTGAGCCTGGGCCCCGCGAGTGTCGCCATGCCCGAAAGATCGGGTTTTCCGACGCCGGATGCAAGGACCGATAGTCCCCGGGAACCCCTGGCGTCCGTGAGAATCCTCAGTCCTTGGCGTGCTCCCGGACCAGGGGCACGAAAGCCACGGGAAGGACCGCCTTTTCGGTCGTCCGTCCCGATTTTTCCTTGGTCACCAGGGTCAGATTCTGGCTCTCGAAGGGCTGGCCGATGGGGATGACCATTCTTCCGCCGGGCTTTAACTGGCCAAGCAAGGGCGGCGGTATTTCGGCAGCGGCAGCAGTCACGATAATGGCGTCGAACAGGGCCTTTTCGGGCCAACCGGCGAAGCCGTCGCCAGTTTTAATCTCGACATTCCGGTAGCCCATGGCTTGTAACCGTCTGGCCGCCGGCTCAGCCAGTTCCTCGATCACCTCCAGGCTGTAAACCTGCTTGGCGATCTCGGCCAAAATGGCGGTCTGGTAGCCGCAGCCGGTGCCAACCTCGAGAACCACGGATTCGGGCGTCAGCTCCAAAAGCTCGGTCATGATGGCGACGATATAGGGCTGGGAAATCGTCTGTCCGAAGCCGATCGGCAGCGGCCGATTGGCATAGGCGGCGCCGTCGATTTCGTGAGGAATAAAGGCCTCGCGCGGCACTTTGAGGAACGCCTTTCGCACCGGCGCCGATAGTTCTGCTTTGCCGGTCCAGCGCGCGGTGTCGCGATAGTCTTCGGCAATCTCGGCCAGCAGCTTTTCGCGCTCGACGTCGATACCGTCCTTCAAGCTCTTGTCGCGGGCCATCCCATGCCTCCTTGCCTCATTCCATGATAAGCTACTTTTGGGTCGGCCAAGGGGCAGTTAGGGGGATGGTCGAGCAATGGTGATGACATTGAAAAGCGCCGCCTTCACCCATGGCGGACGCATTCCCAGACAGCAATCCTGCGAAGGGGCCGATCTTTCGCCGCCGATGTCATGGCAAGGCGCACCCCCGGGCACAAAAAGCTTCGCCCTGATTTGCGAAGATCCCGACGCGCCCATGGGAATTTGGCACCATTGGGGCATTTACAACATCCCGGGAACGGAAACTTCGCTTGCCGAAGGTTTAGCCGGGAGTGCTGAACTCGGGCCCTTGCGCCAAGTTGTCACCGATTTCGACCGGCCCGGATATGGCGGGCCTTGTCCGCCGCCTGGCCACGGCACCCATCATTACTATTTCAAACTGATGGCCCTCGACATCGCGAAGATTGAGCTTCCGCTTGATGCCGATTGCGAGCATCTCAAACGCGCTGCCATGCCCCATGTGCTGGAAGAAACCGTGCTGATGGGAACCTATGTCCGCGGCGGCTAGCCGCGCGGCGGTTAGGATCCGGCCTCGCTAAATCCGATTAATGCAGGGCAATCGCTGCGGCGCCGATAACCGGACCGGCTTCGGCGTTTTGCACGATGACCGCAACACCGTCGCGCGACGCAGCATCGGCCAATTGAGCGTTAAGCTCGACCGGCCTGCCGTCCCATTCGCCGAGGCGCTGCAATTCGCGAACCACATTGGTGTTGGTCAAACTGCGGCCGCCGTTCTCGCCGTTCGGAACCGCGGTCACATGTTCGCGGTCATAGGCGAACAGCCAAATTGTCGCCTTGGTGGTGTCGGCGGCGCCGGGGAGCGACACGGTCAGCTTTCCAGCACCCTCCGATTTCACGGTTACGGGAAGACGCAGCCGGTCGCGTTTCGCCGCTTTGTCGATGAGATGTGCGACTTCGTCTTCTTGCGACCCGTCGACATCCGCGAACCCGTCGATCACCATTTCAGGGGTGTAGACGAAACGCTGGCGGAGGGCTTCGGCGTAGCGATGCTGGCGGTCGGTCGTGTCCTTCGACGCGAAAGGATCCTTCCAGCCGATATAGTCCCAATAATTGATATGCAGCGAGAGAGCGATGATGTCCGGCCGCGCGCTCAGTTTTTTGAGCAACGCATCGGCGGGCGGGCACGAAGAACAGCCTTGCGAAGTGAAAAGCTCGACCACCGTTTGCGCATTATTCGCCGACTGCGCAAATGCCCGCAGATCGGAGCCCAGCATGGCGACCGCAGCGGCCATGGTCAGAGCCAACGCCAGGGATTGAATTTGCCTCATGAGCCGAACCATGGGCCACAAAACCACTCACGAGCCAATCACTTGTCGGTGAGAGAAAATTATCGGTGAGAGAAAATTGCGCCCGAATATCGAGCGGTTACAAATTGGAGCGCCGAGGAATCGTACCGCTAGAGCATGATCTTGTCAGGTGGAACCGGCTGCGCCGGCGGTATTTTGCGCCGCGGGCAGGAGAAGGGCGCAGCGCGTAGCCGGGACTACGGGCGAGCGCTTCGACGAACCCGGGGCGGCAAAAGACCCGGGCCCTTTGGGTTGCGCCTTGGCGGGCGCCCGCGGCGTTGCGCCGTTCGGCCGATGCCCCACATCGCCCTTCGCGCGCTTTGCGCGCAAACGGTTGCCGGCAAGGCCCGGCTTGGCGCGCCTGGCGGATCGCCGCGCCAAAAGCGCAACGCAGCCGATTCGAACTGACAAGATCATGCTCTAGGCCGCCATCAAATTGCGCAACACGTATTGGAGAATGCCGCCGTGACGGTAATATTCGGCCTCATCCAGCGTATCGACGCGGCAGCGCAAAGTCACCATGCGCGGCGGCTGGCCGGGCTTTGAAATGCGGCAGGTCGCGGCCATGCCGGGTTTGATCCCGGCGCTGAGGCCGGTCAGATCGACGGTCTCCGATCCGTCGAGTTCGAGGGTTTTCCGATTCGTGCCGCTCGGAAATTCCAGCGGCAGCACACCCATGCCGACAAGATTGGAACGGTGAATGCGCTCGAAGCTTTCGGCGATCACCGCGCGAACGCCCAATAGCCTCGTGCCTTTCGCTGCCCAGTCCCGGGACGAACCGGTGCCGTATTCAAGTCCGGCGACGACCACCAGCGGAATCTTTTCTTCCGCATAACGCATTGCCGCATCGAAGATCGCCATCGCTGCGCCGTCGGGCATATGGCGGGTGACGCCGCCTTCCGTACCCGGCGCCATTTCATTGCGCAGGCGAATATTGGCGAACGTGCCGCGCATCATCACTTCGTGATTTCCGCGCCGGGCGCCATAGGAATTGAAATCGGCATAAGCGACGCCATGTTCGAGAAGATATTTTCCGGCCGGGCTGTCTTTCTTGATCGAGCCCGCCGGCGAAATGTGATCGGTGGTCACCGAATCGCCCAGCACGGCCAAGAGCCGCGCGCCCTCGATATCGGTCACTGCTGACGGATTGGTCGCCAAATCTTCGAAGAAGGGCGGCCGCTTGACGTAAGTACTGTCGGATTTCCATTCGTAAGATACGCCCTTTGTCGCCTTGACCGCCTGCCACAGGGCATCGCCGCGGGAAACATTCGAATAGCGCCGGCGGAACATTTCGGGCGTCAAAGTCGAATCGAGCACTTTGCGGATTTCGGCGTTGGACGGCCAGATGTCGCTCAAATAAACCGGCCGCCCGTCCTTTCCCTCGCCCAAGGGATCGCGCGTCAAATCGAGGGTCATTGTTCCCGCCAGCGCATAGGCGACGACGAGCGGCGGCGAGGCCAGATAATTCGCCCGTACGTGAGGATTGATTCGTCCCTCGAAATTGCGGTTCCCCGAAAGCACCGCGGAGACCACGAGCTTGCCGCGCTCCACCGCCGCCGCAATTTCCGGCGCGAGCGGACCCGAATTACCGATGCAGGTGGTGCAGCCATAGCCGACCAGATTAAATCCGAGCTTGTCGAGATCGGGCATCACACCGCCTGCGACCAGATAATCGGTGACAACCTGCGAGCCGGGAGCCAACGACGTCTTGACCCAGGGTTTCACCTTGAGGCCGCGGTTGACCGCATTCCGTGCGAGTAAGCCGGCGCCAATCATCACGCTCGGATTCGAGGTGTTGGTACAGCTGGTGATGGCGGCAATGACCACCGCCCCGTCCTTCAGCTCGAAATTCTTGCCGTCCACGGGCACCGAGCGTTCGGCCCCGGGCGCCAGGCCGCCTTCTTCCGCCATCGTGCTTGCGCCGCCGGTTCCATTGCCTCCCATGGCGCCCGCAAGCGTTTGCGTGAACGAAGCCGGGACTTTGGACAGCGTAACCCGGTCTTGCGGCCGGCGCGGACCGGCAAGCGACGGCTCGACGGTCGAAAGATCGAGCTTCAGCATGTCGCTAAAAACCGGATCGGGGGTCCTGTCATCGCGCCAGAGTCCTTGCGCTTTCGCATAGGCCTCGACCAACGCCACTCGATCGGCATCGCGGCCGGTAAACGCCAGGAATCGCAGCGTTTCTTTATCGACGGGGAAGAACCCGCACGTGGCTCCATATTCCGGCGCCATATTCGCGATCGTGGCGCGATCGGGCAGCGACAAGCTCTCGATGCCGGGCCCGAAGAATTCGACGAACTTGCCGACCACGCCCTTCTTGCGGAGCATGGCGGTCACCGTGAGCACGAGATCGGTTGCCGTCGCACCCTCGGCAAGCTCGCCGTGAAGACGGACACCGACGACTTCGGGAATCAGCATCGAAATCGGCTGACCCAACATCGCCGCTTCGGCTTCGATGCCGCCAACACCCCAACCCAGAACCGCAAGCCCATTCACCATCGTTGTGTGGCTGTCGGTGCCGACGAGGGTGTCGGGGAACGCCAGCGTTTCGCCGCCTACATCCTTGGTCCAAACCGTCTGAGCCAGATATTCGAGATTCACCTGATGGCAAATGCCGGTTCCCGGCGGCACCACACGGAAATCGTTGAACGCGCCCTGACCCCAACTCAGAAATTCGTAGCGTTCCCGGTTGCGCTTGTATTCGAGTTCGACATTTGCGCGATAGGCATCTGCGGTGCCGGCCATATCCACCATCACCGAATGATCGATGACGAGATCGACTTGGGAGAGTGGATTGATTTTGCTCGGATCGCCCTTTGCCTTGGCGATCGCATCGCGCATCGCGGCAAGATCGACCACAGCCGGAACGCCGGTGAAATCCTGCATCAACACCCGGGCCGGACGGAAGGCAATCTCCCGATCCGATTTGCGCGCCGAAAGCCAGTCGGCAATTCCCTTGATGTCGTCCACCGTGACGCTGCGCCCATCTTCGAACCGCAGCAGATTTTCCAGCAATACCTTGAGCGAGACCGGCAGTCGCGATAGATCACCGATCTTCAAGCTCGCGGCTTCGAGGCTGTAATAGCCGTATTTACCATCGCCGGCTTTCAGCGTGCGATGGGTTTGGAAACTGTCGTGGCTTTGCTGTGACAAGAACGACCCCCTAAATTTCCCGGCAAGAACCTAGGACTATGTAAGCTCAAGCAATCAATCTCCTTATACCAGATTTGCCGCCGATTCTTGCTATCTCATTGGAATTGCGGCCTTTCGGACCCCGCTTAAAAAATCACATTGTTGCCATATTCCGGGCCCATTGCCGACAAATTTGGCCGCTCTAATGCACCCTTACGAAACGGCATGTAGCTCCCTAGCAGTGCCGGTAAAAAAGTCCGGCCTTCCCCTAGGCCGGACGCCCCGAAAATCCAGCCTCCCCCGGCTGGATACCCCTAATCCGGTCCTCCCCCGACTGGATAGCTGGGACGGCCATCGGCTCTGCCGATGGCCGTTTTCTTTGCGGGGTCGACAACCCGCGCCTGCATGCACTGTCGGCTTGTGCTAGATTTTGCGAGGGGAATTCAGCGCGATATCGTCCATGAGCCTGTTTGAAGGAAAGGATCTCCTTTGCGTCCGCGGCGAGCGCGTGGTGTTCGAAGGGTTGTCGTTCGCGCTCGGCCGGGGCGAGGCGATTCTTCTTACCGGCGCCAATGGCAGCGGCAAATCAAGTCTGCTTCGCTTGATGGCGGGGCTCCTTCGACCGGCCGCGGGCGAATTGCTGTGGAAGGGTGCCCGCATCGATTCCGATGATCACAATCAGCGCCTTCACTATGTCGGCCATTTGGACGCGGTGAAACCGGCGCTCACGGTTGCGGAGAATTTACAATTCTGGACTGCGCTTGCCGGATCGGCGCCGCAAGAATCGATTTCCTTTGCGCTCTCGATCCTGGGCTTGTCGCCGCTCGCAGATATTCCAGCGCGCATGCTATCCGCCGGACAAAAGCGGCGGCTCGCATTGGCACGCCTGATCGCTGTTCCGGCGCCGCTCTGGCTGCTCGACGAACCGACGATAGCGCTCGATGCGCAATCGGCGGGCGTCTTGCGCGAAGCGATTCTGGCCCATCTGAAATCCGGCGGATTGGCGGCGATTGCCACTCATAGCGATCTGGGCGTGCCGGGGAAGCGGATCGAGCTTGACGGCTTTGGCGCCGTTCCAAGAAGTTCGGCCCCAGAAAGTTTCGGATGAACCGCTTTATTCTCATTGTCGGACGTGAATTGCGGCTTGCCTACCGCCAAGGCGGAGACGCCGGACTTGCGGTCGCGTTCTTCGTTATCGCCGCGGCGCTGTTTCCGCTCGGCATGGGACCCGAAGAACAATTGCTGTCGCGGATCGCCGCCGGCGTGGTCTGGGTTACTGCCTTGCTCGCGGTCCTCTTGGCACTGGAGCGGCTGTTCCAGGCGGATTTCGAAGACGGCACCCTCGATTTGCTGGCGCTTTCCCCGCTCCCGCTGGAACTCGTGGTGCTCGCGAAATGCCTCGCCAACTGGCTTTTGACCGGCGCGCCGCTGCTGATCGCCGCCCCCATCATCGCCGTTTTGCTCCACATGAAGACGGAGGGTCTCGTCATCTTGATCGCCAGCATGCTGCTGGGAACGCCGACCCTTTCCTTGATCGGTTCGATCGGCGCGGCGCTCACGGTCGGTGCCCGGCGTGGCGGCGTTCTTCTGTCGCTGCTGCTCCTGCCGCTTTATGTACCGGTCCTGATTTTCGGCGTGAGTGCTGTGGATCAAGCCCTTGCCGGAATGGGCGGAAAACCCGAACTTTTGATCCTCGGCGCCTTTCTGGCGGCGGCTCTTCCCTTGGCGCCTTGGGCGGCGGCGGCAGCCTTGCGTCAAGCCGTCGAATAGCCTAGACCAGCCGCCATGCATCGCTTTGCCAACCCAGCCCGGTTCCTGCGGATCAGCGCAGTAATCCTGCCCTGGGCTGCGGCTTTGGCTGCCTTATTCATCGCAGCCGGGCTTTATTTTGGGTTGTTCGCGTCGCCGCCCGACTACCAACAGGGCGAATCGGTGCGAATCATGTATGTCCATGTCCCCTCCGCCTGGATGGCCTCCGTCGTTTATGCGGGGCTTGCCCTGACCAGCGCCATCGCCTTGGTCTGGAAACATCCGCTGGCCCATGTCGCGGCAAAAGCGATGTCGCCGATTGGCGCCTGTTTCACCTTCATGGCGCTCGCGACCGGCTCGCTCTGGGGCAAGCCGATGTGGGGCACGTGGTGGGTGTGGGATGCCCGGCTGACTTCGGTGCTGATTCTTTTCTTTCTCTATTTGGGACACATGGCGCTGCTGAACGCCTTCGAGGATTCGTCGCGCGGCGAGCAGGCGGCCGCGGTTTTGGCTCTCGTCGGCGCGATCAATATTCCGATCATTCATTTTTCGGTGGAGTGGTGGAACACGCTGCACCAGCCAGCGAGCATTTTCCGCATGGGCGGGCCGACGATCGATTCTGCCATGCTCATTCCACTTTTCCTGATGGCGCTTGGATATACGGCCTATTTCGTCGTGGTCTTGATCCTGCGCATGCGCGGCGAATTGCTCGCGCGCAAGATTTGCGTGATTCGCATGGCGCGGGTCACCGGCGCGGAACATTTAAGCGCCAGCCGGGCGACGTCTTAAATTCGTTGGATGGAGACTTTGACGCAGTTTCTGGCGATGGGCGGTTATGCCGCATTCGTTTGGCCGGCCTTGGCTATCGCAGCAGGGGTGATGGCCGGATTACTCCTTCAGTCGCTCCGATCCCTGCGCGCGCGCGAGAAAGAGCTCGCAAAACTCGGCGGTGACAACGATGCGCGGCGGGGCTCAAAATCGTGACACGCAAGCGCCGGCGGCTTTATTTGCTTCTCGCCGGAATGGCGGCGCTGGGATTGGCCACGGCCCTTGTCCTTGCCGCCTTCCGTGAAAATCTTGTCTTCTTCTACAGCCCTAGCGAAGCGCTGGAAAAACATGTGCCGATAGGCAAAGCTTTTCGCATTGGCGGTCTGGTCAAGGAAGGCAGCGTGGTGAAGCAAGGCGACAACGTGACCTTCATGGTGACCGATCTCGTAAAGGAAATTCCGGTCGCCTATAGTGGTGCCCTTCCCGACCTCTTCCGCGAAAGCCAGGGCGTTGTGGCGGAAGGTGCGTTGCGCGCCGACGGTACGTTTCAAGCGACGCAAATCTTGGCCAAGCATGACGAACGCTACATGCCGCCCGAAGTTGCGGCGGCGCTGAAAAAATCGGGGCGCTGGCGCGGCAGCGGGCCGGACTCCGACGACAGGGCCAAAGATGGGAAGGCAACGCAATGATCGCTGAGATCGGACATTTTGCGCTCACCCTGGCGCTCGTTCTCGCTTGCGCCCAGGGGTTCTTCCCTTTGGTGGGCGCGGCGCGCGGCAATTCCTTGTGGATGCGCGTTGCCGAGCCGGCGGCGGCCGGCCAATTCGCGTTCATCGCGGTGGCCTTCCTTTGCCTCGTCTATCTCTACGTCGTTTCCGATTTTTCGGTGGCGACGATCGCCGCCAATTCCAATTCGGCGTTGCCGCTCCTTTACAAAATCGCCGGCACTTGGGGCAACCACGAAGGCTCGATGCTGCTGTGGGTATTGATCCTCTCGCTGTTCGGACTGGCGGTCGCGGTTTTCGGCCAGAATCTTCCGCAGGGACTGCGCGCCCGGGTACTCTCCATTCAAGCGATGATCGCGATCGGATTCCTTCTGTTCATTCTGTTCACGTCAAATCCGTTTTTCCGCGTCTTTCCGGTTCCGGAAGACGGCCGCGATCTCAACCCCTTGCTGCAGGACCCGGGCCTCGCTTTTCACCCGCCCTGTCTCTATCTCGGCTATGTCGGGTTCTCAATGGCGTTTTCCTTCGCCATGGCGGCCCTCATCGAAGGCAAGGTGGATGCCGCCTGGGCGCGCTGGGTGCGCCCGTGGACGCTCGCCGCCTGGTGCTTTCTGACGCTGGGCATCACCATGGGAAGCTGGTGGTCCTATTACACCTTGGGCTGGGGCGGATGGTGGGCGTGGGATCCGGTGGAAAACGCCAGCTTCATGCCCTGGCTGGCGGGAACGGCGCTTCTTCATTCGGCGATCGTCACCGAAAAACGCGACGCGCTTAAGAGCTGGACCATTCTGCTGGCGATCCTGACGTTTTCGCTGAGCCTCATCGGAACTTTTCTGGTGCGCTCGGGCGTCATCACCTCGGTTCATTCTTTCGCCAACGATCCGGCCCGCGGCGTATTCATCCTGCTGCTGCTGGCGATCAGCATTGGTGGATCGCTGGCGCTTTATGCCTTGCGCGCGCCCAAGCTTCAGGCCGGCGGCTTGTTCTCGCCGATCAGCCGCGAAGGCGCACTTGTCCTCAATAATTTCCTCCTCGCCATTGGCGCAGCGACGGTATTCCTGGGCACACTTTATCCGCTGTTTCTCGATTTTCTCGGCGGCGACAAAGTTTCGGTGGGCCCACCCTATTTCAACGCCACATTCGTTCCACTGATGATCCCGATGATTTTGGTCATGGGCGTCGGACCGCTTCTGCCTTGGAAGCGGGCCGATCTTGCCGGCGCCCTGTCGCGACTCAAAGCCGCCGCCATCGCCGGCGGCGTCGTCGCTTTCGGCGTCTTCGCCTTCAACGCCAATGGTCCGCTGCTCGCCTATGTCGGAATCGCGGTGGCGGTGTGGTTGATCGCGGCAACGCTCACCGAATTCGCGGACCGCGCCCGTTTGTTCCGAGCCCCCTTAAGGGAGAGTCTTCACCGCGTCGCCACGATGCCCCGCGCCGCCCTCGGCATGACGATTGCGCATGGCGGACTGGCGATTGCGATTGCCGGAATAACCGCATCATCGGCTTGGAAGAGCGAGCATATCCAAGTGATGCATACCGGCGAAAAACTCGATATTGCGGGTTATAGCTTCGGCTTCGACGGCGTTACCGAAGCGCCGGGTCCGAATTACTCCGCCGACCGCGGGCAGTTCACGGTGCGGAAGAACGGCAAGCTTGTGGCGATCATGCTGCCCGAGAAACGGCTTTATC
The DNA here is from genome assembly GCA_963841995.1 of uncultured Alphaproteobacteria bacterium. Taxonomy (GTDB): domain Bacteria; phylum Pseudomonadota; class Alphaproteobacteria; order DATDPM01; family DATDPM01; genus DATDPM01. The sequence goes on from CAWJEX010000017.1 coordinate 226,696, forward strand.
CCGTACAGGGAATGCCGATCACCTCGGCGGCGATCCGCACCAACGGGTTCTACGATCTCTACGCAACGTTGGGCGACAAAACGGAAGGCGGCGGCTGGGTAACCCGCGTCTTCCTCAATCCGCTGGTGCCGTGGATTTTCGGCGGCGGCGGCATCATGTTCTTCGGCGGTCTCGTTTCCTTGAGCGACCGCCGGTATCGCATTGGCGCTCCGGAACGCCGGAGCAAAGTCGTTGTGGCGACTCGGCAGCGCGCGTAATCGTCCATGATGCGGCTTAAGTTCTTTCTGCCCATCGCCGTGTTTGTGTTGTTTCTCGCCATCCTGTTCGACAGCCTGTTGCACGATCCCTCCAAGCTGCCCTCCGCCCTCGTCGGCAAATCGATTCCGGAATTCGATTTGCCGCCGCTTTCCGGACCACAGGCAAAACCCGGTTTAAAAACCGCGGACCTAGCCGGAAAGCCCGGGATCGTCAATTTCTTCGCGTCCTGGTGCATTCCCTGCAAGGCGGAGCATCCGCTTTTGCTGCGGCTCGCCGAAAGCGGCACCTTTCCGATTTACGGTATCAATTACAAAGATAGGGGCGACGCCGCGGCGGAGTGGCTGCAGGAACTCGGCAATCCCTATGCGCGCATCGGCGCCGACACGGAAGGCCGAGTCGGGATCGATTGGGGAATTTACGGCGTGCCGGAAACTTTCGTCGTCGACGGGGCCGGAAAAATTCTCTATCGCCAGCCCGGGCCCCTGACTTCGACCGATCTTGAGACAAAGATACTTCCGCTTTTGAAACAGGCGTCGAAATGAGCCCGGCGATGAATTGGGCAATAAAGCCAGCAGCCGCATTTTTCTTGGCGGCGATGCTGGCCGCCGGAGTCGGCAGCGGTATCGCACGCGCCGTCGAGCCCGACGAGATGCTTTCTGATCCCGGATTGGAACAGCGCGCCCGCGATATCGGCCAACACTTGCGGTGCCTGGTTTGCCAGAATCAATCGATCGACGATTCGCAGGCCGATCTCGCCCGAGACTTACGCATTATCGTGCGGCAGAGATTGAAGGCCGGCGACAGCGATCAGCAAGTGATCGATTTCGTCGTCGCGCGTTACGGCGATTTCGTGCTGCTGAATCCGCCGGTCAACATAGACACGCTGGCGCTTTGGTTCGGGCCGGCGGTGCTGGCCGGTCTGGGCATTGCGGGAATCGTCTTCTATTTCGCGCATAGGCCTAAGACAAATCTACCTCCGCTCGATGCGGCCGAGCGCGAACGGCTTCAATCCTTGCTCCGCGACGATTCATGAGATCACGGCCGTGAATCTTTGGCTCCCCATCGCGACGATGACCGCAGCGGCAACGGCCATTCTGCTGGCACCGCTCATCCACAAGGGGAAATCCGCGGCGGTGCGCGGCGCTCACGATCTGGCGGTCTATCGCCATCAATTGGCCGAGTTGGACCGGGATACGGAGCGCGACACACTCAAGCCGGAGGAAGCCGCAGCGGCCCGGCTCGAGATCGAGCGGCGAATTTTGGCCACGGCCGCGCCCGCATCCGCCCCCGTGCCGGCCGGTCCTATCTCGGTCGGTTCTGGCCCGGTTGGTCCCGGCAGGGTCGCCCGCCTCGCCATCATCGTCACGGCCATTTTGGGCCCTCTTGCCGCCATCGGCCTCTATCTCGATCTCGGCGCCCCCAGCCTGCCCGGTTTTCCCTTCGCCGAGCGCCGTGGCGAATCCGAATCGGCCAAGGCCATGAGCGAAGCGCAATTGATCGAGCTCGTCGCCAAGCTCGCTCAAAAGATGGAAGAGAAGCCGGACGATCCCAAGGGCTGGCTGCTGCTCGCCCATTCCTTGATGGCGCTCGGCCGGTATGACGAGGCGGCGACGGCCTTTGGCCGGGCCGCGGCGCTCGATCCCAAGGATGCAAGCGCGCCGGCAAGCCAGGGCGAGGCGTTGACCTATGCCGGCGGCGGTATCGTGACACCCAAGGCACGCGACTTTTTCGAGAAGGCATTGGCCATCGATCCCAAGGAGCCCCGCTCGCGTTTTTATCTCGGGCTGGCTAGCGCCCAAAGCGGCGAACCGCATGCTGCCCTGGCCGCCTGGGAGGCACTCGCCGCCAACTCGCCGCCGGATGCGCCCTGGCTGCCCCAACTCGACGAGCAAATCGCGAAGCTGAAGGAAACCATCGGACCGGTCCTGAAAGAATCGGGGAAGCCCGCGACACCGGCGCCCGAGAAAATCCTTCCGGATAAAAATCCAGCCGAAAAACCGGCGAATTAGTCTTTCGCGGATTTAGCAGGCGCCGGCGCGATCTTCGATCTCAGCGACGCGGCCCGGCGACCTCGCCCAACGTGCCTGGCCGCCCAGAACCCCCGCTTGCTGCGCCATGAACTTGGTGAAAAATGACATGATTCTGGAAATATTCATGAAATATTTCTTCGGCAACTGGCTGATCTCAATCGCATAAATACCAATTAATTGATTATAATAAAGCAGTTTTATTTTTATAGTTCTGTATATTTTCATTTTTTCTATTAATTTTATTGTATTCCGCGTTTTCTCTCGCCATCTATAGACAGCGAGTAAAGAATTACCCGCTCGGGAGATAAATCATGAAAAAGTTTTTCTTAGGCGCGGCGGCCTTCTCGGCCCTCGCTCTTGGTGCTTGCGGCACGAGCACAACCGACCGTGCCGTCTCGGGTGCCGGAATTGGCGCGGGCGTGGGTGCCGTCGGCGGGCTTTTGCTCGGCGACCCGGTTGACGGTGCGCTCATTGGCGCCGCCGTCGGCGGCGGAACCGGCGCGCTCACCGACAAGAGCCAGGTCGATCTCGGAAAGCCGGCTTGGCGGTAGTCGGGCAGGACAGTTTCCCGCAGGCGGCAATACGGCTTCTCGCGGGCGGGCGACCGGGTCAATGTCGATTCCGTTCAGCCGCCGAGGCGGCCTTCCGACTTAATGATCCAATCGACCGACGTAACCAACTATGCGTAACCCAATTCCGTGTTTTCGTTGTCGGCGCGATTCTTTTGGTTTTCGCCTATCACTCGTCGAAGACGCCGGTACGCCGGTAGAGCAGCTGACCAACACTTTTACGGGACACTATACCGATCAGACGATGTAGTATGTCTTTCTTGCGGCGGCGGCAGCGATCGGTGGAGGACTTCTTTTCGTATTCGGAATCCGAAAATGAATGGATACGCCATGAAGTTTTTGACATGGATGAATTAAGCCGATGAATGCGAAGTTCTTTCTCCCCTGCATGGCATTTATCGGGGCGCTCGCGATGAGCGGAATGGCGCATGCCGGGCAGCAGACCTATAGCTATACGGTCGAGCATCCGTTCTATGGTGAAATTGGGACGTTTATCAACACCGTTCACGACGCCGATGGTCTTGTCCAAATGGACTCGCAATTACGCGTCGAGATCAGAGTTTTGGGCATCGCTGTATTTCAACAAGATGCCGATCGCAGTGAAGTCTGGCGCGGTAACCAGCTAATTTCGTTTCGGAGCGTCAGCCACAAGAATGGAGAGCGTCTCGAAGTCAGCGGCGAAGCCACCGATAAAGGCTTTGTCGTTACCTCGCCATCGGGAAGAACTCTGTCGACTGCCAATGTTGCACCATCCGACCCGTGGGCGATCAGGGGATTGGGCGCCGCAGTGGTGGTGTCAACCAAGTCTGGTAAGATTGAAGATATCGAAGTATCCGGTGGCGAGGCATCGACGGTCCAAGTGCAGGGACTGTCGACACCCGTTCATCATTTCCATGTCCGAACCGATACCGAGAAGGACAAATGGGAAGTATGGCTTGACGAGCATGGCGTGCCGATTAAGTTTCGAAGCATCGAATCCGACACGCCGATCGACTTCGTTCTTGGCGGATCGGCGGCACCTGCCGCCAGCGTTGCCAAATACGAAGACGCCACATCGAGCCCGTTTTATGTAGGTGCCCGCTAGACATCGCTCCGGAAAATGCCCGGCGAATTAGTCTTTCGCCGATTTGGCGAGGGCCGCGTTCAGCTTGCCGGTAATCGGCCCGACACGACAGGCGCGACCGTCGATCTCTCTGACTGGCCAGATGCCGATGATGCTGTTGGTGAGAAAGATTTCATCGGCGGCATCGAGCTCGTCGCGGGAGATGCGACGGATATTCGTCTTGATGCCGAGATAGCGCGCCAAATCCATCACTACCCCGCGCAAGATGCCATCAACCCCCGACTGCGACAGAGCCGGCGTGCGCAAAATCCCGTCGCGCGCGATGAAGAGATTGGTCATGGTGCCTTCGATGATCGAATCTTCGCCGTCGAGCATCAAGCCTTCTTGGATTCCATCGTCACTCCATTCGCCGCGGGCTAGGACTTGCTCCAATCGATTCAGATGCTTCAATCCGGCGAGGAGCGGCTGATCGGACAGCCGGGTTTGGCAGAAGCGTACGCGCACACCGTTTTCGGTAAACAATTCCGGATATTCCGGAGCCGGGAAAAGTGCCACGATCCGATTCGGATTTGCGGGCTCGGGCGGCCGGTAGCCGCGCCCGCCCGCCCCGCGCGTCACCACGATCTTGATGGCGCCGCGCGCGGTTCCGGCGCAAAGCTTCTGGGCTTCGCTTCGCAGGAGCGCAGGGTCGGGCGCAGGAATGCGTAGCCGCACGCAACCGGCAAGCAGCCGCGCCATATGCCGGCTCCAGAATTCAAGAACGCCATCGGCAAGTTTGACGGTTTCGAAAAGCCCATCGCCATATTGGAAGCCGCGATCGAGGATATCGATCCGGTCGCTCGCCGCCCCGTTGACGAGAGCCGAAACCATCTTAGGTTTCGGTAACCAGAGCGAGCACGATGGCGCCCGCCTTGGCTCGGGTTTCCTCGAGCTCGCGCTCGGGAATCGAATCGGCGACGATACCGGCACCGGTGCGGAGGAAAATCGAATCGCCTTCGCGGACCAAAGTACGAATCAGAATATTCAGATCCATGCCGCCGTCGCGATTCACATAGCCCATGGAACCGGTATAGGCGCCGCGCCCCACGCGTTCCAGTTCAGCGATGATTTCCATGCAACGAACCTTGGGGCATCCGGTGATCGTGCCGCCGGGGAAAATGGCGCGAATGATATCGCCGGGTGCTGTGTTTTCATAAAGCTGGCCGCGGATATTGGAGACGATGTGATGCACCTGGGCGTAGGATTCGATCACCATGTTTTCGTTGACCTTGACCGTTCCCGGCACGCAAACCCGCGACAGGTCGTTGCGTTCGAGATCGACGAGCATGATGTGCTCGGCGCGCTCCTTCGGGTGAGCGATCAGTTCTTCGGACAGCATGACATCCGTCAGGCCGCTGGTGCCCCGCGGCCGGGTGCCGGCAATCGGACGGGTCTGAACAATTCGCCCTTCGACCTCCACCAGCCGCTCGGGCGACGAACTGATAATCGCTTGGGAGCCGAGAACGGCAAGCCCGGCAAAGGGGCTGGGATTTCGTTTCCGCAGATGGTCGTAAATCGCGGCATGGGAAAGCCCAGGCTTGAGTTTGCCGCTCCACATCCGGGACAAATTCACCTGAAACACGTCGCCGGCCAGGATGTAGTCGATGACTTGACGAACACCTTCGAGATAAATCTCGCCTTCTTCTTCGCGAAGGCCGCCCGATAGACTTGGCTCACGCGGGAAGGCAAGCGGCGGTGCCGCGAGTGCGGCGCGCACGTCTTCGGCCATTTGATCGAGGAGGCTTTCCTGGCCCAGCTCCGCCACCAGCAAGAGCTCGCCTTGATCGTGATCGCACATGATGGCGGCGGGAATTCGGCACCCATAAGCGACGGGAAGCGACCCCGGCGCCCGGGGCAGTTTCAGCGTCGGCTCGATTTCGCCCGCCAGCTCGTAGCCGATGTAAACGAACCAGCCGCCGCGAAAGGGGGGTTGGCCGCGACCGGAAGCCCGGGGCAAACGCAGCTCCTGCCACCAGGCATTGAAGGAATCGAGGAAGTGTGTTCCCTTGGGCCGCCCTTCGAGCGCGCCTTCCTGAGAAAGCGACAGCGTCTCGCCGGGAAAGGCGAACAGGATGTCGTAGCGGGCCTGAGCCGTTCCCGAAGCCGCACTTTCAAGAAAGAAGGGATAACGCCGAGGATTGGCGGCATGCAGTCCGAGGAGATCGCAAACGCCGTCCACCCGGCGCACCACGCACGCCGATCCGAGATCCGGCGAAAGACTGGTTCGCTGCACCGGCGCTTATCTCCTGTGGGCCAAAGACCGGCCCTAGGCGAAGGGCCGTCAATTTAGCCGGGCCATATGACCGCTGGCAATCGCCTCCGGCGGCTAAGACGCCCAAAAGACGGCGAATTCTACGCCGCCGATCATTTCCGTCGTCACGGTGATTTGCAGGGCGGGACTGCGGCCGAGAACCCGTGGACTCTCGTTCCGCAAGATTTCGGCTTGCTTCAAGAGTTCGCCCGCAATCGATAGCAGCTCGTCGGTGGCATGACCTGGTCCCGGTCTCTAGTATTAGCCACGCGGTTCATTCGTATATATGACGCCAAATGGGCTCCTAATTCGGCGACGCTTCACCTTCTATTTACTGCAACCGCAGATGATTTTCCGGTGCGGAATCCGATTTTGATTTTTACGCTCATCTCAATCGCCGCGACCGCTGCGCGCGGCGGTGAACCCGCTCCGCCATCCGACCCTGCCCCACCCGATTCTGGCCAAACTGGCTCGGAAAAATCAGATTCCGGCGCAACGAAACCCGAATCCGGCTTTTGGGAGCGCGACCTGATGACCGGCGATTGGGGCGGCGCGCGCACTGCGTTGTCCGATGCCGGTGTTTCGTTTAATGCCACTTATATCGGCGAGACTCTGGCCGACGTCTCCGGTGGAATCCGCAGGGGCGAGGTCTATGATGCACGTCTCGAACTCGTCGCCGACCTCGATCTCGAAAAGATTGGCGGGTGGGCGGGAGCTTTGATTCACGCCAACGCCTACCAGATCCATGGCCGCAGTCTGACTCAATTCTTCGTCGGGAGCGGCCTCGCCGTCAGTAACATCGAAGCTCATCCTTCGACGCGGCTTTATACGGCTTGGTTTCAGCAGAATTGGTTCGACGACCGCCTGTCGATTCGGGCTGGGCAAATCGCCGCCGACGATGAGTTTTTCATCGGCCCAACCGGCCAGAATTTCATGAATACGACTTTCGACACTTTTCCGCCGGCCGCGTTCAATCTTCCGAGCAGGGGCCCGCTTTATCCCCTCGCCACTCCCGGCGCGCGGCTTATGGTCAAGCCTGCGGAAAATGTGCAATTCCTCACCGCGGCGTTGAGCGGCGATCCCGCCGGCCAGCACAGTGCTATCGATCCGCAAATCGCCGACGACAGCGGCATGACCTTCAACTTGAACGGCGGCGTATTCGTCATCAGCGAATTGCAATATCAAGTCAGTCAAGACAAGGACGCCAGCGGCCTGCCGGGCGTCTATAAGCTCGGCGGCTGGTACCATTCAGGCGAGTTCGACGGCTAGCACCTCGATGATTCTGGAAATTCGCTCGCCTCGCCTTCCAGCACGGGCATGCCACTGCGCCATCGCGGCAATTATGCAATCTATGCGATCGCCGACCAGATGCTGTGGCGGGAGGAAGGAACCAACGATCATGGCTTGAGTTTCTTCGTCCGGGCCGGCGGTGCTCCGGCGGATCGCAATGTGATCGAGTTCTATGCCGACGGGGGGCCGAGCTACAAGGAACTCATCCCGGGCCGCGGCGATGACACGCTGGGGCTGGCTGTCGCCTAGGCGCAAGTGAGCGGCGATGCGACCCAGCTCGATCGCGATGCGCAAACATTTTCCGGCGTTTCCAACCCTGTCCGGGATTATGAAATTGTTCCTGAACTAACTTATCTCGCGGCGATTGCGCCGTGGTGGACCATCCAGCCCTATATCCAGTACTTCGTACATCCCAGCGGGCATGCGCCAAACCCAAGCGACCCAAGCGGCAGCGCCATTCCCAATGCCTTCGTGCTCAGCCTCCGCACGACCATCAAATTCTGAATCCGTCAACCACCGGTAATGAAAGCCTCCTGTCGCGAAAACGAAGAGGCGGCGAGATAACCCTCGCCGCTTCTTATGCCGTTCAACACTCGCCGTGGATCAGGCGGCTCGGACTTTGTCCAGGAACTTGTCGACTTCTCCGCGAAGGATTCCCGACTGCTTCGACAGTTCCCCTGCAGCACTCAGAAGATCAGTCGCGGCATGGCCGGCTTCGGAGGCGGCCTGATTGACCCCAGTGATGTTGCTGGAAACCTCTTGAGTCCCGCTCGCTGCCTGCTGGACGCTGCGGGCGATCTCGCCGGTCGCCGCATTCTGTTCCTCGACTGCGGACGCGATCGTGGTCGCGATTTCACTGATCTCGGAGATCGTTGTGCCGATGCTCTTGATCGCCTCGACCGCACCATTGGTTGCGGTTTGGATCGAATTGATTTGGGCGGAAATATCCTCGGTCGCTTTCGCGGTTTGATTGGCGAGCGATTTGACCTCGGAGGCCACCACCGCAAATCCCTTGCCGGCTTCTCCGGCCCGGGCGGCTTCGATCGTCGCGTTCAGCGCCAACAGATTGGTCTGGCTCGCGATGTCGTTGATGAGGCTCACAACTTCACCGATCTTCTGCGCGCCTTCGGCCAAGCCTTGGACGATCTGATTGGTGTGGGTTGCCTCATCGACGGCCTTCTTCGAGATCGCCGTGGACTGAGAGACTTGGCGGCTGATTTCCGAGATCGATTTCGACAACTCTTCGGCGGCGCTGGCCACCGTCTGCACGCTGACCGAGGCTTCTTCGGACGCCGCCGATACCGCAGCCGATTGACGGCTGGTCTCTTCGGCGTTGGAGGCCAAGGATTGGGCGCTCGACTGCATTTCGGTAGCCGACAACGCAACAACATTCACGACACTTTTTACGCTTGTCTCGAACTCGTTGGCCGCCTTTATCCTGGCTTCGCGTTTTTCTCTCTCCGTTGTCTCACGGAGCTCCTCGCATTCCTGCTCATAGGCGTCGGCTTTGATCGCGACCGCCCGCATTACTTCGAAGGCGTCCGCAATCATGCCGATTTCGTCGCGCTGACCGAACCCGACAATCTTGACCTGCCGGTCGCCGCCGGCCAGGGCCTTCATCGCTATGGCCATCCGCAAAACCGGAACCGAGACGGCTCGCACCAGCAGATAACCGATACCCAAGGCCATGACCACCGTGGCAACGACCGCCACGATGATAATCATCCGCGAGCTGGCGTAAACCTCATCGCCGGATTTTTTCGCTGCGGCCGACCCCTCGACATTGATCTTGATCAACTCGTCGATGGCTTCGCCATTTTGGTCGTAAAGCTCCTGCATCTTACCGCGGTACAGGACAATCGCTTGTTCGTCTTGATTGGCGCGGGAAAGCTTCATCATTTCCTGGGCCTGATCCATGTAGCCCTGCCAGGTCGAGCGGACCTTTCCGAAAACCTCTTTTTCTTGGTCCGAATTGATGAGGGATTCGTACTTCTTGAGGGAATCCGATACCTTTGAATTGAGATCCGCGATGTTCTTTTCGATCTTCGCCTGATCGTCGGGCGCCGTGGCGAAGATGTGAACGGCCTGAGCGGTGCGGATGTCCCCGGTCTCCGAATTAATGTCCGCCGAGACCTGCACGCCCGGCAACCATTCGTCGGCGAGGATCGCTGCTTCGCCGTCGATCGCGCTCAATTTCCGAACGCAAAAGGCCCCAAGTGCCGCGACGGCGACCAAGATGATCGCGAACGCGCCGAGCAGTTTCACTTTGATCGAGATGTTCTTCATTTCCTTTGTCCCCGCATTTCCAGCACGCCAAAGCCTTCGCTCCGGCAACCCCGGCTCCCACAATCGACAACCCAGCACATCGGACATCGCGGCGACGAAGGAAAGCGATCGAATTGGGCTAATGACCGTCTCTTCTACGGGATCAGACTTAAAACCCTGTTAAAATGCGGGATAAATGCTTGTAATTCTACATTCCTATACTAATGTATATAAGACAATATTCGATATGATCTATGGTATTACCTTAGTCAGTCATCGCTGTTGATAACTTAATACTGAGTTTTATTTTGCCAACAAACCACGAATACCGGCATCGTCCTCGTTTTGCGATTCGGTGAATTGTATTTTTGCCCGAATATTCGATGGGTTTGAATGACCAAGGGGCGTCGCTACGCGGCAGCCAATACTGGCGCCGGATCATGCATGATCGGCGTATATACACCCCTGCAGCACCCTGCGGCGACTGGCGCGCCGCCGGAGTGCAATGGGCTTTCTGGGTGTTTCAAGGATGGAGTTTAAAGGAAGGCGGCGGGGCTGGTGGAGCCGAGGGGAATCGAACCCCTGACCTCAACATTGCGAACGTTGCGCTCTCCCAACTGAGCTACGGCCCCGCGCCGCCGCTTTGGGTGGCGGATAATGGGAAGCCGCCAGCCTCCCTGTCAAGTTAACCGATTTCCCGGAAAGCCGCCTCTCCGCCAACCGGCCAGATGATCCTTCTGACCTGCCGGTCCTGCGTCAATTTCCCGCTCCTGCTGGAATTGCAATGGCTTGCCTCACTCCGGCTGGGACGCTAGGGTGCGGCCCTAAGCGGGGGCCCGGGATAAATGATTGCGCTGCTGTTACTGATCGTCGAAATAATCGGAATCTATAAATGGGTTCTGATCGCATCGGTGGTCCTAAGTTGGCTCATCGCGTTCAACGCGGTGAACACTAGAAACCGCTTCGTTTCGATCTGCGCCGAGTTTCTTTTTCGGGTGACCGAACCGCTGTTGCGGCCGATCCGGCGCTTTCTCCCCAATATCGGGGGAGTCGATTTGTCACCCCTGGTTCTCTTTTTTGTTCTTTATTTCATTCAGATGCTAATTATTGACGACATCCTCCCGCACGTCGCCTCGATCTAGGTCGCTGTTTTCGCGGAGTTCGAATGGTGTTCGAATTTCGGTGCGCCTGATCCCGCGGGCGCGGGCGGAGCGAATTGACGGCATCGCGGCGGATGCGGACGGGCAGCCTGTTCTCAAGGCGGCGGTGACGGCGCCGCCGGAACAAGGACGGGCGAATGCGGCGCTGATCGCCGTCCTCGCCAAGGCCTGGCGATTGCCGAAATCCTCGATCTCGATTGCGGCGGGAGTCACCGGCCGGCGGAAGATCGTGATGATCGAAGGCAATGCGGACGAATTGATGAAGCGTTTGGAAGTTTGGGCAAAAGATTTATCGAAGACGTGACGCTGGCTTAAGAAATCAGACGGGGATCGGGCATGACGGACTCGGGCATGACGGCATCGAACATCATCGACGGCAAGGCCTTCGCCGCCAAAGTGCGGGAAGACGTGGCGCGCCGCGCCAAAATCCTGAAGGAGAAGCATGGGCTGGTCCCCGGGCTCGCCGTGGTGCTGGTCGGCGAAAATCCGGCGAGCGAAGTCTATGTCCGCAACAAGGCACGCCAGACCGTCGAAGTCGGCTTGAACTCGTTCAAGCATGAGCTCGATCTGAACACGAGCGAGAAGGACCTCTTGGCGCTGGTCGCCGCGCTCAATGCCGATCCCAAGGTTCATGGCATTCTCGTCCAACTGCCGCTGCCCGATCAGATTAATTCCCAAAAAGTGCTCGACGCCATCGATCCAGCGAAAGACGTGGACGGATTCCACGCCTTGAATACCGGCAAGCTTTGGTCCGGCGGCAAGGCGATGGTGCCGTGCACGCCGCTTGGCTGCATCATGATGCTCAAAGACCGGCTGGGGAATCTCGCCGGCAAGAACGCGGTCGTGGTCGGGCGCTCGAATATCGTCGGCAAGCCGATGGCGGCCTTGCTGCTCAACGAGAGCTGCACGGTGACCATCGCGCACTCCAAAACGAAAGATCTTCCGGGCGTTTGCCGCCAGGCCGATATCCTGGTCGCCGCCGTCGGCAAGGCGCAAATGATCAAGGGCGATTGGGTGAAGCCGGGCGCTGCGGTCATCGATGTCGGCATCAACCGCATCGATTTGCCGGACGGCAAGACCAAGCTGGTCGGCGACGTGGATTTTGCCGCAGCGGCGAAGGTCGCGGGTGCGATTACGCCGGTGCCGGGCGGCGTCGGGCCGATGACGATCGCCTGCTTGCTGGTGAATACCCTGACCGCCGCTTGCCGCCAGGCCGGAATTCCCGAACCGGAATAACCGTTATTTTCGCCCCAGCTTCATCAACCGCAGACGGAGCGCATTGAGCTTGATGAAGCCTTCGGCGTCCCGCTGGTTATAGACTTTGTCCGCCTCGAAGGTCGCGAATTCCTGGCGGTAAAGGCTATCCGGCGATTTCCGTCCGGCCACTTGCACCGAGCCCTTGTAGAGCTTGAGGCGCACCGTGCCGTTGACGTAGTGCTGGCTCTTATCCACGAGATCTTGGATCATTTCCCGTTCCGGGGAAAACCAGAAGCCGTTGTAGATGAGCTCGGCGTAACGCGGCATCAGCTCGTCTTTCAAATGCGCCGCACCCCGGTCGATGGTCAGGCTTTCGATCGCGCGATGAGCGGCGGCCAGCACGGTGCCGCCCGGGGTTTCATAAACGCCCCGGGATTTCATGCCGACGAAGCGGTTCTCGACGATATCGGCGCGGCCCACACCATTCTTGCCGGCAATCTCATTGAGCTTCGCGAGCAGCGCGGCCGGCGATAATTTCTTGCCGTCCACGGCCACCGGATCACCCTTGGCGAATTCGATCTCGACATAGGTCGGAGAATCCGGCGCTTTCTCGGGTGCTACGCTGCGCGTGAACATGTCCTCGTCGGGCTCGACCCACGGATCTTCGAGCGCCTTGCCCTCGTAAGAAATGTGCAGCAGGTTCGCATCCGTCGAATAAGGCGGCTCGCCGTGCTTGCCACGGGGAATCGGAATCTGATGCGCCTCGGCATATTCGACGAGCTTGGCCCGGGAATTCAGATCCCATTCCCGCCAGGGTGCGATCACCCGAATGCCCGGCTCCAACGCGTAATAGCCGAGTTCGAACCGCGCCTGATCGTTACCCTTTCCGGTGGCGCCGTGGGCGACCGCATCGGCACCGACTTTTCGAGCGATCTCGATCTGCCGCTTGGCGATCAAGGGCCGGGCGATCGAGGTGCCCAGAAGATAAGTTCCTTCATAGAGCGCATTCGCCCGGAACATCGGAAAAACATAGTCGCGGACGAATTCCTCGCGCAGATCTTCGACGAAGATTTGGCTGGCCCTCATCATTTTGGCTTTTTTCCGCGCCGGCTCAAGCTCCTCGCCTTGGCCGAGATCGGCGGTGAAGGTCACGACCTCGCAGCCGTAATTTTCCTGTAGCCAGCGCAGGATGATCGAGGTATCGAGCCCGCCCGAATAGGCCAGCACCACCTTCTTGACGTCGCCTTTCTTGGCCGCGCTCATGGGAAATCCAGGTCCTTGTCCCGGTCCTTGCTTGGTCATGCCTGTTGAAAACAATGCCGGTTGAAATTGGGCGCGAGAGTATCGGGGCAAAGCGGCCCCTGCAAGGTTTTGCGGACGGGATGAGGGCAGAAAATCGGGCCGGGAAAAAGCCTTAGGCGTCCAGTGCCGATTGTTCCTTGGCCCGGATCTGGTCCTGGACCGCCCGGCGCGATTTGAGGCTTTCGGTGCGAAGCTGGCCGCAGGCGGCCATGATGTCCTGGCCGCGGGGTGTCCGCACCGGGGCGATATATCCGGCCTTCATCAGGATCGCGGCAAAGGCGGAAATCGATTCCGGCGTCGAGCATTCGAAGGGGGCGCCAGGCCAAGGATTGAACGGGATCAAATTCACCTTGGCCGGAATCCCGGAAATGAGCCGGATCAGCTCGCGCGCTTCCGCCGGGCTGTCATTGACGTCTTTCAGCATCACATATTCGAACGTAATGCGGCGGGCCTGACCTCGATCCCGGATAGTCGCGGCAGGCCGTGAGCAATTCCGCGAGCGGATATTTCTTGTTCAGCGGCACGATCTGATCGCGCAGCTCGTCGTTCACCGCGTGAAGCGAGACCGCGAGCTTGACGCCCAGCTCCTCGCCGCATTGACGGATCATCGGCACGACGCCGGCAGTCGACAAGGTGATCCGCCGTTTGGAAATCGCGATACCCTCATTGTCCATGATGATGCGGATCGCCTTCGCCACGTTCTCGTAGTTGAAGAGCGGCTCGCCCATGCCCATGAGCACGATATTGGAGAGCAGCCGGCCTTCTTTGGGCGATGGCCATTCATTGAGGGCGTCGCGGGCGAGCAGAACCTGGCCGACGATCTCGGCTGCCGTCAGGTTCCGAACCAGTTTCTGGGTGCCGGTGTGGCAGAACCGGCAAGTGAGCGTGCAGCCGACTTGGGACGAGACACACAGCGCGCCGCGGTCTTCTTCGGGAATGTGCACACATTCGGCCTCATTGCCGTCGGCGAATTTCAGCAGCCATTTGCGGGTGCCGTCGAGGGAAATCTGGGTGCGGGATTCGGCGGGCCTTGCGATGGTGAAATGCGCCGCGAGCTCGTTGCGGAAATCCTTGGCCAGCGACGTCATCTCGGAAAAATCGCGGGCGCCGCGATGGTAAATCCAATGCCAAAGCTGGCGCGCCCGGAACGGCGCGGCCCCGATATTCGCGATTTCGGCGGCAAGCTCGTCGCGTGACAAGCCGATCAGGCTGCGCGGCGATTGCGGCTCAATGGCGGGTAGGTTGCGGCTCATGGGCTTGAATATAGGGTGCCGGGGCGGTCAGCGACAGGCCGGCTTTGACCCCTATTTCTGCTTCGGGGGCGGCCCATTAGCCGGCAGAAGGCCGGTGTCCGTGGAATCCTGCTTCTTCTCGGATTTCGGCTTGGCGGGGGTCTTTGCGGCCTTCTCGCCGGCCTGGGGACAGGACTTGCGGATGGCGGCATAGGCCTTGCCGAAGCCGTCCAGGGAATAAATATCGGTGGTCCGGCTGCCCCGGGTCGAATTGCCGACGACGGTCACCTTGTTCCCCTTCTTCATCGCCGTAACCATCGCCTTGTCGGTGGTCGCGTCGATATTCCAGGCGCGGTCGGCTTTCGAGAACAGCGTAAACTTCTTGTCGTCGACCTGAACCAGCACGTCGTCGCCCTGCTTGTACTCGTAGCCGGCAACGATGCTCACGACATCGAAGGTGAGGTCGCCCAGATTATTGGTGACGAGGATCGCGGCTTCGCCCCGATTGGTATATTTGCCTTCCTTTTTCACCGGCGCGCTGGCGGCATAGCAGAGCTTCGATGCGCCCGACCCTTCCGCAAATGCCGTCCAATCTCCGAAAGTGCCCAGGGCTCCCGGCGGTTCGGCAACGGCTTGGTTCGCAAACATGATCGCGACCAGCGCTAAGAGAAAAATCCGACGCATTGTTCTGTTTGGCTCCTGTTGTTTTTGTTCTGCCGTCATTTCCGTGGTCATGAATTTCTTGTTCCCGTCCGCCGCTCCCGGCGCCGCCGACGCTCGACCGGCGGCCCGAAAACATGGGGCGGCGGCGCAATCGGCTTTCCGCCCGCCATCACCGGGCGTTCGGCAAAACGGCCCAGCGTTAAAAGCCGGTCATACATGATTATGGCACCCGCCACCGCCAAATTCAGACAAAACGTTGTTGGAATTTTGACCACATCATCGCATGCAGAGAGCAGGTCCGGTGAAAGACTGCCGCGTTCGCGTCCCAATACATAGGCGGCATTGCGCGGATGGCGGAAGCTCGGCAGCGGGGTCGCATCGTCGAGGAATTCGACGCCGACCAAGCGGCAATCCCGGGGCAGTCGCATCGATTTGACGTCGGCAAACTCGTAGAGCGGAATTTGGCCCGGCGCATCCGAGGTATCGGCATTGCCGGCCTCTGACCGGGCGTAGTTAGCCCCGATCATAAAGACGAAACTGGCGCCAAAGGCATGGGCGGCGCGAAACAGCGACCCCGCATTCATCGCCTTGGAAACGCCCTCTACGCCGATGCCGAAATACCCTCGCATCACAAATCCCGCCGAATCATAAGCCACGCTGGCACAGGGAAAACCGCCCCGGCAAGCCGGAATTCCTTGTTAAGCCGGAATCGGTTCTCACGCTTTCCGTGCCCGGCGTTTCGTCTTAACCTCTCGCGCGCCCCTAATTAAGGCTTTCATGCCGCTAGCCGCATCCATCTCCCGCCTCAAACTCGCCATCGCCAACGCGCCGCCGACCACGAGGGGCGCTTTGTGGATGATCCTGGCCGCCGTTTTCAATGCCAGCCTCGGCGTTCTTATCCGCTACATGTCGGAGTCGCTCCACCCCTTTGAGATCGCTTTTTTCCGAAGTTTATTCGGCGTGATCGTTCTTCTGCCCTGGCTCAGCCACTCCGGGATCCCTTCGATACGATTGAAACGGGTCCGCTTGTTCCTCGTTCGCGCCGCCGTTGGCGGTGTGGCGATGCTCACTTGGTTCTACGGCCTGACCGTCATGAAGCTGGCCGATGCAGTAGCGCTCGGCTTTACCGCTCCGTTATTCGCGACGGCGGGTGCTGCGCTGTTCCTCGGCGAAGACGTTCGGGCGCGGCGCTGGACCGCCACCATCATCGGGTTTTGCGGCGCCATGATCATCCTGCGCCCGGGAGCCGGAACTCTGACCTTTGGCGCTATCGTGGTTTTGTCGTCGGCGGCGGCCTTGGCGACAACCGGCCTGCTGGTCAAAGAGCTGTCCCGGACCGAACCCGCCAAACTCATCGTACTCTATATGGTCGTATTCATGACGCCGGTGACCCTGATCGCTTCGCTGTTCGTCTGGCGCTGGCCGACCGGAACGCAGCTCCTGTGGCTCGCCTTCCTCGCCGCGGTGGCAACGGTCGGCAATTTCGCCAACACCCGTGCGATCGCCGAAACCGACATGTCGGTGGTGACGTCTTTCGATTTCGTGCGGCTGCCGATCACGGCATTGCTCGCCTTTTTCGCATTCGGCGAGGTACCCGACAAATGGATGTGGATCGGTGCGGCGGTCATCGCGGTATCGAGTTTTTACATTGCCCATCGCGAATCGCGGCTTGACCGACTGGGCCGCAAACCGGCAAGCCAATCCCCGGAACCGCCGCCGATCGCCGGCGACGTCTGAGCGGGCCGCAATGGAGTTCTTCGCTCTTTACAAAATTCCTGCCGTCGATGCCGCCTTGCGGCGATGGAATGCGGTTCCCGCCAATCTTCAGGGTGCTGCCTGGGTAACGCTGGCCGCCATCGCGTTTACGACCATGGCGGGTTTCATCAAAACCTTGGGCCTGCGTCTCGACAGTTTCGAGATTTCGTTTTTCCGCTGCATCTTCGCGCTGGCCGTGACATTTCCCTTCGCCTTGCGGGAAGGTCCGCCGGCTTTCCGTACCCAACGCTTGCCGATGCATATCGCCCGTGCCGCAACCGGCATGCTCGCCATGTTCTGCGGCTATTACGGCATCACCAAATTGCCGCTGGCGGACGCCACCACCATCGGCTTCACGCGCGCGCTGTTCATGATTCCTTTGGCGGTCATTTTTCTCGGCGAAGCCGTGCCGTTCGGCCGGTGGATCGCCACCGCCACCGGCTTCATCGGCGTCATCGTCATGCTGCGCCCCGGCGGCGAAGGTCCGCTCTGGGCTTCGCTCGTCGCCCTTTCGGGCGCATTTTTCACCGCAGCCGGCATCGTCTTTGTGAAGAAGCTCGCCGCAACCGAACACCCGGTAACGATCCTGGTCTTTTATAATCTGGTGACGACCGTGCTCTCGCTCCCCACCATCTTCCCGGTCTGGATCACCCCGAACTTGCGCGAATTGGTGCTGCTCGGGCTTGTGGCAGCGCTTGCCGGTATCGGCCAGTTCTGCACCATCCGGGGCTACGCCATCGCCGAAGCTTCGGCGGTCGTCCCTTTCGGCTACGCCCGCATGATTTTGGCCGTCGCCATCGGCTTTCTATTCTGGGGCGAAATTCCCGATGCCTGGTCGCTGGCAGGTGCCGCCATTATCGTTTCCAGCACCTTGTTCATTGCCCTGCGGGAAGCCCGCCGAAGCCAGGCAACCCTGGAAGGCCACGAAAAAACCACCATCTAAGCCTCTCCTACTCCGGCTTCGCCTCGGCTATCGTCAATCCATGCTGAATTTCCCGCCGAACCTTGCCGATATCCAAGCCATCGCCGTGAAGTCTTTGGCATCTATCCCAGAGGAATTGCGCCGATTCGCCCGCGACGTGGTGGTCCGCGTCGAAGAATTTCCCGACGAGGACACGCTGGACGAGCTCGGACTCGAGAACCCGTTCGACCTCCTCGGTCTCTATCGCGGCGTTGCCCTCTCGCGCAAAAGCGTCTTTCACACGCCACACAACGTCGACATGGTGTTCCTCTATCGTCGGCCGATTCTCGATTACTGGTGCGAGAGCGGAGAAAATTTGGCCGACGTCGTGCGCCATGTGCTGATCCACGAGATCGGGCATCATTTCGGCTTTTCCGACGACGACATGGAGCGGATCGAAAATCAGACCTAGCTGATTATCAGGCGCCCACGAGCCATACTACCCGGTTTATCCGGTCCGGCATGATCGAGGCTTACCATCTTTCTTTCAAAATACGGTCAATGAAGGCGGGTACGATATCGGTGGCCTTCCCATATATGGCCTCGCCGAAATGGCTCCGCACCAGGGAGGGTTCAAGATTGAGGTCGACGGTATGCGCTCGGTCACGAATGTCGGCGACAAATTCGGCCGCGGGATAAACCGCACCGGAGGTCCCGATTGCAACGAACAATCCGCAACGCTCCAAGGCTTCCACGATCCCGTCCATCTCCAGGGACGTCTCCCCGAACCACACCACTTGCGACCGCAACGCCCCGGTTTTGCCGCAATCCGGACAGGAATCGTTCGAGGCCATATCGCCGCGCCATTCCCCGATCCAATCGCATTTTCCGCAGCGCGCCTTTAATATCTCGCCATGCATGTGGATAAGGTTGCGGGAGCCCGCGCGTTCGTGCAGGTTATCGACGTTTTGCGTCACGATAAGAACTTCCCCGGCGTAACGCGCTTCGTGCGCCGCCAAGGCGGCGTGGGCGGCGCTGGGCGCGACCTGGCCGGAAATCAATTGGCGGCGGCGCGCATTTTAAAAGTCATACACGCCGATGGAATCGCGGGCGAAAGCCTCCGGGCTTGCGACATCTTCGAGCCTGACCTTCGCCCAGAGGCCATCGTCGTCGCGAAAAGTATGAGGGTCGGATTCGGCGGATGTCCCCGAGCCGGTCAGAATGAGGATGCTCGACTTCACGAGGCCGCCCCGGTCCCCGTTCGAAGAGCGAATGATAGCGCAGGCCATGACCGAGCCTAGGGCATTCCGGGTTTTGTTCGTTTGCTTGGGGAATATCTGCCGGTCGCCCACCGCCGACGGCGTTTTTCGCAAACTCGTCTTGAGCGAGGGCCTGGAGAAGAAGATCACCTGCGATTCCGCTGGCATCAGCGACTATCACGAAGGCGATCCGGCGGATTCCCGTGCCGTCGCCGCCGCCAAACGCCGGAACATCGACATTTCCGGCCTGCGTTCGCGCCCGGTTTCGCTGGAAGATTTTCTGGTATTCGATCTGATGCTGGCCATGGATCAATATGTCTTGGACCGGCTGATTACATTGCGCCGTTCCATGGCTTCGAGCGCCCGGACCGAGACCCGACTATTCCTTGATTTCGCGCCGGAGCTGCCGCTGCGGGAAGTGCCCGACCCTTACGAGGGCGGCGACGCCGGTTTCGAACATGTCCTCGATTTGATCGAAGCCGGCACCAAGGGCCTCCTTGCCGATATTAAGAAGCGGCTTGCCGGCTGATGCCGTGACGAGGGAGTTCTCATCCCTCATCGAACAGGCGGCGGGAGCAAAAATCCGAAACCTGTCTCGCCTGTCCGGCGGTTCCGTCGCCGAGGTATGGCGGGCCGATCTCGAGGACGGCCGCGTTTGCGTCGCCAAGCTCGGCCAGCCCGGTTCCGCGCTGCCGATCGAAGGTTGGATGCTCGATTATCTGAAGGGCCGCAGCCGGCTTCCGGTTCCCGGCGTTCTCCACGCCTCCGAAAATCTCTTACTGCTCGATTATATCGAGTTCGGCAACCCACTCGATGCCCGCGCCCAATATCACGCCGCCGAGCTTCTTGCCGATCTTCATAGCATCACGGCACCCCGTTTCGGGCTTGAGCGCGACACGGTGATCGGCGGCCTTCCCCAACCGAATCCCCGTTCGCCATCGTGGATCGGCTTTTTCCGCGATCAGCGCCTCTTATATATGGCGCGTTGCGCGCTCGACGAAAGAAGCCTTCCCGGCGCGCTTTTTGCCCGGATCGAAAAGCTTGCGCGAGAGCTCGATCATTTCCTGATCGAACCCGGCGCGCCGTCGCTCATTCACGGCGACATGTGGGGCGGTAATGTTCTTTGCCGGAAGGGTCGCATTGCCGGCTTCATCGATCCGGCGATCTATTACGCCGATCCGGAAATCGAGCTGGCATTTTCGACGTTATTTTCGACTTTCGGCGATTTATTTTTTGCGCGCTATGGGGAATTGCGCCCGATCCGCCCGGGCTTTTTCGAGACTCGCCGCGATCTCTACAATCTGTATCCGCTGCTCGTGCATGTGAGATTGTTCGGCGGCGGGTACGTCGCCCAAGTCGCAAACATTTTGTCCCGTTTTGGTTTCTAGCCGCCGATGCGCTTCAAAACGTGATGACCGGAAAATAGATTGCTGTTCGAATCGCCGTCGAGCACCAACGCGTCATCCTGGAACGAAACGCGGGCGATCTGCGGCCCGGCAAGCCCGATTATGAGGCCGCCAAATTCGACCTTGATCCGATCGTCGCTCACGAAACTGTAAACCCCAGAGAAATTCTTGATCTCGGTTCCAAGCACTAAGGTTTTATCCGGAAAAAATTCGATGGTTTGGTCTTCGCCCAGCCGCCACTTGCCGACAATCTTTTGCTCCGGCGATTTGGTGCAGGCAAAAAGTGCGAGCGCAACCAAAATGGCCGCGACAGCACGGATAAAGCGGGGTCGTTTAGGCATGGGTCCCCAAATTCTTCTTGGCCGGCTGGTCTCCCCGGCCAGCATTAACCGGCAGACGGCCCCCTAAAGTCAACCGCGGACATCATCTTCTTCGGGGAGCCGCGGGTCGTCTGCGGACAGCATGGGGTTCCCAAGGGGATAGATCCGTTCGGGCCTGTAGATCGGTCCGGTACGGCCGTGGAAACTGGAGAATAAAGTGAAGTGATCCACCGCAATCGGCCCGGCGCGAAAGAGATTGTGATCGGCGATGAAATCGACCACCCGGGAGGCTGGTGCGTCCTTGAGTCTCGCCAGCGTCACATGAGGCAGGAATTTGCGTTCGTCCGGCGGCAGGCCTGCACGCACCACCGCCGACTCGATCTTATCGCGAAGAAAATTGAGCGCATTCGAGCGCTGTACCCCGACATGGACCAATCTGGCGGCACGTGCCGGTCCGAAATAGCCGATTCCTTCCAGGCGCAGTTCGAACGGCGGCGCTTCGATGGCTTCCAACGACAGATCGATATCGTGAGCCAGGCCTTCCTCGATATCGCCGATGAATTGCAGGGTGACGTGCATATTCTGCGCCTCCACCCAGCGCGCGCCCGGAATTCCGCCGGCAAGCGCCGCCAGATCGAGGCGCACAGACTCGGGAAGCGCGACGGCAACGAACAAACGTATCATGGTGGTATCGCGAACTCGGGTGCTCGATTCGATCCTAACTAGGGGCTCGGATTCGGGTCCGTAGTGTGGATTTGTTCGATCTCGGCAAGGATATCGTCAGACAAACGAAAATCGATACTGGCAATATTCTCCGCCAATTGATCAAGCGTCGTGGCGCCAATGATGACACTGGTCATAAAGGGCCGGCTCGCCGCATAGGCGATAGCCAATTGGGCGGGGCTCATACCATGGTGTTCCGCGGCCGCGACATAGCTTTCCGTCGCCTGCTGGGCCCGGGCGGTGGTATAGCGCCGGTATTCGGGAAAGAGCGTTAGCCGCGCTCGCGCCGGCGTTGCGCCATGCAAATATTTTCCGGTCAATACGCCAAAGCCAAGTGGCGAATAGGCGAGCAAGCCGCACGACTCGCGAATGGCAATCTCCGCCAGCCCAATTTCGAAAGTGCGGTTGAGAAGACTGTAGGGATTTTGAATTGAAACGACGCGCGGCAGATCTTTGCTTTGCGCTAATTGCAGAAACCTCATCAGGCCCCACGGCGTTTCATTGGACACGCCGATTTGCCGGACCTTCCCCGCCGCCACCAAATCAGCCAGAACGCCGAGGGTTTCTTCGATCGGCACCGAATCGTCGTTCGGCTTATGCACGTAACCAAGCACTCCGAAGAAATTGGTGCGGCGGTCAGGCCAGTGCAGCTGATAGAGGTCGATGTAATCGGTTTGCAGGCGCTTCAAGCTGGCGTCGATGGCAGCGGTGATATTGCCGCGGTCCAGCCTGGTGCCGCCCGGGCGCAGCCACGTGAAATCACGGCTTCGTCCGCTCACCTTGGTCGCGACAACGACCCGGTCGCGGTTGTTCCGGACCTTCATCCAATTTCCGACGAAAGTCTCGGTGCGGCCCTGGACTTCCGCCTTCACCGGGATCGGGTACATCTCAGCGGCATCGAGGAAATTCACGCCGCATTCGAAGGCGGTATCCAACTGTTGATACGCTTCCGCCTCGCTGTTCTGCTGGCCCCAGGTCATGGTGCCAAGGCAGATCGCCGAGACTTTGACGCTTCCAAGCGCCCGGTATTCCATGGGTGTCCCTCGAGAAAATTCTTCGGGAAAGAGAAGCGTTCTACAGGAACACGGTCAAGATACCGGTATACCCGTAGAGACGGTTGTTGCAGATCTCGCCATTGGCCGAGAAGCCGACAAGGGGGAAAGAACCGAGTTCATCGCGAATAAGATCGAGCTCGCGTTTCCCCGGCGGAAAAATCGCGGGGCCGCGGGCGACGCATGCGACATAAACGCCGGCCTTGGGCGGCGATGAGATCCGGCGGCGAAGCTGGGACAACATATGAGTCATGTCCTCGGATGCCGCCTGCTCGCCACGGCGCACGAACATGATCTTGTCACCCATCGAGACCTTTTCACCGATGACGACGAGGCCGCGTTCGGCATCGACGCCAATGAGATTGCGCACCAGATAATCGCCGGTATCGGAAGCGGTGACCGGCAGTGCTGCTTCGACTGATGCGATGCGCTCGGCGAAATCGTCCCCAATTTCTTCGCCGCTGTCTTGCGCCAGAACCGCCAACGCGTCCTTGCCGTCCAGTTCCGACAGCACATTGCCAAAACCGCCGGTCACCGTGTGCAACGGTCCGATGGGGCGGCAGCCCTGGGTAAGACCGGTGGCGACCGCGACATCGCTGGAAAATAAAACCCCGGAAAGTCCGCCTTCGGTGATGCCGTCGGCTACCTGTTCGAAGCCGCGGCGCGAGGACGTCAAGCCGCCCACCAGAAAGGCGGACGACGCCTCGGAAATTTCGGTGACGATCGAAGAGAGCCGCGGATTGCGCGGATCGCCGTGGACCAGCGCGAGTGCCGGCTTTGCCGAATCGATCCATTCGCGATTGTTGCGGCGAAACACAGTCGCATCGGCGGCAACCGTCGAAAACACGCGAAAGCTTCCCGGCGGAAGCTCCGCCGTCATGACCGACATCGCCGGAAGATCGAAATACTCGGCGCCGGTCGCGCATATGCCGACTCCGACCGTCCCGACCCATTCTTCGATGCCGGTGGTTTCGCGCAAGAATGTGAGAATGCTGGGGAGGTCTTCTGCCAGCATATCGGTGACGTAAACAAAGCCGAGATTGGCGTCGCCCTTCGCCAAACCCAGCTGGCTGACGCAGGACTTCGCCGCCTGATGCCACTGGCCGGTGGCATGTGCCGTGCGGAACTGTGTTTTCACGACCCGCCTTTCATTACCGCCTTTTCGCGGTGCCCATCGCCACCATCATAAGCGCGTCCTTCCGGTCACATGTAATGTGAAATTGCGGCCGAGATAAGGGCGTTGCCGAAAGAGCCCGGCGTTGACCTTTCCCGGCCAAGGCTTAAGCTTCATGGTAAGGAGACCGGGATGCAAAAAATTGCAGCCGCGCTTGCCTTGATTGTTTTTGCAACCGGCCCGGTGCTGAGCGCCGAATCCTCGCCGTCACGGGACAGCCAGGAAAAACAACGGCAGGCCGAAGAATTGGCAATCGAAGCCACCCAGCGATTTATGCAGGCCATCGAACTGATGATCCAGGCCCTGCCCCAATACGGCATGCCGCGGATGGACGATCAGGGCAATATCATCATTCCCCGGCTTCCCAATGCCGGCCCCCCCAGTGCCCAACCGAAAGCGAAGCCCCGGCCGCCCAGCGAAGATGGAGACCAAGACGACCCGCAACCAAGAAAGCCCGGCGGGACAAAACTTTGAAAATGCAAATATTTCTGGCGATGATGCCGACGCGGTGAGGCACCAGTAATTACCCGTACGCTATCTGGATACCGCGCCCCCTCATTGATTTGCCCGGCGGGTATGCCAATATGACCGGCACGGAAACCTTTCGTTAACCAAACAGGAAATTCGCGATGTCTTACGATGCCGGAAACCGATATGCCTCGCCTGCCGCGCGCGCCGATGTCGCCGTCGACGAAGGCCTGCGCAACTACATGCTGCGCGTTTACAATTACATGGCGGGCGGCCTGACGTTGACGGGCTTGGTTGCCTGGCTCGTATCGACACGCCCCGAATTGGTGCAAACGATTTACGGGACGCCGCTGATGTGGCTGGTGATATTCGCCCCACTCGGTTTCGTCCTTTTCTTGAGTTTCCGCATCAACCGCATGAGCTTGGCTGCTGCGCAAGCCACATTTTGGCTTTACGCCGGCGTGATGGGGCTGTCTCTTGCTTGGATCTTCCTCGCCTATACGGGGGTGAGCGTTGCGCGGGTGTTTTTCATCAGCGCGGGCGCTTTCGCCGGGCTGAGTTTGTATGGCTACACGACAAAACGCGATTTGACCGGCATCGGCTCGTTCCTATTCATGGGCCTGATCGGCATTATCATCGCGAGCGTCGTCAATATTTTCATCGGTTCAGCGGGGCTGCAGTTCGCTATTTCGATCATCGGCGTCATTGTCTTCACCGGTCTTACCGCCTACGACACGCAGCGAATCAAGGAGCTCTACCTCGATTCCGACGGCAACGAGATTGCCGGCAAGAAATCGATCATGGGCGCCTTGCGGCTCTATTTGGACTTCATCAACCTCTTTCTCTTCCTGCTTCAATTTTTCGGCCAACAGCGCCGCTAACGCATCACGAGAGAACCGCCCGCCTATGGAGAGGCCCGGGGTTCTGCCCCGGGCCTCTTTCATTGAGATAAATCGCTAAAATCCTGCCAAAATCCTCCGCGATTCGCGGACCGGTTTAACCGGCGATTAAGCCAATGCGCTTAGCGTGGTCTGCGACGCGCCAAATGCTTGGCGACGTCCGTGGGGGCATTTTTTATGGCGCAAGGCGGCGGTTCCATCGTCAGCTTGAGCACGACCCGGTTGGAAGAACTGGCTGGCTCGGATCACGCGTTCGGTCGCCTATGACATCGCCATCAAAGCGATCTTTTTTCTGTGGTATTTTTTTATCGCCCATCAGGTCGTGCGCGAGTTGTTGCGCAACTTAAATCAACCCGAGGTTGTGGCGTCGCCGTCGCTGTTCCTTTCGTCCATTGCTTCCCGGGCCACGCTTCTTCTTTTCTTTTTTACGCTCGTCCTCTTCACGATGCTGCGCTCGCGCCCGATTGCCAAGGCGCCTGGCCTAGCGCCGCGCATCACCGCATTGACCGGAACATTCCTGTTGATGGTTCTGCCGCTTTTCCCGCGCCGGGATCTGTCGGCCGAAATAAATATTTTGTCGAGCGCGACCATCCTGATGGGCAATTGCCTTGCCGCTTATGTGATTTTCCGCCTCGGCCGCTCGATCAGCATCATGGCCGAGGCGAGAAAGATCGTGACACACGGACCCTATAACGTGATTCGCCACCCGCTCTATCTTGCCGAAGAACTCGCGGTAATCGGCAGCTTTCTTCAATATGCATCGCCATGGACGTCGCTTCTTGTCGCCGCGCACTGGCTTCTCCAGATGGCCCGTATGCGCAATGAAGAGCGCCTGCTCTGCGCCACCTTCCCCGATTACCGGAGCTATATGGAGCGCACGGCGCGCCTGATCCCCGGGATTTATTAGCCGCCCGCGGCGAATCGCGGCCCACCGCCTTTTATGACCGTTCCCAGTCTTTCAGATAGGGCGGCGGATCCCCCGAGCTCTAATCTCCGCCCCAAGTAATGGATTTGCGTAATTCTCTAAAATGTAAAACGCTAAAATTTTAGAAATTTACCTCCGACATTCGATCTAATTGTTTGATCTAGAAGCGTTTTCCGGCTTGAACATTAATGTCTCGGTAACTTCTATTCCGTATATTGCGAGCATCACTTCTGCCACTCAGGAGGGCTATGACTATGTTGAATACGATTCGCAATTTTTGGAATGACGAGACCGGTGCTACCGCTATCGAATACGGCTTGATCGCCGGTCTCGTTTCGGTCGCCGCGATCGGTGCATTGAGCGCCATGGGTACATCGCTGAAGGGCATCTTCGGCATCGTGTCGACCCAGCTCACCAACGCCGCGGCTTCGGCCAGCAGCTCCAGCGCTGCGACCAGCTAAAACAAAGCCTCGCGCCCAAAAAGCGCTGACGTCTTTTGTGGGGCCGTGCCTTGGAATTCCAGGGCACGGCCCCCGGCTTTTGAGGGCCCGTTTTTTGACATAAGAATTTCACTTCGTGAACGGTAATTAGCCGCCGGTAACGATGAGAATTTCAATCAAAAAACCGAATGCGATAAGAACAATCGAATCACTTTAAAGCTTACAAAATAGCTGAAAGACAAATCACAGACCATAAACGTCGAACCGTGACAAATAGATTTAATTTCTTATTTCAATTATTACTCTATTCGATAAAATGAAGAACAACAAATTTACTAACATTTACTACATTTCCAATTCGTTTCCTTATGCAGAATTAACCTTCCGTTAATCCCGGCCCGATAAAGTGCTCGGATCACTTCTGCCATATCAAAAGAGGGCTTGGAACATGTTTAAAACGATTCGCAAATTTCTTCGGGATGAGCGAGGCGCCACCGCTATCGAGTATGGCTTGATCGCCGGCCTCGTTTCGGTCGCCGCCATCGCTGCTTTGAGCGCCATGGGCACATCGCTGCAAGGCATCTTCGGCATCGTGTCGACCCAGCTGAACACCGCCGCAGCCTCGGCCAGCGCAAGCACGAGCTAACAAAGAAGACCGATCAACCAGGTACGGAGCGCCAGGGGCGTTCCGTACCTGCCCTCCGACGCACCGACCAGGTCCCAGCGCGTCGCCTGCAGCTCGGCGCTCTGGACCAAGCGTCAGGGGCAGTGCAAGGACCGCGAAGAATGGCCTCCGCATTCATAGATCAATTCACGATCGTGCTCTTCGTCGGCCTGCTGGCCTGGGCGGCGTTCAACGATTTCCGCACTTACCTCATCCCCAATTCCGTCAGTTTTTCGGTCGCGCTGCTTTATCCCGCCCACGTTCTGGCGAGCCCGATGCCCGTCGATTGGGTCGGTGCGCTCATCGTTGCGTTCGCCTTGCTTGCTACCGGGATCGTCATGTTCGCCCTGAAGTATGCGGGCGGTGGCGATATCAAGCTGCTGGCAGCGGCGGCGCTTTGGGCGGGACCGACGCAAGTACTTGGTTTCGTCTTGCTGACAACCATGGCCGGCGGCGTACTCGCCGTCGTTACGCGAAGCTATCTGCAATATGTGAGACCTTTGCCAAATGTGCGGCTCGCGCCGGATGACGATTCCGCAGACAAGCTTCATGCCAGCATCCCTTATGGCATTGCCATAGCCAGCGGCGGGCTTTGGCTAGCCATTCAATTGCTATCGCGTTGAGAAGGATGCGAAGGAGACCGCGATGAATAGCCGGCTTGTCATTCTGATCCTTCTCGCCTTTGTCGCCGCGTTCGGCACCATGTACCTCGCGCGCAATTGGATGGAAGCGGAGCGGGCCTCGATGACTCAGGCTCCGGCGCCGGCACCGGAAGCCGCGAACAATGAAATTCTCGTCGCCAAGGAAGATCTTCCCGCCGGCACGCTGCTGCAGCCCGATCAGTTGCGCTGGCAGGCATGGCCGGATGCGGGCTTGGCACCGACCTACCTCGTCAAGGGCAAACGCAAACCCGAAGACATGACTGGCGCCGTGGTCCGCCAAGGCATCACGGCCGGCCAACCGATCACCGATGCCGTGGTCGTCAAGCCCGGCGAAAGCGGATTTCTGGCGGCGGTGCTTAAACCCGATATGCGCGCGATTTCGGTCTCGATCGATGCCACCACCGGCGCCTCCGGATTCATTTTTCCCGGCGATCGCGTCGACGTGATTTTGACCCAAAACATTCAACAAGGCCAAGACAACAAGGTCAGCCGCCACGCCAGCGAAACGGTGCTGAACAATGTCCGCGTGATCGCGGTCGATCAAACGACCAACGACCAGACCGACAAGGCGGTCGTCGCCAAGAACGTCACTCTCGAAGTCACGCCGAAACAAGTCGAAGTCGTGACGCTGGTCGCCGAGCTCGGCAAGCTTTCGCTCAGCTTGCGCAGCATGGTCCGCAATGAAAACAAGCCGACAGACGAAAAAGATGTCAAAGACGCAAATGGCGACTTGTCCACACAAGTCGCCGAACGCCACAGCTATACCTGGGATTCCGAAGCGAGCGTACTGCTCGGCCCGCAGCATAACGAGGCCGCAATAAATGTTCTTCACGGGGACAAAGCCGAAACTCAGGATCTCCGGAGTTCAAAATGAGCCTGCGAAAAAGCCTCGCAATAATTCTTCCGCTCCTTCTTTCGTTCGCCGCCGCCTCTCCCTCGCTTGCCAAGGAGGTCGTCGCGTCTCAGAGTGCACCGATCGCCATTGAACTCAATCAAGGGAAGCTCGTCCGGCTCGATCACGCGGCCGCGACCGTCTTCGTCGCCGATCCCGATATCGCCGACATTCAGGTGAAATCGCCGACGATCATTTATGTGCTGGCGAAAAAAGTGGGCGAGACCACGCTCTTCGCGGTGGACGCGCAGGAACATGTGCTGCTCGATACGGCGGTCACGGTGACCCACGATCTGACCCGGCTCAACAGCGCGCTCAAATCATTGCTGCCCGATTCCAATGTTTCGGCGAGTTCCATCGATGGAGGATTGATTTTGACCGGAGCCGTCGCTTCGCCGGTCGAGGCGGAAGACGCGCGGCAGATGTCGGCGCGCTTCATCGGCAAGGACGACACCGTCATCAACCGGCTCGACGTCATGGGACCGGCCCAAGTGAATTTGCACGTGCGCATCGCCGAAGTCTCGCGCGCCGCATTGAAACAGTTCGGCTTCAACTGGGATGCAATCTTAAGCGGCGGCCCATTCATCGGCGCTCTTGGCATAGGCAATCCGGTCTTGGGCGCCGGATTCGGCCAATTTCTTCGCAATCCCAATCCGGCGGTCGACAATCTCGGGGCTTCGTTCAACAGTGGCACGGTATCGCTCAATACGGTGATCGATGCGCTGGCGAGCGAAGGCTTGGTTTCAATTCTGGCCGAGCCCAATTTAACCGCGGTTTCCGGCGAGAGCGCAAATTTTCTGGCGGGCGGCGAATTCCCGATCCCCACGCCGCAACCCGGGCAAACCGGCGGAGCCGCCACAATTACAGTCACCTTTAAGCAATTCGGCGTCAGCCTTTCCTTCACGCCGACGGTGTTGAAAAATAATCTTATCAATCTCAAGGTGGTGCCCGAAGTCAGCCAACTCTCGACCACCGGCGCGGTGCAGATCGACGGCTTTCAAATTCCCGCGCTGACGACTAGGCGGGCGGAGACAACCGTCGAACTCGGCAGCGGCCAGAGCTTTGCCATTGCCGGTCTGTTTCAAAACGACACGACGAATAATCTTTCGAAATTCCCCGGGCTCGGCGATCTGCCGGTTCTCGGGCCGCTCTTCCGTTCCAACCAGTTTCAGCGTAACGAAACGGAACTCGTAATCATTGTAACGCCGTATATCGTCCGGCCGGTGTCCGGCATGAAAATGGCGTCGCCCACCGATGGCTTGGTGGCGCCCAATGACTACGACCGCGTCTTGTTGGGCCAAGCCTATAAGCCGCAACTGCAGGATAAGAATCCCGCCCCTGTCGGCCCCGACGGCAAAGGGTTGTCCGGCCCCGTCGGCTTCATGATGGATCAGTAGGAGGGCGCGCCATGAAAAATCGTCTTGCAACATCCCGCCTGCTTCTCGCCCTCGGTTTTATCGGTTCGCTCGCCGCCTGCGCGCCGAGTTTGCAGAACTCGCAATGGACCGAGGCCGAATCGCCGAAGGAAAATAAGGTCCTGTTCCTGCGCGAGACCCATGATGTTCGTTTCGATCCGGGAAAGGATAAACTTTCAGCCGCGGAACTGAAGGGGCTCGACGCTTTCCTGGCGCGTGAGGAGGCCAACCCCAACGATGACATAACGATCGCAGTTGCCAGAGCGCCCGACGGCAACGGCAGCGCGCTTTCGGCGCGGCGCCAAGCGGCGGTTGCCGCCTACCTCGGCGGGCTTCACTTGAAGGCAATACCGGACGGAGAGACCAGTACTCCCGCCGATCAAGTTACCGTCGTGATCGGCCGCTACGTCGTTACGCCGCCGCAATGCCCCGATTGGAGCAAGCCGTCGGACGACGATCCGAGCAACACGCCGTCCAGCAATTTGGGCTGCGCGACCGAAACCAATCTCGGCCTCATGATTGCCGATCCGCGCGACCTGGTGAGCGGCAAGCCGCTGGCCGGATCGGATGCCGAATACACGACCAATGCCATCCAACGTTACCGGCAGGGCACTTACAAGATGCCGCACGATGCCTATGAGCAGAAGCCCGACAATTTTGCCCCGGGCACTGGCGTCACCGACCAATCGTCGGGCCAATCCGGCCAATCGGGTTCAACCGGCAAGTAAGCGAAGGAACGAGCCATGAGCAGCGCCGCTGCGATGCTGAACCGATTGCGCGAGGCTTATCATAACGATGAGTTCCTCGCCTTCTCTCTCGACCCGGCTACGCGACTGGTGTTGGCGGAAATTGCCAAACTTCATTCCTGGCCGGACACCACGGTACAAGAGGGAGGGATTTCAGCGGCGATCCAACTCATGGTCACGGCACCCTCGCCGCGCCGCCTGATCATCGATCTCGGCGAAACCCCCGATCCGGTCACCGCCGTGCAGATGCTAAAAGACACTTGTAGCGCCGACACCGTGATCATCGCGCTGGGCACCGTCAACGATATTAGGCTCTACCGCGATATTTGCCGGGCCGGGGCCGCCGATTACGTGGTGAAGCCCGTCGTCAAAGACGTTCTCGCCGACGCGATGGACCGCGCCCTTCGCGTACAAGAAAGCAGCGGCGATACGGCGCGCGGCGAGGCCAAACTCGGACGGCTTGTTCTGTTTATCGGGGCCAAAGGTGGAATCGGGGCCAGCATGCTGGCGACGAATTGCGCTTGGTTGATCGCCCACGAACATCGGGCGAAGACCGCTCTCGTCGACCTCGATCTCCATTTCGGCACCACGGCCCTCGATCTCGATCTCGAGCCGGGTCACGGACTGTGCGAAGCCTTGGCCAATCCCAACCGGATCGATGCCCTGTTCCTGACCAGCGCCATGGTGGCGGAGAGTCCCAATCTCATGCTGCTTGCCAGCGAAGAGTCGCTGGACCGCACGACCGCGATCAATCCGGAGGCCTCAGCGCTTCTGTTCGACCATTTGCGCCAAAATTTTGCGTTCGTTCTCGCCGATCTGCCACGTGCCCAACTTTCCGTGAACCGTGACTTGCTGGGCAAAGCGACCGACATCGTAGTGGTTTGCGACCTTTCGCTCGTCAGCGTGCGCGACACATTGCGGGTGCTCTCGTTTGCGCGGGACAACAGCCCCGTCGCCAAGATATCCGTGGTCGCCAACCGGGTGGCCAACGGCAAAGGTCAAATCTCGAAAGGCGATTTCGAGCGCGGCATTGAATCCCGCGTCGATTTTCTCGTGCCGGACGAGCCGAAAACGGCGGCTCTGGCCGCCAATGCGGGCAAGCCGCTTCCGTCCGTCGCCAAGCGAAGCGGCGCCGTCAGCACGTTGCGCAAGCTTGTGGAGAGCCTCGCCGGCCCGGTGAAGACCGCCCGCCCATTCTGGCGCCGCTTCTTCTCATAGCGATGGCGGGTGGGTAACCATGTTCGGGCGGCAAAAACCGGAAGCTTTAAGTGGTTCACGCCTTGAGGCGATGAAGCGCCGGCCCGCCGCGGCAGCCGCCGCTGCTGCGTCCGAATCGCGTTCCAAGCCCGACCCACGGCCGGCTCCGGCCGGTTTGTCTCCGCAACCGACCGACCCGGCCGCACCCCGATCCGCGCCCGAACATCCGCCGGTTCAATCTTCACCCAGCCAGATTTCGCCCGACGAATCGGGGCACGGCCAATCGCTGACGG
Organism: uncultured Alphaproteobacteria bacterium; assembly: GCA_963841995.1. Classification (GTDB taxonomy): domain Bacteria; phylum Pseudomonadota; class Alphaproteobacteria; order DATDPM01; family DATDPM01; genus DATDPM01. Next base: position 259,206 of record CAWJEX010000017.1, read on the forward strand.
CGCAATCAGCACCGCCTCAGCCCGCCACCGCACAGCTTTCGCCGGAGGCGGAAGCCCAGATCAAGGCCGAATTGGCACCGACACCGACCGCAGGGTTGGACGATTTGAGGCCACAACTCTCCCAGCGAGTGATGGCGAAAATCGGGACCCAGGCGGCGCTCACCTTGTCGCGCAAGGAAATCGCGCAAAAGGTGAACGAAGTCGTCGCGGAATTTCTGGCGGCGCAAAATATCGCGGTGCCGCCACTCGAATCCCGGAGTTCTCATCACCGCCCTCATCAACGATCTGATTACCGAGGCCAAAGCAAGAGCCGGAGCGAGAACGCCGCCCCCGATGCAAAAATCGAAATCCGGCGGGTCGCCGAATTTGAGCCGGGCTTTGGCCGAGGTTTCAACCGGCTCCGCATCGCCCGGCCGTATTTCGAACCGCGCCAGCGTGGACGACGCGGCGATCAAGATTCGCGCAGTCATCATGGAGCGCATCGACGTTGCGGCCGCCTCGAAACTTCCGCGAGACGAAATCGCGGCGCAAATCACCGGCGTTGTCGTCGAAATTTTAACCGAGCAAAAGATCCAACTCAATTCGCTGGAGCAGCGCGACCTCGTCACCTTGCTGTTGAACGAGATGCTGGGCTTGGGTCCGTTGGAGCCTTTGCTGGCCGACGACACCATCAACGATATCATGGTCAACGGCGCGAAGCAGGTTTATGTCGAACGCAAGGGCAAGCTCGAACTCACCGACGTCGAATTCCGCGACGACGCCCATGTGATGAACGTCGCGACGCGAATCGTGACGAGTATTGGCCGCCGCGTCGATGAATCGAGCCCACTCGTCGATGCCCGCCTCCAAGATGGCAGCCGAGTTAATATCATCATCCCGCCGCTCGCGATCGACGGCCCCACGATCTCGATCCGTAAATTTTCAAAGAAAGGCATCACGCTCGACATTATGGCCCGGCAGGGGAACTTGTCGGAGCAGATGGCGACGGTATTGAAAATCGCCGCTCGCGCCCGGCTCAATATTTTGATTTCCGGCGGCACGGGCTCTGGCAAGACGACGCTATTAAATGCGCTCTCGCAAATGATCGATTCCGGCGACCGCATCGTCACTATCGAAGACGCCGCCGAACTCCAGTTGCAGCAGCCCCATGTCGTGCGGCTCGAGACCCGTCCCGCCAACCTCGAAGGCGAGGGCGAAATTTCGATGCGCGATCTCGTCAAAAACTCCCTGCGTATGCGGCCCGACCGCATCATCCTGGGCGAAGTCCGCGGATCGGAAGCGGTTGACATGCTCCAAGCCATGAACACCGGCCATGAAGGCTCGCTCGGCACCATCCACGCCAACCGTCCGCGCGAAGCGTTGACGCGGCTTGAAAACATGATCGGCCTTGCCGGCATCAATCTTCCGGCAAAAGCGGTGCGCACCCAGATCGCCGCGGCGATCGATATGATCGTTCAAATCGCGCGCATGCGCGATGGCATTCGCCGCATTACCAACATCATGGAAATCGTCGGGATGGAAGGCGACATCATCACCACTCAGGAGCTGTTCACCTACGAGTTCGAAGGCGAAGGCGCCGACGGGATGCTCAAAGGCACTTTCCGTTCTTCCGGATTGCGGCCGAACTTCACGCCGAAGGCGGAATACTTCGGGCTCGATCGCGCGCTTCTGGAGGCGGTGTGATGGAATTCGCGACGCCTTTGGGACCGATCAATCCGTTCGTCGCTCTGATTTTCCTCGGCGTCTTTACCGCCATTGCGGCCCTTGGTGCCGCTCTGCTCAATGCCGGCAATCGGTCGGGCCGACGCACGCAAGGGCGGCTTGGCAAAATTCGCGAACGCGCCGCTCCGAAGGACGGCGGCGAGGAGGTCGCACAACTGAAGCGTAGCTTCCGGGATTCGACAATTCCAGCCTTCGACCGGCTGATCAAGCGAATCGTTCCGTCAACGGCCCAGCTCCGCCGCAAGCTCTCCCGGACGGGAAAGCGGATTTCGCTCGGCGAATATCTGCTGACGAATGTTCTCGTATGCGCCGTTGTGGCGATGGCGACCAAGACATTTTTATCGGCTCCGCCGATCATCGCTGTGATGGGGGGAATTCCGCTCGGCGTCGGACTTCCCTATTTTTTCATCACGCGCATGGCGGCGAACCGGTTGACGCGGTTCCTCAAAATATTTCCCGATGCCCTCGATCTCATCATCCGTGGACTGAAATCGGGCTTGCCGGCGACCGAGTTCGATCACCCTGGTCGGCCATGAGGTGCTTGATCCAGTGGGTAGTGAATTTCGCCACATTGCCGATGCGATGAAACTCGGTCAACCGCTCGAAGTCGCTTTGAGCGAGGCGGCACAACGCATTCCGCTCACCGACTTTCATTTCTTCGTTATCAGCCTCTCGGTACAGAAAGAAACCGGCGGCAATTTGACCGAAACCCTCGAAAATCTTTCGAACCTGTTGCGCCGGCGGCAGCAGATGAAATTGAAGATCCGCGCCATGTCGGGTGAGGCTAAAGCCAGCGCTTACATCATCGGATCGCTGCCGTTCATTCTGGGAACGATCATTTACATGATGAACCCCGAATATACCTCGCAGCTTTTTACCGATCCGCGCGGACGGATCATGGTCGGCGTGGGCCTCGCCTGGCTATCCATCGGCGCCGTAATCATGGCCAAGATGGTGAGTTTCGAAATATGAACTTGTCGATCCTCAACCACTATCTGCCATGGGGCATGACTGGCGACGATGCGTTGATGGCCGCCGCCGCGCTCGATGCGATTATCACCGTTCTCGTGATTTGGAACGGCCTCCTCGTGCGCGACCCCACGGGTGCTCGGATTCGCGAAATGTCGCGGCGCCGGGAGTCTTTGATGAGCGACCTTCGAATTGCGCAACGCCATTCGACGCGCGCCAAGGGCATCGGCCTCATGCACCAGGTCGTGTCGAAGCTGAAACTCCTTCGCAACGATAAGGCGCGTGGCGTCGCGGACAAACTTGCGCGAGCCGGCATGCGCTCGCGCGATGCGCTGATCACCTACTTGTTCGTCAAATTGATTCTGCCCGCTTGTTTCGGAGGTATCGCCGGTTTTTATTTTTATGGAATTGACGTTTTTAATCTGACACCGCTAATGCGCATGGCTGCGGTGATGGCAAGCATGGTGTTCGGCGCGTTCTTGCCGGATATATATATCAAGAACATCGCCGATAAGCGCCGCAACAAAATTCGCAAGAATTTGCCCGACGCGCTCGATTTGATGGTGATCTGCGCCGAAGCCGGCCTTTCTCTCGACGCCGCGTTGAAACGCGTGGCAAAGGAAATGGCGCTCTCGAGTGCCGAGACCGCCGATGAATTCGGTTTGACTTCGGTCGAAATTGGATTTCTGCCGGAGCGCGGTCAAGCCTTAAGGAACCTGATGCGGCGCTGTGACCTGCCGGGCATTCGAGGCGTTGTCAACACGCTCCTGCAAAGCGAAAAATACGGTACGCCGCTCGCTCAGTCCCTGCGTGTGCTTTCCGCGGAATACCGGAATGAACGATTGATGAGAGCCGAAGAAAAGGCGGCAAAGCTCCCCGCCATCCTCACCGTGCCGATGATTCTGTTCGTCCTGCCGCCGCTATTCGTCGTCTTGATCGGGCCGGGCATCCTTCGCTTCGTCGACAGCATGAAGGGCCTCAGTCTCCCGCATTAATCCGGTATCGGCCGCGGGAGCCTGTCGCCGCAGCGTTCAACCTCAAAGATGCCAGCCGCTCTGGATCGCGATGCGAACCGCCTGAGTGCGATTCGCGGCATTGAATTTTCGGAAGATGCCGCGCATATGCAACTTCACGGTAACTTCCTGAATGCCGAGCCGCTTGCCGATCTGTTTGTTGGTGAGCCCCGAGATCAGCAGTTGAAGCACTTCGCGTTCGCGCGACGTCAATTTGTGGATCGGACCTATGCCGTTTAAATCATCGGGCGGTGTGCCGCCACCGAATGCCACATCGTCCTGCGCGATCACTGTGGGAACGAAGGTTTCACCAGCCATCACCAAACGCAATGCCCCGAGCATCGCTTTGCTTCCCAGTGTTTTCGGGACGACGCCCGCGGCGCCGTGATGGACGGCGTCGACGACGTCGTCGCGTCCGATGAAGCCCGAGACGATGACCACCGGAACTTTGGGAAAGCGCCGGCGCATGGTGTCGAGCCCGGAAAACCGGTTCATTCCGGGCATGCGTAAATCGAGAAGAATAAGGTCGAGGTGATTGGCGCGATCCGCCGCCGCCAATGCTTCGGGAAAATTGGCGGCTTCGGTGACCCTGCATTCAGGATCGATCTTTTCGAGAAAAAACTTCAGCGTTTCACGAACAAGATCGTGATCATCGGCGAGGAGTATTTCCATCCCAGTACCCCTCCCTCCCGGATACTGCGTGATTTTATTTGCGCTGCCGTATTTACGCCGTCATTTGAGCCAAAGAATTTGAGCCCCCATCTCGGAGATATGTACGGACGAAGGTGTATACACTTAGTGATAATAGGCGGGGCCTTGCGCGACGGTACATGATAATCGATCAACCTATACTTTGGGGTTAGGAGCCGATTGTCCCATTTGGATTGTCGGCAATTCGGCAACATCTTCACTTGCTGCAATCGATTCTTAAAAACCGGCGGCCGCCAGCAAAAGTTGCGCGAAATTGCATATTCCTACGGATCGCCCCGGAACTATACCGACCGGTCTGTTTTCAGCGGACGCGGCAATACGATACCTGTCGCTGCGACAAGCTGCGCCGATCAAGCGCCGGCCTATATTCCGTCTCTCGAAGCAGCGTCGAGGCGCGAGGGTCATGGGGTCGGGGAGATGGCAGCATCGCCGCGGTTTGAATGAAAGTCTTTATATTTCATAAGGTTGCATCGCGAAACGGCGGGCGTCTTGGCCGGTTGTGGAGCTTTGCCTCATTTGATGCTATGCAACATTTGGCGCCGGATTGCTTTGTCCTTCCAACCGTCGAGGGGCAAGCAGCACAGCAGGGGGCCGGCGCCTATCGCGAATGAAACAACAGATCGCTCATGGCTGGCTCTGATGGAGAGAAGCGGATCGGCCCTGCCGATCTCGAGGAAATGGCGGCGCGCTGCAAAGCGGCGACCTCCGGTCCTTGGGAGGTTCTTGAGGACCGGCTTGTCGATACGGCTTGGCTTAATGCCGCCGCTCCCGGCGACGACAAACCGATCGCCTTATTCGACTACCGCAGCGGCGCCGACAACAAGGCCAATGCCGCTTTCGTCGCCGCCGCGCGAAGCGATTTGCCGCTTCTACTCGGGCTCGTCAAAGCCTTAAGCAAACGCGTGGAAGAATTGCTCGAAGCGAACAATCGTGAAATTGCCGCGCGGGTAGATGCGAACAAGCGCCTGCAAGAGGCGTTGGGCCGCAACGGCGCGGGTCCGGAAAAGAAAGTCGCCGAACAGAAATGAAGCCACGGAACGCTGCGCCTAGAAAATGTTTGGCTGGGTCTGAATCGAATTCATGAAAATCCGCACGCTCATTTTCGGGAATCCGCTCCGCACGACGGCTCTCGCCGAGCAGAAGCTTTCGAAACTCGCGGCCCTTCCGGTTTTCGCGTCGGACGCTCTGTCCTCGGTTGCCTATGCCACCGAAGAAATGCTGCTGGCGCTCGTGGTGGCCGGCACCGTGTTCCTCCATTTCACTTTGCCGATCACGATTGTCATCTGCGCGCTGCTGGGCCTCGTCACCGCGTCTTACGTGCAAACCATCCATGCCTACCCGCAGGGCGGCGGCTCTTATCTGGTCGCGCACAAAAATCTCGGCGAATGGGCGGGGTTGGTGGCCGCGGCGGCCCTCCTAGTCGACTACGTGCTGACGGTCGCGGTCAGCATTTCGGCCGGCGTTCGCGCCATCACGTCGGCCTTTCCCGAGCTCATTCCGTTCACGCTGGTTTTATGCCTGCTGGCCGTGGCACTCATGGCCTGGGCCAATTTGCGCGGCGTGCGCGAATCCGCTGCGGTCCTGGCCTTTCCCACCTATGGCTTCATCGCGATCATGCTGTTAATGATCGCCATCGGCCTCTGGCGTTTCTATCACGGCGAAATTCCGGCCAATTCGCTTCCGTCGAATACGAACGCGCGCGTGTTGACGCATTTGGGCGCGATCTTGCTGCTGTTGCGCGCCTTTTCCTCGGGCTGCACCGCCATGACCGGAATCGAGGCGGTGAGCAACGGCGTCCCGGCGTTCAGGAAACCGGAGGCGCGGAACGCCGGCCTCACGCTGATCATGCTCGCCGGAATCCTGGCCACGCTTTTCATCGGCGTTTCGGTCCTTGCCCGCGCCATGCACATCCTCCCGCTCGAGAACGAGAGCGTCATTTCGCAAATCGCGCACAAGGCTTTCGGCGCCGGACCGCTCTATTTCACGGTGCAGATCTTCACCATGCTGATCTTGGTGCTCGCCGCCAACACGTCCTTCGCCGGATTTCCGCGCCTGGGGTCGATTCTTGCGAATGACGGCTATCTGCCGCGTCAGCTCGCCAACATGGGCGATCGGCTCGCATTTTCGAATGGCATTATTGCGCTGGCCGGCGCCGCCGCGTTCTTTCTCGTTGCCTTCGGCGGCAACACCGACAGTCTGATTCCGCTTTATTGCGTCGGCGTTTTCTTGGCCTTCCTGCTGTCGCAGACTGGCATGGTCTGGCTGTGGTGGAAGCAGCGGGGCCCACGCTGGATTGTCAAGGCCATCGTCAACGGCGCGGGCGCCCTGGCGACGTTGATCGCGTTGCTCTTTATCATCGAGAGCAAGTTTCTCGACGGAGCGTGGATCGTCGTCATCCTCATTCCGGCAATTCTGTTCGTTTTCGCGCGGATCAGGGCCCACTATCGCGAGGCTGCGCCGCAAATGAGCCCGCGTCTCGGCGGCTTGGGCGAATGGCTTCCCTGGGTGCAGAAATTCCACCCGAAGGTCGTGGTGCCGATTTCGAAAATGCATCCCGGTACGCTGGCGGCTCTTCAATTCGCACGGGCGATTTCCGACGACATTACCGCCGTCGTCGTCGATCTCGATCCGGTGCAGACGGCGAGCACGCGCCTGGCATGGCGCGCATTGCGCTTCAAAGAGAAGCTGGTGGTGCTCGATTCGCCCTATCGTTCGGTCATCGAACCAATCATGACTTATTTGAACGAAGTGGATCTTCGCGAGCCCGAACGCGGCCTGGCCGTCGTCGTGCTGCCCGAATTTCTTGCCAATCGCTGGTGGGAAAATCTCCTGCACAATCAAACGGCGTTGCTTCTGAAGGCGGAGCTTCTGCTGCGCAAGGGCCCGCGGGGAGATAACCGAATCGTGATCGACGTGCCTTACCACCTTCGCGCCGGCGGCGACAAGCGGCTTGCCCCGGCGAAGGGATCCGCAGCGGCGCCGGCGAAAGCCTGACCGATCTTAGGAGACGGCGGATACCTTTCGCATCCCCGTCAAACCGCTACCTCCGACCGAAATTCTTCGAATTTCCCACTCGCCGAACGAGGAATCTCCGCGACATAGTCGATCCGGACCTTGAAGGGATGCCGCGCCGTTTCAATCAATGACGTCCGAATCCTTTCTTCTTCGTTGGGCGCAAGCTTGCGATCCGCAATGAGCCGGACCGCGAGCGTCTCCAGATTTTCCTGGATGATCTGAAACTGGCGAATCGGAAGATCGAACGCGAAATCTTCGACGATGAAGCGCGGGCAAATTTGTTCGCCCGAAGGAAGCGTCAGCATGTTGCGTGTCCGGCCCAGAATGCGGGTAATAACGGGAAGCCCGCGGCCGCATACGCATGATTTTCCCGGAATCGCGAGATCCCCGATCTCGTAGCGGATGAGCGGCGTCGCAAAATTGTGAAGCGCGGTGATCACGAGTTGCCCGGTCTGGCCCGGCGCGCAAGGCTCTCCTCTCTCATCGATGATTTCGATCAAGACGTTTTCCGATTGCGCATGGTAGTGCGGGGCGGTCGGGCATTGCACGGCGAGCATTCCGAACTCTTGCGAAGAATAAGCGTCCGCCACCGGCAGGCCCCATTCGTTTTCGCAAATTTCCCGCACCGCGGGATCGAGCGCCTCGCCGAGCGTGATCACTTCGCGCAACGCGCCCAGCTTCGTATGGCGCTCTTTGCTCAGGCGAATGAGCGCCAACAAATTGGACGGGAAGGTCAGCAAATAATCCGGCTTCTGATCGACCAGCCAGTCGAACTGTTCGCTGAGGGGTGTTGTGACGTGACACATCACCATCGGCCCGGAGGAAAACCCGTCGGCCCAAGGCACCGCCTTGTTTGCTTTGGCGGCTTCGAGCTGCTTGCCCTTCAACATCCGGATGCATGCGGTCTTTGCCGAAAAATCGCGCTTGAACCACAAATGGTACCGGAGGTTAGCCGCCCGCAACATCAGCCCGGTTATCGCGGTTCCCTTGGTGACGATCGGCCGGCCGGTGGAGCCGGAGGTTTTAATGTCGAAGATGGGGCCGTGGTCGGAGGGAATCTTCGTACTTATAAGTGTAGCGCCGAGTTCCTGGATGTCGGCGCGGCGTAATACCGGAATTCGCCGGAATTCTTCCAGGGTGAGCGTGCCCGACTTTCGGCCGGCCAAGAAGCCCAGGCGCTGCTTATAATAGGGAACCGTCGACAGGGCGTGGCCGAGAATTCGCTCGATCTGTCGAAGCTGCTGAAATAACAGGGCTTCCGGCGCCCACCATTGGCTTTCCTCGAGCTGCCGGACGACCGCCAGCAGCAAGGCGTCGTTGCGGTTGGGCACCGCCGGCCAAAGGATGCCGGTCAGAGCCGATTTCGGCACCGAATGTTTAGAATTCCCTACCATGTTACCGTGAACCGCTTAATCAATGGCACCATCGGAGCTTACGATCCGCCCGGCCCCACAAAATTTATGCCCTAGAATTAACCATAAATTGCCGCCCTGCCCGCGGCCAGCGAGGCATCTTCGCCAGATTTTGCCCCCTAATTTTCGAATAGATCCAGGATAGTTCCCAATGTCCCAGGGCTTCTCGGACCCCGTATTTCCTATCCTATTTGTGGTTAAGAATTTCTCGCCGAATTATTGCCCATTCATTCATCGAAAAATTCGGAAAAAATGTCACGACACACACTCCGATGTGTCGGTTAACCATCGCTTATCGTTGCGGGACGACACCATTCCGAAGAGATTAACAAACCGTAAAGCCAGAGGATCGGCGAAAGCCGGATTCCGGCAGCAGGGATAGGGAACGAGCAACGAATCGCCACCGAATTGAACGCCGAAGCAGCGGCTGAAGGCGTCAACAGGCACTCAAGGAGCGGGGACAATGGATAGCCAAAACACGAATCTCGACGTTGCGCAGCACACCGCGGCCGATACCGGCAGCGATCCGAGCAATGCGCAAGCGCAGGCCGATACCGGCGCGAATCCGAACACGGATTCCAATCAAGCTGCGCAATTCGCGTCCGATGTCGTAGCCGTGCAAGCGTACACGGACAATGTCATCGGTCAGGCCGGCGGCACGGTGCAGCATGTGGCGAGTCCCCCTGCGGGCGAGCAAACCACGATCGCGGTCGTGGCGGGCACCCAATACGATTTCGATTTCCATAAGGGCGATGCCGACTTCGTGTTCTCGGATGGCAATCTGATCATCCTGATTCACGGTGGCGGCGAAATCATCCTCCAGGGCTTTGGTTCCGAAGCCGCCGGCAATGCGATCCCCCCGCTCAATTTTGCCGGCGACATCATCGGTGCCTTCGACCTGTTGGGCCAAACTGCTTCCGCTGAGCAGCTTGCCGAAATCCAGCCTGCCGCCGGTCCGGGTGCTGGCGCCAATCTACCCGGCCCCGCCTCGTTCGAGCCCTTTGCGCCGCTTGCCCTGCCCCCGGGCATTCCGGAACTCGGCCCGATTCCGCCGACAGCCCTTTCCTATGTGGCCCCGGAGATGCTTCCGATCATATTCACCCTTCCGCCATCCGTCGTGCCGGTTGTGGCCCCGCAATGTTTCCAGCCGTTTACGGCAGAGCTCACCGCCTTCTTTGCCGACGTTCAACATATCCCGCCGGGCCCGCCCGCCGATCCGTCCAATTACAATTCCATTTTCGCCGAAGGCCCCTGCGCGTTTGTCAGCGGCGGCGAGGGCAATGATTTCATCACGGCCTACGGCTTTGGGGACACGGTTGTCGGCCATGGCGGAAACGACTGGATCGTCGGCACCGCCTGCAGACAGGTTCTGGTCGGCGATGTTTACGGGAATTACGAAGACCCATACCGCGAGGTATTTGCGGGCAGCGGTTCGGCCGCAGCCAATTATAACGACACCATTTTTGGGTTCGGCAGCCATGACACGATCGTTGGCGACGTCTATGCGCCCCACGGCTCATACGTGGAGCTTTTTGCCGGCGTCGGCTATGGCGGCGGTTCGGTCAACGCCTTCAACGATTATCTGAGCAGTAGCGGCGGAAGCAGCAAGGTCGTCGGCGACGTCTACCAGACTGGCTGCTACGGGTATAACTCTGTCGAACTTGCCGCCTATGTGGAGAGCAATGCAGCCGGCCACGTTTATGCCTTCAACGACACGATTTTCGGCGGCGACGGCACCGGCGGCACGGAATTCTTCTATGGCGGGTGCCCTTGGACGGTTAAGGAATTCCTCGGCGGCGACACGCTGGTTGGCGACGTTTATCAGCAGGAAAATGGTGCCGCTGCCTCGCTCATCGCCTTTGGCGAAGGCGGTCCCGGCACCGTTGTCCAGGCCTTCGACAATTATCTCGATGGCGGCAAGGTCCTCGTCGGCAATGTGCTGCAGGAGCCGAGTTGCGGGTTCACCTGGAATGCGTTCCACGCCGACCTCTACGCGATCGCGGGAGCCGGCTATGGCGGCGCGGGCGGTAATTTCGTTTTCGCTTTCGACGACGTCTTGCTCGGCGGCGACCGCACCCTCATCGTCGACGTCAACAATATCGATCAGCTAACCTTCCTCGACAGCATTTGCGGCGACAGCGGTCGGCTGTTGGTCGGCGACGTCGCGCAATTGGGCGGCGGCAGCTACTGCGAAGGCAACACCGTTTCGGCTTATGGCGGCGCCGGCACTTCCTTCTTCGGTTACTATAGCGAGGGGCAGGCGAACAATGACAGCGTCGCGGCCTTCGATGACAGCATCAATGGCGGCACCACCACGATCGACATCAATGCCTCGATTTATGGCGGCGTCTGTCTTTCTCAAATCGAGTCGATCCTGGGCAATTGTTACACCCCCAATGTGTTCACGGACACGCTGGTCGGCGATGTCTTCCAGGAGAACAACTGCTTTGCCAGCGGCGACGTTAACCTCCACAGCTTTGCCTTCGGCAACAACGATATCGTCAGCACCTTCAGCGACACGATCATCGGCAGCACCGACCTCATCGATGTCAATCTCACCGTAGACGGCGGCTATGGCGGCACGCTCACCGGCGGCGTTGGCAATGCCGACATCGAAAGCCCCACCTATGGCAACGCCGCCGGGTTCTTTGCCGACAAGCTCATCGGCGACGTCTATCAGACCGGCGGCTCGGGCAATACGACCGAACTCTCTGCCAACGTCATCGGCAGCAACGATTCGGTCTACTCCTATGAAGATCAGATCAACGGCGGCAATCACATCATCACCGTCAATGTGACCGAAACGAATGGCGGCGGGTTCTACGGCGACCCGGGCTCTTTCACCGAAGGCTTCGCCGGCGACACCCTGGTCGGCGATGTCTGGCAGCAGGGCGGCCATAGCGTCGATCTTGGCGCAACCGTCGGCGGAGAGTGGGATACAACCAGCTCGAACGACACCATTTGCGTGTTCGGCAATTCGATCGTGGCCGGGACCTCGGAACTCATCATCAACAACCTGGGCTATGGCGGCGGCTCCGATACCATTACCGGCCTTGGCCACGAGCTGCTGGTCGGCGACGTCTATGCGCAGCAAAGCGGGCATTGCAACAATGTCGATCTTAATGTTGCCGTGTCTGCCCTTGGCTATGGCGGCGTCAGCGACAACAACCTGATTCATGCCTTCAATAATTACAGCATGGTCGGTTCGCTCGGCGACGACACCATCGTCGGCAATGTGCTGGCCGATCAAACCAGCTGCGGTGACGGCACCAATTCCGTCAAACTCAATGGCGGCATTTTTGCAGCCTATGGCGGCCAAGCCGACGGCAACAACTTCTTCGCCTTCGACGACAGCATCAACGGCAACGGCGGCTCCGACAGCATCGTCGGCAATGTCTCGGCCAGCATGCACGCCGCCAATTTCGGCGAAGGCTGTGTTAAGAATTCCGTCTCCCTTGGCGTCGACAACCGGGCATGGGACAGCGGCCAGGCCGACGGCAACACTATCAGCGCCTTTAACGACGTCATCACCAACAGCAGCAACGGAAATTTTGTGGCCGGCGACGTCGCAGCGAACATGTGTGCGTTCGATGGCGGCGGCTACGAAAACCGGGCCGAAAACTCGATCAATATGGCGGCCATCAATTCCGCCTTCGATTCGGGAACGGCGAACGGCAACACCATCAACGCCTACAACGACACGATCGTCGTCACCGGCGCTTATGGCGGGGACAATTACGTGGCCGGCGACGTCGGCGCCTCGATGCACGCTGCGGCCGCTGACGGCTGCTATAATTCAGCCGAAAACTCGATCGCCTTGGCGGCCAAAAATATCGCCTTCGATTCGGGCACGGCCAATGGCAACACCATCAACGCCTACAACAACTCGATCATCATCGCCAACGCTTATGGCGGCGGGGACAATTACGTGGTCGGCGGCGTTGCCGCTTCGATGAACGCCCAGGCTTGCGAGGGCTACGAAAACCGGGCCGAAAACTCGATCAATATGGCGGCCATCAATTCCGCCTTCGATTCGGGCACGGCGAACGGCAACACCATCAATGCCTACAACGACTCGATCCTTGTCACCGGCGCTTATGGCGGGGACAATCACGTGGCCGGCGACGTCGGCGCCTCGATGCACGCTGCGGCCGCTGACGGCTGCCATAATTCAGCCGAAAACTCGATCGCCTTGGCGGCCAAAAATATCGCCTTCGATTCGGGCACGGCCAATGGCAACACCATCAACGCCTACAACAACTCGATCATCATCGCCAACGCTTATGGCGGCGGGGACAATTACGTGGTCGGCGGCGTTGCCGCTTCGATGAACGCCCAGGCTTGCGAGGGCTACGAAAACCGGGCCGAAAACTCGATCAATATGGCGGCCATCAATTCCGCCTTCGATTCGGGCACGGCGAACGGCAACACCATCAATGCCTACAACGACTCGATCCTTGTCACCGGCGCTTATGGCGGGGACAATCACGTGGCCGGCGACGTCGGCGCCTCGATGCACGCTGCGGCCGCTGACGGCTGCCATAATTCAGCCGAAAACTCGATCGCCTTGGCGGCCAAAAATATCGCCTTCGATTCGGGCACGGCGAACGGCAACACCATCAACGCCTTCAACGACTCGATCGTCGTCGCCAACACTTATGGCGGGGACAATTATTTGGTCGGCGATGTCAACGCCACAATGTGCGCGAGAGCAAGCTGCGGCAGCGAGAATTTCGCCGGGAACCACATCGCCTTGGCGGCTGAAAATATCGCCACCTACGGGGGCGCGGCGAACGGCAACACCATCAACGCCTATAACGACTCGATCGTCGTCGCCGGCGTCTTTACCGAGGGCAATGTCGTGGCCGGCGATGTCGGCGCCAACATGCACGCCTTTGCCGGCACCGGATCCGAGAACTACGCGTGCAACGATATCGGCTTGAAGGCCGAAATCAGCGCCAACTTCTCTAGCACCGCGAATAGCAACACCATCAACGCCTACAACGACTCGATCGTGGTCACCGGTGGCTTTAGCGAGGGCAATAACTTGGTCGGCGATGTCGGCGCTTCGATGGCGGCGAACGCGGCCGGTGCCAGTAGCTGCGACTATGTGGGCCCGGTCTACAGCGAGGGCAATGCTACCGGCGGTGGCGCCTATGCCGCTGGCTACGATGCAGCCGCGTCGAATTACATATACGGCGCTGCCTTCAATGGGGCGGCCCATGACGGCTCGGCCAACAACAACCACATCAATGCCTTCAACAACACCATCAGCGTCAACGGCAGCGACAACCTACTCGTCGGCGGCGTCGACGCGTTCATGGTTGCCCGGGCTTACGGCGGCGACGCCCATGCGTTCGGCGGCGATGCCCATGCCGGTAGCGGCAGCACAGGCAGCACAGGCGGTTCCGGCTCAGCCGGAGAAAATGCTGAGGGCGCGGTCCACGGTAACAACGGCAGCAATGCCACCGGCAGCAACGGCTCCTCTGCGTATACCTTCAATGCGTTTGGCGAGAATGGCGGTTCGGCTCACGGCAGCGGCGCTTTGGCCGTCACCGGCTCGAATGCGCTTTCGGCCGGCGGCCACGGCTATTGCGGCGGCGTCGGCGGCGCGGGCTCCTTTGCCGAGGGCGGTTATGCCAACGCCACTGGCGGATCGGCGCATTACAATAATTCCGTGTATCTCGACGCCCATAACAGCGCATTCGACGGCGGGAGCGCGAACGGCAACGTCATCAATGCGTTCAACGACACCATCGCGGCCACCGGCGGCGACAATTTGGTGGTCGGCGATGTCTACGCCGGCATGCAATTAAGCGGTTACGGGGAAAGTGGCGGTGCCGCGATCGGCGGCAACGCTTGCGCCAACGGCGGCGCGGCTTGTGGCGGCAGTGGCGCCAGTGGCGGTGCGGGCGGTAACGGCGGCAGTGGCGGCAATGGCGGCGGTGCTTATGGTGGCAATGGCGGCGGTGCTTATGGTGGCGCCGGCGGCTATGCTTTTAGCAGTCAGGGCAGCGCGGTCAGCGATGTTCATGGCAGCAACGGCGGGAACGGCAGCGATGTTCATGGCACCAACGGCGGCAATGGCGGTTCTGTTAGTGTTAGCGCTTTCATCGCTACTGCTAACGGCGGTGCCGGCGTCAACGGCGGCGACGCTTTTGGCGGTCCGGGCAGCAACGGCGGCGATGCTTCTGGCCTTACCGGCAATACCGGCGGCTTTGCCGTGGGCGGCAATGGCGGTGGTGCTTATGGCGGCGCCGGCGCTGATGCCACGGGCGGTGCCGGGGCAATCGGCGGCAATGGCGGCATCGGCGGAGCCGGCGGTCAGGGCGGCTGCGCCTTGGGCGGCAGTGCTTATGCCAGCGGCGGTTTCGCCGAGGGTCACAACAGCGTTAATCTAACCGTATTCAACGCCGCATCCGACGGCGGATCGGCCAATAACAACATCATCGACGCCCATAACCACAGCATCGTTACCGGCGCTTCCGGCAGCAACAACATCATCGGCGACGTCGATGTCTCGGTCGGCGGTTATGACAATGGCGGCTTCGTCAGCGGCGGCTCGGCCAACGCCACCGGCGGCGAGGCCATCGGCGGCATGGGCGGCACCGGCGGCGCTGGTGGCACCGGCGGCGCGGGCGGCAATGGCAGCCATGCTTATGGCGGCGCTGGCGGCGCAGCTCAGGGCGGCACCGGCGGCGCGGCTTATGGCGGCCAGGGCGGCCATGGCGGCGTGGCTTATGGCGGCACCGGCGGCACCGGCGGCAGCGCTCATGGCGGCACCGGCGGCAATGGCGGCGATGCTTCTGCCATCGGTTTCAGCGCATTAGCTAACGGCGGCGCCGGCGGCTATGGCGGCGCGGCTTATGGCGGCATTGGCGGTAATGGCGGCAATGCTTCTGGCGGCACGGGCGGCACGGGCGGCGGTGCCTATGGCGGTGCCGGCGGCGCGGCCTATGGCGGCATCGGCGGCACGGCGCGCGGCGGCGACGGCGCTGCCGGCGGCGACGGCGGCCAAGGCGGCACGGGCGGCGATGGCGGTTCGGTTACCGGCGGCGCAGCGACCGCCAATGGCGGCAATGCCGATCTGGAAAACAATGTCCAGCTTTCGGCTTACAACGCGGCGCATGACAGCTCTTCGGCCAATGACAACATCATCAATGCCTACAACAACACGGTGACGACAGGCGGCAACGACACCACCATCATCGGCGCCGCCAGCGTCCAAATCGATAGCCATGCGTCCGGTGGCTCGGCTTACGCAACCGGCGGCGAGGCCATCGGCGGCAGCGGCGGCACCGGCGGCGGCGGCGGCACCGGCGGCGGCGGCGGCAATGGCGGCGCGGCCTTTGGCGGCTTTGGCGGCAATGCGATGGGCGGCACCGGCGGCAATGCTTCCGGCGGCTATGGCGGTACTGGCGGCTATGCTTATGGCGGCACCGGCGGCAATGGCGGCAGCGCTCATGGCGGCACCGGCGGCAATGGCGGCGATGCTTCTGCCATCGGCTTAGGCGCTAATGCTAACGGCGGCGGCGGCGGCTATGGCGGCAATGCTCATGGCGGCTATGGCGGCTATGGCGGCAATGCTCATGGCGGCACCGGCGGCACCGGCGGCGCGGCTTACGGCGGCACCGGCGGCACCGGTATCGGCGGCGCCGGCGGCAGTGCTTATGGCGGCGCTGGCGCTGCCGGCGGCGCTGGCGGCCAGGGCGGCACGGGCGGCGCTGGCGGCTGGGTTACCGGCGGCGGAGCGACCGCCTATGGCGGCCATGCCGATGTGCAAAATACCGTCAGTCTCTCGGCCTACAACGCGGCGCATGACAGCGCTACGGCCAGCAACAACAGCATCAATGCCTACAATGACACGGTGACGAGTGGTGCCGGCCACGCCACGATCGTTGGCGCGGTCAATGTCCAAATCGACAGCCATGCCTACGGCGGGTCGGCTTACGCAACCGGCGGTGAGGCCATCGGCGGCACCGGCGGCACCGGCGGAGTTGGCGGTACGGGCGGCATCGGCGGCAATGGTGGCACAGCTCATGGCGGCGGCGGCGGCACAGCTGATGGCGGCGCCGGCGGCGCGGCTTATGGTGGCACGGGCGGCACCGGCGGCGAGGCTACTGGCGGCGCCGGCGGCACCGGTGGCAGCGCTTATGGCGGGCTTGGCGGCACCGGCGGCGGTGCCGAGCAGACCGGGATCGGCCTTTCTGCTGGTGGTGCCACCGGCGGTACCGGCTTCGGTATTGACGGCAGCAACGGGAATAGCGGCTATGCTTTTGGCGGCAATGGCGGCAATGGCGGCAATGCTTTTGGCGGCTACGGCGGCAGCGCCACCGGCGGCCATGGCGGCGCTGCCTATGGCGGTGCCGGCGGGATCGGCGGCACTGGCGGCTACGGCGGCGACTGGCGGAGTCGGCGGCGACGCCACCGGCGGCTGCGCCCATGCCAATGGCGGGGAAGCCTATGACGGTAATTTCGTGTCGCTGTCGGCTGACAACAGCGCTGGCGGTCACAGCGTGGCCGATTTCAACACCATCAATGCCTTCGACGAGTCGCTAACCGCGACCGGAGCCTATGGCGGCAAGCTGGTTGGCGGCGTCCAGGTCTCGCTCGACAGCCAGGCCTATGGCGGCGGTGCCAGCGCCGCAGGCGGCAACGCCCATGGCGGCACCGGCGGCACCGGCGGCGAAGGCGGACATGGCGGACATGGCGGCGACGGCGGCAATGCCTATGGCGGCACCGGCGGCAGCGCTTTGGTAGGCTATGGCGGTTCTGCCGGGAGCGGCGGCGGGTTGGGCGGCACCGGCGGTTCTGGCGACGGCACGGGCGGCGAAGCGGGCAATACCTCTGCGGGTCTTGATGGCTCTACCACTACCGGCACCAATGGCAGTGCCTATGGTGGCACGGCCGGACTGGGCGGCATTGGCGGCACTGGCGGCACCGGTGGTGCGGGCGGCGCTGCCTATGGCGGGTTTGCTTGCGCCATTGGCGGCTCCGCCGAAGGCGACAACCGCGTCGGCCTTTTTGCTTCCAACTTCGCCAGCGGCGCCGATGCGAGCAACAATACCATCCATGCCTACAACGACCATCTGTCGGCGGCAGCCAGCGACAACGTCCTCGTCGGCGGCGTCTTGGTGGTCGATATCGACAACACGGCCTTCGGCGGCAATGCCACGGCCCATGGCGGTGCCGCATACGGCGGCCAAGGGGGCCAAGGCGGCGACGGCGGTGTGGAAGGCATCCCCGGCAGCACCGGAGTAGTCC
Organism: uncultured Alphaproteobacteria bacterium; assembly: GCA_963841995.1. Taxonomy (GTDB): domain Bacteria; phylum Pseudomonadota; class Alphaproteobacteria; order DATDPM01; family DATDPM01; genus DATDPM01. Next base: position 277,312 of record CAWJEX010000017.1, read on the forward strand.
CCCTCACTGTCGTAATTACCGGAGAACCTGGTGCCCAAGGTGCGGGCGGTGCGGCCTATGGCGGCGGCGCTTACGCCCGTGGCGGTAGTGCTTACGCGACCAACAGCGTGACCTTGGCGGCCGGCAATTTTGCCCACGCCTTCAATGGCAGCCCCGCATCGGCCGACGACAACCATATCAGCGCCTTCAACGATACGATATCGGCTGCCGGCGGGGAGAACCTGATCGTCGGCGGCGTCGCGGTCACCGGCGAGATGCACGCCGTCGGCTATGGCGGCAACGCCATAGCCCGTGGTGGTGCGGCTTATGGCGGCGCCGGCAGCAGCACCGGCAATGCCTATGGCGGATTTGCTTGCGCCAATGGCGGCAACGTCCACAACTCGAACTTTATTGGTCTATTCGCGGGGAACGGTGCGGAATTCTCCGACAGCGCTCCCGGCGGCATCGGCTTTGCCCATGCCGACGGCAACACGCTCGATGTCGGTAACGACTTGCTGACGGCCGGTAACGGATTCGACCTCATGGCCGGCCAGGTGTATGCCCCGAACATGTTTGCCGCGGGCTATGGCGGCAGTGCCGCAGCCTATGGCGGCGAGGCCTTCGGTGGTTTCCAGTCCGGCGGCGGCGCTGCGGCTGAGGCCGGCAACGTCGTAAACATCAACAAGATCGAGCTCGGCGTTTCCAATTCGGCGCAGGCGTTTAATATCGAAGCGTCGAAAGGATCGGAAGCGGGTGGCGCCACGGCCGATAACAACAGCTTCATTGCCTTTAACGACACCTTGTCGGCGGCCGGCGATGGTCGTAACGAAATGGTCGGCGACGTCTGGGCGGTGAATATGACGGCGGCGGCTTTCGCCGGTAGGGCGGCGGCCATCAGCGGTTCTTACAATGCGGGCTATGCGAGTAACGGTTACGCGTTCGATCTCAACAAGATTGGGCTCGGGGCCGAAGAATCATGCGACCGGCAGCAATGCCCATGCCGATGGCAACAGCTTCAACGCCTATAACGATGTGATGACCGACACCAGTCCAAACGGAAACGACGCCATGGTCGGCGATGTGCTGGCAGGCACCGCCTTCGCCGAAGGCAGCAACGGAATGTTCATCCAGAGCAACGGCTTCAACGATGCTCAGAACATCAACAAGATCGAGCTTTCGGTTGCCAACAATGCCCATGATGTGAACGGCTCCAACGGTGCGGCCTTTGCGGCCACCGTCAACAGCAACGACTTCAATGTGTTCAACGACAGCATGTCGGCTGCCGGCGGCGATGACACGATGGTCGGCGATGTGTGGGCCACGGCAATGGGCATCTCGGTGTCGGCCTACGACCCGAAGAACCTCAACGAGATCAAGCTCGATGCCGAGAACGGAGCCTTCACCGGCAAGTCCGGGGTGGAGGCCGATGCCAATCACAACAGCTTTGTCGCCTACAACGATACGATCACGGCCGGCAGCGACTCCACTGGCGGCAGCGTTTTGGTCGGCGACGTCGCGGCCGGCACCGCAGGCGGCTTCTTCTTCTATGGCGGCCATAGTGGCGGTATGTACATCAACAACTCTGGCGGCTGGGCCTGCAACACCAATGCGATCGATCTCGACGTCAAGGACCTTGCCATCGGCGGCGACTACCATGCCTTTGCCAATAGCAACTCGTTCACGGTCTTTGACGACCATCTCACCGCGGGCGCCGGGAATAACTTCATCGTCGGCGATGTCGCGGCTCAGATGTCGATCTACGGCTGCGGGCACGATCTGAACCAAATCGACCTCAGCATCAAGGACCTGGCAAGCCAGAGCGGCAGCGCCAGCAACAATACCTTCGATGCATTCAACGACACGATCACCGCGACCGGCGCTGGCGACAACCACATCGTTGGCGACGTAGCCGCGTCGATGAACATTAATGGCAACTATAGCGGCGCCAACGACGTGACGCTGGCGATCAGCAATTTCTCGCAAGGCACAAGGGACGACGCGAACCACAATGTGTTCAGTGCATGGAACGACATCATCACGGTGGGCAACGGCGACAATCAGATCGTCGGCGACGTGCTCCTGGCGAGCAACTTCTCGGAAGGCGTGAACGCCAGTGTCAACTTGGACATCGACAACAACGGCAATCACAACACCTTCACGGTGATGGACGACAGCATCACGGCGGGCAACGGTGAGAACACCATCGTCGGAGACGTGGTGATGACGGGCGGCTACCACGAAGCGGTGAATTTCACGCTCAATAATGCCGGCAATAACGACACCTTTACCGCCTGGGACGATACCATCTCGTCGGGTACCGGCAGCGATACTTTGATCGGCGACGTCTCAATGTCGGGAGGCAGTGCCGAGGCGGTGAACGTCCATGTTGCCGACAGCGGGTCGACTGGGAACTTCAACCTCTTCGACAATTCGCTGAACGGCGGTGGTGGCAGCGACGACCTCATTGTGGGCAACGACTCGCTGAGCGACAACGGCACGATCACCATCGACATCAATTGGAACGGCGAGACCGGCAGCATGTTCAGCGACACCCTGATCGGCGGCAGCGGCGGCGGCGATAGCTTGTACGGCGACTTTAAGGACAGCGGATCGCTGACCGTGAATGTGAATCTGAGCGGCGATACCGACGGCCTCACGCTGTTCGCGGATAGCCTCGTTGGCGGTGCCGGCGGGAACAACTCCCTGGACGGCGGGCTGGGCAACGATACGCTCACCGGCGGCGGCGGCAACGACACCTTCGCCTTCGACCTCCATAACAACAACACGAACGACGGCAACATCGGTCACAACGACGGCAATGACATCATTACCGACTTCAACGCCAGCGACACGCTCAGCTTCACCGATGTGCTGGGTGTTTCCTCCGGCGTCCATAACTTCGGCGGTACTACTATTGGGGACGATGCGGCTTTCGAACAATCGATCAGCAGCGTCACGGTCAATAACGCCAATCAAGTGACGATCGGCTTCCAGAACGGCGCCTCGGTCCAGGTCAACGAAACCGGTGTCGGCACCAACGTTACGAACGCTGCCGGCGGCGGTGCCGTCCCGAGTAACATTGGTGGGGCGAATGACTCCCATATCGCTGCCGATCTTAATGCCATCTCAGCCCACATCACGATCGCTCACGGCTAAGGGCGCGGGATTTCCGGGCCGGGAAACCGGGACGGCTAGCTCGAAGGCCAGGGGCCGGCTCCGCAAGGGGCCGGCCCCAAGCTTTCCTGGGGATCCCGCCGGCGGGCCGCAGCGCGGCGGGCCGCAGCGGGCGGAAGGGTCTATTCGGGCGGCTTTTTAAGGCACGCAACCCCCACCCGGGCGGATAGATTTGGTTTACCCTTTGCCAGTAAACTGACCGGCTTCCGCCCCGGACGATCAGGAGAAGCCTTAATGGACGAAAAGCAACCGGCTCCAGGACCGACCGCCGAACCGGCCGCCGGGCCGAGCTCTGGAGGCGACGCGCCGCCGGTCGCCGGCAATGGCCAGTCGGCGCCCGCCAACCCGGCCGCCGCCCATAACGACATGGGCTCCGAGTTCGAGAAATTAGGCCGGCTCGAGGCCGCCAGCGATTGCTACCGCCGCGCCGTTCAATTGGCGCCGGACGACCCCGAGAGCCACAACAACCTCGGCACCGTGCTCGCCAAAATGGGCAAGGGGGAAGAAGCCCGCGCCTGCTTCGAGAAGGTGCTGTCGATCAACCCGCGCCATGCCAATGCGCTGAATAATCTCGGCATCGTTTTGGCCCAGCTCAACCAGGCCGAAGAATCGCTGATCTTCTATAAGCGCGCGTTGGCGATCCGCCCCGATCATGCCAACGCCTATCAGAACATGGGCAACGCGCTGATGAAGCTCGAGCGGTTCGATCAGGCGATCGAAGCCTATCGCAATTGCCTGGCGATCGTGCCGCGCCATTTCCGGGTTCAATATTCGCTCGGCAACTGCTTTGCGCAAATGGGCAAGCTTGAAGACGCGCTTGCCTGTTATGAAGCGGCGCTCGAGATCAATCCCGGCTTTGCCGAGGCCCATCACGGCATCGGCAACATCCTTCAACAGCTTGGTAAACTCGATTTGGCGTCGAAACATTTCGAGAAGGCGCTGGTTCTGCGCCCCGACTTCGCGCCCGCCTACGACGCGCTGTCGCGCCAAAAGAAGATCGACGACGAAGAAGGAAGCGCCGAATCGCTGGAAAAACTGCTGGCAAGCAAACATCTTCCGCCCGGCGAGCGCTGTGCGGCGCTGTTTGCGCTGGGGCGCATCTATGAAGACGCCGGCGACTACGAGAAATCCTTCGAAAACTATCGCCTTGGCAATGAAACCATGCGCGAAGACTTCGACCTTAGGAAGCACGCCGATTTCGTGACCGACCTGATTGAGGTCTTCACGCCGGAGCTGTTCCAGCGCTGCGCCAAAATGGGCGATCCGAGCACCAAGCCGATTTTCATCGTCGGCATGATTTGCTCGGGCACGACGCTCGTCGAGCAGATCATCTCGAGCCATCCTCAAGTGTTCGGGGCGGGTGAGCTCGACGACGTGAAGAACATCGTCCGCGTCCTCCCGCGCTTGCTCAACACCAACAAGTTCTTTCCGCAATGCGTCGAACTCGTCACCGAGAGCGCGGTCAAGGAATCGGCGAAGACGTATCTCGACGCCATAGCCAAGATGTCCAATGGCGAGCCTTGTGTGACCGATAAGATGCCGGGAAACTTCTTCCACGCCGGCTTCATTCGAATTCTATTCCCCAATGCGCGGATCATCCACACCCGCCGGCATCCGCTCGACAATTGCTTGTCCTGCTATTTCAATAAATTCCAGACCGGACAGCAGTTCTCCTACGACCTCGCCTATCTCGGCCAGTACTACCGGGAATATGCGCGGCTCATGGAACATTGGCGCAAAGTGCTGCCCAAGCCTTTCCTCGAAGTGCAATATGAGGACCTCGTCGCCAATCAGGAAAAAATGAGCCGAGAGATCATCGAATTCTGCGGCTTGTCCTGGGACGACCGCTGTCTCGAATTCCACAAGAACGAGCGTCCGATCCGTACCGCAAGTTCCTGGCAGGTTCGTCAGCCGATGTATTCGACCTCAGTCGACCGCTGGCGCCCCTATGAAAAGCACCTCGCGCCTTTGATCAAAGCGCTGGGCGACTTGGCGCCGCCGGAGGCCGGAGGCTTGTCTGGATCCTCACGGCGGAGTGCCTAGATTCCCAAACGGTATTCGAGCGGCAAGGAGGACGGCCGATCGGCGGAATCCTCATTGGCTGGCGAAGCGGCGGTAGTTGAGATCGAGTGCGTGGGCGGCATTAACATTTTAATCGGCTGTGCCGCCGTCAATTTCTACGTCGTCCATAAAAGACGGCTCGCTAATCGCGGGCGTCGGGCGAAACTGTGTCGTCATGGTTTATTTTCACCCCCGTGAAGTGGAGATTCTATGGGATCATCCGGCAGCCTCCCCGGCATTTCGCTGACAGACAAAAGCCTGGACTTTGCACAGCGAACCCAGCCGCGTTTTTCTTATATTGTGGCTTCAACGGAACGCTCCGGAAGCAATTTATTGTGCACCGAGCTTTGGCAAACCGGATTTCTCGGTGCCCCGGTCGAGTACTTCAACTTCAACACGATCATGATCCAGATGATTGTCCGCCTCAACGCCCAATCGCTGAATGACTATGTGCGTCGCCTCGTCGAAGTGCGCACCTCGCCGAACGGGGTTTTTGCATTCAAGGCCCACTGGGAGCAGTTCCAATTCGTCCTGCTATCGAAACTGATAAATCAGTTTCCGGTGCCGCGCTGGATTTTCATCGACCGTAGCGACATCATCGCCCAGACCATCTCCTACGCAAAGGCGATCCAAACCCAACAATGGCACACCCTCGCGGAACGTCGTGCCGCTCCACAGTACAGCTTTGAGCAGATATTTTGGTGTTACAGCGAGCTTATCAATAGCAAGAAAAACTGGCGCAGCTTCTTCGAGAGCATGAAAATTACGCCGATGATCGTGTTCTATGAGGAGTTCATCAAAGATCCGGGTGCCAAGATTACGGAGATCGGGCGATGGCTTGACTTTCCCACCGAGCCGCGGGCGAATGTCGCCGTACCGAAGATCGCGCGTCAAGGCGACCAAACTAATTTGGAATGGGCTGAGAAGTTCAAAAAGGAAGCAGCGCAGCACGGTTATGCCCTGTAAAGGCTCTCACCAAAGGACAACGAAGCGGTCGAGTTTGACGCGACTGGCGGTGGACCGAGGAAAAGGCGAACAATGGCCAAGATACTGATGGGCTGGGAGAGCGGCAACGGCTTCGGCCACGTCGCCCGAATGCGCCCGATCGCCCGCGAACTGACAGAACGCGGTCATCAGGTCGTGATGTCGCTGCGCGATGTCGTCGAGACCGCGCCGATGCTCAAGGATGAACCCTATCCTATCTTCCAAGGTCCGTACTGGTCCCGACCGGCGCCGAACAGTTCGCGCGGCCGGCCGTTTTCGGCGGCGAGCTATTCCGACATTCTTGCCGTCAGCGGTTTTGCCAATGCCGACGATCTCGCCGCCATGGTGCGCGCCTGGGACGGGATTTTCGAGATCGTACGCCCGGATATCGTGCTTTCGGAATACGCGCCGATATTGGTCTTGGCGGCCCGCGGCCGATTTCCGACCATTCTTTTTGGCAATGGATTCGTCACGCCGCCCGCGGATTTGCCGGTTTATCCCCGGCTCCAGACCAACGTCGAGCCGGTGATGCCCCAGGAACAAGTCCTGGCGGTGGTCAGGGAAGTTCAAAATCGGCGTGGAGCGCCGGTGCCCGAAACGCTTCCCAGCATTTTTGCTTGCGAGCGGCGATTCCCTTGCTCGTTTCCTGAGCTTGACCCCTACCGTAAGGTCCGCCGCGAAGCGTTGCTCCCGCCGCTTTCCAACCGTTTATCGCCGTTGCCGCCTCCGGCTTCGCCACGTTTCTTCGCCTACCTCGCCGCAGATGCCCCAGGCATAACGACCATTTTTTCGGCGCTCGCCAAGAGCGGCGTGCCCGGCGGGCTTTTCCTGCGATCTCCGTCACGGCGGCTAAAAGACGCTCTCGGAAAAACGACGATAACTCTCTACGAAGAGCCGCCGCCATTGCCCGAGGTGCTGCGTGACGCCAGCTTCGTCATTCATCACGGCGGCGCCGGAACCACCGAAGCATGTCTTACCGCCGGACGCACTCAAATCCTATTCCCGCGGCATTTGGAACAGTCGATGACGGCGGCGACACTTCGCGGTCAAGGCATTGCGCTCGTCATCCCGCGCAACGCATCGGAAGACACGATTGCCGGAATGGTGAAACAGGCGGCAACCGATGTCGCGGCGTTTGCGCGCGCTCAACGCGTTGCCCACACGATCGCTGCACGGGATCCGAGCCCCGGCATCGCGCCGATTATCGCTGCTTGCGAGGAATTGCTCGCCGCACAGCGTGCGGCGGGCTGACGGATATAAGAGTTCAGCCAGGAACCGGAAGAACGGGTGGTGCCGCCTGCGTGACTCGAACACGCGACCCCCGCATTACGAATGCGATGCTCTACCAACTGAGCTAAGGCGGCTTCTCGTACATTATCGCCGAATTCGGCGCGGCTTGATAACGGCTTCTCCCGATTTCCGGCGGCCTCATTACCCGGCAAATACCTGAAAATCCTTAAGAATTTCTGAGCGGCCGCGTCGCTGCCAAGACCGGCTTGGGCGGCAAGCTACCGCCGCCGGCAATACCCGTCAACGTCCCGGGCCCGTCCCGCATCACAGCCACATGCCGAACCGTCGGATGTACCACGTCTTGATGAGCTGCGTGAGCAGGCAGTAGCTGAGCAGAATCCCGACGAGCCACGGGAAATAGCTCAGCGGCAGCGGCACCATGCCAACACTTTGGCCGAACGGCGTGAACGGAATCGCGATCCCCAGCGCTACCACCGCGCCGGTGGCGAGCAGCACCGTCCAGGACGGTCGGCTCTCGAAGAACGGGATCTTCTCGGTCCGCAGCATATGGACGATCAGGGTCTGCGACAGCAAGCCCTCGACGAACCAACCCGACTGAAACAGCGCCTGGTGCGCCGGATTATTGGCGCCGAAGACGAACCACATCAGGACATAGGTCGTATAATCGAAGATCGAGCTGATCGGACCGATGAACAGCATGAAGCGCGCGATATCCGAGGCCACCCATTTGCGCGGCCGGGCGAGAAACTCGGGGTCGACGCTGTCGAACGGCACCGAGACTTGCGAAATGTCGTAGCTCAAATTCTGAATCAGGAGCTGGATCGGCATCATCGGCAAAAACGGCAGCAGGGCGCTCGAGCCCAAGACGCTAAACACGTTTCCGAAATTCGAACTCGCCGTCATCTTGATGTATTTGAGGATGTTGGCGAAGGTGCGCCGCCCTTCGAGCACGCCCTCCTCCAGCACCATCAGGCTCTTCTCCAGCAGAATGATATCGGCCGATTCCTTGGCGATATCGGCGGCCGTATCCACGGAAATGCCGACATCCGCGTCCCGGAGCGCCGGCGCGTCGTTGATGCCGTCGCCCAAGAAGCCGACGATGTGCCCGTTCGCCTGAAGCGCTTTAACGACGCGGGCCTTCTGCAGCGGCGACATCTTGGCGAAGACGACCGTTCGCTCGACGAGCTCCCGCAGCTTGTCGTCATCGAGTTTTTCGATGTCGCGTCCCTGAACGGGCGTTCCGATCTCCAAGCCCACTTCCTTGCAGATCTTCCGGGTGACGATGGCATTGTCACCGGTGAGAATCTCTGATTCCGATGCCGATTTCCCGGAGGGCCGCAATGGCCGGCCCCGCCAATTCCTTCGGCGGGTCGAGGAACGCAAGAAATCCCCGCAGGACAAGGTGTTTCTCGTCGGCCGCACCGTATTGCGATTTGATCTGATCGCCGGAGAATTCCTTGGTCGCAACGGCGATGACGCGGAAACCGTCTTCATTCAAATCGTTGGCCAAGGCTCTGATCCGCCGGCGCTGATTGCCTTCCAGTTTCACAAGTTCGCCATGCACGAGCATGAGGCTTGAGATGGCCAGCATTTCCTCGATCGCGCCCTTGCAAACCAGCAAGTGGCCGCCCTCCCGCGGCTGAACGATGACCGACATCCGCCGGCGGACGAAATCAAACGGGATTTCGTCGATCTTTGCGTAATCAGTGGGTTTTTCGAGCGTCTCCAATTCATCCGCATAATGGAGCACGGCGACATCGAGGAGATTCTTGAGGCCGCTTTGATGAAAGCTGTTGAGCCAGCCAAGTTTCAGGACCCCGGCGTCTTCCTGGCCGCTAACATCGAGATGGCGTTCGAGGATGATCTTGTCCCGCGTCAGCGTGCCCGTTTTATCGGTGCACAGCACATCGATCGCTCCCAAATTCTGAATCGCATTCAAGCGCTTCACGACGCATTTGCGGCGCGCCATCGCGATGGCCCCTTTGCCGAGATTCGCCGAAACCACCGTCGGCAACATCTCGGGCGTAAGACCGACGGCAACGGACACCGCAAACAGAAAGGCCTCGAACCAATCGCCCTTGGTAAATCCATTGAGGAGAAGCACCACCGGCGCCATCACCGCCATGAAGCGGATCAAAACCCAGGTGACGCGGTTAATGCCGTGATCGAAGGCAGTCTCGGCGCGCCGGCCGACGATTGCCTTGGCGAGCGAGCCAAAATACGTGCGCCGGCCGGTGGCGGCGACGACCGCAATTGCCGATCCGCTCACGACATTGGTGCCCATATAGCAAATGTTGGAAAGATCGAGCGGACTCTCGCCAGCCCGGCTTTCGGCACTCGCCGATTTCTCCACGACACCGCCGAGCGTGTCGTATTTTTCGACCGGAATCGATTCGCCGGAAAGGATCGCTTGGCTCACGAACAAATCGCGTGAGGACAAAAGCCGCACGTCGGCCGGGATCATGTCGCCGGCCGACAACAGGACAATGTCCCCCACGACGAGGTCCTGGATCGGAACTTCCCGCCGCGTCGGGGTATCGGTCGCGCTTGCCCGGCGCAACACGGTTGCCGTCGTCCGCACCAAAGCTTTGAGTCTTTCGGCCGCCCGCGTCGACCGGTATTCCTGGGCAAACCGCATGACGACGCTGAGCACGATCATCGTCCCGAGAACGAAGACCGCGCGGATATCCTGGGTCAAATACGAAACGATCGCCAATCCGGTGAGGATCAGCGTGAAAGGGTTCTTGAGGGTGAGAAGGAGCTGCAGATACCAGGGCTGCGGCTTATCGTGTGCGACTTCATTGCGCCCGTCGCGGTCGAGCCGTTCTTGGACCTCGGCGTCGGTCAGCCCATCGCGGGTCGCGTGCAACGCCGCCAGCGTTGCGTCCGGATCGCGAAAGGCCTCCCGAGCGGCCTGCACCGAAAGAGGCTTCGGCTTTCCATTGCCATGGCCAGATCCGTTGGCCTTACGCCGGAACCGCGGCAGTAAAAGGACAGAATTCATGATTGCCGCTCCGGAGGACCGGCAAACCCCCGGCCGGCAAATCTAAGACGCCGGTCCGAGTCATCGGCTCGCCCGTTCGATCTTTCCCGCAGGAACGGAAGTCTTTCGTACAAAGCCCGCCTCCGCCGGTCTTCCCGGGCGCAGGCGAGCCAAGGCCCCTAAGGCCGCGGCACCCCTACCCGGTTGGTCCGGAACTCTAAACGCACCGCTGGGGTCGCAACTGTAATCCCAACGATGCGGCTTCTAGGGTCGCTGTCCATTTCTCTCTCGTGTTTGCGCACGCGCACGGATCGCGGCGCTCCGGCTCTCTCTAGACCCGCGGACGAAGGGAGTCAACGCGTCCCTAATCCAGATCGCCGTCACGTCAATTTGTTATCAGAAACTGGTTACGAAATTTCTTACGCCCGAATATTCGGCACCTGATTCAAGACGATTTGATCAAGCTTAGCCCTATCACGCGTGACCCGGCGAAAACGGAACCGCGGAGGCGACGGGATTTGCCGGGCTGCCCAAGGTCGGCCGGGCCGGCGATGTCCACGCTAGTTCATCAAAGGCATCGCAGGCCGGACATAACGGCTGCCAATCGGGCACGGAGGCGGCGCAGCGCCGGCAGACCCAAGCCGGGTCGGGACCGGTTTCGGCTGCCTTGGCCAACCATTGACGGGCGGCCGGTGACTCCTCGCTTTCTTTTTCTTCGAGAGTCGCCATCAGGCGGAAAACGCGTCTTCCCGGATTGGGGGCCAGCAGGGCCAGGCGCAGATGCCGGCGGGCCTCGCCCCACAGCTGGGCGTCGAGGGCGGCCTCGGCGACGGCGATATGGGTTTCGGGGTGTTCGGGCCGGAGTTTGACCAGGATGGCGCTCCGCTGCAGTCGGGCCAGGGGTTCCTCGCCGGGGGCCAGCGCGGCAAAGGCCCGGGCCAAATCGGGGTGGGGCGCTTGCGCCCAAGCGGCTTCGAGGATTTTGCGGGCGCGGCGGCGTTTTCCCTGGTCGGCAAAAACCGAGGCCAGTTTGGCGGCGATGGGCACATTGTCCGGCGACAGTTTATGGGCCCGACGAAGCAAGTCGAGGGATTCGCCTGGCCGTCCCTCGATCTGGGCGCGCTGGCTCTGGCCGAACAAGGCGACGGCTTCCCGCTGGCGCGAGTCGGGCAGGGTCCGGTGGCGGGCCGCCGCGTGGAGCACGGCAGCCGCCTCGGCCCAAAGCCCCGTCTGAGACAGAAGCTCGCTTAGCATCGCCACCAGCCAGGGGGTCTTGGGACGCAGGCGATAAGCGCGCCGCGCGAGCATGAGCGCCTCGTCGCGATTGTGATCGCGCAGCGCCTGATTGATGAGCCCGCGCAAGCCTAAGAATGCGGTATCGGGACGATCCAGCATTGCCACGAAATATTTCTGCGCCGCCCGCTGGTCGCCCGAAAGCTGCGCCGCCTGAGCGGAGAGCAGCATGGTGAGGGGCGGATCGGCCAAAAGCACGTCGGCGCGTTCGGCCTGCTTGCTGGCTTCGTCGACATCGCCCGCCGCCACCGCGACGAAGCCCCGGGTCAGCGCCTTGTAACCGCGATGTCGCCGTCGTTCGACCCGCGCACTTCCGGTCCGCGCGACGACACTTCGCACCGTGCCGAAGGTGCGCCAAACAACAGCGAGACCGACAGAGAGGATTGCAACACCCGCGATCAGCCGCGACACCGCCATGTCGATCCGATGGTCGAGCCAGACCATGGTGACATTGCCGGGCTGATTCGCGACCCAGACGAAGCCGAGCGAAACGACAGCAATGATGAAGAAAAGAACGAGGGCGCGAATCATCGGCGTTCGAACGCCGCGGTCACTTGGATGATCCGTCGCTTTGCGCGATTTGACCGATCACGCGAAGGTGGAGATCTTTCATCGCGTGTTCGGCGGCCTGACGGGCCTTGGCTTTTTCCAGCCAGGCGTCGGCGGCCGGCGGAGTCTGTTGGAGGGCCGACATTTCCGAGAGGGCGCCATCGAGATCATCCCCCGACAACTTGCCTTCGGCCCGGGCAACGATCGCTTCGGCACTCGTTCCTTCGACGGGGCCGACCTTGCGCACGCTCACCCCGGCTTCGGAGAGAGCCTTGTTGACCCAGCCGCCGTTTTGCGGGGCGCCTTCGGCTTGGACGACGGCAGCCGCGACTTGCGGAAATTCCTCGCGTAGATCGGAAACCGTCGCGATTCCTTTGTCGGCATAAGGAGCGATCGGTTCCACGATTTTCGAGATATCCGCATCACCCAGCGACGTCACCGTCGTAAGCTCCTGGGAAAACGGTTTTGCGGAACCCAGTGCCTCTCGCAATTGCCCGACCGCAACGACCAAGGTCTGATTGCGTTGGACGGACGCTGTCGAAGCGGTCGTATGCTGAGTTTGCTCGATCGCCGCCAAGCGATCCTTCAGGGCAGCCAGGTCCTCGGCATTCTTTTTGGCTTCCTGCTGCGCCGATTCTAATGCGGCGGCATCGCCCGAGCCCGTATTGCCGGTCTTGAATTGAGCGAGCGTTTTTTCGATGTCACCGATCCGGCCCGACAATCCTTCGATCTTTTCGGCAAGAAGTGCTGTGGCTGCTTCGGTCTCCTTGATCGAAGCCGGCTCGGCCACGCCGGCAACGTGTTTTTCGACCGCTCCGATCCGAGCATCGAGGGCGGCCAATTTGCCGGCATCGAGGGCCGCCGGCTGACCGGCGGCGGCAGTTTGCAGTTGAGCCTGAATGGCCGTTTCCAGATGCTTGTTCTGGGCGTCACGGGCCGCCAATTCGAGGAACCACAGCCCCGCCACCGATCCGCCGCTCGCAATGGCGAGGGCGACCATTGCCGCCCACATCCAGCCATGCCCCGTATGGGCCGCCGGCGCGCTGGCTTTTCGCACGGATTTGGGGCCCGCGGATTTGGGACTGGCACCCTTGGCGGCAGCGCTCCGGCGCGGCCGGGTCGGCTTTTCGGGAGCCGCTGGAACGCTTTCGGGCATCGTCATCAAATCGCCTGTTTTAAAATTTTCGGTATTGGGTAGATCCAATTCGGTCCTTTATTCGACGCCGCTAGGGTTATTGCACCGCGTCGATTTCATCCAGCAACGCGGTCAATTCCGGCTGCCGCGCCGATCGTATTTTACGCCACGGCAAATCCCCTGCGGCATTCGCGACCGCCGGACTGAGACAGAACGCATCGACGTTACGCATTGCCTGTTCGAGCCCCGCCTGACGGGTCAGGGTAACAAAGGTCGCAGCAGTCCGGGGAGAGAAAAAGATCACGGCATCCAAGCCATTGTTTTGCAACGACTCTACAACTCTTTGTGACAATTTCATCGCTGGCTTCGCTTCGTACAAGACGGCGCGGCGCAGCAAAAACCCCTTTGCCCCTAGCTGGGCGGCAAGATCGCCGGCCACAACCGTGCCTGCGATATGTACGAGCGCGCCGTTTTTGGGTTCTAGCTCGCGGCACACCAGCGCAGCCAAATCAGCAACATCTCCATCGGCGCTTCTGACTTGGGCAAATCCCGCGTCCCGCGCGGCTCGGGCGGTCGCATCGCCTACCGCGAAAGCAGGAAGATCCCGTACCGACGAAAGAATCGCAAAGGAACGCACGCCATTGCCGCTCGTGAACAATAGCGCTTGGGCGCCGGAAAGATCCGGTTCGGCGTTACGAATAGGTGCGATCGTCAATAGCGGCTCGATCACCGGCTCATGGCCGCGCGCATGCAAGAGCTTGGCGATTTCCTGCAAATCGGATTCGGGCCTGGTCACAAGGATCCGCAAAGAATTCAACCCGCAAAGAAATCGGCGCGCCGGCGAAGCTCGGCGCCGGCATCGGCACCCAGGATCGATGCATCCTTCGCCTCCCCCCGCCGCGCCACTCGAACGATGCGGCGCCCATCGAGGCTGGCCACGAGCGCGCGCAAATTCAATGCGCCGTTCGCATCAAGCTCCGCAAGGCCGGCGATTGGGGTCCGGCAGGAACCGTCGAGTGCTGCCAGCAAGGCGCGCTCCGCGCGCACGCAGATTTCGCTGGCCGCCTCATTGAGGGCGGCAATGAGGGCCAGAGTCGGTGCGTCGTCCTCCCGGCATTCGATACCGAGCGCGCCTTGGCCGATGGCGGGAAGAATTTCTGTCGTCGGAATGATGGTGCCGGCTTCTTGCTCGAGCCCGAGCCGCCGCAGCCCCGCTAAGGCAAGAAGCGTCGCATCAACGGCACCCTCGCGAATTTTTCGCAACCGGGTTTCCACATTCCCGCGCAAGGGCTGGATTTGGAGATCGGGGCGAAGCGCCAACACCTGCGCTTGGCGCCGGGGCGACGAAGTCCCGACGATGGCGCCGCGGGGAAGAGCCTTCAAATTCTCGGCGTGGACGCAAACGAAAACATCCCGCGGATCTTCCCGCGGCAAGACGCAGGCAAGGGTCAGTCCGTCCGGCAAAAATCCGGGCATGTCCTTGATCGAATGAACGGCGAGATCAATTCTCTTATCGAGCAGCGCCTCTTCAATTTCCTTGGTGAAAAGGCCTTTACCGCCGAGTTCGGCGAGCGGCCGTACCGCCGCGTCGCCGCTGGTACGGATGATAGCCAGCTCGATAGCGCCCGGCTCGGCGAGGGCCGGGTGGGCGCGGATCAGCCGCGCCTCGACTTCCCGGGCTTGAACCAGCGCCAGGGGACTGCCTCTCGTCCCAATGGTAAGTCGGGCTGATTTGGCCTCTGACTTTAGGCCTGACTTTGGGCCCGGCTTTGCGATCGTCATGGCGCCGTCTTTACCCCTTGCGAGGGTCCAGCGAAAGTGCTTCGTGGATCGGGCCCCGAGCGGTCGTCCGGGCAGAACGGTCATGCTGGTACTGGGAATCGAGACAAGCTGCGATGAGACGGCGGCGGCGGTCGTCAACGACCGGCGCGAAATTTTGGCCGATTTGGTGCTCTCGCAAACTGCCGTTCATGCGCCTTACGGCGGCATCGTTCCGGAGAACGCAGCGCGCGCTCATCTCGATCATCTCGATTCGCTTATTCGCGAGGCGATGGACAAAGCACGGATTGGTTTTGCCGATCTTGATGGCGTTGCCGCAACCGCCGGACCCGGCTTGATTGGCGGGCTTCTGGTGGGCGTCATGACCGGCAAGGCCATTGCGCTGACCCGCAATCTTCCCTTTGCCGCCGTCAATCATCTCGAAGGCCACGCGCTTTCGCCCCGCCTCGTCGCCGACGTGCCATTTCCATATCTCTTGCTTTTGGTGTCGGGCGGGCACTGTCAATTGCTGATTGCAGAAGCCGTGGGCCAATACCGGAGAACTCGGCACCACCATCGACGACGCGGTGGGCGAGGCCTTTGACAAGGCGGCAAAGATGATGGGCCTGGCTTACCCTGGCGGCCCGGAGATCGAGCGCTTGGCGACATCGGGAAATCCGAAACAATTCGATTTGCCGCGGCCGATGATCGGCACCGAAGGCTGCCATTTCTCGTTTTCCGGGTTGAAGACGGCGCTCCGGCGCAAGATCGCCACCTTGCCCAATCCCTGGGGGCCGCAAGACCGCGCCGATCTCGCGGCTTCGTTTCAAGCCGCCGTCGGCGACGTGCTCGTGGACCGGGCTCGCAATGCCATCACTGCCTTCCGCCGTCTTCATCCCGAAGGCGAAAGCTTCGTCCTCGCCGGCGGCGTTGCCGCAAACCAAACGTTGCGGGCGTGGCTCGAAGCCTTATGCGCTGAACAAGATTTGCGGTTTGCAGCACCCCCGCAAAGGCTATGCACCGATAACGCGGCGATGATCGCTTGGGCCGGAATCGAGCGCTTGAAGCTGGGGCTTTCCGACCCTCTCGATTTCGCGCCGAAGCCGCGCTGGCCGCTTGATCCCGCAGCACCCCCGGCCGTGGGCGCAGGCATCAAAGCATAGTCCTTGCCCCTTGGACGCAAGCACCAAGCCGTGGCACGGTAATGGGGGGCATTCATGGCACGAATCGGGATCATCGGCGGCGGGGCCTGGGGGACAGCGCTTTCGCTGGTCGTGAAGCGGGCGGGCGGCGATGCGGTCCTGTGGGCGCGCGAGCCGGAAGTTGTCGCCGTCATCAACGCCCAGCACGAAAATCCGGTCTTTTTGCCGGGCGTTCGGCTCGATCCCGCCATCGAGGCGACGGGCGAGATCGGCCGCGCCGCCGACGCCGATGCCGTGCTGCTCACCATGCCGGCCCAGCATTTGCGCAAATCGACGGCCGCACTCTCATCCGTTTTGAAACCCGGCACGCCGGCCATTCTTTGCGCGAAGGGAATCGAGAACGGCAGCTGCGCGTTGATGAGTGAGATCGCCGCGGAAATTCTTCCCGGCTCGCCGATCGCGGCGCTCTCCGGACCGACCTTCGCCGCAGAAGTCGCGCAAGGACTGCCAACCGCGGCAACGCTCGCCTGCAAGGATCACGATCTGGCGATGCGGATTGCCCGCATGCTCGCGAGCCAACGGTTTCGCATTTATCTGTCTGACGACATTATCGGATCGCAAATCGGCGGTGCGGTGAAGAACGTGCTGGCGATTGCCTGCGGCATCACGATGGGACGAAAGCTCGGCGAAAATGCGCGCGCCGCGTTGATTACGCGGGGGCTCGCGGAAATGGTACGCCTCGGCCTCGCCAAGGGCGCCCGGCTCGCTACCCTGATGGGGCTTTCCGGATTTGGCGATTTATCGCTCACCTGCAACAGCGCGCAATCGCGGAACACGTCGCTCGGGATTCTACTCGGTCAAGGCGTCAAGCTCGACGATGCGTTGGCGCGCGGCGGCGGCGTCGCCGAGGGCGCCTATTCGGCGCAAGCGGTTCGGCAATTGGCGAAACGCCACGAAATCGATATGCCGATTTGTTTGGCGGTCGATCGCATCATAAACTTGGGTGCGAACATCGATAACGTGATCGCCGATCTTCTCGATCGGCCAATTCGCGAGGAATCGGATACGTCCGGCCCATCGGTTCGGCATCCTTAGCGGAGGAATAATGTTGTTCGTCGTCCTTTGCACGGACAAACCGGATAGCGCTGCCTTGCGTGCCGCAACCCGGCCCGTGCATATCGAATATCTTGAAAAATTCCGTTCGCGGATTGCAATCAGCGGTCCGTTCTTGGCCGATGACGCAACGACACCGAAGGGAAGCCTGTTGATTCTCGACTTTGCCGATAAGGCCGAGGCGCAAAGTTTCGTCGACAACGATCCTTATGCGCGAGCCGGACTTTTCGCGTCGGTGATGATCGCCCCCTATAAGAAAGTTTTCGGGGCGGGGTAAATCATGGCGACTTGGCTGATGAAATCGGAACCCGATGAGTGGTCGTGGGACGACCAGGTCAAGGCGGGCACCGCTTCGTGGGACGGGATTCGAAATTTCCAAGCCGCCAACAACATGAAAGCGATGCGCCGCGGCGACCGCGCGTTTTTCTATCACACCGGCAACGAGAAGCGGATCGTCGGCGCCGTGTCGATTGCCCGCGAATATTATCCGGACCCCTCCGATAAGAGCGGGCGATTCGGGATGGTGGACGTAACCGCCGCCAAACCGGCGAAGCATCCGGTGACGTTGGCGGAGATCAAGGCGGAGCCGCGACTGGCCCATCTCGCTCTGGTGCGCCAATCCCGCCTGTCGGTCATGCCGGTCGACGCCAAGGCCTGGGCGCTGCTATGCCGGATGGCCGGGATACCCGCCGCATTTCCCTTATTCGATTGATCTTTAAAAGCTTTCCGTATTAGCGTGAATCTCGGCAAGCGCAGGGGATCATGAGCTACGTCACGAAAACGCTGCAGCCGGGCGAAACGGTGATCTACCAAACACGGCTGCACTGGATCATCTATCTGCCTGCGATCGTGGTCTTCGTCGCCGGAATCTTGGGCATTTTTCTTTCCCATCGCGCCGGCGATGCCAATTTCGGCCATATGATCTCGATCCTCGGCATGGCGTTCATGATGTTCGCCGTGATCCTGGCGGCTTCAGTCTGGATCCAATTCATCTCCACCGAGATGGCCATCACCAACCGGCGGGTGGTTGCCAAGATCGGCTTTATCTGGCGCCGCACCATCGAGATGGAGCGCCAAAAAGTGGAAAGCGTCTCCGTCGATCAAAGTATTTTGGGCCGAATGCTCGATTACGGGACCATCATCGTGCGAGGCACCGGATCGACCCTCGAGCCGATGGCGAACATCGACAGCCCCCTGGAATTCCGCAACAAACTCCTGGCCGGCTGATCTCTTTCGGCGAACCCTGCCGGGCCGCTTGTGCAGTCTCCGGAATCCTCCGATAATTTGCCAGTATTCCATGCGTGCCCGCCAAGCGCCCGGAAACATGGGCCGACGGCACGCCGAGGACGCCTCAAGGGGAGGAGGCATCATGAGCGAGACGCATGTCTACGGCGTGCCCGACGCGCTGGCAAAGAGCGCCTTGGTCAACGAGGAAAATTACTTCCGCGACTACGCGCGTTCGATTACCGATCCCGAGGACTTCTGGCGCGAGAAAGCGAAAATCGTCGACTGGATCAAACCTTTCACCAAGGTGAAAAATTCTCGTTCTCCGGCAACGTTCACATCCGCTGGTTTTATGACGGCACGTTGAACGTCTCGGTCAACTGCCTGGACCGCCATCTGGCAAAGCGCGGCGATCAGACCGCAATTCTTTGGGAAGGCGACGATCCGGCGCATAGCCGCCACATCACCTATCGCGAGCTGCACGAACAGGTTTGCCGTTGCGCCAATATGCTGATGACGCTCGGCGTCAAGAAAGGCGACCGGGTTACGATCTATTTGCCGATGATCCCCGAGGCCGCGGTGGCGATGCTCGCCTGCGCGCGAATCGGTGCGATCCATTCCGTGGTGTTCGGCGGATTTTCACCCGAGTCGCTGTCGGGAAAATCCTCGATTGCCAGTCGGATGTGCTGATCACCGCCGATGAGGGCTTGCGCGGCGGTCGCAAGGTTCCGCTGAAGGCCAATGCCGACGAGGCGCTGAAACATGCGCTGGGCGTCAAACATGTCGTGGTGGTACGCCACACCGGCGCCAATGTTCCGATCAAGCCGGACCGCGATCATTGGTATGACCAGTTGATGGCCGCGGCATCGCCCCACCACACGGCCGAAGCGATGAATGCCGAAGATCCGCTGTTCATTCTTTATACCTCGGGCTCCACCGGCCGGCCGAAAGGCGTACTGCACACGATGGGCGGCTATCTCGTCTTCGCCGCCTACACCCACAAATACGTGTTCGATTATCACGACGGCGAAATCTACTGGTGCACCGCCGATGTCGGCTGGGTCACCGGTCACAGCTACATTCTCTACGGGCCGCTCGCCAATGGCGCGACCACGCTGATGTTCGAAGGCGTACCGAGTTATCCGGATGCCTCGCGCTTTTGGCAGGTCGTGGACAAGCACAAGGTCAATATTTTTTACACTGCGCCGACCGCGATCCGCGCACTCATGCGCGACGGTGAGGCGCCGGTGAAAAAAACCTCGCGCCGCTCCTTGCGAATTTTGGGAAGTGTGGGCGAGCCGATCAATCCGGAAGCCTGGGAATGGTACTACCGCGTCGTCGGCGAGGAACGCTGCCCCATCGTCGATACCTGGTGGCAAACCGAGACCGGCGGAATTCTGATCGCGCCGCTTCCGGGAGCGACCCCGTTGAAACCTGGATCGGCGACCCGTCCCTTCTTCGGCGTCAAGCCGGTGATCGTCGACAATGAAGGACGTGAGCTCGAAGGCGCTTGCGAAGGCAATCTCTGCATCGCCAATTCCTGGCCGGGGCAAATGCGGACCGTCTTTGGCGATCATCAGCGTTTCGTGCAGACCTATTTTCTGACTTATCCCGGACGATATTTCACCGGCGACGGGTGCCGGCGCGATGCCGACGGCTATTACTGGATCACCGGGCGGGTCGACGACGTGATCAACGTCGCAGGGCACCGCCTTGGCACGGCCGAAGTCGAAAGTGCTTTGGTTGCCCATGAAAAAGTCGCCGAGGCCGCCGTGGTCGGCTTTCCGCACGACCTCAAAGGCCAGGGCATCTACGCCTATGTGACCCTGATGGCCGGCGTCCAGCCAAGCGACGAACTCCGCAAGGAATTGGTTAATTGGGTCCGCAAGGAAATCGGGCCGATCGCAACACCCGATATCATTCAATGGGCGCCGGGATTGCCGAAAACCCGGTCGGGAAAAATCATGCGCCGCATTTTGCGCAAGATCGCCGCCCATGAATTCGATTCACTCGGGGATACGTCGACTCTCGCCGAACCGGCCGTCGTGCAGAATCTGATCGAGAATCGTCCTCCCGGGTAGGTACGGGCAGGATAAGGGCGGGCAGGATAAGGGCCGACGTCTAGAAATCGACGCAGATGCCGTTGCGTTCCCAATCCCCGAAGCGGGTCGGCTCGGGGCCCTTGGGGCCTCCCATCTCGGGAACCTTCTCAGGGATTTTTTCCGGTACGTTGCCGGGAGCTTTCTCAGCTACCGTTACGACCGGATTTGCTTGCGCCGGTTTAGGGGCACTCGCCAAGGGATTCGCGGCTGCGCCAATGTCCGTATCTTTTTCGTCGTCGGCCATAGCTCGACAAAAACGCGAATGCCATCCCTTGTCAACCGGCGCCATGGCCGCGGCGGGCTTGATTAGCGCAGCGCCGATCCTAACTACTTAATCCAGCAATGTTTTACAGGAGATTGGCGAAGTGAACTATTTCCGCACCGCGGTTCTGCTGGCGGCCCTGACCGGCCTGTTCTTAGCCATCGGCTATTTGATTGGCGGCGAGCGCGGCATGGTGATCGCGTTTCTATTCGCGCTGGGCACCAATCTTTTCGCCTATTGGAACGCGGACAAGATGCTGCTCCGCATGTATGGCGCCCAAGAAGTGGACACGCGCAGTGCGCCCGCGCTTTACGGCACCGTGCGAAGCTTGGCGCAACGCGCCGGCCTGCCGATGCCGCGGGTTTACATCGTCGACACCCCGCAGCCGAACGCCTTCGCCACCGGCCGCAATCCCGAGCATGCCGCGGTCGCGGTCACCAGCGGGTTGATCAATTCGCTCAGCATGGAACAAGTGGCCGGCGTGTTGTCCCATGAGCTGACGCATATCAAGAATCGCGACACCCTCACCATGACGATCACCGCAACGATTGCGGGTGCCGTATCCATGCTCGCGAATTTTGCGTTCTTCTTCGGCGGCGCGAATAACGACAACCGCAACAATCCGCTGGGCTTCGTCGGCGTTATTGTGGTGGCGCTGTTGGCACCGATTGCGGCGATGCTTGTGCAACTCGCCATTTCCCGGGGCCGCGAATACGAAGCGGATAAGGGCGGGGCGGCAATTTCCGGTCATCCCTTGTGGCTGGCTTCGGCGCTGGAGAAGCTTGAGGCCGCGCGCCAGCAAGTCGACAATGTGGAGGCCGAGCGCAACCCGGCAACTGCGCATCTGTTCATCGTCAATCCGCTTCACGGCGCCGGCCTCGCCGGCCTTTTTGCCACCCATCCGTCGACGGAAGACCGGATTGCGCGCCTCCGCGCCATGGCCGGACAAAATCGTGGACAAAGCCCGGGCGAACAACGCGGGCCCTGGGGTTAAGACTTTCGGATCGATGACGCCGGCGCCGGCCGAACCAAGGCTCGCCGCCGGTCGGTCTTTGCGCTAAACGGTCGGACATGACCGAAGCGCTTTCCTCCCGAAGCACCGCACTTGAAATTCTGCAGGCCGTATCGCGCCGGAGCCGCGCTTTGGACGAGGCGGCTTCCGGCCACCTCGGATTCGCCAAGCTGGAACCACGGGATCGCGCCTTCGTCCGGCTTCTTGTCGCGACCAGCTTGCGGCGATTGGGGCAGATCGACACGCTGATCGCGGTTTGTCTGGAACGTCCGGTCGAAACGAAAATGCCCGCGGTTCACGACATCTTGCGCCTTGGCATCGCTCAGCTTCTCTTTCTTAAAACGCCGCCCCACGCCGCGGTCGATACCTCGGTAGCGCTTGCTGAAGAGGTCGGGCACGGCGCGCTCAAAGGTCTCGTTAACGCGGTGCTGCGGCGGCTGTCCCGCGAAGGCGCAACGATCGTCGAAGCCCAAGATGCGGCGAAGCTCAATACGCCCGGCTGGCTTTGGGAATCCTGGATCGCCGCTTACGGCGAAGACACCACGCGAAAAATCGCCGAGACCCATGTGGCCGAGCCGCCATTGGACATCACCGTCAAATCGCACGCCGAAACCTGGGCCTCGCGTTTGGGCGCGGCGATTCTGCCGACCGGGAGTCTTCGCCGGCCGATTGCCCAGGAAGGCGGCGGCGGGGCGATTCCCGAACTTCCCGGATTCGCGGAGGGCGAATGGTGGGTCCAGGATGCGGCGGCAGCAATTCCGGCAAGTTTATTCGGCAATATAACCGGTCGCAGCGCGATCGATCTTTGCGCGGCACCCGGCGGCAAGACCGCGCAATTGTCGGCGGCCGGGGCGAAAGTCACCGCCGTCGATGTTTCGGCGACCCGAATCAAACTTCTCCGCGAAAATATGAATCGCCTGCATTTGCCGGCCGATTTCATCTGCGCCGACGCTTCGGTGTGGCATCCCCGTGAAAAGGCCGACTGTGTATTGCTCGACGCGCCGTGTACGGCCACCGGCACATTGCGCCGCCACCCCGATATCGCCCATCTGAAATCGCCTCAGGATGTAACGCGGTTAATGGCGGTGCAGGATCGGCTGCTCGATGCCGCAACGGCAATGCTGGCAACCGGCGGCACGCTGGTTTACTGCACTTGTTCGCTGCAACCCGAAGAAGGCGAGCAGCGTATCGCCGCTTTGCTCGACCGCCAATCCGGTCTGGTCCGGGTGCCGATTGCGCCTCCGGAAATCGGCGGATTGGCCGAGCTTCTGACGGCGGAAGGCGCGTTGCGCACACTTCCCTGTCATCTTTCAGCGCAGGGCGGGATGGACGGATTCTATGCCGCCCGCTTGCGGCGTATCACCTAAGCTGTTACGCCAAGCCGTCAAAGCCGACAGGACGCCATGACCTTGTTCGCTCGCACGGATTTGCGTCAAGCCATGCATTGCGCCGGGCGCATTGCGGGAGCGCGACTGGCCTCCGTCATTTTCCGCCTGCCCTTCTATCATCTGAGTTTGGCCGGCCGAGTACCCCCGGCCCTTCGCCATGCGGCGCCCGATCCCTGGCCCGGCACCGCCGCAAAGGGCGCCGAGATCGTCGCGGGAAATTTCACCTTTGCCGGGGAAACGGTGGCGGGCGATCTGGCTGCCTGGGAGGGCAAGGGGCATTGGGCTGAGGCTTTCCACGCCTTCGAATGGCTGCGGGATTTGCGGGCGCTTGGCGGCGATCCTGCCCATCAGCGGGCGCGGAAATTGGTCAAGGATTGGATCGTCCGCCACGAAAAATGGAGCAAGCCGGCTTGGCGCGGCGATATTTTGGGACGGCGGCTCGCCAGCTGGATCGCCCATTACGATTTTTTCGCCGCCGGGGCCGATGATGCGTTCCGCGAGCAAGTGAATGCCAGCCTGGCGCGGCAGACGCGGCATCTTGCCAGGGTTCTTCCCGCCGAGCTCGACGGCGCAGCGCTTCTTTTCGCGCTCAAAGGGCTGGTGCTTTCAGGATTAGCTCTTCCCGGATTCGACGGCGCGCTGTCGCGGGGAATTCGCATGCTGACCCGCGAATTGCCGCGGCAAGTGCTTCCCGACGGCGGGCATTTCGAACGCTGCCCGTCGCTGCAGCTTTTCGTGTTGCGGGATCTCGTGGACTTGCGCGGCGCTTTGCTGGCCGCCCAGGGAAACGTCCCGAACGAAATTCAGAACGCGATCGACCGGATGGCGCCGATGCTTCGATTCTTCCGGCTCGGCGATGGCGGGCTGGCGCTGTTCAACGGCGGATTCGAGGAGCAGCCCTGGCTGATCGACCTTGTGCTGTCGCGCTCCGAATCCAAGGGAAAGCCGCTGGCGGCCGCACCCCATAGCGGCTTCCAAAGATTGTCCGCGGGCCGGTTCGCCGCCGTGCTCGATTCGGGGCCGCCCATCCGCATCCAATGCGCCCGCGACATTCTGGACTGCGCCCATGCCGGAACTCTGAGTTTCGAATTCGCCGCCGGAAAGGATCGGGTGATCGTCAATTGCGGCGCCCATTGGGGCCGCCAAGCGGCGTGGAGTTCGCGCGGCGCGCGCGACCGCCGCGCACTCGACCATGATCGTCGAAGACACCAATTCGTCGGAAGTCTTCGATTGGGGATTGAAGGACGGTCCCCGCACCGTGCTCTGCCGAAGATCGGAGCGCGAAGACGGTGCTGCGGTCGAAGCCAGTCACGATGGCTACGCCGCCCTGTTCGGATTGCGCCATCGCCGGCGGCTACAGCTATTGGCCGAAGGACAGGAGCTGCGGGGCGAAGATTGTCTGATCGCGATACCGGGGAAACGAAAACGCAAAGTCTGCCGGTTCGCCATTCGATTTCATCTCCATCCGGATTCGAAAGCGTCGCTTTTGCAGGACGGCAAAAATGTGTTGATCAAACTGCCGTCCGGTGCGGGCATGCGATTCGCCGCCGAAGGCGGCGATATCGCGATCGAAGACAGCGTCTATCTCGGCAATGGCGAGTTGCGCAAAAGCCACCAGATCGTGGTCAGCGGCAGCGCCGATCCGGACGTTCCTCTGGAAGCGGCGATCGTCTCCTGGACTCTCACGAAGGTGGGCTGACGCCCGCGGCGCAAAGGTGGCCCAGCGCCCGCGGCGCAAAGGTGGGATAAAGGCGGGCTAGAGCTCCCAGCGGCGGATGCCGTCGGGAAGCTGCATGCTCCGCCAGATGCCTTTGATATCCGCGACGAGCCCGCCGGGATTCAACAACGAGCCGAGTGTTTCGGCGGTGAACGCCTTGTATTCGTCATGGGCGACGGCACCTACCACGCAATCGAAGCGCTTGCCGATCGGCAATCTCGGCGTCAGCTCCACTTTATAATGTGACGCCGCTTCCTTCGGATCGGCCAGCGGATCGTGAACGGTGACGCGATAGCCATGGAGCTTCAGCCCCGCAATCACGTCCGCCACTTTCGAATTGCGCAGGTCCGGCACATTCTCTTTGAAGGTGAGGCCGAGAACGAGAATTTCGGCATGGCCGGATCCGTTCGGCTTTTTGCCGTTGTTGCCGAGCCGGTTCGCGATGCATTCGGCGACAAAGGTTCCCATCTGATCGTTGATTCGCCGGCCGGCCAAAATGACTTCGGGATGATGGCCGATCTCCTGGGCGCAATGGGCGAGATAGAATGGATCGACGCCAATGCAATGACCGCCGACAAGACCGGGCCGGAAATCCAAGAAGTTCCATTTGGTGCGCGCCGCTTCCAACACGTCCTGAACGGAAAGATCGAGCTTCTGGAAAATCTGCGTGACTTCGTTGATGAAGGCGATGTTGATGTCGCGCTGGGCGTTTTCGATCACCTTGGCGGCTTCGGCGGTGCGGATGTTTTTTGCGACAAAGACCGGCGCCACACTTCCGTAAATCTCGGCCAGGGTCTTCGCCACTTCCGGCGTTTGCCCGGAAACGACCTTGACGATTTTTTCGACCGTGTGGGTTTTGTCGCCAGGGTTTATCCGTTCGGGGGAGTATCCGAGAAAGAAATCCGTACCGCATTTGAGCCCGGACGCCTTTTCGATCGCCGGCCCGCAGAAGTCTTCGGTCACGCCGGGATAAACCGTACTTTCAAATACGATGATGCCGCCCTTGGCCAGGGCGGCCCCAGCCGTCCGGCAGGCGGCGAGCACAAGCTCAAGATCGGGAAGATTATTGTCGTCGACCGGGGTCGGCACCGTGACGATGAAAATGTCCGCGCCCTTGATGTCCTTAGGGTCGGCGGAAATGAGCATCTTGGCGGCCCGCAAACCCGCACTTTCGACCTCGCCTGTGCGATCGATCCCGGATTTCAATTCTTCGACGCGCTCGGCGTTGACGTCGAAGCCGATCACCTCGTAGCGGCGCGACAGGGCCACGGCGAGAGGCAGCCCGACATAGCCGAGGCCAATGACGGCAATATGCAACATAACCCCCCTGGAAGATGGCCGCGATCCTTAGCAATTGCGCCGTAAACCATCGCCACTGATGGCGGTGATTATAAGGCGCCCTTCTCATTGTCGGCTTCTATCCCCTTCCGGGTAGAGATGCCAACCGGTCATATTTTATTTTATTATAAATAGCGGATAATTTCAAGCTATTGCAACTACTTGCGATCTGTTCTAGTATTGTTCCCACGAAGTGCGCAGCCAAGATCCGTATCTATCCGGATTCCAACCAGAAAGAATCACTTTCTGTGCAGTTCGGCTGCGCCCGCTTTGTCGGGATCTGGCGTTATCATTGAAGAAGGAAGCCTGGGAACAACGCAAGGAGAACCTCTCCTGCTACAAGATCAAAGCCTTATTGCCGGTCTGGAAGGCAGGAGAATACTCTTGGCTCAAGCAAGCCGACAGCCAGGCCTTGCAGCAATCAATCCTCAACCTAGATCATGCCTTTCGCAACTTCTTCGAGAAGCGCAGCCGTTACCCTCGCTTCAAGAAGAAGCATGACTCCAGCCAATCGATCCAGTACCCGCAGCGCGTCAGGCTCGGCGGCAACTTGATCTATCTGCCTAAAATCGGCTGGGTGAAAGCCAAGGTTCATCGGAAAATCGAAGGCGAGATCAAGACTGTCACCGTTTCGAAGTCATCGACCGGCAAATATTACGCCGCGATCCTGACCGATACCGGCAAGCCGGAACCAAAGCCCATCAAGCGCTTCGTTCGCGTAACCGGCATCGATCTCGGTATCACAACCGCCGTCACTTCAAGTGACGGTACCAAGATTCCGAACCAGCGATTTCTCAACCGGGCCCAACGCAACCTGCGCCGCAAGCAACGTACCCTGTCCCGCAAAATCGAAGCTGCCAAACTCAGATCCAAAACCGGACATAAGAAACTCCCTGACTGCTTCGGCGGCAAGATCGCCAAAGCAAAACTTAAGATGGCGAAAGCCCATGAACGCGTGCGCTTCTCGCGCGAAGACTGGCAACATAAAACGTCTCGATGTCTAGCCGACGAAAACCAAGCGGTCTGCGCCGAGACTCTTAACGTCAAGGGAATGATGAAGAACCGCAGTTTCTCCCGAGCGATCTCGGATCTGGGCTGGTCCGGATTTCTATTCAAGCTCGATTACAAGCTTAAGGACAAAGGCGGACGTCTGATCAAGATCGACCGCTTCTTTCCTTCGTCCAAGGCTTGTTCATCCTGCGGTTCGATCAACGATGACCTGACCCTTGCTGATCGCAACTGGACTTGTTCCGATTGCAAAACCTTACACGATCGTGACCTCAACGCCGCGATCAACATCAGGAACCAAGGTATCCTAAAGCTCAAGACGGAAGGACTGTCCGTCTCTGCCCACGGAGGCTGCGTAAGACCGGCTCATATCGAACCGGCAGCGGCCCATGAACTGGGAAGCCTCCATCTTTAGGTGGAGGAGCAGTCACCCCTGACTGGCCCATTTTGTCAATGCAGCGGCTTTACCCGCGGCTTTGCCGCGGCCACGGCGGCCGCGCTATAAACCCTATCATGGGGGGTTATCTCTTTGTCTTCATTGCCGTGCTCGCCGCCTCTTACGCGGGCACCGGGCTTGCCCTGAGGCTGCTGCGCGAACGCGCAATTCTCGATCACCCGAACGAGCGGAGCAGCCACGCGACGGCCACACCGCGAGGCGGTGGAATCGCGGTGATCGCGGTCTTGCTGGCCGCTTGGGCGGGGATCGCTCTGTTTACCATACCCATCGCCATGCCCGCGCCGATGGTTCCGGTCTTGGTCGCCGCCGGGAGTCTGGCGCTGGTCTCCTGGCTCGACGATCTTCGAGGAGTTGCGCCGGCTCTGCGCCTGCTTATTCAAATTGCAGCCGCTACGACCGCGCTCGGCGCACTTCCCGGACTGGTCTTTCAGGGAGTGCTGCCGCCGGACCTCGATTGGGCCGTTACCGTCTTGATCTGGGTTTGGTTCATCAATTTGTTCAATTTCATGGATGGGATCGACGGCATCGCCGGAGTCGAGACGGCGGCGATCGGGCTCGGGCTTTTCCTTATCGGCGTGCTGTTCGCCGAGCCAGTGCCGGGATTTACCCTCTATGCGCTGAGCTTGGTCGCGGCGTCGCTCGGCTTCCTGCGCTGGAACTGGGCGCCGGCCAAAATTTTTCTCGGCGATGTCGGAAGTGCTCCGCTCGGTTTTCTGTTGGGCTACCTGCTGTTGAGCGCCGCCGCCGCCGGGCACTGGGTCCCTGCCTTGATTCTCCCGCTCTATTACCTGGCCGATTCCGGCATCACCCTTGGCCGGCGGCTGGTCCACGGCGAGAAAATATGGCAGGCCCATGCCAGTCATTTTTATCAGCGTGCCGCACGGGCATCTGGCTCCCATGGGGCGGTCGTCCGCGCGATTGCCGCAGCGGACGCTCTTTTGATTATCCTGGCCCTAGCCGCCGCCCGCGGATTTGCGGTCGGGGCCATGGCCGGCGCCGTTCTTGTCACGGCCGGGCTTTTGGTCTATCTCGCCAGGCGCATCGGGACCGAAAGCTAGCCGTCCGCCAGTTATCAAAGCCCGCCCGGCTTATGCTATTTTCATCGCCCTGAAGGGAAGCCATGGCACGCCGGTTCCGCCGCTTGAGTCGAGCCCGTATTACTTTCGCCCACGATATCGTGATGGCGGCGGTTTCCTATTTCCTCGCGCTCTATTTGCGCGTCGGCGATTTGCTGTTCAGCTACAGCCTCGATTTCCTGCTGCGCGGCGCTCTCACTTTCACCGTAATCGCGGCGGCGGTGTTCTGGTGGAACGGACTTTACCGGGGCATCTGGCGCTACGCTTCGCTCAACGACATGGTGGCGATCATCCGGGCGGTGACGCTCACGGTCCTCCTCTTCGTCGCCTTCCAGTTCCTTGCCAACCGTTTGGAAGATTTCCCGCGTTCGGCCCAGCTCATCAACTGGATCGTTCTGGTAATGCTATTGGGTGCACCGCGATTCATTTATCGCGTGCTTAAGGATCGCGGATTCCGATTCGTGCTGAAGCGGGAAATGCACCCGCAGGTTCCGGTTCTGCTGCTGGGAGCCGGAGATGCCGCCGAACTCTTCATTCGCGAAATGCGGCGCGATACCAATGCCGGTTACCGTGTGGTGGGCATCCTTTCGCATCAAGACGGGCGAGTCGGCCGCCATATCCACGGCATCGAGGTCATGGGCGGCTATGACGACCTCGACGAGGTGGTGAAGCGCCTGGAGGCGGTCAACGAGAAGCCGCAGCGCCTGATCATTACCAATGATCGAATCGAAGGCGAAACGATTCGCCGGCTCCTCGATGATGCGGGAAGGCTCGGCATGGCGCTCTCCCGAATGCCGCGACTGACCGATTTCAAGAGCGGCGCTCCCGACCGGCTCCAGATTCCGCCCCATCGACATCGAAGACATACTGTTCCGGCCACAGACCGTGCTCGACCGTGATTCCATGCGCGCCTTGATTTCGAACCGCCGGGTGCTTGTGACCGGCGCCGGCGGCACCATCGGTTCGGAATTGGTGCGGCAAATTTGCGATTTCGCGCCTTCCCATCTGGCGCTTTTCGATCATTCCGAATTCGCGCTTTATGCCATCGACCGGGAAGTTTTGGAACGCAAGCCGGAGCTTTCCCGAAGCGCCATCCTCGGCGATGTGCGGGATCGCGCGCGGGTGTTCGAGATCGTGAGCCGCGAACGTCCCGATCTGGTATTCCATGCTGCGGCCCTCAAACACGTGCCGGTGGTCGAAGACCACCCCAATGAGGGCGTGCTCACCAATGCGATCGGCACCCGTCACGTTGCCGATGCCTGTGCCGATTCGAGCGTGCGCGTCATGGTCCTGATCTCGACCGACAAGGCGGTCAATCCGACCAATGTCATGGGGGCAACCAAGCGCCTCGCCGAAAGCTATTGCCAGGCCCGGGATATCGTCGCCCGGCGAAGCGGCGCCAAGACGCGCTTCCTCATGGTGCGATTCGGCAATGTTTTGGGATCCACGGGGTCGGTTGTTCCGCTCTTCCAGCATCAATTATCGCGGGGCGGCCCTTTGACCGTTACCGATCCCGCGATGACCCGTTATTTCATGACCGTCCGCGAAGCCGTCGAGTTGGTTCTCCAGGCTTCGGCTCTTGGCGCCGCGGATGGCACCGAAGAAGGCCGCATCTTCGTCCTCGATATGGGCGAGCCGGTTAAGATCATCGATTTGGCGCGGCAGATGATCAGGCTGGCTGGGTTGCGGCCCGATATCGACATCAAGATCGAGATTACCGGCGTTCGGCCCGGGGAAAAGCTCTATGAGGAATTGTTCCATACCGCCGAAAAGGTGACGCCGACGACGGCCCAAGGCATCTTGCTGGCAGCACCCCGCACCGCCGATCTCGCGGTTCTGTCGCGGGCCCTCGACGAGCTTCAAGAAGCGGCGAAAGCCGGACGCACCGAGCAAACCCTGACGCTGCTCGCCCGCATCGTTCCGGAATACCGGCCCGATACAGGCGCCGCCAATTCACTGCGGGCAACCGCGCCGTGACGCGCATTTCCCGCGCCCTCATTTCCGTTTCCGACAAATCCGGGCTCGTGAGCTTCGGTAAATTTTTGGTGAGCCACGGCGTGGAGATCGTCTCGACCGGCGGATCGGCGGAAGCCTTGCGCAGGCAGGGTGTGCCGGTCACCGAGGTGGCGGCGGTAACCGGTCAGCCGGAGATTTTGGGCGGCCGGGTCAAGACGCTTTACCCGCATATCCATGGCGGGATTTTGGCGCGGCGCGACGATCCGGAGCATATGGCGCAATTGAAGGCGCAAAACATCACGCCCATCGATCTTGTCGTCGTCAGCCTCTATCCGTTCGAATCGACGGCGGCGAGCGGCGCCAATGACGCACAGTGCATCGAGAACATCGACATCGGCGGGCCGGCCCTCATTCGCGCCGCCGCCAAGAACCATGAATTCGTCACCATTGTCGTGACGTCGTCCGATTACGCGCTGGTCACCGCGGAAATGTCGGAGAACGGCGATTGCACGACGCTTCGTTTACGTCAACGCCTGGCCGCTACGGCCTTTGCCCGCACCGCTGCTTATGATTCCGCAATCGCCCATTGGATGTCGGAGAAGCAGGGCGATTTGTTCCCGCCGCGCATCGCCTTCGCCGGAACTCGCCAGCAAATCCTGCGTTACGGCGAAAATCCGCATCAGCAGGCGGCGTTCTATATCTCGCCGCAATTGCGCCATGGGGTCGCCACCGCGGTTCAGCTTCAAGGCAAGGAGCTGAGTTACAACAACCTCAACGACACCGACGCCGCGTTCGAACTGGCGGCGGAATTCGCCAAGCCGGCTTGCGCCATCGTCAAACACGCGAACCCTTGCGGCGTCGCCCAGGCGCCGACACTCGTCGAAGCCTGGAGGCGAGCGCTGGCTTGCGATCCCTTGAGCGCGTATGGCGGGGTCATTGCCTTCAACAAACCGCTCGATGCCGAAACCGCCGCCGAGATCGCCAAATTTTTCATCGAGGTCGTCATCGCGCCGAAGGTGGATGAGGCGGCGCAGAAAATTTTGGCGGAGAAGAAAAATCTTCGCCTCTTGGAAGCGGGCGGCATGCCTAATCCGGGCGAGCCCGGGCTTGTTTTTCAGTCGCTCGCCGGCGGCTTTCTGGTGCAAACCCGCGATTCCGAACACGAAGTCGAAGGCGCGCTGAAAATCGTCTCACAGCGCACGCCGACCGCGAAGGAGACCGCGGATCTGCTCTTTGCGTTTTCGGTCGCCAAACACGTCAAATCGAACGCAATCGTTTTCGCCAAGGACGGTGCGACCGTGGCCGTCGGCGCCGGACAAATGAGCCGCGTCGATGCGGCGCGTGTCGCCGTAATGAAAGCGCAAGAGGCCGCAAGAAACGCCGGCGAAACCGGGAGCCGCACCGAAGGCTCGGTGGTGGCGTCCGATGCGTTCTTTCCCTTTGCCGACGGGTTGATCGTTGCCGCGGAGGCCGGTGCAACCGCCGTGATTGCACCCGGCGGGTCGATGCGCGACGAAGAAGTGATCGCCGCCGCCGACGAGCGCAACATCGCCCTCGTCTTCGCGCCGACGAGGCATTTCCGGCATTAGATTTAAGAACCGCAGGGAAGCGGAATGGAGCGGGAGAAGGGAATCGAACCCTCGACCCTCACGTTGGCAACGTGATGCTCTACCTCTGAGCTACTCCCGCATCCCGCTATCGGGGCGACCCCCTGAAAAGCGGCCCCGATAATAAGTAAAGCCTCCGGCTTTGCAAGCTCGGCTTCGGGACCCCCACCCTCGTGTTTCCGGGGGCCAACCGGCCTATGCTCCTTGCCGAAGGCTTCTCGGCGGTCCATTTATAGACCGGCCTTCTTAACGTATCCTTTCGTGACCAGGCCCCTCCATCCGAGGCGGGATGCGGGGGCGAATTTCCGGGAATTTTGGGCAAACATGGAGCTTATGGCGAATAGTTCACCTCCGGCCGGTGCGGCCAAAACCGCGCCCGCCATCAAAGACGGTTCGACCGCGAGCTTCATGGCCGACGTCATCGAAGGGTCGCGCGAAAACCTGGTCGTCGTCGATTTCTGGGCACCCTGGTGCGGCCCGTGCAAGCAGCTCGGCCCGGCCTTGGAACGGACGGTGCAGGCGGCCAAGGGCGCCGTTCGCTTGGTCAAGATCAATATCGACGAGAACCCCGATCTCGCCCGCGAGATGCATGTGCAATCGATCCCGGCGGTTTACGCCTTTTTTCAAGGCCGGCCCATCGACGGATTCATGGGTGCGCTGCCGGAATCCCAGGTCACGGCGTTCGTCGAACGCCTGGTCAAAGCGGTCGGCGGGAGTTCGCCGGCCGAAGCCCTGAGCGAAGCCGTCACCCATGCCGATGCACTGCTGGCGGAAGGCAATGTGGCGGACGCCGAACAGATTTACCGGCAGGTGCTGTCGGCGGATGCCAAGCACGCCGGAGCGGCCGCCGGCATCGCTCGCGCGCGTGTTGTGGCCGGCGATCTTGCGACCGCGCGTAAATTTTTGGAGCGGTTGCCGCCCGAACTTAGCAGCGCACCGGAAGTTGTCGCCGCAAAAACCGCGCTTGAATTGGCGGAGCAGAAGCCGAAAGCCGGAGTGCTTGACGAATTGCAGGCGAAAGTTGCGAGCAGCCCCGCCGATTATCAGCTGCGGCTCGATCTGGCTTCGGCCCTGTTCGCCGACGGTCAACTGGATGAAGCGGTTTCGCAGCTCCTCGAAATCGTGAAGCGCGACCGGAATTGGAACGAACAGGCGGCGCGCAAGCAGCTTTTAAAATTCTTCGAGGCGCTTGGTCCGGCCCATCCGGCCACGCTTTCCGGCCGGCGCCAGCTTTCGTCTTTGCTGTTTTCGTGATGTCGTCTCCGCTGCCATCCGAAATTCCAATTTTTCCGCTGACCGGCGCATTGCTTCTGCCGTCGGGGAGACTTCCGCTCAATGTTTTCGAGCCGCGCTACCGCGCCATGGTGGAAGATGCTCTTAAGGGTGACCGGCTCATCGGAATGGTGCAGCCGCGGGACATCGAGGCGGAAGCGCGCACATCGGAGCCGGCGGTTTATTCGGTCGGCTGCGCGGGACGCATGACCCTGTTCCACGAAACCAAGGACCGGCGTTTTGAGATCGTGCTCGACGGCATCAGCCAATTCGAAATTGATCACGAGCTTCCCGGACGCCGCGGCTACCGCATGGTGCAGGTTCGATGGGACCGGTTTGGCGGCGATTTGCTCCCATCGCAGCCGTTCGATGCGAAGTTATGCGACCAGTTGATCGCGACCCTCGAACGCTTTCTCGGCAATCGCGGGGCATCGCCCAAGAACACCGGCATCACCGAGCTCTCCGGCGCCGAACTCGTCGGCGCCATCGCCATGGCCTGTCCGTTTCATCCCATCGAAAAACAGGCCTTGCTCGAAGCCGGCAGCCCGGACGAGCAAGCCCAGCTTTTGGCGGGCCTCCTCGACATGGCGCTGCTGGGCGGCGAAACCAGCGTCATTTCCCGCCAATAGGAAGGCCCGTGGCTCCGATGCGCAATCAAATCGATCCCAAATTGCTCGAGATTTCTGGTTTGTCCGCTGACCAAGGGCCCGCTCCGCTATGACTCGGAGGCCCAGGAACTCATCAGCGATCAGGCCGGGCTCGCTTATCCTATTCGCGATGGAATTCCGATCATGCTGGTCGAAGAAGCGAGGCGGTTGGACGAACCGCGGCGGTCAACACCGGAATGAGATTTGAGCGCGAATGAGTTCCGACGAATTCGGCACCCGCCATTGGCCGGTCGAAGTCCGGGTCAAAACCGCCGACAAGGCGCTGGAAATCGAATTCGATGATGGACAGAACTTCCGCTATCCGGCCGAATATTTGCGGATCGAAAGTCCTTCGGCGGAAGTGAAGGGCCATACGCCCGCGGACCGCAAACTGGTCGCCGGCCGCCGCCATGTCGGGATCCTGGCCGTCGAGCCGGTCGGCAATTACGCCATCCGAATCAAATTCGACGACATGCACGATACCGGGATTTACACCTGGAATTATCTTTATGAGCTCGGGCGCGATTTCGAGCTGCGGTGGCACGCTTATCTGGGCGATCTCGCCGCCCACGGCCTGTCCCGCGATCCTTAAATTCTAGAGCGGTTCGCCGCGCATCAGCCGCGGCAGATCGCCGACCAATCCCATCGCGTGACGCATGAAGAATCGTTTCAGCGCCGGCATTCTGTTGACCGCGGCAAGGCCGAGATCGCGCGCCAACCGAATCGGCCCGATGTCGTTCGAGAACAGGCGATTCAAGCCATCGGTCGCCACGATCAAGGCAAAAGCATCGAAACGCCGCCAGCGTTCGTACCGCGCCAGAACTTCCGGTGCGCCAATGTCGCGGCTGGCGCGCTTCGCATCGGCCAACACCTCCGCCAGCACCGCGACGTCGCGAAGCCCCAAATTCAGGCCTTGGCCAGCAATGGGGTGAATCGCGTGGGCCGCGTCGCCGACCAGCGCCAGGCGCCGGTCCACATAGCGGTCGGCGTGAATAAGCCCGAGCGGGTAGGACCAGCGCGGTCCGACAACTTCCAATCTTCCGAGAAAATCCCCAAACCTCCGTTCGAGCTCGGCTTTGAACGCGGCGGCGTCCAATTTCAGAATTCGCGGCACCTCACTGCTGCGTTCGGTCCACACGATGGAGGAGCGCCGATTCTTCATCGGCAAGATTGCAAACGGTCCGGCGGGAAGAAAACGCTCATGCGCGATGCCGCGATGGTCCTTTTCATGGGCGACGGTACAAACGATGGCGATTTGCGGGTAGGACCAGCGCGCAACCGGAATTCCGGCATCGCGTCTTATTTGTGAATCGCGGCCGTCCGCGGCAATCGCCAAATCGGCTTCGATCACCCGCCCGTCGGAAAGCATGGCCGCGGCGCCGCTTTGCGAGCGAGCGAGATTGACGACGGAAAGCCCGTTTTCAAATTCCAGTCCCGGGCATTCCGCGGCATGGTCAAAGAGTGCCCGCCGGATATGCCGATTCTCCACGATGAAGCCGAGCGCTTCGTCCCTCAGCGCCGGATCAAGCTCGCGGTGATCGTAATGAAGAAAGAAGGGAGCGTTGTTGTCGGAGACCCGGATTTCCAAGATCGGCTCGGCGAATTCCTCGAGCCGCCGCCAAATTCCCAATGTCCGCAGCGCGCGCGCCGATCCGAAAGCGATGGCAGAGCTGCGGCCGTCGAATTTGTCGTCGAGGGCGGTCGTTGCTTTTTCGCGATCGATAACCGCGCAGCGCAATCCGGATTGGGCCAAAGCGGCGCCGAGCGTCAGCCCAATGAATCCGCCCCCGATTAGGAGGACGTCCACGCGCCGTGCCGCTTGATGCGTTGTCATCCCCAGCAACTTGGCGGGCGGCGTTTCTTCTGTCCAGCCGCCGTTTACGCCTTTAGCGGCGATAAAATGACTTAAAAATACGCAAATTTGGAAATTTGCATAATTCGTGGGCAAAAATCTGGGTATTTCCGCCTAAAAGTTAACGATTTATGAAGCCAAGCCATTGAATCGGCTCGATTCGCCTGGCACTTCGGCGACCGGCACGGTTCTTGAACTCCACTACCGGTCCCGCCCGCCGTGCCCTAGGGGCAATGGGGGGCTGCGGGACTTATGCAGTGAAACGGCGAGGAAGCGGCGGATGAAGCTCGTAATGGCCATCGTGAAACCTCACAAACTGAACGATGTGCGTGAGGCGCTTACACAAATAGGGGTACAGGGGATGACCGTCTCGGAGGTCAAGGGCTTCGGACGGCAAAAAGGACACACAGAAATCTATCGTGGGGCGGAATACGAGGTGCTGTTCGTGCCCAAGGTGAAAATCGAAGCAGTGGTCTCGGACGGACAAGCCGATGCCACGGTCGAGGCGATCCAAAAGGCAGCCAGCACGGGACGCATCGGAGACGGCAAGATTTTCGTTCTCGATGTCGGCCGGGCGGTCCGCATCAGAACCGGCGAAACAAACGAGAACGCTCTATAGGAGGGCCCGAATGAAGTCCTTACTCAATCTCAGGGGGAGATGGGTCGGCATTGCGCTGTCGCTCGCACTCCCAATTTTGTTTATCGCGATGAGTGCAATGGCGCAGGATTCCGGGGGGGCAGCCGCCCCGGCGCCAGCACCGGCACCAGCGGCGGCACCGGCACCGACGCTCAATTCCGGCGACACCGCTTGGATGCTGACATCGACAGCCCTCGTGCTGATGATGACGATTCCGGGCTTGGCTCTTTTCTATGGCGGCATGGTGCGCAAGATGAATGTGCTCGCCATCACCATGCAGAGCTTTGCCGTTACCTGCATCGTCACCGTTCTATGGACGATTGTGGGTTACAGCCTGGCATTCCGAACGAATGCGGATGCCAGCATGAACATGTTCATTGGCGGACTCGACCGCTTCTTACTGAACGGCATGGGGAGTGACGCGTTGCAGGGGACAATCCCCGAATCCGTGTTCATGTGCTTTCAGATGACGTTCGCCATCATCACGCCGGCGCTTATTACCGGCGCGTTCGCCGACCGCATGAAATATTCGGCGATGTTCGTGTTCATGTGCTTGTGGTCCGTGCTGGTCTACTCGCCGATCGCCCACTGGGTTTGGGGCGGCGGGTTCCTGCAGGGCGCCGGCGTCCTCGACTTCGCCGGCGGCACCGTGGTGCATATCGATGCCGGTGTTGCCGGTCTCGTCACTTGCCTGGTCATCGGCAAGCGCAAGGGCCTCGGCGTCGAGAACATGTCGCCGCATAACCTGGTGCTGAGCTTGATCGGCGCCTCCCTGCTGTGGGTGGGCTGGTTCGGGTTCAATGCGGGTTCGGCGGTTGCCGCAAACGGCAGCGCGGGTATGGCGATGGCGGTTACGCAGATCGCCACGGCAACCGCGGCATTGGCGTGGAGTTTCACCGAATGGCTGCTCCGCGGTAAGCCAAGCGTCCTCGGCATCGTCTCCGGTGCCGTGGCAGGACTGGTTGCGATTACGCCGGCATCGGGCTTCGTTAGCCCGATCGGCGCGCTCGTGATCGGTGTTGCCGCCGGCGTTGGCTGCTACTGGGGCGCCATGAGCCTGAAACCGATGTTCGGCTACGACGACTCGCTTGACGCTTTCGGCGTTCACGCGGTCGGCGGCGTCATCGGCGCTCTGCTCACCGGCGTGTTCGCAGTCAAGGCGATCGGTGGGACAGCGGGCGTACTCGAAGGCAATACCGGGCAGTTCTTGATCCAATGCGAGGGTGTGTTGTGCACCATCGTCTACGACGCCATTGGGACGTTTATCATCCTCAAGATCGTCGATATG
Organism: uncultured Alphaproteobacteria bacterium; assembly: GCA_963841995.1. GTDB lineage: Bacteria > Pseudomonadota > Alphaproteobacteria > DATDPM01 > DATDPM01 > DATDPM01. The sequence goes on from CAWJEX010000017.1 coordinate 315,577, forward strand.
CTCATCGGACTCCGGGTGAGCGAGGACGCCGAACGTGAAGGGCTCGATCTGGCCCTCCACGGCGAGGCTGTCCAATAGGTGCAGGGCCGAGGGGGTGGGCAAATCGCCCCCTCGATCTTGCGTCTGGTTCAACACTCAAAAGGCGAATCGGGAGCGACGGGCCCGGTTCGCCTATTTTTTTGGCCGAATTTCCACAGCCTCGTGGCGGGATCGGCCGCTCATCAGGCGGTCGCCCCTAAGGTCAATCTCTAAGCCAAATTTGAAGTATTATGGACTTTCCGCTCGGGGCATCGAGGTGCCGCCGTCGATGGGGGTCATGTCTTTTCTCGATCGAATACGATCGCTTCTCGCCACCAGTACACCGCATGATCAAGATGCGCTGAACGAAGCCCTGCGTCTGCTCGCCGTCTGGCGATCCGATCTGATCGCCAACACCATCGTGAAATTGAACGGGCCCACAGTCCAATCCGGCCCGTTCTCCGGGATGAACTTCGTCGCCCATATGGCGGAAGGATGTCTCGCACCGAAACTCCTCGGCACCTACGAATCCGAATTGCAGCCCTTCATCGAAGCCTGGACCGTCCATGTCTTCGACGCGATCATCAATATCGGCTGTGCCGAGGGTTATTATGCGGTCGGATTGGCGCGGCGCATGCCGCATTCGCGGATCCACGCCTATGACACCGACGATGCGGCGCAGACGATTTGCCAGAAACTTGCCGAAGCCAACGGCGTCGACCATCGATTTGAGATCGGGGGAATTTTTCGCGGCCAGGATTTCGCGCGTTTCGAAGGCCAGCGCTGCTTGGTGGTTTGCGACATCGAAGGTTCGGAACTGCAAGTCCTCGACCCTGAATTATTCCCCGCTTTGCGGAAGATGGACGTTCTGGTGGAGTGTTACGATTCTCCGCAACTCGGCGCGATCAGCGTCGAACTGGCGCGGCGGTTCGAACCGACTCACGATGTCATCCATGTCACCTCCAAACTTCCCGCTGTCTCGCTGCCGGATTGGTTGACGCAGCGGGTCGAACTCGATCAATTGCTCGCGGTTTGGGAAGGGCGCGGCGCCCCCAATCCCTGGCTCGTCCTCCACGCCCAGCCCGACTAAATTGGAAACGGCGATGAATCAGAGCCGGCGACCGGCTGGATCAAGCCGGACTCTTGTGCCGGAGTCCGGCTTCGGCATAGTATTGTTTATGTTTTGTACCCGTTTGGGGTGGGATGGGACTCCCGCCCTGTTGAGCGTTCCGCTGTTGGCTAGGCGCCACTGATGGCCCGGTCCGTTGTCACCCGTAAGTCGGCACCGGTTGTTTTCGGGCGCCGCTTCCGTGAGATTCTGGGCGTGGCGCTGATGGCGCTGGCGGCTGCAATCTTTCTGGCGCTCACCAGCTTCGATTCTGCGGATCCGTCTTTCGATCATGCGACCGCCGGAGCGGTCACCAATCTTTTAGGCCGTCCCGGCGCCTACAGCGCCGAGCTTCTGCTGCAGTCCTTCGGATTGGCCGCGGGCATTCTGGTGGTCGTGGCCGGGATTTGGGGCTGGCGGCTCGCCGCCCATCGCCCATTCTCCTATCCTTGGCTTCGCGTTGCCGCGTTGCCGCTCTTGCTGCTGACGCTGGCCCTGGCGCTATCGACTCTGCCCATTCCCGGTTTCTGGCCGTTCCGGTCGGGCGTTGGCGGAGTCGTCGGCTTCGTGAGCCTGGGCAGTGCCGCGAAAGGCATCCAGAAATTCGGTTTGGGCCTCAATGCGGATGCGATCGCTATTAGCGCCGCGTTTCTTTCGCTGGTGTTTTTCTTGGCCGCGAGCGGCATGACCTGGGCCGAATGGCGCGACCTCGGCGGCGGGGCATGGGGAGTCGTCCGCGGATTGCGTCGGGGATTGCTGCAGGCTGGCGACGGCATGGACCGCTTCAGCGGGCGGCGCCGTGCGCGGGAAGATCGCCCGGATCCCAGGCTCGGCAACGCACCGCGCGAGCGCGCGCCGGATTTCGTCGCAACGCCGCGCAGTAAGAAAAAATCGCATACCCGTCAGGGAACTCTCGATCTCGTTTCCAACGATCGTTATCAGATGCCGCCGCTTGATCTGCTTCAAGAGCCGGCGCAGAGCACGCGTAATGCTGCAGTCGACGAAGACGCCTTGACCGCCAATGCAAGGCTTCTGGAATCGGTGCTGGACGATTTTGGCGTGCGCGGCGAAATCGTAAAGGTCCGCCCCGGCCCGGTGGTGACCCTCTACGAATTGGAGCCGGCACCTGGGACCAAAACCAGCCGGGTGATTTCCTTGGCCGATGACATCGCCCGTTCGATGAGCGCGGTTTCCGCTCGCGTCGCGGTCGTGCCGGGACGCAACGTTATCGGCATCGAATTGCCCAATGCGGTCCGTGAGACCGTTTATTTGCGCGAGCTTCTTTCGGCCCAAGGCTACGAGCGCACCGCTGCCGAATTGGCGCTGGTGCTCGGCAAGGATATCGGCGGCACGCCGATCATCGTCGATTTGGCGCGCATGCCCCATTTGCTGGTGGCGGGAACGACCGGGTCCGGCAAGTCGGTGGCGATCAATGCCATGATCTTGTCGCTGCTGTTCCGCCTGCCGCCGGACAAATGCAAATTGATCATGATCGATCCCAAGATGCTCGAGCTTTCGGTCTACGACGACATCCCGCATTTGATCTCACCGGTCGTCACCGAACCGGGCAAGGCGATCGTCGCCCTGAAATGGACGGTGCGTGAGATGGAAGGGCGCTATCGCGCCATGTCCCAATTGGCGGTCCGAAATATCGCCGGCTACAACGCGCGTATCGCGGAAGCCAAAGCGAAGGGCGAAGTATTGACCCGCAAAGTGCAGACCGGTTTCGAGCCGGATAGCGGCAAGCCGATTTACGTGGAGCAGGCCCTCGACTTGACGCCGCTTCCGCTTATCGTCGTCGTCGTCGATGAAATGGCGGATTTGATGCTGGTCGCCGGCAAGGAAATCGAAGCTTCGGTCCAGCGCCTTTCGCAAATGGCGCGCGCCGCCGGCATCCATCTCATCATGGCGACGCAACGGCCTTCGGTTGACGTCATCACCGGCACGATCAAAGCGAATTTTCCGACCCGCATCAGCTTCCAAGTCACGTCGCGCATCGACAGCCGGACGATCCTTGGCGACCAAGGCGCGGAACAGCTCTTAGGCCAAGGAGACATGCTTTATATGGCAGCGGGCGGACGCATTACCCGGGTCCACGGGCCGCTGGTCCGCGACGACGAAGTCGAAGCGGTCGTCGCATTCCTGAAGCGGCAAGGCGAGCCCGTCTATATCGAAGCGATCACCGAGGACGACGGGATGGTGATTGGCGAACAGGCCGGTTCCGGGGAAGGCGGCGACGATCTTTACCAGCAGGCGATCGCCCTGGTGTCCCGCGAGGGTAAAGCCTCGACAAGCTTCATTCAGCGGCATTTCCAGATCGGCTACAACCGCGCCGCCCGAATTATCGAGCGGATGGAACAGGATGGCGTGGTCAGCCGGGCCGACCGGGTCGGCCGGCGTGAAGTGTTAACGCGCGGCGATTTCGCTCCATAAACGCCGCCTTAGGGTGCTGGACTCCAGCACCGCCCGTCCTTACATGTAAGCCTGTTTCACCTCACCGAGGACCCGATGGCGTCAAACCTGAAAGCATTGCTGGCGGCGGCGATTTTGACGCTCGTCATTCCCTTGGCCCAAGCCGCGACACCAACGTCGCCGACGAAGGTTCCTGTAGCGCCGGCCAAGGCGGCTGCCACAGGCCCAGCCGGTTCAGCCGATATTAAAGGCGCGGATACCGAGGCGGCGGATCTGTCGCGGATTGAGCGCTATTTGAACAATCTTCGCACCATGAGTGCGCGGTTCATGCAATCGACGACCGACGGCGGCGAGGCGCAAGGGGCATTTTATGTCGCACGTCCTGGCAAGCTTCGCGTCGAATACGATCCGCCCAATAAAATTCTGATCGTCTCCGACGGCAGCCAGGTCCATTACTACGACTCCGAACTCGGCCAAGTGAGCACGATCAGTCTTTCGGACACGCCCGCGGCCGTTCTCGTCCGCGACAATTACAAATTCGGCGCCGATGTGCGCGTCAGCGATTATCAGAAGGGTCCAGGCGCCATCCGCGTCACCCTCGAAGACATGAAGAATACCGATGCGGGAGCTTTAACGCTCACGTTTCAGGACAATCCGCTCATCTTGAAGCAGTGGAAAGTGCTCGACGCCAAGGGCGTTGAAACAACGGTGGCGCTTTCGGATACCAAGCGCGATGTCGTGCTGGCGCCAACGCTCTTCGAATTCATCGATCCCACCAAGGGTCAGGCGCCTTTCGGCAACAACTGAGTTCCGGACTCCCTCGTCATCGAAGGAGGTGCGGTCTTCAGCCGCGAAAGGGGCGTATCAAAAGCGCCCCGAGATCTTCCTCGGCCTGTCCTTCGACGCCGATCGGCATTCCGGCCATACGCACCGCGGGGCTTTTCGATCGAAACATCCGATCCCAAAAGCTGAACACCGTTCCGTAATTGGAATTGGTGTCGATTTTTCGCGCATGGTGATGCACCCAATGGATCGATGGGGTGATGATGACGCGCGAAAGATTGCGCTCGAATTCCGGCGGCAGTTTCAGATTCGAATGATGAAATAGAGCGGCGACGAGAATCAACGCTTCATAAAGCAAGACCGAAGGGAAAGGAAATCCGATCACCAGAACGACGAGGGCGCGAGCAAACGCTGAAATCAAGACCTCGCCGAAATGGAAGCGAACCGCGGTCGTGGTATCGAGGGTTTGGTCCAGATGATGAACCGAATGAAAGCGCCACAGGAACGGAATTTCATGATTGGCGCGATGCCACCAATAGAGAAAGAAATCGAGAGCCAGAAGATCGAGGGCAAGACCCGCCCAGCCTTTCCACCAAAACGCCCGCCACGCGCCGTGTTCGGAAGCCCAGGCCGTCACTGGCAGCACGATGGCGAGCGAGACACCGATATTGATGGCCCAGAACGCCAAATTGCGGCCGAGCCTCGCCCCTCGGGAGCCGATCACATGGCCTTTTTCATCCGCCGGATAGAACCGCTCGCCGGCGAATAGGGCGGCAAACCAGATCCCGACGAAGAGACTCTTTCCCGTAAGCAAGCTGTGCCCTAGCCATTCCATCCCTTAACCTATTGCACGGCTTGAGTTCTTCGCCAAGAACCCAGCGGACCGGCACCCGAGCAGGCTCTAAGGGTTGCGTTAAATGCATGATAGCTTTGCATTGAGCGCATTTCAGTTTCTGCGGTTCCGCACTACCTTTACAGGCAAGAAGCGGTCGAGGCCGCAAAGGTCTCGAATCGTTCGGTGCGGTTTCCCCTGCCGCACCAGAACTCCGTGAGGAGCTTCACGGCGCCCGGTCACCCCCCTGACCGGGCGCCTTCTCATGTGGCGGCCGGAAGGAGCGGCGGCGCTGAAGCTTGATCGGCTTCGGTCCATTTGCGATCTTCCCCTGCCCACCGCAAACCCTCGCCCAGAGCTCTAGAAATTCCCGTGCGCGACAAGGATAAAGTATCGATCTCCCGCCGTTTCCGCGTGGTTGCGATCGAACGACCGGCCCGTCATTTGACGCTGGCCCGCCTTGCCGTTCCGGCCGACGAGCCGTTCTCGTTCCGCGCCGGGCAATACGTGCGGGTCGGTTTCGACGGCAAATCGCCGCGAAATCTTTCAATCGCGAGCCGGCCGGGCCAATCCGTTCTTGAATTTTATATTCGAGACGTCCCCGGCCTGTTCGAAAAACTGAAGGCGGGTGAACACGCCGTCGTCGAAGGACCGTTCGGCTCCGGATTCTTGCGCGAGAATCACGAAGGACCGATTTTGGCGGCCGCCGGCGGCTCGGGGATTGCGCCCGTCAAATCCATCATCGAAACGGCGCTTCAATCCGGCATGCGCCAGGAAATCCATCTCTATTTCGGCGTGCGCGACGAGCCGGATCTCTATCTCGAGGCCAATTTCGAATCCCTTGCCCGCGATTTTCCGAATTTTCATTTCGTGCCGGTGCTCTCCGCCGGCGCGAACGCCGCGGCCCGGCGCAAGGGCCTGGTTACCGAAGCGGTGACGGCGGATTTTCCGACCTTGGCCTCCTTCAAAGCCTATATATTCGGTCCTCCGGCGATGGTCCGGGCGACCGTCCACGCATTCCTGGCACGGGGAATTTCCGCGATCGACATCCACAGCGACGAGCCGCTGCCGTGAAAAAATCCTCGGACGCTCGATTGCGTCTGATCACCTGGAACATAAACTCGGTGCGGCTCCGGCTGCCGCAGCTGAAGAAGCTGACCTCGCTGCATTCTCCCGACGTGATCTGCCTGCAGGAAACCAAGGCCGAAGAGTGCCATTTCCCGGGCGAGGCGATCGCGGATTTTGGTTATCCCCACCAATTGGTGCGCGGTTACAAAGGCTATAATGGCGTGGCGATCCTGTCGCGGCTTCCTCTTCAGCCGCTGGAAGAGCGGCAATGGTGCCGTAAAATCGATGCCCGCCACGCCACGGCGAATGTCCTGATCGGCGGAGGCGTGATCGAGGTTCACAATCTTTATGTTCCGGCCGGGGGCGATATTCCGGATCCGAAAGCGAACGAGAAATTCGCTCATAAGCTGAATTTCCTCGACGAAATGATCGAGTGGTCGCGGGCGCAGGCGCGGAAGAAAACCCCGACGATCGTGGTCGGCGACCTCAATGTGGCGCCGCTACCGGCCGATGTCTGGTCACACCAACAATTGCTCAAGGTGGTGAGTCACACGCCGGAAGAGGCCTCGCGATTCGAAAAAATGATGCGAGCAAGGCCCTGGGTCGATGCCGTGCGCCGTTTCGTTCCCGAATTGGAGAAACTTTATACTTGGTGGAGCTACCGCGCCCAGGATTGGCAAGCCAGCGATCGTGGCCGGCGACTCGATCACGTTCTGGTCAACGAACCGCTCGCTCCAAAGCTTCACTCGGTTCAAATCATGCGCGAAACGCGGTCCTGGCCGCAGCCTTCCGACCACGTGCCGGTCTGCGTAACCTTGACTTTGTAAAATTGTCCGCCGACAGCTTTGTCGCGATCGAAGCCACGACGCGGCGCGTTCGCTTGTGCGGCGGCGGCGTCGGATCGCCGCACCAAAAGCGCAACGCAGCCGATTCGAACTGACGAGATCGTGCTCTAGGGCACGAGGCGATAGCCGCCGGGCTCCGTAATCAGAATTTCGGCCGCCGTCGGGTTGATTTCGATCTTCTGGCGCAAGCGATAAACGTGCGTCTCCAGAGTATGGGTCGTGATTCCGGCGTTATATCCCCAGACTTCATCGAGAAGCACTTCACGACTCACTGGCTTGTTTCCGGCACGATAGAGATAGCGCAAGATCGCCGTCTCTTTTTCGGTAAGCCGGATTTTGCGGTTGTTGGCGTTATTGAGCAAAAGCTTCGCACCGGGACGAAAGGTGTAGGGGCCGATGGTGAAAACCGCATCCTCGCTCGCCTCGTGCTGTCGAAGTTGCGCCCGAATCCGCGCCAGCAACACGCCGACCTTAAACGGCTTGGTCACATAGTCGTTCGCCCCGGCATCGAGTCCCAGAATTGTGTCGGCCTCCGAATCCGCACCCGTCAGCATGATGATCGGTGCGGCGACGCCAAGGCGGCGGAGCAGTCGGCACACTTCCCGGCCATCGATATCCGGCAATCCGACATCGAGCAGCACGAGATCGAATCGATCGCTCTTCGCGGCCTCGAGCGCTGCTTTGCCGCTCGCCGCCTCGACCACCTGAAATTCTTCATGGAGCTGCAGCTGCTCACAGAGCGATTGCCGCAAGGCCCCATCGTCATCAACAAGAAGGATTTTCTTTTCGATAACCATCGGCGCAATTTAGGCGCGATTAGCCTCTGGCGCGAGGCAGCGCATGTCTAAAAAAATGATCTTATTGGGAAAGCCGCCGCCGAACAACTTGGGCCGCCGGATTTGCTGGCGACAACCGGACACCGCGTCGCGTCGCTCCTAGCCGCCAATGCCGGCCAAAGGAGTTGCCCTCCGAAGCTAGGAAAAAATTGCCTGGGGGGCGGCTTTCGCCCGCTCAGCCGTCACTTAACTAATTGAATTAACGCGAATATTTTATGGCACCGGGGTTGCACAGAGAATTCGCGAAAGGATCTCGCGTGGATTTCCCGGTTTTCGGCCAAAACCCAGCTGCCCTTCAGGTCGCAAGCGCTACGGTCCCGCCCGCCGCGCAAACGGCGCCACAAGGTGGCCAGCAAGTCGCCGGATCTCAAACCGCGGACGCGTCGCCAAGCCAATCCGAGCCTTCGGGCTTCCTCGATCTCGTTCGCGCGACCCAGCATCAATACACCGACCCTAATCACAAGCCACAGTCCCTCGATAAGGCGCTGTTCGGCGAAGACGGCTTTGGCATCGACGACGTGATCGCCGCCATCAACCCGTTGCAGCAGATCCCGATCATTTCCACGATTTATCGCGCCATTACCGGAGATACCATCGATGTCGGGCCGCGGTTGGTCGGCGGCGCCATCTATGGCGGCGTCCTCGGCTTCGTTTCCGCCGCAGTCGACGCCGCGGTGGCAGGTTCGACCGGTCAAGACATCGGCGGCAATGTGATGTCGGCCTTGTTCGGCGCACCCGACAAACCAGACAATGCGCCGCGCGAGCCTGTCATGTTCTCCAAGGCCGAGGATAACGCGTCGCAGCAAGCGGATTCGTCGTCGCCGTCATCGGCAGCCAACATTGCGTCATCAGCCTTCGGCACCCCGTGGTATCTCGCCAATATCGTGCCGCCTGAAAATTCTCCTCAAGATGCGCCGAAAAAATCAAGCGATCAAAACCCGACTACGGCTCTTGCCGGCCCGGCAGCGTCGCCCGCCGTGGCCTCAGCGGCTTCCGCCACAACCGCGCCGCAAACACGGCAGGCGCCCCTGCAAGCCGCACCCGTCGCCGGCGCGAATAATCCGGGAGGCCGCCCGCTGACGCCGGCACAGCAAGCGCTTCTAAACGAACGCAACGATAATGGGAATGTTGCGGCGGTCGCGCCGGCCGCTGGCTCACCGTCCAAACCTATCGAGCTCAGCCCAGAGCAGGAAATACTGTTGCTCCAATCGGTCGGCTCGGCCCCAAAAGCACCTGATACTTTCCAGCCGCTAGTCAATCAGCAGCTGGGCAATCAGATTTCGGCTAACCCCGCGCCGGCCATCGTATCTTCGCCGGCAGCTCTGGCAACTCCGGTGGCCCCAGCGGATAACCTCACCCCCCAATCGGTCGAATCAAATTCCGTCACCGATTCGGCGGCCAATGCCGTCGGCACCACGCCGGTGGCACCCGGTCCGATCCTTCATTCCGGCGGACTGAAGCCGGCGGGGGAACTCGCTTCCCCTCCGAACGGGGTGTTTGCCCAGCGGATGAAATACGGCCTCGACAAATATCTCGCCAATCCAATGCCGCTCAATAATCAGCCGCCTCGTCTCGACGTCATTCAGTAGCCGTCGGCCCAGCGTCCTCCGTCGATTTCCAATTCCCAGCCATGCCGGTATAACCAGGGCGTGGACGTTCTCGTAACAACCGCGGCTACAGGTACCCAAGGCGTTTTGCGCATTGGCGACGCGGCCTATTCTTGCGCGCTCGGCCGAGGCGGAGTGAGCCTCGACAAGAAAGAGGGCGATGGCGCAACGCCGGTTGGATGCTTTCCGCTGCGCCGGGTGTTCTATCGCGCCGACAAGATCGCAGCGCCCAAGACCGCGTTGCCGCTCCTCGTCATCCACCGGGCAGACGGCTGGTGCGACGATCCCAACGATGCTTTCTATAACCGGCAGGTCCAACTGCCCCATGCCGCTCACTGCGAAACTTTGTGGCGGGAAGACGGGCTCTATGATGTTGTCGTCGTCCTGGGCCACAACGACAATCCCGTCGTTCCGGGCCGTGGCAGCGCGATTTTCCTCCACGTGGCAAAGCCGGATTTGGCGCCGACCGAAGGTTGTATCGCGCTCAAATTTCCGGATCTGCTCGAAGCGCTAAAGGCGATGCACCCTGGCGGCAGACTCTGTGTCGAAAGTTAAGGTGCCCGCTTCCCAAAGATGGCCGTGCCGACCCTCACCATCGTTGCACCGAAGGCGGCGGCGATTTCGAAATCATGACTCATACCCATGCTGAGCTCGGTGAGTTCGTTGCGTTTTGCAATTTTTGCAAGCAGGGCAAAATGAAGCGACGGTTCTTCGTCGACTGGCGGAATGCACATAAGGCCGATGATCCGGAGCTTAAAGTCATCGCGGCAAACGGCGACGAACGCGTCGGCGTCCTCCGGAACGATACCCGCTTTTTGCGGTTCTTCCCCGGTGTTCACCTGAATGAGGTAATCGGGCATTCGATTTTGCCGCATCGTCTCCCGTATCAGTACATCGACAAGCTTGGGACGGTCCAGCGTGTGAATGACGTCGAAAAGCGCCACCGCGTCGGCCGTCTTGTTCGATTGCAGCGGTCCGATGAGGTGCAGCACCAAATCCGGAAATTCTTTTTTGAGCGCGGGAAACTTTTTCAGCGCTTCCTGAACCCGGTTTTCCCCGAAGTCGCGCTGGCCGGCGGCGATCGCCGCCCGAATTGCCGCTTCATCGTGGGTCTTGGAGACCGCGATGAGGCGTGGACGATTTTTCCGTCCCGCCGCCTTCGCGGCGGCGTCGAGACGGGCGCGCACGGAAGCAAGATTGGCGGCGATGCCGGAAATTGCGGTCATGAAAATATCGGACTCCCTTCATGACCCTAACATCCGCGGCCCGGCTTCTCAATTTGCGCAACGCGCCGTCCTGTATCCGGCGAAGGCCGAGACTGCCCCCGCTGCTATTGATCACCGATGGCGACCGGCTGCCCGACCCGACGCATATTGTTTCGCGCCTGCCGGCGGGAAGCTTTGTGATATTTCGCCATTACCAAAGCGGCGAAAGGATAAAATTGGCCGAAGCCCTCGCAAGTCTGTGTCGGCGGCGGCGGCTGAAATTCCTGGTTGGGAACAATGCGCGGCTGGCCTTCCGGGTGCGGGCCGACGGCGTTCACTATGCAGAGGCAGTGCTGACACGGGCGCAGGCGATCCACCGGGCGGCGGCGATGCGGCGAGCTTGGATCGTCACCGCCTCGGCCCATTCTCTTCCGGCCTTGCGGCGGGCGGCCCGGTTCGGCGCCGATGCCGCTCTTTTGGGGCCGGTGTTCAAAACCGAAAGCCATCCGGGCCGGCCGGGCCTCGGTCCGATCCGCTTCGCCAATCTTGCCCGGCAAAGCCCGATCCCGGTCTATGCCCTTGGCGGCATAACCGACCGTAATGCGGGCCGGGTCGCCGGAAGCAAGGCGTCAGGACTGGCGGCGCTCGGGGCGTTTCTGGAATCGGGGCGTTTCTGGAATAAGTAGCCGGCGGTTCCCGGGGCTGGGCGTTTTGAGGTTCAGGGGTCCTTCCGCTATGATCGCCCGCTTTCAACGACCCCCAAAGCCAAGCCTGAAATGAGCCGGTACAATTTCCGCGAGACTGAAGCGAGGTGGCAGACCGTTTGGGAAGAACGGCGCGTATTTGCCGCCGCCGACGAGGGACCGAAGCCGAAATATTACGTCCTCGAGATGTTTCCGTACCCTTCCGGGCGCATCCATATGGGTCACGTCCGCAACTACACGTTGGGTGACGTGGTCGCGCGATACATGCGCGCCCGGGGCTTCGACGTGCTGCACCCCATGGGTTGGGACGCCTTCGGCATGCCGGCGGAAAATGCCGCAATCGAAAACAAGGTTCATCCCGCCAAATGGACTTACGCCAATATCGCGCACATGCGCGGCCAGCTCAAAGCCATGGGCTTGTCCTATGACTGGTCGCGGGAGATCGCGACCTGCGACCCTTCTTATTACCGGCATGAGCAGAAGATGTTTCTCGACATGCTCGCGGCCGGGCTCGCCTATCGAAAAGAATCCTGGGTCAATTGGGATCCGGTCGATCATACCGTCCTGGCCAACGAGCAGGTGATCGAGGGCAGGGGTTGGCGCTCTGGCGCGCTGGTCGAGCGCCGCAGGCTCTCCCAATGGTTCCTGCGCATCACCGATTTCGCCGATGACCTTCTCGAATCCCTCGCTTTGCTCGACCGCTGGCCGGAGAAGGTCCGGACCATGCAGGACAAATGGATCGGCCGGTCCGATGGCGCGCGACTCTTTTTCAAGATTGCCAATGCGCCCTCCGGCATTGCCGACAGCATCGAGGTCTTCACGACCCGGCCCGATACGCTGTTCGGGGCCGCCTTTGTCGCCATTGCCGTCGATCACACGCTGGTGGCGGCATTGGCCCAGCAGGATTCGAAATTATCGCGCTTCATCACCGAAGCCGGGCATCTCGGCACCAGCGAAGCGGCCATCGAAACCGCGGAGAAGAAAGGCTATGACACCGGGCTTCGCGCCGCCCATCCTTTCATTCCCGGACATACGCTTCCGGTCTATGTCGCTAATTTCGTGTTGATGGAATATGGGACCGGTGCCGTGTTCGGCTGCCCCGCCCACGACCAGCGCGACTTCGAATTCGCCCATAAATACGGCCTGCCCATTCTTCCGGTCGTGAAACCGAAGGATGCGGACGTCGCCGCGGTCGGCGATGCCGCCTATGAAGGAGACGGCGTTCTCGTCAATTCGCAATTCCTCGACGGCTTGGATGTCGATGACGCCAAGACCGCCGCCATCGAGAGGCTCGATGAGTCGGGGCAGGGGCGTGGCGAAACCGTCTACCGGCTTCGCGATTGGGGAATATCCCGCCAGCGCTATTGGGGCTGCCCGATCCCGATCATTCACTGTACTGCCTGCGGAATCGTTCCGGTCCCAGAACGAGATTTGCCGGTGACGCTGCCGAAAGACGTCAGCTTCGACGAGCCCGGCAATCCGCTGGACAAGCATCCGACGTGGAAACATGTGGCCTGTCCGACTTGCGGCGGCAAGGCGCTGCGGGAGACGGATACCTTCGACACGTTCTTTGAATCGTCCTGGTATTTCGCGCGATTCTGCTCGCCGCAGGCGCCGCAACCCTTCAGTCAGAAGGCGATCCGGCGTTGGATGCCCGTCGACCAGTATATTGGCGGCGTCGAGCACGCCGTGCTGCATCTGCTTTACTCCCGCTTTTTCACCAGGGCGCTCCGGCGCTGCGGCTACGAGATGCCGGCGGAGCCCTTCGCCGGAGTGCTCACTCAGGGCATGGTTTGCCACGAGACTTACCGTGATGCGGAAGAGCGCTGGCTCTACCCGGAAGAAGTTAGGCGCGACGAAACCGGCCAAATGGTGAAGATCTCCGACGGTTCGCCGGTAACCGTCGGGCGGGTCGAAAAAATGAGCAAATCGCGCAAGAACGTGGTCGACCCGGCTGCGATCATCGAGAGCTATGGCGCCGATACGGCACGCCTGTTCATGCTTTCCGACAGCCCGCCGGAACGGGATCTCGAATGGAGCGAAGCCGGCGTCGAAGGCGTGTGGCGCTATGTCAATCGATTATGGCGGCTCATCACCGAAGCGGAACTGCCGGCGGCGGGAAGCGCGATGCCTAACTCCCTGTCGCCGGAATTGATCGGGGTGCGGCGCACGATTCACAAGACGATCAAGTCGGTTTCTGAGGATTTGGAAAAATTCCGCTTCAACCGCGCGGTCGCCCATATCCGAGAGCTTACCAATCTGCTTGGTGAGGTCGCCGAGAGGTCGCCGGCCGATTCCCGCAAGGCCTGGGTGCTTCGCGAAGGGTTCGAGACTTTGATTCGCGTTCTCGAACCTCTGGCCCCGCATCTCGCCGAGGAGCTTTGGCAGCAACTCGGTCATGGCAAACTTCTGGCGGAGAGTGACTGGCCGCAATTCGATCCCGATCTTGTCATCGACGAGACGGTGACGGTGGCGGTTCAGGTGAACGGCAAGCTCCGCGGGCAGATCGAATTGCCTCGGGACGCCGGGCGCGAGGAAGCCGAGGCCGCCGCCTTGGCCTTACCCGCAGTGGCCAAACTTGCGGACGGCAAACCGCCGCGCAAGGTCATCGTTGTGCCGAACAGGATCGTCAATGTGGTGGTTTGAGCAGCGCGGCACCGGCCGACTCATCGCGAGCGCTTTGATCGCTTGCGGGTGGATCGCGGCACTTGCGGGGTGCGGATTCCACCCGCTCTACGGCAAGGCCAATCCCGAAGTGACCGCGCAGGCTCAGTTGATCAAAATCGGCGTGCGTCAAGAAGGCGATCCGAAAACCGCAAACTTTCGGATCGGCCAACAGCTCCGCAACACGCTTTTGACTCAATTGACGCCGTATGGCGAGCCGGCACAGCCGCAATATTATCTCGACATCAAAATGACGGAGTTGACGGAGAATCTCGCGATTCAAAAGAACCAGGTTGCCACGCGCGCCAATTTACAGATCAACGCAACTTACATTCTCCGACATATGGCGACGGGGGGCGCCATCTTTTCGGGACAGGCGCGCGGGGTTGCAAGCTATGACGTCGTGCAATCGGAATACGCCAATTTGGCGGCGGAGCAGGACGCCGAGCGCCGTTCAATTCAGGCAATCGCCGACGATATCACCCTGAAGATTTCCTTCCATTTCACCCAAAAGAATCCGACCGAGCCAGTCGCTACCCGCGGATTGCCGCCGCCCCCGGCGCCCGTCACCCCGCCCGGCACCATATTGCCGGAGGACTCCGGACCTTATCCATCCGGCCAATATTGACGTGCTCGTCTGCGACGATTGGCTCTCAGAAGCGGCCATGAAAGTCCAACTATGAAAATAGCCCGAGCCGAGTCTTTTTTGCGCGCCCCCGATTTCGGCCTTCTTGCCGTTCTCTTGTATGGCCCCGACTCCGGTCTTGTGCGTGAACGCGCTCTGGATTTGGCAAGGAGCGTGGTTTTGGATCTAACCGATCCCTTCCGCACCGTCGAGATTACCGCAAACGCGTTGATCGAGGATCCGGCGCGGCTCGGCGATGAAGTCGCCGCCATTGCGATGACCGGCGGTCGTCGCGTCGTCATCGTGCGCGAGGCGGGCGATTCGCTCTCATCCGTTTTGGCTGATTTTCTCGGTGATCCGCCTTGCCGGCCGCCGCAAGCGGCGTTCGTCGTCGTTGAAGCCGGCCCGCTGCCGCCGCGTTCGACCCTGCGAAACCTGTTCGAAAGCGTCGCTAACGCCGCGGCCTTGGCTTGTTATTTGGATGAAGGGGCACAGCTCGGCGACTTCATCCGCAAAGCACTGGCTGAGGAGAAAGTTTCGCTAGATCCAGAAGCTCTCGATTATTTGGCCGACAATCTCGGCGGCAACCGCGGGGTGACGCGCCGGGAACTGGAAAAGCTCGCTATTTATGCCGGGCCCGGCGGACGCGTGACCGTGGATGACGCCATCGCCTGCGTCGGCGACAGCTCAGAGTTGACGCTCGACGAGGTCGGCTTTGCCGTGGCCGGCGGCGAATTGGCGGCCGTGGACCGGGCGGTTGCCCGGGTGTTTCTCGAGGGTGTGATGCCGGTCAGCGTCTTGCGCGCGGTATCCCGGCATTTCGACCGGCTGCGTCAAGCGGGCGCCGCCATCGAGGATGGGAGCAATGACGAATCGGCGATGGCCGCCCTGCGGCCGGCGGTGTTTTTCAAAGATAAAACGCGATTTCGTGCTCAGCTTCGCCGCTGGTCTTCCCGGCGCGCGGTGACCGCTCTGCAACGGTTGGTCGAGACCGAGATTCTATGCAAGACCACCGGTCTGCCGGCGGAAACGATCTGCCGCCATGCCTTGCTCGAAATTGCTCGCGAGCCGGCACGGGCCTCCAAATAAATTCTCGGAATTAGGAGTTTTCGGAATCGGGCCGGGCGGGCGCCTCAATGGGCGCTGGCGTATCGGCGTCGTTGGACATCATTTCGATATCGGAACGAGTTGGCGATTCGGCGCGGCGGTTGCGGCCGCCGGGTTGGGAGAGCCGGCGCAACAATTCATCCAGCTGCTCGAGCGTCTTATAGACGACCATCACCATGCCGCCGGCGCCGTGATGATTGATCGAAACTTTCAATCCCAGGAGATTTGACACTTCGGCTTCGAGCGCCCTTGTATCGGCGTCTTTCATCGCCGTCGCTTGCTTCGGCTTTCCTTCTTTTTCGCCGCGGGTCAGTTGCTCCACCTGACGGACATTGAGTCCGCGCGCGACGATTTGTTTCGCGAGTTTTTCCGCATCGGGATTGCCGATAAGCGCCCGGGCATGGCCCGCCGTTAATTTACCGTCATTGATGAGTTCGCGAACCGATTCTGGAAGCTCGAGCAATCGGACCATGTTGGCGATGTGACTTCGGCTCTTGCCGAGCGTCCGCGCCAAGTCTTCCTGCGTATTGTCGAATTCTTCGAGCAATCGCTTATAGGCTTCGGCTTCTTCGATCGCCGTTAGATCCTGGCGCTGAAGATTCTCGACCAGCGCAATTTCAATTGCGCTGGCATCGTCGAGCTCTTTGACGATGACCGGAACTTCGTGAAGCGATGCTTTTTGCGCCGCGCGCCAGCGTCGCTCACCGGCAATGATCTCGAATTTATCCGGCGACTCCGGAAGCCGTCGCACCAAAATCGGTTGCAGAATACCGTTTGCCCGGATCGAATCGACAAGACCTCGGATTTCATCTTCGTCGAAGCGATGGCGCGGCTGAAAGCGCCCGGGCTGCAACAGTTCGATGGGCACCGCCTTGTTGACGCGAAGCTTGTCGAGCTCGGCGTAATCAGCGCCTTCGTCACCGAACAATGCCGAAAGCCCGCGCCCAAGTTGGCGGCGCTTGCCTTCTTCAGGGTTCAAGCCATCGCCTCCTTCTCCCGGCGCAGAACTTCGCTCGCAAGATGGATGTAAGCCTGAGCGCCCGGACATTCCATGTCGTAGAGCAATACCGGTTTACCGTGGCTTGGCGCTTCGGAAACCCGAACATTGCGCGGGATGACCGTGTCGAAAACCTTATGCCCGAAATAGCCGCGCACATCGGCCTCGACTTGGCCGCTCAAATTGTTGCGCTTGTCGAACATCGTCAATACCACCCCTTCGATTTGCAGCCGGGGATTAAAGCTCCGCTGCACCCGCTCTACGGTGCGGACCAGATGGCTCAATCCTTCGAGCGCGTAGAACTCGCATTGCAAGGGAACCAGGATGGCGTCCGCTGCAACCAAAGCGTTCAAGGTCAAGAGACCAAGAGACGGCGGGCAATCGATCAGGATGTGATCGTAATCCGGCCGGCTGCCTTCCAAGGCCTCCCGTAAACGATATTCGCGCCGATCCAAATCCACCAACTCGAGCTCGGCCCCGGTTAGGTCCATGGAAGACGGAACGACGGATAAGCCCGGAATGGTTGTCTTGACGGTGGCGGCGGGAACCTGGGTATCGCCCAAAAGAACGTGGTAAGACCCGGCGGATCGCAGGTGATTACCAATCCCGAGGCCGGTGCTGGCATTGCCTTGAGGATCGAGATCGACCAGGAGGATGCGGCGCCCGACAGCGGCCAAAGCCGTCGCAAGGTTAACGGCGGTGGTCGTTTTCCCGACCCCGCCTTTTTGATTCGCTATCGAAATGATCTTGTTGCGGCCGGCAGTTACCGCTGGCTCGACACTTGGCCCGGCGGTCTGCGTGGCGGCTTGGTCAAGACTTGGCTCGTCCACGGGCCAGATCCCCCAGACGCAGGATGATGCCCGACCGGCTCGTGCGGCTAGGCAACTGGTCCGCGCGCATATTCCATTCTTTACCGGCCTGGGTCAATTCTTTCGAGAGGTTGTCCCCTTTTAAAAATAGGCAGACACCATCCGGGGCCAGTATCCGGGCGGCGTATTCAAGGAGCCTTAGGAGCGGCGCCAAGCCTCTTGCGACCACGACATCGGCCTTGAACTTCGGGTTTTTCTTGGGGAATTCCTCGATGCGGCAATCGTGAATCACCACGCGCGATCCTGTCAGCCGGGCGGCTTCCAGCAGGAAGGCGCATTTTCGCTGATCGCTCTCAATCAGATGGACTTGTCCCGCCCCTAAGATGGCGAGAACCATGCCGGGAAATCCGGCACCGCTGCCAAGATCTGCGATCACCCGCTCCCGGCCAACCGGAGGCGACGGCATATGCTCGACCAGCTGCGCCGAATCGAGCATGTGGCGTCGCCATAAATCGGCCAGATCGCGAGCCGAGATAAGGTTTATGGCCCTCTGCCATTTGGCGATTAAGTTGGAATACGACTTAAGCCGATCGATTGTTTCACGTGAAACACCTGTCTCGGTCGCGAAGGCCTCTGGCGTGAGCGGTATCAGGCTGATTTCCTGGCTTCTCCCCGGCGAACATGCCGGAGCAAAAGAATTAGGGCGGCGGGTGTTACGCCCGAAATCCGCGCGGCCGCGCCCAGGCTCTCAGGGCGAGCGAATTCAAACTTTTCCCGCATCTCTGTCGATAGACCGGCGATGTGCCCATAATCCAGGTGCAACGGGAGCGCTAAAGCTTCGTCTCGCCTAAACGCTTCAACGTCAGAATCCTGGCGCGCTAGATAATTGGCATATCGCGAATCGATTTCCAGCTGTTCAGCGATTTCGGAGCCGATATGGCTAAGCTCCGGCCAAACCACTGTCAGCCGATTTATGGTTAATTCCGGAAGTGCCAGCAATTCCGCAACCGTTCGGGTGACGCCGTCTTGGGGCACCGCAATATCGCGTTTCGCCAGCTCCGATGGGCTGGATTTGAGGCTTATGGTTAAAGCCCGAGCTTGATCAAGGGCCGATTTCTTTGATTCATACACCCTGGCCCTGGTCGATTCGATGCAGCCGATTACCATCCCTTTGGCGGTCAATCTTTGATCGGCATTATCGGCCCGCAGCCGGAGCCGATACTCGGCCCGGGAGGTAAACATCCGATACGGCTCGTTGATACCCAAGCGAACCAGGTCATCGATCATCACCCCGATATAAGCATCCGCTCGATCAAGCACGAACGCTTCGCCAGCCGATACCAGCAATGCCGCATTGAGGCCCGCCATCAAGCCTTGAGCGGCCGCCTCCTCATAGCCGGTGGTGCCGTTGATCTGGCCTGCCAAAAACAGCCCATGGATGCGCCGCGTCTCCAGAGTTGGCCGAAGCTCGCGCGGGTCTACGAAATCGTATTCGATGGCATAGCCGGGCCGGATCATCGCCGCCCGCTCGAGCCCTGGAATCAGATGGATGATCTGCTCCTGAATCTCCCGGGGCAGCGAGGTTGAAATGCCATTCGGATAGACGGTTGAATCGTCCAACCCTTCGGGCTCCAAGAAGATTCGATGCGCCTCCCGATCCTTGAAGCGAACGACCTTGTCTTCGATCGACGGGCAATAACGCGGACCGCGGCTTTCGATCTGGCCTGAATAGATCGGCGAGAGATGCAGGTTTTTCTCAATTAACTCATGCACTTGCCTCGTAGTCCGGGTGATATGGCACGGAATTTGGGGGGTTTTGATCCTAGCCGTCAGATAGGAAAATGGGACGGGTGGATTGTCCCCCGACTGTATGGTCAAAGCTGAATAATCAATCGTTCGCCCATCAAGCCGCGGCGGCGTTCCGGTTTTCAGCCGGCCGAGAGAAAACCCTGCTCTTTCAATAGCTTCGGCAAGGCCGCGGGAGGGTGCTTCACCGGCACGGCCGGCCGGAATGCGCTCTTGCCCGCAATGAATGAGGCCACGCAGGAATGTACCGGTGGTCAATATCACCGCTCCTGCCGCGATTATTCGTCCCGATCCCGTAACGATTCCGGCGACCCGTCGCTTCTCGACAACGAAGCCATCAGCCGATTCGGCTTCGATGGCCAAATTCTCCTGTTCGAAAAGAAAGCGCCGGATCGCCGCCTTATAGAGCTTGCGGTCGGCTTGGGCCCGAGGCCCCCGAACCGCCGGCCCCCTGCTCCGGTTGAGCAAACGGAACTGAATGCCGGCAGCATCGGCGGCACGGCCCATGATGCCGTCCAGGGCATCGATCTCCCGCACCAGGTGGCCCTTGCCGAGCCCGCCGATCGCCGGATTGCACGACATCTCGCCGATGGTTTCGATGTTATGGGTCAGCAACAGCGTTCGCGCGCCCATGCGGGCGCTTGCCGCAGCGGCTTCGCAGCCGGCATGGCCGCCGCCGACAACGATCACGTCGAATTTCGATTGCGCCCATTTTGCCATGGCGGCGGCAATCTAGCCGGGCACGGCCCTCAAGTCCACGCGGAGCATTTTCGCGTGGACCTCGGTTTCACGTGAAACGATCCGATGGATTATTTACCGATGCAGAAATCGCGGAAGATGACGTCGAGCAAATCTTCCACATCGACCCGGCCGGTGATCCGGCCCAGCGCCCGGGCAGCCAGGCGCAGATCCTCCGCTCCGAGCTCGGGCTCTGTCGCTTGAGCGAATCTTGCCAATGCCCCTGCGCATTCCTCAAGCCCCGCGCGGTGGCGTACCCGGGTGATGGCGGCAGGGCCGCCGGTTAGATTTTGGGACGCGACCTGTTCGAGAGCGGCGAGGAGGTCCGGAATGCCGTCGCCGGTCTTGGCGGAGACGGCGATGACCGGGAGATTCTTTTCGTTCAACAAATCTCGGATGTTATTGACGGTACTATGTACATCGGAAACCAGGTCGCATTTGTTGGCGACCACGATTACTGGGGCGCCGGCATTTCGTTTCGATTGCGCAACGACTTGTTTCGATATCGAATCGATCGCCAAAACATCCGATCCTTCAAGGACCAGCAGATTGAGATCGGCGCTCTCCGCGCGGTGCAGAGCCCGGCGCACCCCTTCGCTCTCGATCTCGTCCGAGGTTTCCCGCAAGCCTGCGGTATCGGCCAAGATGACGGGCAAGCCTGCTAAATCGAGATGGACCTCGATCACATCCCTTGTGGTTCCGGCGCGCTCGGACACAATCGCCGCTTCGCGGCCGGCCAGACGGTTCAGAAGGCTCGATTTACCGGCATTCGGCGGGCCTAAGATTGCAACCGAAAATCCCTCGCGAAGTTTCTCGCCGCGCCGGTTGTCTTTCAGGCACTCCCCGATTTCCTGGCCGAGCTTCTCCATATCGGCCCGCAATTTGTCCGCCGATACGGACGGATCGTCTTCAGCGAAATCGATGGCCGTTTCCATATGGGCAAGACCGCGCACCAGCCGGTTGCGCCAGGCCTCGATCCGCTTTCCGAATTCGCCTTCCAATTGCCGCAGCGCCTGGCGGCGCTGAGCCTCGGTCTCGGCATCGACCAGATCGCCGATTGCTTCGACTTCGGTCAGATCGAGCTTGGCGTTCAAAAAGGCGCGGCGGGAAAATTCACCGGGTTCGGCCGCCCTTAAATCAGGCAGACGCGACAGCACCGAAATCAAGCCGGCCACGACTGCGCGGCCGCCATGGAGGTGAAGTTCCGCCATGTCTTCCCCGGTGTAGCTTTGCGGACCGGGGAACCACAGCGCCAAACCCTGATCCAAGGTTTCGTTGGTTTCGGGATCGCGGAACCGGGCGAGCCGCGCGTGCCTCGGTGGAGGTAACGGCCCAATAAGAGCGCGAAGCACTTGGGACGCTTTGGGCCCGGAAATACGCAGAACCGCGATCGCCGCACGCCCCGCCCCACTGGCCAAAGCGAAAATGGTTGGGCTCATGGAAGCCCTTCTACGATTTTTCTGCCGCCCTTCGTGGTGCTGCTTCCTGCGGCGCGGCCCCCTGCGGCCCGGCCCCCTGCGGCGCAGTCTGATCCGGGTACAGCATCAGCCTTGTCACCCGCCCGCCGTCCCTTATGTGGACGGTCAGAATCTCGTCGAGATCTTCCGCCGTGCGGTAGCCGTACCAAACACCTTCCGGATAAATCACCATGGTGGGCCCAAGCTCGCAGCGGTCCAGACACCCCGAGGCATTGATTCGCACGCTCTTCAGGCCCAATTCCTTGGCTCGCGCTTTCATGTAGTTGCGGAGTGTCTCCGAGCCCTTGGCGGCACAACAGCCCCGCGCATCGCCCGGCGGGCGGTGATTCGTGCAGCAAAAAACATGGCGTTGATAATAGGGTGCCGGATCGGTCACGGGATGCGGCTCACGGCGCCTTCTTCGTCATCTGGGACCAGAACGCTTTTTGCATTTTCTCAAGGCCCTCAATTCCGAACGGCGTCCAGAGTTTCGCCAGCGCTTCCGGATCCATCGCCGCCAGATTTTCCATCGTGCGCTTCTCGATCTCTTTCATCATCTTCTCTTGCAGGGCGGTGACATCGGGGAGACCAAAAAAGCGGCGGGCTTCCTCCGGCGTGCAGTCGACATCGACCGTGAATTTCATAGGCAGCCTCCGGCGTAAGCGGCGTTTACTGACGATACGTTTTGGGGCGACACGTTCCGGGCCGACATTAGGCCACGGGCCGGGCCCCACGCAACTTAATGGGCGCAACCGCACCTCGCCCTCATTCGCAGCCTAAGCGAAACCATAACAAGTTTGGGGTTGAGCCAAAATGCGTTGCCCCCGACACTGGGGCGATGACGGGCAATTTATTGGGCCGCGAGACCAGCCCTTATCTTCTTCAGCACAAGGACAATCCGGTCCATTGGCGGCCCTGGGGGATCGAGGCCTTTGCCGAGGCCCGGGTCCAGGATAAGCCAGTCCTGCTTTCGGTTGGTTACGCAGCCTGCCATTGGTGCCATGTCATGGCCCACGAAAGCTTCGAGGACGCGGAAACCGCCGCCCTGATGAATGAGGGCTTCATCAACATCAAGGTCGATCGGGAAGAGCGGCCGGATGTGGACGCGATCTATCAATCCGCCTTGGCTCTCATCGGCGAACATGGCGGCTGGCCCTTGACCATGTTTTTGATCCCTTCCGGCGAGCCGTTTTGGGGCGGAACCTATTATCCGCCCGAGCCGCGCTATGGCCGGCCCGGCTTTCGCGAACTTCTCAACCGCGTCATCGACGTCTACCGCCAATCCCCCGACAAGGTGGCCGACAACGCCGCCTCGTTGAAGGGGGCGATCGACCGTCTGTCCCGGCCGAGGCGCGGCGGGGATCTGCCGCCGGCTTTTTTGGGCCAGGCGGCGACGACGCTGGTTCGCGCGGTCGATCCCGATAATGGCGGCATCGGCCAAGCGCCGAAATTCCCCCAACCAAGCCCGCTCGAGCTTCTCTGGCGCGGATACTTGGCAACCGCCAACCCTGCGCTCTCCCAGGCCGTGTCGCTCACCCTTGACCGGATGGCGATGGGCGGCATCTACGATCATTTGGGCGGCGGCTATGCCCGGTACTCGGTCGATGCGGAATGGCTGGTCCCGCATTTCGAGAAAATGCTCTACGACAACGCCCAGCTCGTCAATTTCATGACCTTGGTCTGGCAGGAAACGAAAAATCCGCTGTTTGCGGCGCGTATTGCCGAAACCATCGATTGGGCGCTGCGCGAGATGCGCGTTGACGGCGCCTTCGCCAGTTCCTTCGATGCCGACAGCGAGGGCCATGAAGGCAAGTTTTATGTCTGGTCCGAGGACGAAATCGATCAGCTGCTCGGCATCGATTCGGCGGCCTTCAAGCAAGCCTATGACGTCACCTATGACGGAAATTGGGAGGGAACGAATATTCTGCGAAGGCTGGTACCTCTCGCCGCCGATTCCGGGCTCGATCAAAGGCTGGCCGCTTGCCGAGACATTCTATTTCGTGCTCGCCTCGCCCGCGTTCCGCCAATGCGCGACGACAAGGTTCTTACCGATTGGAACGGATTGATGATTTCCGCCCTGGCGAATGCCGGTGCCGTATTCGACAAACCGGCTTGGACCGTCGAAGCAAAAAAAACCTTCGGTTTCATCGTCGGCAAGCTATCCGACGGCATGCGCCTCTTTCACAGCTTCCGCGACGGCCAGGCCCGGCACCGGGCAACTTTGGATGACTACGCGAATATGGCTCAGGCAGCGCTCGCTTTGTTCGAAGCGACGGCAGATCGCGGTTACTTGGAGCGCGCGGAATCCTGGGTGCGGATCGCCGACGAACATTTCTGGGACGCTCAGAGCGGCGGATATTTCTTCACCGCCAATGACAGCGACGATCTCATCACCAGGACCAAGACGGCGATGGATGGACCGGTGCCGGCGGGCAATGGCTCGATGGCAATGGTCTTGGCAAAGCTCTTCCGTTTGACGGCGAGGAGCGATTATGGTGCCCGGGCGCTTTCCATCGTTCATGCCTTTTCCGGCGAGATCGCCGGGAATTTCTATTCCTTCCCGACGCTGATTGCCGCCAATGATTTATTGGCGAACGCTGTTGAAATCGTGATCATCGGAAAGATCGGTGCGCCGGATACGAAGGCCCTGCTTCGCGCGGTCTACGGTCTTTCCTTGCCCAATCGGGTGTTGCAGATTGTCGAACCTGGAACCGAACTTCCATCCAACCACCCCGCATCCGGGCGCGGCCAAACCGATGGCAAGGCCACGGCCTATGTCTGCCGGCACCAAGCATGTTCGCTGCCGGTTGCGGACGCGGCCGGCCTTTCGGCACTATTGAAATCGAATCGGGGAATTTCGGGAGGGTAGAATGGAACTCGCGATCGAATCGCCGCTCGGCATAATTGTCGTTGCGGCAAGCGATACTGTGATCACGGCGTTGAATTTTGTCGGGCATAAGCGCAAGCCCGACGCCGCCGATGCCGGCACTCCTTTGTTGCGCGAGGCGGCGGATCAATTGCGCGCTTACTTTGCCAGGCGCGTACGAGAGTTTGATTTGCCGCTGGCCCCCGATGGCACGAAGTTCCAGAAGCGAGTCTGGCGGGCTCTTAGCAAGATCCCTTACGGCGAGACGTTGAGTTACGGCGAGGTCGCGAAAAAACTCGGCACCGCACCCCGACCCATCGGCGGTGCTTGTGGCAGCAACCGGATCGCCATTGTCATCCCCTGCCACCGCGTGCTGGCCGCGCAAGGGGCGCTCGGCGGCTACTCCTCTTGGAGCGGGCCTGCCGTCAAACGGTTCTTGCTTGAACTCGAAGGGGTGACCGAGGAATCGGTCGCTAAATCCACTGCGGCCCAGAACTGCGCGGCCTAGAGCATGATCTAGTTATTCGCCGCGCCCCTTAAGTATTCATCGAGTCGAAGAATTCCTGATTGGTTTTGGTGTGCTTGAGCTTGTCGAGCAGGAATTCCATCGAATCGGTGGTGCCCATGGGCGTGAGGATGCGGCGCAGCACCCACATCTTGGAAAGCGTCGCCTTGTCCATGATGAGCTCTTCCTTGCGGGTGCCGGATTTCGTGACGTCGATGGACGGGAACACGCGCTTGTCCGAGAGCTTGCGGTCGAGCACGATTTCCGAATTGCCCGTGCCCTTGAACTCCTCGAAGATCACTTCGTCCATGCGCGAGCCGGTATCGATCAAAGCGGTGGCGATAATCGACAGCGATCCGCCCTCTTCGATATTGCGCGCGGCGCCGAAGAAACGCTTCGGCCGCTGCAACGCGTTGGCGTCGACGCCGCCGGTCAGCACCTTGCCCGAGCTCGGCACCACGGTATTATAGGCGCGCGCCAGGCGGGTGATCGAATCGAGCAGGATCACCACGTCGCGCTTGTGCTCGACCAGGCGCTTCGCCTTCGAGATCACCATTTCGGCAACCTGAACGTGGCGAGTGGCCGGCTCATCGAAGGTGGAACTCACCACCTCGCCTTTGACGGAGCGCGCCATGTCCGTGACTTCTTCCGGCCGCTCGTCGATCAGCAGAACAATCAGATAAACTTCAGGGTGATTTTCCGCAATCGCGTGGGCGATGTTTTGCAGCATCACGGTTTTGCCGGTGCGCGGCGGGGCGACGATCAAGGCGCGCTGGCCTTTGCCCAAGGGGGCGATCAAATCGACGACCCTGGTCGTATAGTCCTTCGACGTCGGATCCTTGAATTCGAGGCGCAGGCGCGATTGCGGATAGAGCGGCGTCAGATTGTCGAAATTGACCCGGTGGCGGACTTTCTCCGGATCGTCGAAATTGATCTTGTTGACTTTGAGCAGCGCAAAATAGCGCTCGCCGTCCTTAGGCGAACGGATCTGGCCTTCCACCGTATCCCCGGTCAGCAATCCAAAGCGGCGGACCTGGGACGGCGAAACATAGATGTCGTCCGGCCCCGGCAGGTAATTCGCTTCGGGCGCCCGCAGAAATCCAAATCCGTCCTGAAGCACTTCGAGAACGCCGTCGCCAAAAATCGGCATGTCTTTCTCGGCAAGCGACTTCAGGATCGCGAACATGATGTCCTGCTTGCGCAGGCTGCTCGCATTTTCGATCTGAAGTTCTTCGGCGAAGGCGAGGAGGTCGGTAGGCGATTTACTCTTGAGTTCCTGGAGATTCATGAAGGGATCCGTTGGCGGGAGGAAAATCGGGGGGAGAGATCGGCGGCGCTGGGGAAGTGCCTGCGCCTAGCTGGCACCCCGCCGCGTAGATCGCGACCGGTTATTAAGGTCAAGGCGCCGGAGGTAAATGCGGGAGACCCGCGTAGACTTCAGCAAAACAGTTAAAGAAACGTCACCGCCGAGTCAAATGGATTGTGGCGAGGACCGCGGCTCCGGCGTTTAGTTGGCACGGCTTAGAGCATGATCTTGTCAGTTCGAATCGGCTGCGTTGCGCTTTTGGTGCGGCGATCCGCTAGACGCGCCTTGGCGCAATCCAAAGGGCCGGGGTCTTTTGCCGCCGCAGCGTCGTCGAAGCGCTCGCCCGTAGTCCCTGCTACGCGCTTCGCGCTTCTCCTGCCCGCGGCGCAAAATATCTCCGGCGCAGCCGGTTCCACCTGACAAGATCGTGCTCTAGAACGGCTTTACGACTGCCAAAATCACGATGCCGATCATCAGCAGGGTCGGTACTTCATTGGCCACCCGGTAGAAGGCGGCCGAGTGGAGGTTCTTATTCTCGGCGAAATCCTTACGCCAACGGGCCAGCAAACCATGAAACCCGGTGAGGACAACCACCAGCGCCAGCTTGGCGTAAATCCAGCCGCGGCTCCAATCGACCGCGCCGGGAGTGGCCAACAATAAACCGCCCAACGCCACCGTCGCTGTCATCGACGGGTTGATGATCGCGCGCAGCAACCGCCGCTCCATGATTTTCAGCATTTCCGACGCCGCCGAGCCGGTTTCTGCGCCGCAATGATAAACATAGAGCCGCGGCAAATAGAGCATGCCGGCCATCCATGAGATCACGGCGATCACATGGAGCGCGCGTGTCCAGGGCAGCCAGGCGGTGAGCCAATCAGCCATTACGCCGGTCACCCGATATGAGGACAGCGCCGGAAATTGTCGGGACAGGCCGCTTCCCCCGGCCGCCGGCAAATCGCCACGCCCGTCGCCTCGGCTTGTTGCACCAAGGTCGCGAGGGCTTCGATAAAGGCGGGGTCGTCGCCTGCTGTTCCGACCCGAATGTAACGGGGCACGCCGGCTTCCTCCGCAAGCTTCCGGTATTCTATGTCGAGCTCGACCAGGGTTTCGGAATGCTCCGAAACAAACGCGATCGGCACGACCACGGCGGCGCGCCGATCGCGGCCGCAGCGCGCGATTTCCTCGTCGGTCGACGGTCCCAGCCATTCGAGCGGCCCCACCCGGCTCTGATAGCAGATCACATGTTCGAGACCCGGCACATTGAGGGAGGAGACCACCGCGGCAACCGATCGCTCCACTTGCCATTGATACGGATCCCCCGCGGCAACCAGGCGCTTGGGCAGCCCATGAGCGGAGAACAGGACGCGGGCATTGTGTCCGCTGGCCCTCAAATCGGCGAGTGCTGTCCGAAGTTTTCCGGCGATGGCGGCAATGAAGCCGGGTGCGGTCGGGTAGCAGCAGAGGACCCGGGTCCCCGCTTCAAGCGAGACCGATTTGGCCGCCTTGCGCCACGTATCGAGCGAAGACCCGGTGGTGGTTGCGGAGAATTGAGGGTAAAGCGGCAACAACACGATTCGGTCCGGATCGAAGCGCTTCACATCCGCCGCGGTTTCTCGGCTCATCGGTTCCCAGTAGCGCATCGCGATGAAAACTTGATAGATGCGTGCACCGCTCCGGTTGAGTGTTTGCTGAAGCGCCTGGGCTTGGGCGCGGGTGTTGTTGAGTAGCGGCGAGCCCCCGCCCATATGCGCATAGATTTGCCGGGCAATCGGCGCACGCCTTGCCGCGATAAACTGCGCCACCATCCATCGGATTGGGAAGGGGAGCCCGATGATCGCTGGATCGTTGAAGAGATTGAATAAGAACGGGCGCACCGATTGGGGCCGGTCCGGCCCGCCGAGATTGAATAGGACAACGGCGGTCTTCGCCATGGCCCTTACTATGGCGGTTATAACGGGATTTGGCCAGCCGATGCACCGCCCTCACGGACGAGCCCGACCAATTCTTCGACGTGTTCTACCGGCGTCTCCGGCAAGATCCCATGCCCCAAATTGAATATGAACGGCCCGCTTCCGAAGCCCTCGAGAATTGCGCGCGCCGCATCCCGAAGCTTCCGCCCGCCCTCTACGAGAATTTGCGGATCGAGATTGCCCTGCACCGGGCATATCGGCTGTATTTCTTGCGCCGCCCAGGGAATTGGCACGCTTTGATCGAGGCTCACCGCATCGACGCCCGTTTCGCGGGCGTACTGGGCATAGTTGGTTCCGATGCCCCGCGGGAATCCGATGATCGGCACCTGGGGATGGGCTTTTTTCAGCCTTGCGACGATCCATTTCGCCGGTTCGATAACAAAGCTCTCCAGCAACGTCCCTTCGAGGACGCCGGCCCAGCTGTCGAAGATCTGGATGACTTCGGCGCCAGCCTCGATCTGACGAAGCAGGTGTCGGGTCGTGGCTTCGATTAGAAGCTCGATCAGCGCCGTAAAATCTTCGGGCGATTCATCCGCCCAGGCCTTCGAGATCGTGAAATCCCGGCTTGATCCGCCTTCGAGCATATAGGTTGCGACCGTCCACGGTGCCCCGGCAAAGCCGATCAGCGCCGTTTGCGCCGGCAGTTCCCGGCGAACGCGGCGGATGATTTCATAGACCGGCGCCAACCGCTCTTCTAATGAATCGAGGGAGAGCCGTTCAAGCCCGGGCTTTCCGGTGATCGCATCCAAAACCGGTCCGTCGCGAAAATCGACCCGTTGTCCAAGGCCCAGTGGCACCATCAGGATATCGGAAAACAGGATCGCTGCATCCATGCCAAAGCGCCGGACCGGCTGCAGAGTGATTTCGGTGGCTAAATCCGGGTTCAGGCATAGATCGATGAAACCCGGCAGGAGGGCCCGGATTTTCCGGTACTCAGGCAGATACCGCCCCGCCTGGCGCATGAGCCAGATTGGGGGCGGCTTTTGGGTGGCGCCACTGAGTGCTCGAAGGAGGGGCTTCATCGGGAGTTGATCTGCCGGGAAATCTTTAGCTCCACTACCTTTACTCTATTTAATATGAAAGATAGTGGTGGAGGTGGATGCCTGTGGGAATCGGGGATCATTCTATAGCCGGGTTTTATCCGCAGGGGACAAGCCTTTCAGCCGATAGGGGAGATCAATTGTGAGCGATTGTCCGGATCGAACCGGAAGGGGGCTGCAACGCTAAGATTCTTCGTCAGTCCACAGGGGGTGAAAAACGGGGTATTCGGGAGTAGAAGCGCGAGTGGGCCCAGTTCTCCCCGTTTCCAGTGAATTCGGAAATAGTTTTCACGGCCGTACACAACGAGGAATGATTACGCGCCTGTGCCGAACAAAAATTATTGCAGTGCCGAAGGACGGCGTCTTATCCCCATCAACGAGTCTTTTATCCCATGACTGATCGTTATCATCTCCATCTTGTTTCGGATTCCACCGGTGAGACGATCGCGGGCGTCGCGCGGGCATCCCTGGTGCAGTTCGAGGGAACCGACGTCGTTGAACATGTGTGGAATCTGATTCGAACGAAGCGGCAATTGCAACGCGCTATCGAGGGGATCGAAACCAATCTGGGCGTCGTTCTCTTCACGCTCGCTGACGCGAAGATGCGTTCCGAATTGGAAACCGCTTGCCGACAGTTTCAGGTTCCGTGCCTTTCGATTCTTGATCCCGTGACTGCAGCCTTGAGCGGGTATTTCGGGGTGAAGAGCCGCGCCGCCAAGGTCGGCGCTCAGCATGCTCTCGATGCGGAGTATTTTGCCCGCATCGATGCCATCAATTTCGTGCTCGCTCACGACGACGGGCAGCTGACCAAAGATTTGGATGAAGCCGATGTGGTAATTGTTGGTGTGTCACGAACCTCGAAAACGCCGACCTGTATTTACTTGGCCAATCGCGGGGTCAAGGCGGCGAATATTCCGCTGGTCCCCGGCTCGCCGCTGCCCGGCGAATTGCTCGCGGCCTCCAAGCCCTTGATCGTCGGCCTGACCAAGGACCCGGCACCCCTCGTGCAGATCCGGCGCAACCGGCTGCGAGCGCTCAATCAAGAAGAAGAAACCGATTACATCGACCTGGAAAAAGTGAAACAGGAGGTGGCGGCGGCCCGGCGTATGTTCAATGAGCAAGATTGGCCGATCATCGACGTGACGCGCCGCTCGATCGAAGAAGTGGCGGCGGCGATCATGCAGCTTATCGACCGCAGAGCCGGTCGGGTCACCTGACCATGCAAGTGATGTTGGCTTCCGCGAGCCGCTCCCGGGCCGAGATCCTGACCAAGGCGGGTGTCGCGTTCACGGCCGAAGCCGTCAATGTCGACGAATCCGAAATCCGGGCCTCAATGCAGTCGGAAAAAGCGCCGGCGATGGCCGCGGCAAGCACGCTCGCCGAGCTTAAGGCGAAAAAAGTTTCGACGCGGCACCCCGAAGCATTGATCATTGGCTCGGATCAGATCTTGGAGTGCGGCGGCGCTTGGTTCGGCAAGCCGGCCGATCTCGACGCAGCCCGCGACCAACTTTGGGCGTTGCGCGGCCGCACCCACAGGCTGGTCAATGGGACTTGCATCGTGCTCAATGGAACGAAGATCTGGACGTATGGCGATGCACCGGAATTGACCATGCGAACGGCCAGCGATGCCTTCATCGAGGCGTATTTGGCGAAAATGGGTGCTCGCGCCCTGAATGTGGTGGGTGCCTATGAAATCGAAGGGTTGGGCGCGCAGCTTTTCGCCAAGATCACCGGTGATTTTTTTTCCATCCTCGGCTTGCCGCTGCTCCCGCTTCTAGATTTTCTGCGCGGGCTTAAGGCCATGCCGGAATGACCGGGAGCAACAAGGCCGGATGGGCCGGCGTCATCGGATGGCCGATCGAGCATTCGCTGTCGCCGTGGCTGCACGGGTTTTGGCTGAACCGCTATGAAATCGACGGTGCCTACATCGCATTGCCCGTGGGCCCCGCGGATTTGGCGGAAACGCTCAGAATTTTGCCGAGAATTGGCTTCCGGGGCGTCAATATCACGCTCCCTCACAAAGAAGCGGCCTTGGAAGCGATGGACGAGGTCGAACCGCTGGCCCGGACCATCGGCGCCGTCAATACGGTGATCGTGCGGGCCGATGGGACGCTTCTGGGCCGCAACACCGACGCCTTTGGCTTTCTCGAGAACCTGCGCGAGGGTGCACCGCATTGGCACGCGCCCCACAAGCCGGCCCTGGTCATCGGCGCAGGGGGCGCCGCCCGCGCCATCTGCGTCGCTTTGCTCGACGCCGGCGTGCCGGAAATCTATCTCGTCAACCGAACCGCTCAACGGGCGAAGGAATTGGCGGAAAAGCTCGGCGAAGAAGTGATCGCGGTCCGCTGGGATGATCATGGTGCGGCGATGGCAAAGGCGTCGCTCGTCGTCAACGCGGCGACGCTCGGCATGAAGGGCGAACCCGAAACCGCCCTCGATCTGTCGAAGCTTCCCCGATCTGCGGTCGTCACCGATATTGTCTATAACCCATTGGAAACGCCGCTTCTGGCGGCGGCCAAGAAGCGGGGCAATGCCGTTGTCGATGGCCTTGGCATGCTGATTCATCAGGCAAGGTCCGGTTTCGAAGCTTGGTTCGGCACCGCACCGGAACCTACTGCTGAATTGCGCGAATATCTGATTGCGGCCTCGAAGCGGCGATGATCGTATTGGGTGTTACCGGATCGATCGGGATGGGCAAGACGACCGCGGCGGCGGCCCTGCGGCGCCTCGGCGTACCGGTGTTCGAAGCGGACGCCTGCGTTCACGCCCTCCTGGCCAAAGGCGGCGCTGCCGTGCCGTTGGTGGCCGAAGCATTTCCGTCCGTGGTTCACGTTGGGATGGTTGATCGGCTTGCCCTGGGCAGGATCGTCTTCGCCAACGAAGCGGCAAGGGAAAAGCTCGAACTGATCATTCACCCGTTAGTGCGTCGCGCCGAGACTCGATTTTTGACTGCGGCGCGATCGCATCGCGCCCGGATCGCAGCACTCGATTTACCGCTTCTATTTGAAACGGGTGCCGAAAGACTTTGCAACGCGACCCTGACGGTAAGCGCACCACGCTTCCTCCAGGAGGCGCGGGTGCTCAGCCGGCCCGGCATGACCCGCGCCAAATTGGAGGCTATTCTCGCCAGTCAGTTACCGGATCATGAAAAGCGCCGGCGGGCCGATTTCGTGCTGCCAACCGGAACCGGCCTGCGTCCGACCTTAAATCATTTGCGGCGAATCATCAGACTTATGAGACGGAAAGGCAGAAGCATTGCGCGAAATCGTCCTCGATACTGAAACCACCGGCCTTGATCCGGGATCCGGCCATCGGATTGTTGAAATCGGCTGCGTTGAGCTGGTCAATCGGATCCCGACCGGCGTTACGTTTCAACGGTACCTGAATCCCGAACGGGCAATGCCGGCGGAAGCCCGAGCCGTTCATGGCTTGACCGACGAATTCTTGAGTGGCCAGCCGCGCTTTGCCGAAATCGCTGTCGAATTTCTGGAATTCATCGGCGAAGCCCCGCTGGTCATTCACAACGCCGAATTCGACATGGGGTTCGTCAATGCGGAGCTGCAGCGTCTCGGCATCGCCGCTTTGCCGTCCGCGCGGGCTACCGACACGGTGATCATCGCCCGGCGCCGGTTCCCCGGTGCGCCGGCCAATCTCGACGCCCTGTGCCGGCGATTTAACATCGATAATTCAGCACGGTCGGCACACGGCGCTCTGTTGGATGCCAGCCTGCTTGCCGAAGTCTATCTCGAACTGGCCGGCGGTCGGCAGGCGGGATTGGGGTTAACCGCGTCGGAAAGCGGCCAGTCGGTGATCGCCATTAAGCCGGGAACGATGCGGGAGCCGCGGCCACACGCCGCCAACGCCGACGAACTTGCCGCCCACGCCCAATTGATCGCGAAGCTTAAAGAGCCGATTTGGAAATTGTGACCAATTTGCTGCGGGCCGGACTCCGGCGAGCCGGGCGGCCTCAAGCTTGGCCGGCGGGGACTTGATCCTGAAGCGCAAATTGCCGGCGATAAAGAGCCACGAAATCGATCGGGCTTAGAAACAGCGGCGGAAACCCGCCGTCTCTCGTCACGTCAGCGATAATTCCCCGCGCGAAGGGGAATAGGAGCCGCGGGCACTCGATAAGAAGTAGCGGCCGTAACACTTCTTGCGGGACGTTGGCGACGGTAAATACGCCGGCATAGACGAGTTCGGCAATGAACGCCTGGCCTTCCGCCACCTTGGCGTCGGCCTGGATTTCCAGTGTCACTTCATAGATTTGTTCCTGTAACCCGCGGGCGTTGACGTTGACCTTAACCTCGATTTTTGGCTGCTCTTTACCGGCAACGAGGCTGGCGGGCGCCCGCGGATTTTCGAAAGACAGATCCTTGACGTATTGGGCGTTCACCACGAGCGAATAGCTCGCCGGATCGGCCATTGTACCGTCGGGTGGATTTACCGGTGTTTCCGCCATGGGTCCCTCGAAATCGCCGATGGGGGTAACATGGAAAAGACCTGCGCACAACCGGGGCTTGACCCCACATTGGCGCATTATCGAAGATCGGATTAATCCTTTGGGAAGGCTCTTTGCGGTTTCATGGGGCCTCGCTTCGGCCTAAAATGACGAACCGCGCGGCTTGGCCCGGTGCGATGGAGACAGCAATATGGGCGGCGATTTCGCCTACCTCGACATCGTATTTCTCGCGATGGTCGCGGGGTTCCTCATTTTCCGCCTGCGGAGCGTCCTTGGCCGCCGCACGGGAACCGAGAAGCGCCCGCCTGATCCATTTCAGCCGCCGGCTGAACCGCGCCGCTTGGGGCAAGCAACGACACCGGCGGTACCGCCGGCCGCCGAGCGCGCCGGGGCATCGCCGCCGCCTGGGGAAGCATCGCCCGGCGCCCTCGCGCAAGGTTTGCGGCAGATTGCCGCCGCCGATCCGTCGTTTACGCCGGAATCGTTCGTCACCGGGGCGGGGACCGCTTTCTCCTGGATCGTCGAGGCCTTCGCTAAGGGCGATACCAAGGCGCTCCGGCCGCTCCTCCACGATGAGGTCTACAATAATTTCGCGGCGGCGATCGAAGCCCGCACGCGAGCCGGCGAAACCCATGAAACGGTTCTGGTCGGAATCAAATCGGCGGATTTGCTCGAAGCGCGCCTGCAGAACCGCGGCGCCTTCGTCACCGTCAAATTCGTTTCCGAACAGGTGAATGTCACCCGCAACCGCGAAGCTGAAGTCATCGAAGGCGATCCGGTCCGGGTCGTCACCATCACCGATATCTGGACCTTCGCCCGCGACATCCGTTCGCGCGATCCGAATTGGAGCCTGGTTGCGACCCGCAGCTCGAACTGATGCGTCGCCAGTTTCGAGTCCTGTCACGCGCCGTTGTTTTTAGCGCGCTTTTCTTTCTTGCGGCTTGCGCCGCACCCGCACCGCCGCCCGAAAAACTGACGCTCGACGAAGCACGCTTCACCGATCTGACCGGCTGGGGCGACGATCGTCAGGCGGAAGCGCTGGCGGCGTTCTTACGCTCCTGTCCAGCCCTCGACCAGACCGGCGCGTCCAACTCAGACAAAGAAATTCCCGATATCGGATTCGGTTCCCGCGCCGATTGGCACACTGCCTGTGCCGATGCGAAATCGGTTACGCCCGGCGACGATGCCGCGGCCCGCGCCTTCTTCGAACAGCGGTTCCGGGTGTTCCAAGCTTCGAATAACGGTCAAGCCCAGGGGCTCTTCACCGGCTATTACGTGCCGGAACTCAAAGGCTCGCTCCACAAGAGCCCGCAATTCCACGTGCCGCTCTATCGCGTGCCGGACGATCTGATCACCGCCGATCTCGGACTCTTTCGCGATGACTGGAAGGGCATCCATATCGCCGGAAAAATCGAGAAGAACAAATTCCGCCCTTACGAGGATCGCGCGGCCATCGACAACGGTGCGTTGGCGGGGCGCAATCTCGAAATCGTTTACGTGGACGATCCGATCGACGCGTTCTTTTTGCACATCCAGGGATCGGGCCGCATTGCGCTCGATGACGGTGGTGCGATGAATATTGGCTACGGCGCTTCGAACGGAAGGCAATATGTGGCGATCGGCAAGGAGTTGGTTGCCCGCGGTACGCTGACGAAAGACGACGTCACCATGCAATCGATCCGCGCCTGGCTCGAAACTCATCCCAACGATGCCCAAGCGATTATGGATTCGAATCCCTCTTACGTGTTCTTCCGGGAAATCAAAGGCGATTTCCCCCTGGGCGCCGAAGGTGTGGCGCTCACCCCTGAACGCAGCCTGGCGGTCGATCACCGCTTCATTCCCTATGGCGTTCCGGTCTGGCTCGATGCCGGCGATCCGATGGAAAGCTATAAGCCGCTGCGGCGATTGATGGTGGCACAGGATACCGGCGGCGCCATCACCGGGCCGGTGCGCGGCGATATTTTCTTCGGCTTCGGCAAAGAAGCGGCGGATCGCGCCGGCGTGATGAAACAGCCCGGACATTATTATCTGCTTCTCCCCAAACCGGCGGCGGTCGCGGAGAACTGAGGGACTCATGACCGGCGGGGGGAACAGCAGGGGAAAAAGCGTAGACGACTCTTCATTGTGGGAACGCGTCGCAAGAGAGATCGCGCCTTTGCCGGGCAAGAAGCGGCGCAAGCTCGCCAAAGCGGTTGCGATAAAGCCAAAAACGGCAAAGCCGGAAAGGAAGATTCCTGCGGCCTTACCGGCAAAGCCCGTCAAGCCGGCCGCCCCCAAACCCTTACCGTCACTTTCTCATAGCCATGCGCCGGGGCTCGATGCCCGGAGCTTCGATAAGCTGAAGCGCGGGCAGCGCGCGATCGATGCCCGGCTCGATCTTCATGGGTTTACCTTAGAGGCCGCCCATGACGCGCTCATCCGGTTCATCGAAAACGCTGCCGCGCGCGATTTGCGCGCCCTTCTGGTGATTACCGGCAAGGGCGGGCGAGGAATGGAGGATGGGATGCCGCGAGCGTCTTTGCGCGACTCGGTGCCGCGCTGGCTCAACGAACCCAACTTACGCAAACACTTGCTCGCCTTCACCCCGGCCCACGCCAAACATGGCGGCGGCGGCGCGCTCTATGTGCTGCTGAAACGGAAGCGTTAGAGAATGAACTTGCTCAGATCAGAGTCTTTGGCCAGTACGCCGACTTGCTCGCGGACATATTTGGCGTCGATGGTGATCTTGGTGCCCGGCTTATCCGTCGCTGTGAAGCTGATTTCTTCCAGGAGCCGCTCCATCACCGTGTGCAGCCGCCGCGCCCCGATATTTTCGATGTTCTGATTGATCTCGGCCGCCAAGGTCGCGATCTCCTCCACCGCATCGTCGGCGAAAGTGAGCGAAACCTCTTCGGTTTCGAGCAGCGCTTTATATTGACGGAGCAGGTTGTTCTCCGGCTCGCGTAGGATCCGCACGAAATCGTCGCGGGTGAGCGCCTTCAATTCGACACGAATGGGAAGCCGGCCTTGAAGCTCCGGCAGCAGATCGGAGGGCTTTGCGTAATGGAACGCGCCCGACGCGATAAACAGAATATGGTCGGTCTTGACCGCGCCATGCTTGGTCGCAACCGTTGTGCCCTCGATCAGCGGCAGCAAATCGCGTTGCACGCCCTCCCGGCTCACATCGGCGCCGATGCGTTGATCGGAACGCGCGCTGATTTTGTCGATCTCGTCGATGAAGACGATCGCATTTTGTTCGACATTGAAGAGCGCCTCGCGAGTGACTTTCTCTTGATCGAGGAGCTTGTCGCTTTCTTCGGCGATCAGCACTTTCATCGCGTCGGCGACGGTCATGCGTTTCGCCTTCTGGGCGCCGCCCATGGCCTTGCCCAGCATGTCGCTCAAATTGATCATGCCCATGCTGGTGCCGGGCGCTCCGGGAATTTCGAAAGTCGGCAGCGACTGGGAAAAATTCTCCGTCACCTGAATCTCGATATCCTTGTCGGCGAGTTCGCCGGCGCGCAGCATGCGGCGGAACTTGACCCGGG
This sequence comes from uncultured Alphaproteobacteria bacterium, assembly GCA_963841995.1. Lineage (GTDB taxonomy): Bacteria > Pseudomonadota > Alphaproteobacteria > DATDPM01 > DATDPM01 > DATDPM01. The sequence goes on from CAWJEX010000017.1 coordinate 352,871, forward strand.
TTTCGCCGCCGGCGGTATCGCCCACCAGCGCGTCCAGTACCCGCTCTTCCGCTCGGTTTTCGGCCTTCGCCGCCACATCCTTCCGGGCGCGTTCCTTGGTCATGGTAAGTGCGATCTCGACCAGATCGCGGATGATGCTTTCCACGTCGCGGCCGACATAGCCGACCTCGGTGAATTTGGTGGCCTCGACTTTCAGGAACGGCGCATCGGCCAACCGCGCGAGCCTTCGCGCGATTTCGGTTTTGCCCACGCCGGTCGGGCCGATCATCAGAATATTCTTCGGCAAGACTTCTTCGCGCAATTCAGCGGGAAGCTGCTGGCGCCGCCAGCGATTGCGTAGGGCGATCGCCACGGCGCGCTTCGCGTCGTGCTGGCCGACAATGAAGCGGTCGAGCTCGGAGACGATTTCCCGCGGGCTGAAGGAACTAGTCAATTTTATAGCTTCTCGATGATGACGTTGTTGTTGGTATAGACGCAAACTTGGGCGGCAATCTCCATGGCCCGGCGCGCGATCGTCTCGGCATCGAAATTGTCGAGCGGCAGAAGCGCCCGGGCGGCGGAAAGCGCGTAATTGCCGCCGGAACCGATGCCGATCAGCGCATCCTCGGGCTCCAGCACGTCGCCGGTGCCGGTCAAGACCAGGGAAACCGATTTGTCGGCAACCGCCATCATGGCTTCCAGCCGGCGCAAGTAACGGTCGGTCCGCCAATCCTTGGCGAGTTCGACGCAGGCCCGGGTCAACTGGCCGGGATGCTGCTCAAGCTTGGCTTCCAGCCGTTCGAACAAGGTCAGCGCGTCGGCGGTGGCTCCGGCAAATCCGGCGATCACCGACCCGTCGCCCAGCCGCCGCACCTTGCGGGCGTTCGATTTGATGATGGTCTGGCCCAAGGTGACCTGCCCGTCGCCGGCAACCACGACCTGCCCGCCCTTGCGGACCGAGAGGATGGTGGTGCCGTGCCAAAGCTCATTCGATGTCATGGTAGATCCGGGCCCTGAGGCTAAAAGAATGGGGGCTAAGAGAATGCGGGCTGAAGGAGCGGCGGCGAAAAGAACGGCAGCTTATGTGGGTTTGGCCTAAGGTTCCGTCAAGGTTTGCCGGGGTTTAGAGGCCCGGAGCACTCTCCCGCCAGTGGCATATCCAGGCGCTTCCTGGTACAAACGCGGCGCGGGCAGGCGTCTGAAATCCCGCGGAGAAAGCGATGCGCAAGGCGCAGATCGAGCGCAATACCAAGGAAACCAAGATCAAAGTCGGCGTCAATTTGGACGGCCGGGGCGAATCCCATATTTCGACCGGGATCGGCTTTCTCGATCACATGCTGGAGCAGCTGTCGCGCCACAGCCTGATCGACATCGACTTGGAGGCCAAAGGCGATCTCCATATCGATTTCCACCACACCACCGAGGATACCGGGATTGCCATCGGCGAAGCGGTCTCGAAGGCGCTGGGCGACCGCAAGGGGATCATGCGTTACGGCTCGGCGCTGTCGCCGATGGACGAAACCTTGACCCGGGTGGCGCTGGATGCCTCGAACCGGCCCTATCTGATTTGGAAGGTGGCGTTCAGCCGCGGCAAGCTCGGCGAAATGGACACCGAACTATTCAAGGAATGGTTCCAGGCCTTTTCCCAAAGCGCCGGGGTGACGCTTCACATCGAAACGCTTTACGGCGAAAACAATCACCACATCGTCGAGTCTTGTTTCAAAGGGCTGGCCCGGTCGCTGCGCGCCGCGATAACCGTCGATCCGCGCCGCTCGGACGCCATCCCGTCAACCAAGGGAACGCTGGGCGGCTCGCTCTAGATAGTTTTCCATCATGTTCACACGTATTTACACCGTTCACTTGGGGCCCGCTTCGGCGGTATTGCGGCCGCGCGCCGTCGTGCTGGTGAAGGAAGGATTTTGCTGGCCCGCTTTTTTGTTCAACGTCGTTTGGGCGCTGTTCAAGGGATTGTGGCTCACCGCCATCGTTTTGTTGCTCGCGCAAATCATCGTGCAGACCGGCGCCCAGGCCCTCGGGCTGTCCCAGGAAGCGCAGAGCATCGTGACCTTCGGATTCTTCGTTCTGGTCGGGCTGTTTGCGAATGATCTGCGGCGATTTGAGCTTGAGCGCCGCGGCTATCGCGAAGTCGGCGTCATCGCCGCATCCCATCTGAGCGCAGCCGAGCAGCGCGCCTTCGAGCGGATCCCCGCTTTGGCGGCTGCATGACCATCGCCGTCATCGATTACGGTTCCGGAAACCTTCATTCGGCGGCCAAAGCGATCGAATTGGCCGCGCGCGAAAACGGCGAGACGGTTTCGGTCACCAGCGATGCGAACGCGCTGAAAGATGCCAAGCGGATCGTGCTGCCGGGGGTTGGAGCCTTTGCCGATTGCAAGCGCGGGCTAACATCCCTTCCGGGCATGATCGAGGCTCTCGATAAAGAAGTGATCAAAAACGGCAAGCCGTTCCTGGGTATATGCGTCGGCATGCAGCTGATGGCCGAGCGCGGCTTGGAGGACGGCGTGCATGAGGGCTTGGGCTGGATCAAAGGCGAGGTGCGGAAACTCACGCCCTCGGACCCGACGCTCAAAATTCCCCATATGGGCTGGAACGATCTGCAAATGACGTCGAAGCGCCATCCATTGTTCAAGGGTTTGGAGCCCGGCAGCGACGCCTATTTCGTTCACAGCTATCACCTCGTCTGCAAGAACGAGCGCGACGTGCTGGCCGAAACCGATTACGGCGGGAGTGTTGCCGCGGTGATCGGCCGGGACAATATGGCGGGCACCCAATTTCATCCCGAGAAAAGCCAGGCGGTGGGATTGACGCTCATCGCCAACTTCCTCGCCTGGAATCCATAGTCAGTTCATGACCGATCCGTGATTTTCTTTCCGGCCATCGATCTTAAAGACGGCAAATGCGTGCGGCTGTGGCGGGGCGATATGAGCCGCGCCACGGTCTTCAACGACGATCCGCCGGCCCAGGCCCGGGAATTCGCGTCCGCCGGCTGCGAATGGCTTCACGTCGTCGATCTCGACGGCGCCTTCGCCGGAAAGCCGATGAACGCAAAGGCGGTCGATGGAATTCTGGCGGCGGTTTCGGTTCCGGTGCAATTGGGCGGCGGCATTCGCGATCTCGCCATGATCGACTCCTGGCTGTCGCGGGGAATAGCGCGGGTGGTGCTCGGAACACTCGCCTTGCGGGCGCCGCAGATCGTCCGCGATGCCTGCAAGAAATTTCCGGGAAAAATCGCCATCGGGATCGATGCCAAAGCCGGCCGGGTCGCGGTCGAGGGCTGGGCGGAGGCGAGTGAAATGACCGTTCTCGACCTTGCCCGGAAGTTCGAAGATTCCGGGGCGGCGGCGATCATTCACACCGATATCGAGCGCGACGGAACACTGTCGGGCCCTAATATCGGGGCGACCAAAGACTTGGCCGCCAGGCTCTCGATCCCGGTCATCGCCTCGGGCGGTGTTGCCTCGATCGACGACATCAAGGCGCTAAAGAATGCCGGTAATATCGCCGGTGTGATCGTCGGCCGCGCCCTTTACGACGGCAAAGTCGAGCTGAAGCTTGCTCTGCAGGTGCTAAAATCCTGACATGCTGAAAATGCGGATCATCCCCTGTCTCGACGTCAAGGGTGGGCGCACCGTCAAGGGGATCAATTTCGTAGGTCTGCAGGATGCCGGCGACCCGGTCGAGCAGGCGCGGGTTTACGACTCGCAAGGTGCCGACGAGCTTTGCTTTCTCGACATCACCGCCAGCCATGAAAACCGTGACACGCTCTTTGACGTCGTCATGAATACCGCCGAGCAATGTTTCATGCCGCTCACCGTCGGCGGCGGTGTCCGCAGCGTCGATGACATGTTCAAGCTTTTGCGCTGCGGTGCCGACAAGGTTTCCATCAACACCGCAGCCATCGCCCATCCCGAATTGGTGAAGCAGGGTGCGGAAAAATTCGGCAGCCAATGCATCGTGGTGGCGATCGACGCGAAATCGGTGGCCCCGGGACGGTGGGAAATCTTCACCCACGGCGGACGCAACCGGACGGGCAAAGAGGCGGTCGCCTGGGCAAAGCAAGTGGTGGAACTGGGTGCCGGGGAAATCCTGCTTACCTCCATGGACCGGGACGGCACCAAGAAGGGATTCGATATCCCGTTAACGCGCGCGGTCGCCGATGCGGTGCCGGTGCCGGTGATCGCCTCGGGCGGTGTCGGCACCCTCGATCACATGGTGGCGGGAATTAGAGAAGGGCATGCGACGGCGGTTCTTGCCGCGTCGATCTTTCATTTCGGCGAATTCACGATTGCGCAGGCCAAAGAGCATATGCGCAAAGCCGGCATTGCCGTGCGCGGACCCGCTAAGCCATGACGGGCGGTAACAGGGAGCGGGGAATTCTGGTAGGTTGAATGGATGAGCGACAGCGGATTTATCGCATGAGCGAAGCGGGCATTATCGAGCGTCTGTTTGCCGTGATTGCGGCGCGGCGCGGCACGCCGCCCGACCAATCCTACACGGCGGGCCTGCTCGCCAAAGATGTCGACGAAGTCGCGCGGAAATTGGGCGAAGAGGCGGTCGAAACCATGATCGCCGCGGTACGGGAGCCCCGCGAGGCTGCCGTCCGGGAAAGTGCAGACCTTCTCTATCACCTTCTTGTCCTATGGGCGCGGCTTGGGATCACGCCGGAAGACGTCGCCGCCGAGCTGAAACGCCGGGAAGGAACTTCCGGCCATGAAGAGAAAAGATCACGGGGAAAATAGAGGCGCGGGGAAACAAGGGGGGCGGCTATGACCTATGACGACAACAATGCGTTCGCCAAGATTCTTCGCGGCGAAATCCCGAGCAAAAAAGTTTACGAGGATCAGTGGGCGCTGGCCTTCCATGACATCCGGCCGCAGGCCATGGTTCACGTACTGGTCATTCCGAAGGGTAAATACGTCTCGATGGACGACTTCAGCGCCAAGGCCTCGGCGGACGAGATCGCGGGATTTTTCCGCGCCGTCGGCGAAGTTGCCCGGAAACTTGAACTGCCCTCCAAGGGCTACCGGATACTGGCCAATCAAGGGCGCGACGGCGGCCAGGAGGTCCCTCATTTCCATATTCATATTTTCGGCGGTCAGCGCCTCGGCCCGATGCTCTCGCGGCTCGATTGACCCTAAATCACAACCCGGCCACAGCTTCGGTCAGTTAACCATTGCTGCCGATTCCCGCGTGCGAATGCCGCAATCCTCCGCTTGCGCAGGAAGACGCGCCTGCCCACGTGTATGCAGGTGTTGAAAGATTTTTCATGATGCCGTTGGGAGGGATCATGTTGCGCATTTCCGGATTTCTTGTGGCGCTATTGCTGGCCTTAAGCTTAAGCCTGCCCGCTTCGGCCCGTGGCCGGGTGTTCGTCGGTATCGGGGTGGGACCGGTATTTCCGTTTTACGATCCTTGGTATTACCCGCCTTACGCTTATTATCCTTATCCGCCGCCGGCTTATTACCCGCCGCCGCCGCCCGCTTATTACCCACCGACTTACGCCCCGGCTGCGCCGGTCGCGGCAGCGCCGTCGGCCAATTGCACGCGGTTCACGGGCGATGCCACCAGCGACGATAGCGGTAAGCCGTTTTATGGCGTCGCCTGCATGCAGGCGGACGGCAAGTGGCACATCGTCGATAACTGAGCCGCCGGCGGGCGCATCGGCAGCGGCAGGCCAAATGCGCCGCGCGAAATCGCGGTCGCCTAAGATCTGAGCGACTTTTTATCGGAGCAATCATTAGACGTTCGAACTTCGCCGAATTCGAGGCCCGTCGTTCACGGGTTGTGACGAGCACAAGCTCTGCCCAAATAACATTTCATGAACAAGTGACCTTTCATGAATTGGCACGCAGTTTCGCAGCGCCCTTGCGGCGGTGCGCGGGAGGTACGGAATGAAAAAATCAGTGGCGACGCCCATCCGAAATTGGGGGCGAACTTGCGGGTTTCTGGCGGCGCTGGCGGCCGGCTTAGCGCTCAGCGCTCCGGCCAATGCCGATTCGCACGGCCACGGCGGCTTTCACCACGATCATTTTCACGGCCGGGGGTTCCTCGGCTTCGGGGGCTTCGGTCCGTTCTGGCCCTATTACGATCCCTACTTCTACCCCTACCCGGCTTATAACGGCCCGCCCTATTATTACGGCCCGCCCTATTACCCGGCGCCTTACGCTGCACCTGCGCCGGCAGCCATCTCGCCCCAAGTCAATTGCATCAAATTCAACGGCGACGCGACGAATGACCAAACCGGCCAACCGTTTTATGGCACCGCTTGCATGCAGGCCGACGGCAAGTGGCACATTGTCGGGAATTGAGTTCCGGCATTTAGGAATTTAGGCTTGCGGCGGTAAGCAGCTACCTTCATGATTATCCCGATGAACCGTGGCCAGGTAGGCCATGGCCAGGGAAGAGCCGCTTATTCGTGCCGAAGTGCCCGGTCGAAGAAATCTCGAAAGATGAGATCCGGTGGTTCGGCAACTACTGGATGAGCAAGTGCCGCGACCGCGCGGTTCCCCGGCGCGACGACAGGGCGCCGGAGGATTTGGCAAGGCTCTGGCCCCATCTGATGATCGTCGATCGCTTCGAGGGGGAAGACCGCATCCGCCTGATGGGGACCGAGCTCGCCGAGCGCTACGGGCAGGACCTCACCGGCAAGAAAGTCTCCGAAGCCGGTTTCGGCGATAGTGAAGCCTACTGGATTTCGATTTACGACGAGATCTTCGCCGGAAAAAAACCGGTCTTTGGCCGCGACAGCTTCTACTGGCAGGACCGGGAATACGTGAAATACGAATGGGTCGGCGTTCCCCTCGCCGACGACGGCATTACGGTCAATCAGCCGATGGGCTGCATCCTCTTCACGACCTAGTCAATCACTGGCATCACTCAATCATCGGTGACGAAATGCGCCGGTATGGCGGCGGTAACGCACCGTCGATATCTCTCGTCTCATGATCGGCGTAATATTTCTCCGGCAGTTTCAACCTGCCGGCGATTCCGGCGTGACGACCTGAGAGCTGAACACATGAACCGGCGACTTCGCACCCGATTCGCATTTGGCGTTTTGATGGTCTTGTCCGCTTGCGCGCAACCCCGGTCGAACGCGCCGGAACCCACGCGATCGCCGCTTCTTAACGGCGTCACAATCGACGGCGGCAGCAATCCCAATAACGACATGCTGGCGCCGGACAATCGCGGCGATATGTTGGTCCTGAGCAACAATGTCGATTTCACGAAACTCGACAAAGGCAGAATCAAGAACATCGAGACGCTATCGATGCTGAATTCCGCCGGCGCCAAGAACAAGAGCATGATCATAATCGACATCGTCCACGTTCTTGCCATGGCGGGCACCGGATATGCTGATCCCACCGATGCCGGCTACGATCGCCATCCCGCCCTTCGAATCGACGGCGATGCCGATGATCGGCTGCTTGTGCTCGGCGGCGATGATAGCGCGATATCAAAGGCAACCGGCGGGCGCTGGCTCCACGGGGCCGGAAATGGAACCAACGGCGTTCCCGCGGGCTACGATCTTTATGTTCATGTGACGAAGGGGTTCAGCCCCACGGCCAATGCCGACGCCTATCTGGTGGTTCAGAAGGGCATCACCGTTAGGGCCCGGTGACGGTCCTATCGCTCAACTCGAATTCGTCGTTATCCCATCATCTGTGGCGACAGCCGCCGATAGGACAACGCTTCGGCAATATGAACACGGGCAACTGTAGGTGCGCCACTGAGATCTGCAATGGTTCGGGCGACCCGCAAGACGCGGTGATAGCCGCGGGCCGAGAGTTTCATATTATCGACCGCATCGCCCAGAAGCTTCCGCCCCGCTTCGTCGAGGGCGGCGACCTCTTCCAATAATTGTCCATCGGCTTCCGCATTGGTCCGGATCTTCGGGTCGGAGCGTTCATAGCGCGCGGTTTGAATGTCCCTCGCCGCTTTGACCTGGGCCGCAACCTCCGCGCTGCCTTCGGCGGGCGGCGGCAGAGTCAAATCCGCGGCGGAAACCGCGGGCACTTCCACATGCAGATCGATGCGGTCAAAAAGCGGCCCGGAAATCTTCGATTGGTATTCGACGGCGCATTTGGGAACCCGGGCGCAGGCCCGCGCCGGATCGTCGAGATATCCGCAGCGGCAGGGATTCATTGTGGCCATGAGCTGAAACCGCGCCGGATAGGTGACATGAAAATTCACCCGCGCCACCGAAACTCGCCCGGCTTCGAGCGGCTGGCGCAGCGCCTCCAAACTCCCCCGGGCGAATTCCGGGAGTTCGTCGAGGAATAAGACACCGAGATGCGCCAAAGAAACTTCGCTGGGCTTGGCCCGCAACCCGCCGCCGACCAGTGCCGGGAGCGAGGCCGAATGATGAAGATCGCGAAACGGGCGCCGGCGGTGCATCGCCCCGCCCGGCAATCCGCCGGAAACGCTTTGGATGAGGCTCACCTCAAGCGCTTCCGGTATTAGGTAGCAAACACACCTTGCGCCCCGGCGACCTTTCCTGATCGCTCCGCTACCATCAATGCATGACTGACTACGTGCTTACCGGCCTCGTTAAGCGCCGGGCCGAATTGACCGGCCAGATTGAGGCTACTCACGAAGCCTTGAGCAAGATGCTGGCGGACCTGGAAAGTTTGGACGCTACGATCCTGCAATTCGATCCGAAGCATTGTGTCGAGGCGATCAGGCCCAAAGCTTTTAGACCTCCTAAGGACTGGTCGCATCGCGGACAGATGACTCGCGTTTGTCTAAGCATCCTTCGGCAAGCAGTGGAACCGATGACAACGCGAGATATTGCCTTAGAGCTTCTCGTCTCGCGGGCGCTGGATAAGAACGATCAAAGGCTGCTCCGCTTGATGACCAAGCGAGTAGCCGTAGCGTTACGCGGGCAGATGGGGAATGGGCTGGTGAAGTCCCAGCAGGGACCGGGGCAGTTCATGCTTTGGGAGATTATAAAATGAACAACAGATAAATGTTTTCTATATCAATTGCTTAAGAGATTTCGGTCACATTAACGTCATATTAAAATAGTTATCGATACGCTTGACACCTCACACACAGTGTCTTAAGTGTGTGCATGTTATTGCCCGCCTCGGGCGTTCTGTCCCTGGGGCATCTATTATCCGCCCGCCCGTTTAGGGTGGGCTTCTATTTGCCAGGGGGTCGCCTATCAAGGTGACCCCCTTTCTCATCTCAGATAAAATTTTGGAGAGAAAGGGTTGGCCCCATGGCAAACATCAAACTTTTTGTGGATTTTTGGAACTTTCAGCTGAGTTGGAAAAGTTATTTCAACCAGCCAGAAGGAAAACCACCAGTCCGTATAGCTTGGAAGGATGTTCCACAAGTTTTGATGGCGGAATTACCGGCAATCCTCGGCCCAACCATCCCGCTCGTATACAAGGGCACCAGAGTATACTCATCTGTAAGTCCAACCGCTGGAGGTAAAGAACAAGGCTTAAAAAAATTCCTCCATGGCGTATTGGGGCAGATGACGGGATTTCAGGTAAACGTGCGCGAGCGCCGCTCGAAAACGAGTTCTTGTCCGCACTGTACCAAAACAATTCAACGCTTCGTCGAAAAGGGAGTTGACACATCAATTGTCAGCGATCTTTTCGAAGGTGCGATTAACGATTCGTACGATGTCGCCATTTTGATGTCGAACGATTCGGATTTCGTTCCAGCGATTGCCACCATCCAAGATCGCCTTAACAAGCAGGTGATCCACGCCGGATTTAAGGAAGGTGGGGCTCAAATCCGAACCGGATGTTGGAGTCATATTTTTTTGGATGGGCCAGTGTCGATCAAACTTCGAGAGCCGACAACCTAGAACGCTGCCAGTACCCTTTCCATTGCCTCGAAACCGGATGACGGGCCGCAGCGTCGGCAGCCATTAAATAAAGCTCGCCATTGCTGATCCGCCGGTTATCCTCGCGCCACGCCATTTCATCGGCGTAGGCCATGAGATACGGACCGGCAATGTGATGGTGGGTTCCGATTTCGGCGCGGCGCAACCGGGAGAAATACGACTCGGCCCAATTCGTCGAAATGTCGCCGTCCGCATAAGCGTGGCTGTGGTTGATCCGCTTCATGTCGTAAGCGGCGTGAAGTGTGTCCCAGCTCGAAGCCTCATCGGCAAAGAGCACGCTTCCAGGTGTGACGTGATCGCGGATCACGGGAAGCGCCGCATCTTCAGATTTGAAAACGAAGGGCAGCGTCTTGCCTTTGCGCTCGCGCATTACAACAACAACGCGGCGCTTGCCGGAGCGTGTCCCGGTAAGCCTACGATCTAACCGATGCTCTTTGCGGTTCGCGGGTTTTACGTATCCGCCAAAATACCCGCCATCCACTTCGACTTTTCCGGAAACTTTGCGACCATTGACAGTTGCGCCCATTGCCTCGCGAAGCTTATGTGCGAGCACGAAAGCGCTTTTGTATTGAACGTTCAGGTCACGGCTCAATTGAAGGGCGCTGTGGCCCTTAGCACCGTTGACGAAGATCGCGATCGCTAGGAGATAATCGCGGATCGGTAGCTTGCGGGTAAGCGTGTGGTTATAACCGCGGCCTATTTTATTGACGAACCATCCACGGCAGCAGGTCGTCGATCCTGTTGATGGGATGATCGGCGATGCGGGTGATGATGTTGCGGAGGTAAGCCTCGGGTTCGAGGCTATTGAGCTTTGCCGTTTCAACGATGGTATAGATGATGGCGGCGCGTTCGCCGCCGGTGTCGGAACCGGCGAAGAGCCAGTTCTTACGGCCGATCGCCAGAGGCCGGATGGCTCGTTCCGCGGCGTTGTTGCTGATCTCGAGCCTGCCGTCAGTCGTGTAGCGCGTCAATGACGACCAGCGGGACAAGGCGTAACGCAAAGCTTGTGCGAGCGAACTCTTGCCGCTGATCTTGTTAAGGGCCGCCTCGAAGGCAGCTTTCAGAACTTCGAGTTTGGGAACGGCTTGCTCGGTGCGAACCCTCTGGCGTTCGTCCGGTGACCAGCCCCAGATATTGGCTTCGATCGCAAACAGCTCGCCAATGCGCTCAAGCAGTTCGTGAGCCACCGGCGACGATGTGGCCGCGTGAACATCATAGACCTTACGTCGCGCATGCGCCCAGCAGGCAACTTCCAGCAGGCGCGGTTCTCCCGTCTTCGGGTTTGGTTCATAGAGGTGCTTAAACCCGGCATAGGCATCCGCGTGCAGATACCCCGAACAGCCTTTAAGCAAAGCTTCCGCCTGCGGCGCCGTGCGATCCGGCGCGTAGCGATAAAAGACGGCCGGCGGCGCCGTTGAGCCGAAGGGCCGTTCATCGCGTAGCGCAACCCATAATCGCCCCACTTTTGTTTTGCCGCGTCCCGGATCAAGCACCGGCACCGGCGTATCGTCGGCATGGATCACGGGACCTGCCCGCACATGCTTGCCAATCGCCTCGGCCAGCGGGGCCAGGAGAAAGGCCATCTGCCCAACCCATTGCGCCAGCGTCGAGCGATCGAGATCGACACCTCCACGCGCATAAATCTCGCTCTGCCGGTAAAGGGGGAGATGATCGTCGTATTTTGCAATCAACACATGGGCCAGAAGCCCGGGCCCCGGCATTCCTCGTTCAATCGGCAAAGACGGCATCGGTTCTTGCGTGATGGTCTCGCAGTCCCGGCAACTCATCTTGGGGCGGCTATGGACGATGACCTTGAAGTACGAGGGCACATATTCCAGCACCTCGCGTTCGTCGGTTCCGATCCGGCTGAGACGCGTCCCGCCGCAGGCGGGGCAGACACAGGCGGCGTCATGCTCAACGCGTTCCCTTGGCAGATGCTCGGGCAAGGGTTTGCGGACAGGCTTTGATCTTTCCCGGGATGCTGCGGGCAAACAAGGTTGAGACGCCGTGCGCTGCTGCCGTTCGGCGCTTTCCGCCTGACCTTCCTCAAGCTCGCCCAGCAGCAACTCCATCTGCTCGATCTCGCGATCGAGCTTTTCCGAGGAGCGCCCAAACCGGGCCCGGCGCAGAATCGCCAGTTGAGCTTTCAGCTTTTCGATGTGCAGCGTTTTGGCGTAAAGCTCGTCCTTGTAGATTTGGACTTCGGCCTGTAACGAGGCCGCAAAAATCCGCAGGTCATCAAGGTTTTTAGGAAGGGGAGCGGCTGCCAACGACATGATTCTTGTGAATCATATTTGCGTTCGAAACACCACACTTTTTTGATGTCTCATGCGTTTTTTTCAGACGATGGCCGGACGCGGCGGCAGAGGGGCGGCAACCGTCCGCCGCCAATCAATGCCCTCAATCAACAGCGCCAGTTGCGCCGCGCTCAGATGCAGCCGTTCGTCAACAATCGGCGGCCACACAAACCGTCCCTTCTCCAGCCGTTTGGCATACAGGCACAGGCCCGATCCATCCCAATACAGCACCTTCACATAATCCCCGCGCTTGCTGCGGAACACAAACACATGCCCGGAATACGGATATGTGACGCGTCACATATCCGTATATATGTGTCGGGCGCAGATATGTGGCGGCGCGGCCTCATGGCGCGTAATTCCGCGGTGATGGTGGGCTTTGCCGCCACATAATACTCAGATGCTTTCCAGCAGCTGCAGCACCCTATCCTTGGGTTGGAACCGCGCCGGCTGTTTCCCTGAGACACCCGCCTTGTCCAGTCCGCGACGCATCATCTCGACATCGGCCGCAGCGTAGCGATGCGTTGTGGCGACTTGTGAGTGCCCAAGCCAGGCCTGGATGGTCAGAAGGTCCACCCCTGACTGCAGCAGCATCATCGCGAGCGAATGTCGAAAGACATGCGGCGAAATGGATTTGCGCGCCAGTTCTGGCGTGTTCGCCATGGCCGCGGCGACAGCCCGCCGTACGATGTGGGTCGCTCCGAAGCGTGTCAATCGTGTCCCGTTTGTGCCCACGAAGAGCGGGCGCACCTCATAGTGCTCGACTCCACGCTCGCTCATCAACGCCTTCAGCGCTTTGACGAGATCGTCCGGCATCGGCACGATCCGCTCCTTGCGCCCCTTACCGCACAAGAGCACCTGTGGTCGCGGGCGATCGAGCCGAAGATCGCAGGCATCCACGCCGAGCGCCTCGGAAACACGCGCGCCGGTGCGTGCGAGGAAAAGCAGCAATACCCGATCTCGGCGCCCCCGCGGCGTTCGCTGATTCGGCGCGTCAATGATGGCGTCAAGCTCGTGTCGTGCGAGATGATGCGTCACCTCGGTGTGCGACTTCTTGACGGGGATGGCGAGGACGCGCTGTGCGATGCCGAGCGATGCAGGATCGTTCGCCGCCACATGATGGAAAAATGACCGGATCGCCGTCAGGCGTGCATTGCGCGTCTGGATCGTGTTCTTCCGCTTCTTCTCGAGCTCGTCCAGGAACGTGAGAATGAGGTCGCGGTCCAGATCCTCGACTGCCAGTGCACATGGCTTGCGACCGGTCCGTTGGGAGGCAAACAGGATCAACATGCGCAAGGCATCACGATAGCTGGCGATGGTGGAGCGGCTCGCGTTCCGTTGCTTGGTTAGCCGGTTGCGGAAGAAGGACTCCAGCAGCGGCGGGAGCGAGGAATGTACGCTCATGACGCGCCTCCACTGATGAAGGCGCGGTCAGCCGCCATGCCCAGCAGGTCGGCCGTGCCCGTTACGTAATAGGCGGTATCGGTGTAGCGGGCGTGGCCGAGATAGGTTGCCAGCAAGGGCAACAACGCTTGCACATCGGCCTTCTCTCGATGCCAGGCGACAAGACGCGTGACGGCAAAGCGGTGCCGCAGGTCATGTGGCCTCAAAGCCTTGTCGCTGTCGAGACCGGCAAGCTCGCAGGCTGCGCTGAACGCCAAATGGAGTTCCTGCCGGCGATAGTCGGTTGCCACGCGAGCTGAGAAAAAATGCGCAATCCTTCGGCGCCGGAAATGCTGCATCGCGATGCCGCGCGTACTTGCGTAGCGCCCCCAGCGTCGTGGTGTGGACCGGAACCAGACGATCCTTGCGGAACTTGGTCCTCCTGATGTGCAGGACGCCATCGACGAGATCGACGTCGGTGCGATCGAGGCGGAGCGCTTCGCCGGACCGCAAGCCCGTGCTCGCCAGCAATCCGACCAGTATCGCCAACACTACGCCCCGCTGGGGATATCCCGGCGAAACGCGACGGCATGCTGACATGAGCGATCCGAGCTCCATATCGCTCAGGATGCGCGGCGGCGGAATGGCGCGGGATCTGGGAAGCGCACGAGGATCGAGCGTCTCGGTTCGCGCGTCGTAGACAGCGAGATACTCGCAAAAGCGACGGACGACCCCATGATGAATGGCGCGACCGTTGGCCGTCCCTTCCCACGAGAAAATGAAGCTGAGCGCCATGTCCCGTGTCAGGGGACCCTCAAGCTGCCCGGCCTCCACATATCGGGCCAATGCGCGCAATATCGCGGTCTGCTTCTGGAACGCATAGCCAAGCGAGCGACGTAGCGCGATATAGCCCTCGACCCTGTCGGCCAGTTCTTTGGCGAAGCTGCTCATGCCGCGCCTCCCGGGAAGGGCAGCGCAACGTCGGTGAGCTGCGGCAGCGCTACCTTCACGTATATGGCGGTTGTGTCGATGCTCCGATGGCCCAGTAGGTCAGCGACCTCATTGATGGGCCGCCGTTGCCTGACAAGCTGCGTCGCCAGGCTATGGCGTAACAGATGGGCGCCAGCGGCGCCGGAAAGCTCAATCCCGCTTCGTTCCAACTGTGAACGGACGATCCTCGAAATGGAGGTGGCGTACTTGAAGGGGCGCGCCGGCGGCGCAAAGGACAGGAACACTCGGGGACTAGCGATCTTTGGTCTGGCATACAGGACATAGTCTGCGAGCGCCGCTCCTGCTTCGTCCAAGAGCGGCACTACCCGATCACTCTTCCCTTTGGTTCGCCGCACAAGCACTTCGGCGGCGCGCCAGCGGATATCCCGAAGCTCGAGTGATCGCAGCTCCTTGTTGCGCAGCCCGGTGGTGGCGAGCAAGAGCAGAAGGGCACGGTCCCACATGCCTGACGGCGTCGTCACGTCAATCGCGTCGATCGCGCGCCTGACATCTTCCCACGCGAGCCGCGGTGGTAGGTGTGCCAGCCGCCAGCAAGGTGTTCGAGGAACGAACCGGGCGAGATCCTGGCTGTTGAGGTCCGACCACCGCAGGAAATGCAAAAATGTACGGACGTACGATGTGGTCGAGGCCCGCGTATAATTGTTGGTCGACAGCGATAGGAGATGCTGGACCAGAGCGAGCACATGCACGCCCGTCATCTCGGCAAGAGGCTGATCCGGGACGTGGTCACATTACCAGCAGATCGGCGTGCCGCGACGAGCAGCCCCTCGCAGGTCTTCGGCTCCAAGCCCCGCACCTGGCGCAGGTGATCCAGATAAGCGGCGAGCAGCGGTCTATCGGGATCGGGTGGTGCATGCCGACACGGCGTTGAAAACCGGTGTGGCGCGAGCCGACGGGCATGCTCGATCGCTGTTCGCGCTGCGATCCGTGGCGTGGCTGTCGGCAAACTCTGCACGAAGCGATCGATCATGTCCTGATCGATCAGCACGATCCGGCATGGCGCGCTGCGAACTCGCTGAACCTGGCAAGCCGGCCGATATAGATCTTGGCCGATCCGCGCTTGTAA
>CAWJEX010000018.1:0-262472 GCA_963841995.1 uncultured Alphaproteobacteria bacterium
GTCAATCGCGTCGGTTCCGCGATGTCCGCGCTTGGTCCGCTCAACTACGCACAGCGGATATTCGAATTGTTGCCGATCAAAACCGGTCGGCGCACAAAAGCGGTCGATCCAGCCCCGCCCTCAGAAAATCCGATTTTTGCCAATTACCAACTCGCTTTGTGAACGTGGCGCGGCGTTACGGTTACGGCTGGTTTCAACCACGCCGAAATGCTGCTTCCGGGCGCGTGGTGATATCCAGGATTTTAAGGTGGAACAAAACCGTGTCGTAACCAATTGAAAACGTTGCAGAAAAAACTTTGGTGCCCAGGGGCGGAATCATTCAAGCCATAAAAATCAATAGCTTACAAAAAAGTGGGACACTAAATCTTCCCACAGCGTTATTAGGCTTTCCAGGGAAAGTGTCCCACCGGTTCCGTTATCTAACAGCTAAACCCAGCGCCTTTGAAACCGGCAGCCGCCCGCTCGCTAGACGGGACAGCACGATCTTTTCGCCGGTGGCTCCGCGGCAAATTCGTCAGTGGCCGAGCGCGATTGATCTAAATCAAGGCTGGCACACCCCTTTTCTAACTAAAATAATCCACAAAATCATCGCAGCTCCTGGTGGCCCAAACGGTCAAGTCGCTCCAACATCGTCTAGGGGAGTGCTCCAGCATCGTCCAGGGGAGTAAAGCAATGCGCAACCTTATCGTGCTGTCTGTTGCCGCCGTTGTTGCCTTGACCACATTACCGGCTTCAGCGGACGAGTTGATGCAGAAGGCTCAACAGACCTTTAAGCCAATCCCGTCGGTGGTGCCTGCCGTCAAGGACAACGCTATTACCGGCGAGAAAATCGAGCTCGGCAAGAATCTGTTCTTCGATCCCCGCCTGTCCGCCAGCGAGATCATTAGCTGCAATACCTGTCATAATTTGGGAACCGGCGGTGTCGATGCCGGGCCGACCTCAGTCGGTCACGGTTGGCAGAAAGGCCCACGTCGCGCGCCGACAGTTTACAATGCCGTCTTTAACATTGCCCAATTCTGGGACGGTCGAGCCGCCGATCTCAAAGCGCAGGCGAAGGGGCCGGTCCAGGCGAGCGTCGAAATGAATGCTACCCCGGATCATGTGGTCAAAACGCTGTCCTCGATGCCGGCCTATGTAGAAATGTTCAAGAAGGCGTTCCCCAACGAAGCTTCACCGGTGACCTTCGACAATTTCGCCAAGGCGATCGAGGCGTTCGAGGCAACTTTGATCACTCCGGCGGCGCGGTTCGACCAGTTCCTCGATGGCGACGCTAATGCACTCAACGACGAGGAAAAGGACGGCCTCAAGCTGTTCATGGAAAAAGGTTGCTCAAGCTGTCACAATGGAATCAACATCGGCGGACAAGCCTATTTCCCATTCGGTGTGGTCGAGAAACCCGGCGCCGACATTCTGCCGCCCGGCGACAAGGGCCGCTTTGCGGTGACCAAAACCGCCAACGATCAATACGTCTTCCGTGCCGCGCCTCTGCGCAATGTTGCGCTCCGCGCTCCGTATTTCCATTCGGGTCAAGTATGGGGTCTCAAGCAAGCGGTGGGCGTCATGGGGGCCGACCAACTCGGGATCAAGCTGAGCGACAAGGAGGAAGATTCGATTGTTGCCTTCCTCAAAACCCTGACCGGCCAGTTGCCCAAGATCGAATACCCGATCTTGCCGGTTCGCACCGATGCTACGCCAGAGCCGGCCCTAATGAAGTAGGCCGACCCGTCGAATTTGCACCAGACGAATTGACCAGCAGGTTTGCCAAAGCGCTGTTTTGAGCGGGCGGACGTACTCAAGATGTGGGCGGAATAAAGAGTTGCGCTCTCGTTAATTGAAAAAAATTCGCAAATCTTTCCCGGGAGGCGCTGGTCGCGCTCGACAGAGGCTCAAAAAAAACGGGCGGGTAATCAAACCGCGCCCGTTACCGAGACTCCATTTTGGAGCAAGAAGCTCCAACTAGACTTCTGCGCAGGCGTAGCTGTTGATCTCGAGGCCGACGCAGATTTCAACGATTTTCGGGGTGTTCCAGGTCATTTGGGTTCTCCATTGGCTGATGATTGAACGATCGGTGTTGAACAGTACCCCGATAATGCCGGAACCGGCCTGAATATGACCTGAGGGGCACATTAATTTAGAATTCATCTAACTCATTCGATGTCCGTTCAAGAGCGGACTGTGCTCAGCAAACCTTCAAGCCGAACCGCCATTTCTTGTTGAGAATCGTTCTGAACTGTTGACGGCCGGTCTCCGGCCATCTAGATTAGAATTATTATAATATTTCGAGAGGAGGCTCCGATGTCCAAGACTGATGAAAAGAGCGCGGGCAAGTGCCCGGTCATGCACGGGACTACAAATGTTGGAATGAGGTCGAATACCGACTGGTGGCCGAACCAGCTAAACCTCAGGATTCTCCGGCAGAACTCGCCCCAGTCCGATCCCATGGGCAAGGCCTTCAACTACGCCGAGGAGTTCAAGAAGCTCGACCTCAAGGCTCTGAAGAAGGACCTTCACGCGCTGATGACCGACTCTCAGGACTGGTGGCCGGCGGACTACGGTCACTATGGGCCGCTCTTCATCCGGATGGCGTGGCACGGCGCGGGTACGTACCGTATCGGGGACGGCCGCGGCGGCGCCGGCGCCGGCCAGCAACGCTTCGCGCCGCTCAACAGCTGGCCCGACAACGTGAATCTCGACAAGGCGCGCCGGCTGCTTTGGCCGATCAAGCAGAAATACGGCCGGAAAATCTCCTGGGCCGACCTCATGATTCTCGCCGGCAATGTCGCGCTCGAGTCGATGGGCTTCAAGACCTTCGGCTTCGGCGGCGGGCGCCCCGATGTGTGGGAGCCTGACGAAGCCGTCTACTGGGGCAAGGAGGACACCTGGCTTGATGACAAGCGCCACACGGGCGAACGGGAGCTCGAGAATCCTCTCGCCGCCGTTCAGATGGGTCTGATCTACGTGAACCCGGAAGGGCCCAACGGCAAACCGGATCCGGTCGCGTCCGGCAGGGAGGTTCGGGAGACATTCGCGCGCATGGCGATGAACGACGAGGAAACCGTCGCGCTCACCGCCGGCGGCCACACCTTTGGCAAATGCCATGGTGCCGGCGATCCGGCGCTGGTCGGGCCTGCACCCGAGGCTGCCAGTATCGAAGAGCAGGGCCTCGGCTGGAAGAGCAGCTTTCGCAGCGGCAAGGGTGGTGATCAGATTGGCAGCGGTCTGGAAGGCGGATGGACGCCAACCCCAACACAGTGGGACAACAGCTATCTGGACATGCTGTTCGGCAACGAGTGGGAACTGACAAAAAGTCCGGCGGGCGCTTGGCAGTGGACGCCGAAGGAGGCGACCGACAAAAATCTCGCGCCGGCCGCCGACAACTCGTCGAAGCGGGTCCCGATCATCATGACCGACGCGGACATGGCGATGCGGATGGACCCGATCTATGAACCGATCGCGCGGCGCTTCCATAAAAACCCGAAGGAGTTCGCGGACGCGTTTGCCCGGGCGTGGTTCAAGCTCACCCACCGCGACATGGGCCCGCATTCGCGCTATCTCGGCCCGGAGGTCCCGGCCGAAGAGCTGATCTGGCAAGACCCCGTTCCGGCGGTCGATCACAAGCTGATCGACGCGAAGGACGCAGCCGACCTCAAGGTCAAGATCCTTGCCTCGGGACTTTCCATCTCCGAGCTGGTCGGGGCCGCCTGGGCCTCGGCGGCAACCTTCCGCGGCTCCGACAAGCGGGGCGGCGCGAACGGCGCGCGTGTCCGTCTCAGCCCCCAGAAGGATTGGGAAGTCAATCAGCCTGCCCAATTGGCGAAAGTGCTCGAAACCCTTGCGGGCATCCAGAAGGCGTTCAACGGCGCGGCAAGCGGCGGCAAGAAAGTGTCGCTCGCCGATCTGATCGTCCTCGGCGGCTCGGCCGCCGTCGAGCAGGCCGCCAAAAAGGGCGGGCACGACGTGACCGTTCCATTCGCGCCTGGCCGCACGGACGTGTCGCAGGAGCAAACCGACGTGGAGTCCTTTGCCTATCTCGAGCCGGTCGCGGATGGCTTCCGCAACTACCTTAAGGCCAAATACGCCGTGTCGGCAGAGGAGCTTCTGATCGACAAGGCGCAACTCCTGACACTGACCGCGCCGGAGATGACGGTTCTCGTCGGCAGCATGCGCGTCCTGAACGCGAACTTCGGCAAGTCCCAGTACGGCGTCTTCACGAAGCGTCCGGAGACGCTCACCAACGACTTCTTCGTGAACCTCTTGGACATCGGCACCGAGTGGAAAGCGACCTCGGACGAAAATGTGTTCGAGGGGCACGACCGCAAGAGCGGCAAACTGAAGTGGACCGGCACGCGTGTCGATCTCATCTTCGGTTCGAACTCCCAGCTGCGCGCCCTTGCCGAAGTCTATGGCTCCGCCGACGCGCAAGAGAAGTTTGTGAAAGACTTCGTGGCAGCGTGGACCAAGGTGATGAACGCCGATCGCTTCGACCTCGCCTGATCTCGGGACAGGAAATCAGGGCGGCATTCAAAACGACTTGAAATGCCGCACATGTGCACGCCCTCACAATCCGCTGGTGCCGGGTGCAAAATCGCGCGCAACATTGGCTCTGACTCACTTTTGGTGCAGGGGTAATCGATTCGGCAAGTTGGGGTGAATTTCCACGGATCGCACGGCCTACGCTGCCACCACGATGTCGGTTTTTGACGCCGGTGGGTCTCGACGACGATCATACCGAGGCCAAATCCCGCAAGATTGTCGCCTTGAGCCAGGTTCGAAGGGCAGCTGCACCAAAAGTGAGTCAGAGCCGCATTTGGGCGCCGATTACCACTTTGACCCCCACGCCGATTCACATGCCCTTGCTGCGCCCAAAAAAGCGCACGCAGCAAATCTCTCGTCTTATGACGCAGTAAGACTAAACCGCTGCCGCGGTAATAGGCGCCACCGTGACGATGGCGATCTGGCTCTCAATCCCTTAAGAGCCCGTTTTCGCACGAGCACCGCCAATTGCAACGATCCGCAATGGCGGTTTCACTCCGGATCTGCAGAACCACTTCCTGGTGAAAAATTGTCGATCACCCGCAGGTTCGATTTTCGTCATCTCCTCGTAGCATTCCGTCCGCGCCATTTTCATGCAAAGCTTCCAAATCTTCTTGAACTAACATCAGCCGGCGCTCGATTGCTCTGATCCCTGAAATATCAAGCACCTCGGACGCTGCAAGAGCACGGATGTCGGCGAGCGCCTTTTCCAGTTCGCTGAGAATGGCCTTCGCGCCGGGATCGTTGTATTTGACAATGAACGCCCGCACATAGGCGACAGCCATTTCGAGCCGCTTGACCGCATTTGCATAACCGGCACGAAGGCTTTTCCTGAGCCTCTCGATCTTGGCCTGGGCGACCGGCAGCAGTCGCGGATGGATCGGCGCGAATAGGTTGTCTCCCCGCCGATCCATGCCGATGTTATTCACTGCCCCTGGGAGAAAATCACGCATGGGCTTTGCCTCCCGATTGAAGCTCGACCAATACCGAATGCCTCTCGCTTGAACCTCAGGCAGCCTTGACCCGTGTGAAGAACTTGTCGACTTCGACGCGCAGAACTTCCGCCTGTTGCGCCAGGGCCTCGGATGCCTCTTGCACCTGGGTGGAGGTTTTTGCGGTTTCACTCGCAGCCTCGGCAACACCGGCGATATTGGAGCTCACTTCAGAGGTCCCCGCCGCCGCCTGCTGAACGTTGCGCGCGATCTCCTGGGTCGCAGCACCCTGCTCTTCGACCGCCGAGGCAATCGAGGTCGCAATCTCGCTCACCCGGCCAATGGTCGTTCCAATGCCCTTGATCGCTTCGACGGAAGCCGTGGTTGCCGATTGCATGGATGAGATTTGCGCCGCGATCTCCTCGGTCGCTTTCGCGGTCTGATTGGCGAGCGATTTTACTTCCGACGCCACAACCGCGAATCCCTTTCCCGCCTCGCCCGCCCGTGCCGCCTCGATCGTGGCATTGAGCGCCAAGAGATTGGTCTGCCCCGCAATATCATTGATGAGGTTCACGACGTCGCCGATCTTCTGCGCCGCCTCGGCCAAGCTCTGGACGGTCCGGTTGGTGTGGGTCACTTCTTCGACCGCTCCCGAGGTGATCTTCGTCGATTCCTGAACCTGCCGACTAATTTCGCCGATCGAACTCGATAGCTCCTCCGCGGCGGCCGCTACGGTCTGCACGTTGCTCGATGCTTCCTCGGAGGCCGCGCTGACCGCCGCCGAGCGCTGTCCGGTTTCCTCGACGGTCCCCGCCAGGATCTTGGCCGTGTCCTGCATCTGGTGAGCCGCGGTCGATATTGTTTGCAGCACGGTCTTCATGGTCGCGTCGAAATCCTGGATCGCGCCATTCACCGCGTCTTGGCGCTTTTGCCGTTCGTTCATCATCGCTTCTTGGTAAACCGAAATCGCAAAATCCATGTCCAGCATCACCGCTGAATTGACCGCGCCGATGACGGCGGCCAGCTTCTTCGAGCGGTAGGTGCGTGCAGCGAGCTGCTGCAGGCGCGTGAGCACGAGATTGTAACCGCCGATGTACCAGCGGGGCTCCAACCCAATTCTGTTATGCGTCATGCCGATGGTGCGCACCCCATTCACATAGGCGTCATCGAATCGGCCCGAAAAGAGCCGTTCCCAATGCGCCTTTTGCGCCGCCTTCAGGCGGGGCACTTGATCGCCGACCATTTTTGCCAGGCTCGGCACCGAGCCTGCGTGTTTGTAGAAAGCATCGAGGATGCTGGGGAGTTCCGGTTCGACGACTTTCCAAAATTCACTAACAAGTTGGCCGGTCTCGGGCATGATCTCCATGAAACGGAGTCGGCCCTCGCGATCGATCTGTGTGTCAGTCATGTGAGTTTTCCTTTCATCTCTGTCTTGCTTGTTGCCCATTGGCGTGACTGCATGCCCCTGTGCGTCACTGCTCCTTCAATTTGTTGGTAAATCGCTAAGAAATTTTCCTTGTCTGCCGCCGCGCGGTTGCGGCGGCATCCCGGTCTGAGCAGACGCACGCCTTATCGCCGCCGCCGCCGCAGGCTTCCTCCGCACCCGTGGCCTTAGACGGCATCGGCTTATCGCCGCTTGCGGCCGCGGCCAAACACCCTTTGCTCGGCCCTTTCTTTCCGCCGCATCCGTCGGTTATCGACGGCGAGTTATTCGACATCGTATTCGGAGCGGCAATATCAGCCACCGAAATCAGGCGATCCGCCGGGAAGCTGATTGACACCGTGGTGCCGGTGCCGACATGGCTCGTCAATTCCAAGTGACCGCCGTGGAGTTCGATAAGCGACTTGACCAACGGTAATCCAAGGCCGGTGCCTTCGTGATTTCGCACAAGATGGCTGTCAACTTGGCCAAAAGGTTCAAGCGCCCGGCGGATATCATGAGGCGCCATGCCGATGCCCGTGTCCGTCACGGCAATCTGCAGAAGGCCATCAACAACCTGGCCGCGAATGGTGATGGCGCCGCCAGCGGGTGTGAATTTGATCGCATTCGACAGCAGGTTAAGAATCATTTGGCGAATAAGCCTCTTATCGCCACACACGCACGGCAATCCGTCCGTCATCGACACGCGAAGCGTCAGATTCCCCTTCGAGACTCGCTCGGCGACCAATTGGACGGTGGAGATCGCTATTTTCCTGACATCCACCGTGGTCTCCTTCAACTCGACCTTTCCGGCCTCGATCTTGGCCAAGTCAAGGATATCATTGATGACCTCCAGCAGATGGCGCCCGCCTTCGACAACGTACCGGACATAGTCCAGATATTGCTTGTTCCCCAGCGGCCCGAGAACTTGTTGTTCCATCAACTGCGAGAAACCGATGATTGCATTGAGCGGGGTGCGCAGCTCGTGGCTCATATTTGCCAGAAATCTCGATTTCATCTGGCTTGCCGTTTCGGCCTGCTCTTTTGCAAAGCGGAGCTGCTCTTCGATTTTTTTCCGATTGGAAATGTCTTCGACCACCGCGATCAGATAATCGGGTTCACCCGAGCCTTTCTGCGCGACCGACAAGGTACGATTGACCCAGCACGCCGAACCGTCCTTATGCAAGAGCCGCTTTTCGAGAGCGCATGTCAGAGCGGCGCCTTGGATGAGCTTCGCCGTCTGGAGAAGATCTTCGGCAAGATCGGTTCTTTCCGTCATTTCGAAGACGCTGCATCCGCGGAGCTCCGGCAGCGAGTAACCGACAATTTCGCAATATCGGCGGTTGGCCGTGAGATACCGTCCTTCCAAACTGAGCTGACAAATTCCGACTGCAGCTTGCTCGAAGAGGGCAGCGTAACGTTGTTCGCTCTCGCGCAGGGCGCATTCTTGCGCCTTCGCGTAACTGATGTCGCGCATGACAGCCGTTAGCATCAATTCTCCGCCCGATTTAAATTTTAGAATCGATGCTTCAGCCGGAAATTCCTCGCCGGTCTTTCGGCAACCGACGATTTCGGTGCGCTCTCGCATGCGCCTCGTGATCTTTCCTCCGGTGGCGAAATGTCCCGCATCAGCCCGATGCTTGGCCCTGAAGCGCTCGGGCAAAAGAATGTCGAGCGGCCGCCCCAAGATCTCGTCGGCAGCATAACCGAACATCTTTTCGGCGGCGGGATTGAAATAGGTGATGATCTGACGGAGATCCGTGGAGATGATCGCCTCGTCCGTGACTTCGACGATCCGCGCGAGGCGGGATTGGACGATATCGCTATTCGGCTTTTGCTCCGGCCCCGCGGTGGACGCTTGCGTAGGACGGGATGTGATTCGCTTTTCTGCGTCGGCGGCCCATTTGAGCGGCGCGCGTCGGGAAAGATTCACCAGGCGCTTGCCGGCCGGTAGTCGCATCAGATTGCGTCGGAAGCGAATTCGACCGCGACCGTTGGCCGCCAGAATGACCCTCGCGATCAGCCGGATAATTTCTGAGTCCGCCGCGGAATTCGACTTCCATCCGGGCTTGCCGAAGAATGGCCTTAGATTCCGCCAAGATTTCGGCGCCAGCTGCCGCGGGTCGCCACGAGAAGTTGTGTTGCCGGATCGGGCTCATCGAAACATTGGCGCCGCATTGTCCGCCCGCAACCAGAGCGGTCTCGGTCTTGTCCCGAAGACCACGCCAGCACGGGCCAAAACATATTGTTTTGACCACGAGCCGCATTAATAAATATATCTCGTAAAGGTCCGCTTAAAACTTGGTTAAAATACTGTATTTCTAATTTATATATTGGACCAATGCCTTACGTTTACATCACTGATAGTTACCAACATAGAGCATATGAGGCTTATGCTGTTGTCCCAGGTAATGCTATAATTCGGCGCCGAACAGCCGTATAATGGTTAATTGCGAGTCGTACATGTCCAATCGTCAGTCATCTATCATCGACTTCCAGAATTGCTTCCGGGACGATACATCCTGTGCGCGATTCCTCTTTGAGAAGCGCTGGCCTGGCGGCTTCATCTGTCCCAAGTGCGGCAATGGTCGCGTCTCGTTGTTGCGAAGCCGGGCGCACACATTGGAATGTCTCGATTGTGGTCGTCAGACTTCCGCGCCGGCCGGCACCGTGATGCACAGGAGCAAGCTGCCGCTTACCGTCTGGTTCTGGGCTGCACACCTCATGGCAACCCACTCCAACGGAATGTCGGCCCTTCAGCTCAAAAACCAGCTCGGCATCTCCTACCGTGCCGCCTGGCTCCTCACCCAGAAGCTTCGCCGCTCTATGGTCGACCCCGAGAGAGAACCCCTTGAGGGCGTGGTCGAGATCGACCAAACCGAGATGCCGTTCCGGGACGCCCAGAGCTATTTAAACCCTGACAAGAGCGGCAAGATCCTAGTCATCGGCGCTGTCGAGGTGATGGACCGGACCAGGAAGCAGCGGCAGAAACCGCTCAAAATAGGGGCGAAATATCTCGATACGCTATCAGGCCGTATTCGGCTGCAGGCCATCCCGAGCAATCAGGCCAAGCATATCCACCACTTCGTTCGCGCCAACATCAAACCGGGGGCGACACTGCTTTCGGATGGCCATCAGTCCTATCTAAACCTAAAGGAGTACCGGCACGATCCACGGGTCGTCGGTACGATAGCGGGACATGTTGTCCTGCCCTGGATCCACAGGGTCTTCTCGCTGATGAAGCGGTGGGGTCTTGGCACCTACCATGGCCTTCGCCGCCGGCACATCGATACTTATCTCAATGAATTCGTCTTCCGTTACAACCGGCGTTTCTATCGCCACATCTCGTTCGAGACCATTCTGGGCCTTGCGGCTAAGCTGCCGCCGATCACTCGCTGGGACATCATAGGTCGTGTCAATCCTCGGAAGGGGCGCAAGCCAAAGAGGCTCAATCCGCGCCGCCGCCGGACCGCCGCCGGAATGCGCCAGGACCTCATGTCGCTGGTTTCCGCAACTGATAAAATTAGGCTCTAGGCGTGCAGCCTTTGCGGTTTCAGTGGGCCTCTCACAGGCGATCCTGGCCTGGCCCATATACGCGCAGGATGTACACGTTCCCGGCAGTAAGCCGGTCGTTGGTGTCCGGCTCGACGGAATAGATAATGGTGTACTCCTCGACGACGCGCTGGCGCGTGCCGGGCAACTCACCCTTCGGCCATATGACTGGATCGGGTTGGAGTTCCCGGACCGCATTGATGATGCGGCGCGCACGTTCTATCGCCCGCTGACCTGAGCCGGACTGGTTCATCCAGCGGCGCATCAGATCGAGATCTCGCAACGCGAGTTTCGAATATTCGAGTTTCCTGGCCATGACGGCCATAGACCGTGCCGGTCAGCGGCGACGTGGCTCCGGCGGCGGCAACTCGTTAGGCGCGTCCCAGGAGTTTACCCATGCTTCAACATCCTCGGCAGGAACGGTTTGGCCATTCTTCACCTGAGCCATTGCTGCCCTAATGCCGGCCTTGCGCCTCTTGCTGTGGTCAGTGGGCTGATTATTCGGCGCGCTCACGTTACCTGCGCGGTAGAATTTGTTGTCCGACATCGCGTCTCGATCCTTTCCTAAGTGATTATCATATTCCGATGCGGGCACTATGGCCATCGAATCTCAAGCTCCATCACGCCCGCATTAAGGTCTTCCAAATATTCAGTTTAAGCTCACAAATTCACCAGTCATCATCCCATGCAAATCCTTAACAATCATTGAACATTGTTAATATTAACCTGGGACAACAGTCTTACCTGGGACAACAGCATAAGCCTCGAGCATATACATAGCGCAGGAACATAGCGCAAGATTTATTCAGTTCACCAAGAAATCTTGATGAGACGCCGTCGTCCATTTTTCTATTTATCTGATCGTATATGCTTTCTATCTAGCCGCCCGCATATAATAGTCCGCTGCCATGCATCAGGTGTGAATCACCTATATGGATTAGCATCGTTATTTGGTGCGTTGTCATCCCCGGTCTTGATAAGGCGAAAGCTTGAGCCGGCGCGTCTTGTACAAAGCGCCACGCTTTTCCGCCTGCGGATTTAAGGAAAACAGGAAACCCCTTAGCGAAGCTATCTTGCCCATGGCCACCTTGGACTCAAATCATCTTCCGGAACCTTGTGCGAGTTGCCCTGTCAGAGCCTTTGCATTTTATGGGCTCTGCAAGGAGGAGGACGCCGTTGAAATCTGCCGGATCCGCAAAGGCAGCTCCCTCTGCCTGAAGGGCCGGCCCATCTACCGCGAGGGCGATACGCGGGACGAGATCTACACGCTGCTCGACGGATGGGCGTTCCGGTTCATGTTGCTTCCGGACGGACGGCGCCAAATCCTGAGCTTTCTTTTGCCCGGCGATTCTGTGCTGTTTCCACTTTTGCACCGGAAACGCCTCCCCTATTCCATACAGGCGCTTACCAACGTATCGCTGTGTACCTTTGCTTCGGGAGAAATGTCCCATCTGTTGGCAAAAAGCCCATCCCTCGCACGTCAATTCGAATCGGCGCGCACAAATGAGCTGGTGAATATGGATGTTCGCCTCACCGATCTCGGTCGCCGCACCGCCGACGAACGTATGGCGCATTTCCTGCTATCTATTTACGGACGCCTCAAGAAACGAGGATACGCAATAGGAGACTCCGTGCCGTTCCCTTTGCGCTTGCATCATTTGGCTGATGCGCTGGGCCTAACCGCCACTCATGCGAGCCGCATGTTGGCCATGCTAAAGCAGCGAGGCCTAATCTCGTTGTCGCAAAGCCGCCTAACCGTTCATGACGAGGGCGAACTTGCGGCCATCGCGATGGCATCACCGTTCTCTATTTGACGGACACCTCGTTCGCCAAGGTCAATTGGCGCTTGAGCGACGCGATTGACAACGTGGTCTGCCCTCAGAAGTTTTGTTCTTCCACCAGCAATCAACTCGCTTCGTAAATTTAGCGCGGCGTTACGACAGGGTTCAACCGCCTCGAAAGCTGTTTCCGAGCAGGTAGTGGTATCCAGGATTTCACGGTGGGGAAAAACCACGCTCTGACGGATTGGAAGATTTGGCGCGACGACGGAGACAGGAAAGAGGTCTGGTGCCCAGGGGCGGAATCATTCAAGCTATTAAACTCAATGGGTTACAAAAAAGTGGGACACTGAATCTTCCCTGGCGTTATTAGGCTTTCCGGGGAAAGTGTCCCATCGGTTTCGCGATAAACACGAAAAACTGACGAATCCGCTTTGAACTCGGGTGCGGACCGCTTGCATGCGATTGACAGCAGCATCGCGCGTCCGCCGATCAGCAGGCGAATCGGAGCGATGGATCCCGCTAATCAGTCCGCCGTGAACAACGTGTAAGCCGTTGAGGCAGAGTTGTTTTTGATGGCTGGATGTGGGTTTGAGATTGCAAGGTTTTGAGGGTTAATTCCCTGGAACCTTGCAAATTCATTTTCGGGATTCCGATTCTCAGAGAACGCGAACTGTGATTCCCTGGGCGTATTGCACGGGGGATTTCGATGCGGCCGAAGAAACACGAGACGACGGGGTCTGGCGATCTGTTCCGCGCCCGATTGGACCAGATCATCAACATGAAGCACGAGACGGTGCGGCTCGCCGGGACGATCGATTGGACCTGGATCGACGGCGAGCTTGCGGAATTTTACAGCCCGAATGGACGGCCCGGGATCGAGACCCGGTTTGTGGTGGGGCTGTTGCTGCTCAAGCACATTTATGGGCTTTCCGACGACGGGGTGTGCGATCGCTGGGTCCATGACCCGTACTTCCAGTACTTCACGGGCGAGGCGTTCTTCTGCCATGCCTTCCCGCACGAGCGTTCCGATCTGAGCCACTGGCGCCAGCGCCTTGGCGCCAAGCTGGAACTGCTGTTGGCGGAGAGCCTGCGGGTCGCGCACGCGACCGGCGCGCTGGCGACGAAGGACCTGGCGCGGGTGACGGTCGATACCACCGTGCAGCCCAAGAACGTGACTTTCCCCACGGATGCGAAGCTCTTGCACGCAGCGATCAAGGGGCTCAACCGGCTCGCCCGGAGGTACGGCGTGCGGCTCCGGCAATCCTATGCCCGGGTCGCCAAGCGGGCGGCGATGATGGCCGGGCGCTACGCCCACGCCAAGCAGTTCAAGCGCCACCACCGGGAGCTGCGCTTCTTGCGCACGCGGCTGGGCCGGCTGGTGCGCGACATCCGACGGCGGATCAAAGGCGATGCGAAGCTTGAGGAAGCATTCGCCGCGCCGCTTTCACAGGCCAGCCAGATCCGCTCACAGCGGCAACGCCAGCGCGGTTGGAAGCTCTATTCCTTCCATGCCCCGGAGGTCGAATGCATCGGTAAGGGCAAGGCCAGCGCACCTTAGGAGTTCGGCGTCAAGGTCTCGATTGCCACCACCAACGCCCGCGCCAAAGGTGGCCAGTTCGTGCTCCACGCCAAGGCGCTGCCGGGCAACCCTTGCGATGGGCATACGCTCGAGACCATCATCCTGGAAACGGAAAATCTCACAGGCCGAGAGATCGAGCGCGGTTACGCCGACAAGGGATACCGCGGCCACAACGCGCCCCAACCGCGGCGCATCTTCATCTCAGGACAGAAGCGGGGTGTATTCGGAACCATCAAGCGCGAGCTCAGGCGCCGTTCCGCCATCGAAGCGGTGATCGGACATATGAAAACCGACGGCCATCTTGGCCGCAATTACCTCAAAGGCCGCGCCGGCGATGCCGCCAACGCCGTCCTCAGCGCTGTCGGCCACAACCTTCGCCTCGTCCTCGCCTGGCTGAGGATTCTTTTGCGCCGAATCCTGAGCGCGCTCCTGCTGACCTTCACTACGAAATTTGCGCCGAGCAGGGCTTTTTAACGGCCAACTGATGAGACCCGCGAATCTCCCTACTTCACGGGTGATGGTCGACCTTGTGCTCTCGGGCTGTTCACGGCATCACTCGAATGCGTAGTGTCGATGCCTATATGCGACTTCCAGGATGTCCGCGGAGTATCCGCTGCCACCGACATCCGGACCTTCAAGAACGAAGAGGATATGTTCCATGGCTTCCGGGATATCATCCAGGATCTTGGGTTGGCCGATGCGACCATCGGGCTCGAGAAAAACTTCTTCAATGCGGCACTGTTCGAGGTCTTCAAGGCACACATCTTGCCGCGGGCCACGGTAGCCTCGGCGACGCCGGTGCTCTCGCAACTGTGGATGATCTAAGAGCCCGCCGAAATAAAGTGCGTACGCGAAGCCGCCCGGGTGGCAGGAGAAGGGATGGCGGCAGCGGTGAAAGCAATCCGGATCGGGGTACGGGAGATCGATGTCGCAGGTGAAATCGAATACGCCATGCGCCGAGCAGGGGCGGAAGGATGGGCATCGGCCACGTACGTTGCCTCGGGTTCACGTTCGGCAATAGCCCATGGTCCTGCATCGCTTAAGGTGATCGAAAACGGTGATGTGGTGCAAGTTCACGTGGCTCCCGTAGCTCGCGGATACACGGTCGATCTATGCCGCACGCTTTTCGTCGGAAAGGCGGCGCCTGAGGCCACTGAAGCTTTGGATGCTTATTTGCGAGCGCAGGAAGTGGGCATAGCTGCGGCATCACCAGGCACACCACTATTGATGATCGACGACGCGATGAGAAAAGTGCTCGAACTGAGCGGCTACGGCGGAGCTTTCCTGCGACCTGTTTTCCACGGTGTTGGAATGGAGCATGAGGAGGCCACCATCCCGGGCGGCCACGCCGTAGTTCACGGTGAAGAAAAAGTGGGGCACGTCGAGGCTGGAATGTTGCTGGCCATCGGCAATTGCGGCATCTATCGTGAGAGCTTTGGGGTGCGTGCGGAGGATACAGTTTGGGTGAGCGAAGATGGTCCAGTCTCTCTCACAACTTTTCCCAAGAGGCTGGCAGACTGAACGGCTGCTCCTAGTGCTGGCCGTCTTGACGATCGGGAATCATCCGGCGTGTGCTGGCTGGCTATTACGCCTTCCTCGATGCGATCAGTGATCCCAAACACCCCGACCATGACGACCAGATCGACTGGTACGGCCGCGTGTTCGATCCCGACGAGCTCGACACCGAACGCATTTGCAAAGATCTCAACCGGATTGCAAGCCGCCGCAAGCGTGCTGCCGTCAAGCGCGCTCGCTGAACGCAACTGGCGCCTTCAGCGAGCGGTTACGAATCACCCCCGATTGGTTAAATAGAAGGGACAGGCACCCCATCACGTCACTTATTGCTGGCACGTTCCGGGAATTTGAGGCCGCGGCGATCGGCCATGGCTTGGCCAAGCCCGATCAAATCAGCTTCCGTCAAGCGACGGTGCGCAAGCGGCAAAACAATAGCATTTTCCCAAGCGACATGTCGGCGGTGTGATTCCGCGAAGTTGCGCAGGTTGATCGCAAGATGGATGGGGTTGATCAACACCGCCCCCTTAGCAATGACCGCAAGGTCGGACACGATGAACTCGGCGACATCGCCGTCTAGCGCGTGCTCGGAGTGAAGCTGGTCGAGGGTCTGCTCGATGTTGTCCTCGGGCTGGCAGCGCTTGCGCAATAATGGAAACAGACTCTTTTCCTCATCGGCGGTATGAAGGGGTAGATCCTTCGTCAGGAATCCAAGGATCGCAGCATTTGGCGCGCCGCAGCCTTCGGCGATATCTTCGGCGTGTTGCTTCAACCACTCACAGGCCAGCAGTTGGCGCTCGTGCTCGGTGGCAATGAAATCGAGCGGTGCGCGGAACAATTTGGGGTCCGGGAGGGATGCCGCGAACGGATCTGGCTTCGTTTTATTCATTGCAGTGCTTCCGTTGATTCCGACGGCCAGCGGCGGATTAAGGAAGGGACATCGGATCCCGATCGAGTGTTGGCAACGTCACTACAACGAGGTCCGGCCGCACAATGCTCTGGGTTGCAGGTCACTGCCAGCGGCCATCGCATTGGCCTGAGGCGCGCTGGGCTCCATCACGCAGGGGCTCCTTCCGCCGCAGTCTGTCCTCAAGGGCGCCGTTCGACTAACTTAAGGAATGGACCAAAGATTGAGGGCCAGTCACTCCTTCAGATCAAGCTTGAGGTCTTGGCCGAGTCCGTTGTGACGGGCATCACGTGGCCATCCTCGAATATCACAACCACGATGTTAGGATCGGCCATCAAGTGAACACTGCGTGTAACCTTGCATAAGTCGACCTGGACCCAGCCGGGATCCGGCCCCAACTTCCTGACGCTTATTAAACGCTCTGGCGTTTGTTGCAACATGTGAGCCTCCCAATACTGGGCTAAGGGGCACCCCGGGGGAGTTCAAAGACCGGGCCGACGGACCTTGAGATCAGTGCGACAAAAACAGGCCTGACAAATGCTAGCGCTGTGTGCACCGGGTGCGAGTTGTGTCGCATCGATAGGGGCTTCGACGGCCCGAGCTTGCTACCTCAAAATGTGTTTCATTGCATTGATCTGGATCAAGTAAGCGCCGGGTGCAGTTGTCCCTGGCGAAAACTCCGGCTGGCCATATGTTTCTACTCATTTGGGAATCCCCCTTTCGATTCAATCCTGTGCCTTCTCAAAACTTGATCCATGTTTGAGAATGAGGGGATCGCTCGCCCCGCGCCTCGCCAATTTTTTATCGCCCATTTGCAGTCACTTCCGGCCCGCTTCGTGAATTTGATGCGGAGTTCCGCCAGATTACCATTCACACGAAATGCTATTTCTGAGCAGGTGGTGGTTCCCAGGATTTCGCGGTGGGACAAAATCGCGCGGTAACGGATTGAAAATCTTGGCGCAAAAAAGAGGTCTGGTGCCCAGGGGCGGGATTTAACAAGTTTGATAAATCAATAGCTTACAAAAAAGTGGGACACCGAATCTTCCCGTAGCGTTATTAGGCTTTCCGGGGAGAGTGTCCCACCACGAACGTCATTGTACGCCCCTCCCCTACCGGTTCCCTGATCGACGGGCATGCCAGGGCGAGAAATCTATTCCTCTAGCTCGCCGGGGGGCGGAACCAGATCAAATTCCGCGCTGGACACAGCCCGATATCCAAGGCTCCGATATCCGACCTCCCGCTTGACCGCCATCTTCGCGAGCATCGGCTCGTTCTCATCGACGTAGTCGTAAATGACAACATCTCGTTTCGCAGCGTGCAGGCGGTGCAGCCGGCCGGCATACTGGGCAAGGATTCCGCGCCAGGAGATCGGCATGGTCAGGAACAGGGTGTCGAGCCGCGCATCATCGAAGCCTTCGCCGAGATAGCGGCCCGTAGCCACCAGTACCCGTTCCTCATCATCTGGAATTGCCGCCAGCGCTTCGGTTGCCGCCCGCGACTGTCGCGCGGTCATGCCGCCACGGAGAACGATGACGTTCTTCGCGAACTTCGACAGGCGGCCCGCCAAGCGCATCGAGATGATCCTTGCGTTCGGTGATGACCACTGGCGAGCGACCTGCTTCGAGCGCCGACAGGATGTCATCAAAGATTAGATCGTTCCGCGCCGGGTCCTGAGCGAGCCTTGCATAAAGTTCCTGGATCGCCGGCTTTTCATCCGGATTGCTTCGGGACAGCCGGAACTCCGTACGCCGGAAAACGACCTTATGGTCGAAGGGCCGAGCCGCTGCCTGCTTCTTGGCATCGACGCGATGACGGACCGGACCGCATTGCATGAAGATAATCGGGTGGTGGCCGTCCTTCCGCGTCACCGTCGCAGACAGCCCGAGCACGTATTGGGCCTTGGCCTCCCGCGCGATGGCTTCAAAGCCCACGGCGGAGAGGTGATGGCATTCATCGACGACGACATGGCCGTAATCAGCGACCAGATCGGAGACGACGCCCTTCCGAACCAAGCTCTGCATGAGGGCGACATCGATGATTCCCGTCGGCTTCTTCTTCCCGCCGTGGATGACGCCGAGCTTGTTCGGCGGGATGTCCAAGAAGGCTTGGAGACGTGCCACCCATTGCTCGAGAAGTTGCCGGCGATGGACAAGAACCAGGGTGTTCCGATCCCGCGCCGCGATCATTTTCGCGGCAACGACGGTCTTGCCGAATGCCGTCGTCGCTGCGAGCACCCCGGTTTCGTGCTTGAGAAGGGCTGCGGCAGCTTCTTCCTGTTCTGGCGTCAGCTCACCGAGAAACCGTGTCCCGAGAGGCCGCCCTTGCTGGCGTTCGTCGCGCAACTCGGCAGCAATGCCTGCGTCGCCGAGAAGGCCCAACAGATCGTCGAGGCATCCCCTCGGGAGGGCGACGTGTTTCGAGAACAGCTCGGCACAGGAGATGATGCGTGGCTTGCCGAACGTCGGCAGGCGCATGGCCTGTGCCGCATAGAACTCGGGATTTTGGAATGCGGCCAGCCGTGCGATGCGGTTCACCAGAGCCGGCGGGAGCTTCGACCGGTCGATGTAGACCTGATTGCCCAGCACGACCTCGACCGAGTCGGGAAGCTGCGCCCTCGATCGGTGGTTCCTTGCTGCGACGGGACGGCGGCGCGGCCCATGGCTCATCGTCCTCTTCCGTCGAAGGAAGCCGCACGCCGATAATCTGTCCCGCGGCGGCAGCTTCGGCCACGATCGACATCAGCTCGCCTCGCGATAAACGACCGATCGTTGACAGGTACGCCCACTGATCTTCGTAGGGACGGAAATCGTCATCGAGAAAGACGCTGTTGCCGTTCTCGCGAGGCCGGTTCTGAAGCGGCAGCGCAATCAGATTGCCGAACCCACCGAGCTGGCATCGTGTCTTGGCTCGGGAAGAACCGGTCATACGAGTTCGAACCCGATGTCCGGGCAGCGCTCCATCGTCGCCGTGACAAGAAGCGCCCCCAGGCGCCGCGCATCACTCGCCGCCACAGGTTCCATGAAGAATATCCACGCATGAGCACCATTGCCCGAGCGCGATCGTTCGATTGCGACAGGGACGCCTTTTGCCCGCGCGGTGTCGCGGAACGCGGCAACATCCTGCATCCAGGATTTCTTGTCGAAATCGGCGGCGAGGAACCAGCATGTCTCGTCCGGCAGCATGGGATAGACGCCAGCGGTGAAATCCGCCGAATTTCCGGCTGCTCTCCCGATGAGATGGGACCGGAGAACGTCGTCACCGAACGGGACGAATGCCTGATTTGGGCATTCTCCGCATTTGACCTGCGGCTTTCCGCAAACCCCTCGGACCCACTCATTCCGACACACTGGCGAGTAGCCCGCCTTCCCGGTCTTTGGGTTTTCCCATCGGCGCGGAAACACCTCCTCCCGCCCTCGGAAAAGCCTCCGGAAAAGCGTAATCTTCTCAGCTGTTGGAGAAGTCATTGTTACGCCGGCACCGATTTGCGGCGATTGTTTAGTCGCCTCATCTGCCTGGGCACGCTCCAGCGTGCCCAATTGCTCGGCGATCTCCGACCGTTCCCGGTCGAGTGCGGTTAGCCGGCCCTTCAAGGTCGCAATCTGTCGAGCAATGTCGTCCGTGTTGCCGATCGTATCGTGCCTTTCAGTCGTAGAAACGCTCCCGGAAGCCTATCTGGGTTTCCCTGGCGAGTGACCCACCAATTCTAAAAGGTTATCCACTCACAGCGAACAGCGGAACGACATACCTGAGCGCCATTGAACGCCACAGGGCAGCGCTCGATTGCCCTCGGTGCTTGCCGACATAGGCTCGCCAAGTACCAATGACGAATTCGGAAGCGGGGCGCTTCCCCTCCTGACGACGAAAGAGCTTGAATCTATGCCTGATCGGGCATAGATTGGGGAGAGGTTCGAGGACATGGTGAAGCCGGCCAGCGAAGACCAGCCCAAGCCAGTGCGTTGGGTCGGCAGTAGCAAGGAAGAACTGAGCGACTTCCCGGAGGAAGTGCGGCGGCGGGTCGGTGGCGCGCTGTGGGAAGCTCAGATCGGCCGCAAGGCACCTTACGCGAAACCGCTCAAGGGGTTTGGCGATGCCAGTGTATTGGAGATCGTGGACGACTTCGACGGCGACACCTTCCGTGCGGTCTACACCGTGCATTTTGCCAAGGCGGTCTACGTGCTGCACACCTTCCAGAAGAAATCCAAGCGCGGCAGCGCCACGCCCAAGGCCGAACTGGACCTGATCGGCCAACGGCTCAAGCGAGCAAGAGAGGATTACAAGCAATGGTCAAAAAGCGAGAAGCCAACATCCCGGTGACTGCGAGTAGCGGCAACGTATTTGCCGACATGGGTTTGGCCGAGCCCGAAGAGGAGCTGACCAAGGCGCAGCTTGCGAGCCACATCCGGCAGGTGATTAAGCGTCAGCGTTTGACCCAAGTCGCTGCGGCAGCGCTCATGGGCATCGATCAGCCGAAGGTGTCAGCCCTCCTCAACGGACGGCTCACGAACTTTTCCAGCGAGCGCCTGATGCGTTTACTGACGGCGCTCGGCCAGGATGTGGACATCACGGTCAGGACGAAGCCGCGCAATCGCGCGCACGGCCGCATCCGCGTTCTCGGCGAGGTGCACGCATGAGGAGCCAATGCAATTTTTTTGCGACCGTTCCTTCCTATCCCTGAGTATGTGAACACGCGCACAACTTTGATTGCGAGATGTTCCCATGAGTAATTGTGGCTCTATCTCTGAATGGAAACAATTACGGGACAACGTCAGCCCGTTGCCGGGGTGATGGTATCCAGCGTGGGACACTATCCTAAGACATTGATAATATTTAGTATTGTGGAAATGGTGCCCAGGGGCGGGATCCAACAAGTCAGATAAATCAGTGACTTACAAAAAAGTGGGACACTCAAACTTCCCATAGCTTTCTGAGGTTTTCCGGGAAAGTGTCCCACCGGCTTCGCGTCATGGGTTGTGAGAATTTCCGCTTTGAACCCGGCAGCGGACGAGCTTGTGTGCGTCGTACACTTCCACTTTGTGCCGATACTGTTCTCTAATGAGTTAAGGGGCGGCTACTCGAATCCTGAGCGGTTGTGCGATGCCTTCGGGTGCCTGCGTTCTCTACGTGCTCGATGGCACTTGATGGGGTCAGCTGGGTGCGGGGTGGCTTGGTTGCAACCGCAGTTGGCCGATCGGATCGGCCACATGCTACAGAATCGGCGCCATCACCCACTCCCTCCCTCGGGCGGTGCTCCGCTCGGGAGCTCGTCTCGGCCTCCTGTCTCCTTAAGCGTTAATCCTACGTGGCCTTGAACTCGGTGCCGTGCCGGAGCATGGCGTGCATGATGATGGCCAGCCTGCGCGCGAGCGCGATACGCGCCTTTCGCATTGTCGAGCGCCTGGCGATGCCGAGCGCCCAATCTTTGAGCGCCAGATCACCGCGATAGCGGGTGAGCATGACGTTAGCGGCCTCGTAGAGCAGCGTGCGGACCCGTCGGTCGCCGCACTTCGAGATGCGGCCGGTGTAGTCGATCTCG
The DNA here is from genome assembly GCA_963841995.1 of uncultured Alphaproteobacteria bacterium. Classification (GTDB taxonomy): domain Bacteria; phylum Pseudomonadota; class Alphaproteobacteria; order DATDPM01; family DATDPM01; genus DATDPM01. The sequence continues at coordinate 21,750 of CAWJEX010000018.1, forward strand.
CCGGATTGGTAGCGCCGGGGAACAAGGCCCAGATAGGCGCCGACGTCGCGCGATCTGCGGAAGCGCTCCGGATCGTCGATAGCGGCGACGAAGGCGAGCGCCGTCAGCCGGCCAACGCCGGGTATGGTCATCAGCCTCTGGCACTCCTTGGATGAGCGCACAAGATCTTTCATGTCGCGATCGATCGCGGTGATCGCTCCGAGCACGGCATTGCGCGCCGCCAGCAGCCCGCGCATCGCGCCGGACAGACCTGGAACCCCGCCGCTGCCGTCGATAACCTGCGCCGCGAAGGCCGGACTGAGTCCGCGCGGCAGCCGGACCCCGAACACAACGGCCAGGCCGCGGATCTGGTTCTCGAGCGTGACGCGCTGTCCGACCAGTTTCTTGCGCGCGATGATCAGCGCCCGGATAGCATGGGCGGGAAGTGACTTCACATGGATAGGCTTGTAGAAGCCGGTGCGGGCAAGATGGGCTAGCCCCCGCGCATCGTTGCGGTCGGTCTTGTGCGTCGCCAGCGACTTCAGCGCCTGGTAAGCCTGCCGACTCTCGATGCAGACCACCGGCAGGCCTAGCGCATCAAGACCGTGGTAAAGCGTCGGCGCCAAGCGTCCGGTCTCGAAAACGATTCGTTTGGCCGCCGGCGCCTTCGCCAATTCCGCCGCTATTGCCGCGGGTGAGGTTGGCGCCTTCGTCTCGAGAATGACATCGCCGTCATGGCCGACAACGCAGATGTGTGTCTCTTTCATCGAGACGTCTAATCCAGCAAAATACTCCATGGCTGCTCTCCTCTCCGTATAAAGGAGCCGATCCTATCGGACTCCGGGAAGAGCAGCCGCCCCATTACCCCATGTTGCAAAACTCTTTTGGCCCGCCGCTGGCGCAAGATTGTTTCTTGGCCTACCGGTACCGCGCAAGAATGATTCACGAAAAGCACCAATCTGATTCCAATGTTGCGTGGCGGCGCATCTTGTCGGAGTTTTGCAACAGTATCTGCCAAAAGCAGTCATTCGATGCGAGGCAGTCACGCTCACAATCCACGTGTGAGGGGTTCACTCTCCCTTGATAATGGTGTGGGGCATTGCGGTGGGAGGGCGAGGTTTGGGCGAAAGGAGCCGTTATTCTGTCGATTTGCTTTCCGGTCCGGTTCGCATCGAAAGGCGGGCAAAATATGCCTCGCGGAGGTGGTCTCGGAGGATCTTGCCTTCCGGATTGCGCGGGATTTCCGGAACGGAGATGACTTCGCTCGGAAGTTCGGCTGCGTTAATCCACGTCGCCCAGAAATTGTAGAGATCCTTTTTGGAAAGGACGCGTCTTAGGACGACGAACGCGATGGCCCGTTGTCCCGCCATCGGATCGGGCACACCGACCAATGCTGCGTCCACGACATCCGGGTGCCGCTTGAGCGCCGGCTCGATGTCTGCGGGCACGACCTTGGTGCCGCCGTAGTTGATGATGTCGTCGACCCGGCCCTTCAAACTGACGCATCCTTCGGCATCGATCAAACCGAGATCACCGGGATAGAACCAGCTTTCGCGGAAGTGATGGGCTGTGGCCTCTTCGTTGCCGGCATAACTTTGCACCATCCCGCGCGTACGAAACCGCAGCTTGCCGATCTCCCCAGCCGGGAGCGGCGCGTTATCATCGTCTACCGCTTGCCCCTCGATCCCAGAAATCAGTTTGCCGACCTTGCCCGCCGTGTCGGCCGGATCTTCGGGCCGGAGACACGCGATCATGCCGATCTCGTTGCTGCCGTAATCCACATACACGTTGGGCGTGATCATTTCGCGACTCGCCCGAATTTCCTCCGGCGAAACCATCGCGCCAGCCACGGAAAGCACGCGCAGCGGCGGCAACCGCAGGCTCGCAAGTCCTTCGCTCTGCAGCAGCCGGCGCAGCTGCCAGGGAGATCCCGTGAGTTGCGTGACGCCGAAGTCGTTGATCAGGGCCGCCAGCTCTTGTCCGGTCTCGGGAAATGACGCGTTAACCAGCGCACCGCCGAAAACGTGAGTTCGGAATAGGTCTCGCAGGGCAACCTTTGACGGCCATGGCACTGGCGGAACCTGACGGTCAGCTGCCGTGGAGCGATACGGATTCACGTGCGAAAGCGCCCACGCGAAAAATTGCCGGACACTAAAGAGAACGGCCTTGGTCGTTCCGGTTGTTCCGGAAGTAAAGTGGTACAGAAATGGACGTCCCGGCTCATCGCCTCGGGGCGGGAGAACGTTCGGGGCTCTGAATTTGCTCCCTTCGAAATCCGGTGGCTCAATCCGCCTTACATTCGCAATGGGCCTGCGCACACGGACTGAGATCAGGTGGCGCGCGTTGAACCGTTCCACCAAGGCGATCTGGCTTTCTATGGCGCCGGTCGGATACAGCGGCAGGATAACGGCCCCCAGATAGGCCAAGCCGTAAAACAACGACAATGATTTCTGGGACCAGTCGAGGGACAACGCGACAGTCTCGCCGGGCCGGATGCCAGCATCATGAAGCCATGCGGCCGCGGCCTCGACATGTCCGCGCAGTGCCCGGTAATTGACTCGGTTCCTCCCTTCGATGAACGCCAACGCCTCGGGCTGGGACTCTGCGAAATGAATAAGGCTCGATACGACGCTTTCCATGGTGGCAGATCTTGGCATCTATCAATGGGTCGGCCAAGTTTCGTCCGCTTGCTCCAGGTTTCTCATCAGCGATCTTATCCCACCAAGCGCAAGCCTGGCGCGTTCGACAGGATCGAAGTCCTGCGCGAGTTTTCGGGTTGGCACTTCGAGGCTGAGCGGCAAATCTGGCGGCAATGCACGCAACAATCCAAGGAGATCGAGGTCGCCGTGGCCTGGGAAAAGACGTTCGTTACGAGCTTGGAAAATCATCGTTTCATAGTCGGGCGGCCGTTTCGCCAGCGCGTCGCAGATTTGGGCATACGCAAGCAGATCGCGCGGCACGGCGGAAACCTCCTTCAATGTTCCCTTCGACCTGTCCAAGTGGATCGGATCGATCAATACGCGCCCATTCGATTGGCCCGCGGCCTTCACGATTCGGACCGCCTGAGACAGGGTTTTCACGCCCGTCCACGGCATGAACTCCAGATTCATCTTGAGACCAAACTGCTGTCCGATGTCACAGAGGGCGGCGAATTGATCGGTTACAAGGCTTTCGTCGGAGTCGTCACCGGCGACCACGACGTTCCGAGCGCCCAGTCTCGCGCCGGATTCCAGCACGGGCAGAAAGTCACAGACATCGGTGTTCTGCGTTAAGCGGAGGATCTCGAAATCGAAAACTAAAACGCCCGTGACTGCGAGACGCGTCAGAGTCTCGCGCATCATCGGCGTGTTGCCGATCACTGGAGGTTGCGGTTCGCCCGGAACCGCCGGGCTGAGGCGCAGGCCGATATGTCGAAAGCCAGCTTCCGCCGCGACCGATACGACGTCGGGCGGGGTGAGCTCGATGACCGTGAGATGGGACAGAGAGACAACTCGCTCCATATGAGACCACATCCCCGTGAATCCGTAATATCCTCCGACAGGTTATACAGATCTTCGATTTTTTCTAGGCTCGATTGATTTGCTCCCGGACTTTTCCGCTGCCAGATGGTGCAAGCTCGGGGGCAAGTTCCGAAGCGGAAGCGCGCAGGCTTCGATCAATCCCATTTATGGGCTCACGCCCTAGCTGGAAAGATACGGCTGCAATCTCGAAGGTCTGGTCCGGGTCAATCGCGTCGGTTCTGCGATGTCCGCGCTTGATCAGCTCAACTACGCACAGCGGATATTCGAATTATTGCCGATCAAGACGGTTCGGTGCCAAAAGCCGCCATTCTTTACCTGTCGCGGGATGTTGCAGAAGTGCCGAACGTCTCGGTGAGCGCGATGCATTGATCGCGGCAGCGCTTTCCGCTACCGTACCGTCCGATGGTTCCCCTTCGGGGATCAAAAGGGAATGCGGTGCGGGCGATGAGCCCAAAACCGCGGCTGCCCTCGCAACTGTAAGCGGAGAGCCGAGCGCCCTTAAGCCACTGGCGAAAGCCGGGAAGGCGGCGCAAGGCGAAGACCCGCGAGCCAGGAGACCTGCCATCGCCGCAGTCACGCGCGGGCACATCGGGCGAGGTGGACCGATGGGGAGTCGATCGAGCGCTCGCGCGCAATTTTTCGATTAGATCGATTTCCTCCTCGCGGTGATGACGTTGTTCGCCGCGGGGGAATTCGATGCGCGCCTATTTCGGACAACCGATCTGGTTGTTCCTGATCTGTGTTCCAACCGGGTCTTTGGCCCAGACCTATACGCTTCCAGAGATCCAAGTCGTCGCTCCCGTGGATTCTCCCGGAACGCTGGATTCTGCGAGCCAAGGCGAGGTGACGAAAGAACGTCTCGACGAGCGCCCTGCCTACCGTCCCGGCGAGCTCCTGGAAACCATGCCGGGCCTGATCGTCACCCAGCACAGCGGCGAAGGGAAGGCCAACCAATATTTCCTGCGCGGCTTCAATCTCGATCACGGAACGGACCTCGAGATCACGGTGGATGACATGCCGGTGAACATGCGCACTCACGGGCATGGCCAAGGCTATTCCGACCTGAATTTCATGATTCCGGAACTTATTTCCGGCCTGACCTACCGGAAAGGGCCTTACTACGCCGAGGAGGGCGACTTTTCCTCGGCGGGTGCCGTTCATATCGGCTATCTCGACCGCCTCGATCATGACATCGCTGAGGCCGGCGGCGGCAGCTTTGACTATGGGCGTGGCTTTGCTGCATCCTCGACCACCGTGGGCGCCGGTACGCTGCTCACGGCGGCGGAAATTTACCACAACGACGGCCCCTGGCAGGTGCCCGACGATTATCTGAAATTCAATGGCGTGGTGCGCTATTCGGAGGGGACGGCCGACAACGGTTTATCGTTGACCGGCATGGCCTATTCCGGCGATTGGACCGCGACGAACCAGATCGCCAAGCGCGCGGTCGACGAAGGCCTCATCGACCGCTTCGGGAGTCTCAATCCGACCGATGGCGGCAATGCCGACCGTTACAGCCTGTCCGGGCGGTGGAGCGAGCGCGACGGGGATCAAGCCAGCAAGGTCAACGCCTATCTCATCCGCAGCGATCTCGCACTGTTCAACGACTTCACTTATTTCCTGCGCGATCCCATCAACGGCGACCAGATCGAACAGACCGACGCCCGGACCATCGTTGGCGCCAATGCGAGTCACAGTTTCTTCGGCACGTTTGCCGGGTCCGATGCGGAAACCGAATTTGGGGTCCAGACGCGTTATGACGGCATCCATGTCGGGCTTTTCGACACGGTGCGACGCATGATTCTCTCAACCGTGCGCGACGATCATGTTCAGGAATCCAGCATCGGTTTCTACGGCCAGGAGAATTTGCGATGGAGCGATACGTTTCGCAGCATCTTCGGTCTCCGCGGCGATCTATTTCACGGCAATGACGACAGCAGCAATCCGCTCAATTCCGGCGACACCACGGCTTTCATCGCCAGTCCGAAGCTCAGCCTCATCTTCGGTCCTTTCGACAAGACGGAATATTATGTCAATGCCGGCACCGGCTATCACAGCAACGACGTGCGCGGCGCCACCATCACCGTCGACCCCTCGGACGGGGTGACGCCGCAGGAGCGGGTGCCGCTTTTGGTCCGCTCCAAAGGCGCTGAAGTCGGCGCCCGCACTTGGGCAATACCGGCTCTCGAAAGCTCCCTTTCCTTATTTGTCCTTGATTTCGATTCCGAGCTCATCTTCTCCGGCGATGCGGGCACGACGGAAGCCGGCCGGCCTAGCGAGCGCATCGGCGTGGAATTCGCCAATCTTTACCGTCCGCTGCCGTGGCTCAGCTTCGATTTTGACGCCGCCTACACCAAGGCGCGATTCACCAATCCCGATCCGGTCGGAAACTACATACCCGGCGCCGTCGAAGGCGTTTTGGAGACCGGAGCCGATATCGACAATATCGGCGATTGGTTCGGCGGGCTGCGGCTGCGCTATTTCGGGCCGAGGCCGCTCATCGAAGACGACAGCGTGCGCTCCCGCCCGACGACGCTCGTTTCAGGAGACGTCGGCTACAAGATCACCAAGATGATTCAAGTTCGCCTCGAAGGATTCAATCTCCTCGACACCAAGGCGAGCCAGATCGACTATTACTACACGTCGCGTCTTCCGGGCGAACCCGCGGCCGGCGTCAACGACATCCATTTTCACCCCGTGGAGCCGCGGTCGTTCCGCGTGAATCTCGCGATGAAGTTTTGACGGATGATTCGTGCGCCCGGACGATCTCGGTTGATTTATTCACGCCTGCTTTTAGACAAGGAATTTAGCGCGTGTTGAATGTGCGCTTGGGGTCATGGGCCGCGGTCATGCGATGTCCGCGCTTGGTCAGCTCAGCTACGCATAGCGGCTGATTCGAATTGTTGCCGATCAAGACCGTTCGGTGCCGATACTGTTCTCTAATGAGTTAAGGGGCGGCTACTCGAATCCTGAGCGGTTGTGCGATGCCTTCGGGTGCCTGCGTTCTCTACGTGCTCGATGGCACTTGATGGGGTCAGCTGGGTGCGGGGTGGCTTGGTTGCAACCGCAGTTGGCCGATCGGATCGGCCACATGCTACAGAATTGGCGCCATCACCCACTCCCTCCCTCGGGCGGTGCTCCGCTCGGGAGCTCGTCTCGGCCTCCTGTCTCCTTAAGCGTTAATCCTACGTGGCCTTGAACTCGGTGCCGTGCCGGAGCATGGCGTGCATGATGATGGCCAGCCTGCGCGCGAGCGCGATACGCGCCTTTCGCATTGTCGAGCGCCTGGCGATGCCGAGCGCCCAATCTTTGAGCGCCAGATCACCGCGATAGCGGGTGAGCATGACGTTAGCGGCCTCGTAGAGCAGCGTGCGGACCCGTCGGTCGCCGCACTTCGAGATGCGGCCGGTGTAGTCGATCTCGCCGGATTGGTAGCGCCGGGGAACAAGGCCCAGATAGGCGCCGACGTCGCGCGATCTGCGGAAGCGCTCCGGATCGTCGATAGCGGCGACGAAGGCGAGCGCCGTCAGCCGGCCAACGCCGGGTATGGTCATCAGCCTCTGGCACTCCTTGGATGAGCGCACAAGATCTTTCATGTCGCGATCGATCGCGGTGATCGCTCCGAGCACGGCATTGCGCGCCGCCAGCAGCCCGCGCATCGCGCCGGACAGACCTGGAACCCCGCCGCTGCCGTCGATAACCTGCGCCGCGAAGGCCGGACTGAGTTCGCGCGGCAGCCGGACCCCGAACACAACGGCCAGGCCGCGGATCTGGTTCTCGAGCGTGACGCGCTGTCCGACCAGTTTCTTGCGCGCGATGATCAGCGCCCGGATAGCATGGGCGGGAAGTGACTTCACATGGATAGGCTTGTAGAAGCCGGTGCGGGCAAGATGGGCTAGCCCCCGCGCATCGTTGCGGTCGGTCTTGTGCGTCGCCAGCGACTTCAGCGCCTGGTAAGCCTGCCGACTCTCGATGCAGACCACCGGCAGGCCTAGCGCATCAAGACCGTGGTAAAGCGTCGGCGCCAAGCGTCCGGTCTCGAAAACGATTCGTTTGGCCGCCGGCGCCTTCGCCAATTCCGCCGCTATTGCCGCGGGTGAGGTTGGCGCCTTCGTCTCGAGAATGACATCGCCGTCATGGCCGACAACGCAGATGTGTGTCTCTTTCATCGAGACGTCTAATCCAGCAAAATACTCCATGGCTGCTCTCCTCTCCGTATAAAGGAGCCGATCCTATCGGACTCCGGGAAGAGCAGCCGCCCCATTACCCCATGTTGCAAAACTCTTTTGGCCCGCCGCTGGCGCAAGATTGTTTCTTGGCCTACCGGTACCGCGCAAGAATGATTCACGAAAAGCACCAATCTGATTCCAATGTTGCGTGGCGGCGCATCTTGTCGGAGTTTTGCAACAGTATCTGCCAGGAGCGGACGCGGGGCATTCATACCGCATACCGGCAGGCCGAATAGAAGGGCGCCAAATCAAGATACAGCGAATGGCTTCCACTACGGCACAAACCGGTTAGTGAAAACCGGCTTGGCCGGTGATGAATTGAGTTCCATCGGAAGCTAGGGAATTTTTAAGAACTCAGGTCACCAGCATCTCTCGATACCAGCAGAACTGTCATTAAACCATAACAAATACCTAGTAGCATTTTACCGTTCTATTTGGTCCTCGGAAATATTCGCGATCTGAACGATGTATCACGAGCACCTATGCTGTGGCATTTCATCCTAATAAATTAATCCCTTTAAAAAAATTTAATCAGGGAAAGAACCATGATGAGAAGATCACATAGGATTTCTGCGAAGGTTACACGCGCAATTGTTTCGGCGGCGATTCTGATCGCTCTGCCGGGCGGCCAACGAGCCTTGGCGCAGCCGATGCACTCACGCGGCGGTCAGGTCATCGTTCCCGATTCGAGCGTGGAGCAACCAAACGACATCGGCGTCCGCGCGCACACGAACGTCAGCTACTTCGTTCCCACCGGAGGCATGCGTGGAGTTCACCCACCATCGCTCGAGGCGGGAGCACGGTCCGGAGCCCCCGCCAACGGAGATTATTGGGCGGAGACGCCGGCCTCGCTTGCCTGCGTTTATAACCTCGCGTCGCAAAGCAACGGCTGCAACCCCTATGCCGTGGGCGCGGTGCCAGCGGGCGGATCCAAGGCCATCGCCATTGTGGACGCCTATCACGACGCGACGGCGTTGAGCGATCTGCAAATGTTTTCAACTCAGTTCGGATTGCCGGCTCCGAATCTTCAAGTGATTTTCGCCAGCGGTACGCCCCCAACGAACTCCGGCTGGAATCTCGAGGAGGCGCTGGACACCGAATGGGCCCATGCCATGGCCCCTAATGCGACGATCTATCTCGTGGAGGCCATGTCGAATAGTCTGAGCGATCTGTTCACCGCCGTGAGCAAGGCCAGCAGTCTGGTGGTAGCTGCCGGAGGCGGCCAAGTCTCCATGAGCTGGGGCACCAGTGAGTTTTCTTCGGAGACGAATTACGATTTCGTACTTCGCGGCAAACAAGGTCGTTTATTTCGCTTCGGCCGGCGACAGTGCGGGCGTGATCTGGCCGTCAGCTTCGCCAAACGTCGTCTCCGCCGGGGGCACGGCGAACAGCCGCGTCGCGAGCGGCGCGAGCGCAGGGAACTTCGAGGGTCAAGTCGCGTGGCAATCAACCGGCGGTGGACCGAGCGCCTACGAAAAGCCGCCGTCCTATCAGAGCGGTTTAGGCTTTTCCAACAGGGTCACACCGGACGTTTCCGCCGTCGCCGATCCTAACACACCGGTTTATGTTTTATGGAATAACGGCTGGTATCTTGTGGGCGGCACAAGCATCGCGGCGCCGGTATGGGCCGGCATCGTCAACCTGGCCGGGAGCTTCGCTTTGAGCAGCAAGGTCGAGCAAGGCGTCATCGCGGGCGGTTCCGGCGTAACGGACATCAAGAGCGGTGACTGCGGCCCTCACGAAAGCTATTGGGTTAGCACTGGGGGCGGTTACGATCTCTGCACCGGCCTTGGCACCCCGAATGGCACTTCGGGCAAGTGAGCCTAAGTCCGCTCCGGGTCAATCGCGTCGGTTCCGCGATGTCCGCGCTTGGTCCGCTCAACTACGCACAGCGGATATTCGAATTGTTGCCGATCAAGACCGGTCGGCGCACAAAAGCGGTCGATCCAGCCCCGCCCTCAGAAAATCCGATTTTTGCCAACTACCAACTCGCTTTGTGAACGTGGCGCGGCGTTACGGTTACGGCTGGTTTCAACCACGCCGAAATGCTGCTTCCGGGCGCGTGGTGATATCCAGGATTTTAAGGTGGAACAAAATCGTGTCGTAACCAATTGAAAACGTTGCAGAAAAAACTTTGGTGCCCAGGGGCGGAATCATTCAAGCTATAAAAATCAATGACTTACAAAAAAGTGGGACACTGAATCTCCCCGTGGCGTTATTAGGCTTTCCAGGCAAAGTGTCCCACCGGTCTCGCGTCATAAACCCGCAAAACTGACGAATCCGCTTTGAGCTCGGCTGCGGATGCACCTGGAAACACTTGTCTCCACTCCCAGCCAGACCAGTCATCTCGACCAATTGCTGATCAGCAGTGCGATCATCAATGGATAGATCGCCGTTCCGTCCGGGTTGGCGCCATTTCAGCCGCAATTTTCGTCAGCCAGTCGACCGCACCGGGCGTGGTGAGCCAGTCGAAGCCCCATTTCTCGACGTAGTGAGCCGCCTCTTCCTCGCTGCCCATGGTGATGTAGTCATTTGTCGATGGCTTCGCCTTCTTCGTGCCGGACAGAACGGCAGGAACGTGACTATTCGCGTTCCAAGCTTTCTTCACCAGCTCCTCGGCCTTCCTGTCGCCGGCTTCATTTTCCCGAAAGGCGACAAGCGCCTGGGTATAGAGCCAGAGCGCGCTGCCATCCTCATCATATTGCTTGAGGAGTTTCTTCAGCGCTTCGGTGTCGCCGCTTCTCATCAGGCACTCGGCAAGAACATAACGGATGCCCTGGTTGTCGTTGGGGTTTAGCATCAGCATGTCCTGGTAGTTGCTGATCGCAGCGTCAACCTTACCGAGTACAGTGAGGGCGGCGGCCAGTCCCGCTCGTGCGCGCATGTAGGGTCTGGTTTCGAGGAAGCCCCAGAAATGCCCAGCATACTCCTTGAACCCTTTGGTCCCGAGCGCCTGCCCTCCCACCTCGACGCCCTTGCGATAATACTCCAACGCCTCCTCAACCGATTTGGCCTCTTCTTCTGCGAGCAGAACATAGGCATCGGCGCAGAGCGGCGAAATTGCGAGCGCCTTGTGGGCGAGAGCGACCCGGGCGCGCGGGCTGGTCTGATCCCATGCGCCGTACATGACCTCCTGTGCTTTGGCTGTCGTATCGTTGGCTCGGCGCCCGCCAATCGCCGACATGAAACCTTCCATGGCGCGCCGATCAGGAAGGGTCACAACTGTGGACGTGCTCTTCGAGGATGGGGCATTGGATTTTTTCCGCCGGAGCTTTTTCGACACTGGCATTTGTCTGCTCCCTTTTAGTGATGGACGGCAGGCGAGCGGGTCGTGTTCTTGATTATCGGATCACTTAGCGGCCTCTTGATTTGGGTTTGCCCGGATCATACCAATCCGGAAGCCACAGCCAAACAGCAAATGACAGGCTTGCGCTTGGCAGCCTGCTTTTATATGTGAGAATGTCCTTTTCGTGGACGCCACGAATGTCCTACAGATCGCGTCACGATCGATGATCGAAGATCGTCGTTCTTTCTCATCAGGCTGTGTCGATGATGGGTCCCGCTCGCTTGAACTCGGTTCCAAAGGGGATGCTGCCCGTCTACCGGAAGATTGTCGGCTTGATCGACGACGTTTGCGACAGGCAACTAGGCTCCGAATACCGGGACGTGGCACGCGCAATGACCGGAGCGCTGTGCAGGAAGCGCCCGAGCCCGCTTACTTCTGGGCAACCGCGAACGTGGGCGTGCGGTATCGTCTATGTTCTTGGACGGATCAATTTTCTCGGCGACAAATCGTTTCCTCCGCACATGACGACGGCGGAGCTGTGTGCCGCATTCGAAGTCGGCGAGAGCACCGTCCACGCCAAGGCGCGCGTGATCGAGGAGACTCTCGGGACCCGGCCATTGGATCCGCAGTGGACGCTTCCCAGCCTGGTTGGAAGGAATCCGCTTGTGTGGATGGCACAAGTGAATGGTCTGCTGGTCGATTTGCGGGACATGCCCCGCGAAGTCCAGGAAATTGCCTTCGCAAAGGGATTAATTCCCTACATCCCAGCGGATCGGAAAGACCGATCGTGAACGCAACGGTTGCTGAGGGAGCAAATGATGGAAGATCAGTTCCTTAAGCGCCTGCGCAAGAAAGCCCGGAAAGGCCTGCGGGGTTGGCCAATTGCGACGATTGCGTTCTACGGTCCGAACCTGAGCCAAGCGACAAAGGTTGCCGTTGGCATCGTGCCATCCGAGAATGCAGAGGTAGGAGAATTGCGCGACTGGAAAGTGGATCACGGTGACATCCGTGTCGACCCCGGCATTGCCCGGGAGATATTGGAATTTATCGAGAAGCATCGAGTGCTATCGGTCGCGATGACCGACGGCATCATCGGCTGCCCTCACCAGACAAGGAATCGATTACGAAGGCGAATGGTGTCCGGTTTGCGAGTTTTGGCACGGACGAGATCGGCTTACCGGCCAGAGGGTCCAGTAATTTTTGCGGGAAATCGACATCGCAACGGGGTGATGGGCATTATGTGTTCCTCGCTAAGTTTGGAGGCAGTGTCTCCACAGTAGATGCAGCGTCCTAACGCCGTGCCGGATTATGTCCGCCGGAAATCTGTGCCTGGCATGGGAAATCGGCTGCATGGCCCTGCCCTCCCGTGGGCACCGCGGTTCCCCAAAGCCCGGGGCCCACGCTCACGAGAGACAAGTTAGCATTAGCCTGACAGCTCCGTTTTAATGTAGGAGCAACCGTTGTGATATTGCTCCGGGCTATGCTACGGCGCGGCGATCGCGTTTGCGGCGCGGTGCGGCAGTTCCAAGCTCTTCGAGGCGAACGGGCGGGCGGTCCGGAAATCGGGCGATTAGTTCCAATTCTCCACCCATTGCCTTGACGAAGCCGCGCAACGTCGAGATGTACATATCGCTCCGCGTCTCAAGTTTCGAGACGGCGTCCTGTCCGACCTTGAGCCGTTTCGCGATCACCGCCTGCGTCTTGCCGATGGCCTTGCGAAGGTCCTGAAGGGACATCTCCTCGGCAATGAGTTTCCGTGCACGTGCCTCGATCTTCGCGCGCTCGCTCTCGGGAAGAGCAGCGATGACCTCATTCAGTGTCCGCGGCATTCGTATCTCCATCTCATTTTCGTGCCTTACGGCCCTTCACTCGCTCAAGATGGGCATCAAACCGCTTGTCAGCGGTCGCGATCAGACGCCGGTAGAATACCCTTTCGCTTTGCCCGCTCTTGTCACCGGCCACCAGCAAGATCGCCTTCCGCTCGGGATCGAAGGCAAAGGCGACCCTCCACACGCCGCCATCAGCCTCGAAGCGCAGTTCCTTCATGTTGGCGTGCTTCGAGCCCTTGAGCGTGTCGACCCGTGGGCGGCCGGTGGTGGGACCAAACGTCTCAATGACGCGCGCCTGCGCCAAGAACTTCGATCCTCACTTCGGCGGGCATCGCCAGAAGCTCAGGCTCGAATTCCGGTGCCAGCTCGACCGTCCACACGGAGCATAATATGCCTTCTATGGCATACGCCGTCAAGGGCATAGTTTCCCCGACCGACTGCCCGGCCCAACGGCGCTGCTGGCGCTCGTCCCCCGGTCAAACCCGCAGCCTGAAACTGTCCATCTTTAGGGGCGCACTCCATTCGGCGCCGAACGGTGACCTCGTCTCCACATCGAATCCCTCGGCGAAATCACCAGCTTAATAAACAACAAGGGGGTCCCGATTCGACGCCGATAACCGCATTGACCCCCAGGCCGATTCACATTGTGAGCGGGGATGGGGCGGCTACGTGCGGAAACCATCCGGGCCGCCAGCACACTAAGAGTTTTTGCCTTTGAGAAGAAGGCGGATTTTCGACGCCAGTTCGCGTTTGGTGAACGGTTTCTGCAGAAGGTGAACAGCAGGGTCCAAGCGTCCGTGATGCAGGATGGCGTTTTCCGTGTAACCGGACATGTAGAGCACTTTAATTTGCGGCTGCAGGCGCAAAATTTCCTCGGCGAGCTTCGGACCATTCATTCCGCCCGGCAGCACGACGTCGGTCAACAGCAATGCGACGCGCGGCGTATGGCGGACTGCTTGCAAGGCTCCTTGCGGATCGCCCGCTTCGAAAACTTCATATCCGAACGACCGCAAAAGGCTGCAGGCCAGAGAGCGAACGTCGGCGTCATCTTCCACGACCAGGATCGTCTCGCCCTTGGAGCTAAGATCGCTGGCCGGCATCGTCAGCGCCAGTTCTTCGACCGCCGCGGTGGACCGGGGCAAATAAATCCGCACCGTCGACCCATGGCCGACTTCGCTGTAGATCTTCGCGTATCCGTTGGATTGTTTGGCGAAACCGTACACCATACTGAGGCCGAGACCGACACCTTTGCCAGGGCCCTTGGTCGTGAAAAACGGCTCAAAGGCCCGGGCAACCACCTCAGGCGGCATTCCCTGTCCCGTATCCGAGACCGCCAACATGACATACTGTCCTGGCGCTACATCCGCCTGCGCCGCCGCATAATCGTCATCCAGGCGAGCGTTCGCCGTCTCGATCGTCAGTTTCCCGCCCTCCGGCATGGCATCGCGCGCATTCGCGACGAGATTGAGAAGCGCGTTCTGCAGCTGACCCGGATCAGCTTCGCATCTCCATAATCCGGTGCCCGTGACAACCTCGATATCAATGGTTTCTGGCACCGTTCCACGAATGAGATTGGCCATTTCTTGAACGAGCTTCTTTAAGTCGATAACTCTTGGACTCAGCGGCTGTTGGCGGGAAAAGGCGAGCAGGCTGCGCGTCAGCGTCGCGCCGCGGTCGACCGCCCGCCGGGCGTTCTCGGCAAGATCGTGAAGGGCCGGAGAATCGACGAGCCTTTCCTCGAGAAGCTCGAGATTCCCGCCCATGATCGCCAAAAGATTGTTGAAGTCGTGCGCGACGCCTCCGGTAAGCTTTCCTACCGCTTCCATTTTCTGCAATTGACGGATCTGGTCTTCAGCCGTTTTTCGCTCGGTCGTGTCATGGCACGTCCCGACCATGCGAACCGGCTTGCCGCTCTCGTCGCAAAAAATTACGCCTTTTGCGTGAATGATGCGCTGTGCTCCGTCCCGCCCGACGATCGGATATTCGATGTCATACGGTTTTAGTCCCGCGACCGCGGCGTCGATGGCCTCCTGCACCCGTTTTTGGTCGTCGGGGTGTACGCACACCATCCAGCCCTGGTAAACGTCGGTGAAGGTTCCCGGCGTGTAGCCGAACATTCGGCACATCTCATCGGACCAGATCAGCTCGTTGGTAACGATATTCCAATTCCAGCTGCCGACCCTCGCGATATGTTCCGCCGTTGCTAGCATGGTTTGGCTGGCCCGCAGATCGCTGGTCCGCTCGTCCACCAGCCGATCCAGAGACGCATTGAGCAGCTGTAGCCGCTCTTCGCTATCGTGCAGGGCCTTGTTGCCCTCCCGCAGTTCTTTTGCGCTCGTCTCGGCCCACAGCTGCGAAGCCCGGGCCCGCCCGCGTGCGGTGCGCATCGCCCCACCGATCAGGGCAATGCCTAGGTTCGTGCACAGGTGGAGGACCATACCTATTTCCTGCATAACGTCCGCAAATCCGAAAACGCCCTGGTGCGGGATCAGGAAGTAATCTGCGGCAAGAGCGCCGAGGGCGACCGATACCAGCGCCGGTCCGAGGCCCCCATACCAAGCCGTCACCATGACAGCGAAGTATAGGGTGGTGTAGGGCTGTTGAACTCCCATCAACGGGTCAAGAAGGAGCCGCACATATACCGCAAGCGCAGTGCTGGCGACGGCACAGCCATAGTGCCGCAGGAAGGCGGCGGCGTTATTTGCGGCGTTCCGCTCCCGCCACGGGATTAACCGATCAATGCTCAATGAAGAGGGCCATTCGCTATGAACTTTTCCACTAAATCGTGGGATGTCTATCGTCATCTATTCTGACCTGCCATCGACTTTTCATCTACTGGCAATTAGAGCCTCGGCGATTGATACGCGTTGCAATTTGGGTTGAGCAACCGGCGATCGCGCGGAACCTTCAGGCAACTGAACTGCTTAAGGTCCAAAACTGAACCCGAAGTTGCGGGCCTTGAACTTGAACTCGGTTAATGACTGTTTTTGGGATGATCGGGCCGCAATCCCGAAGGTCTGGAATGGGTCAATCGCGTCGATTTCCCGACGTCTGCATTTGGTCAGCTCTACTGCGCATAGCGGATATTGGAATTGTTGCCGATCAAGACCGGTCGGTGCCAAAAGCCGCCATTGAAATCGCAAGGCCAAGGGTGGCGATGCATGATGCTTCGCCCGCCCTTGTCCAAGCGCAAACGAAAACGGCGGCTCCACGAAGGAACCGCCGCTGCAAAGCTCTTTGATGATCCGGCTCACGCGGCCTGTTACGGCTCGCGCAGCGAACGCTCCAGAATCACGCGACATGGCTTCGTCGGCTCTACGAGCAACAGAAAACGGCGCCGGAAGGCGCCGCTCGTCTGGATGAATACGTGACCCGCTGGAGGCGTTGGTGCCGGGCAGTGGGAAGTCTAGACCGCCGTGGCCTGCCGCCCACGGAAACGTATGCGCGCGAACCCGAGCCCAGCTAGGCCTAGACCAAGAACGGCCAAGCTCGACGGCTCCGGTACGGTTCCAATCAAACCACCTGCCTCCGTATAATCATTGTCCGGCCCCACATGGCATTCTTCTGCAGTGCTCGCGCACTCCGTAGCGCTCCAATTAGTCTCACCGAAGAGAATCGCGTCCCAGGGGGTAGGGGGCGTACCTGGTAAAATCTCCTCAAAATACCCAATTCCCGTAGCAGGGGACAAATCTGCGAGACTGGCTGATAACCCGCACCCAGTACTGTCACAGAAAAAAGCTTTGGCTCCACTATCCGCCGAAGATATTGTGAAGGTAGCTGCTAACCCGGCCGCCATCAGGTCCCACGCTGTAATATCGCCCACAGCGAGAGCGCCCGTGTTCCCATCGGTCGTGATCGTGCCTGTAACGGTCTCAGTCCCATCCGTTACGTAGACGTTGTAAATGATGTCAGCTCTCGCTTCACTGCATAGGCCGCTCATCAGCAGTCCGATCGCCAGCACGCCGCCAAGATACGATTTCATCGTCTCTCTCCTTTTTATGATCCGGCTTACGCGGCCTTGCGACGGCGGCGCATCCAACCGAGACCGGCGAGACCGACGCCGAAGATGCCGAGTGTCGCGGGTTCGGGTACTGGGGCGGCGGGGACATTGGGTACGCCGGTTAGCGACAAATCATCGACGGTGAAGTCATCGCCGGCTGATTCGTAGCTGGTGTTCAGGTCAAACATTGACAACGTGTAAGTCCCAGCAGTCGTCGTCGTGAAAGTGTCGGTAACCTCCTGCCAGCCAGTGCCAGAGGTACCGGTACCGCCGTAATCGGTGACGGCCACGCCTGAAATCGAGCCCGGTGCCGTTGAGCAGGGTTTGGATCGTCGGTAAATTTTCATCGTAGGCGGCGGTCACGTAATAAGAGAATGTATATTCCGTGCTGGCCGCTAGGGACACCAATTCCTGCCAAAAATAATCACTGGGGGACCCGCCGTCCATAAACAGCATAAGGCCCGATCCGGAGGTGTGGTCGCCGTAGGAAAGGTAGCCGTTGGTAAAGCCGGTAGTAGAGCTAGCGGGATTGCTGGTGATGCCGGTATCTCCAGGACTAGTGTACACTGTGCCGTTCCCGGTCACGACGCTGTATTGCGTGGTGAAACCGGTATTTCCTGCTTCGAAATCCCCATTGGTGAGAAGGTCCGCCCGCGCCGACGAGGGCGTGACGAGGCCAACAGCGAGAACGGCGAGGAAAGACCACCCCGCAGTCGTGACCAAAGCTTGGTGTCGCAGGCGCATTGTCGTCTCCCCCAGAGACTGGCATTCCCTGGATAGTCCAGAAAGCAAAAATGGGACCAATAGGCGAGATCGTGAGATTTCAGGTGCTTGCGGGTTTTCACAATTTCCAAAGTGTAAAAAATCCCAATAATTTTGGGGGAAACCGTAAGCGGCATCAGGGATGACTCTTAGCGACGTCATCATCCGCCGCTCCACCCACAGCCTCTTCAAACATCACGCCGAAGACGCCGCGGTTCACGCGCAATCGGGAGGGAATCTCACGACGGCGTCAACGACGCCGGTGAATTTGAATTGTTGAAAAAGCCGCATCGCAAGCACGATCTCGCGTACAAGCTGCGACAGGTGTCGACGCTGGAGTAAAGTCGGCTGGGCGGAATCCTCATGCGGTTCGGGCCAAAAACGAGTCATGTTCTCGACGCCACATTCCGCATGAGCGGCAATTTCCGCTAAGGGTCAATCGCGTCGGTTCTGCGATGTCCGCGCTTGATCAGCTGAACTACGCAGAGCGGACATTTACATTGTTGCCGATCAAGACCGTTCGTGCCAGGAGCAGTCCATCTGCCGCTGCCGTCAGAAGGTTCGTTCTTCCGTCAGCAGCCCACCCGCTTTCTATGTAAAATTTCCGCGGTGTTGTGGCTGATTTCAATCATACTGAAACGCCGCTTTCGAGGAGGTGGTGGTATCCAGGTTTTCGCGGTGGGACAGAATCGCGCCGTAACGGATTGAAAATATTGGCGCAAAAAAGAGGTCTGGTGCCCAGGGGCGGAATCGAACCACCGACACGCGGATTTTCAGTCCGCTGCTCTACCAACTGAGCTACCTGGGCGCCGTGAGAACCATGGCCAAGAACGATGGGAAGACCATGGGACCGGCTGGGAATGGCCAAGACCGGAGGCCGCTTATAGGGAAAATCCCGAATCCTGTCCAGAACCGCCCAAAACCCCCTGAAAACAATTAGTTCCCGGGTTCTGGATCGGGCGGATTTTCGTCCTCAGTTGGCGCTTCATTGGTTTCAACCCGGTAAACGCCGGCAAGCCAGCGGTGGAGGTCCACATCCTTGCAGCGCTTCGAACAGAACGGGCGGAACTCCGCCGTCGCCGGCTTGCCGCAAACCGGACAGGCCGGTTTGTTTTTCGTGGCATTTTTGGGCGGGTTTTGGCTCATTCTCTCAAGACTACTGCAGGGCGCTAGGCCTCGGCAATTTCGAACCGGGCCCGCGCCAAGCCGGGCTGACTTTGCAACCGGAGCGGCACGCGCAGCGCCAATTCGGCGGCAACGCAATCCGCCCTCCCCGCCCCTTCGAGCCAGGCGACGATTTCCGGTGCGGCGGAAATGGCCAGCGGCCCGCGAGGGCTTGTCCGAAGGACCACGCGCAGGATTTCGCGCGCCACGGTCTCCGCGTTTTTGCGCGGCGCCGTCGCGGTCTCGAGCAACACCGCGGAAAGCGGGCGCTTTCGGCGCTCGCGGGTGATTTCCAAAAGCCCGGTCCGGGTGAAGCCATGGACATGAACGGGAACCGGATCGCCTTTGATCGCGCCCGCGAAGACTTCGAGCAGGCGTTTGTGGTGCTGGGGATTTTTCATGCGCGGGAAATCGACGAGGATGAGCCCGCTCAAATTCCGCAGCCGGATCTGCCGGGCGATCTCAGGCGCCGCCGCGAAATTGGCGCCGGGCGCGTCCACGCTTTTGTTACGGGGCACATAGGAGGCCGCGTCGATATCGATGGCAGTCAAGGCTTCGAGCTCGCCGAAATGAAGCTCGACGCCGGAATCGAGAACGAGGGACGGGGCGAGAGCGCGGTCGATTTGCTCTTCGACCCCGAATTCTTCGAAAGCCGACGCGTTGCCGGAATGAAGCTCAAGGCAATCTTCGGAATCCGGTATGAGCCTGCCGATGGCGGCGCGAAGCTGCGCGAAGCAAGCGGGGCCGTCGGCAATAATGCGGTCGAATTTGAATTTTCCGAACTCCCGCAAACCCGCCGCGATCAGGTCGGTTTCGCGGGCGAGGCAGGCAGGCGCTTTCGCCGATTTCAAATCCCCATGGCCGGCGTCGAAGGACAAACGTGGGCCTTTGGTTCCCACCGCTTCCGCCGCGATCGCGACCGGAACAGCAGCGCCCTCGGTAAGCCCGCGCAGTTTGGCCGTCAGCGGAAGAAACCCAGGGGGCCCAGCGCCGATATCGACGAAGGCGGCGTTCAGGCCCTTTTCGATTTTCCCGACACGGCCGAGATAGATATCGCCCCGGCGCGGCGGATCGGTGCGGCGCAGGACCGGAAGCTCGACGAGGGATTCATCTTGCATCAGCGCCGCCCGGCTTTCTCCCGGGGCGCTATTGACGATCAAATCGAATTTTGCATTCACGGATCAGCCAAATAGCCGAGACCGCGCAGCAGCATCGCGGTCTCGTAAAGCGGCAGGCCGACCACATTGGAATAAGAGCCGGAGATTTGGCGGATGAAAGCGGCGGCGCGGCCTTGGATCGCGTAGCCGCCGGCCTTGCCGTGCCATTCGCCGCTGGCGATGTAGACGGCGATCTCGGCCTCGCTCAGCTGCTTGAAGGCGACCACGGTGCAGACCAGCCGGGTCGCCGATTTTCCGTCCGGGGTCACGACGGCGATGCCGCCCCACACCCGGTGCCGCCGCCCGGACAATATCTTCAGGAATTTGCGCGCCTGATCCTCGGTCTCCGCCTTGGGCAGGATGCGCCGGCCACAGGCGACGACGGTGTCGGCGCCGAGAACGAAGGCGCTGTCGTGGCGCGCGGCGATGACCGTGGCCTTTTCCAGCGCCAGGCGCTTGGCCAATTTCTGCGGCTGCTCGCGGCGCCGGGGATTTTCGTCGATGGTCGGGGGGTCGGTGATATCCGGCGGCAGGCCGATCTGAGTCAACAG
This sequence comes from uncultured Alphaproteobacteria bacterium, assembly GCA_963841995.1. Taxonomy (GTDB): domain Bacteria; phylum Pseudomonadota; class Alphaproteobacteria; order DATDPM01; family DATDPM01; genus DATDPM01. The sequence continues at coordinate 42,228 of CAWJEX010000018.1, forward strand.
ATCGAGGCGCCGCGGCGAGGCGGACGCGAGGACCAAGGGGCTTGTGGTGCCTCGCATCGGGCCAGAATGCTTATTTGAAGCGGAACGTGATCCGGCCCTTGGTGAGATCGTAGGGCGTCATCTCGACGTTCACCCGGTCGCCGGCGAGAACGCGGATGCGGTGCTTGCGCATCTTGCCCGCGGTATGGGCAAGGATTTCATGTTCGTTGTCCAATTTGACGCGGAACATCGCATTGGGCAGCAGCTCGGTGACCGTGCCGCTGAATTCCATGACTTCTTCTTTTGCCACGTTTACTCCATTCGGTTGTTGCCAATATGGTGGCATCCCCCAGGAAAACAAGGAAAGAAAAACAAGACGCTAGGGGATGCCCCGGCCAGTTTCATAGGCCTGTTGACGGCCTCTTTCAACCGGATTCACGGCGGCCTATGGAGGTCTTCGCAGAGGCTTGGGAAGGCTTGGATTCCTTGGGGGTGAGGTCCAACGGGAACTTGCGGGTTCTGGATTTCGTAGGCAAGCCGGGTGCGCCGAGTGCTGGACAACCGGCAACATAGGTGCGAGAGCAAACGCGTCAGGTATGTGTATCAACAACCACCCATGCCTCCGAATATCCGGCCAGGCCTCGAAGATTTTCGTCAGAAGTTCGTGATGGAAAGCGCCTACGACTTGCAATGCTTCAACGACCGAAACCTCAAAAGTGAATTTGCTTCGTCCTATCTCGACAATTGTGAAAACAACCTTTCCGTCCTGGAAGTCCGACCGAAAGTCGATGTCGCGATCCAAAACGGTCTCGAAGGCTTCTCTGCCGTAAAGAGCCGGGAAGGTGAAGAGCCTGATCAGAGATCGCCACAGGCCCAGCAGCCCGCAACGCCCGGTCGAAACTGACTTATCACCAAATCCGATCATGGCCTGACCCGTCAGGACATGTTCAATGAACCCTTCAAACCCAGAAGTTTCCTTAGGCAATCTGCAATCGATCCGCTCGATTTCGTATTTGATCCAGAATTTGTCGGCCATGTGCGTTGAGCTTTCGAAATTTGCAGAGATGTCGCACCCTCACCCGCGCCTATGCAAAACGCAGATCAGGGTGAAGAGCCTTCGCGCGGCGTCGAAATCGATATCGACCCTTTCCTTCAAGCGCTCGCGCAGTAATTCTGGCCCCCCTCTGTTCCTTGATTCAATCCGCGCGCAAGGCCTTTTGCACGGTCTTGGGCGCGCGGTCGATCACCAGCAGATAGGCGCGGGTCGGTCCTTCCGGCTGGCGCTTGCCCTGTTCCCAATGGCGCAGGGTGTTGACGCTGAAACCAAATCGTCCCGCAAACTCTTCCTGCGTCATGCGAAGCCTGGTGCGGATCGCGCGCACGTCGATCCGCCGCGGGACGTGGACGCGATATTGGCTCTTGTCCGCCTCGCCCCTGGCATAGGCGACGGCCTCTTCCAGGCCACGCCGGATGCTGGCCGCGACCAACTTGCTCTTCGTCACCGCCCTGCTCATCGCTTTTCCCTTCCGTAACTCTCGACCAGCAGCTTCGTCAGCCGTCGCAAATCGTTCCGGTCCACTTGGCTCAAATCCGCCCGCGCGTTCTTCGCATAGGCGGTCAATAGGAACAAGGGCAGACCGGTGCCGTGGTGGAAATAAATCACGCGGGCGCCGCCGCGTTTGCCGCGCCCCTCGAGACCCCACCGAAGCTTGCGGACTCCGCCGGCACCCCGGATAAGGTCGCCAGCCGTTGGGTTATGCGCCAGATACTCCACCAACGCCGCCCGCTCGTCTTCGTTGAAAAGTTTGCGCGTTGCCGACAAGAACTCCGGCGTCTCGACGACGGTCAGCGGCGGCGATCCGGACATGGGATAATGTAGTCCATTGGACTAGTTTATTCAAGGGGGGCTGCAGGATTTGCAAGACGCAATCTGCGCGGCCCCCCTCACCCGCGCATGTGCAAAACGCAGATCAGGGTGAAGAGCCTGCGCGCGGTGTCGAAATCGACATCGACTTTTTCCTTGAGCCGCTCGCGCAGCAATTCGGAGCCTTCGTCGTGGAGGCCGCGGCGGCTCATGTCGAGAGCTTCGATCCGCGCCGGGCTCGCGGTCTTGATCGCCGAGTAATAGCTTTCGCAATGCATGAAATAATCCTTCACCGTCTGGCGGAACAGCCGGAAGGCGAGCGTCACTTTTTCGAGCGGGACGTCCTTGGCGTCGCGGATATCGAAGACCAGCCGGTCGTCTTCGGTTCCGATATGCACATGGTACGGGCCGGTGAAGCCCGCCGGCGCGAAGTGATTGTTCTCAAGAAGGTCGAAAATCGCCACCGCCCGCTCATGCTCGATATCGGCATTGCGGCTGACCATGCTGTGCTGGTCGAGCGTGATATTGGCGATGCGTTCGGTCGGCTTTTCGCTCACGCCTAGCCCTGCTCCGGAAGATTGAGACGGATCGCGATCGAGCGCGCATGGGCCTCCAGCCCTTCGGCCTTGGCCAAAGTGACAGCGGCCGGGCCGATTTCGCGCAGGCTCTCGGCGTTACAACTCAACCAAGAAGTCCGCTTCATGAAATCGAGGACGCCGAGCCCCGACGAGAACCGCGCCGAGCCCGACGTCGGCAGCACGTGATTGGGGCCGCCGACATAATCGCCGATCGCTTCCGGCGTATAGCGGCCGAGGAAGATCGCTCCGGCATTGGAAATTCTTCGGGCCAACGATTCGGGATCGGCGATGGCCAATTCCAAATGCTCCGGCGCCAGGCGATCGACCAGCGCAGGCGCATCGTCGAGGGAGTCGATGACGATGACCGCACCGTAATCGGCCCAGCTCGCCCGGGCGATCTCGGCCCGCGGCAAGGTTTTCAACGCGCTTTCCACCGCTTTGAGGACGGCCTTCCCCAGCCGCGCATCGGTGGTGATCAGAATCGATTGGGCGAGCTTGTCGTGCTCGGCCTGGGACAGCAGATCGGCCGCGATCCAGGACGGATCGTTGTCGCCATCGGCAACCACTAGAATTTCCGACGGGCCCGCCACCATGTCGATGCCGACCCGGCCGAAAACCCGGCGCTTGGCGGCGGCGACATAGGCGTTGCCGGGGCCGACGATCTTGTCGACGGGTGCGATCGTCTCGGTGCCGAAGGCAAGCGCGGCGATGGCTTGCGCGCCGCCGACGCGATAGATCTCGGTCACGCCGGCAATATGCGCGGCGGCGAGCACCAAGGGATTCAGGTCTCCGCGCGGCGCCGGCACCGCCATGACCAGCCGATTAACGCCGGCGACATTGGCAGGAATCGCATTCATTAGCACCGAGCTTGGATAGGCGGCGGTGCCGCCGGGAACATAAAGCCCCGCCGCTTGAATCGGCGTCCAGCGCGCGCCGAGCGTGACTCCCGATTTGTCTTCATAGAGCGAATCTTCCGGCAATTGGCGGCGGTGATAATCTTCGATCCGCGAGGCGGCGAGCTCCAGAGCGGCGACGGCGCGGGTGTTGCACGCCGCATAGGCCTTATCGATTTCGTCCTTGGCGACACGGAGCTTGTCGGCGGAAAGATCGAGTCCGTCGAAACGCTTGGTGTAATCCAAAAGCGCTGCGTCGCCGTCCCGCCTGACGCGATCGACGATCACCGCGACCGTGGCATCCACATCGGCTTCGACCGCGCGCTTGGATTCGACCAGGCTCGCGAAATCCGCGGCGAAATTCGGATCGCCAAAGTTCAGCTCACGCGGCACGGACGGCCTCGGCGAAGCGTTCGATCCACGGATTGATTTCGGCAAAGCGGGTCTTCAAAGCGGCGCGATTGACCACGAGACGCGAGGTGACCTCGGCGATCTGCTCGACTTCGACGAGGCCGTTCGCTTTCAAAGTCTTGCCGCTCGACACCAGATCGACGATGCGCTGGCACAAGCCCAATTGCGGCGCCAATTCGAGTGCGCCGTTGAGCTTGATGCACTCGGCTTGAACCCCGCGCGACGCGAAGTGGCGTTTGGTGATTTCGGGATATTTGGTCGCAACCCGGACATGGCTCCAGCGCGTGGGATCGTCGCTCGCCATCATTTCCTTCGGCTCGGCCACCGCCAAGCGGCAGCGGCCCACCGTCAAATCGAGCGGCGCATAAATTTCCGGATAGTCGAATTCCATCAAAACGTCGTTGCCGGCAACGCCGAGCGGCGCCGCACCGAAGGCGACGAAGGTCGCGACATCGAAGGAGCGCACACGGATGATGAACAGATCGGGCCTATTCGTCGCAAACCGCAATTGGCGCGCATCAGGATCGTCGAAAGCCGGTTCCGGCTCGATCCCGGCCCGTTTCACTAGGCCGATGACTTCATCCAAGATGCGGCCCTTGGGCAGGGCCAGCACAAGCGGTTCGTTGGTCTGCATAACCTTGTCGCAAAGAATGGAATTTTAACCGAGTGTGGGCTTCTTGCCGAGCGGGGCAAAGCGGATTAGGCGCTTTCTTCCATCGGATGGACCGGCCGGTTCTTGGTCGGCCAGGAATTGCCCAGGTCTTCTAAATGGCATAGGATCCTTTGGACTTCCAAGCGGATAGCCCCGCCACCGGCGAAAAACAGGATGACCGAAGGGCCGTCTTCGCCCTCCGCCCCGGATTCGACGGCGATCGCCAGCAACTCCAGGATTTTGGCGTCCTGGGCCGCTTCGAGATCGAACAGGCGCGCACCCGTGACATGATCGAAAACGAGAATGGTGCTGACCCGCTCGTAATTTTCGCAGGGTTCTCCGCTGGCAAGGTCGGGACGCAGAAATTCCGGGCAGTTCTCCCATTTGAACCGCTGGCCGACCAGAATGAAGCGCTGTTCGCCGGGAAGAAAAGAGAGATCGTTGCAGGAAACGAGCGCATCCTGCATGCAAGCGCTGATGACGCTGATGTCCTCTGCGTCGGCGGCCCGGAGTTTTAGATGCCGTCCCATATCCCGTCCCTGCCCTATTCCCTAATCCGCCTTACGCTTTCACGCGTTCGATATCGGCGCCGCAAGCGGCCAGCTTTTCCTCGAGACGCTCATAGCCGCGATCCAAATGATAAACCCGGTTGACGACCGTCTCGCCTTCGGCCGCCAGCCCCGCCAGAACCAGCGACACCGAGGCGCGAAGATCGGTCGCCATGACTTGCGCGCCGGCCAGTTTCGCAACGCCGCGGACCATGGCGCTGGCGCCATGAACATGGATATCCGCGCCCATCCGCGCAAGCTCCGGGACGTGCATGAAGCGGTTTTCGAAGATCGATTCGGTGATCATGGAAGCCCCATCGGCGGTCGCCATCAGTGCCATGACCTGGGCCTGCATGTCGGTCGGAAAGCCCGGATAGGGTTCGGTCGTGATATCGACGCCCTGGATGGCGCCGTTCTCGCGCTGGACGCGAATTCCGTTCGCGGTTTCGGTGATCTCGACTCCGGCCCGGCCCAGGACTTCGGCCAAGGCCTCGATTAATTCAAGGCGGGCACCCAAAAGCTCGACATCGCCCGCGGTGATCGCCGCGGCGATCGCATAGGTTCCGGTTTCGATTCGGTCGGGCACCACCGAATGCTTCGCGGCGTGAAGCCGCGGCACCCCGGTGATCGTCAGCGTATCGGTTCCGATGCCTTCGATCTTCGCCCCCATCGCCACCAGGCAGCGCGCGAGATCGCAGACCTCGGGTTCGCGCGCGGCGTTGCGCAATACGGTTTCGCCATGGGCAAGGCTCGACGCCATCAACAAATTTTCCGTGGCCCCCACCGACACCATGGGAAAAACCACATGGCCGCCCTTCAACCCGCCCCGCGCCGTTGCGTGCATGTAGCCGTCTTCAAGCCTGATCTCGGCGCCCAATTGCTCGAGGCCGTGGATGTGGAGATCGACCGGCCGGTTGCCGATGGCGCAGCCGCCCGGCAAGGAAACCTTGGCTTCGCCGGCGCGAGCCAGCAACGGCCCCAGGACGAGGACCGAGGCGCGCATTTTGCGCACCAGATCGTAGGGCGCGAAGGTGCTGGCGATTTTTTCGGTGCGGAGCGAAACCACGCGCCCGCCATGGCCGCCGGCATGATCGCCGTTCATCTCGATTTCAACGCCGTGCCGAGAGAGCAAATTGGCGAGCGTCGCAATGTCCGCCAAATGCGGCAGATTCAGAAGCGTCAGGGTTTCGTCGGAGAGCAGGCTCGCCGCCATCAGCGGAAGCGCCGCGTTCTTGGCGCCGCTGACCGAAATCGAGCCTTTGAGGCGCTTGCCGCCGCGGATGCGAATTCTATCCATTAGAGCATGATCTTGTCAGTTGGAACCGGCTGCGCCGGAAGTATTTTGCGCCGCGGGCAGGAGAAGGGCGTAGCGCGTAGCGGGACTACGGGCAAGCGCTTCGACGAACCCGCGGCGGCAAAAGACCCCGGCCCTCTCGGTTGCGCTTTGGTGGGCGCCCGCGGCGTTGCGCCGCTCGGCCGATGCCCCACATCGTCCTTCGCGCGCTTTGTTGCGCGCAAACCTTTGCCGGCAAGGCCGGCGGGCTTGGCGCGCCTAGCGGATCGCCGCACCAAAAGCGTAACGCAGCCGATTCCAACTGACAAGATCATGCTCTAGAGCTTCGGCAGGGTGACGCCCTTCTGCTTCATGTATTTGCCCTTGCGGTCGGCGTAGGAGACGTCGCAAGGCCGGTCGGCTTTCAGGAAAATGAACTGGGCCGCGCCCTCGTTCGCGTAAATCTTCGCCGGCAACGTCGTGGTGTTGGAGAATTCGAGCGTCACATGGCCTTCCCATTCGGGTTCGAGCGGCGTCACGTTGACGATGATGCCGCAGCGGGCATAGGTCGATTTACCGAGACAGATCACCAGCACGTCGCGGGGGATGCGGAAATATTCGACGGTGCGGGCCAGCGCGAAACTATTCGGCGGAATGATGCAGACCGGAACCTGCCGATCGACAAAGCCCGTCGGCGAAAAATTCTTGGGATCGATCACCGCCCCATCGATGTTGTGGAAGATTTTGAATTCGTCGGAGACCCGCGCGTCGTAGCCATAGGACGACAAGCCGAACGAGATGACGCCTTCGCGCTTCTGCGCCGGGGCGAAGGGCTCGATCATACGGTGCTTCTCCGCCATCTCGCGGATCCAGCTGTCGGGCATTATGGACATTCGGGACTCTCCTGTTGCAGCACCTTTGGCCCGCTTCCGTCGCCGGCCGGTTTTCCGGTGCGGAGGGTTGTTCTACGCGAGCCGGTTCCGTGTCTCAAGAGCTGTCCCAATACTCAAGACTTGTTCTCGGACTTGGGCCCATCCGGCTTTCCCGCGCCGGTTTTGGCCCGGATTTGGGTCCGGGATTGGGCCTTCCGGCGGCGCAAATTATCGCGCAAAGCCTCGGCCAGCCGCTCGTTCCGTGCGGCGGCACTGGCCCGGCCTTGCTCGGTGACGGCAGGCCGCGATTTGGATTTGCGAGGGTCGTGGCCGTGGCCGCTCATTGTCTCGCCGTCATCCGGTTGGCCCCGCCAAGCCGCTCCGCCAGAACCCCGGTTTTGGCCCGGAAACCGCGGTAAAGGCGGGGCCCCCCGAAGATGCCTCTAAAATTTTAGGAAAACTATTCGTCAAATTTTATTTAAATATAAATTGAATGAAGTCTTATATAGATTCCGAATTTCCAAATAAAACTTCGCGAATTAACGACTTGGCAAGGAATACCGCTTAGTCTCGATTTCATCGCAGGAGTGATCGTACCGATCAGCCTCGATAAAGGCAAACCGCCGGCGACGGCGGGACGCAAAGCTTCCGGTCTGGGTTCGCCCAGATAGCGGGGTTGCCGAAAGGGGATCGAAATGCGGAGTGCGGATATCACGAAGCTAGCCGGTAATCGCGCGGATGTCTCGCGCGCCGGTGAACGCTTTGTCGTCTTTATCGCGCCCGGTTGGGCGCGGATCATGCGGGCGACGCCCCTCGCTCGTCGGTCAGATGACGAAGTTCGTGCGTTGAAACGCTCCCACGGAAGGGGGTTGGAGAGGACGCAGGCACCTTTCCAGCTCTCGACCTGGGCGGAGGCCGCGGAGGGTCTTCCGCCCGGCCTGTACTATCTCAATTAACCCCTGGGTAGTACGGGTGGCTCGCTTGGGCGGCGCTTCGGCGCCGCCCTTTTTTTATCTGCATGACCCCTTGGGGGCGGTATTCCACGTCAAATCCCGGCCCCGGCTGGCCTTTCCACCGGCCCCCTTAATCCTTCGCTTACCTCCCTCGGACTAAGTGTTTGGCCCGCCTTAAGTGAAGAGCCTAAAGTTGCAGTCTTGCGGGGGTCCGTTTAGAGTGCGGCCCGCTTCAATACCCCCTCGATACCCATTGGGGCGATACCCGCATTTGGCGCTGCCGTAGCTCAGGGGTAGAGCAACGCCTTGGTAAGGCGTAGGTCGGTGGTTCGATTCCACTCGGCAGCACCAGCTTCCCGTTTCCGCCGCTTCCCCCTGCCCGCCCCCATGCCTATATCCGGCCGGGTGCGCCTTTGCTCGGCGTTAAGCTACTAACATCGCACAATATTAGTAAACATTTTATGCGGCGTATTTTGTTTCCTTGGCGGCGGAGTACGATTTTACTTTCGCGGGTGATTTCTGGATGTGCCGCATATACCCCAGGACAGTGGATTTCAACGCTTCTTTGGTATGCGGCAAGCCGGAGACCTGGTGCACTTTCTGTTTCAGGTCGTTGTTGAGATACTCGTCCGGATTGAGGTCGGGAGCGTAAGGCGGCAGATAAAAGAGGGTAATTCTCGCCGAGTTTTTCGCCGCCCACGCCCGCACATCATGGCCTTTGTGTACGGGCAGGTTGTCCATGATGACGGAAAGCTTGCGGCGGGAATTCTTTCAGCAGTTTCTCAAGAAAAGAGAGGAGAAGCTTTTTTGCCAACGCGCCCTCATAGAGGCGGAAGCGCATCGTGCCTTTGTTGGTGACCGTGGAGATCATGCTGATTTTCTGCCGTTTGGCGGGCTTGCCCGCCACCGGCGTCCTGCCCTTCAGGGCGTATCCACGCTGATAAACCGCCTGATTGTTGACCCCTGTTTCATCCAGCCAGTGGATTTCCGCGCGTTGTTTTGCGGCCTGCGCTGCGATCTTCGGGTATTCGGTCGAAAGCCAGCGCTGCACCACCACATCATCGCGGGATGTATAGCGCGTCGCCGGGCGCGGCACCGTGAAGCCCCACGCTTTCAGATATTTTCTCCCCCCGGATTCCGAGAGCGTTTTGCCGCACTTTTTCTCGATCAGAGTCATTACCGCGCCCACGCTCCACAGGTAAAACGGCAGGCTCAATTGCTGCGGCAGCTTGTCGCGGACGACCGCGATGATGCGGCGCTCCTCCGTCGCGGAAAGTGCGCGCCCGTCGCCTTTCGGACGTCCGCGCTTCCCCTGACGGAGAACTCTCCTCTCTCCCGCCCTCGATTGCGAAGACCAGCCGCGCACCGTCCCATGAGATACGCCCAGCACCGCCGCGATCTCCGCCTGCGTGTGTTTCCGCGCGCGCAACATGCGAAGGCCAGTCGTGCGTCTGGCGAATTGCGCTTCCTTGCTGCCCCGCTTCTTGCTCCGTCCATCCATGCTATGGATTAGCATGTGGTACTTGCAAAGTGTCAACTAATATTGTGTGGTATTAGTAAGTGCTACCGCGTCAGCGCTAGGCGCTACCGCGTCAGCCAGGACCGGGCGCGGACCGTGAACAGGGCGTAGGGGAAGATCCAGAACAGGGCGAACCAGGAAAAATAGGCGTAGAGCACGCCGTAGAGAAAATCGAAAGAGCGCTCGCTGCGGATGAAATAGATCATGTTGGCGAGCGAAACGATTCCCATTGCCACCATCATCCGCAAAATCATGCGCGGGTCGTGCCAGGCCAGAAAAAACACGAGACCCATGCAGCCGTAATAGACGGGATAGCGCATATTGTTCACGAAGCGGTCGAACAGGGCGATGGCGCGGGTGAGCAAGGGCCGCTTCCAGACGATGCGGGCGAATTGGATTTCCTCGCGGATATAGCTGCGGTCCCAGCGAATCAGCATCTTGCACAGCTTCGAATAGATTTCGGGCACTTCGGTGTGGACCACCGCCGTCCGCTGATAGACCGTGTTGTATCCGGCTTCGAACAGGCAATTGGTCAGCGCCCGGTCTTCGCCGAAAGTGCAACGGCTGCCGAGAAATTTCTGATTGAGCCACCGGTCGACCACCGGCCGGACCGCACTCGCCCGGAGTGCGGTGAGCGCGCCGGGGCAGCAGAAGACGTTTCCATAGGCCGATTCGACCGAGCGCACGAGATCGAAAGAGAGAACGAAGCGGACATGCATCATCCGCGGAATGAGTCCTTCGCGGCGGTTATAGACCAGGACTTTCCCGGCAACCGCGCCCACTTTCGGATCGCGGAACGGTCCGGCGATCGCCAGCAGGGCATTGCGCTCGATCACGCTGTCGGAATCGATGGTGACGATGATGTCGCCGCAGGCGCGCCTGAACCCTAAGGCCAGCGCCTCGCGTTTTCCCCGATTCCGGTCGTGGCGAAGGGCGGTGACCAAGCCGGGATGGCCGTCCGCCGCTTCGCGGATATAGCGCCAGGTATCGTCGGTGCTGCCGTCATCGACCACGAGAATTTCGAGCCGGTCGCGCGGATAATCGGCGGCGACCACGGATTCGATCGAGTGCCGCACCATGGCGCCTTCGTTATAGGCCGGAATGATCACGGTCAGCGGCGGGGCGGCAACGCGGTCGATCGACGGGAACGGCCGGTAAAGCATCCAAACGCAGGTCCGGAACACCAGCAGCAGCAAGCCCATGCCCATCCAGATCAGGCTCGGATAAAGCAGGAATTGAAGATCCTTGTGCCGGTCGGCCAGGGCCAGCATGTGCCGGGAAATGCCGTTGGCCTGGTAATAAACCTGAAAGGCGAATACGGCGAGGACGACCGCGTAGATGACGCAGCTCCAGCGATCGGTCGATTCGCCGACGGCCTCATCGGCCGTCCCGCCGGTTTGGCCGGATGCGTGTTCGAGCACGGTCATGAATTCCGCCCCCAAGAAAATGCCTGCCTTGTCTTGCACGGAGCCGGGGACGAAACCCTTCGTGCGAAGAACGTGGCGATCCCGCCAGAAACCCTTCGTGGGAAGGACGTGGCGATCCCGCCAGAAAACCCTCGTGGGAAGGACGTGGCGATCCCGCCACGGGCAACACACGGCGAACCGCCCTTCGCCCGCAGGACAGCGGTTCTTCCAACCGAACTGGCTGTGTTTGCCGGCTTCACATCGCCCCCCAGGCCCAGCTTCCTAGACCTGCGTCAGCCCGTCTGCCCCCGGCGCCCTTTGGCCCATTCGATGCTGGCCCAATTCGAGACGCCGGCCCAAAGCGAGACGCAAGAAATCACCCAGGAACGGGCAATGCAAGATATGAACCAAGTTGGCGGCATCTTTTGGCCACGGCGGATTCGCCGGGGAATCCGGGGGAATCTGAGAGACGTCCGGAGGCTCGCCCGGGATCGGGCGGCTGCGGCACTTGGGGCTGCAAGGATAGAGGCAAGATCTGCCTATTTTTCAGGCATTTGACGCAACGCCTGACTGGAAAAACCTCTGGTGGTTTAACGTAAAATATCCTGTTTACATTCCTGCGGCGCATAGATCACGGCTACTAATATGCTGAATTCTATGGAGCAGTCAGGAAAAAGGTTCTGGATCGCGGTGGGGCTTTGGGCAAGTACGCTCGTCACCGTATTGGGGTGTGCTCTCTACGCCTTTGTCGAACACAGTCCCTATTTCGGTGCCCTGTACTCGGTCGTTGGGTTAGTGGGTCTTATTTATATGACGGTCCATCTCAAAGGCAAAAGATTGGGAAAAACTCACGCAACCTCTGCTGTCCTCGTTCTCACTTGGGCATTTATTGGTTACGTGATTTGGGATAACTACAATCAGAAGCCGACGACACCACCACCAACGACACCAATCAATCAACCCCCGTCCGTCGACGAAATAGCAAAAATAACTGCGCCATTTCAGACTGAAATTGCGTCTCTAAAGCACCAATTAGAGACCGCAAGACAAATGCCAGCTACGCCTGCCCAAGCGACCCCAGCCCACAGTGGGAGTCCAATTACTTGGGATGACAACTTCAATTGGGGCGCTATTGGCGGCGGGACGGCGGCATTAATGAGTTTTGTTTTTATTCGCGGAAAAAATATCAGTACGTCAGCAGTGGAAATAAAGGACGACTCTCTTTCATCAGAACTTACCGGACGTAAGCTGCCGCTGATGGTCAACGTTGCAAATGTGGGAGCAACCCCGATAGCGCAAATAAACCCGATTCCTCCCGGCGCAACTGTTGACTTGATTGTCGAATGGAATCCGGGAAACCCAATTAAAGATTTTGTCAGTCAATGGGGGAAAATGCATTTTGAGGTCTCGTATGACGAGACCGCATACGAGAAATCTTACGACGAAAATTACATCCATCAAAAAGCCGTTAGCGAGTTCCCTGGAGCCGGATTCGGGCCGCACGTCACCACGAAAGATGGCAAATGACTTCCTGCAAAACGGATTATTGAATCGCAAAACTCGCCGGCCCGAAGCGTTGGGTTTCCAGCAATTCCGATTTACCGCGACGCCCGTTCGAGATCGAGCGATCTCGCATCGGCCGCGCTCAACGGAAGCCGCCAGCCGGCGGTTTGCGCGAAGGCATTGGACATGAAACCCGCCGCGACCGCGACGAAGGCGAGATTGATGAAATTTCCGATCAGCGAGAACACGGTGAAGGTCAAGAGTCCGCCGCCCTGATTCATCGCCACGGTGAACGCCAGGGCGTCGGCGAGGCGCGGAATCAAAAAGATCACGGTGAGCGAGAAAATGCCCGCGAATATCCGCCAGCCATTACCGCCGGTCAGCCGCCACGAGCGCGTCAGAATATCGCCGGGGATATCGACCGCGGCGAGCGGCGCGAAAAACGACAGCCTCACTTGGATGGCAAAGAGCACGATCGCCAGCAACACGCTGCCGGCGTCGGCCCAAGCCAGATCGGAAACAGCGGCTCCGGATGCAAGAGCCTCGAGAATGGGCTGGATGAGAAAGGTGATCGCGGCGACCATGGCGGCAATGGGAATGCTGAAAAGCAGGAAGCGCAATTCACGGCCGCCAAATTGGAGCGTGCTGGTATTGGTCACCCTTTCGCCGAAGATCACATGCCGGTGCCAGCCGACGGCAAAGGCGGTGCCGCCGGCAATGTAAGGAATGGTTCCGACGATATTGGCAACCATGTCCGCACGTTCCGGATATCCCGATACGGCGGCAAAATAGCCGCCCGCAACACCGGCGGCATAGATCGCCACCGTCCAAATCCAGGCGCCGGCAAAGAACGTGTTGAAGTCGGCGAAGACCGCAAGCAGGCTGGCCTTGAGCGCAGCCCATACATGGATCCGCAGACCGGCCGGCCGCGCCGCGCCGCTTTCCCCCATGGCCATTTCTAGAGCATGATCTTGTCACTTCGAATCGGCTGCGTTGCGCCTTTGGTGCGGCGATCCGCTAGGCGCGCCGCGAAGGGCGATGCGGGGCATCGGCCCAGCGCGCTTTGCACGCAAACGTTTGCCGGCAAAGCCGGCGGGGCGGGCGCAACGCCGCGGGCGCCCGCCAAGGCACAACCCAAAGGGCCCGGGTCTTTTGCCGCCGCGGGTTCGTCGAAGCGCTTGCCCGTAGTCCCGCTACGCGCTACGCGCTTCTCCTGCCCGCGGCGCAAAATACCTCCGGCGCAGACGGTTCCAACTGACAAGATCATGCTCTAAGCCCCCCTGTTCCGGCGATCAGGCGATCTTACGGGGTGGAGAATAGCACGAAGCCCGCCGCGACGTTGAGGCGTCCCGGCGGGCTCCGATGGGGGAGGAATTTACGCTACGGCTTCTTTGCTTAGGCTACTGCTTGTCGCGGCGGCGGAAGGCGCCGAATGCCGCCAGACCTGTGGCCAGCAGCGCGATCGAGCCGGGCTCGGGAACGACGGCGGGCGGGTCGGTGATGTCGAACGTGAAGGTTCCGTCCATCGAGCCGCTGGCGAACGTCGTGTTGCTGGACGAAATGTTCGTCTTGTTCTTCAAGCTGATCGTATAAGTGTCACCGGCGATCAGCGACTGGACGAAGGTTCCGTTTTGGGTTGGGTTGGCGCCGTAAGTAAAGTTGAGAATGTCGTTGTCGGTGACGCTGCTCGTGTCATCGGTCCATAAGATATTCCATCCCCACAGGCCCATGAGGTTGCCGGTGCCGGTGACGTCGAAGTCCATGGTGAAGGTGCCGTCGCCATTCGCCAGGAATGTATACGTCCAGTCCGGCCCGCCATTATTGAGCGCGGCAAGTTCTTCGGTGTCCTTGGCGCCGGTCGTACCCGGCGTCGTCGTCCAGCCGTAGTCGCTGAAGCTGATAGTGCCGGAATTGCCGCCGGCGCCCCAACTCGCCGAGCCGTTGCCGGTCACCGTCAGCGATGTCCCGGTGGTCGGATTGGTGATGGTCGCGTTCGCGCCGATGCTCAGCGGGCTCAACAGCGTGCCCCAGGCTGCGCTGCTCGTATTCGTCGTATAGAAGGCCGAGTTGCTGCAGGGGTTAGTCTTGGTCGGGCAGTCGAGTTGCGCCATCCCGGTGAGCGACATGGAAGCGCTGATCGGCGTCGCGAAACCCTGCGACGACACAAAGACGACCGCGCATAAAGTGGCCGCGCATCCGGCCAAGATTCGGTTCAAGCTTCTCATGGCTTTTAACCTTAACAAGTGAAACCAATGGGTTAGAGGCAATATACGATGCAAGCGCCGTGCCCTCATATGCTTAATTTTCGGACCCTTAAGCACCTGCCAGCCAACGGCGTTTTTTTGCACTGTGGCACGCGACCGATTCAAAAGTGTAATTCTGTAAAAATCTCCGACAGGAGGATAATTCACAAGACTTGCAGCGCGCCTGGCGGATCGCCGCGCCAACGGCGCAACGCAGCCGATTCGAACCGACAAGATCATGCTCTCGTGCGCACAAATTGGCCGCACAATTTGGGCGATACGAAATCGCCACGCCGCCGCTAATCGAAAATATCGCGCTAATCCGCCGCCGGCCGCAGCCGGGACGCTGTGGATTTTATCGGCTACAATCGCCCGCCGATCGATCGCGCGAATTTGCGCTTCGCCGCGGCGCCGAAACGGTACGCGCCATGAGGTAAACGCGATGACTTGTACGCCATGACCGGCGCGCCATGATCTACGCGCCATGATCTACGCGCCATGATCTACGCGAACGACGCTGACAAGGTTTCGGTCCTGACGACTGTCTATAAGGATCTGCAGGAACAGATCCGCGACGAAACCCGGGGAAACCAAATCACCGTGACGCTGGTCACGGCGTTTTTCGTGATCGCGGGATTCAGCCTTCAATACGACCTGACGGCGAAGCTGTCTTCCCACGCCAAGCTGCTGATCATCGCGTTCTGCGCCTTGGTTTCGATCCTGACCATCTGGTTCCTGCACAAAAACAATCTCCGGCTCCGCTTCGAAACCCGCTCCGTCGTCCGAATCGAAAAAATCCTGAGGCTCTACACGCCCCACATATTCGTGACGACGGATGAGCAGAAAAAGCACGACAAAGCCGTGCACAACGCCGAAAATCTGAAAATGCCGGACCGAATCTACGACGAGGAGGCCGCGGGCTGGGCCGCCGATGGGGAGCGGCGATACGCCTTGCTGCACATGCTGGGCGTCTGCATCGGATTGGCCGCGGTGATTCTGTCGCTCTACATCGAATGCCCGCATTGCAGCAATGGCGAGAGCGGTTCCGGCAAACAGGGCGAAATGCAGATCAATGATTGGCGTCTGGGATAGCGGGCGACCGCTAACCGGGCGCTAATATGGAATTTTGTCCGGCTTGGCGATCCAGGCCGTGAGCACCGAAGCCGCTTCATCCGATAGAAGGCGCGCCATCGGCAGCATCGGCTGCTTGTTCGCGGAGTTCAGCAGCCGGTAAAGCAATTCATCGTCGAATCCCGCGGCGGCCGCCTCATGGCGGTTGGCGGCGAAATACAGCTTGTCGAGCCGCGCCCAATGGATGGCGGAAAGGCACATGGGGCAAGGCTCGCAGCTCGTATAGATCGTGCAGCTCGCCAAACTGAAAGTCTTCAAATCACCACAGGCGCGGCGAATCGCGACGATTTCGGCATGGGCGGTCGGATCGTTGACCGCCGTCACTTCATTGGTGCCTTCGGCGACGATGCGGCCGTCCTTGACGATGACCGCGCCGAAGGGGCCGCCCGTGGGCTGGTCGAGCGCCGTTTTGGATAGCGCGATCGCCCGGCGCATATAGTCTTCGTCGCTCACGCCTTAGCAGCCTTTCCTTCCCGGTTAAACCGTTCAGCCGGTCAGGGCCGGTATGGTCAATTGCCCAGGGGATGTCAACGGATGATCGCCGGCGGCATGGAAGCCTCGGAATCCGCACCGCACCAGCGGAGCTGGCCACAATTTCGCCGGTAGGCAATTTCCCGGCTTTTCGCTTATGGTGGCCCCAGCTTTACCAACACGGGGCCTTGCGGGACTCCGGGCCAGCCATTCAGGGGCCAGCCAACCATGCTCTCCGCCTATCGGGTCGAGAACCATCGGGTTACGCGCACCGAGTTGAAGCCGGGGATGCCGGTGCCGGACGGCACGGCGTGGCTCGATCTCTTTGCGCCGACCGCGGAAGAAGTTCATACGGTCGAAAACGCCCTCGATGTCGATGTCCCCACCCCTGATGAAATGAAGGAAATCGAAGCTTCGAGCCGGCTGTATATCGAGGACGGGACGATGGTGATGACTGCGCTGGTGCTGGCCCAGGTCGAAATGGAGCGGCCGATGTGCTCCGCCATCACCTTCATGCCGTCGCACGGGAAACTGGTGACGCTGCGCTATTCCGACCCGCTGCCGTTTCGCGCCTTCACCTCGCGCACGATGCATAAGCCGGGGCATAAGCCGGGCGGATTCGCCCAAGGCGAAGCGGTGCTGATGGGTTTGATGGACGCCATCATCGATCGCGGCGCGGATATTCTGGAGCGGATCGGCGACGAAGTGAACAATCTGTCGTTTCAGGTTTTCAGTGAAAGCGGCAATGGTCCACGCAACCGCGATCTCAAAGAACAATTGCGCCGCGAGGGCTATCAGGGAGACATGATTGCGAAGGCGCGGGAAAGCCTGGTTTCGCTGGGCCGGATGCTGTCCTTCATCGCCCAGCGCATGGGCGCAAGCCTCTCCCCCGAATTGCGCGGGCACGTCGATACGCTGACCCACGACGCGGCGTCGCTTTCCGATCACGCGACGTTTCTCTCCGGCAAAGTCAATTTCCTGCTGGAGACCACGCTCGGTCTCATCAACGTCGAGCAGAACAACATCATCAAGATTTTTTCGGTGGCGGGCGTCGCACTGATGCCGCCGACCTTGATCGCGAGCGTTTACGGCATGAACTTCCGCGACATGCCGGAACTCGGATGGCCCCTCGGCTATCCGCTGGCGGTCATTCTCATGATCGTCTCGGCAATTCTGCCTTACATTTATTTCAAGCGGAAAGGGTGGTTGTAGGCGCGCTAGTTCCTAGCTTTCTTTCAGTTTTACCGCCGCTTTGTCCAACCAATAAACGCCAGTGAAGCGCCGAATAATGCCAGTGTGCCCGGCTCAGGAAGCGCGATGCCAGGAGTAACGTCCGCGCCGCTCGAATTTGCCTGGGCGATCGCCTCGAACAAATAATCCTGCCCGTTATTGAGCTGCGCCGTGGCGGAGAACGTCTGCGACGGATCACGGCATCATTGCTGAAGGACGGGCCGCCGGTAATCTGCACATCGAGAAAATCGACCGGAATGAATATATTTGAACCATCGTTCGAGAAGTATCCGAACTCGGCCAGGGCCTCGCTTGCCCACGACCCAACCGCATCGGAGGAGCCGCTCAGCGTTCCATCGATGGTCATCGAAAAGGTAACGGTAATGATGTTGCCAGGGTCGGTGTGTCCGGAACCTTGAAATTCAAAGAACGCAACACCCTTTTCCCGAGCCTTGCGAACTGTCGTTGGCACCGCCCAGATTGACGCTGCTCGATGCGTTGACGGGGCCGTTGCTGACGGTTGTATTGGCGGGGTTGAGAGCGTTGTTGTCGGCGGTGGACCCGGAGAAGTCGGCGTGACCCGTCGCGTTTCCAATCGATGCGTCGGCTGGCGTTGAGGTGAATGAAAGGACCGTATTTTGATTGTTGAGGTTGTCAGGACCCGCCTGAGCGAAGGTCGGGCTACTATCGGGAAGAAAAGCCAATGTGTAGCTGTCGTTCGTCGTGATCGAGGGGCTGGTGATGGAAATATCGGCGTTGGTAATCGCGGTAGCGAATGCGGCGCTTGGCGCCAATGCCAAGAGAAGTCCACCGATGAGAATCGGCGAAAGACCTCATCGTGCCATAATGAGCCCCCTGTTCCCCAATCTAGTTTTTTTGCGTTAGCGACGAGTTTCGTGTTTCAAGAACATTATCGGTTTAGTGTTTCAAATATATTACAAGCGAAAATTGTACCGCCCTTCAAAACCTCGGCATTGCCGCCTTTTCTGCGGGTCAGCGGCGTGAATCTGTAATGATTCTCGAAGTTATTTGGGGGGTCGGGCGGACACATCGGCGGTGATCGCCGCAGCATTTGCGCCGTCGGTCGCGCGGCTTAATTTGAACTCGAAGATAGGCGGGGAAAAACCAGCGCGGAAAGATCAGCGTGGTGGCGAGCTGTAATTGGCGCCGTCGTAACTGATCAGCCGGTTTTCCTGGCCGGGTTCCGGCGTGGTGCGGCAATCGGGCACCGCCAGCGTGCGATAGCAATAGATGACCGGGCCTGGTGTCGGATTTTCGGCGACCGCGACGCGATCGGCGACGATTTCGCTCCGGGATTGCTGGGCGCCATAGAGCGGATTGCCGCACGCGGTCAGCATCGCCAAGAGGCCGGGCGTCAGCAACGCGCCGGGCGCGAGAAACCTCGTCAGAATCCGTAAGCGCCGGAATCGAATCGTCATGGGCAAAATACTATGACAAAAGCGCCGCCGCCGCCACGGCGTTGTGGTTAACCACGACATTCCGGTTAACCATGAATTTCCCCGCAATCTCCAGGGGATCTCCGGCGTCTGGCCGGAGCCGCGATTCCGCTTAGCGGTTGACGTCGACGACGACCCGGCCCTGGACCAGGCCGTCGAGGATTTTGCGGCCGATTTCGGGAACTTCGGCCAGCGGCACCACCGCCGTCATCGCATCGAGCAAATCCATCGGCAGGTCGGCGGCAAGCCGCGCCCACGCCTTTTCGCGCCGCGGCAACGGGCAATTGGTCGCTTCGATTCCGAGCAAATTGACCCCGCGAAGCAGGAACGGAATGATCGTCGTGTTGAGCTCGCGCCCGCCGACCAATCCGGTTGCGGCGATACTGCCGCCGTATTTGAGGCTGGCCAGAAGATTGGACAGCATCGGTCCGCCCACCGCATCGACGGCGCCGGCAAAACGCATGGGCAGCAGGGCCTTTTCCGACGGCGCTGCAAGTTTTTCGCGTTCGATGATCGTCGTGGCGCCGAGCTTTTTCAAATAGGGATGCGTGTCCGGCCGCCCGGTGAACGCCGCCACCTTGAAGCCGCGGGCGGCGAGCAAGGCAATCGCAATGCTCCCCACGCCGCCGCCGGAACCGGTCACGGCGATGTCGCCGGATTCGGGGGTCAGCCCATGATCTTCCAGCGCCATCACCGCCAGCATCGCGGTCAATCCGGCCGTTCCGATCGCCATCGCCCGCAGCGGACTCAGTTCTTTGGGCAAGGCCACGAGCCAATCGCTCCGCGCCCGGGCGCGCTGGGCGAAGCCGCCCCAATAAAGTTCGCCCATGCGAAATCCGCTGACGATGGCAACATCGCCGGGTTTCCAGGATTTGTTCCCGGATTCCTCGACCACACCGACGAGATCGACGCCCGGCACGTGGGGATAGCGCTTCACCACCGCGGCGCGGCCGTACATCGCGAGCCCGTCCTTGAAATTGACGGTGGAATAGAGGACCCGCAGCGCCACATCCGCCCCGGGCGGCGCGTTGGCGCGCAAGGCGTCGTCGTCGACCTGCGTCAGACGCGGCGCAACGCCGCTGGTGCCGTTGGTGACGACGATGGCCGCGCACCTTGTAAGCGGCGGCAGATCGGGAGTTTTGGCAAGGTCCGATGCCGCTTTCGCGGGCTTCTTGGCGGGCTTCTCTCCCGCCGGCTTCGTTTTCTTCGTCGGTTTTTTCGTGCTGGTCATAAGGTTTCTCCAAAGCGCACCGGGCGGCCGGACGGTTTGCCGACGAGCTCGCCGTCGCGCATGACGGCGCGCCCGCGAACGATCGTCGCCATCGGCCAGCCGGTGACTTTCATGCCGTCAAAGGGCGTCCATCCGCAGCGCGAGGCGATCCACTCATTGGTGATGGTTTTCGACGCGCGCATATCGACGATCGAAAAATCGGCGTCATAGCCGGCCGCAATTCTTCCCTTCGCGGCAATATTGAAGACCCGCGCCGGGCCGGCGCTCGTCAGGTCGACAAGACGGGAAAGCGTCAATCTCCCGGCATTGACGTGATCGAGCATCAGCGGCAGCAGGGTTTGCACGCCCGGCATTCCCGACGGGCTTTTTGGATAGGGTTCGGCCTTTTCGGCGCGGGTGTGGGGCGCATGATCCGAGCCTAGCACATCGACGATCCCGGCGTTGACCGCGCGCCACAACGCGTCGCGGTGGCGGGCATCGCGAATCGGCGGATTCATTTGCGCCAGCGTGCCGAGCCGGTCGTAGCAATCGGGCGCCACGAGGGTCAGGTGCTGGGGCGTCACTTCGACGGTGGCGATGTCCCGGTGTTCCTGGAACAAATCCATTTCCTCGGCGGTCGTCACATGGAGAATGTGGACGCGCCGCCGCGCCTCCTGCGCCAGCCGCAACAGGCGCGTCGTGGCGAGGACCGCGGTTTCTTCGTCGCGCCAAACCGGATGCAGCCGCGGATGAGCGCCTTCGGCCCGCCCTTCCACGAGCGGCTTGCGCTTGCGCAAACGGAATTCGTCCTCGGAATGGACGGCGACCCGGCGGAATCCCGACCGTAAAATCCGCAGCAGCGTTGCATCGTCGGCCACCAGCAGATTTCCGGTTGAGCTGCCCATGAAGATTTTGACGCCGCAGCAGCCGGTCAAGCGTTCGTATTTCTCGAGCCGGTCGGCGTTCTCGGCGGCGGCACCCATATAGAACGCGATGTCGCACCAGGCGCGGCCATCGGCTCTCGCGAGCTTGTCGGCAAGCTCGGCGGGATGCAGCGTGCTCGGATTGGTGTTCGGCATATCGAAGACGGCGGTGATCCCGCCCAGAACCGCCGCTTTGGTTCCGGTTTCCAGATCCTCTTTATGTTCATTGCCGGGCTCGCGGAGGTGCACTTGCGTGTCGATCGCACCCGGCAGCACGTGGAGCCCGCGCGCGTCGAAGACATCGGCGGTCTTGGCTTTCGCCAAATCGCCCAAAGCGGCAACCCGCCCCTGGCGCACGCCGATATCGGTTTCGCCGATACCGTTCGGCGTAACGCAGACGCCGCCTTTCACGACCAGATCGAAGGCTTCGTTTTCCAATTCCGCCATAGAGTCCCTGATTCCGGTCAATCGCATTGGGCGAGAGTTTCGAGAACATCGCCCGCCGGGTCCAGCCCCAAAATGTGCCGGCGGTGCCAGAGCGCGTAGAACAAAAGGACCCAAGCGGCGAGATGGGCGTGCTTGCCGGCGCTCGCAAACAGCTGCTGCACGGCTTTCGGATGGCAGATTTGCTCAACTCCCGCCTCGGCGGCAACCAGAGGGCCCAAAACTTTGCCTTTGCGCGCGATCCATTCGCCGACCGGCACCGTGAAGCCGCGCTTGCGGGAAAATGGCTGAGCCTCGGGAAGATGCCGCGCCAGCCATTCGCGCAGCAAATATTTGCCAAGCCCCTGGCGTATTTTAGAGAAAATCCGGAAGCCGGAATGCGGCGTCGGCAACAGCGGGATCGAGAAACGGCGTGCGGCCTTCGACCCCATGGGCCATCAGACAGCGGTCGAGCTTGATCAGCAGATCGTTCGGCAGCCAATCGGCGCAATCGGTCGCCTGGGCGATTTGCAGCTTGGTCCGGTTCGGAAGCGTCGCATTGATCTCGGCGGCGGCGATGCCGTCCCGCCAACTGGGCTGTTCCGTCCGCAGCACGCCGGTGCCTTCCAGAATTCCGCGCGGCCGCAAGGCGCGGCCACCCAGCCACCACGGGCGCAGCAAGCTACGATATCGTCCATAGCCGGCGAACATCTCGTCCCCGCCTTCGCCGGAAAGCACGACCTTGAGCTCCTGGCGCGCGACCGCGGCGAGCTTGTAGGTCGGAACCACCGCGTAATCGGCGGCGGGATCGTCCATGGCGCCGGCGATTGCCGGAAGCGATTGCCAAAAATCCCGCTCGGAAACTTCGATTTCGATGTGATCGGCGCCGAGCCGGGTTGCGACGAGCTTCGCATGGGCACGCTCGTCGGCAACCTGCGCGCCGGAAAACCCCGCGGTGAAGGCGCGAACCGGCCGATCGTTGAGCCGCGCCATCATCACCAGCAAGGCGGTCGAAATCGATGCCACCCGACAGAAACATGCCATAGGGCACGTCGGAACGCTGATGCAGGCGAACCGAATCCTCAAGCGCCGCATCCAAACGCCTTATCGCGTCTTCTTCGGCTTCGATACGAGGCCCGGAGCGCGGGAGCGCCAAGCGCCGGCGGCGCTCGATGATCCGCCCGCCGGAGATAACCAGGGTTTCTCCGGGAGCGACGCGGCGGATGCCGTCGAATATGGTTTCGTCGCCGGTGGTGAATTGGAGCTGCAGAAGTTCCGAGCGGCGGTGCGAATTGACCCGCGCCGGAACGACGCCGGCGGCGATCAGCGCCTGCGGCTCGGAGGCAAAAGCGAAAGCGTTCGACGTTTCGGCGTAATAAAGCGGCTTGATTCCGAAGGGATCGCGGGACAGCAGCAAGCGGTTTGCCGCAGAATCGTGAATCGCGATCGCGTACATGCCGCGCAGTTTCTCGGCAAAACCCGAACCGAATTCCCGATAGAGATGAAGCGGCGGCTCGCAATCGGAGGCCGTGACGAAGGCAATGCCGCTCATTTCCTGCCGCAGCTCGATGTAATTGTAGATCTCGGCATTGGCGACGAGCGCGGTGTGATGATTGTCGCGGATCGGTTGATCGCCGGTCGCAAGATCGATGATCGCGAGACGGGTATGCACCATGCCGAAATTGCCGGAAACATAGCGGCCGCTTCCATCCGGTCCGCGATGGGCGAGTGCGCGCTCCAAGGCATCGAGCCCTTCCGGAGTCGGCGCGCCGCCTGCGGTCATGATTCCGGCGATTCCGCACATCAGCCGAGCACGCGGGAAAACAGCGACAGGTATTGCGCGACAACCGCGGCCTGGGAGAAATGGGCGGCGAGCGCGGATGATCCGCCTTCGATCAGCCGCGCCGAAAGCGGGCGATCGCCCAAGACCCGCTGCAACGCCATCGCCAACGCTTCGGCGTCTTCGACCGGCACGAGCACCCCGTTCTTTCCGTCTTAAATCAGAAAATCGCGGCCCTTGGCTTTCGGCGGCCACCACCGGTAGGCCTTGCGCCCAGGCTTCGAGAATGACATTGCCCAACGGTTCATGGCGCGAGGGAACCGCAAGAACATTGGCCGCCGCAAAGAAGGGTCCGGGATCCTTTTGCCAGCCGAGAAATCGGACCCGGTCCAGCAATTCCAGGCGCTGAGTCTCGGCTTCGAGGTTCGCGCGCCCCGGCCCGTCGCCGGCCAGCCACAGAAAGATTCCCGGCAGCCCCGCCATCGCCTCGATCAAGACGTCGAATGCCTTGTTATGATGAAATCGCCCAAGCGCCAGGACCAGCGGCGCGTCCTTCGGTGTTGCGTAGCGCGCGCGGTCGGCGGCCGGCGAGCGGCGCGTATCCACAAAATTCGGAATGAAATGGGCGCGCTCGCGCAGCCAGCCGCCGCGCAAAAAATATTCGACCAGATCCGGCGTGTTGCCGACCAGATGATCGCAATGCCGGTAATGCCTCAGATCGTAGTAGCCGCCGAGCCGCGCGATGTGCACGAATTTGCCGCGCGGCACATATTGAGTGGCGCGGGTCATGTAGCTCATCACGATCTGCGGCTTGAAGGAGGCGATCGCGCGTTTGACGATTCGCTTGGTCGTGAAATCGAACCAACCGGCGAAGGGCGCTGCGATGATCGGTATGCCCGCGGCGTCGAGCGACGTCAGGCGCTCCGGCTGCGGACGGACGATCGCCAGCTGAACGATGCCGGCCAGTTGAAGAGCTGCACAGAGCCGCGCGAAATAAAGCTCCGCGCCGCCCTGTTCGGCGCCCGCCATCATCTGCAGCACCCGGATACCCGTAACCGCATTTATGGCCGCCGGATTCTTTGGCGGCGAGACCGGTGTGGCGTTATTGCTTGGAGTCATTCGGTTTCCAGCCGGGCCTTAAGATAAGACAAGATCGGATAGAGCGCCGCCATCAGCGCAATCAGGAATCCATAAGGGCCTTCGCGGTAGCCCTTGCGCGCGACATAGCATTTCCAAAAGCGCGACAAAATACGCCGCAAATTGATGCCGAAGGTTCCGATATCGCCCGAGCTCCGAAGATCGTGCGCCCGCGCGGTGGTGTAGCGATCGAGCCGCCGGATCATGTCGGAGATATTTCGATCGACGTAATGGACCATCGGCACCGACAGCCGGCCGCGTGCGCCGCGCAATTCCAGTTTGGGGTGGATGCGTTGGGGCCCCCAGCGCTTGCAGCCTTTGGCGAAGAGCCGCGACGTCGCCGACACGCCCCAGGAAGCGCCCCATCCGTAACGAACGAGCCGGGAGCCGATATAATTGTCGTATGGGATCAGGAAATAGCCGGGCGGCGCATCGGCGATCTTTTGGCGGATTTCCTGCGCCAATTCCGCCGTCACGCGTTCGTCGGCATCGACTTCGAGAATCCAGTCGCCGGTGCAGGCTTCGATGCCGGTATTGCGCCGGTCGCCCTCGATCGGCCAGCCGCCTTCGATCAGCCGGCTCGTGTACCGTGCGGCGATGGCGCGGGAGCCATCGGTGCAGCGGTCGAGCACCACTACGATCTCGTCGGCAAAGCGCAGCCCGTCGAGGCAATCGGCGAGTTGCTGCGCTTCATTATGTGCGACCACGAGCGCCGAAAGACGGGGCTGAGGCAAATCAGGTCTCCAGGAAAGCAGTTCTCCGGAAAAAGTGGGGGCCTCCGGGAAAGGCTCCGGTTTTCATTAGCTTTAGCGCAAAGCGGGTTCTCCGCAAAGCTGGGCGGTTTGCAGCGCCGCCCGGCAAGCGGATTCGACAGGCGGATTCGGGCAGAATCATGTCCGGCCCCGGTTGGCAGCCGGGTCAATCCCGTTTATACAGCCGGAGCCCGCCAACGGTCGCCCGCGAAATGATGCCCAGGAAGCGGCGCCCCCAGAAACCGGCGAAGAAACCGGGGAACCGAAACCGGGGAAGAAATCGGGAAATAGGTGAAACAAGGGAACCCAACAATGACCCGATGGCCTGGCCTCGTATTCCCGATCTCCATCTGCCTTTCGGCCGTGGCCGCGGCGCTTCTGCCCCATCTGCTGGTTCCCCTCTGCGCCGCAGCAGGCTTGGCGCTCGCCACCGATGCCCGGATTCGCAGCCAATTCTTCGCGCACTTGCGCGGGCCGCTGGCGATCGGACTTGGCATCCTCCTTGTCTGGGCTGGGGTGAGCACCCTGTGGTCGCCCAGTATTGGGGGCGGACTCCTCCTCGCGCTCCAATTGGCCGGTGTCATGCTTGCCGGGGCGCTGATGGTCGCGGCAGCGGAATGTCTCGACGGCGAGTCTCGCGACCGCGCCCTGGTGGCGCTCTGCTTCTTCGGACCGATCTTTCTGGTGCTCGTCTTGAGCGAGCTTTTGACCGGCGGGGTGATCGCCCAGGCATTGCGCAGCCGGCCAATAACCTCGTTCAATGAAGTTATCTATGACCGTGCCGCGGCGATCGGCGCCGTTCTCGCTTGGCCCGTCGCCTATGCCCTATGGCGGCGTCTCGGCCGGCTGGCCGCGATATTCTTTCTCATTCTTATCGCTGCTGCGCTGTTTGAACTGGAGATGACCGCGGCGCGCCTCGCCTTCTTCGTCGGCGGTTTGGCCTTCCTGACTTCGTTCTGGAAACCGCGAGCCGTCATTCGCGGGCTGTCGATCGCGTTGCTCGCCGCGATTCTGGTATTGCCGCCCGTCGTCATCGCGACCGGAATTGCCGACCGCTTTCCGGCCATCGCGGATAAGCTGGCCGAAACAAACACGAGCTCCAAACACCGCTTGTTCATCGCCCAATTCGTCTTGAACAATATCGCGGAACGCCCGATCATCGGCCACGGCTTCGATGCATCCCGCAATCTGCCCGGCGGACAAACGCCGTCCGTCGGCGGGCAACCTGTTCTGCCGCTGCATCCCCATGATGCGATTCTCCAAGTCTGGCTCGAATTGGGTGCCGTCGGCGCTCTCATTGCTGCATTCATCGTCGCCCTCGTGCTCCATGCGATCGACGGCTTAAGTCCGCGACGAGAAGTGGCGGCGGCGGCCTGCGCCAGCTTCGCGGCGTTTATTACGATGGCCGTGATGAGCTACGGCATATGGCAGAATTGGTGGCTCATGACGGCGTGGATCGCCGCGACGTTCATGGCCCTCACGGCGAAATTGCAGCCGGAATAGACTTGCGGCGTCGCCGCGCGCGAATGTTTGGCCCAGGGCGCATAATTTGACCAAGGGCGCATAAAGAGTCTCCCGGCTCGAGCCCCCGCCTTGTCCAGCCCATTGTCAAAGCGAAGCGAGGCGCTTACCTCTAAAGGATCTTAACTCGACTGCGTTTCGGAGATTGCATTGGTTGTGAGCAATTCGGGCACGAGCAGTTCGGGATATGCAATTCTGGAAGCGCGGGGGCTTCTCAAGATCGAGGGCCCCGATACCCGTCCCTTCCTTCAGGGCCTGATTTCCAACGACATCAATAAGGCGTCGCCTTCCCAGGCAATCTACGCGACCTTTCTGACGCCCCAGGGGCGCTATCTGCACGATTTCTTCATCCCCGAGTTCGGCGGTGCCTTGTTCCTGGATTGCGAGGCCGCGCGCCTCGACGATCTCAAGCGCCGGCTTTCCCTATTCAAGCTGCGGAGCCAGGTAACGATTACTACCGTCAGCGATGGCTTTGCGGTTGCCGCCATTTTCGGCGACGGATGGGGTTCGAAATTGGGACTTCCTACGCAAGCCGGAGCGGCGAAAGAATGGCAAGGCGGCGCCGTGTTCGTCGATCCGCGGTTGAGCGATGCCGGGGCGCGGGCGATTCTGCCGCGCGCGTCGGCCGCAGGGATTTTGGAGAAAGCCGGATTCGCGGTGAAGAGCTTCGCCGATTACGACCGCCTGCGCTTGTCCTTGGGCTTGCCGGACGGCAGCCGGGACATGCCGGTCGAAAAAGCGATTTTGCTCGAGAACGGCCTCGACGAGTTGAACGGGATCGATTGGAACAAGGGCTGCTATCTCGGCCAGGAATTGACCGCGCGCACCAAGCATCGCGGATTGGTGCGAAAGAGACTGCTTCCGGTTTCGATCGAAGGCCCGATGCCCGCGCCCGGAACGCCGGTGATGGCGGGGAGCGAGGAAGCCGGCGAAATGCATAGCGCCATCGACGGCATGGGCCTTGCGATGCTGCGCCTCGAATATCTGGAGAACGGCGGCAACGCTTTCACGGCGGGGCCGGCCCGGGTCATTCCCCGCAAACCCGGCTGGGCGGCGTTCTAAAGCAGGCTCTTGCTCCACACCCCTCGCGTCATATTGGCGCCACAGATCCGCTTTACATAATCTCGTCATAAACAATCCAGGCTGACAACCGCCTGTAAGGGGATCCATGCCGCAAACCCGCCGGAATTTTCTCGGCATCGCCGCCGCCAGTGTTGCCACGGCTGCCGCCGTGGGCGTTGCGATGAAACCTGCGACCTTGCTTGCCGCAGCAACCGGAAGCATCAAAGGCATTCTCTTCGACGCCTTTCCGATTTTCGATCCGCGACCCATTTCCGCATTGGCGGAATCGCTTTATCCGGGCAAGGGTTCGGAGCTGGATGCTCTGTGGCGGACCAAATTGTTCGAATACAATTGGCTGCGCGTCGCCTCCCAGCGTTATGCGGATTTTGATACGGTGTGTGAAGACGCGCTGGTGTGCGCGGCGCGAATTCTGAAGCTCGATCTCAGCGAGCAAAACCGGGCGCGGCTGCTGGACGCTTATCTCCAGCTCAAGGCTTATCCCGACGTGTTGCCGGCGCTAACCACCTTCAAGGCCGCAGGGCTCCGTTTGGGTTTCCTGTCCAATCTGACGCCCAAGATGCTCGATGCGGGGATCAAGAATTCCCGGCTCGACGGAATATTTGATCAGGTTCTGAGCGCCGAATCGGCCCGCACTTATAAGCCCGACCCCAAGGCCTATCGGATGGGCATGGATGCATTTAACGTCTTGGCGCGGGAGGAGATCGTGTTTGCCGCCTCCGCCGAGTGGGACGCCGCCGGCGCCAAATGGTTCGGCTACCCCACCTTCTGGCTCAATCGCCTGAACCTGCCAGGCGAAGAGCTGGGCATCACGCCCGACGGCACCGGCTCGACCATGGCCGATCTCGCGAATTTCGTGAAGGCGGCGGGGTAAGACTCAGCCGCTAAGCTTCCCCGCGATTTCCGCCAATTTGCGGAACGGGGATTCGCCTCTAGCTGCGCTATTCAAATCGACGTGCCGGAAATTAGTTGGTCCTCAAGAGAGTCAAAGTCTAATTCTAGAGCTTCATAAACGTTGTGAATGCTCTTTTCGTAGAAAAAACCACCGTCTGGTTCACCGTCAATCGCCCTGGGAGGAAGAAATCTGTCAAAGGTATGGAAAAACAGCTTTGACGCCTGCTTGTTGACGCGATTGATATCGCCGAAATTCGTGAACATAACTGCCCTGTTGCGACCCTTGCCGTGACGCAATGATTTGTGTAGCCCAATCCTTGCGTTGTTGTTCGCGTCAAAGCCATAGCCAAGGATATAAACACAGCCCGATTGTTCAATGGCCTGTTTAGCAGATTCTATCAAATCCTTGTCCAAGGTTTTGTCATCGGGATCAATCGTTCGCAAGCCTTCGCTCGCATCACAAATGCGGTCCAGCACGATTTGGCAATTCTCTTCGTATTCAGCTACTCGAATATCGTATCTATTTGACGCCGGGCGTTTGAATGTATCGGCATCAATATTTGGAGAGTCAGGAGGGATGCTGCCCTAGGTATGCAAAATTCGTCCATTTCCAAGAAAGTTGTCGATATCACTTTTTTTAAAGAGGCTGATGGCGCTAAGCCCTCGATGTAGTAACCGCTCCAAAGAGACGTCATAGTTAAACGTAATGAATTTCACTTCATTCAGAAGCAAATCCGCCGAAATCCTGCAACTGGAGACGAGCTTGTAGATTACGAACCTATACCAATCATCCTTATATTTTGAGAAATCGAGGCTGACAACTTCGTCTCGGTCGATTTTCCGAGGTGAATTTTCCAGTGCTTCGCGCCGATTTATGTTAACATTCTATTTTGAGTAGATTCCTGCGCATTCGAAGATAACCCACGCGATCATGAGCTTTCCAATATCGCCAAGGTCGCGATTTTGGCCAAGAAAGTAGTCGATCAACGGTGGATTGACGTGTTGAAGGCGTTCAACAAGCGCCACGCTTTCTTGGTGCGCAGAAAGCCACGCGCCCATTGACTCCTCCGCTGACTCTACCGGCAAGTTCCGCGAGACATATTTCGGTACGTGAAAGTTCACGGGTTCGCAGAATTTTTAAAGAAATTTGCCATTTCCTGCGATTTCTTGATGACTTTCTTAACTAAGTCCTCCCCCGTCGGGTATCCGTAATGCCAGCTCGCACCAGCACCGAGTATGAATACCGTTTTATTCGTGAACATCGCCGCCAAGCTTCCCCGCGATTTCCGCCAGTTTCCGGAACGGGGATTCATTCGCTTGAAGCGTTGGATTTCCGGCGCGCTTTAGGCCCTCGCGGCCGAAACGCTCGCGCAGCGAATCGATCAGCCAGCCCTCGGCTTGTTTATGCCGGCGGCGATCCAATCGCCCTTCGGCTCTCAGCCAATCGCGATGGGAATCGAGGGCATCGACGAAGTCGCCGATGCCGCGGTCTTCCGTCGCCGATACCGAGAGCACTTTGGTTTCCCATCCTTCGAGCGCGGCCGAACTTGGAACCGGGCCGGTCAATTTGATCGCCCCCTTGATGTCGATTCGGGCTTGCCTTGCCGCCGCTTCCATATCGGCTTTGGTGACGACGACGATGTCGGGAATTTCGACGATCCCCGCCTTCATGAATTGCAGACTGTCGCCCGATCCCGGTTGAACGCAGAAGACCACCGTATCCGCCGCACCCTCCACATCGGTTTCCGATTGCCCGACGCCGACGGTTTCCACCAGCACCACGTCATAGACCGCGCGCATCACCACCATCGCAGCGATGGTGATCTCGGCCAACCCGCCCAAACGATCCCGCGCCGCCATCGAACGCACGAAGACGCCGGAATCTTCCGGATCGGTTTCGAGCCGGATGCGGTCGCCGAGCAAGGCGCCGCCGGTGCGCTTCGAGGACGGATCGACGGCGATCACGCCGACGGTGCGGTTGGCGGCGCGCAGCTTGGCGATGAGCTTGCCCAGCAGCGTCGATTTGCCGACACCGGGCGGTCCGGTGACGCCGATCACATGGGCGCGCGGATTTTCAAACATGTCCGTGAGAAAGGCGATGGTGGCGTCTCCGTAAGGATCGGATTCCAGCAGGGCCAGCGCCTTGGCCAGCTCCGCCTTGTCGCCCTTCTTCAGCTTTTCGGTGTCGATGGAGCCCATCGCCCGTCTTCAATCGGTTTCCAAAGCGTCGCGCAAGGGTGTAAGCCGTGCTTGCGCCGCCGCCAGTCGGGCAATCGGCACGCGATAGGGCGAGCAGGAAACGTAATCGAGGCCGACTTCCTCGCAAAAGCGGATCGACGCCGGATCGCCGCCATGCTCGCCGCAAATGCCGAGCTCCAAATCCGGCTTGGTCTTGCGGCCGCGCCGGCAGGCAATGCGGACGAGCTCGCCCACGCCGTCCACGTCGAGAAGTCATGAAGGGATCGTGATCGATGATTTTCTGATGCTCATAGACCTTGAGGAAGCCTCCGGCGTCGTCGCGCGAAACGCCATAGGTGGTTTGGGTGAGATCGTTGGTGCCGAAGCTGAAAAAATCGGCAATCTCCGCGATCTCGCCGGCGCAAAGCGCGGCTCTCGGCAACTCGATCATGGTGCCGACGGTATAGTGCATTTCGCCCCCACGCTCATTGATGGCATGTCCATCGACGCCACTTTGGCGTTTTACGTCGGCGGCGATGCGATCGACGAGCTTTTTCAAAACCGCGATCTCGGTCTTCAACGCGACCAGAGGGATCATGATATTCGGTTCGACGGTTTCGCCGGTTTCTTTCTTGACGGCCAGCGCCGCTTCGAAAATCGCCCGCGTCTGCATCTCGTAAATTTCCGGATGGGAAATGCCGAGCCGGCAGCCGCGAAGGCCGAGCATCGGATTGACTTCGGCGAGCTTGATGGCGCGGGCGCGGATTTCGTCCGCGGATTTGCCGGAGGCCACGGCCAGCTGGTCGATTTCGCGGAGCGTCTTGGGCAGGAATTCGTGGAGCGGCGGATCGAGCAAGCGGATGGTGACCGGAAGGCCGCGCATGATGCGGAAGAGTTCGATGAAATCGCCGCGCTGCATCGGCATGATCTTGGCGAGCGCGGTCTGCCGGCCTTTCGGATCGTCGGCCATGATCATCTCGCGGACCGCAATGATCCGCTCCGGCGCGAAGAACATGTGTTCCGTCCGGCACAATCCGATGCCTTCCGCGCCGAAGCGCCGGGCGGTCGCGGCATCTTCCGGCGTTTCGGCATTGGCGCGAACGCCAAGGCGGCGGACGTCATCCGCCCAAGCCATGAGGGTTCCGAATTCGCCGGATAATGTCGGCTCGGTCGTCGGCACTTCGCCCAGCATCACTTCGCCGGTGCTGCCGTCGATCGTAATGGTATCGCCTTCTTTGACCGTGCGGCCCGCCACTTTCAATTCGCGCTTGGCGTAATCGATCCGGAGTTCCGCGGCGCCGGCGACGCAAGGCCGGCCCATGCCGCGCGCCACCACCGCCGCGTGGCTGGTCATCCCGCCGCGGGCCGTCAGGATGCCGCGGGCCGCATGCATGCCGTGAATGTCTTCCGGGCTGGTTTCGAGGCGGACCAGAATGACGCTTTTCCGCACGCCCCGCTCGACCGCGGCGTCCGAATCGAACACCGCAATGCCGGAGGCGGCCCCCGGCGACGCCGGAAGTCCCCGCGCGATCACCATCCGCTGGGCCGCGGGATCGAGGGTGCGGTGGAGGAGCTGATCGAGGGAGGCGGGATCCACCCGCATCAGACCTTCGTCGCGGGTGATCAGCCCTTCGGCGACCATGTCGACGGCGATCCGGATCGCCGCTTTGGCGCTGCGTTTGCCGGCGCGGGTTTGCAGCATATAGAGCCGGCCCTTTTGCACCGTGAATTCGATGTCTTGGACGTCCCGGTAGTGCCGCTCCAGCTCGCCCCGGATGCGCTGCAGCTCGGCAAAGACTTTGGGCATCACCTCTTCCATGGCTGGGAGCTTCGAATTCGCGGCGTTGCGCGCGGCCATGGTGAGGGACTGCGGCGTCCGGATGCCGGCGACCACGTCCTCGCCCTGGGCATTCACCAGATATTCGCCGAAAAGCACCTTCTCGCCCGTCGAGGGGTCGCGGGTAAACGCCACACCAGTCGCGCAATCGTCGCCCATATTGCCGAAGACCATGGTCTGGACGTTGACCGCCGTGCCCCAATCCTCGGGAATATGATGAAGCCGCCGGTAGGTGATGGCGCGCGGCGCATTCCAGCTTTCGATGACCGCGGCAATGCCGCCCCAAAGCTGTTCTTTCGGGTTCTGGGGGAACGGCTTTCCCGATTCGTCCTTTACCTTATCCTTATAGACGTCCACCAGATTGCGGAGATCGTCGGCCGAGAGCTCGGTATCCAAACGAACGCCGCGATCCTCCTTTTCGAGCTCGAGAATTTCTTCGAACAAATGATGTTCGATGCCGAGCACGACATCGGCATACATGTCGATGAATCGCCGGTAGCTGTCATAGGCGAAACGCGGGTCGCCGGAATGACGGGCCAGGCCTTCGACGGTTTCGTCGTTGAGGCCGAGATTGAGAACCGTGTTCATCATGCCGGGCATCGAGGCGCGGGCGCCCGAGCGCACCGATAGCAGCAACGGATTATCGCGGTTGCCGAAGGTGGCGCCCGCCTGCCATTCGACCTCGGCGAGCGCTTCCCATACCTCGTCGCGCAATTCCGGCGGCAAGGTCTTGTCGTGGGCGAAATACCAGCTGCAGATGGAGGCCGAGATGGTGAAACCGGGAGGAACCGGAAGGCCGAGCCGGCTCATCTCCGCGAGATTGGCGCCCTTGCCGCCGAGCAATTCGCTCATATCCGCACCGCCTTCGGCGGCGCCGCCACCGAAGCGATAAACCCATTTGGCCCGCGCGGAGGAGCCCGGCATGGCCTTATCCTTCAATCTTCGAGAAATCGGCGACTTTGTTCATCCCGGCTACGATTTGCGAGAGTAGTTTCAAGCGGTTTTCGCGTAAGATTTTGTCTTCGACATTGACCGTGACGTGATCGAAGAATTTGTCCACGGGCTGGCGGAGCAAAGCAAGCGCCGTCATGGCGCCTTCGAAATCCTCGCGCTCGAGGGCCGTCTCCAGGGCTTTGGCAATTTCGCCCAGCACCTTGACCAGCGATTTTTCTTCAGCAGCCACGAATGCGTTAGGGTCCGGTTCACCGCGATGGGTGCGATTGTCCTTTTTCTCTTCGATGCGAAGGATATTGGCGGCGCGCTTATAGGCGACGAGAAGATTGGCGCCGTCTTCCGTGCCGATGAAGCGGCCGAGCGCGTCGACCCGGGCCAGCAGCCGCACCAGATCGTCCTCATCCCCCAGCGCGAATACGGCGGCGACCAGATCGTGCCGGACACCCTGGTCGCGAAGATGAACCTTCAGCCGGTCGGCGAAGAAATCGAGAATCTCCGCCGGCACCTTGCCGACCGGCTTTTCATAGGCTTCGACGGCTTGGGCAAAAATCTTGATCAGCGGTAGCCGCAGTTTGTTTTCCAAAATCAGACGGATTGTGCCAAGGGCGGCGCGGCGCAACGCGAACGGGTCTTTGGAGCCCGTCGGCTTTTCGTCGATGGCGAAGAATCCCGCGAGCGAGTTGATCTTATCGGCCAGCGCCACCGCGACACTCACGGGTGCGGTCGGGCAGCGGTCATTCGGGCCTTGCGGCGCGTAATGATCGCGGATCGCTTCGGCGACCGCCGGCTTTTCGCCGTCGGCCAGCGCATAATAGCGGCCCATGATTCCCTGAAGCTCCGGAAACTCGCCGACCATGCCGGTGGTGAGATCGGCTTTGCAGAGGGTCGCCGCACTTCGCACCAGATCGACATCGGCATCCGGAATCTTGTGAGCGAGTTCGGCGCCGAGCGCCGCTACTCGTTCCGCTTTTTCCGCAACACTTCCGAGCTTGGCGTGAAAGACGATGTCGTTAAGTTTCGGCACACGGGATTCGAGGAAAGATTTCCGGTCCTGATCCCAGAAGAATTTGGCATCGGACAGCCGGGCGCGGAGCACCCGCTCGTTGCCAGCAACGACCGCCTTGCCGCCGTCATCGGTCAGCATATTGGCGATGACGATGAAGTGCTTCGCCAATTTGCCGTCCTTGTCTTCCAGCGCCAGATAGCGCTGATGGGCGCGCATGGACGCGGTCAGGACTTCGGGCGGCAAATCGAGAAAGGCGTTGTCGATCTCGCCGATCAGGGCCACCGGCCATTCGACCAGCCCGGCGACTTCGGCGATCAATCCGGGATCACCGCGCAGCTTCAGCGATTTTTCCGAGGCGAGCTGTTCGGCGTCGGCAACAATCATCAATCGCCGTTGCTGCGAATCGAGGACTACATAGCCGCTCCGCAGCTTATCGCGGTAATCGGCGAAGTCTTTGACCGCGAATTCCTGGGGGGCCAGAAAGCGATGGCCGCGAGTTAAATTCCCGGCGCGCAGAGGGCTCCCCGCCCCTTCCAACTGAAACGGAACCATGATGCCATCGAAGACGCAAAGAATCGAATGCAAGGGCCGGACCCAGCGCAGCGTGCCGCTGCCCCACCGCATGGATTTCGGCCACGGAAAATTCCAAACTATATCCGGAATCATGTCGAAAAGGACCAGAGCCGTGGCGCGGCCCTTCTTCTCCACCGTCACGAAATAGAATTCGCCCTTGCCGGAGTCGCGCTTCTCGCATTGATCGAGCGAAGCAAGGCCGACGGATTTCAGGAATCCCTGGACCGCGGTTTCCGGCGCGCCAACACGTGGCCCCCGCTTTTCTTCGCGCGTGTCGGGCTGGGTGACCAGCAAGTCTTCAACAACCAGCGCCAATCGCCGCGGTGTGACAAAACTCTGCGCCTCACCGAACGCCAATCCTTCGGCGGTCAATTTTTCGGTGACGAGCCGCTTCAAATCAGCTGCGGCTTGTTCCTGCATGCGGGCCGGGATTTCCTCGGACAGGAGTTCGAGCAGCAACTCCGCCATGTCAGTGGCTTTCCTTGGCGGCGGAACCCTCGAGCCCAGAGCCTTCGAGCCAAGATTCGCAACAGCCTTTGGCGAGCGCGCGCACCCGGCCGATATAGGCCGCGCGCTCGGCCACCGAAATCACGCCCCGGGCGTCGAGCAGATTGAAAACATGACTCGCCTTGATGCACTGATCGTAAGCGGGCAGCGGCAGGCGCTCTTTCAAGAGCGCATGGCACTCGGTCTCGAAATCCTTGAAATGCCGAAGCAGGGCGCCGGTATCGGCATGCTCGAAATTATAGGCCGAGAATTCCCGCTCGGCGCGCTGGAAGACCTGGCCGTAGGTGACCCCCGCACCATTGAAGTCGAGGTCGTAGACGTTCTCCACGCCTTGAACATACATCGCGAGGCGCTCCAAGCCGTAAGTCAGCTCGGCCGCCACCACCGCGCATTCGATCCCGCCCACCTGCTGGAAATAGGTGAACTGGGTGACTTCCATCCCGTCGCACCAGACTTCCCAGCCAAGGCCCCAGGCGCCCAGGGTCGGGCTCTCCCAATCGTCCTCGACGAAGCGGATGTCGTGATTTTTCGGGGAAATGCCGAGCTCGGCCAGGCTGGTGAGATAGACGTCCTGGACGTTTTCGGGCGAAGGCTTCAAAGTCACTTGGAATTGATAATAGTGCTGAAGCCGATTGGGATTTTCGCCGTAGCGGCCGTCGGCCGGCCGGCGCGAGGGCTGCACATAGGCGGCCTTCCATGGTTCCGGCCCGAGTGCCTTCAAGAGGGTCGCGGGGTGAAACGTCCCCGCCCCCACT
Organism: uncultured Alphaproteobacteria bacterium; assembly: GCA_963841995.1. Classification (GTDB taxonomy): domain Bacteria; phylum Pseudomonadota; class Alphaproteobacteria; order DATDPM01; family DATDPM01; genus DATDPM01. The sequence continues at coordinate 78,741 of CAWJEX010000018.1, forward strand.
TCCATGTCGTAGGGCTGCAACAGGACGCAGCCCTGCCGCGCCCAAAATCCTTGAAGCTTCAGGATCAGGGCTTGAAAGCAGGTTTCCGGATTCGCGCGCGCCGCCAAGCGTTCCCCCGCAAGGCCCCAATTCCACAGCCTAGGATAAGGCGTTGGCGCGACAATATGGGCGGGAGTCTAGGGGGTCAAGCAGCGTAAGGCAGCCTCAGTAATGACTCAGTTTATAACAGCGTCGGAGGGAATCGCGCCGATCGCTAGCCCGCAGTGAATGCAGGCTGTCCCAGGTTTGACCGTGTAAGCCCCGAACGAGCTTGATAGGTTGAAAAACTGGCCGCAGCGAGGGCACCGAAATGTCAGCCCACGCACGATTAAGATAACTTGGACAAACATCCACAGTAGCAGATAGAGAACGTTTCTACCGATTAGTGGGGCAACCCTATCCAGAAGCCAAAGATAGGGCAATCTAAGCAATCCACCGATCATCCCGGCGACTCTGCGCCATTGGCGTGATCGCCAAGCACGCCTATATCGTTCGTCCTCGGCAGAAGCAAGCATCATGCGGACGTCGCCCTCAAAATTCAAGCGCCCGGGCGTCACGCAAGATGGTTTGCGCTTCGGCGGTGAATTTGCCGTCTTTGCCGTGAAGGACGAGGCCGGGGGAAAGCGCCGCCGGCGATGCGGCGTTCTTGCGGGCGCGGATAATCACGCGCTTGGCGGCTCGGTCCGCTGCCGGCCAGAGCGGGAAGACCGCGATGGCCCCGAAGCCGTCGTTGAGCGCGGCCATCAAATCGTCGATCCGGTCGGCGCGGTGAATGAGCGTCGGCCAGCCGCGGTCGCGGAGCATGGCGCGGGCAAAGCCTATCCACTGCGTCAATCCGGCATCGTCTTCGACCATGGCGGCGGCCCGGGATTTGGCGGCCCGGGATTCATTTGTGGGAGCACGGGCGCGGGCCGGTTCGAGGAAAGGCGGGTTCATCATGACGCAATCGAACGCACCGCGTTCGAAAGCCAAGGGCGGGTTCCCGATATCGCCGGTGACGATTTCGGCCCTCGCCGCAAAGCCGTTCTCGGCCACATTGCTCCGCGCCAATTGCACCAGATTGGAATCTTTCTCGATGCCGGTGATGCGGCAGCCGGGAACACGCGCGGCCAGACAGAGAAGGGCAGCACCCGCCCCCGTCCCGGCATCGAGCACGCGGTCATCGGATTTTGCCGGAACCGCCGCCGCCAGCAGCACCGGATCGATCGCCGCGCGATAGCCATCGAGAGGTTGACGCAGCAGGAGCTTGCCTCCCATCAGCGCATCGGTACTCAGCGATTCGCCGAAGGCCGATTCATCCCCGGATTCGCCAGTTTGTCCCGTTTGTCCTGGCGCCAAATCAGCGGCGGGCATGTCCGGTTTTTCGCGTGGCCGCGTCGCCGGGGCCAATTTGGCCAAGGCTGGCTTGGTCGTTGGCTTATTCATCGCCGCCCGCATTCCGCGCATTTGGGGGCTCTTTTGGCAGGCTTTCCCCCGCCGCCGCGAGAATCGCCCTGGCCCGGACAAAGTCTTGTTCCAAAACCATAAGTCGCCGGGGGATGGCCCCGATCGAGCCCTCCAATACCGAGATGTGGGTGTCGAGCACGGTTGCCGGAATCCCTTCATCCGAAAGGAGTACGGTCAGCCAAGTCAGGCGCACAACGTCATTGGTCCGCAAAAGTTCTTTCATGGCGTAAGCCCCGAGACGGAGTGGGATTTCAAGCTGAGACCGAATGGGATTTCAAGTGCGAAGCGGTCTTGACCCCGGTTCCCGCAGTTCTATGCTGACGTCCGGCGTGTCCGCCCGTCAAGCATGGCTACGCCCGTTGTTTTGTCAGTGATCTTACCCACGACCTTGCCCATAACCTTGAAAGAGGGTCTATCGCGTGCTCGCCGCCGCCGGCCTCAATAAACAGGCGCCCATACGCAGCCGTTCCGCGCTGGATGAGCTGGCCGGTCTGGTCGGCGAAGATTTGGCGCGGGTCAATGCGGTGATCGTGGAGCGGATGCAGAGCGAGGTTGCGCTCATCCCCCAGCTCGCGGGCCATATCGTCGCCGCCGGAGGCAAGAGGCTCCGCCCGATGCTGACCTTGGCCTGCGCCAAGCTCTGCGGCTATGAGGGCCGGCGCCATCTTTCGCTGGCGGCGTGCGTCGAATTCATTCACACCGCGACCCTTCTGCACGACGACGTGGTCGATGGATCGGGGTTGCGCCGGGGGCTGGCCACCGCCAATGCGTTGTGGGGCAATAAATCGAGCGTGCTGGTCGGCGATTTCCTGTTCAGCCGGGCGTTCCAATTGATGGTCGCCGACGGTTCTCTCAAGGTGCTGCGCATTCTGTCCGACGCGTCGGCCGAAATCGCCGAGGGCGAGGTTCATCAATTGATGACCGCGAACGATACGGCGACCGGCGAAGCGAATTATCTCGAAGTCATCCGCGCCAAGACCGCGACGCTTTTTTCCGCGGCGTGCCAGATCGGCGCAGTGGTGGCCGAACGTTCGCCCGGCGAAGAACAAGCCCTGGCCGATTACGGACTCAATCTTGGAATCGTCTATCAATTGATCGACGACGTTCTCGACTATTCGGCGGCGCAAAGCACATTCGGCAAATCGGTGGGCGACGATTTCCGGGAAGGCAAAGTGACGCTGCCGGTCATTCTCGCCTTTGCGCGCGGCAATGAGACGGAACGGAAATTCTGGCGGCGCACTCTTGAAGAAGTGGATCAGCACGACGGCGATCTCGAATGGGCGATCGCCTTGATCGCCAAGCGCGGGGCGATCGCCGATACCTTGAAGCGCGCCCACGCCTTCGGCGACATGGCGCACGCGGCACTCGCTCCCTTCCCAGGCGGCGCCGAAAAACAAATCCTCACCGACATCATCGATTTTTGCATCGAGCGTGCATTTTAAGCGCGCGTATCGTTAAAAGTGCGGGCGCTCTAGCGCGTCTTCGTCAAAGAGTGCGGGCGTCTTCGTCGCTCGCGTCACTTTTGAAGACCGCGCGTTTGAACGCGCGAATTTTTCATCGCGCGGCCCCGGCAAACTACCCGCACTCAACCGTTCAAGATTCTGTGAGTGACGTTCGTGGGAATGAATGCCGCGCCCATGCGCCGTTCTCCTTAACGGACGCAACGTTTAAAACGAGACAGCGGCCGATTCGAATTGCCGCAATTTCATTCGGCGGAGCCGTCTCAGTTAACCTTGCGGGAGCGGCATAATCGACGATCGCAAAATTCGAGATCGATCGATTCCATTTTCATACTTCGGTACGACGCCTTCGAACTATTGTTTTTCCCGGTCACGAATTAACCACAGCATCGGCGAGTTAAGGTTAATCATGCGCGGCATTATAAGAAATAAGTCTTCTCGCAATGTCGCTTAATATTTTTTAAACTTCTCTTCATCCGATGGCGCTTATTTATATATGTGCGATCGGGGAAGCGGCGTTGCTTCCAAATTCGGATTCTCGTTAGAGAATGAAGTTGAGTCAGGAAAGATGAAGGCGGATCGCCTTATGCGTATCGCTTCGGTGACAGTGCTGACAGGAATTGCGGCGATTGCGTTGTGCGATCCGGCGACGGCTGGTTCCACGTCCTATGGTTTCGACTTTGCGCTCGGCGGGATCAATAACGGCCACACGAATTTTTCGCAAACGGTAGGCGGCTCCCTCGGGCAACACGACTCCTCCGGCAACTATTACACTCTGTCGGCGACCGCTCTCTGCAATATTTTTGGGAAGAATTTTGTGGATACGGGCAATCCGGGCTCCGGTCCGGATAACGGCGTCGACGAACTTGTCGGCGATCTGTTCAACGATCCGCCGCCGGGCAACGATCCGCCGCCCAATACCGATCCGCCGAACAACGATCCGCCGGGCGATAACCCGCCCCATAACGATCCGCCGCCGGGCAACGATCCGCCTCCGCCGGGTTTCACATTGTTCGACCTGACGACTTTGCCGCTGGACGCGGTTGTTCCGGGCGATCCTCCGGCGGATCCCGTTCCGGCGCCGGCGGGCATAGCGCTGTTCGGCATCGGCCTCGTCTCGGCGGCGTTCCTGCGGCGCCGTAAATAATCCGGCGCCCGCTCCTTCGCCTTTCCGGCACAATCAACACAATAGTTGAGAAAAAGAGCGTGCGGGCGCTTGCTTTCCGCCCACCGCACTTCTTGCGGCAGGGCATTGCGGCGCGCTATAAGGCGCGGCGGCCGGAGTGTAGCTCAGCCTGGTAGAGCACTGCCTTCGGGAGGCAGGGGCCGGAGGTTCGAATCCTCTCACTCCGACCATTTATCCCGACAAATCATCGAGTCATCGGGGCGGTTCAAGTCCTTGGGGAAGCTGCCGGAATCCCTTCATCGACGATGAAGGCTGGAAGCCGGGCCGGCCTATCGGGGCGCGGCCCAGATCTGGCCCAGATCTGGCTCAAATTCGGCAGAATAAGGCGGGAATACGCCACTATCGGCGACAAACGTATATATAAGTGCAGATAAAGCGGTGGGTCGATCGCTTCATGTCACTGGGAATTGCTTGGCCGGCACGCGGCATCGCCGACAAGAACGTCGCTGCCGCTGCCTCCTGCAATCGTGTCGCCACCTCCTGCCAATCCCTTGCTCGCATCGCGCTGTGCGAAATACGCCTGCGGATCGGTGTCGAGGAGCGGCGAGCCATTGATCGATTGCGGCGATCCACTGCGGCGACAGCGGCCCCGGTGTCGTGTTGGGGACATTCAAAATGAATTTGCCTTAAAGCCTCCGGCTGTTCCTTGCGCGCGGTGCGGGCCACGGCGAAGCTCTCATTGCGCGCGCCCGCGACTTCGACTTTTTCCGCTTTGACGTCGAGTTGTTCGCGCAAGGGAATGGGAAGCCGCCGCGCCCATTTCGCCACTTCGCCCCAGAGAACATCGTTCAATTGGTGGGCCGTAGGCGCGGTCGCGGCGACTTTGGCGGGAAATCGCGTCAATAGAAACCAGAGGATGAGCCAAGCGAGGAACGCCGATTTGCCGACGCCGTGGCCGGAGCGGATCGCCAGCCGGTCATGCTTCGCGATCGCGTCGAGAGCCAACGCCTGCCACGGTTCCGGCTCGGCGCTCAAGGCCTCGCGGACGAAAGCGCTGGCATCGTTGCGCCAGCGCTTAACCGTCGCCGCCGCGCGTTCCGTCGTGATTTTGGCCGTCATCGGTCTCTCTGTCGTGGTTTTGGCCGCCGCCCCCTCTTCCGCCGGCGGTTTTCAAATATCGGAGGAGATCGATGAATCCGTTGCCCGGGTGATTATCGAACCTCTCGCGGAATTTCTCGGGGCGGCGCCCCTTCAACAGAAAGATCAGCAGCGTGTCCGAATATTTGCGGACGGTGCCGACCTTTTTGCCGCCGTAATGGACTGGCTTGCGCGTGCCTTGATGGGCGCGCCGCACCGCCTCGTCTTCCAGCGCATCGGTGCCAAGCTCGGTGGCTTCATCCCAATCCGCCTTGAACGACGGATCGTCCTTCCGCCATTCATAGATCACGTTGCGGCCGACCCGGGCGAGCTTACAAGCCGCGGTGACATTCGCGGTCAAGGCCAATGCCTCGATGAACTTGTGTCTGTTCGCTGCGGTGCGAACGGTTCCCGGCTTCGATCTGCGCTCGGGTAATGTTTCCATGCTCATGGTTTTCTTCGGCGCGCTCTTGCTGCGGACATTCGCGCCGCTGCCCATCCGGAATTCTGAATTTAAGAATCAAAAAACCCGCCGCGGAAAATTCCGGGCGGGCGCAAAGAACCAAGGATGATTGAAAAAAAATTACGCCCCGCGCAAACTTCTGTCAAGAATCGCGCAAGCGCCGGACGCGAAAATTTTTCCGGAAAATTTTATGCGATAATTTGCGGGCGCTCCGCCAATCATTGTTAGATTGCATCGCAAACGACTCCCAAGCCACTTCAATACAAACAACAATTTCGCTTCGCTCGCGCCCGCGGCAAATTCGCGCGGTATCCACAGATGACTTGACAACGGAATCCGGGAGTTCGAAGCTATCGTTGTCGTAAACAAACCGGAGGGTGTGCAAAAAGCATGACTCCACCGGGTACGCAAAAAGTTGCCGACCACTTGGCATCGGCAACCGAGTTCAAAGCCCAAGATAACTCGAGGCTCAGCCTTGAGCGCGAAGAACAAGAGCTTCGCAATCCGACCCCCGCTCGACGCAATGCTGCGCGCGGGGGTCTTTGCAACCAAATCCGGAGAATGAGATTAGCCGCCGCGCGCCGTGGCGCGGTTCGGCGGCCTCACGGTGCGTGGCTCGCCAATCGCCGGATCATGCCGTCGGATTTGGTGAGCACGTAGATTTCGCCGTCCTGATCGATTCCGAATCGCAAATCGACGCGGCCGTCGTCGCCGATGACGCCGGGCCGCATATAGGTCTCCTTGCCGCGGTAAAAGAGCCGGAGCTTGTAAATCTTGGTCTCAACGCCCGATTCGAGCGCGTCGGCATCGGCATAGAAGATGTCGCCCCTCACGATGTCGCCGAATATATATTTCCCGATGAGCTGCGGCACGGCCTTCCCCCGATACACGAATCCGCCGATCACTGCATAACCGTCGCTGTGATCATATTCGGCCACCGGAAAAACGAATCCCGGCGGCAACGGGTCCGGCGGCGGCAGGAGATTGTTTTCGTTTTCGTGATCGACGGTGAACCGGCCTTCATAGGTGCTCCAGCCGTAATTGGCGCCCGCCTGGCCGAGATCGATCTCTTCGATATTCGCCTGCCCGATATCGGCGATCAGCATTTTGTGCTGGCCGCCCCGGTCCCAGCTGAAGCGCTCGGGATTGCGCAAGCCATAAGCCCAAATCTCCGGCAGAAACCCCGGCCGATTCACGAACGGATTGGTGATCGGCACGCCGTAATGCGCGGTGCCGTTTTCCAGCGGATCGATGCGCAGGATCTTGCCGAAGGGAGTGCCGGTGTTCTGAGCCTGATGGTAGATATCGACCTTGCCGTTGTAATTCAGCGCCGAATTGCCGCCGTCGCCGACGGAGATGTAGAGCAATCCGTAATCCGGATCGCTTGCTTTTAGATTCGGGTCGAAGGCCAATTGGCCGCCGCTGTGGTCCTTGCGCCACGGCCCGAACCGCAGCACCTCGCGGCGCGAGGCGGGATCGATGCGATCCGGATTATTCGGATCGACCAGCCATTCCGTGACCACGGTGAAATGATCGGGATGGAGACTCGAATCCCAAAGGACCCGGGCGCCGCCGCTGTCGGCGATGCCTCGCAGATTTTCGGTGTGAATTGTATAGAATCTCCCGAACCCTCGCGTTCCGGTCCTCGCGAAATCGGGATGAAAGGCGAACGTCAAAAGCCCGAATTCCAGTTCGTCCGAGCGGAAATAAGGAGCCCGCGCCGCGGCCACGTCGAGAAACGGCGTCTCCAGCAAGCGGCCATCGCGGATGATGTAAATCTTTCCGCGCATGTCGTTGACGAACAGCCGCCCCGAGCCGTCGCCTGCGGGGGCGAGAAAATTGATCGCCGCCAGCGGCGCCTGATTGCTGCTCGGCGGAATCTTGATGAAATCGATGAGCTCGACCGCGATATCCGATTGCACGACTTGATGGAGAAGCGGATTCGGCGTGACGAAATGCTGTCCCGGATTCGGCGCTTGCGGCGGCGCCGGATTCTGTGGAGCTGCGGCGGCCGGCGGCGGTTTGGCGGGCTCGGCGGCTTCAGCCGGCGCGGCCGGAGTCTGTGGTGGTGCCGGGTTCTGCGGCGGTGAGCCAGTCTGCGCCGGCGGCGCGGTTGCCGCTGCCGGCGGCGGAGCGGAGGACGGCGCCGAGGATTTGGCAGACTTAGCGGTTTTTTTTGCCGGAGCTGCCGGAGTTTGCGGGGGCGCTGGATTCTGTGGAGATGTGACCGTCGGGCTTGGCGGCGTCGGCGCAGTCGTCGCGGCGGCTGGCGGCGGGGCAGGCTGCTCGACCGCCCCCGCAGAAGGAGGAGCGGAAGAATTGGGCGAAGCTTCGGGCGGCGGTGCGGGCGGGACCACCTCGATCTCCCCGTTGGGGCCATGGCGAAGCATCGGCACCGAACCGGGGCCGGACGGCAATTGCTGTGCGAAAGCCGCACCCCAGCCGAGCGCCAGCGGCGAAGCGCCGAGCGCCAGCCACAACGCGGCCAAAAAACCGATCTTTCGCAATGGCTTCCCCAAAGCTTCTCGCGCCGGCAAGCGCCCCCGATCACCTAGCACTCATTATATGTATGGCTGGTAGTCTGGTGAAGGTTGGCCGGCGAGGGTATTGGCCGGTGAAGCTGCTGGCCGATGAAGACTTTGCCGGGTAAGGGCGTCCGCCGAACCCCTGCCCCGCTCTTTTCGGCCTAATTCACCTTGCCGGCGGATTGGGCGCATTGAATAGCGATCGGCTTTTCGAGATAGCCGACCACATTGCCATCGCGGACGAAATATTGCCGCTCGCATAGCGCAACGTCCTTGTCGCTGCGCCAGGTATAGACATAGACCGTAGCTCCCGAAGGCGCCGTCGCCTGCCGCTCCGGCTGGCCGTCTTGCTTGACGAGCGTATCGGCGGAGTGACCGACCCATTGCGGCCCATGTCCCTGCAACCCGCTGAGGTTCTCGTAATTCCGGTTGACCGCGGCGCACCCGGCGAATGCCACGATGCCGATGGCGGCGGCCAGATTTGTGAAAAGCCTTGCGGGAATAGAAACGCGGTTGAGCATGAGCGACCTCACGTTCGATCGGTCGCGCCATTATTCTCCGGCGCCCGGGAACCAGCAAGCGCCCCCTTCTCTGTCACGCCGCCTTGCCGTTGGCCGCGCCGGGCCAATTCGCCGCGCCACCATTTGGCGATGCGCTCGAGCCCGTCGCGCAACAAACCGGCTTCTTCGACGTCGCGAAGGCTCGGCGCGCGGGGCAGCATCCAGCGCGGGATTCGCTGAAACACGCAGACGTTTTCGATCGCCTCGACATGGGCTCGGGACCCGATCGCGGCCTGAACCTGGCGGAACAGGCGCAAATTCCGCGCCTCGTTTTCCTCATCGAGAATGGCGGCGCGTCCGCCGAGCGATTCGAGGGCGGCCTGGGCCACCGTTGGCCGCCGCAGCGCGTCCGTAAAGATAAGCGTAGTAGAACCCGGCATCGTGCCGATTCTGATCGATCGCATCGTCGATCAGCATCAAATCGAGCGGATGCCCGGTCATCGCCTCGAGGGCGCGTGTCCCGCCAGCCATTTGCGCCGCGCCTCGATCTCCGGCGTCGCTTCGATGCGGGGTTGGGCCGCGCGGCGGCGTTTTTTCCGCGTGCTCATCGGCCTGTCCTCATGAAATGAATTCTCATGGCGCCGCTCCGGTGCTTTTCCCGGCGCCGGTTTTTCGCGCCTTCAATTCGGTATCGACCATTTCGAAGGCATCCTTCGCGTTTTTCCGCTCGTCCGGCGTTCCGAAGCGATAGGCCCGGATGATCGCTTCAGCGGCGGGGCCGGGCAGCCTCCGGTGCAGCTCGGCGGCGATTTTCTGTTCCCACCGCGCCTTGCGCTTGGCCGGATCGGAATAATCCGCGCCCCCATTCATCCGCTTGAGAAATCCATTTGTGCGTGGTCCGGAAGACGCAGTTTGCCAATCCGGAATTTCTTTTCCGCTTTTTTTATTCCAGTCCTGTTCCGTCTCGTCTTGTCTATCGCGTTTCGCGGCCGTTTCATCAGGCGTTTCATCAAGCGTTTCAGAAACCGTTTCATTTCGGTTTCCGTCGCCGTTTCTTGTGCCCTGCCGCCAACGCTTCAAACGCTCGCGGTCCGCCGCGCGCACGGCCTCGAATTCCTGGTGTTCCCGCCAGGCTTTGACGGCGTCCTTGGCGAGAACGCGATGATAGAGCCGCCCGTCCGAACATTTGATGAAGCCGCGAAGCGCCGTCGATTTGACGCGCTGCCAAGCCTTTCCGCCCCGCCCATAACCGGCAAAGCTGGCCAAAATCCGGTCGTCGTCGGGAAGGCTGGCGGCCGGAACCTGTTGCCACGCCCGGCACCACAGGGCCATCGCCGCCTTGAATTCATCGCCGGTAGCGAGCGCCCAAAGCTCCGAGCCGAGAAGCCGGATGGTGTCGAGCATGAAGCCGTCGAGCTTCGCCAGATCGACTTCTTGTGGAACGAGGGGGGCCGGCAAGTCCCCCGGCGGCGAATTCATGCCGCCGCCCAAATCGTGACCGCGTTGCCCGAGGAATTGCGTTTGGTCCCGACTATCGCGGCGAGCCCTGTGGTTCTGAACTCGCTCATCCGCCGCGATACCGCGTGATAATCGGTGCCGATGCGCGCCGCTATTTCCTCGGAGGTCAACTCGCCCGGCCGCGCGCGCTCGAGAGCGTCGAGGATTTTCTTGGCGTGGCCGCGTTGAAACCGCCGGGCTTTTTCGGCCGCCAGATGCGATGTCGTCAAATCCCGCCGCCGCGCCCGCGGCGGCAATAAAGTCAAAGGCCCGTTTGTTTCGCGATGATTCATTTCCCGCTCACTGACGTCCCGCTCAAAATTTTTCGATGGCTCACGTTCCGCTCAGGTTTTTCCATTTGCTCATGTTCCGCTCACGTTTTTCCGGTTGCTCACTCTTAAACGAGTTGCTCACTTTCCGTTCGCCCGGCCGCTCGCTTTGCGGAAATCCGCCACGCAGGTTTCGATTTGCGAAGCGAGCATGAGGGCCGCCTTGACCACCCCGGCGTCTTTCGCCAATTCCGCCTGGTCGCTGCGGAACCCAATCAAGCCCAGCGGCCCGTAGACCAAGTTGTGAAAGCGCAAGCCGAGAACCCGGGTGAGCGCGTGGAAATTCTCGGATGTCGGAGCGTTCTCGCCGTAGAGCCAGCTCTCCACCGTCCGCTCGGGCATGTTCAATTCGGTGGCGAGCCGGCCGATCCAGGCCTTGCGATTGGTCTCCGGCGCGCAGAGACGAAGCGCTTCCGAGACCAGGGCCAAAAACGTGCCGCCGCCCGCTCCGGTAGATGGTCCGCCAGCCGTTCCGCCAGTGGCCCCGCCAGCCGTTCCGCCATTCTTCTCGGAAGATGCCGCGGGACTTCTCGCCTCGCTTTCGGTAATCCGCTCCACAGGGATGATTTCCTCGATCCGGACCGGTCGCTTGTTCATCGCCACCCGCTGCATACGCGCGCACCTAATCGCCATCGCGGAATCGCTTGCCCTCGGCGTAAATCCGCTTCAGCCGCGCGCTCTGTTCGCCGCTTTGCGCGCGCGATAATCCGGGTCTTGCCACTTCTCCTTGAGCGCCTCGGCCAATGCTGTTTTTTGGTTGGCGAGGAACTCGGGAGCGGCGCGCAGGCGATTCATGGTTTCCCGCCCCTGGCTCGCGTGGCGTTTGGCGAATTCCGGATCGGCATGAAGCTTCCGCATCCGCTCGGCACTTGCGGCCTTCAACCGCGCCAAGCCTTCCGCGCTGAATTGACGACGCGCCGCCATGAGCTTTCCTTTCCGCTTTCGGCCTTGGGTTGCCGGGATATCCGACCCCCCGTTCACGAGGAGCGGGCTACCAGATTACTTGTGGAGCGGTCAACAATGCAACTTGTAGCGCCACCCCTGATCGCGGTTGATAGCCTTCGCCGCATGGGGAAGATGGGGGATACGGTTCGCGAATGGCGGGAGCGCGAGGGGCTGAGCCAGCCTCAGCTCGCGCGCAAGCTCGGAATCTCGCAGCAGGCGGTTCAGCAGCTCGAAGCCGGCAGAACTCGATCAGCCGCGCTACGCCGTCAAGCTCGCCAAGCTGATCGGCTGCGATCCCGCGGCGCTTCTCGATGGCAAGATAAAAGTCCCAAGAGAACAACGAGATAATGATGAGACAGTTGTAGAGGAAAAATATTTCAACCGAGAGTATCGGGAGGTCCCCGTCTACGACGTCCGGGCCGCGGCAGGGGACGGCGCCCGCGTGGACGAAGAAAACATCAAGCACAAGGTCGTCTTCCGGCGGGATTGGTTGCGCGGCGTCACCGGGGCGCCGCTCGACAAATTGGCGGTCCTCGAAGCCAATGGCGACAGCATGGTCCCGACCATCTCCGACGGCGATCATTTGCTTGTCGAGATGACCCAAAGTGCGGCGCGCCGCGACGGCATCTATGTCATCCGCCTCGACGACGAATTGCTGATCAAGCGCGTCACCGTCGATCCGATGCGCCGCACCGTGACGATTAGCTCGGATAATCCGGTTTATAAGCCGATCGAATCGGTTCCCATCACCGACGTCCAAGTCGCCGGAAGGGTGATTTGGATCGGGCGGAGGGTTTAAAAGCACGTGGCTCCCGCCAAGCAGAATCCCAAAGTCATTATTGGATCTTGGCTGCTCTTGCTTGCCGTTGCCGCAATTGTGAGCGCGGTGTTACCCATTTGCTGCACCGACCCCGACGCCGCCGCGAAGGCCGCGACCGACGCCGGCTATACCGACGTGACAACTACCGGTTTCCGCTCGTTCGCCTTCGCCTGCGGACATCTTCACAATTTCGTCGGAGGATATGGGTTCAGCACCGGATTTGTGGGCAAGGATTCGCTGGGCCGTCCTGTCTCCGGCACCGTGTGCTCAGGTTGGTTGCCCGTGCCTCCCTATGTCCACCTTGACCGGACTGGCAGCCCGATCAACTCGTAGGCGTCCTCAATTCCGCCCCCTTACCCCTCTCCGCCCATCCTCGGTTACCGCCAAGGCCCGGAAAAGCGCCGGTTTTTCGGGGAACCCCGCAAATTTTAGGAAAGATTTAAGGAGTTCGAACCACGCTGAAGGCCGTGAGCGATTTCGCCGATCTTTGCCTTGCTTCCCCCCGCGCCGCCGGCCGGCCGCAGCGCCGCGGCGTTACCGCGCCGCTCTCGCCCGATGCGTCCCCCCATTCGCCCAACGACGCGATGTCGCCCTCGATCGGCATCGTCAATTCCGTGTTGATCGGCACGCTGTTCTGGATCGGCGTTCTCGCCGCGATCACTCTGACCTAACCAGTCCCGGGGATCTGACCAGTCCCGGGGATCTAACCAGTCCGGGGATCTAACCAGTCCCGGGATCAAACCGATCCCGGCCTTCAGCCTCTCGACCATTTCGGTCCGCCTCCCCAATCGACATTTTCCGCGGCGATGATTCGCGTCCGCAAAACCATGTAGACTTCGCTCGATTTGCCGGCGCATGACGCCACGGTTTGAAGTTTGAAGAATGTCCATGCCGCGATTCCTGATCGTTTTCGGCATCGTCTTGGTCGCGGCCGGGCTGCTGTGGCCTCTCCTCACTCGCATCGGATTGGGCCATCTTCCCGGCGACATCGTTATCGAACGCCCGAATTTCCGCCTCTATGTTCCGCTTGGAACCTCGATTCTCGTCAGCATCGTTTTGAGCCTGATCTTCTGGCTGATGAACCGCTGAATATCGAGGGACCGGGCTTGATTCGCCCCCGACGTTCACCCCAAGGGCAACAGCCTTTCTTGTCGACGCCCTACAAGTAAGATTGTAACTTCCTTCCCGTCTCCCCGATCCGGGAGACCGGCCCCAAACTCTTCGGTCCAGATTCCAGGGAGCGGCGGACCGAGGTTCTCCCCCTGAAAAGCACCTTGCCGGGGCTTCGGCCCCGGCCTTTTCGGGAGGCCGCCTGAAACGCCCACCGGGATGGGATCACGCCCAAAACGGCTTGATGAGCGCGTGCAAAATAAATGAGCTTCGATCCGGATTCCTTGCGCGTTCTCTCCTATGCCCGGGCGCGGACTCCAAGCCGGGGTTTCACCCACTGGTATTACTGGACCGACCGGGTGACGGAGATTTTCGAGCCCGGATTTTTCGACAAAGCCGCCGATGTGATGCGGGTCGGCGACATCGTCTTGGCCGGCGGGGCTGCGGGCGCCGCGCAGATCTGCGTGTCTCGGGTCGTCCCGGGGCAAGAGGTCAAGGGCCAGGTTTACCGCGAGGGCGGACAAATCGAAGTGAAGCCCCTCGCCGCGGTTCACTTCGAGAATGAACTGCGCGGGGAAAACGAGCTGCGCGAAGTCGAGAGGGCCGCGGCATGAAACTCGGCGGCGCCGTCTATCTTCCCGATCAAGGATGTTTCGGCATCGTCACCGCGATCCAGCGTTTCGGCCGCGCCTTCATCCGCTTCGGCGTGAAGCTCGAAACCGGCGAGCTTGCATGGTCGAATCGGCGAGCGTGCTGCGGGCGATTTTGCCGAAACCGCTGGCGCGTAACTCCGCCGCTGGCCCCGCCAACATTGCCGCCAACAGCCGCAAGGCCGGACCGGCCATCGGCTCGGGCCCCAATGGTGCGGCATGAGACGCTGGCTGATCCGCCAATGCCGGCGTTGGCTTTTCTGCTGGGTCTTTCCCCGGGAGCGCATCTTGCCAATAGCGCGCGGCACGTTGTTCGAGCGCTGTGCTCCGTTCTGGCTCACCGCTCCCGAAAACCGGAGCCGGTTTTGATCTCGCTCGGCCGGGATCCTTCGCCGCCTGATTTCGTTCCAGTTCAGAAATTCTATTCGAGCGTTACCCCGACGCCGAATTTGGCCAGTACGAGCCGTTTCACCCAAGCGACCGCCTCCGGTCTCGTCCGGAAAACCCGCGTTTCCCAGCCCGCTTGCTCGACGAAGACCTGCCACATCCGGGCCAGCGCGAAGGGCAAATCATTTTTCGCGTATATCGCGACGATGTAATTCGGCAGATTTTTGGATGCGCTGACGTCTTCGTGGGCGAGTTCGCGAAGCTGCATGGTCGAAAGGTTCATGCCCTCGATGTCGTCGCAATCGACAAGACTGTAGAGATACGGTTCGACGGCAAGATCGCGGGCAAAGACTTCTCGATTGATGGCGATGAGTTCGTCGCCGGTTACATGACCGGACATCGTTGCAAAGACGCCCTTCCCGCCGTCCAAATACTTGACGTTGACTGGCATAGAAACCTGCCCCCGCCGCGCCGTCTTTGCCGTTCAAGTAAAAAGCCCGCTGGCGTCCACTCACCCAAATCTCAATCTCGATGTCCAATGATCGGCCTCGGCGCGGAGCCGGTCAATCTCCGCGGAAGGTTACCGGCGCAGCAGACGCCCGTATTTTGGGCTGATTCGACAACCGGATACTGGTTTCGCCCCGTCTTCGCCCCCATATCGAAAGGGACTGAGCCGGTGCAAACAATGCCCTCATGACCGTCAGAATTCCTTCCCCCGCGATTTTATCGCCCCGCTTAGTGCGGCTGCTGCGCGCCAGCGTCGCCCTCGCCGTCATTGCCGCGTTCGGCGCCGCTTTGTCGGGCTTCGGCTATCGCCTCGGGTTGTGGCCGCTCATGGCGGGCTTCGCCATGCTCTTCGCCTCGGCTTTCTTGGCGGCCATCGCCGTCATTCTCGGGGTTGTTGTCCTGGCGATCGCCCTCCGGGCGCGGGAACTGCGCCGCACGGCCGTAGCCGCGGTGGCCATCCTCGCCGGCGCGTCGATTGCCGCCCTTCCGGTCTCCTATTTCGAGGCGGCGAAGAACGCGCCGCGAATTCACGACATCACCACCGACACCGACGATCCGCCGCAATTCATGGCCTTGGCGCCGCTGCGCGCGGCTTCGCCGAACGGCATTGCTTATGGCGGGGCTGAAATCGCTGCCGCGCAG
Organism: uncultured Alphaproteobacteria bacterium; assembly: GCA_963841995.1. Taxonomy (GTDB): domain Bacteria; phylum Pseudomonadota; class Alphaproteobacteria; order DATDPM01; family DATDPM01; genus DATDPM01. The sequence goes on from CAWJEX010000018.1 coordinate 94,324, forward strand.
AAATTGGCTTATTCCGACATCGCGCCGGCGCAATTTCCCAATCCGCCCGATCAAGTTTTCGCCGCGGCCATGGCCGTGCTGCAGGACAAGGGCATGGAAATCGCCGCCAGCAATCCGCCGAGCCCGGCTCAAGCCGGGCTGATCGAAGTGACCGCCACCAGCTTTTGGTTCGGCTTCAAGGACGATATGGCGATCCGCATCCGCCAAGCCCCGGATGGCGGAACCAGGCTCGATATCCGCTCGGCGTCCCGGGTGGGCTTGAGCGACATCGGCGCCAATGCCCGGCGCATCCGGGCATTTTTACGGAGTCTCAACGTCAAATTGGGAACCTAGCTGGGATGATCATCTCCGGATGATCATTGATCGCGGGCCATCGACCGGTGTTCGAAGCAAGTTGCATGCAGCCACGCGCCGACTCGTTTTGCTTGTGGAGAAATCAAAACATTCGCCATGACTTTGTCCCCAAGAACTGCAAATCCTTGTGGATAAGAAACAAAATCTTGTGGATAACTCGTTAACCATAACACAACATAAAGGATCGAGTTAGTTTAGTGAACACGACTTCAGGTGCTTTTAACGAATTGCGTTGTGTTTTCTTAATAGATTATTAAACTCCCTAAGTATCTAATAATTCGCCGTATATCGAATCCAAATCGATAGCGGGGGCGGCATTCGATAAGTGGGGGAATTCGATGTTTGCCGGGCGTTGGTCACCAAGTCCGTTCCAAGGAAAACAAGGCCGAGGAAAACAGGGGCGGACCGGTTCATGACGGGGGCGTTGGACGTGGATCCCGCAAATATCGATGTGCGTCAGCTGCTGGCGCTCGCCCACGACAAATCGGTCGATAGCCGGCGCGCCCTGCTCCAGAACATCTCCGATCTCTTCATGGACAACGATGGCCGGTTGAGCGAGCGCGAGCGCGCGCTGATGGCCGGCATCGTCACCCAGCTTATTCACGACGTCGAAATGTCGGTGCGCAAGGAATTGGCCGAACGCCTGGCCACTCAGCCCAACGCGCCGCGCGAATTGATCGTGACGCTGGCCAATGACGCCATCGAAATCGCCCATCCGATCCTGCGCCAAAGCGGCGTTCTCAACGACGCCGACCTCATCGACATCGTCAAGGGCCGCACCCAGGAGCATCGCCTGGCGGTCGCCATGCGGAGCGAGCTTTCCTTCGAGGTGAGCCAGGCCCTCATCGACAGCGGCAGTCAAGACGTGATCGAGACGCTGATCAACAATCACGACGCCGAGCTTTCGAGACGGGCCATGGATTATCTGGTGAGCGAATCCCAGCGCGTCGATCGCTTCCAACAACCGCTTCTGCGCCGCCCGGATCTGCCGGTTGAGCTGGCGCATCGCATGTTCTGGTGGGTCTCGGCGGCCCTTCGCGAATACGTGCTCAATAATTACAAGACCGATCCCACCACCGTCGACAACCTGATCCACGAAGTCACCAGCAAGGTCAAGACGCGCTCCGAGGCCGACCGCTCGACGTATAACGAAGCCGAATTCATCGTTTCCGAAATCGCCAATAAAGGCCAGCTGGACGAGCGCTTCCTGCTGCAATGCCTGCGCCGGGGCCGCATCGCCGCTTTCACCGCAGCCTTGGCGCGGATGGCGGGAATCGACCTCTCTTTGGCGCGGCATATCGTGTTCGACCCCGGCGGCGAGGGCTTGGCGGTGCTGTGCAAAGCCTGCGGCATCGACCGTTCGGTTTTCTCGTCGGTCTTTCTGTTGACGCGCGAGGCCCGGGACGGCTCGCGAATGACCGATCCGTCTCAGCTCAACGCCATGGTGAAAATCTACGACAATCTGTCGCAGAAGGAGGCCGAGGGAGCTCTCCGCTGCTGGCAGCTTAACGCGGAGTACCTGGCGACCGTCGAGCAGATCCGCGTTGCCGAGGCGAGGCAACGCCGGTTTAGTGCACCGAAGACATCGTCGGGGTAAAAAATAAATAACGGGTCTGAAGACCCGCACGGGGGCAGAGGATGACACGGGACGGGGGCACGGTAATACCGATCTTGCCGCAGGGGCAGCGCGGCGGGAGACCGGGTTCGCGGAAAACCGCGGATGCAGCGGGGGCCATCGAGGACGCATTCCACGATCTGCTGCATCACTCGGGACTTGCCGTTTATCTCTTCGACGCCGGCGCCGGCCGGCTCTTCATCAATGAAGCCTTCCGCGACATCTACAACAATCTTTCCGAAGCGCCGGTTAAGGCGCAGACCGACGAACTCCCGGTGCCGCGGGTGTTGGCCGATTCGGTCGACGAAGTGCGGCGCACCGGAAGGCGCGCCGTAAAACTCGAGCACATCGTGATCGGAGGCTCGCTTCGCCATTACCGCGCCCATCATTTCCCGATTTTCCGCGGCGCTAATTTGGCGGCCGTCGCCGGCATCTATTACGACGTCACCCAGCAAACGTCCGCGCTCACCGAAACCCGCACCAGCCAGACGCGGCTCGACGACGTCATCCGCTCCACCTCCGATTGGGTTTGGGAAACCGATTCCGAGGGCCGGCTGACCTTCATGTCGGACCGCATCACCGAGGTGCTGGGCCGGCTGCCGGCAACGCTGCTGGGCAAGAAACTCGCCGATTTCGGGCGCTTTATAGCAGAAGGCGGCGTCAATCCGGCCGCGGTCTTCGGTTCATCGAGCGCGTTCCGCAATCTGGTCTTCGAAATTCGCGATCTTTCGGGCGAACCCCGCCAGATCCAGCTATCCGGCGTGCCGGTTTTCAGTCCGGAGACCGGCCGCGTCGCCGGCTATCGCGGAACCGGCACGGACGTCACCGCCCAACGCCGCGCCGAAGATCTGGCCCGCCAATCGAAGCGCGAATTGGAAACCACCCTCGAAGAACTCCGCAACAAGAACGTCCAGCTCGAAGCGGCCCTCGACCAGGTGCTGATCGCCAGCCGGGCCAAGGGCGAATTCCTGGCCGCGATGAGCCACGAGCTCCGCACGCCGCTCAACGCCATCATCGGCTTTGCCGAAGTGATCATGCTCAACACCTTCGGCGACCTGCCGCCCAAATACCGCTCTTACGTTTCCGAGATCGTCAACGCCGGCAAGCATCTTCTCTCCAAGATCAACGACATCCTCGACGTCGCCAAAGCCGAAAATCGCACGCTGAGCGTCACCGCCGAGCCGACCTCGGTGGCCGACATCGTCAACCGCGGCTTGGCCCAGGTGATTCTCCGCGCCCAGGAAAAGAACATCGATATAACCCGGGTCCGGGTCGAGCATGATTACGTGCTGAGCGTCGATCCCGAGCGCGCCCGCCAAATTCTCGAAAATCTGCTCTCCAACGCCGTCAAATTCACGCCGCAAGGCGGGGCGATCGGCGTCGACATCCGCCGCGAGCCCGGCGACATGCTGTCGATCGCGGTCTGGGATACCGGCATCGGCATCCCCCACGACAAGCAGGAAGCGATCTTCGAAAGCTTCCATCAAATCCATAACGGCATCTTCTCGCGCTCGGAAGGCGGAACGGGCCTCGGCCTCACCGTCGCGCGCCATATGGCGAAATTGATGGGCGGCGACATCGCTTTGGAGAGCACGCCCGGCAAGGGCAGCCGCTTCACGGTCACGTTGCCTTTGGCGCCGAAGGAAATTTAAAGCGAAGAATCCCACCAAGAATCCGTAGGAACGCCAAACGCCCGCGGGATTGCACTCGCGGGCGTTTTCGATTCGGTGGTTTCGATTTCTGGAATCCGCGCAGGCAACGCGGCTTTGGGGTGCCGTTACGCCACTTCTTCGAGGCGCGCCAGCTTATCGACGAGATAGTCGAGATTGTCGCGGCCGATCGAGCCCAGATGCTCGAATTGGGTGAGGATGCGTTCCATCACCCGGCGGCGGTAGCGGTCGCGGTCGGCCGGGCCGCCGTCAAATTCGGTTTCGTGAATGACCTCGACCGCGCAGCGGAAGGCGTCGAACAGCGCCTCCGATAAGTCGGCCTTTTCATAGAGCGCCTTGAATCCCAAGGCACCCTTGTCGTGGATGAGGATGCGGGCATTGGTGATCGGAACATTGGCCAGGACGGCGATGGCCGCCTCGAAAAACGTCACATCGCCCATGCACAGCGCGCGCAATACCAAGGACGGCGTCAATCGGCCGTTGACCTGAAGCCGGCACACCAGCCGCTCCGCCTCGGCGTCGTCGGCGTCCGGCGCGAGCAGGCCGACGGTCGCGCGCTCGCGGCCCTGGAGGACGAGATCGGTGGCAACGGTGGGCGAAAGCTCGTGATGGGTGACGAGATAATCCTGCATCGCATCGGAAACCAGGCTCACGAGTTGTTCGGCCACGGTCGCCGGCAAAGCCGGGCGATGCACGATGCCCTCGGCGATCGTATCGCTGCCGGGGAAGCGGTCGAGAACGGTCTGCAGCGTCCCTTCCTCGATCTCCGCCCCCGTATTGGCGACGAGGCGGGCGACCGCGGCTTCGCCGCCATGTTGGCCGAGTGTCTGCGAAAGCGAAGCCGAAACCGATTTCCGGCCGGCGATGGCGACTTGCTTATCCGGGTCTTGGCTGCGCACGATTTCGATCAGATCGGGATCGGTCAGCACGCTGGAGAATTGCAGGAGAGGCAGCGCCACTGCGCTCACGTCTCGGGCCAAGGCCAGAGCGATGTCCCGGGGCAGCTCGTCGCATTCCTTGAGGTGATTGGCCAGGGCCTCGCGGACGCGCTGTTCGGCGTCCTTGGCCATCAGGCGGATGATTTCCTCGGCGAGCTTCCGTTCCCGCGGCGAATAGACCTGCTGCTCGAATTGCCGGGCGATCTTTGCCGCGGCCTCGGCCCGGGCCGCGCCCGAGGAATTGGCGAGCAGGCGGGAAACGTCGGCCTTGGTCAGTTGCGCTGTCATGCTGTCGGGAACCGCGTTTTCATGGCCATCGAAATTGGGGCGTCGTCAAAACACGTGCCGCATTTGCCGCCGCATTTGCCGCCGCATTTGCCCAAGAACGCGCGGCACGAACAGACTTCCGGTGACCGATTTCGGAGCCGGAATTGCGCCCGGAATTGCGCCTGAAATTGCACGGCCTCACTGTGGGCCGAAAGTCGTTAATACGGCCTTAAGCAAGATCGCTGGAACGGACCGCCAAGGGCCGCCGGACCGCCCGGCTAAACCCGATTTATTAAATAATCTTAATGTGTTGGGCATGGCCCAAAACCGGCGGGGAGGGAACTGCCCTATCCCTTTGCCAGTTGCCTAAGCGGGGTTGCCCCGGCATAATGCCGCCGCTTTCTTGAGCCGCGGCAACCCCCGCGGTCCCTCCGTTTCCAGGCTTCCCAGGCACCGCCCATCACACGTACCGCCCATCATAAAATCCAACCATCAAGAATCAGGACAAAGGGAGATCCGAATGTTTCACGCAAGATATCTCGCGGCGGTTACCGCTGTGGCTGCCATGGTCGCGGCCGCGCCCGCCTTCGCTGCCGGCGATGCGGCTGCGGGCGAGAAAGTATTCAAAAGCCATCTGTGCTTCGCTTGCCATAAATTCGGGGCCAATCAGAACGGCGTCGGGCCGAGTCTTCACGGCGTGTTCGGCCGCAAGGCCGGTGAGGCTCCCGGCTTTACTTATTCCGACGCGTTGAAGACCTCGGGCATCGTGTGGACGCCGGATAACCTCGACAAATGGGTCCAGGGTCCGCAGGCCATGGTCAAGGACGCGAAGATGATGCTGGCCAAGCCGGTCACCGATCCGAAAGAGCGCGAGGACCTGATCGCCTACCTTCAACAGGAATTCGGCGAAGTAAGAGCCGCTCAACCGGCGCTTACCTTCGGCCAAGCATTATTAGGCCAGGCATTCGAGCGGGCCGCGGCGTCATCGTCGCGGCCCGTTTTCTTTTTTGCCGGAGCATTGCTGGAGCCGTTCAGGCCGCGCCATGCAAGGCCGCATTGACGTCTTCGATCTGCTGCGGAACCGAAACCGGGATCTCCGAGGGAATTGCGATCCGCTGATCTTCGAGAACGATGGAATCGCGGTGCCGGCCATTCCATGTCGCGATCTCGGCGTCGCGCTGCCGCAAGAGCTCGACGATCTGCGGCCGGAACAGGCGTAGCATTCCGGTGATCCAGCGATGGACCGTCCTCCTTCGCTCCCCATACGCCGCGCGCCTGGCGCCCGTGATGGCCTCGGTGTCGTCGATCCGGAAGCGGTCGAGCATGGCGATCACATCATCGGCATCATACCAAGTCTCGCCGGTCACCCAGCGATTGGTGGTGAACAACCCGATCGCTTCGCCGTCCTTGTTCATTGAAATCGCGATGAGATGGGACAGGGCCTCATTCTTCGCGAGCGGCACGCAATTGCCGGGCAGGTCGGCCGGCTCCATTCCCGCCGGCATGCCGAAGGGCCGCAAGAAGGTATGGAAATGGCCATGTTCCCGTGGCCGCTCGTGTTTGGGATGTGCGTGATAATAATATTGGGCGTGGCTGACAGCGTCATAGATATCGCCCTTGGGGAAATGATCCCATTCGCGGAACCTCCCCTGGCCGCGTAACACCTCCTTCAAGACATTGCTGCCGCCGGATTCGAGCCCGCGAAGACAATCGCGCACTTCGGCGCCAGCCCTGGCCATGCCCCCGAGCTCCGATTGCGAAAGACTCGCAAGGTCGGATATCGCGGCACTCAGCAACATCGAGCCCTCATCACAAATTTACTTCCGCCCAATCTATGCGAAAGAAGAGGAAGTCCAAAAATTACTTCAATGACAAGACGCCGGGATTACAATTTAATCTTAGAATCATTGAGAAATAATGCCCGTAAGACTCATTAAATTGGCAATCATTCCAAAAATACGCACGCGTCTGCAGCGTGACTGTTTGATGCGTTGACGCGAATCAGAGAAAAATCATGGGCGCGCGGTAAATTTTGCGTTAAACAATCTCCGTGTGGCCGACACGGTTTACTTTGTTTCAGCGAGCCTAGGCACCACGCATCACCGCAATGGCACTTGAGGGGGGTGCTGCTTCCCATGCAAAACATCTTCCGCCACCGCATTCCGGCAAATCTCGTTCGTCGCACCATCTGTTGCGTCGCTGCGGTGTTTTTGGCCGCGGTCTTTTTGACGCCTCGGCCGGCGCACGCCGTACCTAGTTTTGCCCGCCAGACCGGGGTCGCTTGCGAGGCCTGTCACACCGTCTTTCCCGAGCTGACGCCATTCGGACGCGACTTCAAGATGAACGGCTATATCCTGCAGAACGCGAATGAGGTGTCGGCGATCAGCGAGAAGAATAAAAAGATTCTGACCCTTGCCGATCTGCCGCCGATTTCCTTCATGTTCGACGCATCGATGACCAGCACGAACCGCTCGGTTCCCGATACGGTTGTGGGCGGGCGGGAGCAAAACGCCCAAGTCGAGTTCCCCCAGCAAGCCAGCTTCTTTTACGCTGGAAAGATCGCGCCGCATCTCGGCGCCTTCGTCCAGCTGACCTATAGCGGCCCCAACGACGCGTTCTCGGCCGACAACACCGATATCCGCGCGGTCGATACCGGAGCAATCGGTTCGGCCGATATCGTCTACGGCCTGTCCTTCAACAACAACATGACTGTCGAGGATGTATTCAATTCCGTTCCGGCCTGGGGCTTCCCCTTCTGGGCCAGCGCCACCGCGCCGACGCCAACGGCGCGCACTGTCATCGACGGCACTTTGGCCCAGGACGTCGCCGGGCTTACTGCTTATTTCCAAATCAATCGAAGTTTTTACGGCGAGGCCGGAGTTTATCGCACGGCGCGGCTGGGACAGCCGGCACCGCTCAGTTCCATCGACAGCAACGTGGTGGAGGGTGTTGCCCCCTATTGGCGGTTCGCCTATGAGCATCGCTGGGGTCACAATTCGTGGGAGGCCGGCACTTTCGGCACCCACGTTGTTTTGGCGCCGGGCTCCGCGGATGCAACCGGAACGAGTTGCACAACAGCAAGCGGTACACCCGGGTTCTGCAATTCAATCACCTCCGGCCCTTATAATTATTTCACCGATGCCGCCCTCGACACCCAATACGAATTCATCGGCGACCGCGACATTTTCACGGTGACCGGCGTTTGGATTCACGAGAACGCGGAACGGGACGCCGATGTCGCGTTCGGGAGCGCCAGCCGGCTCAACTCCGTCCTGCAAACGGCGCGCCTGTCGGCGGAATATTTCTATGAACGCACCTACGGCGCCTCCATCCAGTATTTCACGACCTGGGGCGATGCCGACCCGGTCTTGTACGCGCCGGCGTCTGTGACGGGAAGCAATAACGGGAAGCCGAACAGCAACGGCGAAGTCTTCGAATTGAATTACGTGCCGTGGCTGAACACCAAATTGTCGCTGCAATACGTCGCCTATAACGAGTTCAACGGCGCCAGTAGCAACTACGATGGCTTCAATCGAAACGCCTCCGATAACAACACGCTTTTGCTGAATTTCTGGTTCGCGTTTTGATATTCAAGACCATCCGGTTATCGGAGGTACGATCGTCATGATAGAAAGGAAGAGACGCTCCATGAAACTCGGGCTCACCCTCGCCTTCGGAGTCGCTTTGACATTAGCTAGTGCCGGCGCTTGGGCGGACGACGCAGAAGTCGCCAGCGAGCTTGTCCAAACTCATTGCTCGAACTGCCACGGCAAGGATGGCCGAAGTGTATCACCCACTTTTCCCAACCTCGCTGGTCAGAGAAAAGAGTACATCGAGGCCCAGATAAAGTTGTTTCGAGAACACACGCGCTCCGACCCCCATGCTCAGGCGTATATGTGGGGAATGGCATCCAATCCGAAACTAACGGATAACGTGATTGCGGATATTGCGACGTATTATGGAAGCAAGCCTCCTGCGCCAGGCACGCCGCCCGATGACGCCGCTTTGAGCGCGAAGGGCAAGAAGCTCTACACAGAAGGCGACACGGAAAGAAGTCTGCCCGCATGTAGTATGTGTCACGGCGAAAAGGGCGAGGGCTTCGAAACCATTCCCGTCATTCCCCGTCTGGCCGGCCAGCATAAGGAGTACTTGGCTAAACAACTCGAGGCATTTCAGTCGAATCTGCGCGAGAACGCTCTCATGCACCAGATTGCTTCGGGTTTAGCGCCCGGGGATATCGACGCCATCAGCACGTTCCTGGCAAGCCAATAGGCGCGCTTGCGACGGGGTGGCTTGCCGATACACGGGGTGGCTTGCCGATACAAAGGGCGATGCCGGCTTAATCGTCGGGATCGCGTTTGCCATCGTGCGTAGCGGCGTTCGAGCGGACGAGGCGGAAGTCGCCAACGAACTGATCGGCAATTCCTGCGTCAACTGCCACGGCAAGACCGGGAAAATACAGGCCCGACCTTCTCGCGCCTCGCCGGGCAGCGAAAAGAATATCTGGCGAAATTGAAGATCGAAGATATCGACGCGCTGAGCCCCTATTGGGCGAGCCATTAAAGTCTAACGAATAAAGCTGGGTGGACTCGGCCGCTCCGGCACCATAAGAATCGTCGGGTCACCAGATTTGCCGGGCGTCGATGAGAAGACCGGTTCCCATAATGTTGCGGATCGCAGCGGCCGGTTTCTTGCCGGCCGTTCTTTCGGGCTGCGCGGCGGGCGACATCCTTTACCAGCATCACAGCGGCGCCGAAGCCGCGGTGCCGAACTATCCCGGCCCCAATCAGCCGGCGCCGCAAGCCGCCCAGCCCGTGCCGAGTCAGCCGGCGCCGCCGGCGCAGGCCTATGGCACCTATGGCGCGCCCTATTATTACGGCCCGCCGCCCGGATATCCCGCGCCAGGATATAGCGCGCCGGGATATCCCCCGGCGGCTTATGCGCCTTACGGGCAAGCGCCTTATGGGCAAACTTATTCCCAACCGAATGGTTCAAGTTGCCCGATGCCGGGCGTGGTTTCGCCGGTTCCCGGTTATGCCGCGGTTGCCGAACCTTCTTTCGGCGTCTGCCCGTCAGGGGGAAATCCGGCGACTTCGGCCGCTCCCGCCGCCGGTTATCCGCCGGCTAATTATCCCTCTGGCAATTACGCAGCCCCCGCGCCGCCGCCCGCCTATCCCGCTCAGACCCCCGCTCCCGCAGGGTATGGCGCTCCCGCGGCGTATCCGGCGGCGAATGCTTATTCCGGATATCCGGCGTTCAGTCCGTATCCGCCCGAGACGCCCAATTCCGGCCCGCCGGTCTTAGGCCAGCCAGCGCCCAACCCGCCGGCTGCGTCCCCACCTCAGAGTTATGCGCCTCAAGGCTACGCGCCCCAAAGCTACGCGCCGCCCGCGAATTACGCGCCGTCTTCAGCCCCGCGCTAAGCCCCTAGCTTCGCTGCGCGTCACTGGCACTTTGCAACCTTATCGAGCGCCTCGTAGCCGGTCATAGTGCTGTCGGTGTCGTTGTCTTCATTGCCGAGCAGAGTGATGGTGACGAAGAAATAATCCCCGGGCCGGAAGAAATAGACGGTGAGGTGCCCCGCCTCCTTGCCGTCGTTGCCCATCTGGGTGCCGAGATCCAAATTCGTCCGCCGGTAACCCTGGCCTTCGAAGCTCCGTATTTCCCGGAGGAAACTCAGGAACCCGCCCTTGGCGATCTGCGTATAGCGCACCAGCTCGTCCTTGCAGAACAACGCGGAATCGGCGTGGCTGCCCTTGCTGATGATGACGCCCGAATTGGTGTCGTGAAAATCGAGTCCCTTCCGGCGGGCCAATTCCTTGGCCTCGTTCTCATGCGTACCTTGCGCGAATCCGTTGACCTCGAAGCCATGCGGCGTTTCTGCGGCGAGCGCCGCGACAGGCATCGTTGCGGCGATGGCCATAGCGACGCCAACGGTCAGAGCCTTTAACGAACACGCCATCTTACGGGCCCACTCGATTAAACCGGTGACCATGGAAAAAAGGATTGTGTCTGATCATCCTCGCACACGTCACCATCCCACATCTCGGCCGGCCGCGTTCTAAGCAACACGCCTCTTTGACAGAGGAAGAGATGGGGAAATGTCCGAACTCGCGGGGCGTTCGCGCTTCGCAGCAGCGAAAAAGTCATGCTTCGCGGTTGCGGTCGCGAACGTCGCCATCAGAATGGTATTCGCATTTGCGAAACGCGGGTTGGCCATCGCAGGAGTTCATTCACGCGGCCGCCGACTTTCTCAAGTTCCCGTTCGCACGCCAAGGCGCTGCCGGGCAACCCTTACGATGGGCATATAATCGAGACCATTATCCCGGAAACGGAAAATCTCACAGGCCGAGATCGAGCGCGGTTGCGCTGACAAGGGATACCGCAACCACAACACGCCCAAACCGCCGCGCATCTTCATCCGATAAGCTGTATTTTTCTTACCCAGTGCCCGCACAATTGCCGTCACACCGGCCCTGTCAGCCTACATCAAAACAATCCGCGCCAGCCAAACCAGCTTCTGTGGCGTGTTCCGGCTCGTCACCCGCCTTCCAACCGCGCCCGATCCGCAGGAGATGGCCAAATGCATCTTTCAGTTTCCATGCCCAGAGATTCGCATCATCGCGAACCTCGCGAGATCCTTTTGTCAGTGCCAGTAAAGTAGCGCAGTCCGGATTAGGTTTGGGACACGCTCAGGTAGGTGCGACAATTGCGCAAGATTTAAGATTTGTCAGGAACATACCCTTGCGGTAAGGTTAATTCAAATTAGGGGGCAGATTATCCACGGCGCTTTAGCGCATCAGTGTGATGGATCTGGGGGAAGGCCATGGGGCAGGGCCAGCCACGTCCGACTGGGGCAATTAAAAACCTGCTATGCCGCCTATGGGGCGCGTTGGGGCGGGGCGGTTCAAGGTATGGCTTGGGCGTGCTCGTCGTAGGCGCCGTGATCGGCGTCTGCGGTTGGGGAGCCTTCAACTGGACCCTGGAACTGACGAACAACATGGACTTCTGCATCTCGTGCCACGAGATGCGCGACACCCCTTATAAAGAGCTCCAGAAAACCATCCACTACTCCAACCCCGCCGGCGTGCGGGCGGGTTGCCCGGACTGTCACGTTCCGAGACCCTGGATCTATAAGGTCATGCGCAAGATCAATGCGAGCCGGGAGCTCTATTACCATTTCATCACCGGCAAGGTAGACACGCCTGAGAAATTCGAGGCCCATCGCCTGGAGTTGGCGAAAGAGGTTTGGGCTACCATGAAGTCCAGCAATTCGCGCGAATGCCGCAACTGCCACGATATAAATACGATGGATTTTAGCAAGCAGGCGCCGCGCGCCCGCACGCAGCATCAGGATTCCTTGAAGACGGGCGAAACCTGCATCGATTGCCACAAGGGCATCGCGCACAAGGATGTCTCGAAATTGGAAGAGAAACAGGAAGAACAGGCTCATCCGCAAAACTTCGATATCCAATAAATCCCGGAGCCGAGATCGGCGGCGCCGTAGTGGAGGAACAAAGTATGAAGAGATTGAATGGCAGAAGGATCGTTCCCTTGGCGGTAGCCGCGAGCCTGCTTTTCGTCGCGGGTCCGGCGCGGGCAATCGATTGGGCCGGGGTGCAAGGCAAAGATATCACGGTTTTCTATCCGGGTCAGACCTCGTGGGAATGGGCGCTGACGGAAAGCGATCACAGCGGCGCGCCCAAGTTCCGCGGCGGCAAAAATTGCTTCGACTGTCACGATGGCGAGCAGAAGAAAATCGGCGATGAAATCGTCTCCGGGAAGAATCACGAATCGAGTCCGATCCCCAACAAGCCCGGCAGCCTGACGGTGAACGTCAAGACCGCGCACGACGATCAGAAACTGTATATCCGCCTTGAGTGGGCCGGCGCCCCGCCGGCGGGCGGCAAGAAGATGGACGCGGATTTCGAGAGCAAAGCCACCGTCATGATCGACGACGGCCACGTGGTCGAAATGACGCGGGCGGGCTGCTGGTCGGCCTGCCATGACGATGCGATCGGTATGCCGAGCGCGACCGCCGGAAAGGAAATCACCAAATACCTTCCCGAATCGCGCACCAAGCTCACGCGCCAGGGAGGCGGCGACAATATCAAACCGCAGGCCGATCTCGACGGGTTGCTGCAAGAGGGCAAATTCCTGGAGTACTGGCAAGCCCGGCTCAACAAGGACAAGCCCGCGGTGGCGGCCGACGGCTATATCCTCGACAAGCGGCACCAGAACGACACGCCGGCGGTCGCCGTCGAGGGCGGGTACAGCGGCGACAAGTGGGTCGTGGTGCTGAGCCGCCCCCTCAAGGCTTCAGGTCCGGGCCACAAGGATATCGCGCCGGGCAAGACTTACAGCTTGGGCTTTGCCATTCACGACGATTACACCGCACACCGCTTCCATTTCGTGTCCTTGGCGACGACGATGGTGCTCGATTCGGGAACGGCGGATTTCGTGGCAGCCAAGAAATGACGGCGGCACGGTTTTTCGAAAGCAGGGAGATGCGGTAGAGGTAGGAGATGTGGTAGAGGTGACGACGGGATTGTAAAATTTCGGGGATCGTAAAGTTTCGGGGCTCGCACGCCAAGCTGGCGGGGGATGTGAGATGAAGCACTTTAGAATATTGATTGGGGGATTAGTTTTGGCGATGGCGTCAGTGACGGCGTTGCCATCTCTCGCCGCGGAGCCGGAACAAACCACGCAAGCATCGCCTCCTGCCGCGGCCTCGGAAGCTGCGCCCGCTCCTGCTGCGGCCGGCGAAGCTGCCGCGGGAGGGCCGCAATATAATCCGCTCGGCGCCAAGGCATGCACGAGGTGCCACGACGAGCATAGTCCCTGGCCGGTCCTCGATATCTTGAATACGCCTCACGCGGTGAAAGGCGACAGCCGTACGCCGTTCGCGGCGCATGCGTGCGAGTTCGTGCCACGGCGCCAGCCCGGAACACATGCTTCCACCAGCGAATGGGGCTAAGCGAATTTTGCCAACGGTGGTGTTCAGCGGCCCCAATGCGTCGCCCGTTGCGCAGCGCGTCGCGGTTTGCCTGTCCTGCCACGAATCGGGTCTGCGCATGAACTGGCAAGGCAGCCAGCACCAATCGAACGACGTCGCCTGCTCCAGTTGCCACACCATCCATACGCAGAAGGACCCGGTGCTGGTCAAAGCTTCACAGCCGACGGTGTGCTTCAGCTGTCACGCCGAGCAGCGGGCGCAGAGCTTTGAATTTTCACACCACCCGATCCGCGAAGGTAAGGTGGTCTGCGCCGATTGCCATAATCCTCATGGCTCGCCTGGCCCAAAGCTGCTGAAGGAGTTTACCGTCAACGAGACCTGCTACACCTGCCATGCCGAGAAACGCGGTCCCCTGCTGTGGGAGCATGAGCCGGTGCGCGAAGATTGCACGAATTGTCACACCCCCCATGGCTCGACCCAGGCTCGTCTGCTGAAAGAACGTCCGCCGTATCTGTGCCAGAATTGCCATGACGGGACGTTCCATCCGGGCGAGCCCTATAGCGGCCAGAACGTGGCGGGCCAGACTTTCAACGGCGCCATAACCGCGAAATTCCAGTTTTTCGGCCGGTCCTGTGTTAACTGCCATTCGCAAATCCACGGCTCGAACAGCCCAAGCGGTGCCTACTTCATGCGTTAAGCGCGATGCGTTGGAAATTAATAGGTGCAACTATGAAACGCATACTGATCGCCACAGTTGTAGCCACGACAAGCCTACTGCCGTTTTCAGCTGGCGCGGAGGATTCCGGGTCCGCTGCCGGAAACGCCGCGGCGGAGCAGAAACCGGAGCCGGTCCAAGCCAAGAACCTCGAGGCTGGGGATGTCGCCGCTGCGCAGAACCCGGAGCTGGGATGCGACAGCGAGTTCGGTATCTCAAAGGCGCCACCGAGGTTCGCTTGGGAGCCGATACCGGAGGCGAGCGCGAACGCCGCTGGAGAGCAGAAACCGGAAGCAGCCTCTACCAACGAGTTTGAGATCGGGGCCGCCGCCCCTGAGCAGAAAGCGCCGCCGATCTGTACCAATGAGATCGACGCGGGGGTAGGGGGCGGCTTATTGCGCGGGCAGTACTACAAATTTGGCCGCTTCACCGGGATCGTGGACCCGGTTTTCGGGATCGGCGGCGTCACCATACGCGGTCGCGACCCCTGGGATTCGGGCGGCACCCATTACTGGGATATCGAAGGGTCCGATCTTGGCCTGGACGACCGGTCGGCGAGCATCAATTACGGCCAGCAGGGTTCATGGGGGATCAAACTCTATTACGACGGGATCCCAAATTTTAATTCGCAAAGCTTCCAAAGCATCTTTAACAAAGATGGGACCTTGGGGTCGGGTATTGCACCGGGAAGCGTGAACAACGCGAGGACGCTGACCAACAAGCTGCAGAACTATGATGTGAGTACTCAGAGGGACATCTTCGGGGGAAACGCCAACTACCAGTCGGGCGATTGGTCGTTTACGGCCGGCGCCCGGCACGAGCACAAGGACGGCCTCAAAGAGGATTCATTCTTGTTCGGCTCATCCCCGGTCTCACCATCCACTTCCAACGTGAGCAGCGGCGCGCTGATGTACTTTCCCGAGGCGGTGGACTATGACACCGACCGTTACGACGCCACGATGGCCTACAACGGGGCGGACCTCCAGGTACAATTTGGTAATACCTTTTCAAATTTTACCGACAATGTGAACGCCTACAACGTCAAGAATCCCTTCGCGCTGACCACGGGCTACGGCGCTGGCTTTAATCCAGCCAACCTCAGCGCTAACATCAGTGCACCCCCTAGCAACTTGGCCGATCAGATCAAGTTCCAACTCGCGTTCAACCTAGCCCCGAAGACGCGGCTGAATGTCAACCTCGGTACAGGGGTGCAGATGCAGAACGAAGCATTCCCGCCCGAGACCGGCAATCCTTACGCGACAGGATCTTTCATCCCGCGCTCCAGCTTTAACGGCCTGATTATACCCACCTTGGGCAACGTGGCCTTGACGTCCGAGCCGCTGCCGAAGCTGAATGTGCGAGCCAGCTACACCATCGACGACCGCGACAATCTCAGCCCGCGCAACAATTATGTCTTTAATCTGGGCGACGTCGCCGCGGCGTCGAGCCAGTTCAATCTGCCTTACAGCTTCATGCACCAGACCGCCAAGCTGGAGGCCGGCTACAGGGTGCTGCCAGAGACCAAAGTCACTCTAGGCTACACCTTCGACGACACTCACCGCAGCTATGCGGATACAGGCGACGTTACGGAGAACACCTTTTTAGCCAAGGTGCGTAGTGCCTTCGACGACGGGTTAAGTGGCTCCCTCGGTTACTCGCACGCCATCCGCGTAGCAAGTAACTATAACGAGGCTTCTCCGTGGGGCTATTTCCTTCCAAACGGTTCGGGCACAAGCGTGGACTTCGCGGGCTTGTTCAAGTATTTCGAAGCCTCCCGCAACCGCGACGAGGTCAAAGGTACACTGGACGCCGAGTTGCAGCGGGGCCTCATGGGTACCCTAGTGCTCAAATTTGACAACGACGACTACCCGGACTCGACGCTGGGCATGAGGAGCAACACTAACTTCTCGATAGGGCCGGACCTCAGCTATCAGCCGACCAAGACGACCACAACGCACTTTTACTACACCTACCAACGAACCTTCTATGATCAAAACGATATCTATTCGACAAGTACCAGCTGCAACTCGAACGGTTCCACCATTACGCCGACCTGTAACGGCGAATGGCACGGTAAGACCACCGATCAGGTCCACACTGTTGGATTCGAGGGTGAATGGGAGGCCATCCCCAGCGTGTTTAAGCTCACCGCGACCTATAACTTCTCCTATGGTGACACCGCCTACTCCGTCGCCGACGGCGGCGCCTTCGCACTCTGCGGCGGGGCCTGCCCCGGTGCCGCCAACGCCAGCCTTGTCACGGCACCCCTGCCCGACGTGACGTCAATGCTCAACAGCTTCACCTTGCGCGGGGAATACAAGTTACAGAAAAACCTGACGCTATATATGGGCAACACCTTCGAGCGGTTCGTCGTTGAGGATTTTGCTTACGATTACGGAGCCACGCAGTACTCGACCGGTCTGCTGTCGGGCGACTTAAAGCCTAGTTACACGGTCGATATCGTAACGGCCGGCCTGCGCTATAGCTTCTGACGCTCATCCTGGGCCGGGACGGCCGCCCGAACTGCCCGGCCGCGTGTGCTCCTTGCGGGGCGCCCGCGGCCCGGTTATTTTCATGAGACTCCCATGATCGCGGAAATTGGCCATTACGCCCTGGTTCTGGCGCTCGTCGTCGCCCTCGTGCAGGCGAGCGTGCCGCTTTACGGCGCTGCCCGCGGCAATGCGTCGTTCGTCGCCCTGGCGCGTCCGGCGGCGCAGGTCCAGTTCGCCCTCGTCCTGACGGCTTTTCTGGCGCTGGTCTATGCCTTCGTGGTCTCGGACTTTTCGGTCTATGTCGTGGCGAACAATTCCCACTCCACCATGCCGCTCTTGTATCGAATCACCGGCGTGTGGGGAAACCACGAGGGTTCGATGG
The DNA here is from genome assembly GCA_963841995.1 of uncultured Alphaproteobacteria bacterium. Lineage (GTDB taxonomy): Bacteria > Pseudomonadota > Alphaproteobacteria > DATDPM01 > DATDPM01 > DATDPM01. The sequence goes on from CAWJEX010000018.1 coordinate 111,713, forward strand.
TGCTGTGGGTGCTGATCCTGACCCTGTTCGGCGCCGCGGTTGCGACCTTCGGCGGCAATCTGCCGCCCGCCCTTCAGGCGCGCGTACTGGCGGTGCAAGCGATGATCGGGGCCGGATTCTTCATGTTCATTCTCTTTACCTCGGATCCCTTCGCGCGTGTGCTGCCGCCGCCGGCGGACGGCCAGGGACTCAACCCTTTGCTTCAGGATCCGGGCCTCGCCTCGCACCCGCCCTTCCTCTACCTCGGCTATGTCGGCTTCTCGATGGCCTTCTCGTTCGCGGTCGCGGCGCTGATCGAGGGGCGGGTCGACGCCGTCTGGGCGCGCTGGGTGCGGCCTTGGACTCTCGCCGCTTGGTGCGCGCTCACCCTCGGGATCGCCTTGGGCAGCTGGTGGGCCTATTACACTCTCGGCTGGGGCGGCTTCTGGGCCTGGGATCCGGTTGAAAACGCCTCCTTCATGCCCTGGCTCGCGGGCACGGCGCTCCTGCATTCGGCGATCGTTGTCGAAAAGCGCGATGCGCTCAAAAGCTGGACGGTGTTGCTCGCGATCGTCACCTTCTCCCTCAGTCTCATCGGCACCTTCCTGGTGCGCTCGGGCGTGCTCAGCTCGGTGCACGCCTTCGCGACCGATCCCACACGTGGCGTGTTCATCCTCGCCCTGCTGGTGGTGACGATCGGCGGCTCGCTGCTGCTTTACGCGGCGCGCGCGCCGGCGCTTTCCCCCAGCGGATTGTTCGCGCCCGTGAGCCGCGAGGGAGCCCTCGTGCTCAACAATCTGCTGCTCGGAAGCGCCGCGGCGACCGTCTTCATCGGCACTCTCTATCCGCTCTTCCTCGATGTCATCGGTGGCGCCAAAGTCTCGGTCGGCGCGCCGTATTTCAACATGACCTTTACGCCGCTGATCGCGCCGCTGCTTGTCGTGGTCGTGATCGGCCCCTGTCTCGCCTGGAAACGCGCGGATCTGCTCGGCGCGCTTCAACGCATGTGGCTCGCCGCGGGCGCGGCACTGCTCGTCGCCCTCGGCACTTGGTATGTCCGCTTCGGGGGCCCGGTCTTGGCCGTGCTCGGCATGGGGCTCGCCGCCTGGCTCGTGGTCGGCGCCTTCGCCGAGTTGGCCGATCGGATCAAGCTCTTGGAGGCCTCCTGGACAGAGAAGTGGCAGCGCGCCCGCCGTCTTCCGCGCGCCGCTTACGGCACCGCCTTCGCCCACGCCGGTCTCGGCATCAGCCTTGCCGGCATCATCGGCATGACCGCGTGGAAGATCGAGCATATTCAGATCATGCACGCCGGCGAGGCGGTCGATCTCGCCGGCTACACTGTGCGGCTCGATGACGTTGCGCCCCACGACGGCGCGAACTATTTGGGCCAGCGCGCCACCATTACGGTGAGCCACGACGGTCGGCAGGTCGCCACCATGTTTCCTGAAAAGCGCCACTTCCCGGTGGCAGACCAGGATACCACCGAGACGGCGATCCACACCTGGGGTATCGCCGATATTTACGCCGTACTCGCCGACGGCGACGGCAATGGCGGTTGGACGATCCGGCTCTACTACAATCCGCTTGCACCCTTTATCTGGCTCGGCGCGGTGGTAATGGTGTTCGGAGGTCTGATCTCGCTCAGCGATCGTCGTTATCGCGTCGGTGCGCCGGCGCGGCGGCACTTACCGTCCGGAGTCGCGGCGGCGATCGTGAATTGAGGCGCCATGCGACGGCATCTTCTTTTTATTCTGCCGCTGCTGCTTTTTCTTGGTCTCGCAGCGGCATTCTTCGCCGGCCTCGACCGCGATCCGCACTTTGTCCCCTCCGCCCTCATCGACAAGCCGGCGCCCGAATTCGCCCTGCCAGCCCTGCTCGATGACCGGCCCGGCTTGGCGACGGCCGATCTCAAGGGCAGGGTGGCGCTGGTGAATGTCTTCGCCTCGTGGTGCGTGCCTTGCCGCCTCGAGCATCCCATGCTCATGCGACTCGCCAAGGACGGCGTCGAGCTTGACGCCATCGATTACAAGGACAACCGCGAGGACGCGAAGCTCTGGTTGACCAATCTTGGCGACCCCTACAAACGCGTCGGCGCCGACGTTGCGGGCGTGGTCGGCATCGATTGGGGCGTCTACGGCGTGCCCGAGACCTTCGTGATCGACCGCGACGGAATCATCCGGTTCAAGCAGGTCGGCCCGCTATCGGCTGATGTGATCCAGGATACGATCATGCCGCTGGTGTCGCAGCTCTCGAAGTGATGCGCGTTCTGGCTTTCATTCTCGGAATTCTGTGGGCGGCGTCGGCTGCGGCGGCATTGCCGAACGAGATGCTCGCCGATCCCGGGCTCGAGGCGCGGGCGCGCGAGATCAGCAAGGAGCTGCGCTGCCTCGTCTGTCAGAACCAGTCGATTGATGAATCCAATGCCGACCTCGCCCATGATTTGCGGCTTCTGGTGCGTGAACGCCTCAAGGCGGGCGACAGCGATGCGCAGGTGCTCGCTTACATCGTCAATCGCTACGGCCAGTTCGTGCTGTTGAAGCCTCCGGTCGAGCCCGCCACCTATTTGCTCTGGCTCACGCCTGCGCTCGCCGTCGTGCTGGGCGCCACCGGGATCGTCGTTTACATGCGGCGCCGGCGCGGCATTGCGGTCGAGCCGACGGCGCTCAGCGCGGCGGAGGAAGCGAGGCTCAAGAGAATTCTCGAGGAGCGCGAGGCGTGACTCTGTGGTTGATCCTCGGCGTGATAACGCTGTTGAGCGTGGCGATGCTGTTGCGTCCGTTGCTGCGGGGCACCAAGGCGATGCCGTTGCGCGAAGCTTACGACCTCGAAGTTTATCGTGACCAGCTGGCCGAGGTCGGACGGGAGGAGGCGCGCGGAATATTGACGCCGGCGGACGCCCGTGCGGCCGAGCGCGAGATCGCGCGGCGGCTCCTCGCCGTCTCCCCGGAGGACCGACCGGCGGCATCGGCGGCAGCTTCCGAGCCAAGCCGCGTGGCGCCGCGCTGGACGGTGTTGGGCCTGGCGATTGCGATGCCGTTGACGGCGCTCGGACTGTATTTCGTTGTCGGCAATCCCGGCGCGCCCGGCGTTCCTTTCGCCTCGCGTTCGCAGGCAATGCAATCCCAGGCAGTGCAATCCGGGGACATGCCGGAGATCGGCGTGGCGCTGCCGCGACTTGAAGCGCGGCTCAAGGCCAAGCCGGACGACCTCGAAGGCTGGTTGCTGCTCGGCCGGAGCTACGGCTCGCTCGAACGCTACGCCGACGCGATCGACGCCTACAGCCACGCCTTGACCCTCTCGAACAGCCGGCCCGACGTCGTCGCCGCCTACGCGGAAAGTAAGGTGCTCCTGGCGGGCGGGGTGGTGAATCCCGAGATTCGCAAGCTCTTCGAGGATGTGCGCGCCCAGGATCCCAGGAGCGTAACGGCACGCTACTACCTCGGCCTCGTCAAAGTGCAAGACGGCGACGCCGAAGGCGGGCTGCGCGAACTGGCTGGCCATCCAGGCCGAAGCGCCCCCGGACGCGGCATGGCTGCCCGGTTTGCATGGCGAGATCGAGCGCGTCGCGCAGGAGTTCAAGATTGATCTCGCCAAGCTGGTGCCGCCGGGCGCCAAAATCGTTCCGCCGATGGCCGGGTCGCTCGGTACCGGTGCAAAGACCGCCCCTTCCGCCAGCGCCGCCCCGAGCGCACTCGGCGGACCGAGCGACTCCGATGTCGCCGCGGCGCAGAACATGACCGACGAGCAGCGCAGCCAGATGATCCGAACCATGGTCGACCGGCTCGCCGCCCGCTTGCAGCAACAACCCGACGACATCGACGGCTGGCGGCGCATCGCCCGCGCCTATGCGGTGCTCGGCGAGCAGGACAAAGCCGCGGATGCCGAGGCCCATATCGCCAAACTCGAAGGCGGCGCGGCCGAGCCAACGGCTGGGGCTAGCACGGCCGGCCCGGCCCCGGGCGCACCCGGCGGACCGAGCGAGTCCGACGTCGCCGCAGCGCAGACCATGACCGACGAACAGCGCAGCCAGATGATCCGAACCATGGTCGACCGGCTCGCCGCCCGCTTGCAGCAACAACCCGACGACATCGACGGCTGGCGGCGCATCGCCCGCGCCTATGCGGTGCTCGGCGAGCAGGACAAAGCCGCGGATGCCGAGGCCCATATCGCCAAACTCGAAGGCGGCGCGGCCGAGCCAACGGCTGGGGCTAGCACGGCCGGCCCGGCCCCGGGCGCACCCGGCGGACCGAGCGAGTCCGACGTCGCCGCAGCGCAGACCATGACCGACGAACAGCGCAGCCAGATGATCCGAACCATGGTCGACCGGCTCGCCGCCCGCTTGCAGCAGCAACCCGACGACGTCGACGGCTGGCGGCGTCTCGCCCGCGCCTATGCCGTGCTCGGCGAGCAGGACAAAGCCGCGGATGCGCTATCCCACGCGGCCCAGTTGGCGCCCAAAGATCCCGACCTACTGGTCTCCTATGGCAACGCCCTCCTCGCTCTCGGCACGCCCGGCGCGGAGCCGCCGGCAAAGGCGATCGAGGTCATGCGCCAGGCTCTCCAAATCGACGCGGGCCGCCCCGAGGCGCTGTGGGTGGTGGGGCTTGCGGAGGCTGCGCACGGCGACAAACCGGCCGCCACCGCGCTGTGGAGCAAGCTCCTCGCCCAGCTCAGCCCAGGCACGCCCCAATATATCGAGGTCAAGCAGCGACTCGACAGCCTCGGCACGACGCGCTGAATATTTTCTCTTCGGAAAAAACGTGGGCGGATGCCGGCAGAATTGCTGCGGGCGTTACTTTCTTTGAAGTTTCCTCGGCATGTCCGGCACGACAAGGATCGCCTCTTCGGGATGCCGCTCATGCCGTGCGCTCGCCCCCGCGGCCGCGGCCCGTTGCCTCAACCCGGCGCCGCCGTTACCATGCGTCCGTCTTTCAAAGGGGCGCAAAGGCAATCGGTCAGGGGGCCATGCACAAGGAACTCCGCAGTCAAACGCTCAAAATCAAGGATTACATCCGCGGCATTCCGGATTTTCCGAAGCCGGGAATCCTGTTCTACGATATCTCCACCCTGCTCTCCCATCCCGATGCCTGGCAGGTCACCATGGGCCGCATGGCCCGCGAGATCGGCCGCTATCAGCCGGACGTGCTGGCCGGCATCGAATCCCGCGGCTTTCTGGTGGCCGCCCCCCTGGCGCTCAAGCTCGGCATCGGCTTTGTGATGCTGCGCAAGAAAAACAAGCTGCCGGGAAAAACCATCTCTTATACCTACGATCTCGAATACGGTTCGGACACCATCGAGATTCAGGCCGATGCGATTCAGCCCGGCGACAGAGTTGTTGTCCTCGACGATTTATTGGCGACGGGCGGAACGATGCGCGCCGGAATCGATCTCTGCCGCAAGGTCGGCGGCGACGTCAAAGCCGCGGCGACGATCATCGAGCTGACCTTCCTCGAAGGCCGCTCGAAGCTCGACGTTCCGTTCAGCGCCTTGGTGAGTTACGACGATTAGCCGGCATACGCCAGCGGGCGACGATTAGCCGGACCCGCTGATTCCGCCGACGCCCTTTTTCCGATCGGTGAGATGAAATGCTGATCGCCCAGATCACCGACATGCATATCTATGAGCCGGGCGTGCTCGCCTTCGGCGCGGTGGATACCGCCGCAAGGCTGGCGGCTTGCGTCCGGCGGATCAATGGGCTCGAGCGCGTGCCCGATCTGGTGATTGCCACCGGCGACTTGGTCGATTCGGGAAGCCCCGCGCAATACCGGAACCTACGCAAAATTCTGGCGCCGCTGATATCGCCGCTGTTCGTCATCCCCGGCAATCACGACGCCAGGGAAAATTTGCGCAATGCTTTCGACGATTTGGATTTCTTGCCGTCGAATAATTTTTTTCTGCATTACGCGATCGAGGATTTCCCGGTCCGGATCGTGGCCGCCGATACGATTATCGAAGGCGAGCCGGGTGGGATCATGGATGCGCCGCGAATCCACTGGCTGTCGAAGAAGCTGGCCGAGGACCGGCGGCGCCCGACGATTCTCGCCATGCATCACCCGCCGTTCCCAACCGGCATCGTGCATATGGACCGCATGGGCTGCCGCGGCGCCGATGAACTCGCCGCGGTGATCGCCGAAAATCCCCAGGTCGAGCGCATCATCTGCGGCCATGTCCACCGCGCGATCCAATCGCGCTTCGCCCATACGGTGGCCATGATCGCCCCCAGCACGGCCTTTCAGGTGGCGCTCGATTTCGACCCCGAAGCGCCCGCCCGCTGGACCGACGAACCCACGGCTTTCATGCTCCATTACTGGGACGAGAACAGCGGGCTCTCGAGCCATATCGTCCCCGTCGCCGATCCCGGCCCGAAGCGGCCGTTTAGGATGGCGGATTGAGCGGATTCGAAATTCGCTTATTCGCCGAATTTCTTGCGCAGTCCGTCCGCGATGTGGTCGATCAACAGCCGGATTTTGGCGGGCAGATGCCGCCCGACCGGATGGACGATATGAATCGGCTCCGGCGGCGGTTGATAACCGATCAAAACCGGTTTGAGCTTTCCTGAATCCACGTGTGTTTTCGCTTGATACGACATGATGCAGGTGAGCCCCGCACCGTCGACCACTGCGGCGAGTGCCGCATCCGTCGTGTTTACGATGAGCCGCGGCTTCACCGAAACCGTCACCGGCCCGCCCGCGGCGTGAAACGTCCAGCGATTGGGAACCGGTGTTACCGTGGTGCAGGCGACGATCGCGTGTATGACCAAGTCCTGCGGCGTGCGCGGTGCGGCGTGATGCTCGAAGTAATCCGCACTTCCGTAAACCTGGCGCTGGACTTGGCCGACGCGAACTGCGCGAAGCGAAGAATCCGGAAGCTCGCCGAGCCTGATCCCGAGATCGAGCCCCTCATCGACCAAGGATACCACCCGGTCCAAAAGCAAGAGCCGCACATCCACCTGGGGATGGCGGTCGAGAAAGCTGCGGACCAGGCCGAGAACGTGCAGCCGTCCGAACATCGAGGGCGCCGTGACATTGACGATGCCGCGGGGCTGAACCTGGTCGCCGAAATTCATCGCCTCCAGCTCGTCATAGGCGGCTAGCACCCGCCGGCAGTTTTCGAGATAGCGGGCCCCCGCATCGGTGAGCGCGACCGACCGCGTCGTGCGATTCAGCAGCCGGCTCTGGAGATAGTCCTCAAGGGCCGAGACCGCCCGGGTGACCGAGGCCGGCGAGCGGTTTAGCTGCCGGGCGGCCTCCGCGAAGCTGCCGAGCTCGGCGACCGTGGCAAAAATCGACAGGGATTCAAGGCGGTCCATTTTATTATTGCGCTATCTGCAATAGAATATCGCAATTAACGATACTTCTGTTATTTTCCGCAACAGTTATCTTGTGGAAGGTCGTTGCAGGCTTGGCGGCCGCCATTGGGGTATTCACCCTTGGCAGGCGCGCCTATTTCATCCGGCCGGGACACGCGCCATTCTCCCGGCGGCGTCGGTCATATGCCCGACTCTTGACCCTGGCCCCGAGCGCCATCGAGGATTCCACCATACCGAAACAATCGTCGACCGATATCGCCTGCACCGCTTCGGTGAAAGCGGTGCAGGAACGCAAGGGTTCGCGCCGCGGCTATTGCAAGGTGGAGGAGCGCGGCGGCTGGGAAACCAAGGTGACGCCGGAGCTCGCCGTCTTTCCGGCCGAGCGGGACAGCGCCTATCTCGCGACGGCCAATAAGGACGGCCAGCCTTATGTGCAACATCGCGGCGGGCCGAAAGGATTCATCCGCGCGATCGACGAGCAGACCCTTGGCTTTGCCGATTACACCGGCAGCCGGCAATACATCACGCTTGGCAATCTCAGCGACAACGACCGGGCTTTTTGTTCCTGATGGATTACGCAAGGCGGCGGCGGGTGAAGATTTGGGGCCGCGCCCGAATCGTCGAAAACGATCCCGCGCTGATTGCGAAATTGATGCCGGAAGAGATAAGCATCGGCCCCGGCCAATACGACGCGCGGGCCGAACAGGCGATTCTGTTCACCATCGCCGCCTGGGACGTGAATTGCCCGCAGCACATTCCGATGAAAGTCGATGCCGCCGATATCGCCCCGGTGATCGAACGATTCGAGCAGCGGATTGCCGGGCTCGAAGCCGAGAACGCCCGGCTGCGGAACGCGACGAAATCCTGATGAGCTGCGGAACGCGGCCCATTCCCGATAAGCTGCGAAGCGCCTCCCAATCCAAATAGCCCGTCAATTCAGAAGATCAGGAGAATCATGATGGCCGCCGAATCCCGTCCGCCCTTCCCCCCTTTCACCCTCGAGACCGCGACGCTGAAAGTGCGCGCCGCCGAGGACGGCTGGAACGGCCGCAGCCCGGAAAAAGTTTCGCTCGCCTACACCAAGGACAGCGTGTGGCGCAATCGCTCGGAATTCCTCCACGGCCGCGCCGACATCGTCGCCCTCCTCACCCGCAAATGGGCCAAGGAACTGGATTACCGCTTGATCAAAGAGCTCTGGACCTTCGGCGGCAACCGCATCGCCGTGCGCTTCGCTTACGAATGGCACGACGATTCCGGCAGCTGGTTCCGCTCCTACGGCAACGAGAATTGGGAATTCGACGACAACGGCCTGATGCGCTGGCGCATCGCCTCCATCAACGATCTCCCGATCAAAGCAGAAGACCCCAAATATCGCTGGCCCGCCCCCGGTCCTCGCCCCGCCGATCATCCAACCTTGAGCGAGGTGGGGCTTTAGCGAATTGGGGCTTTAGCGAGTTGGAGGGTCCAGTCCTTCGCGCATTTCGGCGATGGCAGCGAGATCACAACCCAAGCGCGAAAAATCAACCCTGACGCGAATTCGAATCGCGCCAATGGGAATCGCGAGAGATCGAATTGGCCCGCGAGTCATCTCACCGCGAACACCATCGTATTTTGCGCTGCGGCATCAACTCACGGGACTCTTGCCTAGACCTATACTTTAGGTTACGCATCGATCGATGCCGAAGGTATTGGTTGAAATCGCCATGACGGCGAAGCGGGGTGCCCCGCATCGGATTGCAAATTGAGCTTCGCGGAATTTCTCGCCGTTGTCGAAAATCCCGATCTGCGCGCGGTGGCGGAACACTGGAACCACGCGCGCGGCAGCAAGAAAATGCCGGCCTGGGCGGATATCGATCCCGGCGCCATCGGGCCGCAACTGCCGATCGTCTGGTCGTGGAAATACGACCGGGCGGCGGATCGCTTCACCGGCCGTCTCGCCGGCGATGAAATCGACGCCCTCTTCGGCAAGACCATGCGCGGCGCCGACATGCGGGAATTTTTCAAGGACTGGAACTCCGACGCGATTTTCGCGCGGCAAAGAAGAAGTCGCTGTGGAGCCGTGCTTTTGCCACGGCAAGGGACTCGTCTTCATCCATGCCGGGCGCTACGGCCATGGCGAGCGCGTGGTCCTGCCGCTGGCCGAGGACGGTGAGCACGGCGACGGCATCTTCGGCGCCACGATCTATCACTCGATGCAACGTGGCATGGCCGAGACCGGCGGCGCGCCCGCATCGACCGGCGAGGACGTGACGTTCTATTCGCTGTGAGGTGGCCTGCGTTTCTTTCGCCGTAGTCTTGGTTGCCGGTTCTAGCCAGGAGCAAACACTCCTTCAAGACTTGCCCACAAGCCGAAGGCCGCACGCGTTTGTCACGCGCTAGGTATTTTCGATGCGCCGCAATCCCATCGGCGGCGACGGCCTCAACCAAAGTCGAGAAGCTTGTGCGCCTGCTGAGTTGGAAGCGCCGGGGGATGGGCTAGTCTTTTCGGCGGGCAAAGCCGTAGTGGTTGACGTACGACTTAAACTGACTGTCGCCCCGTACCACGTCGTCGATCAGAAAGGTGACGACCTCATCGTAGCAAGCTTTGGCTTTCTCGGGGTCCATCTCGACGTCGCAGACTTGTTTTAGTTGTTTTGCCTTGGTCAGGAGCGACGCGTGATAGACCTTGTGGCCATCAATGTCCGGAAAGGCGACCCGAACGAGTATTTCTTCTTCTCTGGCGAAATGCTTCTCGGCCGCGTCGATGAAAGCCTGGGCTGGTACACTGATCAGGGCCGTATTCCGCTTGGCAACGCCTTCGCGTATCGCTTCCGCGAGTGCAAATAAATTCCGATGATCATCGTCGATTTCCGCGACTCCGGTCTCGAAAGCCGGCGACCATTTGAGGTGGTTCATTGCGTCCCCTAAAATCCGCGCAGTTCGCGTCGATGAACTCCGGCCCGACCCGACCGTCGGTCGACAAAAGCGACGAAGAAATAAGGCTTTATAGGTGTTGTAAGCACCGTCGCGAAGGATGCGCCTTCGGAATCCCTGTGTCAAAGGCGTTTGGTAGGCGCGATGAAGGCGGACAAAGTCTTTCCGGCTGGCCGGTGATGGCGAACACGGCGACGGCATCATCGGCGCCACGGTCTATCATTTGATGCAACGCGACATGTCCGGGAAAACCGACGCGCCCTCATCGGACGCCGAAGACGTGATGTTTTATCGCTGTGAGGCGGGGTGGGGGGCGCAGCCTTCAGGCGTAGCGCCTGTCGCCGCTTCTAGCCAGATTCGGACCCCGGATGATGCCGACGGTCCTCATTGGTCCCACAGCTTATTTATTCCGGCCACCCGGCCAACGTTGTACGTTGCACAAACGGGCATCGAGAGGCGTGATATAGGAGGCGAAAATGCCGGACGTTAAATGGGCGATCAAAGGTCGGGAATTCGCCAACTGCAACTGCGCCTATGGCTGTCCGTGTCAATTCAACGCGTTGCCCACCCATGGCAACTGCACGGCGGTTGCCGCTTTAGAGATTACCGAAGGGCATCACGGAAACATCCGCCTTGATGGTTTAAAGACTGTTGCCGTACTTGCCTGGCCGGGACCAATCTACGAGGGTAAGGGTGAGGCGCTGATCGTCGTCGACGAGCGCGCCAAGCCGGAACAGCGCGCGGCGCTGCTGCGAATTCTCAGCGGCCAGGATACCGAGCCGGGCGCCACCATATGGCAGGTATTTTCGGCAACCCTCGAGAAGGTTCATGAACCGCTGTTTCGGCCTATCGAGTTTACGGTCGATGTCGACGCGCGCAAGGCGCGGTTGGTCGTGCCCGGGCTGATCGAGAGCCGTGGCGAGCCCATTCTCAATCCGGTGACCGGCGCCGAGCACCGCGCGCGCATCGATATCCCCAATGGATTCGAGTATTCGATCGCGGAGGTTGGCCGCGGCTGGAGCAAGATATCGGGTCCGATCAAACTGGATCTCGCCGATTCCTATGGCCAATTTGCCAATCTGCATCTTTCCCAAAGCGGCATCGTGCGCTGAGGCGCCATGAGCGACAGTGCGCTCGAGGCCGTGCTTCGGCGCGATCGCGCCATTATCGTCTCCGCGCTTGTTTTGCTCGTCGCACTGGCTTGGGTGTATGTCCTCTGGCTTACGGCCGGCATGGATACCGGCGGCATGAATATGGGCGGCAGGGACATGACCGGATTTCGCATGATTCCCGCGGGCGCCGGAATCATGGCGCCGGCCTCGGCCCCCTGGAGCCTGTTCGAGTTCACGCTGGTCTTCATGATGTGGGCCGTGATGATGATCGGGATGATGACCCCGTCGGCCGCACCGATGATCCTCATCCATGCCCGCATCGCGCGTCAGGCGGCGGCGCGGCAGAAGCCGTTCTCAGCAACGGTGTGGTTCGCCGGAGGATACCTCGCCGCCTGGATCGCGTTTGCTCTTGCCGCCACATGTGCGCAATGGGCGCTCGAACGTGCATCCCTGCTCACGCCTACGATGGAAAGCGCGACGAATATTCTTGGCGGGGTGGTCCTGATCGTTGCCGGCGTCTACCAATGTACGCCCGCAAAAGACGCTTGCCTTACCCAATGCCAGGCGCCGGTTATGTTTATCCAGCGCCATGGCGGCTTCCGGCGCGACGCGTTCGGCACGCTGTGGCTCGGTCTCCGGCACGGGGCGTATTGTGTCGGCTGCTGCTGGGCGTTGATGGCGTTGCTGTTTGTCGGTGGTGTAATGAACGTTCTCTGGATCGCGGGGCTCGCAATCTTCGTTCTGCTCGAGAAGGTCATTCCCGCCGGGCGTTCGATATCGCGTGTCGCGGGCTGTCTGCTCCTTGTGAGCGGTGCCTGGTTCCTCGCCGCGGCCTTTCAATAACTACTCTGCGTCCCGTCGATCCGAATCCCCGCCTTTTTCCGCTTCACCGAAAACCCGGAAGCGGATTTAAATGGCGTTATTCGTTGATCCTGAGGGAGATGCAGGACATGAAAGCCCTATCGACCGTCATGATCCTGGGGTTCGCCGCCCTCGTCATGCCGAGTTCTCCGGCATGGGCGCAAAAGAGTCCGATTTCTGGATTCATTTCCGGCAATAAGCTCCTGGAACTTTGCGACGCGCCTTTCGGCAGCAACCACCAGGCTTGGTGCGACGGCTATATCATCGGCGTGGACGATGCCCTCACGATCACCCATGCGGTTTCCGGCGCGGACTCCGGCGAAACCGATCCCTCCGCCCATCGCTATTACTGCCTTCGCGAAGGGGTGACTCTTGGTCAGACGAGCCTCGCTGTGCTCAATTATTTGAAAGCCCATCCGGAAAAGCTCGACATGATCGCCTCGGAACTCGTCATCGCGGCTCTTGCCGAAGCCTTCCCCTGTTCCGGTCAGTGAGCGAAACGATGGAATCGACGCGTTATCGGCGCCACGATCTATCACTCGATGCAACGCGGCATGGCCGAGACCGGCGACTCGCCCGCATCAACCGGCGAGGACGTGACGTTCTATCCGCTGTAAGGCGGGGGTGGGGTGGAGGTGGCTTCGCGTTGTTAAGGCGTTCCGAACGCTCGATTGTGAAGACATTCCCTCACGACGTCAAAGTCGTCCTCAAATTTTTCCACCCCGTCCTTCGTGTAAATGTCGAGGCCTTGAATATGACCTTTTTATAGGCCCATGTATTGGCGCCTATTTTCAGGGAAGAAACTATGCGCGAGAGCGTTTCGCAGCGCATTGATGCGCTCGACGGCCTCGCGAACTTCCTTGGGTAATTTCCCTACGGCATGAACGATCCTCAATTTTCCGAGCAGATATATTTCGTCCGATATGTAGTGATTGAATACTCTGAATTTTTTCGTTCTCCAAAGCTGTTTGAATGTGAAGGTTCTTTTCGGCCTCCGAAAGTAATAATGGCAAATTATTACAGACAGCAATCCGTCAATGAGCGCGTATTTTAAGATAACCTCGCTTCGGACCAGTTTATTTTTCATCAGCTCGAGGTAAGTAGTCCTGCTGTCCGGCTCATCATCAAGAATATTCCAATGGTCCATAGAGACGAGGGATGAGATCTCCTCGAATTCATCGCGCAACCTTCGTTGCTTTGTGGTCAATTATGTTGGTATTGACATAAAAATCTCATCTAGATGGTTTTGAGATCGCGTCGACGAAATCGAAATGGCGTCATTTGCTGTGTGTCCCTATTGCCATACCGCTCAGAACTTCCCGAGATAATCCCCCTTGCCGATCGCCACGCCGTTGTGGCGGAGGATGTCGTAGGCGGTGGTGACGTGGAAATAGAAATTGGGAATCACGAATTCGAAGAGATAGGGCTTCCCCACAAACGTCTTGTCCTCGCCGCCTAGCTTGAGCGTGACCTTGCGATCCTCGCTGCCGTCGATCTGCGCCGGGGTGAAGCTTTGCAGGAAGGCGACGGTCTTGGCGATCCGCGCCTTCAATTCGGAAAAGGTGGATTCGGTATCGGGATAGCTCGGCGGTTCCGCGCCGGACAGCCGCGCCGCACAGCCTTTCACGCCGTCGGTCGCGATCTGGATCTGGCGGGAGAACGGAAACATGTCGGGGAAGAGGCGCGCCGCGATGAAAACCGCAGGATCGATCTTCTTCGCCTCGGCATGGGCAGCGGCCTTATCGAGAATGGCCGAGAGATTGTTCAGGATCCGAATGAAGGCCGGAATGGAAGCTTGGTACATCGACAAGGACATGGCGATTTCTCCCGTTGATGGGGATTTTGGCGGCGGGAAGCGATAAAGCGTATTTTACCACAGGCCTATCCCTGCGGCACTGCGGCGGAATCGCGCCCTCGCTGCCGATCACCATACCGTCAACAAGGCTATTCAAGCGGCTTCAAACTACGTATCCTTCCGGATAGTCATACGAGAGTACTCGGTCGGGGTGGATTGGGGCCGCCTTGATTTGAGCCATCTTGATTTGGACCACCTGATTGGGGATTAGGGAAGCGTGGACAAGCCGCTGATTGAATGGAAATCGGAGTTCGAAACCGGCCTCGATGAGGCCGACCGGGAGCATGCCCACCTCCTCGATCGCATCAACGCGCTTTATCACAGCCTCGGAAAGAGCCCGAGCGACGCCGCGGTGCGTGAGGTTTTGAATGGGGTCTATGCCGAGGTCGCCAAGCACTTCGCCTATGAGGAAAAGGCCATGCGGGAACATGGCTACGATCAATTCGCCGAGCACAAGGCCGACCATGACACCTTGCTGGGCGAGCTTCGCGACATTATCGCCGCGGTCGACACGGCTGCGGCCTTCGATTGCGAAAAAGCCCTCATGGCGCGCCTCGTTGCCTGGTTTTCCGAGCACTTCCGGGCCAAGGACATCCGCCTGCATCAAGCCATCGACCGGCCGGCAGAGCGCTCCTTCCACTAAGCGGCCCCAATCACCGAGTCACGCGCCGCGTCAGCGCTCTTGACCTGGATCAACTGCCGCCGGCGGAAAGCGGCCTATAATTTTCATGTTTTCCCCGGCCCTGTTTACATAGGCCCATCGGGAATGAGGGATTCATGCCCTATCTGAGCTGGTCTCCATCGATGAGCGTTGGGGTGCCGATCCTGGATTCGGATCACCAGGCGCTTTTCCGGATCGTCAACCAGCTGCACGATTTTTCCGAAACGGGCGCCACCCAAGATACCTTGGGCATCATCTTCGGCAACCTGGTCGCCTATATCGATTTCCATTTCGCCCGGGAAGAAAAAATCATGAAGGCCTGCAGCTTCCCGGCTCTGGAGGCCCATGCCGAGGAACACGCCGAGTTCGCGCATTTCATCCACGATGCGCGCGAGCGGTATGCGGGGATTCCCGATCCGGATATAACCCGCGAATTGCTGGAATACCTCAAAATCTGGCTTAATTCTCACATCCTGATCCAAGACATGGCATACAAGCCCTATGTCCTGGCGGTGCCTCAGATCGACGAGACAAAGTATGTCGTCGATCCCGGCCTTCCGAGCGAGCGCTCAAGAGACCGATCAAAATCGCGCGAGAATTAACGCGCTCACCGTCCGAGATTCGCGACGAGTTTCCAAGCAACCTCCTCACCGCTCCCGGGGAAAAGATTCCGATACTTCGCCGATGAGCCCGCGAAGCCAGCGATGCCCGGCATCGGTTTCGGCGCGGGGGTGCCAAATCGACCACACCATCGATTCCAGCAGGTCGAAGGGCGGCTTGAACACAACGAGGTCGTATTCGGCGCGATAAGCGCGCGCCACCCGCGAGGGCAAGGTCGCGATCGTGTCCGTGCTGCTGAGGACCGCGGGGATCACCAGGAAATGCGCCAAGGTGATGACGCTGCGCCGAACCAGGCCTTGCTTGGCGAGAATGTCGTCGATCGGTCCGGGTGTATCGCCTTGGAGAGAAATGCTGAGATGCGGCCGCGCCAAATATTCGGACAAGGTCAGCGTGCGCTTTCCGCCCATGGCGTGTTTGCCGGCCACGCAGACGACGCGATCGCGGAGCAGCAGCTGTCCGCGCATGCCTTTGGGAATCGCTTCCAGCGACGTCACCACCAGATCGACACCCCCTTGCGCCAGCGCCTCCGCCGTATCACGCCGCCCGCCCTGGAGCACCACGAGATTGACGGCCGGGGCTTCGGCCCGAATGCGCTTGGCGAGCGCGGGCAGCAGAACCCGCGCATTGTAATCCGACATGGCCAGCCGGAACGTCCGCTGCGCCGAATGGGGATCGAATTTCCCGCCTATCCCGGCGAGCCCCGAAATCTCCGACAGCACGAGGCGCACCGGCGCTTCCAATTCCAGCGCCCGCTGGGTAGGTTTCATTCCGCCCTTGCCGCGCACCAGAAGCGGATCGTTGAAGAGATGGCGCAATCTTCGCAGGGCATGGCTCATCGCCGGCTGGCTTCGCCCGAGTCTTGCCGCGGCCCGCGAGAGATGCCGCTCCGCCATCAGCGCGTCGAAAACGGTCAGAAGATTGAGGTCGATCCGGGAAAAATTATTCATTTGTTTCATGATAGATATGTGAAATATTCATTTCAAGTATGAACAGAAACCGTCCATTGTCGCGGCATCGTCAACTCGTGGACGTGACCTCGTGAAAATGTGATCCCGCCAATGGGTTCTCGCTGTCGCCATTCCGTTCCGCCCATCGCATAATTTCATCCGCAACTGATCCCCTTGGGTCATCCGACCAGGCCCGCCGCCGGCTAACAGAATCGGCGAGAATCAGCGAGCAAGAGAAAAAGATGCCGCCGTTTTGGACAACCGCCGACGTCGCCAGCGCCCTCACCTATAAGCGCCATTACCTGTTCCTGCGGTGGCTGGTGGTGACCGGCGTCTCCCTCTTCGCCTTCGGGGTGGCCTGGAGCCTCGGCTTCCCCCAGCGCGTTTATATGAGCGATGTCAGCTATTTGTCGGTGGTGATAACACTCCTCTATTTCGCCTTCACCGGCCATTGCGCGATCCGCACCTATTACATGTCGAAACAGCTCGTCGACGCGGCGCGCGTTTCCGACACCCTGAAGAACGGTCCGGCGCGGCATCTCGCCCTTTCCGGCGAGCGGGTTTTGGTGGGCAATACCGCCCTTCCCCAATGCGCGCTCACCAGCCTGATCACCGAGCTCTTGCACATGCGCGAGGCCGGCCGCCATGTCGGCGAATCCGGGCTGGAGCAGAATCAATTGCTCGACGCCTACAGCCAGCAATTGCGCGGCGGCCAGGACATCGGCTGGTTCGTCGCCGATACCATGATCAAGCTCGGATTGCTCGGCACCGGCATCGGCTTCGTCATTCTGCTCAATGCGGTGACCTCGGTCACCAATCTCGACATCACCAGCATGAAGGAAGTGCTGGTGAATATGAGCGGCGGCATGGGTGTGAAATTGTTTACCACCATCGCCGGCTTGATCGCCGCGATCATGCTGAGTTTGCAGTATCAGCTTCTCGACCGCGGTGCCGACGATCTGGTGGCGCTGATGACCAAGGTGATCGAGGTTCAGGTGTCGCCCTATATCAAGGCGAAAGCGCCCGGCTAACCGCGGACGCGATCGAACATGGCGAAAATCTAGTTATGGCGCGCCGCACCCGGCAAAGAGGCAATACCGATCCGTTCACCGATCTTGTTTTCAACACGCTGCTCGGGATCACCTTTCTTCTGATCATCACCATGATGTTCATCAATCCGGAAAACAAACAGGGGAAGATCAATCCGAAGGCGGAATATATCATCACCGTGTCCTGGCCGGATTGGAACACCGCCGATATCGACACCTGGGTCGAAAGCCCGCGCGGCGATCTGGTCTGGTTCCGCAATCCGGAAGCGGGCCTCATGCATCTCGACCGCGACGACCGCGGCATGCTGAACGACTTCATTATCGTCAACGGCAAGAAAGTGGTGAACCCGCTGAATCAGGAAATCGTCACCATCCGCGGCGTCATCCCCGGCGAATACGTGGTCAACGTCAATTATTACGCGACCGAGGACGGCAAGCCGGTGCCGGTTCAGGTCAAGGTCGAGAAAGTGAACCCGGTTCTCGAGGTCATCTATTACGGCGAAGTCACGCTCGAACATCAGGGCGACGAAAAAACCGCGGTGCGGTTCAAGATCGCCGCCGATGGCAGCGTCGAAGCCACCAACAATCTGCAAAAGCATCTGGTGAAACTGCAATGAATTTAATTTCCCCATCGTCTGGGATAAGAATGGAAGCGAGGCGTCCGTGATTACTGTCAGCGTCGGCATCATCGCAAGTTACACCCTGCTCGCAGTCCTGCTGCTGGTGATGATCCTCTATTCCCGGTTCTCCTGGGGCATCAAGGCCGCGGTCATCGTCCTGGTCACCGCCTTTTATCCGATCAGCTATGTCGCCCTCGTCGATCTCCTCGGCTGGCCGACGGCCGAGCATCTGCCCGACCGCTTCCGCTTGATCGCGGCCCAGGTCTACGAGCCGGACAAGTCGCAAGGCATCCCCGGCGAGATTTATCTCTGGGTCTCCTCGCTTTCCGAAAACGCCGGCCGCGTGACGCCGCGGGCCTATAAGATCAGCTATTCGCCCGAGCTCCATGAGAGGCTGGAGGAAGCCGGCAAGGCGATGAAGAACGGCCAGGACATCATGGGCGAGATTCCCGGATCGGACCAGGGCGCCAACGGCCCGCCGATGATCGCCGCCGACATGTCCCGCACCGCGGCGGTGACCAAATCGCTGGACATCATTTTCACGCCCTTCGCCGCCACCGTGCTGCCGACCAAGTGACCGATGAATCCGCGAGAGCCCGCGTGAAAAATTTCGCGAAAAAGTTGGCGGCGATCGCGGCGCTGGGGGTTTCGCTGGCAGCCTGCAAGCCCGGCGGCGATCAAAGCTATTTCCCCCTCGATCCGGGGTGGAGCTGGCGCTATCGGGTCGCCACCGAAATCAAGAATCGCGGCAAAGAACACGGCGCCCAGCTGGTCGTCAACCGGGGCATGATCGTGACCGAGCAGCAGAAGCTCGTTCCCCGCCTGTACGAGGACGGGCACGTCTATTACTACGCGCTGCAGGACGACGGGATTTTGCTGGCGGGCGACCGCGATGTCGGCGAAGACGCGAAAGACGCGCCGCCCAATCAATACGTGCTGAAATATCCGGTCGCGGTCGGCGCGTCCTGGCGCGTGAACAGCCAGACTTATCTGATGCGCCGCCAGGAAATCGGCCCCGCCGCCGTCATCATGGTTCCGGTCAGGGCCGCCGTCGAGCTCACCTATACCGTCGAAGCCAAGGACGACGTGGTGAAAGTCCCCGCCGGCACGTTCCGCAATTGTCTGCGCCTCCACGGCAAAGGCACGGGCAACGCCAATATGGGTGAGCGGATGGGCGACATGGACATCGCCATCGAGTCAACGGAATGGTTCGCGCCGGGTGTTGGCCTCGTCAAAATGACCCGCAACGAAGACAGCGGCCCCGAAGGTCCGGCGTTCGGCTCCATGACCCTGGAGCTCGAAAATCTCGACACCGGTTCGTGGCTCACGGGTTCGTGGTTCAAATGAAACCTGCTTGCACGCTGACCGCCGGCCTATTGCTGGCGGCGGGCGTTTCCGGTTGCGGCAAGGACGGGAACGATTATTTTCCCCTCGATCCCGGCTATTCCTGGACCTACCGGCAGATCCTGCAGACCCGGAACATGGGCAATGCCGGCGCCTTCGAAAAAGACAATTATGCCGTCGCCGAAACCAATCTGCCGGGCGAAGCGTTGGGCGGCGGGCGCGCGGTGCCGAGGCTCTATAACGACGGCGGCACGCTGTATTTCGCCAAATCCGCCGACGGCATCGCTCTGGTCGCGCGCCGGGCCGAGGATCAGGATCAACCGATGCCGATCGCGCCGCGCTATATTCTGAAACGCCCGCTCACCATCGGCGACGGCTGGACCGAGCCGGGCGAAACCCAGATCCTGCGCCGCACTTTTCTCGGCGGCTTCGGCCAGATCACCAAATCGATTTCCGCCGACGGGCCGCTGACCTACAAAGTCGAAAGCCCCGACGACAATGTCCGGGTTCCGGCGGGAACCATCCATCACTGCCTCCGCTTGCACGGCGCCGGCATCGCCAAGCTGGATTGGGCCGATTCCGGCGTTCTCGCCAGCGCCATCGATACCGTCGAATGGTATGCGCCCTCGGTCGGGCTGGTGAAGCGCGTCCGCAAGGAAGATTCGGGCGCCGATGGGCCGCTCGGCGCCGAAATGAACGAAGAGCTCGAATCGATGACCCGGCCCGGCTGGTTCGGATGAGCCGGCGCCTGATCGGCTGCCTGGCGCTTGTAACGCTTTTGCTTGCCGGATGCCGCAATTCCCAATCCCCCTTCCCGCTCGATCCCAGTTTGCGCTTCGGCTACCGGCTTCATCTCGAATCGGAAGGAACGGCGGGCGCCGAGAATTTCAAATCCTTCGCCGTCAATTTGCGTGCCGAAACCATCGACGGTGCATCGGCAACGCCGCGGCTGTTCGCGGACGGAAAGATCATCTATTACGCCGACGACAAAGCGGGGATTCGCGAAGCGGCGTTTCGCGAGCCGGGCTCGGAAATATCGTCAGCCGCACCCGGCCAATACATTCTCAAATATCCGCTGCAGCCCGGCGCCCATTGGCGCGCATCGGGGCGAACCATCTTGCTCACCCAGAAATTTCTCTACAGCAAGGCCCTGCCGATCTCCATCGGCCTCGATCTCGATTATACGGTGGAAAATCCCGAATCGGTTCAGGTCCCGGCGGGACATTTCTCGAACTGCCTCAAGGTGACGGCGGTCGGCCATACCAGTGTGACCACCATCGACAATCAGAGCACCCTCGACGTCACGGTCGAAATTTCCGAGTGGTATGCGCCGGGCGTGGGGTTGGTGAAATCGATCCGCTCGGAAAAGGCGGGCGAGGAACGCTCGGGCAACGCCAAGCTCGTCACCGAGCTCGATTATTTCGGCAAGGCTTCGTGGTTTGAATGAGCGGGATTGGCCTGCGGCCGCCGGCGAGAGGCGGGGCGTGAAGCGGCCTTGCGCGATGCCCCCGGTTACTCTTCGCAAATCCGTTTAATCGGCTATTTTTTCTTGGCTGGAGGATTTTCCACGGGCATTCCAGGCGCCATTCCGGGGGGAAGACCACCGCCATCGCCGCCCGGGCCAAATCCCGCGCCCATATCGCCGCCAGGACCGCCCATATCGCCCGGGCCTTGGCCCATCTGCTCGGCTTCGAGGAAGATGGAGAGCGGCGAGCGGAGCTTTTCCGCCTGATAACCTTGAAGCTCATAAGCCCATTTGCCGGTGCGCCCGTTGATATCCGCGGCTTCCTGGGCGACCTCGTCGGCGGTCTTCAGGAATTTCTGAACGTCTTCAGCTTGCGAATTGCGATCGGCCAGCGGCGTCCCGGCGCTTGCCGAGAGCTTGGCCCAAGGATGTTCGCCCTGCTGCACGATGTCGATCTTGACATCCAGCCCGTCGAAGGTCTTGACGTCGGTGTGCCAAACCTTTTGCGAGAAATCGATACTGGCTTGGGGTGCCACGTCGACCAGATCGATCGTGGTCAGGGCCGTGCTCATATCGTCGGCGACCGCTTCGCCCTTCAGCTTCTTGCCCGGCGGCAGATCCTTGAAGGCGAAATGCGCGGTCTGCGGCGTGTCCTTATAGAGCACGAGGGTATCGCCGTTCGGCTGCACGGTCGTAACCGTCGCTACACGCTTGGCGTTGACGTGAACGATCCGGGGCTCGAGCCAGACCATCGGATTTCCCGGAATCTCGAAATTGGCGGGCGCGAACCAGGATTGGGCGTCGCCGACATGGCGCACATAGATGCCGCCTTGTCCGCCCAGCCGCCCTTCCCGCGGGCGGCCGATGATCAGCTCGGCCAGCGTCGTCCCCTTGGCGTCCTTGAGCGACACCAGCCGCGATTTGGCATTCTCGCCGTCCACGTCTTCGACGCCGAGCCGGGCGTAGCGGTCGGGATGCGTGGTCTTGCGCTCGGTCAATTCCATTTCGCCGAAGCCGATCGCCGCACCCTTCGCCATTTCGGCCTGGACCGGATAATCGTATTTGCTGGCCATGACCCAGCCCGGAGCGGCGCGCTTGATGACGGTCGTCGTTCCCTTGGCCGTGACGTCGATTTCGGCGACGTCGTTGATGCGGTCGAGCAGGCCGGGGAACGCCCGTTCGGTCGCCGTCGCCTGGCTGATCCAATAACGATTGGCGACGGTGACCAAGGCGACGGCGGTTACGACCGCGGTGACACCGGCGAAAATGACAAGCGATTTCGGTTTCATGTCGATCCGCCTCCCGCGTGGAGGCTGCGGCGGCGGCGCGCCCGACGCAGAATGAGCAGTGCGATGGCGACCAGGGAAATCAGCGCCGGCATCGCCCAGATATTGATGATCTTGAGCCAGGTATCGAGCGAATCGATGTCTTTGCGGAGATTGTGCTGCACATCCCGCAATTGCTGGCGGAGCACGATCACGTTTTGGCGGAAACTCTCGATTTCCTTCTTCTGCTCGTCGGTCAGGACCGAATCCGCCGACATCGCCTCGCCGCCGCGAAGTTCCTGGAGCTTGGCTTCGGTCGTCTTCAGCTCCTGCTGGATCCGCTGTTCGGTCTCGCGATACTGCGCCTCGGCGTCGCGGCGGATTGTCTCGGTCACCACGAAGGGCCGGTAAGACAATCCGCGGCTCCGCAAACTCGCCAGCTCGTCGCTGCCGGAAAGATTGTCGAGAATATTGGCGAGGAATTCGGCATTGTTGGCGATCGGGACATCGACCTGCCGGCCGTAGACGTTTTCCGTCTGCAGCCAGAAATGATCCACCATCATATCGGCGTCGCCGATCAAAACCACATTGATGGGCTTGACCGACTCGGTCAGGTATTTGGGTTTTTCCGGAGCGGCGCCCTGGTTGGCCGGGGCGCTGCCGGTCTCGGGCCTGGCATCGCTTTTCGCGCCGCCGCTCGTATCGGGCTTCGCATCGCTCTTGGGTTCGCCCGCGGCGGCCGGCTTCTTGATGGGATCCCAGGGCGGCCCGTCGGGATAGATGCTCTTGACCGGGCCGGTCAACCGGCCGGCCAGAACGAACTCCTTGTCTTCCGACTTGAACTTGTTCAGCAGACCGGGACCGTCGGGAATAAAATCGACGTCGTCGACGCTGATTTCTTCCGATTGCGGGGTGCTGAAGAGAAGCGGTTTCAGCCACGTCTTGGCGCCGGGCTTGAGGGTGAAGAATCCGGCGCTCGCCAGATTGATCCGCTGCATCTGTGCGGTCGTTACGTCGTCATGGGCGAAATTCTGGTCGCGCAGCGCCAGCCAAGGCAGATAGTCGATCACCTGGGTGCGGCCATCGCCCGTCGTCATACTGACGCTTTGCGCCACGGTCCGGTCGCCCACCACCTTGTCGGTGGAGAAATCGACGCCCCAGGCGGCGAACAGCTTCGGCAGATCCGAGCTGGTTTCGCCCTTTTGCGGCGGACCCTTGGTGTAATCGCGGCCCGAGGATTCGAAATGCGGATCGACGAGGATCAGCGCTTTGCCGCCGCGCAGCACGAACTGATCGATCGCGTAAATCTCGGCGTCGGTCATGTTCTGCGGATGGGCGATCAGCAGCACGTCGATGTCGTCGGGCACGCGGCCTTCGCCCCGCATCGACTTGATGTTGAAGAACTGGGAAAGCTCGCGAAAGATCGGCCAAGGCTGATATTGCCGCGCGGGATCGGCGCGAAGCGGCAGCGAGGTATAAAGCCCGATCGTCGGTTTCTTCGGATGAGCCAGCGAATAGATGATTTTGGTCAGATCGTATTCGAGATATTGCTCGCGGTCCGGGCTGAACAGCGGAACGACCGAAAGATCGTCGGTCGAATTGGTCGCGATCAGGCCGAAATAGCCGACCGCGCCCGCGTTATCCACGGGCACGCCCTGCAAGCCGCCCGCCATCGCCCGGTCGTCGTCTTGGGAATAGGGTTCCGGCGCATAGGTTTCGAGCTTGATCTTGCCGCGGGCGATGCTGGCATAGCGCTCGAGCAGCTCGCGCACCCGGTTGGCGTATTGGGCGTAAACCGGATTCTGTTCGGTCAGCTGATGGGATAGATAGAAGCGGAGCGTGATCGGCTCGTCGACCGACTTCAAAACCGCCATCGTTCCCGGCGACAGGGTATAGAGCCCGTCCTCGGTCAGGTCGAGCCGGTCCGATTTCAAGGCGTTCGCCGAGAGGATATTGAAGGCGACGAAGAAGATGACGCCGATCAATACCGCGGCGAGGGCCAGCGTGCGACGGTCGTATTTGTTCAATTGCTGAAGCACGATCTCAAACCGATTTCTTGATGTCGACGGCGACCACGTTGGCGAGCAGGCAGACGCCGATCAGCGAGCCGAAGAAGATGACGTCGCGAATATCGATGACGCCCTTGGTGATGGCGCCGAAATGGGTGAGGAAGCTCATGCCCGCGATGGCATCGACCAAGAAGCGCGGCAGCCAGCCCTGGAAGAAGCTCTGGACCAGGTCGAGCCCGCTCATCAGAAACAGGAAGCAAACCACCGCGGCCAGGATGAAGGCGATGACCTGGTTCTTGGTCAGCGCCGACACGCAGGAGCCGATCGCCAGGAACGCGCCGGCCATCAGGAAACTGGCGACGTAACTCGCGAAAATGACACCGTTATCGGGATGGCCGAGGTAATTCACGGTGATCCAGATCGGGAAGGTCAGCGCCAGCGCGATGCCGACGAAGCACCAAGCCGCCAGGAATTTGCCGAGAACCGCCTGCGTGGTCGAAACCGGAAGGGTCATCAGCAGCTCGACGGTTCCGGTTTTCCGCTCTTCCGCCCACAGCCGCATCGCCACGGCGGGAATCAGGAACAGATAGAGCCAGGGATGGTAGCTGAAGAAAGCGTCGAGATCGGCGGAGCCGCGCCCGAAGAAGTCGCCGATATAGAACGTGAACGCGCCGGACAGCGCCAGGAAAATGACGATGAAGACATAGGCGAGCGGCGTCGAAAAATAGGCGTTCAGCTCGCGGCGGAAGATGACGAAGGTGTTTTGCACGGCCGTCAGCTCCGCAGCGTCAAGTCGCGGAAGACGTTGTCGAGGCGGCTGCGCTCGACCTGAATTTCCTCGATCGGATAGCCGTGGTTGCGAACGAACTCGCTGACATCGGCGATGATCGAACGGCCGTCCTTCGGCAGGACGAGCAAGTTCGCGAATCCGTTGGCCTCGTCCACCTTGTCGATGCGCGACACGAAGGCGGCACCGGCAAGCCCGTCGCGCACTTCGCCGGCGCGCGGCGCCGCAATGCGAATGGCGACGGCGTTATGAGTTCTTGGAGCGCGCTTCGAGAGCCGCTGGCGTGCCGTCGAAGACCAGCTTGCCCTTGGCGATCACCGCGGCTCGGGTGCAGACCGCATCGACTTCTTCGAGGATATGCGTCGAAATGACGATCGCCTTGTCCCGGGCCATCGAGCCGATGAGATTGCGCACCTGATGTTTTTGATTGGGGTCGAGGCCGTCGGTCGGTTCGTCGAGAATGAGGACTTCGGGATCGTGCAAGATCGCCTGGGCCAATCCGACCCGGCGCTTATAGCCCTTGGAGAGGGTTTCGATCGGCTGTTGCAGCACATCGCCGATTTCCACCTGGGCGACGGCACGGTTTACCCGCTGTCTCTTTTCCGGGCCCTTGAAGCCGCGGATTTCGGCGATGAATTCGAGGAAGGATTCGGCGGTCATGTCGCCATAGAGCGGCGCGCCCTCGGGCAAATAGCCGATCTTCTTCTTGGTCTCGATGGGGAATTGCTCGACGTCGTAGCCGCAGACAAAGGCCTTGCCGCCGGAGGGCAGCAGAAATCCGGTGACCATCTTCATGGTGGTGGATTTGCCGGCACCGTTGGGCCCGAGAAAGCCCAAGACCTCGCCCCGGCTTACCTTCAAGGTAATGCCGTCGACGGCGGTCAGTGGCCCAAACCTCTTGGTCAGGCCGATAAGAGAGATCATCTCGCCCATTGCTCTCGCGATCTGGATCTTGCGATACGGTCACTTGTACGGAATGGCGGCGTATCTGGATGCGCCGCGAAGGCTGTCGGGAGTCCGCCGCCCCTGGTCTTCCGCCTGGTTCCCGGTCTCACTGTTTCCCGCTTTGCTCCTCCGCGCGGGGGGCCATTCCATAGCACGATCTCCGAGCGCGATCCAAGACCGCTGCAAATGCCGGCCGAGCCCCGGTTCAGGCCCGTTCCGGGCATCGGGGATAGGCCCGGAGACCCGCGGGAATTCTCGGCTAAATCCGGGCCCACTGCTTTTCGGGGCCGGATAAAACGCCGGAAATGAGGCGATTTTCGGGCGACCGTCGCGGCCGCCTCCGGCCGGGTTTGCATTTGAGCGCCCCGGCGCAACCCCCGAGGGGGCGATTCCGCAGCAGCGATAATCTGGCGAGGGCCGCCTTGGTTTACCCGCAGTTAACCGGTTCGCCGCTAATCTCAACCCGGTCGGAGGCGGCCCAACGCCGGTCGAAGGCCGCTCCCCAAGTCACCCCTTACGCCACTTACTATAGAAGAGCTTTTTTCCATGTCCCACGGCGGCGCTTCCTCCCCCAATTTGATGAACCGGCTGGCCCAGGAGGCCGGCGGGCTCGGCATCGAAGTCGTCGATGTCGCCGGCAATGTCGAAGAGATAAGCGCCTGCGTGCACGAGCAAGCCGAGGCCTTCAAGGGCCTGCTCAATGCCGCCGGCCAACTCGCCAAGAGCAACGAAGAAGTCGCCGCCGCGGCCCAATCGACCCGCGATTTCGCGGCCCAGGCTCGCGCCGAGATCGACGCGTCGCGCTCGCAGATGGGCGCCTCGTTGAAACAGATCACCAGCCTCATTGCCGCGGTCGAAGGGATCGCGACCCAGCTCGCCGATCTCAAGCAGCCTTTGGCCCAGGTCGCCAAGGTTGCGGAATCGATCGACGCCATCGCCAAGCAGACCAATCTGCTCGCCCTGAACGCGACGATCGAAGCGGCGCGCGCGGGCAATGCCGGCCGCGGATTTGCCGTGGTCGCCGGCGAAGTGAAGGCGCTCGCCAATCAGACCAGCGAAGCGACGTCGGAAATCGACGCCACGCTGAAGATGCTGAACGATCGCGCCGAGAAATTGATCGCCCAAGGCAGCACCTCCATGCGCCAGGCCAAGGACGTCGAAATCGGCGCCCAGGCGATCGGCGACGCCATGCATACGGTCGGCAAGGCGACCGCCGAAATGGAAAGCGAAGCGACCCGGATTGCATCCGCCGCCGGCGACATCGAATCCCATTGCGTCGGTTTCCTCGACACCGTCAAAGGCTTGTCGGACGGCGTTACCCGTTCCAGCCAGACCCTCGACCAGGCCAAGGACCGGATCAACCACCTCATCGAGAAGACCGAGCATCTCTTGGGCGGGACCGCCGAGGCGGGGGAAGCCACCGTCGACACGCCGTTCATCGCGCGCGCCCAGGAATCCGCGAAGATCATCGGCAAATTGTTCGAAGAGGCCATTGCCAAAGGCCAGATCTCCGACAAGGATCTCTTCGACCGCGATTACATATGGATCGATGGCAGCGCGCCGAAGAAATTCCTTACCCGCTACACCGAATTCTGCGACCGGGTGCTCCCCGCCATTCTCGAGCCCATCCTCGAATGGGACAGGCGCGTGGCGTTTGCTGCGGCCCTCGACAACAACGGCTATATGCCGACCCACAACAAGAAATTCTCGAATCCGCCGCGCGCCGGCGACGTCGCCTGGAACATGCTGAATTCGCGGAACCGCTGGATGTACAACGACCGGGTCGGCCTCAATGTCGGGCGGAGCACCAAGCCGTTCCTGTTGCAGATCTACCGGCGCAATATGGGCGGCGGCAAATTCATGATGACCAAGGACGCGTCGGCGCCGATCAGCATTAACGGCAAGCATTGGGGCGGATTCCGCATCGTCTATACGATGTAGAGCGCGTCACGCACGCCGCAACACGCCGCCCCGTCCTCACTTCGCCCGCGCGCAACTCAGATACTCGCCCAGCTGCGGGATTCGTCCCGCAATGATGCGCGCGCGTTCGGCGACGTAGTCTCCCGGCGGATTGGCGTGCCATTCCCGGGGATTGGGCAGAATCGCCGCGAGCAGCGAGGCCTCGGTGCGCGACAGATGTGCGGCGTCCTTGCGGAAATTGGCGCGCGCGGCCGCCTCGATCCCGAAAATCCCGGGGCCCCATTCGGCGATGTTGAGATAGAGCTCGAGAATCCGCTGCTTCGGCAGCAGGAATTCGAGCATCGCCGTCAAATACGCCTCCATGCCCTTGCGCAGCCAGGAACGGTCCGGCAGCAAAAACAGGTTTCGCGCCACCTGCATCGAAATCGTGCTGGCGCCGCGAAGCGCGCCCCGCTCGTCTTGCTCGGCAACCGCCTGCTGGATCGCTTCCAGATCGAAGCCGTGATGGAAGCAGAATTTATTGTCTTCGGAGGCGATCACCGCCTCGCCCGCATTCGGCGAAATCCGCGACAGCGGAACCCAATGCCGCGTATCGCCCTCGCCGTCGGCGGCCCGCACCAGCATGAGGGGTGTGACCGGCGGCGGCACGAAGCGATAGAGAAGGATCAGCCCCGCCGGCAGGAACACGAAAACGGCGATGACGGCGAGAAAGAGTTTGCGGAGCATCCGGACTATAAAAGGGGAAATTTACGGGCGCGAAGGATCGAAATTTATCCTGCCTCATTTCACCGGCATCCCGAAACGTCAATCGAGACCGGGCGATAAGCCTTCCGCCGGCGCATTATTACAGTTTTGTTGCCGTGCGATATTGCTCGCAGCTGCGGAATCCATGGATTCCACTGCCCTTCCTCTTCGCCTCTTCGCGCGATATTCTAGCCCTGGGTTTGGGTGTGACGGTGCCGATCCGCGGCGCCGGTCTTTGACGTTCTCACGGCATATGCTTGGCGGCATCCTGATGCCGAACCGGCCGAAGATGATCGGCCGCAACAAGCCAAGTCTGTGCTGCGGGAATTGCCGGGGGAAATTCGCACCCCGTCCCGCTGCGGCATTCGAGTTCGCACAAACTCGAACCGTGGCGACCGGACCGGCAACAATGATACCGGCAACAAAGATAAGGGGTGACCATCGTGTTCAGCATCGTGAAGGAACCGGCCCATGCAACGCAATCGCGCTCGCTGGCCAAGACGCTGACCTGGCGAATGGTCGCCTCCATCGACACGTTCATCCTCAGCTACATCATCACCGGCCGGCTGCTGTTCGCAGGCTCCATTGCCAGCGCCGAAGTGCTGACCAAGCTGTTCCTTTATTATCTCCACGAGCGCGGCTGGGCCCATGTGCGCTGGGGATTTAAGTGAAGGTTGGGGGTTAAGGGGAATTTCGGAACGCGCCGAAGAGATGCGTAAAGACGCGGAAGATAAGCGCCTCACGTATCGGCAACCTCGTTAGTCCGGTTTTCAAATATCAGGTCGGACGCTTTCTGCGCTGGCGCAGAAAAAACAAGAGCGGGGTGTAACCCCGGCTCTCGTGCCGCTGGCTAATGTAGGCTGAGACTTCGCTCATCACGATGCCTGTCAACTTGGCTTCCGCAGCTATTTCGAGACGAGCGGCACGATTTAAACGAGCTACGTTGCCACTTTGCCTTCCAATTCGCTGATAGGCTTGAGCCCGCTCAACTAACCTGCCCAAGTGATTTACTTCTATAGCTATGTGATGGTTCATTTCGACCTCCACTACTAAGCGGCCCTCTTTGCGCGGCTCAATGACATACCGACATTCTCTCAGTAGGCCGCTGAGGCCGTTTAAATGGGCCAAAAGAAAAACCTATGATTACCGCCCCTTCACCGAGAAATTAAGAGCCTGCTTTGATACAACTATCCGCATGCAACAATGCGGTCATCCTCGGGTTCATTTTCGATTTCGATTCGCATGCGTGCACCGAGCGCGCCGAAGGCCTGCTCCATAATGTCGAGCCGGGAGCTGTGCTGAAGGTTCAATAGCCTGTCGACTTCGGGCCGATGTCGTTTCAGCGACCGCGCAAGTGCACTTTTGCTCACGTTTTTATCGAGCATCTTTTGGTAAAGCATCATCTTTGCAACAGCCTGCGCTGGCAGTGTAAGGCGATATTCGGCCTTCGTCCGCAATGGAGCCGGGATGGGCTCACGATCAGCCATTCGCGCGGCAATAGCCTCCTTAATCGCAACCAATGCATGCCGGCGCACCGCCTCTTCGTCTTCTCCGAAGGTGGTTACTTCGGGGAAGGCCGGGCACGTAACGAGAA
The DNA here is from genome assembly GCA_963841995.1 of uncultured Alphaproteobacteria bacterium. Lineage (GTDB taxonomy): Bacteria > Pseudomonadota > Alphaproteobacteria > DATDPM01 > DATDPM01 > DATDPM01. Next base: position 141,713 of record CAWJEX010000018.1, read on the forward strand.
AAGTCCCGTTGTCGTCCTTTACCAATTTAATTGAATAAGCCCACATCTGCTTAGCCTTTCAACCCGAGGTCCTTCTTGATCTTATTGACCAGTCCGGTTCCGAGTTCCTTATTCTTCCCGTGCATCGGAAGCTGAGTCTTTCGGCCATCGCGATAGACCGTAAGGTGGCCGCTGCCGCCTTTGTGATTCTCGAAGGTGCAGCCTTGGTTCGCGAGCCAGCGGTTAGAGCTCCCTCGCGTTTATTTAATATAGCAACACATTTGTTGCATGCAACAAATGTGTTGCTACCCGCTTTTGATGGCCTCTCAGGCGGACGAGCGGCTAACCCATTATTCGACAGTCAAACTCGGTCCCGTTCTTTTGATGCGGTATTACAATGGGTTAATTATGATTTGTCATTCAGCCTATAATTGCAGTGGTTACGCATCAATTTTCAGGATTGCGTCGGACCACCCGCCCCCTTAACCCGTCCCTAATCGGCTACCATCCAGAATCCGCCCGGAATTTGCGCGTTTAGCGGCGCCGCCTCGATTCCAGCGCGATCGAAACGCTTGCCGGGAATAGCTTTGGCCCAAAGAGCCGTCATTTTTGCATTCGCCGCCGCGTTCGCGGTTTTGCTCGGCCTAAGCGGCCGGATCATGGCCGCGGCGGGGCGCTAAAGCAGGCTCTCAATATGCCGCCAAGCCTCAAAAGATGCCCACAAACGAGGGCGGGAGCCGCCAAGCCCCCGCCCTTAAATTTGGCAAGAAATAACGTCTTACCGGCAGGCCCTTTCGCCCTCTTCGTCGGCCACGATAAGCCGCTTAATTTTCTTATGAATGGCGGCCCCGCTTTCCATCTCGGCAAGTTCCAATTGATATTGCGATTGCAAATTCATCCAGAACTCGGGGGTCGTGCCAAATGCAGCAGCAAAACGGAGAGCCGTATCCCCTGTAATACCGCGATCGCCATTGACGATCTCGCTAATGCGATTGGCCGGTACGTCGATAGCCTTAGCAAGCTTATTCGCGCTTAATCCAAGCGGAACTAAAAATTCTTCCTTCAGAATTTCGCCTGGGTGGATTGGGTTTGTCTTGCGCATTGGAAGCCCTCCTTGGCAAAGGCACGACTATCTAATGATAGTTACAAATCTCGACGTTGCGTGCGTGGCCATCTTTCCATTCAAAACAAACGCGCCATTGAACGTTAATTCGAATGCTAAGCTGGCTCTTCCGGTCCCCCTCGAGTTTTTCGAGGCGGTTGTTTGGCGGCACCTTCAAATCAGATAATTTTGCCGCCGCATGGACCATCTTGAATTTGCGCTCCACGACACGAAGAAAACTGTCCCACTTTCTATCCCCGCGCTGTCCGCGAAAGACCGCTTCTGTCTTCTTGCACGCAAACGACGTAATCAAATTCGACCCCCATCATACCGGTTGTATGCTATACGTTAAGCATACAACGGTTGTCACGGCCTAGGGCTTAAAGACAGCCGTGTTGAGTGGACTTCAAGATTTGCCACCTGCTATGAATATACAGTCATTTTCAATGCCTTAACTCATCCTCTTGGCATTGCTAGGCATTTCCCACCTGACCAATCTGAGGACCTCAGAACTGCGGTGCGCCGGCCACCCCCTTTAACCCTTCCCTAATCGGCTACCACTCAGAATCCGCCCGGAATTCGCCCGTTTAGCGGCTGCCTGCCGCCCTGATTCCAGCGTGGGTCCAGCGCGGGCCCAATGCGGGTCCCACGCGATCGAAGCGCATGCCGGGGGTAGTTTTGGCTCACCAAGCCGCAGAGACGGCCAGAGAGACGGCCATCCATGTTTTCGCCCGCGCCGGCCTCGCCGCCGCGTTTGGGTTGGCCGTGCTGTGGAGCGATCCGGTTGTTGCCGCGCAAGGCGCCAGCGGCGATCCCACCCCCGCGGCCTCCACCGCAACCACCGTCGCGATTTCCGACTATGTCCCGCTGTTCAGCACGCGGGAAGTGAAATCGACCAATCTTGGCGCGTTCAAACAGTGGCTTTCGGTGATGGACCGCTATTCCCGCGAGCGCAAGCAAGAGAAAGGCCCCTGCACGGACGATCCGGCGATCTGCAATCTCGTCGAATGGAAGGCGTTCCTCACCACGGTTTCGGGCAAGGACCGGATGACCCAATTGCAAGAGGTCAACAAGTTCATGAACACCCACCCCTACGTCACCGACATGGTGAATTGGGGGGTCGCGGATTACTGGGAGACGCCGAAGGAATTTCTGGATCGGAGTGGAGACTGCGAGGATTACGCCATCGCCAAATTCTATTCCCTGCGGGCGCTCGGCATGGACAACACCAATTTGCGGATCGTCGTGCTCCAGGACATGAACCTGCAGGTGCCCCACGCCATTCTCGTCGCCTATCTCGACGGCAAGCCCATGGTGCTTGACAATCAAATCCCCCAGGTGGTCGATGCCTCGATCATCCACCATTACCGCCCGTATTATTCGATCAACGAGGAATATTGGTGGCTGCACCGGCCGGAATGACCATCGGATTTAGCGTCTTCACGGACATCGCAGCGCCATCGCCAGCGCCGTTGCCACCCGCCGGGAAATAATCGATTAACCATAGCGCGCGGGAACGACCGCCGTTCCCCACCTATTCATGCGGCTGGGCGTTAACCGCCCCTTCAACCTTCCCGATTACCCTCGGGACGACACTGCAATCGGCTATTCGAAAAGCGCGATTGAAGCCAGGACGGCACGGACATGAGCTTGGAAACTTTCGTTCGCCAATATTGGCTCGCCAGTTCCTATTTGAAAGGACGGCTGGTGTCGCGTCCGATGAATAAGCGCTCGGCGGAAAATTGCCTGCGCCAACTCGCGATCGGCTCGCGCTGGCGGGGCTTGCGCCGGGCGGCGGTCGGTTCGGCATCCATTCACGATCTCATTCCGAAGGGAAACGAGCATCGCGCCGAATGGCTTCTGCCCTGCGATACCGAGCCCGAGGCCGAAGCCGGACCTTAACCCGAAAAATTCCAGCTTAGAACGCGCTCGCCGCGATGTTGATGGCCAGGGCCAGAATCAGCGTATTGAAGATGAAAGCCAGCACGCCATGGGCGAGCACGAGCCGGCGCAAAACCCGGCTCGTGACTTGCACATCGGAAACCTGGCACGTCGCCCCGAGCACGAACGAGAAATAGAGAAAATCCCAATAATCGGGACAGTCTTCCTCGGGGAAAATCAGTGCGCCCCGCGTTTCGTTACCGCCGGATTTTTCGGGACGGTCGGATTTTATGTCGCGGTAGAATTCATGGGCGTAATGAATGGCGAAGCTGGTGTGCACGAATAGCCACGCCAGGAGGATGGTGCCGCCGGCAAAAGCCAGGCGCAGATCGAGGTTATCCTTCGCCGCCTGGCGCGCCGCGTGAAGCTCGGTTCCAATCGCAACCAAGCAGGCGCCGGCCGCCGCCACCGCCAAAATCAGAACCGCCCACCGTCCCTCGTCTTCGAGCCGGGCGCGACGCCGCACCCGCTCAGGGTTGGCGCGCATCGTCAGATCGAAAACGAGGCCCAAATAAATCGCGATGCCGGTATCGAACCCTCCCAGAAGACGGGTCTGCACCGAAAGCTCCGGCGGCAGCAGGATATAGGCAGCGATCATGGCGCCGACGGCCGTCAGCAGGCGCGGCCGCGCCTTGACATGCCGCACCAGCCAGATTGGCCGCGGCTTTGCGGCGCCCGCCGTTTCGGCGGCCGCCTTTTTCGGCGTCGAATTGCGATCCTTTTCCGGGTCCGCCATGCCTCGCTCTCTCGCCGTTCCCTCGCGACATTATCGGGGGCCGGAAGTCCCGGAGCCGCCGCCTAGGCCCTGTTTACATAGTCGTATCGGGTTGTGTTGCGGCCGGATGGCTGAGAATCAAGCCGGCGGTCGCAGAGCGTAAGGGAGTCTACGGTCAAGACCGGCGGCGACGATAATCGGCCATCCCGCCGCAACCCAGTTGGGATCCCGGGATTTGACCGGCTCCAGCGTCGCCGAACCTCGCCGATGTTCCGCATCGCCCGCGGTTCGGCTCCTAATATCCCGTCAAATCCCGGCATCGCCAACCTGCGATAGGACTATTTAAACAGGGCCTAATACAATCGATATTCGCCGATTCAGCAAACCCTTCCAGGGAGCGGGACTCGGATAATTTCGATATAATGGGCCCTTCCTAAGAACCCGTGTCGTGCAAAGAAAGAGGATGAGCCGCAGGATGAATCAGGTTACAGAGGTGGTTGGCCGTTTCGCCTCGCAGGAATCGTTCAAATCGGCGGTGGACACGTTGCTGGCCAAGGGATTCGAGAGGGCCGATCTGTCGGTTCTCGCCAGCCACGAATCCCTGGGCGCTGCCGGCGGCGCCAATGAAGCGTGGAAAGATACCCTGGCCGGACTGGTCGGCGAGATCAAATATCTCGGACCCTTGACTGCCGCCGGTCTGATCCTGCTTGCCTCCGGCCCGGTTGGCTTCGCCGTGGCCGGCGCTATTGCGGCGGGATTGAGCGGTATGGCGCTGTTCGAACTTTTGGACGAGGTCAAAGCCACGCCCCATGCGCGGGAATTCGCGAAAGCCTTGGAGCAAGGCGCGGTGCTGCTGTGGGTTCGCGCAGATACGGCGGAACGGCAAGGGGCGGCGGCCGATATTCTCCGGCGCTGCGGCGCCGCCGATGTTCATACCCATAAGCGCGCGACAAAATCCTAGGGTCCGTCTCGGCTGGTTTCCGGCCTGCGTCCGAAGCGGCTTTGCACGCCATACCGTCTGGCGCGGCGCGAAATTTTGAATATAGTTGCCGCCATTCCGGCCCGGCCGGGATGCCGCCCCACGGTCAAGATAACCCGCTCAAGAAAGCCCTCAAAGGCAAGCCCTCGTAAAAGGAACCCCCAAAGGAATCTCATGAAAAAGCTCCTTCTGCCGCTCGTTCTCGCTCTTATGACCCTGGCCAATTCGGCTTTTTCTGCCGGCCCTGCGCCCGATCCCGAAAACACTCTCTATATGGATCTCCAATACGGCCGCGTGGTCATCCAAATGCGCCCCGATCTGGCGCCGCAGCATGTCGCCCGGATCAAGGCGCTGGTGCGCAAGGGCTTCTACAACGGGCTGATCTTCCACCGCGTGATCCCCGGCTTCATGGCCCAGGGCGGCGATCCGACCGGAACCGGAACCGGCGGCAGCGGCGTCAACATTCGCGCCGAATTCTCCCGCGCCCCCTTCGTCCGGGGGGTGTGTGGCATGGCGCGCGCCGAGGATATGGACAGCGCCGACAGCCAGTTCTTCATCATGTTCGACGAAGTCGATTCCCTGAACGGCCAATACACCGTCTGGGGCAATGTGGTTTCCGGGATGGAATTCGTCGACCGCATCCACAAGGGTGAGCCCCCGGCCGATCCCGACAAGATCGTCAAGATGCAGGTCGCCATTGATGCTGATAAGGCAAAACAGTAAGAGACGCCGATAAGGCGAAGCAGTAAGCGGTCTACGCGCAAAGGGTTTCAGCAGGACGCCGGGTTCTTCAGGGCCTCCCACACCGCTTGGGCCAGATTGTCTTTCCGATAAGGCTTGGAGAGCCTGTGACCGCCCGCGGCAGGCGCAGGCCCTCCGGATGCGGTCTCTTCGGCATAGCCCGTGGCAAACAGCAATTTTATGCCGGGCCTCAATTCGAGGGCCCGACGGGCAAGTTCGACTCCGCTCATTCCGCCGGGCATCACGATATCGGTAAACAATAGGTCCACGGCCTGCTTCGATTCGAGGACGGCGAGCGCGGCCGGACCGTTGCCCGCTTCGATCAGGCGATAGCCGAGTTGACTCAAAAAACTGACCGCGATCTTGCGCACCTCCGGATTGTCTTCCGCCAGCAGAATTGTTTCGCCGCCCGCCGATGCCGCCGCCTTGGGTCTGGGTTTCCAGGCCACGCGCTCGGGCTCGGTCTTTCTCAAATACAGATCGAACTCGTGTCCCGCGTCCGGGCGCGCTGGCGATTTCGATATAGCCGCCCGACTGCTTGACGAAACCATAAACCATACTGAGGCCGAGTCCCGAACCTTTGCCGACTTCTTTGGTCGTGAAGAACGGTTCAAACACTCGCACCAGGACTTCGGATGTCATCCCGGTCCCGTCATCGGCCACGGTGATACGGACGAACGGGCCCGGGTCGATATCCAAATCGGCGGGCATTTGACCGCGCGCTATTTCCACATTCGCGGCTTCGATCGACAGCGTGCCGCCCTTCGGCATGGCGTCGCGCGCATTGAAGGCAAGGTTGAGTAGCGCATTCTCGATTTGCGCCGGATCGACATAGGCGTACCACAGATCGTCGGGCACCGAGATTCGGACCGAGATCGTTTCCATGACCGAGCTGCTCAGCAGATCCTTCATTCTGGCGATCAGTGCGCCGACATCGACGGCTTGGGGCTGGAGAAATTGCTTGCGGGAAAATAGCAGCAGCTGGCTGACCAGATCCGCGCTTCGGCCCGCGGCGTGCAAGGCGCGGTCGGCGAGCCCCCTGGCTTCCATCTGCAACGGCAATCTCTCCAGAAGCAGTTCCAGATTCCCCTGAATGACCATCAACTGATTGTTGAAATCGTGGGCGATGCCGCCGGCGAGCCGGCCCACCGTTTCCATTTTCTGCGCTTCCTGAAGCTGCTCCGCGGTTTTGCGCCGCTCGGTGATATCCGTTTCAACGGCGACAAAATGCGTGATTTTGCCGTCGCCGTCGCGGATCGGCGCGACGTATTCCTCGCACCAGAAGAGATCGCCATTCTTTTTGCGGTTCAGGAATTCCCCATGCCACCCAGGGTTCGCCGCCAAACTCTTCCAGAATTCCTCGTATCGCTGGCTGGGTGTCAGGCGGGAGGCGAAAATAGCCGGGGTCCGGCCGAAGACTTCTTCGGCGGCGTAGCCGGTCACCTCGGTGAATTTCGGGTTGACGTATTCGATAGTGCCGTTCGTGTCGGTGATGAGAATGATGTTCGAGGATTGCTCGACCGCCTGGGATAATTTGCGAAGCTGTTCCTCGGCGCGCTTGCGTTCCGTGATGTCGCGGAAGAACCAGATGCGGCCGAGATATTTGTTCGCGGCGTCGTGCATGCCCGCCGAATAGCGGTCCAGGATTCGCCCATCCTTGAGCTCGATCTGGTCGCGGACATGCTCTTTCGGATGCTCGTAGAGGTGCCGGACGTTGGCAAAAAATTTCTCGGGGTCCTTGAGCTTGTCGCGCACCGACGCCAGCGCCGCCGCATCGTCGCGCGATTGCGCGATTTCCGGCGGGATCGACCATAGATTAAGGAATCGCCGGTTGAAGGACACCATCCTTCCATGGGCGTCGACGACGAGGATGGCGTCCGGCGAGCTTTCGATTTCGTTTTCAAGAAGGGTGTTCGCGCGCTCGAGCTCGGCGCCGCGTTCGGCGACGCGCTCAACGAGCTCGGTCTGGTGAAAAGACAGCAGCTTGAGGATCGTATAGGAGACCAAAAGCGAGGCGACAAGCCCGGTGATCAGGTAGTCGGTAGCGATGAAACCGCGGAGCAGCAGGCTCATCCCCGCCGTGATGAATTCCGACAGCACGATGCAGACCGCGGACAGCTGCCACGGCCGCAAGGCGCTAACCAACCGAAGAACGCTCTTTTCCGTTGTCACGGGCTCGTACCCGCCTCCCCCGCCAGGGCCGCGCCGCATACTAATTGGACGTTCGATACCGGCATCCGGTCATCGGACGCCCGATACCGGCGTCAGGGAGTTACTTATTTAAATTTCTAAATACGCAGCCCCGGGCATCGCCTGCCCCCACTGCAATCATAGCCCTCCGTGCCGGCCCCGCCAATGACGGCGGATCGCCGGACTGGCGAATTTGGTGTCTAACTCGTTGCGTTTAATGCCATGTCTGAGGCGAGACGACCGGCTTTCCTATCCAGCATTGGAGGAAATACCGCAATACCGCGGGCACGCCGGGAGCACGCGCCGCTATGCGGCGCGGACCGTGGCCAGGAATTTCATCACCTCTTGCCGCAGCGCGTCGGCGCTGGCCGACAATTGCTTGGTCGCCGTCGCGAGCGTTTCGCCGGTTGTCCCGCTCTCTTGAACGATCGCACCGACCTTGCCGGTCGCAGCGGTCACGTCACGCGTTCCAAATCGTGCGGCACACGGTAAACCAGAGGACGGCCGCCGCCACCATGAGAATCACGGCGGCCACGGCACTTGCCGGCGCGTCGACTAATGAACCGGGTCTAGGGACTGAATATGAGCACGACATAGACGAAGAAGACGACGAGATGAACCATCCCGGTCAGAATCGTCGTGCTCGACCCGCCGAAAGTGATCAGATTGAGCGCCATCGTAATCACCAGCAGCGCGATGCCGATATTATCGACGCCGAGGATCACCGGCCGGCCGCTCAACAGCCCGATCGCCGGCACCGCCGGCACCGCCGGCACCGTAAGGCCGATCGTGGATGCCGCCGATCCAAGGCAGAGATTGACCGCGCGTTGCAGCTGATTGGCGAGGGCCGCCTTCAGCGCGCTCATGCCTTCCGGCATGAATACGATGGCCGCGATCAGCAACCCGCCCAGCGCCGTCGGCGCGTGAGTCGCGACGATGCCGTAATCGATGAGATTAGCGGTGGATTTGGTCAGCAGCACCACCGGCAGAAGCGTCAGGAGCAAAAATAAGACATGCCGGCCGATGGCGGCCGTCGGGGCGAAGCCGCGACAAGGCGCTGTAGCGCAACGAGAAGAATCGCGTCGTGCCGCGCCTCGCCAGCTCGTCGGCGATGAAGTGCATGGTCATACGGCGGGGGGTCCGGTAATCATGCGCCGTAATGACCAGATAATTCGGTTTTGATTCGCCCAGTCCGGCATCGGCCATGGGGCCGGCATCGGGCCCGGAGCGCAGATTCGGCCTCGCCAGCATCGCGGTATCGCTCACGCCGTTTGCGCGCCGCTGCAGCGGAGAATCGGGACTGCGTGAGACGGTATCATCCTTGGCGCTTCATACGGCAACCTCCCGCAAGGATGTTGCAACGAGCGCGCCAGAACGCCTTTCCGATTTCCAAGGCCGTCCATGCGTTGCCGATGATAATCGCATTCCGCCCGAAAACGACTTGATCTGTCGCGTGAGATTTCGGTGAGAAAAAGATATCCGCCCGATATGTCTACGATGGACCTGTGTACGATGGACGGGGCCAATGCGATTTTATTCCAGGACGGTATTCCTCATCCGTCGGGAAAATTCCCCGACACCGAAATCGGTGAACGCGGGCTCGCAGGCCGCCTTGAATCGCCGCCGAGATCGATTATGCAACGAGCCGGCGCGATCCCGATCAGCAGCCAGAGAATGAGGCCCAAGACCGGCAAGGCAAGAATCAAAAGCACCCCGATCAATTTATTGATCGGCGGCAGGCTGCTCTGCAGCACCTGGATGATCGCGAATATATCGAGGACAAGGATAATTATTCCGGAAATGCCGTACATATCCATGCCGTTTCTCCTCTCCGTCAATGATTCGGGCCGCCCGCCGGCAGAGTGTACGCCGCATATCTCAGTCTTCCGCCTGCTGATTTTTCAATTGACGACTTGTGTATCCCAACGGCCATAGGCGGAAATTGTTCCACGGCCGCTGTTGCAATCGGACGCTGGAGCGCCCAATGGCGGCGCCTCGATCAAACCCTCCCCGTCGTGCTTCGAAGTCCAAAACAGCATTGATTCAGATCAAAGTAATTTTGACGGGTTCGGCTTATACAAATAACCACTGTGAGTTCGATGGGAGGAATCCGACATGGCTGAAACCGCAACAAAATTGCCGTTGAAAACCGAGGAAAAGGGGGGGGCCGAGCGCTCGCCAGCGCCAAGCGAGCGGCGGCGTTTTGAGAGCCTTCGCCGGGAACTCGATCGTCTGATCGATGATTTCGATCACGGCGCCTGGCGCCTGCCTTTCCGCCGCACGATGTTCGACGTCGAGCCGTTCTGGCGGCGCGAATTAACCTGGACCGCCACGCCGGCGGTCGACATCGTCGAGAAAGACAATGCATATGAGATCACGGCTGAACTGCCGGGCATGGACGAGAGCAATGTCGACGTCAAGGTCGCCAACGGCATGCTGACGATCAAGGGCGAAAAGACGGAAGAGAAAGAGGAGAAAACGAAGGACTCCTATCTCTCGGAGCGCCGCTATGGCGCCTTCCAACGCCAATTTTCGGTGCCGGGCGGCATCGACGCCGACAAGATCGAGGCGGTGTTCAAGAACGGCGTGCTCACCGTGACTCTGCCGAAAACGCCGGAAGCACAGATCGCAGAGAAGAAGATCGCCATTAAGGCGGGCTGAGGAGCCTCCGCCGCGGAACGCCTATCGCGGTGTTTCGGCCTCCGTTTAACCGGGCGTCATCTCAACGGTGCCGCCCGGTCGCGGGAGCGGTGTATCTACAGCGCGGGAAATTAGGGATGAGACCCGCCGCGCTATGCGAGTCACCCGACGATCAATTCGAAGCGTTGGACGCGGCTTGGCGCCGGCGCGCCAAGCGATAAGCTTCCATCGCCGATATCGCATAGATAAAGAGCCCGCTCGCCGGCAGATCCCCGCAAAGGGTTCAGCCCTCAAAAGAACGGCGCCGGCATCGCGGATGATCGATGCCGGCGCCGCCCAGGTGGGGGGTTGAACGCTCTTCTTCCGGACCCACTCTCGGTAACCTTGTGGACGCCTCCACGTCATCGTGAACTGATTACCGCGCGACACGACAAGACGATCGAAGGCTTGTTCGCAACGATCCCTCTCGCGGCATCCATTTATTGGGATCAGATACATCCGCAGCGCCTAAGGGGATGGTTGTTTCTCGACAACGAGGTAAACGGGGGTGGGCGCCAAACGGCGCACGCGATAAGGCTCCTGTGACCAGATCATGTCGGAGACCAGCCAATGCCGGGGCGGATCGGCCGCCATCACGATCGCATCGGCGCGATGTTGCTGTGCCTCGGCCAGGATGCGCTTGGCGGCGTTTCGCGTGCCAAGAACTTTGCCGCTGGCCGATACGCCGCGACGTTTCAGAGTGGCAACAGCGCCGGCCACCCGGTCGTGCTGTTCCTGCCACTCGCGCTTATTGGGCATCAATGAGGGATGTGGAAATCCAAGACTTGTGCCCCAGACGCGGGCGATCGAAACCACATGAACCTCCGCGCCATTCTGCTTGGCCAAGCGAGCGGCGAGTTCAATCGCTGGCTTTGGGATCGCCCGCCCTTCCGAGGCGAGCAGGATGGATTTTCCCACGAAAGCGTCTGGGTCGGGAGACACCGGCGGCGTCCGCCAAGGCCAGCGCGGCATATGGCGGACGCGCAAGCGGTCTTCAGGCGACTGCGGGTTTGCTTTCGACTCCACGCTTGTCCTCAACATAGACCCGATACCAGTAGAATGGCAGATAGGCGAGCAGCGTTGCCCAACCGAGCCAGTAATAGATCTCGACATTGCCGATCTTCGAATACCAGAGCCCACCGAACAACCAGATCACGAAATATGCCGCCGCCAAGATCAAGGCGATATATTTCATGTACTCCGGCAGCTTGAAGGGGCGGCGGAGATTGGGCTTGTCCTTGCGCAGCAGGTAGTAGCCGATCAGCACCGGGACGAAGGAGATGACGTAGCCGACATTGGAGAAGCTGTAGATCTCCACGGCACCTCCCATCATCACGACCGCCAGCGAGACGATGACGTTGAAGAACATCGCCCGCGACGGAACCCCGTGGCTGTTCAACTTGGTGAAGTATTTCGGGAACTCGCCGTCGAGCGCCATCTGATAAAGGGCGCGGCCGGAACCCATGATGGCGTTGAGGGCTGAAAGCGCCAGGGCCACGATCAGCATGAAGGCAATGACCCAATCGAGAATCTGGCCGCCGATGCCGGGGAAGACCTTGCCGGCGAAGGTGACGAAGATCGTTTTCGGATCGGCAAGGCTCGTGTCCGAAAGCGCATGGGCGCCGAGGACGACGACGAAGGCGATCGGAATCAGCGTGTAAATGAACACGCCGTACCCGCCTTCGAGATTCATGGCGATCCGGGCGTCGTGGTCCGGATTGCGGCATTCGCCGATGTAACAGGCGGCCGCTTCCATCGCGATGACATTCCAGGATAATAGGAAGCCATAAGCGATATAGACCTGCAGCCAGTTGTAGCCGCTCATGGCGGAGAAAAAGCTGGTGCCGTCGAGATGCGGAAATCCGCTGAGCTCGCCCAAATTCACCGCCGACGGATTGAAAATCCAGGCCACAGCGATGAAGGTGAGCGGGATCATCGACAATAGGGCGAGAACCGTCGCGAATGCGGCGCCGAATTTGATTCCGCGATAGGCCGGAATGAAGAATGCAAACAGGCCGAGGATCGAGATGACCAGCGTCGAATAAGCAATGGGGGTATGGATCGGGGTGAAGGTATGAGTCGTATCGAGACCGAAGCGGTCGGCGAGATAGAAGCTCGCCAAAATCATGTTGAGAGGTGCGACCGGAAACCAGCCGAGCCAATAGGCCCAGCAGGTGAAACCGTTAATATGCTTGGCAAACCGCGGCAGGCGAGCCTTGAAGGCCGGATAGGCATAGGTGGGGGCGCCGCCGGTTCGCTCCGGCATCATCGCGGACAGCTCGGCCAGGAACAGGCACAGCAGCCAGCCCGACAGGGTTATGACAATCGTGATCGGAATGGACGAGGCGCCGAGGGTGGTCACCATGACCGGAGCAATGCCGGTCACCAGAATAGTTCCCGCCAAGCCGATGACGAACGCGCCCAACCAGCCGGTCTCGCGCACTAGCTCCCCATCCACATAACCTAGGTGATCGAATGCCGAATCGGCGTCTTTGCTTCCCGCGTCCTTTGTATCCATGCCACTCCCCCAGTTGTTGGCCACCCGCCGCCCTGGCCCCATGGGCTCCATTCAGCGGGTGGCGCGATCGAAATGGTCGACTCCTCTTGCCAATCGTCCGTGCGCTTAGCGAGCGCCCGACATCAGAGAGTTAAGAGCATTTTTCATGCCAAGAACCCAAAGCCCGGCGGGCGTCATCCGCTCGGGGGCACAAATCGACGAATTTTCATCTGTTTCCCCCAAGGAAATTTGATCACCTACGGGGAAACATTGTCAATCGCGAAAGCGCGGCTTGGCGGACCTGAACAAATCTTGTGCAAATGCGAGGGGAAAGGCGATTAAAGATTACACAACTGCCGCACCGCTAGAGCATTTTCCGCAACGCAACGAGACGTGTGCCGCTCCACCCTTGGCGGCGATAAAAGCCGAGCGCCAAACCATTCGTTGCGTCGGCCAGGAGTTGAAGCCGCGTCAATCCTTGCTTGACGCTCCACGCTTCGGCCGCTGCGAGAAGAGCCGCACCCAATCCCTGGCCACGCCATGATTTCGCAACCACCAAATCTTCGAGCAGCCCCGCCTTCCCCCCTTCGGCGGTCGAGATCAGGATTTGAACCGTGCACATGCCAACGACCTGCCCTTCGATTTCGCAAACGAGGACGCAAGAACTCCTTCCCGCCGAGCAGATCGGCCAAGCCGCGCCGCTGCTTTTCCGGATCCGAGGTAAAATCTGCTTCGATCGAGAACAATTGCTGCAACAGGCCGGTCATTGCATCGATGTCGCCGGCATTCGCTTGGCGAATTCGCGGCGTTGCGGTCGATTTAGCGCGAACCATGCGGCGAGCCCCCGGGCCTTTGCGGCGCCTCCCATTGCGAAAGCTCGCGCCGATAAGCCGCCGGAAATTTGAGGTTGCGGGCGGATTCGACAATGCCCCGGATGTAGCGCCTTTGCGGCCGGCCGGGTTCGGCGTTTGCGGCCAAGTAGATGATGGCAGGTATTGTGCCACCGCGCGGCGGCCGGACATCAACTCTTGTCCGGATATAAATTCCCCGGTCGATTTCTTCGAAGGCGTCGAGCGCTCGCAAATCGCGAACGGTCAGCCGCCAAAGCGCGCCGAATACGGTCTTCCTCGCATCGGGAACAACCGTGGCATGGCCGTCCCGATTGATGCGGAAGCGAAAATTGCGGAGTTTCGCGGTGCCCAATCGTTTGGCGCCGGGGCACCGGGAGCGCATGTCGCGAACGGCCATATTCGCCCCATAGGCGAAATAAAGATTTCCCCTCCGCGACATTCCGCGCGGAGTCTTCGAGACGGCTGCGTTTCGCGCGGCCGTCATTTCCGCAACGGTTCGGCGGTCAGCAATCGAGGGTGGTGTCCCGCTCCCATTGCGTGAGATGCCGAGCATAAGTATTCCAATCCTCGTATTTCAGTTTCAAATACGAAGAGAGGAATGACTCTCCCAGCCCCTCCTTCATGACCTTCGATTTTTCCAGAGCCCGCAGGGCGTCCAGCAGATTCAAGGGCAATCGCCTTACGCCTTTGACCTTGTGCCCGTCCGTGTACATGTCGATGTCCAGCCTCTTACCCGGGTCGAGCTTGTTTTTGATGCCGTTGAGGCCGGCGGTGAGAACCCCGGCCTGCAGCAAATAAGGATTGGCCGATCCGTCCGGCAGCCGAAGCTCGAACCGGCCCGCGTCCGGTATCCGGATCATGTGGGTCCGGTTATTGCCGGAGTAGGTGACCGTATTCGGCGACCAAGTCGAGCCCGAGATCGTGCGCGGCGCGTTGATTCGCTTGTACGAATTCACCGTCGGATTGGTGAAGGCGCAAAGCGCTTCCGCATTGTGAACGATGCCGCCGATAAAAGCGTAGCCGAGCTTGGAGACCCCGAGATCGCCCTTCCCGTCTTCGAAAAGATTGGTGTTGCCCTTCCACACCGAGACGTGGGCGTGGCAGCCGCTGCCGGTCAGTTGGGAGAACGGTTTGGGCATGAAGGTGGCGCGGAGTCCGTGCTTTTCCGCGATCGCCTTGGCCATGTATTTGAAGAAGGAATGGCGATCGGCGGTCACCAGCGCATCGTCGTATTCCCAATTCATCTCGAACTGGCCGTTCGCGTCTTCGTGATCGTTCTGGTAGGGCTTCCAGCCGAGTTCCAACATGCAATCGCAGATTTCGGTAATGACGTCAAAGCGGCGCATCAAGGCCGACTGGTCGTAGCAGGGCTTTTCCTGCTGGTCGGCGCTGTCGGAAATCTGCTGGCCGCACGGCGTGGTGAGAAAAAACTCGCATTCGACGCCGGTTTTCATCTGATAACCCGCGGCCTTGGCGGCTTCCATGGCGCGCTTGAGAATAACGCGCGGCGCTTGATCGACCAGCTTGCCGTCCATCCAAAGATCGGCGGCAAGCCAGCCGACTTCGGGCTTCCAGGGGAGCTGAATCAGCGTATCCGCGTCGGGGACGGCAAAGAGATCGGGATCGGCCGGCGTCATGTCGAGCCATGTCGCGAATCCCGCGAAACCAGCGCCGGTCTTTTGCATGCCGCCGATGGCGGCGGCGGGCACCAGCTTCGCCCGCTGCGTGCCGTAAAGATCCGTGTATGAAATCAGGAAATATTTGATGCCGCGTTTTTTCGCAGCTTCGCTAAGATTCGTCGCCATTTTTCGCTCCCCCCGCAAAAGATTCGCCCTCAAAATTGCCCCGGTATCCAATTGGTCCCCGCCAGCGGCACCTTCGCCATGGCCGCAGATTCGACGGTGAGGGCGACGAGATCCTCCGGTTCGAGATTGTGAACGTGGCTCTTGCCACAGGCGCGCGCGATGGCTTGAATCTCGAGTGTCATGACCGACAAGTAATTGGCGAGCCGCCGCCCGCTAAGAACCGGATCCAGCCTTGCCGCAAGTTTTGGATCTTGGGTCGTAATGCCGGCCGGATCGCGTCCTTCGTGCCAATCGTCGTAAGCCCCGGCGGTCGTTCCCAACGCCTTGTATTCGGCTTCGAATTTCGGATCGTTGTCGCCGAGTGCCACGAGGGCCGCGGTTCCGATGGCGACCGCGTCGGCGCCAAGCGCCAGCGCTTTGGCGGCGTCGGCGCCGTTCCTGATGCCGCCCGAAACGATGAGCTGCACTTTGCGATGCATACCGAGATCCTGGAGCGCCTGCACCGCCGGGCGAATCGCGGCAAGCGTGGGAATACCGATATGTTCGATGAACACTTCCTGGGTGGCCGCAGTGCCGCCCTGCATGCCGTCGACGACCACGACGTCGGCTCCGGCCTTAACGGCGAGTGCAACGTCGTAATAAGGCCGGCTGGCGCCGCATTTGACATAGATCGGCTTTTCCCAATCGGTCAGCTCGCGCAACTCCTGGATCTTAATTTCCAGATCGTCGGGACCGGTCCAGTCGGGATGGCGGCAAGCCGAGCGCTGGTCGATGCCCTGAGGCAAGGAGCGCATCTCGGCGACCCGCGGCGAAATTTTCTGGCCGAGCAGCATGCCACCGCCCCCCGGCTTGGCGCCCTGCCCGACCACGATTTCGATGGCGTCGGCTTTGCGCAAATCGTCGGGATTCATGCCGTAACGCGACGGCAGATATTGATAGATGAGAACGGTCGAATGGCCGCGCTCTTCCGGCGTCATGCCGCCGTCGCCCGTCGTCGTCGAGGTGCCGACTTGCGAGGCACCGCGCCCCAGCGCTTCCTTGGCCGGCGCCGAAAGCGAGCCGAAGCTCATGCCGGCGATGGTTACGGGAATCTTGATCTCGATCGGTTTTTTGGCGTGGCGGGCGCCCAAGACAACATTGGTGCTGCATTTTTCCCGGTATCCTTCGAGAGGATAGCGGCTGATCGAGGCGCCGAGAAACAGCAGGTCGTCGAAATGGGGGAGCTTTTTCTTGGAGCTGCCGCCTCGGATATCGTAGATCCCGGTCGCTGCCGCCCGGCGGATTTCGGAGAGCGTGTAATCGTCGAAGGTTGACGATCTGCGGGGCGTCGTATGGGGCGTGTTGGCGTCGATATCCATAAGGTCCTCAATACGCCGAAGCGTGATCGACATGGAAATTGTACAGATTCCGGGCGGAACCGTAGCGCCGGAACGCCGCCACATCGACCTCGCCGGCGATCCCTGCGGACTCCAGCAGCCCCTGCAATAGCACCCGATGCTCGTCGCGCATTTCTTTTTCGACGCAATCGGCGCCCAGGCTTTTCACTTGGCCGCGCACGAACAGCCGCGCCTCGTAGATCGAATCGCCGAGTGCGTCGCCGGCATCGCCCAGCACGACCAGATTGCCGATTTGGGCCATGAAGGCGCTCATATGGCCGATCGAACCTTTGACGACGATATCCACGCCCTTCATCGAAATTCCGCAACGCGCCGCCGCATTACCGTCGATCACCAGCAAGCCGCCGTGACCGGTGGCGCCGGCGGATTGGCTGGCATCGCCCCGTACATGGACCAGGCCGGACATCATGTTCTCGGCAACGCCGACCCCGGCATTGCCATGGATGATCACGCTCGCGCGTTTGTTCATGCCGGCGCAGTAATAGCCGACATGGCCCTCGATCTCGACCGTGACGTCGGCATCGATTCCCGCGGCGATCGCGTGGCGGCCTTTCGGGTTCAAAACGCGCCAATAGGGATGCGTTCCCGCATCCGGCGCATGGAGTGCTGCGTTGAGGTCGCGCACGGTTACGGTGGAAAGATCGAACACGCGCGCTTCCGCCGTGCGGCGGCTGGTGGCGGTTTTCATCAATGCCGCTCCCAAATATAGACCTTCGCCGGCTCCGGCTCGAAGATGCGGCCGTCTTCCACGCCCGGCAGGTCCGCAAGCGCCCGGTATTCCGTGCCGAAGGCGACATAGGAATCGGTCTCGACCATGATTGCGGGCTTGCAGGCAATGGGATCGCGCAATACGGCAAATCCGGTTTCCGTGCCCACGACGAACGTATAGAAACCGTCGAGATCGACGAGAGCGGCTTCGAGCGCGGCCTTCAATCCCATGCCTTGGCGCATGCGCCAGGTAATATATCCGGCCGCGACTTCCGTATCGTTGTCGGTCTCGAAAGTGATGCCGTCATGGGCAAGTTCGCGGCGCAATGCATTGTGATTGGACAGCGATCCGTTATGCACCAGACAAAGATCGACGCCGGTGGAAAACGGATGTGCGCCGGTGGTGGTCACCGCCGATTCGGTCGCCATCCGCGTATGGCCGATGGCATGCGAGCCCTGCATCGCGCTGAGGACAAATCGCTTAGCAATTTCAGTCGGATAGCCGACCTCCTTGTAGAGCTCCATGCGCTTGCCGGCGCCGATGATGGCAATACCGGGGTCAATTTCGCGGAGCCGCTCGCGCACCGCCGCTTCCTCCGTATCGATCACGGCGAAGATGGCGTGGGTATCGCGCTGAACGAAGGAAATCGGCTGGCCGGTCAGCCGCCGCAATTCCTCGGCAATCGCGCTGAAATCGGTGTTCTCATCGCCGCGCAGCGTGAGCTTCATGCAACCGGGAATGCATTCGCCATAGACGGCGAAGCCCGCCGAATCCGGACCGCGGTCGCTCATGGTACAAAGCATGGGCGCCAGCAACGAGCCGAGTTCCGATTCCAGATTCGGATCTTTCAGAAACAGTCCAACAATTCCACACATATAATTCCGGTGCCCTGATTGATGGAAGCTTCGATTTGGCCGCTTTCTTGCACGGTCAATCTCACGAGTCGGGAAAAACGCTCGCACTTTTAAAAATGACTGTCAACTGCGAAGAATAAAAGTTTCTTTAAGGGAAATAAACATTTCCGGCCGGCTATTCCTCGGCTCTTTAACGGGGCAACGGCTAGGGTCTATGGTCGGGGAGAGGATAGGGTCCGGCGAGTACGCGTCGGTCGATTTCCGGGGCCGCCCGGGGTCGAACAGGGGAATGGGGGAGCACAGGATGATTCGCGCAGCCAAGAAAAAGCGCCGCGGGAAAACTCGCGCCAAGGCGTATAACGACCTCAAGACCGGATCGTCGGCGCCGGTCGAGTTGCCGCATCGCAGCCTGGAAGCCGGAATCGGCGCCGAGGTCCACCGGCTGCGGAAATCCCTCGACATCACCATCTCCGAACTGGCCGGAGCCTCCGGGGTTTCCGCCGGGATGCTCTCGAAAATCGAGAATGGAACGATTTCGCCTTCACTGGCGACGCTGAAGGCCTTGGCCACCGCGCTTCACGTGCCGATCAGCCAACTGTTCACCGAAACCGAGGAAGAGCGCGACTGCTCCTTCGTCAAGGCCGGCACCGGTGTCCGCATCGACCGGCGGGGAACCAAGGCCGGCCACCTTTACGACCTGCTCGGCCATTCCTTGTCGGGAGAGATCGGGGTCGAGCCCTATCTGATCACGCTGCGCGAAGATGCCGCGCCCTACACCCATTTCCGCCATGCCGGGGTCGAATTCATTTATATGCTATCGGGCAAGGTCCGCTATCGCCACGCCGACCGGACTTATATCGTCGAGCCGGGCGATGCGCTGTTCTTCAATTCGGCGGCGCGCCACGGGCCGGAAGAGCTGATCGAAGCGCCGATGCAGTATCTCTCGATCATCATCTATCCGCGCCAAAGCAAATAGGCGGGTGGGTCCATGCGGCGCCCCCCAAGTGGTGTCCCGAAGTGGCGCTCCTATGTACCGTCAGTTTCGCAACAGGACCTCATAGCCGTATTCGGCGGCGGATGCGGTCAGCCAATGCCAGAAACTCTGGCCGAAGCTCCGCAGCACGGCGATCTCGTAACTCGGCCGGTTGTCGAGCTGCCAGATCTGCAGATCGACGTGTGCGGCGCGCGTCAGCGCGGTATCCCCGGGTTGAAAAGCGCAAAAGTGAAGATCGATCGGCAGGCCCTTGGCAAGGACGTCCCGCGCCCGGCTGCCGCTGATCGCGATCACGCAGCGCCCGTCACTCTGATCCGAAACTGCCGCCAATCCCGCCAGGGTGCTGGAAAGGGTTTTTGCGAAATCGCCCTCGCCCCGTACAGCCTCGCCTCGCGTGCCCTCACTTCGCGCTAAGGCCAGCCATTTTTCGGGCCCGGCCCAGACGAAAGCGACACCGTTGCGGTCTTGCCGCCGCGGTGTCATCGGCAAGTCGATCCCGAAGGCGGATTTGACGGCCTCCGCGACCGCCCCCGTCTTGCCCTTACTCGCAATGATATTGGCGATCGAAAACCCGGTGCGTTCGACAAGCGAGACACCCGGTTCGCCGGAATCGTTGCCGAAGCGGCCGCAGCGGGCAACCGAATCGAGAGCCGCTTTATCGATAAGACCCTTGTCAGACACGAAGCCGCTCTCCTTTGGGATCGTGGAAAACCGGTTCGCATACCTCGACCAAGGTGTCGTGACCGCGAAGTGGATCGTAAGCGCGCAGAATTTCGCCGTAGCGTTCCGGTCCGCGCACGAGCAATCCAAGTCCAACCCAATGGCCGTTGACCGGCGAAAAGGCGACGGACGACATGAACCCGTGATCGTTCTTGGCGTTCGCTTCGGCGCCTCGTGGAATAAAATGGGCGCCGGAGTAAAGCCCCTCCTTGCGATCCACCGGCTTGAATCCGACGAAGCAGGGACGGTTCGGATCGACGAGGCCCCGCCGCCCGGCCATCGCACGGCCGATATAGTCCTTCTTCGCCGACATCATCTTGCCGAGGCCCAGATCGCGCGCCGTGGTTTGGCCGTTCAATTCGTTGCCGGCGACATGGCCCTTTTCGATGCGCATGACGCCGAGCGCTTCGGTGCCATAGGCGGTGACGCCGAATTCCGCCCCAACCTCCATAATCCGGCGAATGCCGGCATCGCCAAATCTTGCCGGAATCGAGATCTCGTAAGCGAGCTCGCCGGAGAACGACACGCGGAACAGCCGCGCCTTGATCCCGCCGAAGGCGGTGATGTCGCCGGCGGCGAGATAGGGGAATTTTTCGTTGGAGATATCATGGCCGGGATCGACGATGCGCTGGAGCAGCGCCCGCGACTTGGGCCCGGCCAGCGAATATTGCGCCCATTGATCGGTGGCGGAGACGAATTGAACATCGAGTTCCGGCCAGAGGACCTGGTGGCAGAATTCCATGTGCTGCAATACGGGGCCGGCATTTCCGGTGGTGGTGGTGACGAAAAAATGATAGTCGCCGAGCCTTGCCGCGGTTCCGTCGTCGAAGACGATCCCGTCTTCGCGCAGCATCAACCCGTAACGCGTCTTGCCGATTCCAAGAGTCGAAAACGTATTCACATAGAGCCGGTCGAGGAATGTTGCGGCATCGGCTCCTTGGACATCGATCTTCCCCAGCGTCGAGACATCGCAAACGCCGACATATTTTCGAGTCTGAATCACCTCGCGGCTGACGGTTTGGAGCCAATCGGTCTCGCCGGGGCGCGGGAAATATTGGGCGCGGCGCCATAGCCCCGCATCGACGAAGACGGCCCCTTGTTCGGTCGCCCAGTCATGGGAGGGCGTCAGGCGGATCGGCTTAAAATCCTGTCTACGATGCGGTCCCGCCAGCGCCCCGATCGCGACCGGCACATAAGGCGGCCGGAATCGCGTCGAACCCGTCGCCGGAATCGATCGCCCGGTCAAAGCCGCCATCGCCGCCAGCGCATTGACATTCGAGGTCTTGCCCTGGTCGGTCGCCATGCCGAGGGTCGTATAGCGCTTCAAATGTTCGACCGAGCGGAAACCTTCCCGCTCGGCCAGCGCCAGGTCTTTGTCGGTCACGTCGTTCTGAAAGTCGATGAAGGCTTTTCCAACGGAGCCTTTCACCCGCCAAAGCGGCGTCACCTGCGCACCTTCGGGTGCTACCTCCGGCACCGCAAGCGGCTCACCTTTGAATCCGCAGGCATCGGCGGCGCGAAGCCCGGCTTCGGCGCCGCGCGGCAAGGTCTCGCTGAGGGAAAACTGACCGGCCGCCGCCCCCGCAACTCTCATCCCCGGCGGAAGCTTTCCGGGAACGAAGGCGGAGAGCGCTTCGTTCCACACCGGGCCGTCTCCGAGATGGCCCCCAAGATGGGAAGTCAAATGCAATGTCGGGTTCCAGCCGCCGGACATGGCGATCAGATCGCAATCGAGAGTCGTCGTCTTGCCATCGGCATCCCTGACGTCAACCGCCGTCACCCGGTTCCCGCCGTGAACACCGGTAATGGCACCGGCGATTAGCCGGGTATCGGCGCGGCGCGCCGCTTCCGCCAATTCTTTTGCGGCGGGTCGAGGATCGGCGAGCGCCGCGATCTCGATACCCGCCGCATTTAAGCTCTCGAGGGTTTGCAACGCATCGTCGTTATTGGCGAAGACGACGGCACGGCTTCCCGGCTTCACCGCGAAGCGATTGATGTAGGTGCGGACGCTGCCCGCCAGCATCACACCGGGACGGTCGTTGTCGCCGAAGACCAGCGGCCGTTCGATGGCGCCCGCTGCCAGTACCGCCTGCTTGGCGATGATTCGCCACAGTCTTTGCCGCGGCTCATGGGGCGGCGGGGAGGCCACATGGTCGTTCACCCGCTCGAATGCCGCATAAATGCCGCCGTCATAAACCCCGAACACCGTGGTGCGCCGCAGGATTTTCACTTCGGCGCTCGCGGCGAGTTCGGCTTCGACGGATTGCGCCCATTCCGCCGCCTTCCGATCGCCGATCGTCCGGTCCTCGGAAAGGCAGCGCCCTCCCAATTGGAAATCCTCGTCGCAGAGAATCACCCGTGCGCCCGAACGCGCGGCGGCGAGTGCCGCCATCAACCCCGCCGGGCCGGCGCCGATGACCAGCACATCGCAATGCCCCGTCGCCTTCTCGTAAATATCCGGATCGGCGGCCTCCGCGGCCCGGCCGAGTCCAGCGGCTCTTCGGATCGCCGGCTCATAAACCTTTTCCCAGAACGAAGCCGGCCACATGAAGGTCTTGTAGTAGAAGCCGGCGGCAAAAATCGGCGACAGCAGCGAATTGAACGCCATGACGTCGAATTTCAGGGATGGCCAGCGATTTTGGCTACGCGCGGTGAGGCGATCGAAAAGCTCGATGGTGGTGGCGCGGGTATTGGGTTCCTGTCTTGCCCCGGTGCGCAGCTCGACCAGCGCATTGGGCTCCTCGGACCCGGCGGACAGAATCCCGCGCGGCCGGTGATATTTGAAGGAGCGGCCGACCAGCCGAACGCCATTCGCCAACAATGCGGAAGCCAAAGTGTCGCCGCCGAATCCGGAATAGCGTTTGTTGTCGAAGGTGAAATTCAGCGGGCGTTGCCGGTCGATCGAGCCGCCGAAATTCAGGCGAAAGGATTGGGTCATCGCGCCTTCCCCGTTTCGATTTTCGGGCGCGCGGATTTTGCCAATTCGACGCCGAGAACGTCGTGGTTGCGGGTATCGCGGGTGACGATCAGCCAAGCCCGGCAACCGCCGGCGTGATACCACAGTTCGCGATGGGGACCGGCCGGATTGTCCCGCAAGTAGACGTAATCCATCCATGCCGGCATGGACGGCGCGTCCGCAGTCTCCGGAATTTGTCCATCGGGGCGGGTCACGGTCGCATCGCCGTGATAGACGAATTCGTCGTTGCCGCGCTCGCCGCAATAGGGACATTTGATTCGCATCGCCGCGCTCAGTGCAAATTCGGACGCGGACCGACACCTTTTTCGTCGATCACATATCCGGTAGAAAAGCGATCGAGACGATAGGCGGCGCTCAAGTCATGGGCTTGGTCGCGGGCGATGGTGTGGGCAAAGCACCAGCCCGAGGCGGGCGTTGCCTTGAATCCGCCATAGCACCAGCCGGCATTGAGATAGAGATTTTCGATGGCCGTCTTGTCGATGATCGGCGAGCCGTCCATCGTCATGTCCATGAGGCCGCCCCAGGAACGAAGCAGCCGGAGCCGGCCGATCACCGGCATCAGCGCCATGCCACCTTCGCAGACATCCTCGACCGCCGGTAAATTGCCGCGCTGTGCGTAAGAATTGTAGCCGTCGAGATCGCCGCCGAAGACCAGCCCGCCCTTGTCCGATTGGCTTATGTAAAAATGTCCGGCGCCGAAGGTGACGACACTGTCCACCAGCGGCTTGACGCTTTCCGAAATGAACGCCTGAAGGGCGTGGGTTTCGATCGGCAGGCGAAGCCCGGCCATGGCCGCCACCCGCGAAGAATTGCCGGCGCAGGCAAGTCCCACTTTTTTCGCTTTGATGAAGCCCTTTGCGGTATCGACGCCGACGACGTTTCCGCTTTCGATTCGAATTCCCGTGACTTCGCAGTTCTGGACGATATCGACGCCGCGCAAATCCGCGGCGCGGGCATAGCCCCAGGCGACCGCATCATGCCGCACCGTGCCGCCGCGCGGCTGCAGCAGCCCGCCCTTGATCGGGAACCGCGCGTTGTTGAAATCGAGGAACGGCATGAGGGTGCGCACCCCTTCGGTATCGAGGAATTCGGCATCGACGCCGTGCAATCGCATCGCATTGCCGCGCCGGACATAGGCGTCGCGCTGCGCATCGGAATGAAAAAGATTGAGAATCCCACGCTGGCTGACCATCGCGTTGTAATTGATGTCCTGCTCCAGCCCCTCCCACAGCTTCATCGAGAATTCGTAGAACGGGAGGTTGCCGGGCAGCAGATAATTGGAGCGGATGATCGTGGTGTTGCGCCCGACATTGCCGCCGCCGAGCCAGCCTTTCTCGATCACCGCGATATTGCGGATGCCATGTTCCTTGGCGAGGTAATAGGCGGTCGCCAGCCCATGCCCGCCGCCGCCGACGATGACCACGTCGTATTCCGGTTTCGGCTCGGCGTCCCGCCATTGCGGTTTCCAGCCGGTTTGGCCGGCCAGGCCTTGGGCGAGGACCGAAAGAATTGAATATTTCATGAAATTCAATTGGTTGGAAGCAAGCCGCGGGCGAAAAAACGGGCCCCCTATCTGGGGAACACGCCTTTATACATTGCCGCCATTCGAGGCTTAATATAATTTTTACTTATGATTCAGAAACGTCGCGAATCCGGGATCGACGTACCGGCCGGGGGCCCGGCCGGGGAAAGGCTTCCCTTCGATCTTCGGTCACTCGAAGTTTTTCTCGCGGTTTGCGAAACGGGGGCGATGGCCGCAGCAAGCCGTCATATGAAAATAACTCAGCCCGCGGTCTCGCAAATCATCGCCGATCTCGAAAAGCGAAGCGGCATCATGCTGTTCGACCGGTCGGTTCGTCCCCTTGGGTTAACGCCGGCGGGCGGATTGCTTCGCCAGCGGGCGAGCGCGTTGTTGGCCGATGCGTCGCAGATAGCACCGATGCTCCGCGAGACGAGGAAAGGCAAGCTGCCGCTGATCCGCCTGGGCCTTGTGGATTCGCTATCGCGTACCCTGTCGACGGATTTGGCGGAATTTCTCGCCGGCCGCGCCGACCAGGTTTCGATACTCCTTGGGCTTACGGCCCTTCACGCAAGCGCGCTGATGACCCGGGGCCTCGATCTTTTTCTCGGCGTCGACGAGCTGGTGGATGTGGACGGGCTCGAGCGTTGGCCGGTCTTGCAGGAACCTTACGTCGTGTTGTGGCCGGAAAAACTCGCCGATGAATTCAAGCGCCCGGATCTGGCCCGTCTCGCATCGCAATCGCCGCTGATTCAATTCAGCGCCCGGTCGAAAACCGGCGCCGAGATCGATCGTCACTTAAGGCGTCTTCGCCTCGATATTCCGCGGAAATTAGAATTCGATGTCCCTTATGGGGTGACCGCGGCGGTGGCCGCGGGCCTGGGCTGGGCAATCACAACGCCGCTCTGCATTATGGAGTCGGGCCTGCCTTTGGACGGCCTCAAAGTCGCCGCCTTGCCCGGCCCGAGCTTGAACCGCCATTTGACGCTGGTTTGCCGCGGACGGGAATTGGGCGCGCTGCCAAAGCAGATCGCCGATCTCGCCGGCACCGTGCTGAAGAAAAAATGCCGGCCGTTTCTCGATCAATATTCTCCGTGGATCGCCAGCGATATGAAGTTGAAGTAAGGATACAGCCGATGCATGCAATGATGTTCAATGGCAAGGGCAAACCCCTCGCTTGGACTGAGGCGCCCCGGCCGATCCCCGGCGAGTACGAGGTTTTGATCCAGGTCCATGCCTGTGCGGTCTGCCGCACCGATCTTCACGTCATCGACGGCGAGTTGGCCGATCCAAAACTGCCCCTGATCATCGGCCACGAGATCGTCGGCGTGGTGATCGAGAAGGGCGTGAAGGTTGATCGGTTTGCGCTCGGCGACCGGGTCGGAGTCCCCTGGCTCGCTTGGACCTGCGGGGTTTGCCTCTATTGCCGCACCGGCCGCGAGAACTTGTGCGACCGCGCCCGCTTCACTGGCTACCAGATCGATGGGGGCTATTCCGAGCTCACGGTCGCGGATCAACGTTTCTGCTTTGCGCCGCCGCCTCGCTATTCCGATGTCGAAGCGGCGCCGCTGATGTGCGCCGGCCTGATCGGCTACCGCGCACTCCGCATGGCCGGTGACGCAAAGAGGCTCGGCATCTATGGCTTTGGCGCCGCCGCGCATGTCATCGCCCAGGTAGCGAAACATCAAGGCCGCGAGATTTATGCCTTCACGCGGCAGGGCGACATTTCAACCCAAAATTTTGCCCGGGAACTCGGCGCGCTGTGGTCTGGCGATTCCGAAACGCTGTCGCCCGATCCCCTCGACGCCGCATTGATTTTCGCACCCGTAGGCGCGCTGGTGCCAGCGGCGCTGCGGGCGACCGCGAAGGGTGGCACGGTAGTCTGCGCCGGAATCCATATGAGCGACATTCCGAGCTTTCCCTATGAAATACTCTGGGAAGAGCGGGTGATCCGCTCGGTTGCGAATTTGACGCGGCGCGACGCGGAGGAATTCCTGCAGCTGGCGTCGAAGATTCCGATCAAAACACAGACGACCCCCTACCCGCTCGCGCGGGCCAACGAAGCCCTCGACGATCTGCGGCATGGCCGATTCGAAGGCGCCGCTGTCCTTGTCCCTGGCGCCGGGAAATAGAAAATCGTTCATCGGTGTCCGGATGATTGGAAATTAGGCGCGAAGCTGCTTGCCGCTCACCTTGGCCGCGATCGTGCTCACATGCCGCCGTTGGAAGCGGGCGAGGTCCAATTCGTTTTCGGAAGGCTGGCGGCTTCCATCTGAGCCCGCCAGCGTACCAGCACCGTAAGGCGAGCCGCCGGTGATCTCTTTCATGTTGAGAAGTCCCTGCGCCGAATACGGCACGCCAACGATGATCATGCCGAGATGGGCCAGCGTCGGCCAAAAGGTGAGGATCGTCGTTTCCTGGCCGCCGTGCTGGGTGGCGGTCGAGGTGAAAACGTTTGCGACTTTCCCGATTAGCGAGCCCTTGGCCCAGAGCCCGCCGGCCTGATCGAGAAAATTGCGCATCTGCGCGACCATGTTCCCGAATCGCGTCGGCGTGCCGAAGATGACGGCATCGTATTCCGGAAGTTCGCCCACCGCCGCAATCGGCGCCTTCTGATCCAGCTTGAAACCGGAACTCCGCGCGACCAATTCGGGAACGAGCTCCGGCACCCGCTTGATCGCGACCTCGGCGCCGGCGCTGCGCGCACCCTCCGCGACGGCTTCCGCCATCCGCTCGATATGGCCATAAGTCGAATAATAAGGAACGAGAACCTTGGTCATGATTTCAATCCCCAACCCGTTTCCCTGCCGACCCCGTAGCGCTGCTACACGGCATTTGGATGGAAATAATGAATTGGGGCGTGATTTCAAGCCGAGACGAGAGGCTTGGGTCAAAAGACCCCGGTCCGGCCGATGACCGTTACAAGCCGATGCCCGTTATGGGTCAGATCCGGGGACCGGACGCTTGGCCGAACCGGCGAATGAATTCCCGGTATTCGAGCAGGGATTTCATAGGCTCATGCTTCGGCTGGTCCGCATGGCATCTCAGGCAAAGCACTTTGACATTTTTGGGGTCGGGCTTGCGCTTCGCCTCGTCATTGTAAGTGACATGCAGAAACTTACGGACCGACGACGCCACCAGGACGATCTTGCAATGGTCGCATTGGTATCCTCGCTCCCGCTTCATGCGCGCGCTGAATTCCGAAAAATCGTGCACATAGCCTTCGTTTGGGGTTGGGTCGGATTCTTGAACGGAATCGTCCACCACCAGGCATTTTGGATAACGGGTAAAAAATTTCCCGATCGAAAAGGAATTGACGATCTTTCGGCGCTTGCCGTCCGGTAAGTCGAAGGAAAAGCCGTCGAAGGCCAGGGCGTTCAAACATTGCTCGCAGGTGATGAGGCGCAGCGCGTCCCGTTTCGTTCCGCCGAATTTGTGAACCTTGTTAATCGCAAAATTGCCGTCCTCTTTGATCGCGACGACATACCGCGCCCACCGGTTCCTTTGCACGGCTTCCTGAAATTCCGTGCAGTTCGCAAAATGGAATCGGGGCATTTGCCAGATGACGTCGTCGACATCGGAGGCCAACGACACGTCCCGGCTGTAAACCAGAACCCGGCTATCTTTATAGCCGAGGGTGCCATCGTCGAGAATCCGGATGTCGTCGAGCGTGACGTCGATGCCGCTGCTGATCAGCTGATCGAGCTCGATCGGCGTCAGTTTCTGAGCCGATCCGACGGGGGCAAAAGAGCCGAGCTTGTCGGCCCCCATCTGCCGGCGCAGAAGATTGAGGTACTCGTACCGGGAAAATTCGATGAGCTTCATTGCGGCAGCGCTTCCAGCATTTTGGCCATTCGGGAATCGGCGTCGGTCCGAACCCGGAATTCGACCCGCTGCGAACGGGCCATATCCTCGGTCCCATCGGCGTTCTGCACCGGTTTCGCGGAGGAGAGGCCATTGGCCGTCACATAGGACCGCAGCCACGGCAAATCCGAAGAAACCGCATTCAATCCCATCACATACTGAAGCACGCTTCGGGTCCGGGCCTGCGACAGCGCCATGTTCTTGAAATACGCGTCCTGTTGCGAGGTGCTGTTGGTCCACAGGCTCGAGGTGTGGCCTTCGATGCGAACTTCCTTGATCGAGTCGCGATATTTTTCCGAGGTCAGAATCCGGACGTAACGCGGAAAGAAATCGTCGAGGATGGCTTCGAATCGCGGCTTGAGATTGTCACTGCCGGTGTCGAACAGAACGTCGGGCTCCCGGAAGCGGATGGTCATGTCCCGGTCGAGCTCGGCACCCCATTTCGGCAAATCTTCGGCAAATTCGGCGTGCAAATCTTCATACAATTGAAGCCGCAACGCGCTGTAATCCGTGGCGATATGCTTCACCTGATTCAAGTCCGCCTCGACCTTGACCATGTAGACGATCGAGATCAGCAGGAAAATCATCATCAACCCGGTCATGAGATCGGCGAGGGGAATCCAATGCGTCTCCTGGGGCGCCAGTAATTTCTGACTTTCATGGATCGACATGTTACGCCACCGCCCGGCTCATTTGGACGACTTGGCGCAAGCGATCCGTCAGCGGCGAGTAATCTTCGACGAACTTCTGCGACAGCGCGGTCAACTGCCGGCCCAGCGATTCCAGCAAGTCGTTGAGGCCTTTTTCCAAAGCCTTATCGAGGGCCAAGACCTGCTGTCTGGTTTGATCCGACATCTGGCGGACATGGGTGTTGAGTTCCTGATTAGCGCTGCGAACCGTATTGATCAGAAGCTGCTTCAACTCCCCATGCGATCCTTGAACGGTCTCGGTCACCGCCTTGAACGCGCTCGCCCATTGTTCGTTATTGGCGCGAACGCCGGATTCGATCTGCTTGGTCATTTCCAATATTTTGACTTCGATTTTTGGCAGGCCGTTCGCGGCCGATACGATCAGTTTGGCCAGCGACTCCAGCGAGGCGCGGAGCTGGGTTTTTTGGACCTCGAGGCCGGAGAGAATGGATTTGAGGGCGGTTGAGACCTCGGTGAAGCCCTTGGCGTTGCCGACGAGCTCTTTGTAGCTCTGAGCCGCCTCGGTCATGCTGTTGGCGCAGGTCTGCTGCTGGACGATCATTTCGTCGACCTGCTCGCGATATTTTTCTTGCCACACCAGGATCTTTTCGACCGCCGCATTCAGTTGCTTGAAATTGTCGCCGAACTGTTCGTTGATCTTGGCGTTGAAGTCCCGGATGACTTCCTGGAGCGCTTGAATCAACGCTTTCGAGTTGTTCTCCGCAGTCGTCTTCAAGAAATTTTCCAGACTGGCGTTGAGCGTATCGAGACCGTTATGGGATTCCTGCCGCATCAGCCTCACTTGACCGAGCAAGGTGGCGTCCGCCTCGCCCGCCAGCGAGGTGTGAAGATTGGCCAGCAGGTTGGCGAGGTCATCGATGGTGGCCCCTTGGATTTCGCCGTCGCTCGTCGATTTTGGCGGACCCAGAAGCAGCAGCCGCAATTTGATGGTGAGCGCGCCGCCGATTCCAACTACCGAGGACCAGAAAGAGGTCTTGATTCCGGCGAGCAAGGCCGGCACGGAGCCCTGCACATTCGAGGTATCGAAATGCATAAGCCCGATCGCAATGCCGAGGAAGCAGCCGAAAATCCCGATCATCGTCAGGATCGTCGGTCCGTAGGTGATCGACAAAATGTTGTAACGAAAAACGCCCAGCCACAAGGTGAGCAGCGTGATCGCTGCGATAGCGGCCTGCGTAATGGCGGGAAGGTCCATAAACGATGCGATTGACATGGGCTTCCTATGGTTCGAATTCGGCGCGCGACTGCGTGGTGGCGCGTGTTGCGGCCGATTGCCGGGACCGCAACTCTTCACCCCCATGCACGCGCTGAAAATGAGGGGATCGGCGCATTGCTGAGCAAAAACCGAGCCAACGGAAGCACCCGGTTTTTCAGGCGATTTGCGGATGTATGCAGCCGATTCATTCGGCAGCATGTACCAGCAGGCAATAACTGCCGGGTGGGGAATACCGGGCGTCCGCCGGTGTGCTCTTTTGAACAATCGGCAGCGCGGGGCTTTGATAAGCATAGATCGACCTGGAAAAGTCCATTCGACGCCCGGCAGAGCCGGCCCCGATCTCGGTGCAAATCTTGTCCCGGCGTGGCGCTCTCAACCCTGTGCCCCCGGGCCCCGGCATATCCCCGTACTCCGGCATATACGCCGGAATAGCCTGCCTAGAACGCCCAAGAGATTGATAATGCTGGCCTCAGCCAGCTCCCTAGTCGGAAGACGGTTCGTCACAAGAATGACCATCGACAATCTCATTCAGCCGATATGGGAAGCATCGCCTTATCCGATTGCGGTCATCGGCTATGACGCCGATCCGAAGGACCGCAAATTCTTTTACGTCAATCCCGCCTTCACGACGCTGACGGGGTACACGCGCGCGGAGGCGGTCGGAAAACCGGCCAGTCTCTTGGATCGGCGGAGGACCGAGCGGACGAAGGTGGCGGAATGCGAAACGGCGCTCAAGAAGGGAACGCGCTACGAGGCGGCAATCGTGCATTACCGCAAGGACGGATCGGAATATGTTTCACGGATTTTGATGGCGCCGCTGGTCGAGCCCGACGGCCGGGCGGATTTCCTCATCCTCAACGAAATCTGGGTCTCTTCGCCGGACCGCGATGTCCGGCCCGGAGATTTGCCCGGCGTCGCCCGATCCGTGCCGCTCACGCTTCCGATGCCGCTCAAGGAATATCCGGAAGGCCGGTTGCCTCAGCATCTGCAATCGCACCCGTTGCTGAATGACCCCGAGGTGCAGTGGATAAAGATGCGTCGCGGCCGGCTGCTGCCGGAACGCAGCGACTTCGATCTCAACGCCGTGCTGGAATGGGCGCCGCATCTCTCGATTGCAACCGTGACACCGGAAGGCCGCTTTCAATTCCGGCTGTTCGGCACCGATCGGGTGCGGGTCTATGGCCGCGATCTGACCGGCTCTTTTCTCGATGAATTGACGCCGCTCGACCTGTGGGCGGTCGTCATCGTGCATTACCAGGAAGTGGTCGAGACCAAGAAGCCTCTCTTTGCGCCGATCAGCGTGGCCAACGGCCGCTGGTACAACGAGGTCAGCCGCATGCTGCTGCCGCTTTCGTCCGGCGGCAACGCCGTCGCGTTCGTCATGGCGGCGGATTATTCGCGTAACGACCCTATAAGCGAGGGGCACGGAACGCTGTCGCCGTATACTCTTTAAATAGGTGCCGACGCTTCGAGGGTCAGGACTTTGCGGCCGCCCGGTCTGCGCGCTCGCCGCTCGTCTCCGCCCGTTCCAGAGCGTCGTTCGCGTGGAGCCAACGCTCTTCCGCCGCGGCGAGTTTGCGCTCGATCTCGGCGCGCGTCTTCATGAGCTGAGTGGCGGGCGAGTTTTTGAACGCCGCCTCGGCATTTTTTGGATCGAATAGCGCGCGGTCGATTTCGGTGCGGCGGCTCGACAGCTTTATCACTTCCGCCTCGGCCTGCTTGACCGCGTCGCGCAGCGCCTGACTGCGTTCCCGGGCCCGAGCCGCCAGGCGCCGCTCGTCCTTGCGGCTGACGCGTTTGCCCGGCTTGCCCCCATCTTTGGTGGCGTCATCATTGCCGTTCTCGCCGCGGCCCTCACCGCGACCCAAGACGAAGTCGCGATAATCGTCGAGGCTGCCGCGGAATTCCGTCGCCATGCCGTCGGCCACCAGCACCAGCCGGTCGGCCGTGAGCTCCAGCATGTGGCGGTCGTGGCTGACCACGACGATCGCACCGCTGTATTCGTTCAGCGCCTGGACCAGCGCCTCGCGCGCGTCGACGTCCAAATGATTGGTCGGTTCGTCCAGAATCAGCATATGCGGCGCCTCCCGGGTGATCAGCGCCAGCGCCAGCCTCGCCCGTTCGCCGCCCGAGAGTTTGCTAACTTCCACATGCGCCTTGTCCCCGGAGAATCCGAAATGGCCGAGCTGGGCCCGGACCGCGCCGGGCTTGGCCGCCGGCAACAATCGCGTCATGTGCTGCAGCGGCGTCTCGTCGGCCACCAGTTCCTCGACCATATGTTGTGCGAAATAGCCGACCCGCAAATTGCCGCTGGCGGTCAAGGCGCCCGTCATCGGCTTTAGTTGACCGGCCAGCAGACGCGCCAAGGTCGTCTTGCCATTGCCGTTGCGGCCCAACAGGGCGACGCGGTCGTCCGGATCGATTCGCAAATTCAAGCGCGACAGCACCGGCGTATCCGCCACATAGCCGACCGCGACCTTGTCGAGGGTGATAAGCGGCGGGCGCATTTCCTTGGGGCTCGGAAATTCAAAAACCAGGGACGCGTCTTCGACGGCCTCGGCGATCGGCTCCATGCGCGCCAGCGCCTTCATGCGGCTCTGGGCTTGGCGCGCGGTGTGCGCCTTGTAGCGCCAGCGATCGATATAGGCCTGAAGTTTCTTCCGCTTGGCTTCCTGCTGGACGCGGGTCGCCGCAACCTGGGCCTGACGCTCGCGCCGCTGGCGTTCGAAGGCGTCGTAGTTACCGGGATAGAGCGTCGTCTTGCCGCCCTGCAGATGGAGAATGTGATCGACGACGTTGTTCAGCAGATTGCGCTCGTGGCTCACCACGATCATGGTCCGGCGGTACGTTTTCAGGAAGGATTCCAGCCAAATCTCCGCTTCGAGATCGAGATGGTTCGACGGTTCGTCGAGCAGTAAGAGATCGGGCTCGGAGAACAGCAATGCGGCAAGAGCCGCGCGCATGCGCCAGCCGCCGGAAAAAGAATCGAGCGGGCGGTGCTGCGCCTCTTCGTCGAAGCCGAGACCGGCAAGGATACGGGCCGCCCGCGCCGGCGCGCCATGGGCGTCGATGATATTGAGCCGCTCATGGATCTCGCCGATGTGATGGTGGTCTTTCGTCTGCTCGGCTTCGGTCAGCAACCGCGCCCGTTCGGCATCCGCCGCGAGCACGATATCGAACGGCGTTGCCGCCCCTGCCGGCGCCTCCTGCGCCACATAGCCGATCCGCGTTCCCCGTGGCGCTTCGATACCGCCGCCGTCCGCCTCGGCCATCCCGGCGATGATCTTCAGCAACGTCGATTTACCGGCACCGTTGCGGCCCACCAGCCCAACGCGGCTCTTCGGCGGCAGCGACGCCGAAGCGCGATCGAGAACGACGTGACCGCCCAAGCGCACGGTAATGGCATTCAAATTGAGCATGAACGTGTTTCCGATAACCTAGCGGAGTTGCTTGGACAGGTTTGTCAGGATTCCCGCGGTCGATGGTTTGGCGGGACCGCCGCCGGCATACCGCACTTTCGTGTTCGGAAAGCCGCAAAAGGTCGCCGGGATTGGGTGGGCATACCAGGACTCGAAGCCGGTCTCAACGGTTATCGGCCCGCTAATGAAGACTCGGCGGAGATCCATGAAAAATCAAGGGGGTCTGGCCGCGCTCTAGGCCCTGTTTACATCGTCGTATCAGGTTACGTTGCGGCCGGATGGCGGAGAATCAAGCCGGCGGTCGCCGAGCGTAACGGAGTCTACGGTCAAGACCGGCGGCGATGATAATCGGCCATCCCGCCGCAACCCGAAAACATGCCAGGATAGCACTATGTACACGGGGCCCAAGCCCGGCATTACAATATCTGCGGCGTTACGGCCCAAAAGGAGACGCGCGATGAGCCTTATCGACACCCGCGGCCACCAATTGTTTCCGGTGCTCGACGCGGCGCAGATCGAGACCGCGAAGCGCTTTGCGAGCGGCGAAGCGCGGCGATTCGCACCCGGCGAAATCGTTTACGACGTGGGCGAACGATACGCGCCGGCTTGGCTCGTGCTGGACGGCACCATCGAAGTGGTTCGCCGCGACGGGCTCAGCCACGAGGCGGCTATTACCACGCACAGCGCCGGCCAGATTACCGGCGAGGTCAACCAGCTGGCCGGACGGGGCTCGCTGGCGGTGGGCCGAGCGGGCCCTCAGGGTTGCACCGCCCTGCCGTTCGATGCCGCCCATCTCCGCGCGCTGGTGATCGGCTCCGCAGATATCGGGGAAATCGTCATGCGCGCCTTCATCCTCCGCCGCGTCGGACTCATTCAGGAGGGCGGTGCGGGCTCGGTGCTGGTCGGCCGGGCGGGAGCGCCGGACCTCGTGCGGCTCCAGGGCTTTCTCACCCGCAACGGCTATCCCTACACCATGCTGGACGCTTCGGCCGACGACGAAGGCCGCGCCGTTGTCGAGCGCCTCGGCGTGCGGCCCGAGGAACTGCCGCTGCTGATCTGCCCGGACGGAACGGTGATGAAACGTCCGACGGACGCTCAGGCTGGAGCCTGCCTCGGGATCACCCCCGATCTCGATCCGCAGGCGATGTACGACGTCGCCGTGGTGGGGGCCGGCCCCGCCGGTCTCGCCACCGCCGTCTACGCTGCGTCCGAAGGGCTGTCGGTGCTGGTGCTCGACCAACGCGCCATCGGCGGACAGGCCGGGGCCTCCGCGCGAATCGAAAATTATCTCGGCTTCCCCACCGGCATCTCCGGCCAGGCCTTGGCGGGACGCGCCCTCAACCAGGCACAGAAATTCGGCGCCGAGATCGCCGTCCCCCTCGAGGTAGCGCGGCTCGATTGCCCCAGTCCCGAACCGCATCTCGGCGACCCCCTGCGCCTGGAACTCACCGACGGCCGCGCCGTGCAAGCGCGAACCGTGGTCGTCGCCTCCGGGGCGCGCTATCGCCAGCCGGACATTCCGAACCTGTCGATATTCGAGGGCGCCGGCGTTTCCTACTGGGCGTCGCCCGTCGAAGCGAAGCTGTGCGAGGGCGAGGAAGTGGCGTTGGTCGGCGGCGGCAACTCGGCGGGTCAAGCCACCGTGTTCCTCGCCCCCAAGGTCAAGAAACTGCACCTGATCGTGCGCGGGGCCGGTCTGGAGGCGACGATGTCACGCTATCTCATCGAGCGGATCGGCGCCCTCCCGAATGTGGAGTTGCATGTTCGTAAGGAAGTGGTGGCACTCGAGGGCGATCGGGCCAACGGACTCACCGCCGCGACGTTCCGGGATCGAACCAGCGGGGCCACCCGCACGCACGCGCTTCGCCATCTCTTCCTATTCATCGGCGCCGATCCCAATACCGCCTGGCTCAAAGACTGCGTGGCGATGGACGACAAAGGCTTTGTCCTCACCGGCCTTAACTTCGATCGCGGCGAGGACACCGTCCACCGTTCCGTTCTGCCTCTTGAGACCAGCGTGCCGGGAGTATTCGCGATCGGCGATGTTCGCGCCGGTTCGACGAAGCGCGTGGCGGCGGCGGTCGGCGAAGGAGCGGCGGTCGTAGCCCAAATCCATAGCGTACTCGCGCGTCAGCCGGTAAACGCCTGACAAAGCGAGGCGGACGGATGCGTTGGCTCGAAGAGCGGGAACCCTATCCGGCCAACTGAATAATCGTTTTTGAAACGCTGCGTCCCGGCTGCGGAGAACACCCGCCCCTGTCTTCCGTGAGCGGAAATATCCATCCCGTTGGAGAAATCGCGCGCCTCGCCAACGCCGCCTGAAACAACGATTGTCGTTGATCTGGATCAATGTGCGGCCTTCGCGTTCCTGCCTATTGGTTGTGCGTAAGGGGTGTGGGTGGAAAGCGATTTGAAGACACTGGCCAGTGACGATCGGCGGGGCGTCGATGCTCCGTTTACGCTGCTTGACGAAACGGCAATTGCGGCCGCCGAGTTGCGCCGCGATCCCTACGATTTCGCGTTCGTCGAAAACGCGATCAGCCCTCGTTTCAAGGATGAAGTGCTCGCCGATGCGCCCCGTATTCCCGATCGGGGAAGTTACGGTTTGCCCAGTCTTCGCTACGGGCCGCGCTTCGAAGCCGTCATCGAAGACCTTCTGAGTCCCCGTTTCCGGCGTCTGGTCGAGCGGAAATTCGACACCGATCTCAGTGCTTATCCGCCGGTCATCGTGATGATGGGCAATACGACCGGTCATTACAACGAAGGTTACGCCCATCCCGATTCGAAGCATAAGATCATCACGGTACTCCTGGGTTTCAGCCGCGAATGGCCCTATGAACGCGGCCGGCTCAGGGTTCTGCGCAGCTCCGACCGCGACGATTATGCGTTCGAATTTCCGCCGGAGTTTGGGCGAATGCTCATGTTCCGCGTCTGCGATCATTCCTGGCACGGATTTTTGCCCCAGCAGGGGCAACGCATGAGCTTGCAATTATGTTTCGTCGATTCGGAACGGTACGTGAGGCGCGAGTATTGGCGTCACAGCGTGAGCGCCTTCGCCAAGTCGATTCCCGTGTTGCGGAAGCTGATCGAATGGGCGCCGCGTTAGGCGGTGGATTCATTCACGCTTGAAGGAGACCTCGGTCATGAGTTTTCCTCCGCTGCCAGAACCTGCTGCGGTCGCAAGCCATTTCAGCCGTGCCTTGCGGGAAGCGAGGCGCGACGATTGGCCGTATACCCATTGGCTCCTCGGCAACGTATTGCCGGAGAGTTCTCGCCGCCGCCGTCCTCATCCTGCCGATCGCCCCGCCGGTGGTTGGCGATTGCGAGGGAGTGCGCGATGTCGACAACAGCAAGCGGACCTTTTTTACCCCTTTATTGCGGTCGCGATTTCCGACCTGCGCGGTGTTCGCCGACGCTCTTCAGCGGCCGGACATTGCGCGGCTGTTCGAGGAAGTTTGCAAAATTAAGGTCTCTGGCAGCTTCCTTCGCATGGAATACATCCAGGATACCGACGGCGCATGGCTCGAACCGCATCGCGACATTCCCGAAAAGCTGTTCTCGATGGTTATCTATCTCTGCACCGGTCCGGATGCGAAGGACTGGGGCACGGATATCTACGATGACCAACGCCGGTGGGTCGGCCGGAGTTCGGCCGACTTCAACACCGCGGTGATCTTCGTCGCCGGGCCCAATACCTGGCATGGATTTGATCCACGTCCGATCGACGGCGTGCGGCGCTTGCTTGAAATCAACTATGTCAGCCCAAGCTGGCGCGACCGCAATCAGCTCGCGTTTCCGGACCAGCCGATCGAAGTGGCATAGCGATGGGGGTCGCCATGAGCAGCCTTGGTGTCCAATCGGGGGACCGTCCTGCCGAGCACGCCGGCACCGGTATTGCGAGCCGAAGCTTCCACGGGGCGGCCGGCGGAGCGGAGCACTTCATTTGTATCGAGGCTCCTGCGGGCCTCAACCTTGGAGAACAGATCGAAGGAGTCCAGAAGCATTATGCGGAGGCGAGACAATCGCTCGGGCTCGCTCCCGAGACGGCGATATTTAGACGGATCTTTCTGAGCGATGTGTTGAACCAAGCCGCGATGATCCGCAACAGCGAACTCGTTCGTGAACCCCTTGATAGCCCCGTGGCCGTTTCGATCGTACAGCAGCCGCCCTTGTCGGGCTCGAAGATTGCGATGCTGGCGTATCATATCGAAAGCGCCAGTCCCATCGTTAAACATCGGCTTACGGCAAAACATGTGATCATCGAGAAGAATGGCCTGCGCCATCTCTGGAGTACAAGACTCTGCGCCGACGACAACGAGCTGACCGTCTCATCGCCGGCCCAAACTCGCGAGGTCTTCAACGATCTGATCGGCACCCTCGCGAGCCAGGGCGGCACACTTCGTGATCATTGCGTAAGGACATGGATTTACCTGAAGGATGTCGATGTCTTCTACAAAGGAATGGTGGACAGCCGGCGCGAATTGTTTTTGCAGCAGGGCTTGACCGAGGACACGCACTATATCGCGAGCACCGGCATCGAGGGCGCGTGCGCCCATCGGTTCGACATTGTCGCGATGGACGCCTACTCCGTTCTCGGTCTCGCGCCGGAGCAGATCTCGTATCTCAACGACTTCGATCGGCTGTGCCCGACCAAGGACTACAATGTTACTTTCGAGCGCGGCACGCGAATCGCCTACGCCGATCGATCGCATTATTTCATCTCGGGTACGGCAAGCATCGATCGCGCCGGATGGATCGTGCATATGGGCGACGTTCTCGGTCAGCTGGATCATGCTCTCAATAACGTTGATGCTCTATTGCGGTCCAGTTCGGCAACGCTGGAAGACATGATGCACTTGATTGTCTATCTGCGCGATCCGACCGATTACGCCCGCGTCACTCGCTATCTCGCGACCCGCTGTCCCGGTCTGCCCATCTCCGTCGTCGAAGGCGCCGTCTGCCGGCCGGAATGGCTCGTCGAAGTCGAGGGCATCGCGGTCGTGGCAAACGACAGGCCCAACCTCCCCTCGTTCTAAATTGCTTGATCGGCGCTCCGCAGGGTACGGAGAAAGGTCGAACCCTGTGGCTGGTGCAGACGCGATCCGGCAGCCGCAGGCTTAGAGCATGATCTTGTCAGTTCGAATCGGCTGCGTTTGAACTTGCCCCCGATCGAGCACAGCGTCCCACTGTGCTAAAGGTCCGGTCCCACGGGCGGGGCCGAATGATAACAACGCTGCGGCAAGAAAAAGGAATCTCGGGTACATGGTCTGCCCTGCTGCACAGATACTGTACCCGCACTTTAGCCCCAATGCGGTAACCCTCGCCGCCGGCGGAGGGATGCCGCAAGATTGGTCGCTTCATATTCTCCCGCGCTCACCGAACACTCCCTTGCGCTTTCACGCTGAAGGGCTCGAAGGATCTGACGGATAAAGATACAAGTTTAAATAAATCACCGCGGCCGCGCATTCGGCCGAATCTCCGCTGATGTAATTCAGCCGGCGGGATTTTCCCGTTAAAGATTCATTATCCCAATTAACCGAATGTAACGCGTAAACCAATCCGGTGTCCGCTCGTAGGTGCGGCGCCATCACGAAACGGCAAACCCGGGGCGATCCGGGGACGCAAAGCCTCCGGTCTCATCGAGATAGCGGGGCTACCGAATGAGGCGCCGCCATGCGGACGAAAATTCCTGTCCTGAAATATTGGGTTATGGCGGCCGCCTTGCTATTGGCGGCGCTGCCGGCCACTAGTTTCGCGCAAAGCCAAGCGGCGACAGCGCTGATCTCCCCCGGAGTCTTCAACACCACCGCCGTATACTCGTCGGATATCAAGCCGTTCTATAAGTGGACGGCCATGCTCGACCGCTTCCACGACGAAATCAGGGTGGCCACCAAGCCGTGCCAGGCGGGCGTGTGGACCAATTGCGAACCGGACGAATGGCGGCATCTGGTCGAGGCGCTGAAAAATCTCGATCTCCGCGGCAAGGTGGAATTGGTGAACGCCGCAATCAATCGGCATCCCTATGTGCGGTCCATCGATAACTGGGCGCAGGTCAATTATTGGGAAACGCCATTCGAATTCCTTCACGTGAATGGGCAATGCCAGGATTACGCGATTACGAAATACCTGTTATTGCGCGCCGCCGGTGTGCCCGACGGCCTGCTTCGCGTCGTTGTCCTGCGGGATATGAATCTGCAGCTGGATCACGCGGTTCTGGTCGTCGACGTGGAAGCAGAACAACTCCTGTTGGACAACCAGATCAATGTTGTTGTGCCGGCCTCCGTGGTCAAACATTACCGGCCCTATTACGCGATCAATGAATCCGGCTGGTGGCGACTGATGCCGCAATATCCGCTCAACAATACCGTCGTGGCCTCGAGCGGCACGGACTCGAATTGAATTGAGCGAAATCGATTCCTTATCCCTACAGGCTATCTGACCGATTTTCTGCACCAAGCAGATTGAGCGAATCGATTTGGACCGTGTGCCGTCGCCAAATTGCTCCCAGAGCACAGCCTCCCGGCCGCTGATTTGGGATTAGCTGTCCTAAGGATTTTTCACATTGATAATCAGCGCTTCGCCCAACTTCTTTGCCCTGACGGGTCGGTATCTTGTCAGACTTAAAGTCTGAGCAATTATGGTGCAGGCGGGTTGTTCCAGATTGGATTCAACGGATTATTGGTGAGCGCACCAGGACTCGAACCTGCGACCCGCTGATTAAGAACGCCCTTCCACACCGCCGTGCCGTCCAGATCACCGGCGGCCTGGAATTTTGCGCCTTCATCGCCCCGTGAATACCGGCGTCTGCATGGCGCCGCTTAATGGACGTCTTAGCGAAGCGCCTAAAACCTGCCTCATCATATCCGACGTGCAATGACCAACGGCGGCTTTCTCCGCACTTTCGGAAGCCATAACAAGTTTGTTGTTGAGGTTGATGAAGCGCATGTAACGGCAAGTGTGCGAGTTCTGATTGCTACTTCCCTCCAACACAAAATTCCGGCAAGATTACGGTTGAGTACTTACGGGGATTTTCGCGCGGCAGATCGCGTCGATTGGATTGGGGGTAAGAGAATTTAAAAGGTTATTGGCGGGCGCACCAGGACTCGAACCTGGGACCCGCCGATTAAGAGTCAGCCGAGAATTACGAAATATCAATGGGGTGTCAGACCGGAGTCTGTCAGCGTTTGTGCGTTTTTTGTATGGAGTCTGATGTTTTTTCCCGAAAAGGAGTCCGACGTTTTTTTCTGGTCGTATACAAGCCCCTGCTTGCCGCCGCAGCGATCGTGCCGGCAACACGCGGAATCCACCCCCAATCACGGCCAATTCACGGCGGTGATTGCGAGCCCTCGGGAGGTTGCTCGGGATAGTGACCGACAATCACCCAGGAATAGACGACGAAAATGACGATTGCGACCAACATTCCAGAGACGAAGCTGTGCAGAAATTCCGACAGAATCAATGGAGACACAAGAAGCGTTGCGAGCATTGACACAGTTAGGTAGACAATACGAAGCGCCGTTGCCTCCCATCCATTCCATTCATCCTCATCCCAATTTTTGGTCAGCCAGCGATGCCACCGATGTTTCAACGGCATGTTCTACTCCTTTGCTTCCTTAGCGTAAGCAGCATATTGTGACCCGGTCGGGCCGTGCTCGATGAAGACATCGGCAAGCACGGCCAAAACATCATCCGATCGAAAGCGCCGTTGCGGAATCGTGCCAAGGCATTCGCGGCTGAACTCGTCGATGACGTTCAGCATCCGGTATTTTCGTCCATTGCGGGTGATATCCTCGACGAAGTCGTGCCCCCGTGAGCACTTACGAAGCCGTCGGAACCATCGCATCCGCGCGTATCCGCTGAGCTATGGCTTCACAAGCTTTGCCTAACGCGCGAAGAGTTGTTCCACCGCCGTGAGGACCCGCAGGGCGGCGTTGAACGCAGCCTGATCCTGTGAACCAGAAAGCTCGTCTGCCCACTCCCGCGCCACCGCCAAAGCGTTCGCACCATGGCGCTTAATGAGCTCCTCCGCCGCCTGCCGAACTTCAGCGTCTTTCATGTTCAGTAATCCTCGGTTCCGATCGTCAGAGTAGCCCGTTAAGCGCTCTGCGGCAATTTGGAATACGGTGGGGACGCTGCCGGCTGTGCTCTCGTCGACGAAACTCGAAGAATTTTGGGGCGGACAGAATTTTCGGGAGGGACAACCGAAGCTAATGGGAAGATGTCCTTTCTTGTGCGGTGATGCCGATATCGTCCGCGGGCAACGGGTCGACTTTTTTTGACCTGCATCAAGGCGGTCAGCTGCCAATTCTTCTATATTGCGAACTGGATGCGCTTGAGCGTTCACAGAAAGTCGCGGCGAAGAACAGAGGAGCGGGACATGAAGGCGGGTATGATCGGAGCGCTCGTGCTGGCTTTCGTGATCATGACCGGACCGCTGTCGGCCTGCGCGCAGGGCACCGTGACGCCGACGCCTCTCCCCGAGGGGCCTCCACCCTACACGCCGGCACAGCTGGATCAGCTCTTGGCCCCCATCGCTCTCTACCCAGATCCGCTTCTTACGCAGATTTTGACGGCTGCCACATATCCCCTTGAGGTCGTCGAGGCGGCTCGTTGGCTACAAAACCCCGGCAACGCAGCACTTAAGGGCGACGCACTGGCGGGTGCATTACAGACGCAAGATTGGGACCCAAGCGTAAAATCGTTGGT
Organism: uncultured Alphaproteobacteria bacterium; assembly: GCA_963841995.1. Lineage (GTDB taxonomy): Bacteria > Pseudomonadota > Alphaproteobacteria > DATDPM01 > DATDPM01 > DATDPM01. The sequence continues at coordinate 184,277 of CAWJEX010000018.1, forward strand.
CCCTTTTCCTCAAGTCCTGAAAATGATGGACAGCCGGCTTGAGTGGACGCAGAAACTCGGGGACGCTTTCTTGGCACAGCAGAACGACGTCATGGACTCGGTGCAGCGCCTGCGCCGGGAGGCGCAAGCTGCAGGAAATCTTGTCACGAACCCCAAGGAAGTCGTCACGACCGAGGAAGAGACCGTCGTGATCGAGCCAGCGAGCCCGGAAACCGTCTATGTTCCCTGTTATGACCCGACGCTGATCTACGGCGTCTGGCCCTACCCCGCTTACCCGCCGTTCTATTACCCGCTGCCGGAATGCTATCCCGAAATCGGTTTCGGCTTCGGCATCGTCATTGTCGAATCGCTGTGGGGCTGGGAATGGTGGGATTGGCACCACCATCGCATCTATAGGGATCACCGCAGGTACAACGCAATCAACAGATATGATATCGAACACCATGGACGTCCGACGTTAACCGAGGACACCTGGGAGCACGACCCGTACCACCGCCGCGGCGTCGCTTATCCCACCTCGGAGACTCGTGAAGAATTCCAACCGGCTCAGGTTAGGCGGCCTGAGGCGGGTCAAGCGTTCCGCGGCTTTGAACAGCCGGGCGCGGCGCAGGTGCGCGGTACGGCGCCACCTCCATCAGCGGCGGCGCGTCCGACGGCGCCGATATTCGAAGGCTTCGGAACACCCAGATCCGATGTGCGCGTTCACGAACAACGCGGCGTCGAAAGCCGCGGCTCGATGGTGCCGTCCAGGACGCCGACGGGCGGCGCGCCGTCTGGCGCTGGGCCTCGCGGCGGCGGGCCGCACGGCGGGGGCAGCCGCGGCGGGCCGTCGGGCGGCGCACGGCATTGAGTTTGAACTCGGGCAAATCGGACGAGGACATCATGGTCGGCATGAATTGGAAATACCCCGAGACCTTGCTCCGAATCGGCGTATTGGCTGTCGGTATCGCTGCAGCATTGCCGTTGGCCGCGACGCCCACATTCGCAGCTGAAATCGAGCAGAAGACCTTCGCTTCGCCCGAGCAGGCGGTCGCCGAACTTGTTGCGGCGGACCGCTCTGGCGATACGGCCGGTCTTGAGAGCATCTTCGGCCCCGATGGCAAGAAGCTGATTGATTCCGGCGATCCCGTGGCCGACAAGCAATGGCGCGAAAAGTTCGTCGCCGCTTACGAGAAACGGAATGGGATCGAAAATGAAGGCGACGACAAAGCGATTCTTATCGTCGGCGAGCACGACTGGCCTTACCCGATCCCGATCGTCAAGCAAGGCAAGTCCTGGCGCTTCGACACCAAAGCAGGTGCCGAGGCGATCCTCGACCGGCGGATCGGACGCAATGAACTCAACACGATCGAAGTGTGCCGCGCTTACGTCGATGCCCAGCGCGAATATGCGGCCAAGGATCGAGACGGCAGCGGGCTGCCCGAATACGCGCAGAGATTCTTGAGCAGCCCCGGCAAACATGACGGGCTTTATTGGGAGACGGGGCCGGGCGAAGCGCAGAGCCCGCTTGGACCGCTCGTCGCCCGCGCCAGCGCTGAGGGCTATGACACGAGCGGCAAGCACGTGCCCTATCACGGCTATTACTTCAAGATTTTGAAACAACAGGGAACGAATGCGCGAGGTGGCGGATACCTCTACATCGCCGACGGCCACATGATCGGCGGATTCGCCCTGGTGGCCTATCCGGCACAGTACGGTGTGTCGGGAGTCATGACCTTCATGGTCAACCAGGACGGCGTCATCTACCAGAAAAACTTTGGCCCCGACACAGCGACCATTGCGGAGCAGATCGACGCATTTGATCCCGATGAGACTTGGAAGACGCCTTAGCGGGGAAGACGCCTTAGCGGGCTGGGCTCGATCCGCGCCGCCGACGGCCGAATCGGGCGGGAAATGAACGAATTTGAGCAGCGTCAGATCAAGACGGCCCGCGATGAGTTCAGCGCGGACTTCGCCGCAGGATTCCGCTATAATGAATGGGCTCACTGCCTCCCGAAACGCTGGTATGCCCTAGTCCCGAGGCGGCCTTTGTCGCCGGCCTTCAGTCCAACCGGCTGCCGAAGCAACCTGCTTGCCACCTACCGGGCCAAACCGGCGGATATTTAGGTGGAACTTCGCTCAATCGATGAGCCGCGTTTTCGGGGGTCATTGAGAAATCTGCACCGAGATCGGCCGCTCATTGGAATGCCTCCCGATGGGGACACACAACGCCGTAATCAGACGGTTTCTCGAAAATCTTGACCCAGATCAACCCTCTCGCATCCATCTCCTGTTAGATAATTCTCCATGAGAAGAGCCAGTTTGTGACCGTCCGATGCCGGGAATTCTGAAGATCGCTTACAAGCTTTTGGTAAACGACCGCGCGAAGTTTGCCGCGCTGCTGGTCGGAATTACGTTCTCGGTCTTTCTCATGATCGAGATGACTTCATTGTTCTCGGGGATTCTGAATCGGGCCTCGGCCACCGTTATTAATATCGGCGCGAAAATCTGGGTGATGGACCCCGCCGTTCAGACGGTCGCCAACACGATTCCGCTGCCGGATTACATCGTCGACGAGGTGCGGAGCATCCCCGGCGTCAAATACGCCGTCCCGCTCTATTCCGGCGGGGCTCTGGTCAAGCTGCGCGACGGCACCTATCAATCAGTCAACGTCGTAGGTCTCGACGATACCAGCCTGTTCGGCAGACCGCAGCTTCTCTCCGGAAGGATCGAGGACATCTTCGCTGAGAATGCGTTTATCGCCGTTCAGGACTCGGAATTCCCAAAACTGGAGAATCCAACGATCGGCACTGAGTTCGAGTTGAACGACCATCGCGGCGTCATCGTCGGCATCGCCCGTGTGGCGACCACCGGACTTTTCGGCGTACCGACCCTTTATACGACGTATAACAGGGCCCTTCAGTACATCCCGAGCATGCGCTTTACGATTTCCTATCTCTTGGTCGAACCAAAAACACCAAATGACGTGACATATATCCAACAACAGGTCGCTGCGGCGGGATACGTTGCGCTGACGAAGGATGAATTTGTCGAGAAAATCGCCGACTTCTACATGTATCAAACGGAAATCGGCACCAACATGCTTATTATGACGGTAATCAGCTTCATTATCGGATTGTCGATCTCCGGCCAAACGTTTTACTCGTTCATCCTCGAGAACATCACCAAGTTTGGAGCCCTTAAGGCGATCGGTGCCAAGGGGCGCGAACTTATCTATATGATCCTGTTTCAGGCTACCTTCGTGGCCTTAACTGGCTACGGCTTCGGGATCGGCCTCTGTGCCTTGACGATATGGCTGGCGCGGCTGAGGCTACCCGATTATGCAGCCATGATCACATACGTGAACCTCGGCCTTGCTTTGGTCATGGTGGTGATCATCGCGGCGATATCGAGCTACGTTGGAGTACGAAAAGTGTTGATGATCGAGCCATTCGACATCTTCCGAGGCTAGCCATGCCAGTGGCTGCCATTCAAGCTGTCGGTCTCAACAAATGGTTCGGTGAAGGTGAAATCAAGACCCACGCCGTCAAGGATTTCACCTTCGACGCTCATTTCGGCGAGATGCTTTACGTGGTTGGCCCCTCCGGCAGCGGTAAGACCACCATGCTTAGCATGATCTCTGGAATCCTCCGGCCGAACTCGGGCTCTGTAAAGATAGAGGGCACCGAGCTCTGGACCTTGACGAACGACGAGATCGCCGAGTTTCGATTGAATAAAATCGGCTTTGTATTCCAGGACTACCATCTATTCCCTCGGCTAACGACGGTCGAGAATGTCGCCATCCCCATGATTCTACGGAGACAGGATTGGGATCGGGCGATAGAAGTCGCAATGCAAAATCTCGAGATTGTGGGGCTCAAGGATCGAGCAGAGCTGCCGCCCGTGAAGCTCAGCGGCGGCGAGCAGCAACGCGTGGCAATTGCTCGAGCCATCGTCGGCCGTCCCGATATCCTGATTTTTGATGAACCGACGGCCTCGCTTGATGGCGAAACGGGGCGGACGATTGTGAGTTTCGTCAGAGAAAATATTCTTACCGATCAGCGGTGTATCGTCATCGTTACCCATGATGACCGGATTTTTGAATTCGCGGATCGCATTTTGAGAATGCAGGACGGGCGGGTTACCGGCATCGAGCGAGGAAGCCGCGCATGAGGAATAGGCTGCTGTTCGTATTGTCGTTTATCGGCGCGCTGCTCGGACTTTACAGCGCCTACATTTACGGTCAGCAGCCAAAGCCGCAGGCGCCGGTGTTCAATCCTGCGCCAAATCCCTATGCAAAGGGAATTTATGCGACCGGCATCATCGAGAGCGACCAGACGAATGGTGAGAATATGAATATTTATCCGGAAATCTCGGGGCCGATCACGCAGATCCTGGTTGCAGAGGGCGACAAGGTGCAAAAAGGTGACGTCCTTCTCACGATCGATGATTCGGTTCAACGGGCGACAGCGGAGCAGCAGGGGTCGCAGGCGGAGGCCGCGTTGGCCGTTCTTGAGGAACTTAAGGCCCAGCCGAGGCCGGAGAATTCTCGCAATTGCCGAGGCTCAGGTCGAGAACGCCAAGGCAAACCTCAAGAACGTACAGGACCAATTGGAAAAACAGCAGCGATCCTATGAACTGAACCCGAAGTCGGTAAGTTTAGATGCGTTAGATAACGCCAGAAATGCCGTCAAAGTCGCAGAAACAAATCTCAAAGTTGTCGAAAACCAATACGCACTGACGAAGGCGGGAGCCTGGATCTACGACATCCAAAACCAGGAGAAACAATACAACGCGCTATCGAAGGCCTATGCAGCGTCGGAAGCGCTGCTCAGCAAGTATACCATTCGAGCGCCGGTTGATGGTGTCGTGCTGTCAATTCAGGCGGCGGTCGGCAGCTATGTTTCCCCCCAAGGTGCCTACGGAACCTACACGGAGGGGTTCAGTCCCCTCGTCGTCATGGGGACATCACAGAACTACCTCCAAGTCCGCTCTTACATCGACGAAATCCTGGTACATCGGCTGCCGGATCCAGAAAAGATGGACGCACAGATGTTCATCCGGGGCACCGACATACACGTGCCCCTGACCTTTTCGCGAATTCAGCCCTACGTCTCCCCGAAGATCGAGCTCTCCAATCAGCGGGAGGAACGCGTAGACGTCCGTGTGTTGCCCGTTATTTTCCGATTTGAGAAACTGAAAGACGTCAACCTTTTTCCTGGTCAATTGGTCGATATTTATGTCGGAGAAAAGTAGACGGAAGGACACCGCGGCAAAGAGTTTTTCGATGATACGGGACGGCGCCCCCTGTAACCCAACCGGGCCCATTCCGCCGCAAGGATAGATTTCTATGCGTAGCCGAGGATTGGGGGGCAGTCACGGAACTGAAATGACCGCGGGTTCGATCAAGGATCGTTCGTTGAAGCAGGCACGTTGGATCGCTTTGCTGCTCTTTGCGCTTACGTCCTGCACTGTTGGTCCTGACTTTGTTCCACCTGAGGCTCCCAGCGTCAAGCAGTACAACAATGAGACGGATCCGACCGCGACGATTCCCGCTGGTGGTGTCGCACAACAATTTCAGCAGGGAGCGAAGGTCGCCGCGGAATGGTGGCGGCTTTTCAACTCTCGGGAATTGGAGGCAATCATCAAGGAGGCAATCGCCAATAATCCCACGCTTCAGGCGGCCCAAGCCAGCCTTCGCCAGAGCCAATATAACTTGCGCGCGGGATATGGCGTTTTTTATCCGGCGGTCGGCGGTGGTTTCGGCGCTTCGCGGCAGAGGTATTCTCCGCTGAAGATTGGCCAGAGCGCGCCTCCCAGCATATTCAGCCTATTCACGCTTTCGGCGACGATCAGTTATGCACTCGACGTTTTTGGCGGCGAGCGGCGGGCGGTCGAAGCTCTGGGTGCCGAGGTCGACCTGCAGCGTGCCTCCGAGCGTGCAACTTACCTCACGCTGACATCCAACATCGTCAACACGGTCATTGCAAAGGCGGCTTATCGCGCGGAGATCGAAGCGACCCGAAAACTTATCGAGCTACAGAAAGAGCAGGTCAAATTGGCGGAAGCCCAGGCACAGGCCGGTACGGCACCCTATTCCAGCGTGTTGAGTTTTCAGAGCCTACTCGCTTCAAACGAAGCGGAAATTCCGCAGTTGCAACAGAAGCTGAGTCAAACCGAGCATCTATTGGCTACGCTGGTTGGCCATATGCCCGCCGAATGGAAACCGCCCGAACTCGTCTTTGCCGATCTCACTCTTCCCGGTGAGTTACCCGTCAGTCTGCCGTCCGATCTGGTCCGTCAGCGTCCAGATATTCTAGCGGCTGAAGCTGTATTGCATAACGCCAATGCCAATGTTGGGGTCGCAACGGCGGCATTATTTCCGAGCTTCTCCCTGAATGCCGGCTACGGCACCAACAATACGGCTCTGGATAGTCTGTTTGCGGCAAGCGGGAACTTCTGGACCCTCGGCGCCAACGTCACCACGCCGATCTTTCAAGGAGGTACCTTGTGGTACGAGCGAAAGGCAGCCATGGAAAACCTGCAACAGTCCCTGGCGAGTTATCGCGGGACTGCGTTAGGCGCATTTGCCCAAGTGGCTGACACGTTGCGTGCGCTCGAACACGATGCAACGACGTTGGAAGCGCAAGGTCGGGCGCGCGAGACGGCAGACCAGGCGCTCCGTCTTATAACTGCCAACTATGAAGCCGGCCTTGCCACTTACACCGACGTTCTCGTCGCCAACGTCCAGTATTATCAGACGACAATCGCCGAACTCGAAAGCCTGGCCGTCCGGTATCAAGACACCGTGGCGCTATTCGTTGCGCTGGGCGGCGGCTGGTGGAATGCCGAGGCAAACAGCAGCGCAGGTCCTCGATGAATACGCGGGCCCATTATCGGCGTCGTGAATTTTGTGCGCCGGTCGTTCCTTGTTAAAAATATTGTCTCGGTTGACCAACTTCGGGACTGGGTCGCGTCAGGCGGCGCCAGGCATTATCTTGATTCAGATCAAGGCGCCTCGGCGATGAAATTGTGATTGTCGCTGCACTTAGGAATGGAGAGTCCCAGATGAAAAAAGATTTATTGCGTATGGTGTTATGGCATGCGGCTTCGTACGCGCTGGTCGCCGGTTTTGTCGTCGCGAGAACTCCCATCGCAAATGCGCAAGCCCAATTGACATGCTCCGAAGCGGCCCATGCGTACGCATGCTGTGAAATCAGCAAGGTCAGTGCCCTCGAACTCCTGAAGTCCTGCGTGCACGACCGGCGTCAAGCCCTCGGACCGTCTGCCACGACCCCGGAGAGCAAGCCGCCCAGTTCGGTCAATCCATTGACCTGCCACGATTACGCGGGGCGATTTTCGATAAAGCCCGAGTCGCTTTCGGCCAATGAACTCGTCTACTTGGAAGCGTGCGCCGACGCCGACATCGCCTATAGGCGCAAAGGCCTTTGACAATCGAGCCGCTGCCACCTCCATTCGCCAGCCGTCGAGTGCCGACGTTGATAATCACACGATGCTCACAGGACCGTAACGTCAGATACATTTGAGCATGGTATACGATGAATGGCGCGATGGCAGAACGCGTCTTCCGCACTAACGGTCGTCACGAACAAAAAGGTGGATAGTCATGTTGGGTCACGAATTGAGCCTCGCTGAGATGATCAGTGATCCGATAGTCCAACAGGTGATGAGAAGCGACGGGGTGACTACCGAAGAGTTGACGTTGGTTATAAAGACGGCAAGGCATAAACATTGCAGCCCCTTCGACGCGAGCGCCGACGGTAATGCCTTTTCGTCAAAAAGACTGTGAATCGGCGTTCAGCAATTTGATCCACTCCCGTTGGACTCTAACTGGCTGGCGCAGCAGAGAAATCATAGATCTTCCGCGGAATTGACCGGCGTCCAATCGTGACCCCACTTGTTCATTGAAAACGTCAAGTTGCCAATGGCTTGCGATGGAATCGATCGGGGTCATGTCTGGAACGCCCCCTGTCGCGCAAGGTGAAAAGCGAATGAAACGATTGGTCGTGTGCAGTCATGTCTACGGCCTGTTCAATGCGAGGCTGAGCCCCGCTGGCCATGATGAAGTCCGCGAACTGGTTTCCGATCACAGTTGCGTGCTCGAACGGCGCCTTGACCCCATGGAATGCACCAGCTCCCGGATCCGACCGGTTCGTCATCATTCCGCAGCACCTTAACGCGATGTCGATTGCGACAGGCTCGATTGGCTCCTCGTGTCAGGCCGCCGGCGCGATGTAATCTTCACCCCTCATCATCAATGCCCATGCGAACCGTGCGTTCTTATTCGCCAGAGCTACGGCGACAACTTTCGGCCGCTTGCGCTCGAGCAACCGCATGGCCCAGAGCCGGCTCGAATTGGTCTGCCGCGCGTAGCGCAGCACCGCGGTGGCTCCGACCACCAGAAGCCGACGCAGATAGCCGTCGCCCTGCTTGGTGATTCCCATGGCGTGCTCCTTGCCGCCACTGCTGTGGGCGCGTGGCGTCAGGCCAAGCCAGGCGGAGAATTGCCGGCCGGACCGAAACACCGCCGGGTCCGGTACGCTGGCGGCAATCGCACTGGCGGTGATCGGCCCTATACCCGGGATGGTCGCCAGCCGCCGGCTGTCCGCATTCGCGCGATGCCACGCCATGATCTTCGTATCGATCGCCTCGATCTGGCGCTCCGCACTCTCGATCTGGGCGACCACCCCGTTCAGGGCTTCCCGCGCCAAAATCGGTAACGCATCGCCGCAATCCAGAAACAGCGCCAGCAGCTGCGACATCCCCCCGGGACCCTGGGCCGCCACCATGCCGAATTCCGCGAGATGCGCGCGCAACGCATTGGTCAACATGACACGCTGGCGCACCAACAGCTCCCGTGTCTTGTGCAGCATCAACACAGATTGCTGTTCCGCCGTCTTCACCGGCACGAACCGCATCGTCGGACGAATCACCGCCTCGCAGATCGCCTCGGCATCCGCCGCATCGGTCTTGCCGCGCTTCACGTAAGGTTTGACGTAGGCAGGCGGCATCATCTTCACGCGATGCCCAAGGGCCGCGATCTTGCGGCCCCAGTAATGCGACGATCCACACGCCTCAATGCCGACGAGGCACGGCGGCAGGCCAGCAAAAAACGCCAGCACATCAGCCCGCCGCAGTTGCCGGCGGATCACGATGCGGCTATCTGCGGCCACCCCGTGCACCTGAAACACATGCTTCGCCAGATCCAATCCAATCGTTACAATTTCGGTCATGGACATGCCCTCCTATAGTGACTATCCGGTATCCTACCGCGGCACACCCGCGGCGAATGCCGCAAGGCGGGGGCGTTTCACACCATCAAAGTTGAACGCCGATTGACACCTGCGCTTGTATACGCTTGCGGCGTCCAGATAACGGCCAGATAACGGAATGTGCCTGTGCACTTGGCGCCTCACGCAGGGTTCGCCGTTGTGCGCTGCCTCCGGCGCCCCGCCTCCTGCGAAATTCTCGCCGACGAAGCTTGACCGGCTAGTCCAAATCCGCATCCGCCCCGGCTCCCGCGGAAACCATCGCAGGCGCGCCCGCGAAATCGCTTGAAATAATTGACCCAGGTCAATGTGCCTCGAACCGCCGCGTGGTTTCCTATGTGGGGTGGGCCATGTTGTGACCGAAAGAAGTGTGGCACGCGAATAAAGCATCGCGCAGGAATAGGAGCTTTGGCGCCGGGGTCCGTGGCACAAGGCCGAAGATTGCGGGCAATCGCGAAACAAAAATTCGAAAAGAGGAGTCTGGCACATGTTCGGGAAATTTGGTTCGGCCAAGATTCACGTGGTTACCGCAGCAGCTCTGTTGGCCGCTTTGACGGTCGGAGCGCCCGCGCATGCGGATTCTGCAGGCGTCCAGGTCGGCGTATTGTCGTGCAACGTCTCCAGCGGTTGGGGTTTTATCTTCGGCTCATCGCGCGAGGTCAAATGCACCTATTCGGGCACCGGCGCGGCTGTCGACCATTACGCCGGCCATATCGGTAAGTTCGGCGTTGACATCGGCTACCTGCAAAGTGCCGTGATCGTTTGGGCGGTCTTCGCGCCGACCACCGATCTGGGGCCCGGCGCGCTCAAAGGCGACTACGGAGGGGTCACCGGCGGCGCAGCGGTCGGTATCGGTGCGGGTGCCAACGTCCTCATCGGCGGCTCCGACAAGTCGATCACGCTGCAGCCGGTCAGCATCGAAGGCAACAGCGGCCTCAACGTCGCGGCGGGGATCGCGGCGCTGAAGCTCAATTATCGGCCGAATTTGAAATAGGCTCGCCCGGGCTGCACCCTGAACCGACCGCCTTTTTTGTGCCAATCGGATTGAGACAGCGGGCTTGGCAGGAGTTGTATCATCAAATTGTGCTTGAACGACAGTCTCCAAGCCGCTGATTTAGAATCAGTTGCGGCCGCGCTTTTCGGCATTGAAAATCAACGCGCCGTCAGACCTTCTTGTCTGACGAATTGCCGTTTTGCCGGACTGAAAGTCTGACAAACCGCGTCACGGCTCATCGTCAATCGGGCGTTTCCCGTCGAGAATTCAGAAGGTTATTGGTGGGCGCAACAGGACTTGAACCTGCGACCCGCTACCGCATCATCTCGGCAAACCCGGTTTCCTCGTCGAGGCGTGCTTTTTCAGCACCGCGGAAATCCCCTCTGGAGACGACGCCGATTACCCGCCCGTTTTCCACGATCGGCAGATGGCGATACCCGCAATCCCGCATCTGCAACAGCGCATCCATGGCCGTCTTTCCCGGCGTGATCGTATCCGGCTTTTTCGTCATGACCTTGGCAAGGCTGGTTGAGACCGAATCGAGCCCCTTGGCGATCACGCGGGACACCGCATCGCGGCCAGTAAAAATGCCGAGAAGATGGCGATCCTCGTCCACCACCAGGACCGCGCCCAGCCGCCGCCGTTGCATTCTGCGACAGGCCTCCTGAACGGTGACTTCCGGTCCGAGCATCAGCGGATGCTGATCCCGAATGACGTCCGACATGGTTCTTTGCGGCATCGCACACTCCCCGCGCCAATACTGTCTAAGATGATATGGAATGCGGATGAGACCGCCTTGACTTAGATCATTCGCCGTCCCGTTCATTTCTGAGCGAATCCCAGGCATGTCGGCGGCCGCGCCCGCCAAAGGCAAATCCCTCTCAGGTCGGTGCTTTCGCAATCAGTCCCTCGCGCATCAAAAGCGCGGTTGCCTCGCGGGCGGATTTGATGCGCGCGTGTGCCTCGGCATAAAGAGCATCCGCCGACTTTACGATTCTGGCCAAACCTTGCTCCTGCGCCTTCATCGCCGTCGCCACCGCGACATGGGCGGCGACTTCCCATTCATCCATGCGGGGAAGAATCGAGGTTTCCCCAATGCCGCGGTCTTGCGCAAACCCGGCAAGCGCATGGGCCGCCGCAATCGCCATCTCATCGGTGATACGAAACGCGCGCACGTCAAGAACCCCGCGGAATAAGCCGGGAAACACCAAAGAATTGTTGAGCTGGTTGGGAAAATCGCTGCGTCCGGTCGCGACGATTCGAGCACCCGCCGCGCGCGCGTCATTGGGCCAGATCTCGGGCGTGGGATTGGCGCAGGCAAATACGATGGCGTCCTTTGCCATGCCCGCGATGTCGTCCCGCGTGATGACGCCGGGCCCCGGCCTCGAGAAGGCAATACAAGCATCGGCGCCGCGCAGCGCGGCACGGATGCCCCCGGCGATCTCTTCCGGATTGCTTTCCACGCAGACCCGCCATTTATCCGGGAAATCGTCCCGCTGATCCGAGATGTCGCGACGCCCTTTGTGCAAAGTTCCCTTGCTGTCGCAGGCAATAATGGCACTCGGGTCGGCGCCGCAGGCGACCAGCAGACGGTAGGTGGCGACATTGGCCGCGCCCATCCCGATCAGTGCCAGTCTAACGCGGGACAATTCCTTGCCGACGATCGAAAGCGCGTTGGTGAGCCCGGCGAGCAGCGCGGTGGCCGAGCCCTGCTGGTCGTCGTGCCAAACGGGGATGTTCATCTCCTCCCGCAATGTATTGAGAATGCGAAAGCACTTCGGTTGGGAAATATCTTCGAGATTAATCCCGCCGAAGCTCGGTTCGATTGCTCGCACGGTCCGGATCAAATCCTCGGCGCGTGTTGCATTGAGGCATATTGGAAACGCGTCGACGCCACCCAAATATTTGAACAGCAGGGCCTTGCCCTCCATCACGGGGAGCCCTGCCTCAGGTCCGATGTTGCCGAGCCCCAACACCCGCGTTCCATCCGAAACCACGCCGACGCAGTTCCCTTTATTCGTGTATTCATAGACGAGGTCTGGGTTGGCCTTGATCGCGGTGCAGGGCACGGCGACTCCCGGCGTGTACCAGATCGCAAAGTCGGCAAGCTCGGATACAGGGCACTTGGGCAATATCTGGATCTTGCCCGTGTAGAACCGATGCAGGCGCAAAGACCTGTCGTCGCCATGGCTGACCTTCTCAGCGAGTTCATTCGCGCCCATCGCGTCCTCCTTCGGATTTCAAGCGATACGACCCACTTTCTATGCAAACGGTGCCGAGCGCTAACGCACGACCAAGACGGGGCCTTGCCAATCGGCGACGAGCCGCTCAGCCTCGTCCGATTCGAGCCCCGGCAAAGAAGCGGCAGACACCAACAGCGCGTCTGTCGGCATGTCGAGGGCAGCCAGCAACGCCGCTGTTCCAGAGACCCGGCGGAATTTCGCCCCGATCCCTTGGCGCTTCAAGATTTCGCGTGCCCCGATTTCGGCACGCTCAGCCCCCTCCCCTGTCGCGCCAAAGCACAAAACGGTAAATTGCGGCGGACTCCCGTCCATGCCGAGTTTGGCGCTCATCCCTGCCGCGATTCCAAGGGCCGACTTCGACGATCCAGCATCGGCATAGAGGACAATGATTGATTCGATCTCGGCATGCCGCCCGCGCAGCATCAGGACGGGACGCGGCGAATCTGTCGCCGGCAAGTTCCACCTCGATTTGAGACGGGCGTGGCGCGTCACGGCGCCGCCGCTGCGATCCAGCATCACGAGATCGGCCGTGTCGGCTGCGGCGCGAACTTCCGTATCCATACGTCCGCGCACGACCCGAAACGAGCACCGGATGGCGGATTCTTGCGCTCGCGCTTCGAGCGCTTGACGCATGTTCGCCGCACGCGCCCGCCATTCGCGTTCGATTTCGGCAATATCGAGCGGCTTTAGCGTTCCGCCCGGCAAGCTCAGCTCATGTACGAACGGCAATTCGGCGAGCCGCATCAGCTCCGTGTCCTCGACGAATAACGCGTCCAATTCGGCTTGTATATGGCGGGCAAAATCCACGGCGGTATCGAGCAATGCCGTGCCGGGCGTCATTGGATTGAATGCAACAAGAATTCGTCGCACCTCGAAGAGGCTATCAAGCTTATTCATTATTCCGCTCGCCCTTCCGAAGCGCCCCCGCCTTCCGGCGTTCCGGCGTGCGCTCGGGGGCCCCCGAATTTCTGCGCCTGCTCGGACAGGACGAGAAGGCGATCCTCGACGCGGCGGTTGACGGTATTGTCTGGGAATTTTCCCGATCCGTCGCGCTGGCCCGGCTCGACATCGGTCAACAAGGCAACCGCCTCGTCGACCCTCGAAACCGAGTAAATGTGAAATTTAGCGGCCCTACAGGCCTCGATCACGTCACGCCGCAGCATCAGGTGCCGGACATTGGCGGCGGGAATGATTACGCCGTGCGTACCGTCAAGCCGCTCCGCGCAGAGATCGAAAAAGCCTTCGATCTTCTCGTTGACGCCCCCGATCGCTTGAACTTGGCCTAATTGATTGACCGATCCGGTAACGGCAAAGGATTGGCGGACGGGGATCTCCGCCAGCGCCGAAAGCAGCGCCACGAGCTCGGCGAGCGACGCGCTGTCCCCCTCAACCCCACCGTAGGATTGCTCGAAGACCAGGCTCGCCGATAGCGACAAGGGGCGATCGGGAACGTAATGCGCGCCCAAAAAGCCCGTCAGGATGAGGATGCCCTTCGAATAAATCGGCCCACCGAGCTTCACTTCGCGCTCGATATCGACCACACGGCCGGATCCGAGCCGCACGCGCGCTGTGATGCGCGTCGGTCTCCCAAAGGCGTGCTGCCCGAGCTGAAATCACCGACAATCCGTTGACCTGGCCCGTCACGGCGCCCGCCGTATCGATGAGCACCGTGCCGCGGCGGATCTCTTCATTGATGCGCTCATGCACCCGGCTCGCCCGGCGAATCTGCGCCGCAATCGCACTTTCAACGTCGGCAGCGGTCACCGTCTGGCGTCGATGCGTCCGCGCCCAATAATCGGCCTCGCGCAGCAGGTCGCCCACCGAGAGCACATGCGTCGACAATTTCTCGGCATCGCCGGCGAGACGGGCGCCGTGTTCGATAACGCGGGCGACGGCGCCGCGGTCGAAAGGTTGCAAATTGTCGCCCTTCGCAAGGGTGCCGATGAGCCGAGCGTAGAGCGGGAGATTTTCCGGCGTCGTCGCCATGTCTTCTTCGAAGTCGGCGCCGACCTTGAACAGTTCGTTGAACTCCGGGTCATAGGCATTGAGCAGGTAATAGAGGAGTCGCTCGCCCAAGAGCACGACTTTGACGTCGAGCGGTATCGGCTCGGGCTCCAGCGAAACGGTGCTAACGAGGTTGAGAATCTGCCCCAGCGATTCGATACGAAGTTCGCCCGCACGGAGCACGCGCTTAAGCTCCTCCCACGCAAAGGGCTGCGTCAGCACCTTGAGCGCATCAAGGATGAGATAACCGCCGTTCGCACGATGTAACGCGCCTGGCTTGATCAAGGTGAAGTCGGTGACAAGGGCGCCGAACTGGGAAACATGCTCCACGCGGCCAATAAGGTTTGGATGCGTCGGATGATCTTCGTAAACGACCGGAGCGCCGGTAAGCGCCCCATTGTCGATCAAGACGTTCACCTCGTAGCGGATGAATGATGGCGGCTCGGCCGGCAGGAACGGCATACCGGGCGGCGGTTCGCTGCCGCTCGTAATAAAGTCTTCAGCATTTTCGATGATGTCCGCCTCGGCGGCCGCAAGGTATTCCAGAACATTGCCAAGATCCGCATATTCCTTGCGGAGCGCGTCGATCAAGTGCCCAACGGCAAATTGCGTTACCTCGCGATTGAGTGCGCGTATTTTTTCCCGGTGCTCTTTGTCCCATTTCGGCACCTGCCGGAGCATCTCCTGGAGTTCGCGCTGAACCGATTCCATATCGGCTTTGATGCGCTTTTGCTCCTCTTCCGGGAGGCCGTGGAAATCTTCCGAACCCAAGACATTGCCATTCCGTAGCGGCCCAAGCGCTATTCCGGCAGGCGTGCGGATGAGGGCGATATTGTTTTCGCGCGCATGCTCTTGAATGACGGAAAATCCCTGTTCATGCCGTTCTTTGAATTGCTGTTCTATGACCTGCTTCCGGGATCGGTAGTCGTCGCTATCGAATGCAGCCGGGATCGCGCTCCGCAGCTCTTCGATCAATTCCTCCATATCGGAGTAGAGGCGCGCCGCGCGACCAGCCGGAAGACGCAGCGCCTTCGGCTTGCCGGGGTTCTCAAAGTTGTTGACGTAACACCAATCGGAGGGAACCGGCCTGGCTTTTGCCTGGCGATCGAGAAATTGCCGTGCAAGAGAGTGCTTCCCGATCCCGGCCGGGCCAAGCAGGAATAGATTGTATCCTTGTTGCCGCATGCCGATGCCGAACGTGACGGCTTCTACGGCGCGTGTCTGGCCCAGAATGTCGTCGAGAATTTCCAGTTCGGATGTGGTGGTGAACGAGAACTGCGCCGGATCGCAGCGCCTATAGAGGGCGTCGGCGGGAAGAGGCGCAATGGCGCCCGATGCCTTCAAGGTCTCAGTCGTGGACATCAATCCCTTCTTCCGCCGTCGCATCCGGAGCCGCGCAGCAAGGGCGCGCGCCGGAGCGAGATGCCCGTGCCGCGGTTCTTGGAAAATGCAGTGTACCGAATCGCACCCGATCGAGTCCGTTCCATCTTCCGGTTTCTTGCCCTTACGATGAAGGGCTGAAGGCCATTGAGAAACAATCACATGCTGGCTTATCGAAGAGCACAACAGCATTGACGTGGATCAAGGTGGTTCGGCTGCCATTCGTCTATTCTTGCTTTGTTAAATCTTCAACTGACTGGCGATATGAGGAGGACGTGACATGGCTGAGCCTGTAACCAAACTGCCCTTGAAAACCGAGGAAAGCGGGGAGGCCGAGCGTTCGCCGGCGCCCAGTGGGCGGCGGCCTTTCGAGAGCCTCCGCCGGGAACTCGATCGTCTGATCGACGACTTCGATCACGGCGCCTGGCGCCTGCCTTTCCGCCGCACGATGTTCGACGTCGAGCCGTTCTGGCGGCGCGAATTGACCTGGACCGCCACGCCGGCGGTCGACATCGTCGAGAAAGACAATGCATATGAGATCATGGCCGAGCTGCCGGGCATGGACGAAAGCAACGTCGACGTGAAAATCGTCAATGGCATGCTGACGATCAAGGGCGAAAAGAGTGAAGAGAAAGAGGAGAGGAAGAAGGATTCCTATCTCTCGGAGCGCCGCTATGGCTCCTTCCAACGCCAATTTTCGGTGCCGGAAGGCGTCGATACGGACAAGATCGAAGCGACCTTCAGGAAGGGCGTGCTGACGGTAACCCTGCCCAAAACGCCGGAGGCGCAGAAGGCAGAGAAGAACATTTCCATCAAGGCGGGCTGAAAACCGCCCGGCATACGGTTCCTATACGTGCTTTCTGATCGCGGATTGGCCGGGCGGTGTTTTATCGAGCTAGCCCGGCCGCCCCGATTCCGCACTTCTGCAAACGACAATCCTGCCAACAGTTGCTGTAAGGCGACGAGGAAACATAACCCATGCCCTCTAAGCAAATATTCTTTCGGTCGGCCGCCCGCGAAAAGATCTTGCGGGGGGCTACCCAGCTTTTTGACGCCGTGCGGGTAACGTTAGGGCCGCGATCCAAGGCCGTTCTTATTCAAAAAAAATGGAGCGCTCCGATCGTCTGCAATGATGGCGTTACCATCGCAAAGGAGTTCGATCTCAAGGACCCCGAGGAGAATCTCGGCGCCCAAATGTTGCGGCAAGCGGCAGAGAAGACGGGCGATGTTGTCGGCGACGGCACGAGTACCTCCACGGTCCTGGCCCATGCAATCCTTTCCGAGGGCATCCGCAACGTCGTCGCCGGCGCCAGCGCAATTGACCTGAAACGCGGCTTGGATCGCGCGATAAAGTCAGCGACCGAGGCGCTGCGGAAGATTTCGCGGCCGGTCAAGACCCGGAAAGAAAAGGCGCAAGTGGCAACGATCGCGGCGCATAACGATTCGGTCATCGGCGATCTCGTCGCCGACGCCATGGAGAAGGTGGGCAATGAAGGCGTCATCACCGTCGAGGAGTCAAAAACCACGGAGACCGCACTTGACGTCGTCGAAGGCATGCAGTTCGACCGGGGATTTCTCTCCCCCTATTTCATCACCAATGCGGAGAAAATGGAGGTAGTTCTGGAAGACGCCTACATTCTGCTCTCGGACAGCAAGATCGGAAACCTCAAGGATCTGATCCAGCTACTGGACCAGGTGGTAAAGTCCGGCCGTCCGCTTCTGGTCGTCGCCGAGGACGTGGAGGGCGAGGCGCTTGCAACGCTCGTCGTCAATCAAATACGCGGCGTTCTCAAAACGTGTGCAGTCAAGGCGCCCGGATTCGGGGATCGGCGAAAGGCCATGCTGCAGGATATGGCCGTGTTGACGGGCGGAATCGTGATCGCCGAGGAGCTGGGTCTGAAACTGGAAAATACAAACCTTCAGCAGCTCGGCCGAGCGAAACGGGTGGTTGTCGACAAGGACAACACCACGATTATCGGCGGCGCAGGCAACCGTACCGAGATCGAAGCCCGTATTCAGCAGATACGCCACGAGATCGAGAAGTCGACGAGCGACTATGACCGCGAGAAGCTCCAGGAACGATTAGCGAAGCTCGCCGGCGGTGTCGCCGTCATTCGAGTTGGCGCTCCGGCCGAAGCCGAAATGAAATCGAAAAAAGAGGCGCTCGACGATGCGATCAGCGCGACCAAGGCTGCGGTCGCCGAAGGTATCGTGCCGGGCGGAGGCTTGGCCTTGCTGCGCTGCATCGCCGCCGTGACGGAGGAAGAGGCAAAGTGCGAGGGCGACGAAAAAACCGGCGTTCAGATCCTCAAACGCGCTCTTGAGGCCCCGACCCGGCAGATCGCCGAGAATTCTGCCGTCGACGCCGGCGTCGTGGTTGCACGCATGCTGGGCAGCGAAGGCAATCTCGGGTTCGACGCCGCACAAAAGCAGTATGTCGACCTCGTCGAGGCGGGTATCATCGATCCGACCAAGGTGTTGCGCATCGCCCTCGAAAATGCCGTGTCAATCGCCAGCGTGTTGCTGCTGACCGAAGCGACAATGACCGAAATTCCAGAGACCAAGAAAGAAGGATTGGCGGAACCGGGAGTCGATATGTAGCGTCGCATCCGCAAGGCTCCAGTGCCATCATCCGGCTTAGCCATGGATAAAAAAATTCACATCAACATCTGGTACTTCATTGGAGCGATGCTCACCATCCTGTTGCTGCAGGAATGGTGGGTGACGTACAGCCAGGTCCAGACGGTTCCCTATAGCGAGTTCCAGACTCTCCTACAGGACGGCAAGATCGCCGAGATCGGAATTGCCGACACCAACATCCGGGCCGAGTTGAAGGAACCGCTTCCGGACGGCCGCAGGTTTATTTACACCGTGCGGGTCGATCCGCAATTCGCCAAGGATCTCAGCCAATATCAAGTCAAATTCGCTGGCGTGGTGGAGAGCCATATTGTCGGCAATATCCTCTCCTGGGTTCTACCCGCCGTCATATTCTTCGGCCTCTGGTACTTCGTGATTCGCAACGTCGCCGAAAAGCAAGGCCTCGGCGGTTTGATGACCATCGGCAGGAGCAAAGCCAAGATTGCCGTTGAGACAGACATCCGTATCACCTTCGATGACGTGGCCGGAGTTGATGAAGCCAAAGAAGAACTCAAAGAGGTCGTCACCTTCCTCAAGGATCCGCAGCAATATGGCCGATTAGGGGCCCGCATCCCCAAGGGCGTGCTCCTGGTTGGTCCGCCGGGGACGGGCAAGACCCTGCTGGCGCGCGCCGTGGCGGGCGAGGCCAGCGTTCCGTTCTTCTCTATCAATGGCTCCGAGTTCGTCGAAATGTTCGTCGGCGTCGGCGCCGCGCGCGTGCGCGACCTCTTCGAACAAGCCCGCAAGAGCGCGCCCTGCATCATCTTCATCGACGAGCTGGATGCTCTCGGCCGTGCCCGCGGCATCTCGCCGGTCAGCGGCGGCATGGACGAAAAGAGCAGACCCTCAATCAGCTATTGGCCGAGCTCGACGGCTTCGATCCGTCCACCGGAGTTGTCCTGCTGGCAGCCACCAACCGGCCGGAAATCCTCGACCCCGCCTTGTTGAGGGCCGGCCGGTTCGACCGGCAGATTCTTGTCGACCGTCCGGATAAGATCGGGCGCATTCAGATTCTGACGGTACATAGTCGCAAGGTTAAGCTGGCGGAAAATGTTGGGCTGGAACAGGTTGCCGCTTTGACCGCCGGTTTCAGTGGCGCCGATCTGGCGAATCTCGTGAATGAAGCCGCGATCGTAGCGACCCGCCGCGGCGGCAGCGGTATCACCATGGACGACTTCACGCGGGCGATTGAGCGCATCGTTGCCGGCCTGGAGAAAAAAAGCCGCGTTTTGAACCCGATGGAACGAAAGGTGGTTGCCTATCATGAAACCGGCCACGCGCTGGTGACAATGGCGCTACCGGGCACGGACGTGGTGCACAAAGTGTCCATTATCCCGCGCGGCATCGGGGCTCTTGGATACAATATTCAGCGGCCCACCGAGGATCGCTATCTCATGACCCGCGGGGAGTTGGAAAACAAAATGGCCACGCTCCTCGGCGGCCGCGCGGCTGAAATGCTCGTCTTCAACCAGTTATCCACAGGGGCTGCCGACGATCTCGACAAGGCGACGGATATCGCCCGCAACATGGTTATGCGCTACGGCATGGATGAAACGCTCGGACAGGCAGTTTACACGCAAGAACAATCCCTATTCTTGGGGGGTGGGGCGATTCCGCGCGTTCCAGAAGCAAGGTCATACAGCGAAAAGACGGCTGCACAAATCGACGAGGCCATCCGCAATCTTATCAGCCGCGCGTTCGCCAAAGCGACCGAGATCCTCAAGAAAAACCGGAAGATCCTGGACGACACGGCGCAGAAACTGTTGGAAAAGGAAACGCTGTCCGCCGAAGAATTGCCGAGACCCGTTGCTTTGACGGAACAAGACCTCTCGAAGAACACCAACGAATTGGAGCTTGCCCTTTCTCCCAGCGCTGGATCGAGGACGGGAGGGCACCCGGCGTGATGTGACGACTGACAAATCATCGACGCGCATCGATGGTGAGGGAGGCAAAGGGATGCGCCCAGGTCGATATGGCCTGAACAAGGGACCGGCCAAACTCTCGGTTGCTGCAGTGTGCTTGCTGGCGGTGCTGTTGGTTCTGCCTTGGTCGGCGATCGGAAATCCGGGGCGATTGATCGGCACGGCGGGTTTTGCCTGACCCACGCAAGCGACATCTTCATTGACATCGCGCGCCGGTTCGACGTCGGCTATGTCGGGTTCCGCGCTGCGAATTCGGACGTCGACCCGTGGCTGCCCGGTGAGGAGCGTGATCACGAACGACACACATTGCGCTATCTGCACGATTCCATGACGAAAGAGCCCACCGAAACAATCCCTTAGCCCCGCATCCCTTGACGGATGGCGGCGTGGACGGGCGTTATGACCTCAATTTGATTCAGATCAAGGCGTATCGAGATACTGGTGTGTAGTTTAAGGATGCTACGGCGAGGAGAACGCGGGAGAAGCTGCGGAGCCGAAACGTCCGAAAGGGCGTGGACATCATAAAGCGATGAACCCCGGTTCGACGAGCCGCCGTAACGGGACCCGCTCGCGGTCTGGTTCAAGCGCCCCAGAGGAGACTCATCGGGGTGGATGGACGGATGGCGGCGGGTCTGCGGCTTTTTGAGGCCATTTCGCTTTTCGCCCTCCATCGATGCGCTGAGTTTCCATATTGCTGATCTGGATCAAGGGCGGTCTGCGTGCGCGGAGATATTCTGCAAGCGGGGATGGGTTCGTCGTAACCCAATCGCCCGGAGGAGGCACCAATGCTCAGCATCAGCACGGATAAAGTCGGCTACATCATCATCAAGGCCGAAGAGTTCGACGTGAAAGTTGCGCCGGATGAACTTGAGGAAGGCTCCAACCCATCCGATGACCAGGATGTTGCGATTCTGGAGGATGAACCAGACGATCTGACCGAGCAGGAGCTTCGTGACGCTCTCGAAGGACTCAATCAAGACGAACTTTTGGACCTCATCGCCCTCACATGGATCGGACGGGGGGACTTCACTGCGAAAGATTGGGACAGGGCACGGGGGCAAGCGCGCGAAATGCGGCACCAGCATGTCCCTTCTTACCTCATCGAAACGCCTCTCCTCGCCGACTATCTGAAGGAAGGGCTATCGAGCATGGGATATTCCTGCGCCGACGTTGAGTTTGAGCATTTGTGACGGAATGGGCTGCCTCAACCGATGCCTCAAATGGCGGCGGTCTGCCGACGCCGGTTGTTGAGAGGCTTATTGGGGGAGCGGTTGTCGCGCTTGCCGCTCTTATCATCGTGCTCGTTTATCATAGCTCCGGAATCGAGGCGATCGACGGTTACACGGTTACGGCCAAATTTGACCGAATTGAAGGTATCCGCGTGGGAACCGATGTACGCATGAGCGGCATCAAGATTGGCGCCGTGCTGTCTCAAACATTGGAACCAGCGACGTATCGTGCGGTCTTGTTGCTCAGCATCGATAAAACCGTAAAGCTACCGGCGGACACGGTCGCAAAGATCACCACTGAAGGGCTTGTGGGGAACAAATATGTTGAGCTTGAGGCCGGAGCCGAGGACAAGCTGCTCCAGCAAGGGGACCAAATCACGCAGACCCAGTCCTCGATCAATCTTGAAGATTTAATCAGCCGCTACGTTCCTCCGTCCTCCAAGAGCCAGGGCCAAGCAAAGGGCCGTGGTGGCACCAAGGATGGCCGGTAACCACGCCACTGGTCTAATGGCTGGAACGCGGACCGCGTGTTTTGCAGAGGTCGTTGCATGGATCTTCCCCATTTGTACCGGAGGCAGTTCCTGTGGGCCTCGTTGGCGACAATGTCGAGCGCGATGATGTCAACATGGCCCGGCGATGTCGCAGCGAAGACAGAAAAGGACAATGAACGCGAATCCTCGCACCAAACCGATGGTGTAACGCTCTTTCTCGCCGGGGATGTGATGGTGGGGCGAGGCATCGACCAAGTGCTGCCGCATCCAAGCGATCCGAAGCTCTATGAACCTTACGTTGCTTCGGCGGTCGATTATGTAGAGCTCGCAGAAAGAGCCAACGGGCCGATCCCCCGCCCGGTCGATTTCACCTATGTCTGGGGCGATGGCTTGACCGAGCTCGATCGCAGGCGGCCGGACATTCGGGTCGTCAATCTGGAAACGGCGGTGACCAACGCCCAAGAGCCTGCGCCAAAAGGCATCAATTACAAGATCAATCCTGCAAACTCCGGGGTCCTCACCGCGGCGCGATTGGATTGCTGTGCCCTTGCCAACAATCATGCGTTGGACTGGGGGCCGCCCGGTTTGCTGGAAACCCTCGAGACCTTGAAGAAAGTCGGCATCAAAGAAGTGGGAGCAGGACGCGATGCTTTGGAGGCGGCCGCGCCGGCGATCATTCCGGTTAGGGGAGGAAGGCGGGTCGTGATTTTTGGCTTCGGTTCGGTCACCAGCGGCATCCCGCGCCTATGGCAGGCGGGCAACCACCAGCCGGGAATTAACCTATTGCCCGATCTTTCCCCATCGACCGCGGCTGCAATCGCCCAGCAGGTCCGGAAGGCGAGGTTGCCGGGGGATATCGTCGTGGCGTCCATTCATTGGGGCGCAAACTGGGGCTATGATATTTCCGATGAACAAATCGCGTTCGCACATGCCCTTATCGACGGCGACGTCGATGTGGTGTTCGGCCATTCGTCGCACCACCCAAAGGCCATCGAGGTTTACCGCGATAAGCTGGTTCTCTATGGCTGCGGCGATCTATTGAATGACTATGAAGGGATTGGCGGATATGAGTTGTATCGAAGCGATCTCGCGCTCATGTATTTCCCGACGGTTGAGGCAGGTAGCGGGACATTGGCCGAACTCGTCATGGTGCCCTTTCAGCTTCGCAAGTTTCGGCTCGATCGCGTATCGGGACCTGACGCAGCATGGCTGAGTGCAACATTAAATAAGGAAGGGGAAAAATTCGGAACGCGCGTCTTTTTGAACGCGGACAATACGCTCGCGCTGCAGTGGGGCTGATACGTTGCGCGGGAAAAGTTTGCGAGTGTCACGTGTCATGAAAATCGGCAATCACCTTGTTCACACCCTCGACGCGAAGGTGGAGGCCCTTCGGCAGCCATCGATCTACCCTGAGAATCCCAGCCGCGTCACGGCCTTGGAAACGCACATGTCGTGGGTGTTTCTGACCGACGACCGCGCCTACAAGCTCAAGAAGCCGGTCCGTTATGAGTTTCTCGACTTCAGCACGATCGAGGCGCGGCGCCACGACTGCGAAGAAGAATTGCGGTTGAATCGGCGACTTGCGAAGGATGTCTATTTAGATGTCGTGCCGCTGGTGGCGGATGCGGACGGCAACCTGCATTTGGGCGGCGACGGCGTGGCAGTGGACTGGCTTGTCAAAATGCGCCGGCTGCCGGCTGAACGGACGCTGCAAGAAGCCATTCGCAACAATTCCTATACCGATGACGACATAGCGCGGGTCGCCTCGCTGTTAAGCCGATTCTACAAGCAGGCGAATTGCGTCGAGGTCGGAGTTCGCGGAATATCGCGAACGTTTTGTCCGCGACATTCAGGCGAACGAGGCCGAGCTGGGCAAGGCGGCGCACCAGCCGGCGATGGGCCAAGTGCGTTACGTGCATGCCGCCCAGCGCCATTTCCTCGAAGAGCGAAGGGAATTGTTCGACGCCCGCGTCCTGGAGCGTCGGATCGTCGAAGCGCACGGCGATCTGAGGCCGGAACACGTTTATTTAGGCCCTGAACCGGTCATCACCGATTGCCTGGAGTTCAATCTGCAGTTCCGGACGCTTGATCCTGCCGATGAACTGGCATTTCTGGCCATGGAGTGCGCGCGCTTGGGCGCGCCGTCCATCGAACCCATTCTGCTTAATACTTATCAAGAAATAACCGGCGATCGGCCGCCCGAAACTCTCATCGCGTTCTATAAAGGGGTTCGTGCTTGCCTGCGGGCGAAGCTCGCGCTATGGCACCTGCGCGATTCCACGGTTCGAGAGCCGGACAAGTGGCGCAGCATGGCCACGCGTTACCTGCGAATCGCCGAAAGCTGCGCCAGCCAGCTCGCATGATCGCCGCGATCCGGCGCCGAACGGGTTATGTTTCCAAGAGGTCCACGATCGACCCACCCGCATGGATCCGGGCGATCGCTTCCCCAAACAATATCGAGGTATCCAAGACGACGAGTTTTCTGGCGGCGAGATCGGGGTCAAGACGGAAATGAGGGATCGTATCCGTTGTAACGATTTTTTCGATTTCTGCGCCGGAAAGTGCGTCGTTCGCACCTGCAACGAAGAGGCCGTGCGACGCGGCGGCGAAGACTTTGCCCGATCCCGCGTTGCGGCACGTCTGCGCCGCACGAGCAAGAGTTGTTCCCGTGCTGATCAAGTCGTCGATCAAGACAACGACTCGATTCTTGACGTCTCCGACGATTGCATCACCGCTCACAACGCCGGCACTCCGCCGCTTCTCGACGAACGCCGCCGGCATGTCCTGCTCCATGGCTTCTCCGAGCGCTTCGCGGAAGAGTTCCGCGCGCTTAACGCCGCCGACATCCGGCGAGACGACAACAACTTTGTCGCCCCGGAGTTTGTCCGCGAAATAGTCGACAAATAACTTCTTGGCCTCGAGATGATCCGTGGCACACCGAAATGCATTTTGGAAGGCCGCGAGATTGTGAACATCGAGCGTCACCACGTGATTCGTGCCGATGGCCTCGAGAAGAGCCGCGACATATTTCATGGTCACGGGATCGCGCGATTTGGTCTTTCGGTCTTTTCGCGCATAGGCGAGATAGGGAATAATGGTCGTTACCCGGCCGGCCGACGCGTCCCGCAGAGCGCCGACAAAAAACAGCAATCTGCAGAGCTTGTCGTTCGGGCTTTGAACGTCGTCCCCGTGCAGAGACTGAATGACGAACACGTCGCGCCCCCGGACGTTGACGAGCGGGCGCGCCTTGTGTTCGCCATCCTCGAATTCACGCTCCTCATGGTCGCTAAGGGGAACCTCGAGACGGTGACCGATACGTTCTCCGAATTCGCGGCTAGCATTAAGAGCGAAAAGAGTTATTTCGTCCCGAGAGATCATCCCTTGACGCCTTGCGTTGGCAACCGGACCGCCCCATGCGAGCCACTAGGCGAAGTGATCTAACTATACATCAACGAATTGCGGCTTTCTTGACTTGAATCAATGAACTCGAACGCGGATAGCATGATGATTCGCCACGGGTTTTGGTTGGCCGTCGAGCCTGGAAAGGAAGTCGCATGAAGGTTCGGGAAGTCCAGATACCGCCGCTGCGGCTTGAGGGCATATTGAACTGGCCGCATGACGCCGGCGGCGCCGTGCTGTTTGCCCACGGCAGCGGCAGCAGCAGGCTCAGCCCGCGCAATATGCAGGTGGCTGCAGTTCTGAATGAAGCCGGTCTAGGCACATTGCTGTTCGATCTTCTGACCGAGGACGAGGCGGAAGATCGCGCTAATGTCTTTGATATCGGACTTCTTGCCGAACGCCTTGGGCTCGCAACGAAATGGCTTCGCGGGCAGGCGGGTCTGCAACACGCGCGGGTGGGATATTTCGGCGCCAGCACGGGCGCTGCCGCGGCGCTTGTCGCCGCGGCGTTTCCGGATAACCAAATTGGCGCTGTCGTCTCTCGTGGCGGACGCCCCGACCTTGCCGGTTCCGCCTTGAGGCAGATGAAGGCCCCCACCCTCCTCATCGTGGGCGGCGCTGATGATGTCGTGCTTGAACTGAACAGAGCGGCGCTTGGCGAAATTCGATGCGAAAAGAGACTCGAAATCGTGCCGGGCGCCACGCATCTCTTCGAGGAGACCGGGGCCCTTGAACAGGTTGCCGATCTCGCCGCGCATTGGTTCCGCGATCATCTCGTCGCACAATCATCGAGGCATCGCAGTGTTTAGGGATCGGACGGAAGCGGGTTGCAAACTCGGCGAACGCCTCCTGCGGTTCAAGGCGAAGCATCCGCTCGTGCTCGCCCTTCCGCGCGGTGGCGTGGCCGTGGCCTTTGAGATCGCGCGGATGCTGGCAGCGCAGCTCGACGTTGTCCTGGTCCGCAAGATCGGCGCGCCGATGCAACCTGAGCTTGCCATTGGCGCGATCGCAGACGGCGAACATCCGGAAACAGTGGTCAATCGCGACGTTGTTGACGCCTTGGGCATTCCCGTCAGCTATCTTGAGGAGGAACGCGAGCGCCAATTGACGGAGATCGAACGGCGGCGGAAGCTCTATCTGGCGGGCCGGCCCCGCCCGACTATCGCCGGCAAGACCGTAATCGTGGTCGATGACGGGATCGCTACCGGCGCCACGATGCGGGCGGCCCTGCGCGCGGTGCGGCGGGCTGGGCCAAAGCGATTGGTTCTCGCTGTTCCCATCTCATCGGCGCAAGCCATTAGCGAATTGCAGCATGACGTGGACGACGTCGAATGCCTCGAATTGCCGGAAGATCTCTGGGCGATCGGAGGGCACTACGAGGATTTCACCCAGGTTACGGATTCGGATGTGACGACCATGCTCCAAGAAGCCGCTCGATTCGTCGAGGCAGAATCCAGTGGCTCTCCTTGCGGCGGCAAAACGCGCGCTTGAAATATCCACCCTCGGCCGGCAGACGCGCGGCCGACATATCATCAGCGCCCTTGCGATTGCGTTACCAAGTCCCTGTGACATTATGAGTTCGGCTTTGGCAGCAACTGCGGTGATCCCCATGCTTTCGCCGCTCCTCACCGATCTGTATCAGCTCACGATGCTTCAAGCTTATTGGAAGCACCGGATGCAGGAAATCGCGGTGTTTGAATTCTACGTCCGCAAATTGCCGCCGCAGCGAAATTTTCTCTTGGCGGCCGGGTTGGAACAGGCCTTGGGCTTTCTCGAAACCCTGCAATTTACCACCGACGAGGTTGCATGGCTGGGTCAAAGCAAGCCCTTCGATCCCGGGTTTCTGAAGTGGCTCAAAGGGCTTCGGTTCACCGGTGACGTGGATGGAATGCCGGAGGGAACGGTCTTTTTCCCGGGCGAGCCAATCTTGCGCGTGACAGCACCTCTTCCCGAGGCGCAGTTGGTCGAGAGCCGGCTCGTGAATCTGCTGAATTTTCAATCGACCATCGCATCGAAGGCGGCGCGCATGGTCCTGGTACGCCCCGACGCGCTGTTGATCGATTTCGGCTTGCGGCGCGCTCACGGCGCCGAAGCGGGACTGATGGCGGCGCGCGCAAGCTTTATCGCCGGATTTGCAGGCACCGCGACCCTGCTCGCCGAACGCGAATTTGGAATCCCCGCTTTCGGCACCATGGCTCATTCCTTCGTAGAGGCCCACGATAATGAGGCCCAGGCGTTCCTTCGGTTCGCGCAAACTTGGCCAAAAGACGTGGTCTTCCTCATCGATACCTATGATACCGAGGAAGGCGCCCGCACCGTGGTTCGCCTTGCGCCGCATCTCAAGCGAGCCGGTGTCACCCTGCGCGGTGTACGGCTTGATAGCGGCGATTTGATCGCCTTATCGCATCGCGTGCGTCGTATCCTCGACGACGGCGGCCTTCGGGAAGTGCAGATCCTGGCGAGCAGCAGTGTCGACGAATATTTCATGGAGCGTGCGGCGACTGCGGGGGCGCCCATCGACGGCTTTGGCATCGGGACGCATCTGACGACATCGTCCGACGCCCCCTATCTCGATTGTGCTTACAAATTGATGGAATACGCCGGCTTGCCTCGGCGCAAGCGATCGTCTGGGAAAGAGACGTTGCCCGGCCGCAAGCAAGTGTTCCGGCAATTCGATGCGGACAGCCGCATCGTCCGCGATATCGTTACCGTTGACGGCGACCGGCAAGCGGGAACGCCGCTCATCGTACCTCTAATGCGGGCGGGGCGACGGGTCGTTTCGGCGGAACCGCTCTCGGCTGCCCGCACCCGTGCCGCTACGGGACTTGCCCGATTGCCGGAAAACCTGCGCCGGATTGCCGCCGCTCCCCCTTTCACGGTCACCGTTGTGCAAGCGCTTCGCGACCTGGCCCGTGCCGCGGACGAGCGCCAGTAACGTCCCTCATCAAGATCACGAATTCCCCATAATTGTTTCGTACGTAACGAAGCCGACGCCCGAAGCGTGCATTTCGTCAAGCGCTGCGCGCAGCGAGCCTTCGAGATCGATCGCGCGGCAAGCGGACTCGACGACGGTGGCTTCGAACCCTTCGCGTCGGGCGTCAAGCGCCGAGAAGCGAACACAGTAATCCGTGGCCAGACCGCCGAGGAAAGCGCGATGGACCCCTCGCTCGCGGAGATAGCCGCCGAGGCCGGTCGGCGTTTCGCGATCATTCTCGTAGAACGCTGAATAGGAATCGATGTTCCTGTGAAAACCCTTGCGCAGGATCAGCTCGGCGAAAGGAATGTCGAGATCGGGATGGAAGGCTGCGCCGACGCTCCCCTGGATGCAATGGTCCGGCCATAGCGTTTGGAGTCCGTAAGCAAGCCCGATCGTATCGTAAGGGCGCTTGCCCGGGTGCGAACTGGCGAAGGAAACATGCCCTTTGGGGTGCCAATCCTGCACCAAAACAATGTGGGGGAAATGCCGCGCCAAGCGGTTTATGACGGGTACGATTTCATCGCCGTGCGGCACGGCCAGTGCCCCGCCCGGGCAAAAATCATTCTGGACATCCGTGACGAGAAGAACGTCGCTTTCCGTCGGAGCGATTCGAAGCGCCGCCATCCTGCTATGCGACCTCTCGGTATGGCTGAGTCGGTTCGATCATAACCAACAAAGCGATCGGTTGCGAGACGCTAAAGCGCGAAAGCCGTCCGATCACCATCGACGGTGGGAGGCGCTTCATCAACGGCCGCGAAACGCGGCTTCGGCTTCCGAAACGAGATCGTCCTCCATCCCCTTATATCGGGGCGAGAAATGGAACGTCACCATATCCTTCACCGCGGCTTGCCGCGCGATCAAACCTGCCTGGGCAGCGGTCAGATGATTTTTGCGGCCGGCGATCTCCGAATCTTTTTCCAGGAAGGGCGTTTCGATGAACAACACGTCGGCACGGTCGGCGAGCTCCACGATCCGCCGAAGGTTTTCCTCATGAAAGCGCACATCGGTGACGTAGGCGATTTTTTGTCCGGGAACAACGTGGAGAGTGTCCCTTAAATCGCGCAAGGCCAGGAAATGTTCATGCTGCACCGTACCCTCGCGCCACCAAGCGCGGATTGGTGTTTCGTCCGGTGCGTCGGCAAGCACCGCCGCCTTTACGTCTTGAAGCCAACTGCCCACGGCCAGGCCCATCTCCTGCAGGCGAACCTTGAGTATGTTGACATGCCGCTTCTCTTCGAGGGCGAAGGCGAGGCACGGAATGCCATGATCGAGCACCGCCGCCCGAATGCGGCAGGCATCATCCTCGAATAGAACGCCGAAAACACTGGCCTGTTCGGGGAGATCCTCGCGGACGAATGCAGCGCGGCAATCGAATGCGGCGCGCGCGAGATGGCCGGCGGCGCCGACCTCGGCTACCTCGATGGTCAGGCTTTCGGCGAAATTCTGCACGAGGTTCCAACTGTAGGCGGCAAGTTTATGGTCGACGCGATCGATCAATCCGATTGGACCGAAGATCCGAAGCCGCACGCCACGTCCGAGTAGCGTACGCAGCAGCTGATCGAACCCCACAAAATGATCCATATGAGTATGTGAGACAAAGATATGTCCCACGCGCAGCAGCTTACGTCCCGAAAGCCCGGAAAGGTCTCCGAGATCGAACAGCATTGCGCGCCGCTGGAACAAAAAATCGAGATAGATCCCGGGATCGCCGAAGCGATCATTGATAAGCGCAGCTTGGACGAGCGGCTTCATGATAGGAGATTAGCCCATGAAAAAGCGCTGCGCAGGGGGCATGGCACTGCGCTTTGCCCCTTCCGCCGTATCAGGCGCGAACGTCGATATGATTCTCGACCCGGTCGACGCCGAACACATACCAAGCGTCGAATTCGGCCATGTCGCGTTCGAGGTCCGATCGCACCAGGCCGGTCAGTGTCACTGCCCCGCTCTTCACGGCGACCCGAATTTGGCCTGGATCGACAAATGGGTCCTTCTCGAGTGCTAGACGAACCGCGTCCGCGATCTCTCCGTCGTTATCTTCCTCCGGCGGCACAACGCCGAGTCCGTTCACGACATCCCGGCTGCCAGGCAGCCACCAGGCGATGACTTCGGCCAGCCGTTTCTGCGCCAAGCCCGGCACCTCGCCGTCGAGCGTTACGATCCCGTCATTCACCGAGAGGGCAATGGCACCGCGCCGCGCCGCAGGCGGCCGACGTGCCGGCACAAGCGTCGTGCCGATGCGCTCAATAATCGCGGTTTCGGCGAGCGCCGGCTCCGAGAGCAGCGCGTCGCGCAGATGATCGCGAATCTCCTTGTCACCCATCCGGGCGGCGGGTATCACGCGCAGCCGGTCGATGATTCCGGCGACGTCCCGATGCGCGGCGGCCCGGGCGAGGACCCGCTTTTTTGCCGCGACGTCGGCAACTTCGCCCGAAACGGTTAGCGTGCCTCCGGAATAGTCGAGGTCAATTTGTGTGCCCGGCTTAAGCCGCGGTTCGCTATGGATTGCGGCGCGAACCTCCGCGAGGACACGTTCCCGGTCAGCCATCCGTACCCCTCACTCCTGCGCGCGCCTCCGATCCGGCGCGTTCGAACATGATGAGCTCCCAAGTTCCTGTCGCCACGTCATGGCGAAGGATATAGGACGCTCCCTCTGCGCTCTTGACCTTAAAATAACGGTGATCCGGGGCCAGCCACTGATCGATCACCTCGGCGACCACGATCTCGCGTTCGCCGAAATACACTCGCCGCGGCGTCTCTTCGCCCCGATGTCCCGCATAGCATTCAACCCGGACGCGGATCGGTGTTTCAGTCATCACGACCCCTTTGCGGCATAGCCATGACCGTCCATCCAAACACGCATCATACTCTTCCAATTTGGCAGCAGGTGCGTTGACCCAGGTCAATTTCGACGATAAGAAGTTTACCGTCCTTTGAAGGGATCGTTCTCCACCAAAATCCGGGGGCGGTGAAGCAAGAACATAAAATCGAAGTTGCTACGAAGTAACGAATAGCTGGCGCGGTAGCCATCGGCTCGCTTAGATTGGTCGTTTGGTGGCGGCGCGGGAAGGGCGACGATGATTTCAATCGGGGACATCCGCGCCGCGGCTGCGGCCCTTGACGGGTGCATCGTCAAAACCCCGTTCATTGTCGCACCGAGGCTCTCCGATCGCCTGGGTGCGACAATCTTCCTCAAGCTAGAGAGCCTGCAATACACCGGTTCGTTCAAGGATCGAGGCGCTTTGATCAAGCTGCTCGGCTTGAACGAATCGGAGCGGGCGCGCGGCGTGATTGCCGCTTCGGCGGGGAATCACGGACAGGGCGTTGCCTATCACGCAAAGCGGCTGGATATCCCGGCGACAATCGTCATGCCAAAGGCTACGCCCTTCACCAAGATCGAACGCACGGCGGAGTTGGGCGCACATGTGTTGCTGGAGGGCGCCAGCCTTGCCGAGGCGACCGTCTTCGCGGAAGCGAAGGCCGAACGTGAAGGGCTCGTCTTTGTCCACCCCTATGACGATCCGGCGATCATCGCCGGCCAAGGCACGGTGGCGCTCGAAATGCTCTCGGTTGAGCCTGGACTCGAAGTCTTAATCGTCCCAATCGGCGGGGGCGGTCTTATCGCCGGAATCGCCAGCGCCGCCAAGACTCTGAAGCCGGGGCTCGCCATTTTTGGCGTTGAGGCCGCCGCTTGCCCATCGATGTACCGCGTTTTGCGCGGCGAAGCGGTGACACGCGGCGGCAGTACCTTGGCCGAAGGGATCGCGGTCGAACGGCCGGGAAAACTGACCGAGCCGGTGATCCGAGCCTCGGTGGAGGAAATTTTCCTTGTATCCGAAGACGCGATTGAGTGCGCCGTCGAGACGTTGCTGTGCGAGGAAAAAATCCTGGCGGAAGGTGCGGGCGCCACACCGCTCGCGGCGTTGGCGGATCAACGCGACCGGTTTAATGGCAAGAAAATTGGCCTCGTTATCTCTGGCGGCAATATCGATTCGCGAATTCTAAGTTCGGTGCTTCTACGCGGGCTCGTGCGCGGTGGGCGCGTCGTTCGGTTGCGCATCGAGCTCCTCGATCAAGCTGGCAGCCTGCATCGGGTAACGGGGATCATTGCCGAACAAGGCGCCAATATCATTGAGGCACATCACCAGCGCCTGTTTTCGGACGTGCCCATCAAATATGCGGAACTCGATTTGATGATCGAAACGCGAAACGCCGAGCATGCGCGCCAGATCATGACGAAACTGACTTC
Organism: uncultured Alphaproteobacteria bacterium; assembly: GCA_963841995.1. Lineage (GTDB taxonomy): Bacteria > Pseudomonadota > Alphaproteobacteria > DATDPM01 > DATDPM01 > DATDPM01. The sequence continues at coordinate 217,068 of CAWJEX010000018.1, forward strand.
GGCCGGCTTCAAGATCCGAATGTTGAGCAGCCGCTCGGCGGCCGGCACCGACTGACCGGGGCCTTCATCCGATCCCGAAGAGTCCCTGCTTAGCAATTCTCCCCAAAATCCGATAGCCGGATTTTGCCGGCGAGATAACGCACGGCACTGCCAATGCTCGCGAGCTGCGCGTACTCGCGCTCCGGTATATCGACTTTAAGCGCCTCATGGAGCGCGATAACGAAATTGAGAAAATCCATCGAATCGACATCGAGCTGATCGCGAAGATTCTTGGTTAACGACAACGTCGCTTCATCGAGCTCGGGCACGACGCTGGCGAGCGATTGGATCACGATTTTTTCGATTTCCTTATCGGTCATAGGTTCTGCGGTTCCTGCAGTAGCCGGCAGACGGCCGTCAGGAAACGGGCGCCGCGACGGCCATCGCTGACCCGATGGTCCGCGGCGAGCGACGAAACGATGACGCGACGCAGGACGACGGTGCCCTCCACAATCCATGGCCGCTCGATGATCATGCCGAAGCCGACGATGGCGACTTGCGGCGGATAGATGATGGGAAACACGCTCTCGGTGCCTTGCTCGCCGAGATTGGTCACGGTGATCGTGGAGTCCGATAGCTCGGAGCTGCGCAAACCGCCCATCCTCGCCCGGGTCACAAGATCGCGTAGCGCCGCCATGAGCTGCAGTAGTGAAAGCCGGTCTGCATCGTGAATCGCCGGCGCGATCAGGCCGCCTTGGGAAAGCGAGATGGCCACGCCGAGATGGACGTTTTCGCTCGGACGGAATTGGCCATCGACCCAGAAGCCGTTGAACTCCGGATAATCGCGCAGCGCCCGCGCCACCGCCTTCAGCAGCACAACGCCGTAGAGCATCCGCTCCGGCACCGGCCGCTTGAGGTTCTCCGCCTCGATCCAGCGCAAGGCGGGTTCGAAATCGACGGTATGGCCGAGGTAATAATGCGGGATCTCGCGCTTGGAGCGAGCCATCGCAACGCCGATAACTTCGCGCATTGCAGCGGGACGTGTGGGAGGAATGGGGCTGGGCAGCGCTTTGGCCGCGCGCTCGACATCCGAGACTGTGATGGCACCGTCCGGTCCGCTGCCCGAGAGCTTTTCGATTTTGATGCCAAGCTCGTTGGCGCGCTTGCGCGCTGCCGGCGAAGCGCGCAGGCCCGGGTGCGGTGCTTGCGGCGCCATCGGCGGCGCTTTTTCTGAAACCGCGGCGGGCATCTTTTTCTCGGAAGGAGCGGGCCTAGAAATTGGCGTAGCTGGCTCCGCCTCGCCTTCGACGCGAATCAGAGCCATGGGAGCCCCGACGGCGATCTTTTCGCCCGGCTGCGCCAACAAGGTTTCGAGCGTACCGGTCTGGAACGCTTCGATTTCAATCGCACCCTTCTCGGATTCGACGACGGCGATGACGTCGCCGCGCGACACATGGTCGCCGGGCTTCTTCAGCCACTCGACAAGCGTCGCTGCCTCCATGTCGGCGCCCAGCGAAGGCATGCGGAATTCAGCCATGGGCACCGAGCAGAGACTTGACGGCGGCCACGATCTTCTGCGGTTGCGGCAGGGCGGCGTCTTCCAGGTGTTTTGGATAAGGGATCGGGACTTCTTCGCTGCAGACCCGGCCAACCGGCGCATCAAGGTCGTAAAAGGCCTGTTCCATGATTCGGGCGCTGATTTCCGCGGAAAGACTGACGCTGCGCCAACCCTCATCCACGATAACCGCACGACGGGTTTTGCGAACGGACGCCATGATCGTCGCATCGTCAAGCGGGCGCAAGCTCCTTAGATCGATCACTTCTGCCTCGATCTTTTCTCCCGCAAGCTGTTCGGCCGCTGCCAGGGCCTTGTAAAGATTCGCCCCATAAGTAATCAACGTTACGTCGCGTCCCGAGCGGCACACCGCCGCACGGATAATATCGACGGAGCCGGCATCGTCCGGCAATTCGCCTTCCATGTTGTAAAGTGTCGCGTGTTCGAAGATTACCACCGGATCGGGATCCTCGAGTGCCATCGGCAACATTCCGCGCGCGTCCCGAACGGTGGCCGGTGCGACGACGCGAATGCCGGGCACATGAGCGTACCAGCATTCCAAGCTATGGGAATGCTGGGCTGCGACTTGGCGGCCTGCACCCGTCGCCATGCGGATGACGACGGGAATATTGAATTGCCCGCCGGACATATGGCGGATGGTCGCCGCATTATTGACGATCTGGTCAAGCGCCAGCAGGCTGAAATTGACGGTCATGATCTCGACGATGGGGCGCATGCCGCCGAGCGCGGCGCCGATCCCGGCGCCGACGAAGGCGGCCTCCGACAGCGGCGTGTCGCGGATGCGCTCGGGGCCGAATTCTTCCAAAAGTCCTTTGCTGCAGGCATAACTGCCGCCATAGCGGCCGACATCTTCACCCATGAGAAAGACCCGTGAATCGCGCTGGAGCGCTTCGCGAAGCGCGGAACGCACCGCCTCGCGATAAGTGATGGCGGTCATGCCACGGGCCCCTGCTTCGTCGCGCTCGGCGGCGTCATGACGTCTTTGCAGAGGTCCTCGATGGGTTCCCAATGACCGGCTTCAGCATAGGCCACGGCATCCTCCATCTCGGCGGCGACGGCAGCCTCGATGTGCGCAAGATCGTCCTTGTGCAGAAGACCGGCGCTGCGCAGCCGCGCTTCGAGATGCGTGATCGGGTCCTTCTTCTTCCATTCCTCGACCTCGGCCTTGCTGCGATAAAGCTCGGGGTCGTACATCGAATGGGCGCGAAAGCGATAGGTGCGGTTCTCCAGGAAATAGGGCTCGCCCGTATCGCGCACGCAATCCGCGGCGCGTCGGGCCGCAACCTCTACCGCAATGACGTCCATGCCGTCGACAGCCTCAGCGCGGATCGCATAGCTCTCGGCGTGCCGGGTGAGATCGATTTGCGATTGGGCGCGTTCGATCGCTGTGCCCATGGCATAGCGATTGTTCTCGCAGATGAACAAAACGGGGAGTTTCCACAACGCGGCGAGATTGAGACATTCGTGGAATTCGCCCTCGGAGGCGGCGCCGTCGCCGAAGATGCAGGCGGTGATGTTCCGCCGGCCGCGCATCTTGTCGGCGAGCGCAAGGCCGACCGCGAGCGGCATCCCGCCTGCGACGATCGCATTGCCGCCATAAAAGCGCGTCGCGGCGTCGAACACGTGCATCGAACCGCCGCGGCCGCGGCTGGTGCCTTCGACCTTGCCGAACATTTCGGCCATGAGGCTACGCGCGGAAATCCCCCGCGCCAGCGCGTGCCCGTGTTCCCGGTAGTTCGAGACGATGGAATCTTCAGCCGTCAGCGCCCGCATCGTGCCGACGGCATTCGCTTCCTCGCCGATATAAAGGTGGAGGAATCCGCGAATTTTCGTTGCCGAATACAGTTCGACACAGCGTTCCTCGAACCGGCGGATGCGCAGCATTTCCTTCATCAGGAAAAGAAGATGGTCGCGATCGAGACGGATTTTTTCGCCGTGCATCGTCATCGATCCTTCTCCAGCGCCGAAATGTCGCCTTCGGGCAGCCCAAGCTCACGGGCTTTGAGCAAACGCCGCATGATCTTGCCGGAGCGGGTCTTGGGTAGATTGGATGTAAACTCGAGTTCTTTAGGCGCAACGACCGCACCGAGCCTCTTGCGGGCGTGGGCGAGAATGTCGCGCTTCAACGCTTCGCTCGGAGAATGGCCGGATTTCAACGTGACGAAGGCCTTGATGACTTCGTAGGCCACCGGATCGGGCTTGCCGATCACCCCGGCTTCCGCGACCGCCTTGTGCTCCATCAGCACACTTTCGACCTCGAAGGGGCCAACCAAATGGCCGGACGTCTTGATGACGTCATCGGCGCGGCCGACGAACCAATAGTATCCGTCGGCGTCGCGCTTGGCGAGATCGCCCGTCAAATACCAGCCGCCGCTGAAGCATTTTGCGTAGCGCTCCGGCTCGTTGATATAGGCGCGGAACATCGCTGGCCAGCCGGGTTTCAGGGCTAATTCGCCCTGTTCGTCAGGGGCGTCGATCGTCTCAATAAGCCCTTCCGTATTGCGGCGCACAATAGCTGCTTCGATTCCTGGCAAAGGCTTGCCCATCGAACCGGGCTTGATATCCATCGCGGCGAAGTTGGCGATCATAATGCCGCCGGTTTCGGTCTGCCACCAGTTGTCATGGAAAGGGTGGCCAAGCGCCATGCGTCCCCATTCGACGGCCTCCGGATTGAGCGGCTCCCCCACGCTCGCCATGAAGCGAAGCACCGAGAGGTCATAATGTTGCGCCAGCTCTTCGCCAGCCCGAATCATCATGCGTACGGCGGTCGGCGCCGTATACCACACCGTGACGCGTTCCTCGGCGAGGATGCGATACCAGCGTTCAACATCGAATTCGGCTTCATCCACGATCATGGTAATGCCATTCGTAAGCGGCGCGATCAGGCCGTAAGACGTGCCGGTGACCCAACCGGGATCGGCCGTGCACCAAAAGACATCCTCCTGGTGAAGATCGAGAGCGAGCTTGCCGGTGATATGGTGGGCAATCACAGCCGCATGAACATGGAGGGCCCCCTTCGGCCGGCCCGTTGTGCCGCTCGTGAAATGGAGAAGGGCCGGGTCTTCCGGATCGGTCGGCGGGATCGTGAATTCGGCTGAGCACCCGTCGAGTGCGCTTGAAAGGTTAAGTGCTCCGGCGGGCAGAGCAGCGGGCGTCTGATCCGACTCGATCTCTGAAATGAGTAACAGGTGCGCGAGACCGGGCAGCAAGTCGCGAGAGGGCGCCACCTTGCGCCGGTAAAGCATCGGGCTGGTCACCAAGGCCCGAGCATCGCCAAGAGCGAGGCGCGCCCGCACCGGTTCCGGCCCAAAGGCGGAGAACAGCGGCGAAAATACGCAGCCGGCTTTAAAACTGCCCAGGGCCGCGACATAGAGTTCCGGGACGCGATCAAGCAACGCGAATACGCGCTCCCCTTTGCGTAAGCCGAGTTGGACAAGAAGATTGGCGAACCGGTTGCTGGCTGCGGCCAGGTGCTTATACGTGAACTCGCGCCGTTCGCCATTCTTGCCGAGCCAGCGCATGGCAATCTTCCCGCCGCGGCCCGGGCGCAGATGACGGTCGACCGCTTCATGCGCGATGTTCAGACCCCGGCCATCGGGTAGGCCATCGAGCTCGCGCCGCGCATCTTCCCAGCGAAACGCGGCGTAGGAAGCTTCATAGTCGAGCAAGTTAGGCATGACAGCCCAGCCGGAGCTGGGCTTTCGGATAACCGGCAAGTGGGCAAGACCCGCTGCACCGCCTTGAGACATCGATAGCTATTCCCGCGCTGCGTGCGTTGCTTCAAAATACTTTTGCACGGTTTTACCGACGCGTGCGAGGTGCTTTTCGGTCGTTCGTTTGGGCAAACCGGGAACGACCGAAGGAAAATGCACGTGCTCAATCAATTCAATGCCACAAAGCGAAAGAGTTTGATCCTCTTCGAGGACCCTCATCGCATCCCATTGTTTGCTGCGCCGCAAATACGCCATGTCCGCGCCCGAACTCGTGAAAATCATCGCCTTTTTGCCGGCAAGGCGAGGACTTATGTCGTCGCCTTTAAAGTCATAGGCAAAACCCGAGGACAGGACACGATCAAAATATCCTTTCATCATGGCGGGCATGAAGGCCCACCACAGCGGATAGAAAAATGCGATTGTTTCGGCCTCGGCAAGAAAGCGCTGTTCGCGGCGCACGACGGCCGGGATGACCGGTTTTTTCGCATCCAACAACTCGCGCTCCCGCAGAACTGGGTCAAAACCCAAGCGATAGAGGTCGCGGATGGTTGCTTCGTCGCCCAGCGCCTTTACCTGCTCGGCATAGGCGCGCGCAACCGCTTGGGTGAAGCTCTGCCGCTTCGGATGGCAGACGATCAGAAGATGGCGCATAGCGACGCTCCTCTTTGGCGGCGTGGATAGGCTGCTCGATGCGTGCGAATCGCAATTCACGATTTTGCCGGACGATCACCCAATTTCACGAGGGGCAGCTGATATCCGCCTTCCTTAACGGCAATCCTCGGTAGCCTCTTGAATTAAACCCGAAGATGAAAACGGGCAAAATGATTCAGATCAAGAAACCGCCTAACTTTTCGCGATTGGTCTAAGCATGCCCGGGCGAAAAGACATGCTCTCTGCTTTCAATTGCCATCCTTCTTTCGTGGTTCGAGCGCCATGACTGCCGAGCGCAGCGCATCGGCAATGCGTGCGAACGAATTCGGCTCCCGCTCCGGCCGATTCGAGCTCATCCGGAATCATTGTATCGCCGAAGATGACGGCAACGCGGCTGCGCCACCACCGGGCGTGAAAACTTCCGACGAGCCGTACTGGCACCACAGGCACGCGGGTTCGGGTCAACAGGTAGCCCACCCCGCGCAAGAACGGGCCGATCTCGCCGGTGCGTGTCCGGCGCCCCTCCGGGAACCAAACCAGGGCTTCACCGCGCGCCAATGCGGCAAGGCCAAAGGCCAGCCCTTCGGCCGGGGTTCGGTCGGGATCCATCGGGACGATCCGGGCGACCCGGCTGAAAAAACGACGCAGCCGATTCCCGAACAGGTAGCCGGTCCAACCCGCCCAATAGGCGTGTTGCAAGCGCGCCAACGGGAGCGCCGCCGCGACAAGAAACGCGTCGAGAAGGCTCGCATGATTGGGTGCCAACACCAGCGGTCCTTTGATCGGTACGCGCTCAAGCCCTTCGACCGTGACCCCGAACGCGGCGCGCATGAGCGCGCGGTTGCAATGATATAGGACGAAGCCGAGCAACCGCAAAAATGGTCCTTGGGGCTTGAGCCACGGCGACGTTTCCGGAATCTCTGACGCCGCCGCTAGCGGAGCAGATGGGCGCGAAGGCATAACGGCCGCCACAGCCATAGCCTCGACGATGAGGTCACGCAACGTGACGATTCGCGACAGCGCCTGTTCGGTGAGGACAATTCCGAGACGCTGTTGAAGCTCGAATGTCAGCGTCACCCACTCCAACGAGTTGATTCCAAGGTCAATCTGCAACATGCTGTCCAAAGCGACGCGTTTGCTCGGATAGCGTTGCATAAGCCAGTCCCGGATTGCAGCGGCCAGGGGCTCGGCGAAAAACATACGGTCCAATTCGGAAATTTCTTCTTCGGCGGCAAAACCCGGAAGCTTCGCCCGGGCATAGAGATCCGGCAGCAGATGCCGTTTCACTTTTCCCAAATGCGTACGCGGCAGTATATCGCGGGTGAGCGCAAAACCGGAGATTTGCTGATAAGGAGCCAACGCAGCGCCTGCATTTTCGAGCTCCTCGCGCAGCGAGGCTTCGAGCCGCGCGGCGCCGTGCATGCGGATGAAGGATTTATCCGGCACGACAAGAGCCACCAATTTCCCCACCTCTTCCAGCACCGCAAGCTCGCGAATGGCCGCCACCGAGCCGTAACGCGCTTCGATCTCTTCGGGAAAAACGTGTTCGCCGCCTGGGAGGACGATCATTTCGCTCTTACGGCCCGTGATGTGCAAATAATGGTCGGCATCGAGAAATCCTAAATCGCCGGTGCGAAACCATCCGTCGGCGGTGAAGGCAGCGCGGGTTGCGGCTTCGTTCTTCCAATATCCCGAAAAGACATTGGGGCCAGTGGCCAGGATCTCGCCGAACCCTTGGCCAGGTTCGGCATCGATTCGCAGCGCAACACCCCGGGCCGGAATGCCTTCGGTGCCGACGCGCCCTCGCCCGCGCGGGCTTATCGTGAGCATGGGCGACGTCTCGGTCAGTCCATAGCCGGTCAGAACTTCATATCCCAGGCCCTCGAGTTGGCGGGCCAATTCGGGATCGAGTCGCGCTCCTCCCGAGGCCAGAAGACGGATCTTTGTGCCGATCGTTTCGTGAATAGAGACAAACAAAATACGGCCGGCGTAAATGCCGAGATATCGCCGTGCCGCCTGAGAGAAACTCAGCAGTGATTTGAAGAGAAACCCGGCAAAACGGCCACGCGCTCGCGCCCCTGCGGCAACGGCGTCGAACAGCGCGGCGTAAAGCCGGGGCACGCCGACGATGGCCGTGGCGCCGCCAAGCCGTCCGGCCTCCGTGATTTCCGGACCCGTTATGCCGGCGGGGAGCAACACGGTGGCGCCGAGGCTGAAGGCGTGCAGCAGCCCCACCGTGAACGGATAGGCGTGGTGCAGCGGGAGCGGCAGCAGCACCCGGTCGCGAGCATCCACGATCTTTTCAGATAACACGGCATCAATGTTGGCAATGAAGTTGCGATGACTGAGAGGAACGCCTTTTGGCACCCCAGTCGTTCCCGATGTCCAGAGGAGCGAAGCGGGATCAAGCGCTCCGATTCGAGGCAATAAGGTGCCGGAGGGATCCGAAATCGGGCGCCATATTTCGGCACCATCGCCGTCGACCAATATGATTTCGATGTCGGGTGAAAGCGCCCGGAATTCGGATTCGTGATGGACCGTCGTAATGACTCGCCGGGCGCCGGAAACGCCAAGGATCTGGGCCAGCTCACGCTGGGAGACGAGATCGTTTACCGGGACCGGCAAGGCGCCAGCGCAAAGGATCCCGAAATACGCGATCACCCACTCGGGAGAATTGCGCGCACAGATGACGACCGGCTCGATCCGGCCAAGCCCGCGCCGCGCCAGACCGCGGCCGAAGGCCCGGGCGGCCGACGCGATCTCACCGTAGCTTCGAGTTACGCAGCCGTCTTTGTGGAATGCGAGGATTGCCGGGCAGTCGCCCCGTTTGCCCCAAGATTCGAGCATTGAGCATAATGTGCGCTCGATATCCGCCGTGCTTTCTGAAGTCGCGCCGACCATCAAATTCCGATTCGGGACAACGAATTCCCCGCTATTCGATCAGGCTCCCTGTTCCATGGCGGAAATTCCCTGTTGTTGGTATCGGGGAATCTTGAGCGAACGAACCAAATAAGAGGCGCCTGATGTCTTAATGATTCAAGCGATCTTTTTACACAATCTGACTAACTCGCAACATAAGGCCATCCTTAATTCCCGCTATTCGCATTGACCAGGATCAAGGCGGTTTCACGTGGCGTCTGTATTCTGTGATCGTAACCAGCTATTGGCCCCTGGCTCCCCTATCGGGTGCGCGTGCCGAGGAGCGTTGTTATGCCGGACTCGACAGGTGTTCACGGGCGCAGCGATCTTTTCCAACCGGTTTGGCTGGGGTCTTATCGGCTCGCGAACCGGATCGTGATGGCGCCGCTGACGCGTAGCCGCGCCGGTGCCGATGGTGTGCCATCGCCTCTGATGGCCGAGTATTACGAGCAACGCGCTTCGGCTGGGTTGATTATCGCGGAGGGGACCAATATTTCGCCTCAGGGAAGAGGTTATGCCTTCACCCCGGGGATCTACGACACGCGCCAGGTCGAAGCGTGGCGGGCCGTGACGCAAGCGATTCATGCGAAGAGCGGTCGAGTCTCTTACAACTTTGGCACGTCGGACGCATCTCGCATCCCTCGCTGCAGCCGGATGGCGCGTTACCGGTGGCGCCCTCGGCGATCTGCCCATCAGGTCTGGCCTATACGGAAACCGGCTTTCAACCTATTCCAACGCCGCGCGCCCTAGAGACCGACGAAATTCCCGGCATCATCGAGCAATATCGCCATGCGGCGCAGAACGCCCTGGCCGCCGGCTTCGACGGCGTCGAGATCCACGCCGCCAACGGCTACCTCATCGAGCAGTTTCTCCGCGACAGCACAAATAAGCGGAGCGATGCCTATGGGGGACCGCGCGAGAACCGGGCGCGCTTTCTGCTGGAGGTGGCGGAAGCCGTGGTTGGGGTCTGCGGCGCCGAGCGCGTTGGCATCCGTCTTTCGCCGGTGACCCCGGTCAATGACATCGGCCCGGACAGCGATCCTGAAGCGACTTACAACTACGTCGTGAACCGCCTAAATGCATTCCGATTAGCCTATATGCACATCATCGAAGGGGTGACTCAAGGGCCGCGCGACGTTCCGGGCAGTTTCGATTTCCAGATCCTGCGGCGGTCGTTCAAAGGCCTCTACATCGCGAATAATGGTTATGACCTTGATCTGGCCCTGAAGGTGCGGCAACAGAATCTCGCCGACTTGATCGCATTCGGGCGGCTCTACATCGCCAATCCTGATCTCGTCGAGCGTCTGCGTATCGGCGCGCCGCTGAGCGTCCCCGATCGCGCGACCTTCTTCGGCGGCGGCGCCGTGGGGTACACTGATTATCCATTCCTGAAACCGGCTGAGCGCGGCGTTGCTTAGCGGCGCGCGCGACATGTCACTCCAAGCCCAATGACCAGGCGGCACGGCATGAATCGACGCGAAGTGATCATCGGCATGGCTGCCGGTGCGGCCACCGTAGCCGCGGGTTCTGCCCTAGCCGAGGGAAAAGAGCCGGCGGCGCTGGAATTGCCGCCAGTGCGCAGCCAGGGAGGCAAGCCTCTGATCGAGGCGCTGCGGCTCAGGCGTTCCACTCGTGAATACGCCGGACGGCCGCTGCCGCTGCAGGTCCTGTCTGATCTATTGTGGGCGGCGTTCGGCATCAATCGGCCCAGCGGTGACCGCACCGCGCCGTACTGGCGGCATATCATGGTGATCGACATCTATGCGGCGATGGCAGACGGCGTGTGGCTCTACGAACCAAAGGCCCATAACTTGCTGCTCCATATGCGCGGCGACATCCGCGCGGACACTGGCACACAGGACTTTGTTGCGGCGGCCCCACTGAACCTTGTTTATGTCGCGCATGGCGAGCGCATGGGCGATATTCCGGACGAGGACCGGAGGCTCTACGCCTCGGTCGACACCGGCTTCATCGGTCAGAACGTCTATCTGTTCTGTGCTTCCGAAGGCCTCGCGACCGTTTTCCGCGGCGCGGTTGACTACGACAAGCTCGCACGGACTCTGCGATTGGCCGACGGCCAGTTTGTCACCTTTGCGCAGACCGTCGGCTATCCGCTTGCATGACGAGTCGCTGAACCCGGCCTCTGTAATGGCCGCCGGGGGCGCGGGGATAATTCGCGGGGATAATTATAGAAAGTTGAGAATGTTGGCGCCGACACGCGTATCGTGAACAAATACCATCTTTTCATCCTAAAAGTGCTGAAGGCGGGGGCCGATCCGGCCCAGAGGAAACCCAAGACCGTTCACCATCAAGGGTATGGCGTGTTTGTGGTGGGGGCGAGACCGTCAAATTGAAGTCGAAAATGCCGTGACGATTTTCTTATTCGCCCTGGTATAAAAAATCCGTCAGGCCATTTGTGGCAATCCCGCATCGGGGCCCATTATCCCATCCACTGACTCTTGGTAGCCGCGATGGAGTTTCCGACAAGGATAGGCCCGCTGCCAAAGGGAGGAACTATTGCAATTCTTCGATGTGATTGCGGCTCGGCGCTCGGTTCGTTCCTATCGCGACTTGCCGCTGGATTGGGAGATCATCCAGCAGATTCTAAACGCCGTCAAACTCGCCCCGTCGGCCGGCGATCTCCAAGCCTATCGGATCGTGATCGTGAAGCGGCACGAAACTAAGGCGGCGCTCGCTGCTGCTGCCTTGGGCCAGGAATTCATCGTCCCTGCACCCGCGGTTTTCGTTTTCTTCGCCGATCTCGCGCGCAGTCAAGCCAAATACGGTCAGCGGGGTACTTCGCTCTTTTGCGTCCAGGACGCGACCATCGCCGCCGCTTACGCCCAATTGGCCGCGACCGAACTCGGATTGGCAAGCTGCTGGGTGGGCGCGTTCGAAGAGCGGCCCGTTGCGGAAGCGTTGGCCGCGCCGGAGAATCAGCGGCCGGTGGTGATAATGCCGATCGGCTACGCGGCCGAGGCGCCAGTGCGCCCGCCGCGGCGATCGCTCGAAAGTTTTGTAGTTCGCGAAGGATTCTGATCGTAGGGCCGACATCCGCTCCGGTTCAGCCGCGCGCCGCATGGCCGGGCGCCGCCCATTGACGACGTCTCGACGCGATCCCGATCTATGATGTTTGCCCTGCTGCCTGTACCGAAAAACTTATCCTGACAATCCCAGATTTCCCGTAGGGACGAAAACAGGAGCACCCTGCCATGAAACAAGCACCGTATATCGCTGATGTTGAGAACAAACGGCGGGCCCTTCGCAGGAACAAGCTGGTCGCCGGCAGTCTGCTTGTTATCGCCGTCCTTGTATTCATCGGAATTAGACTTTTTGTCCAACCATCCTTTGCCGCAGAGCTGATAAGCACCGCTGCAGAGGCCGCCATTGTCGGCGGCCTGGCGGATTGGTTCGCCGTCACCGCCCTATTTCGAAGGCCTCTTGGCTTGCCGATCCCGCACACAGGATTGATCCCCGCGCGAAAGGACGAAATTGGCAAATCGCTCGGCGGGTTCGTGAGAGACCAGTTTCTCGATCCGGGACTGCTGATCGCGCGTCTTAGAAAGGATAACCGTGCAGTGCAGTTGGCTGAATGGGTCGACACCGCCGGGGCGGCAAATTTCATCGCCGAGCGCGTAATCGCGATCGTGCCGATCATTTTGAATTACGCGAACGACGCGCAGATCCGCACATTCCTCGGCAATGTCGCCCACGGCGGCCTTCGCCGGCTAGACCTCGTTCCGACGCTGGATGCCGTCATCGAGGCCCTGATTAGGGCGGGCAAACACATGGAAATTGTTGATGCGGTCGTCGAGATTTTGAGGCCGTCCCTCGACGGTGTCAAAGATCCGATCGTCGAGAGGGTTGGTGAGCAGACCGGACGTTTTTTTCCGCGCTATTTCGATCGAAGGATTGGGGAAGGAGTCATTGATGGAATCGACAAATGGCTGGACGCCGTTCGGACGTCCGGAAGCGGCGAGCGCCTGCGGCTTGACGTATGGATCCAGGAAACGACGGCCACGTTCCGTGCCTCGCCCGAGTATCCGAGATTGATCGAGCAGGCACAAAAGGTGATCGTCAACCACCCTGCCCTTGCGCATTCGCTTGGCGCGATCTGGGATGAAATCAGGCGCGAACTGATGGACGACGCATTTTCACCGTCTCCAAAGATCGGCTCGATCAGCGTCGAGGTCGTTCGAACGATTGGCCGGCTTCTGCAGAAAACGCCGGCGGTACAACAGTACCTAAATACGGCAATCGAACGGATCCTGGTGGATTACATCACGCCGTGGCGCGTCGAAATCGGAAATTACATCGCAGAGGTGGTCGCGAGCTGGGACGGCCCCAAGATTGCCGACGCCATCGAGCTCCAAGTCGGCAGAGATCTTCAATACATTCGAATCAACGGAACGCTCGTTGGCGCATTGATCGGGAGCGCCTTATTCCTCATAGGAGTTGCGATGCCGGGACTCCTTAGGGCCGCTGCGGCTACGATATTCTGAAGAGTTATATCAATCGTCGGGATCAATTATTTAGTCCGGATCCGCGAATCTGGTTCCGCGTGAAAACAAATTGTCGAGCATTTTGGTGCCGCCCTTGGGTCAGGACCAAGACGTGGTTGATCGACTTTTCGGAGAGAATTCAGAAGGTTGTTGGTGGGCGCACCAGGACTCGAACCTGGGACCCGCTGATTAAGAATCAGCCGGGAAGCGTGGAATATCAATGGGGGGTCAGACTGGGGTCTGTCAGAATATGTACGTTATTTGTGTGGAGTTGTTTTTACCCGAAAACGAGTTTGACGTTTTTTCCGGTCATAAGGGCCCCTCTGTCCACCCCAGGGGCGCACCCCACTCGGGGGTCAAAAGTCTTTGATTTTTTGTCCGCGGATCCCAACTTCGCCAATCGTCCGCCTTTACCAGCCTATCGCAATAGTATCGATACCTCAGGCAGCTCGTGAGCGTAGCCACACATTGCTCTGAGCTACATCAAAGCACGCGGCCTAGCTTTGCGCTAATATCATATAACGACCTGGAAAGGGATACACCTGCGGTGCTTATACTGCGTTCTTTTGGCATCTCCTGCAGAAAGTCGAGTATTTCATCCGCTCGCCCATGAGATCGCAGCAATGTGGGTCATCATGGCACCAATGGAGACAGCGATGTTTGGCAACAAGTTCAGTGGAGCGTGCCAAATCGCTCCAACCGTGCTCGCTTCTGGCTTGATTTCTGGCTTGATTGTGCTCTGTGCCTCAAGCGCAGGCGCCGAAGCGCAGTTGACATGCTCAGAAACAGCTCGGGCATACGCGAGCTACGAAACCAGCAACGTTGACGCGCTCGAGTTTCTCAAGGCCTGTGTAAAGGACAGGATCGGCGCTCGTAGGGATGCCGGCGCTGAAGAAAAAAAACCGCAAGCCCCTCTAAATCCGGTCGTCTGCCATCAATACGCGGGAAGGCTTTCAGTGGAGCCTGAGACGCTCTCTACGGACGAATTGGCCTACCTAGATGCATGCGTGCAGACGGAGATAGGCTATATGCGGAGGGGCGAGTGACAAAGCCACCCAGTTTCTGCTTTTGCTCCAAATGACTGGCCGTCGGCTTGTCAATCGACACTAAGAGGTCTGCCAAGAGCTTCTAAAAAATCTGCATGCAGGCAGATGACCCGATCCACCGCGTGTTGCCAGCGCAGATGAAGCTCCCACCGGGACCATGTTGAGTTAATCGTTGCCAGCAACCTGGGCGCGTGGCGAAGCGGTCTTCTCACGTAGCGCATTCAGCAGCCCCCCGATCTTGCCGTTATTCTGAAGTATCTCGTCTGCGAATTGATCGCGGTAAGTGGTGATCATGCTCACGCCTTCGACCTTGATGTCGCGGATCTTCGGCTTGCCGTCGACATTCGCCACCGTCCACTCGATCTTGACGACGGACCCATCCGGATTGACCAAGTCCGAGAACACCTCCACCAAATTGTCGGCGCCGGCATGCGCCGACTGCGCCGTGAAGGCCTTGATCTGGTATCCCCGAAACTGCGAAGAGTAAATCTCGACGATATAGTCCTCGAAGAGCGGAATGTACTGTGCCCGTTCCTGTTCGCTTGCCCTGATCCAGAAGTGGCCCAAGGCGCTCCGCGCGACGTAAGGGACGTCGAAGCCCTCGTCGAACAATCCGCGGAAGCGCTTGGTGAGCTCTGCGTTCGAAATGTTCGGAGCCTTAAGCGCCGCAATAGCGCGTTGACCAAACTCGTTGATAAATTTCGCGGCGTCCTGCGACGAATTTGCAAGCGCAACGTGCGCGGATGCGACGCCGAAGACGAGCAGGATGACCGGAACCAGGAAGTGTCGTGACAGCATCGCTGCATCCTACGACACGTTCACAACTACGGAAACATTCCCCTGGCCGTTGACACATTAATCCGCGCCTCAGGGTCGGATGGCGCCGAGCCCTTAGCGCTTTGCGCGCGGCCAGAAGCCATCAACTTTCGTGGCCCTTATCGCTTATTCAATAGCGTGAATAGTTGTAAATCGCCGCGACTTTTCATCGTAGGCGAACAATTCAGAGTACCGTCCCCAGCCAGTCACGACGCGTAGCGTCCTTTCCGCATCCCGCCGAGTCAAGTGGTCCTCGAGTTCCGCCTCGAATTGCAGGCGGGGCGCCTTGTGTCGTTCCCGCTCCTCGAGGACTCGACGGATGTGTGCAGCAAGGGGCACAAACCGCAGTAAATGCTCCTTGAATAACCGTTTACGTTCCTCGATACCACTCTGTCCAAACACTTGGCCGGCCGCGGTCAGTTTTACGGCGCCGTCCTTGAGTTCGGCAAATTCCAGGATGTGAAGCGCCTCTGCGGTTGGGAAAAGATCATCGACTTCCAAGGCCAGGGAATTGGCGATGTCGGCCAAATCGGCATGGCCCGCGTAAGGGGCAGCAGACAACCTCTCGATGAGACCGCTGATCTGGTTGATTGAAGCCCCGGGCAGAGGTTGCGCCACCCCTCCGCGATGTTGTTGGTGTGCCCCGATCGATGCGACCAGTCGGGATGTCAGCGTCGAGTAGATTTCGTCGACGATTTTCTGAAACGCGTCATCCAAACGATCGCGCGGATGAGGAAGCGAGACAGGGATCTCCGCAGCGATCCGCCCTGGATCCGAGGCAAGAATCAGGATCCGGTCGCACATGAGGACTGATTTGTCGATGTTGTGCGTGACCAGCAGCACAGACTTCGTCGGCAGCTGATGCCCTGTCCAGAGATCGAGGAAGTCGGTGCGCAAGGTTTCAGCGGTCAGTACGTCAAGGGCGGAAAAGGGCTCATCCATGAGAAGCACCGTGGGTTTGGTGACAGTTGCTCTTGCAAACCCTACACGTTGGCGCATTCCACCCGACAGCTCACGCGGATAAGCCGACTGGAATCCGTCGAGACCGATGAGATCGATAGCGGAGAGGGCTCGGCGGTGGACCTCCTCACGGGGCAGCCCGAGCGCGTCCAGGCCCGCTGCGACGTTCTCCAGCACCGTTAGCCAGGGGAAGAGAGCGAAGGTCTGGAAAACCACCGCAATGCCATCGGAAGGGCCGGTGAGTGGCGCTTCACGGTAAATCACCTTGCCTGACGTTGGTTTGATCAGTCCTCCCGCAATGCGCAGCAAGGTCGACTTCCCCGAGCCCGAGCGTCCGAGCAATCCGAGGATCTCTCCGTCACGCAACGAGAGGTTGATGTTGGCCAGCACCGGCCGTGGCTCGCCCGAGGGCTTGGCGAAGGCCATGCAGATATCGCGCATATCGATCACGGATTTTTTCGGCTGGCCCTCCATTTTCCCTCCTAATCGAGCCGCGTCCGACGCTCTGCAAGGGCGTACAGGGGCCGCCACAAAAGCCGGTTCATAGCAATGACAAGCACTGACATGACCGCGACGCCGAGGGCAATCCGAGCATAATCGCCTGCCTCCGTCATCTGCGCGATATAGGCGCCAAGACCCGAGGCGCTGAGCTTCGTCGGTCCCCAGCTGACCGCCTCGGAAACGATGCTTGCGTTCCAGGCGCCACCAGAAGCCGTTATGGCGCCGGTCACGTAATAGGGAAAGATTCCGGGAAGTATCACGTCCCGCCACCAATGCCAGCCGCTGATACGAAAGCTTGCGGCAGCCTCCTTCAAATCGTTCGGAAAGGCGCTGGCACCGGCGATTACGTTGAAAAGGATGTACCATTGCGTCCCGAGAATCATGAGGGGGCTGAGCCATATCTTGGGGGCAAGATCAAACCGCACGATGACGAATACCGCGACGGGAAAGAGCAAATTCGCCGGAAACGCCGCAAGAAACTGCGCAATCGGCTGCACCACCTCGGCCACCTTCGGACGCAAACCAACGGCTACGCCAATTGGAACCCAGATCACTGTCGCGAGCACGATGAGAATGGCGACGCGGAGCAAGGTGAGAGCGCCGTTAGCCGCCGCTTCGGCGACATCGCTCCAGGATAGTTCGGTTCCAGCGAACTGCATCAGGATCCAAGCGGCGTAGCCGATACCGCCTAAGACAAGCCCGTACCAGGCAAGGTCGAGGATGCGCGGCGGAGGCAACCAATCACGAAACCGCTTTGGGGCTGAAGGAAGCGCCAGCCGCATCCGTGCAGCGGTCTGTATCGCGGTCCCGATGGGTTCGCCGGCGAGCCTCAGCAGCGTTGACCGCCGGAACAGCTCAAGCACCCAGCTGCGTGATACGACCTGAGCGGCGGTCTGCTCAAATCGGAACTTGTCCGCCCACGCCACCATAGGGCGGAACAGCAGTTGATCGTAAATAATAATGACGAAAGTCATCGCAATGATCGCCCAGCCGACCGCAGCAAGATCGCGATCTTGGATGGCGCGGGCGACGTAGGATCCGATGCCGGGCAATGTGAATCGGACGTCGCCGACCGAGATGGCTTCGGAGGCCACGACGAAGAACCATCCCCCTGACATCGACATCATCATGTTCCAGATGAGACCCGGCATCGCGAACGGCACCTCAAGCCGCCAAAAGCGCTGCCATCCAGAAAATCGCAAGCTTCGGCTTGCTTCATCGAGGTCATGCGGAATCGTTCTCAGCGCCTGATAAAAGCTGAATGCCATGTTCCAGGCTTGGCTAGTGAAAATCGCGAAGACAGCGGCGAGCTCCGGGCCTAGCACGTTGTTGGGAAATAGGGAGACGAAAAAGAGGACCGTGAAGGAGAGATAGCCGAGAATGGGCACTGACTGGAGAACGTCTAGGAGCGGAATCAGCACTATCTCGGCCCGCCGGCTCTTGGCAGCCAGTGTCGCGTAGGTGAAAGTAAAAACCAGAGAGGCGGCAAGTGCCGCGACCATCCGCATCGTCGTGCGCAGGGCGTAGAATGGCAAAGCCGCTGGCGAAAGGGAGATCTGCGGGGCCTGGGCGACGACCAATGGACCCACCATCTGGCGGGCACCGGTCCCGATGAGGACCAGGATCGTCAGCACCAGCACCACCGCAATCAGGTCCCGCCAATTCGGGATGCGTTGATGCCATACCCCTCCCCGCAGCACTTCGGCGTGGTGCTCCACGATGGTCCTCGATTCAGCGGTCCCCGAATAATGAACCGAATAATGATCCAGCCACATTGACGTGCGTCAACTGACTTGATGAAGTGAACAACCCCCATTTTCCGAATCGTATCGAATTCTCATGACATTGCGAAACCAAGTCCTTGACCTGCGTCAACCGTCGATCTTAGCGATCCGCGCCCACCTATATACCGTCGCACACCCCGTTGGCGCCGCGACATCGAACTGGCAGCAAGAGCGGAGCCGGCGTGCCGGATTGATCCGGCCTCGCTTGATCCAGGTCGTGGTCCTCTGCAATCGACTGGACAAATATGCATATAATAGCTGCCGGCATCCGGCCGGTATTTTGGGCGCACTTGGTTGCACTTCGATTTCCCGAGACCATGAGCAAGGTCGCCGCCAATAGAGCCGATGTGCTTTGCCGATGGGCGAGCTACACGAGCTTATGTCTCGCCGTGACGATGTTTATTGCCAAGATGACCGCTTGGCTGCTGACCGGTTCGGTCGCTCTCTTGGCATCCGTAGCCGATGCGGGCGTCGATCTCGCCGGCGCGTTGGCCACGCTCGTCGCCATTCACTATGCCCGGCGTCCGCCGGACCGGGGCCATCGCTTCGGACACGGGAAGGCCGAGTCTCTGGCGGCGGCCCTGCAGGCAGTCTTCCTCGCCGGTGCAGCCGTGACCTTGATCGGCGAAGCGGTGCAGCGCTTCCTCGTGCCTCATCCGCTCGCCGAGCTCGACACGGGTCTGGCCCTCATCGCTGCGAGCCTGGTGGCGACGCTAGCGATGGTAGCCTTCGAGACCTACGTCCTCAAATATGCCAAGTCGCAAGCGATTGCCGCGAGTCGCGCTCACTACATCGCCGACATTGTCATCAACTTCGTCGTGCTCGTCGCGCTCGGGCTTACCATACTGACCGGCTGGCATCGTCTTGATGCCGGTTTCGCGATCGGACTGGCCGTCTTCATCCTTCTCAGCGCGTGGTGGATCGCGAAGGAAGCGTTCGCAGTCCTGCTCGATCACGAACTGCCGAATGAGGACCGTCGGCGCATCAGGGAGGCGGTGTTGAGTCAAGACCAGGTGAGGGGATTGCACGATTTGCGCACGCGAAACGCAGGGGACCGGATCTTCGTCGAGTTCCATTTGGAGCTCGATCCCCGGATTAGCCTGGAGGATGGACATGCGATCGCAGATCGGGTCGAGCGCGCGGTTCGAGCGGTCTTTCCCGCGGCCGAGGTCCTGGCTCACCAGGAGCCGGCCGATGTCGCCGATGATCGTCTCGATCACCGGCTCGGATAAAAACCACGGGCGCCGATGAGCCTCGGGCATACGGCGATCGGAATGATGTTTTCGACAGGCAAAGCCGTATTCCTCAGTGACCGCCCGCAAACCGTTCGACAAAGCGACACTTAGGATTTCAAAGAGCTCCTCAGGCGATTGCCGGTCGATGACTCATCCTGACCCGTCGCCACGCCAGATGCTATTGTAACGCCCTATAGCCCGCTCTCCGCGAGCTTCCGCTAAAATTGAACTGGCATGTATTTTCCGGAGAGAAAGAAGACATGATCCCGCTCGAGGATGAATCGCGACGCCCCTCACGCTTTCCCATCGTCACCGCGCTCATCATCGCGCTGAACGTTCTGGTTTTCGTTCTCGAACTGATGGGTGGCGACGCGTTTGTAACCCGATGGTCGGTTGTCCCTGCCGATATCGTTGCGGGCCGTCACTTGAGCACCATCCTGACGGCCCTGTTCATGCATGCGAGCTGGTCGCACATTCTCGGCAACATGGTGTACCTCTGGGCATTCGGCCCGGAGATAGAAGACACGATGAATCCCCGGCGGTACATGGCGTTCTATCTTGCCGGCGGCGTAGCGGCGATGGTCGCGCAAGTCGCAGCCGACCCCGCATCGACGGTTCCCAATTTGGGTGCGAGCGGAGCGATCGCCGCTGTGATGGGTGCGTTTCTAGTCACCTACCCGCGTGATAAAATTCGCACGATCTTATTCATTGGCTGGTTCTTCCGCGTCGCGTTCATACCGGCTGCACTCCTGATCGGGTTTTGGTTTCTCATCCAGCTTCTCAGTTTTGGCGTAGTCGTGGATGTGCAGTCAGGCGGCGTGGCTTATCTGGCTCATATCGCCGGCATCATCTTTGGGGCCGTCACGGCACGTCTATTCGAGGATTCGCGCCGGCTCGCCGAACAACGGCGCGAAGACTAATCATTCATGCTGGTTGAGGGCAAAGCAGTCGCTGCGTGATTGAGCGACACTCGCAACCAAGTGGTTAATTAGTCTCAGTGCCGCTCCACGCATTCAGGTGGCTTCATTGATGTCAGGTGCTCAATTGCTCGTGGCTTGACGGATTTTCTGTACCAGGCCTACTGAGAGAATCGATTTGGACGGTGTGCTGTCGTCAAATTGCGCCGAAACGCCCGCCGCAAAGCCACTGATTTAGAATCAGCGGCGCTTGAGTTTTTCGCATTGAAAATCAACGCGCCGTCAGACTTTCTTGTCTGACGAATTGCCATTTTGCCGGACTGAAAGTTTGACAAACCGCGTCACGGCCCATCGCCAATCGAGCGTTTCTCGACGAGAATTCAGAAGGTTACTGGTGGGCGCAGCAGGACTCGAACCGGCGACCCGCTGATTAAGAGTCAGCCGAGAATCGTGGAATATCAACGGGGTGTCAGACTGGAGTCTGTCAGAACTGGAGTCTGTCAGAACTGGAGTCTGTCAGAACTGGAGTCTGTCAGAACTGGAGTCTGTCAGAACTGAAGTCTGTCAGAATATGTATGTTATTTGTCTTTAGTCTGACATTTTTACCCCGAGACGAGTCTGACGTTTTTCCGGGACATTTGGACGCGCGGTTAGCTGCCGATCAGCCAAACGTGGCAGCCCGAGCGGCAAAGCTTTCATCTCCTCTTCTTGCCAAAACTGATTCGGCGATCGGGATGATGTTCGACAGGCACAAGTGATCAGGTGGAAATAGAAATTGGGGATCACGAATTCAAACAGATAGGGCTCGCCGACAAACGTCTGGTCCAGGCCGCGCACTTTAGTTAGCCGCCCACTTTGAGCGCGACCGTACGGGATCCTCTGGACCGGAGAGTACCAAGCCCTTATTTCTTGCCGCGGCTATTTCTTGCCGCGGCCGGGGGCCTTCTTGCCCAGCTTATTTACTTTGTCCCGCCCCCGTTCGAGATTTCCTGCGATGTCCTGCCAAGCCCGAATGCTTGCGACGCTGAAATCCTGGTACTGCTTCTGGGCGTTTTTCTGCCAGACCATGAGATCGCTGACGACGGTCGCGAAGTCCTGGCGGCCACGCTCCGCCATGTTCATGGCCGTCTTGGAATATTCGTCGACGGTTGCGTGCCAAGATTTCAGCTGGGTATCCGCACGCGCCACGAAGGTTTGGACCTGGCTGTTCAGGGTATCGGCGGTTTGGCTGATCAGCTTCTCGAAATCATCCAGGACCTTTTCCCCCATCCGCATCTGTTGACCCATTTCCCGCATGCCGCTCTCGCGCAGGGCGGTCACCTCGGCGTGAATGGCCTCGGCGCGCGCCAGGATCGCCTTGCGTTGCTGTTCAAGCTGGGCCGAGATCTCGGATACCGTCTTGTCGAAGGCGACAAGCGCGGTTTGGCCCGCCGCAACGTTGCGCTCCACGAACTCGATGCCGCCCCGTCTCATTTCCTTTATCTTCTCAAGGGCCTGCTTTTGACGGGACCTCAACTCCGCGATCGCTTCGTTAAGGTTCTTGCGCGCACGGCCCTGGAGGCCCTCCGCCTGTTTGACGAGGGATTTGATCGCGGCCTCCATTTCCTTGGTGCGGGCCTTGATCTTTGCCTGAGAGGTCTTGAACTCATCCATGGGGAATTCTCCCTGTGGCAGGTTTGGCGATGTGGCAGGTTTGGGCGCCAGCCGCGACCTGCCGAAGTGCCATTTAAATGAAGGGTACCACCTCGTTCGTGAGCTGTCTAAATGCATTGCGTATACAAGATGTTGTAGATGCCGGTATGGACCGGTGGGAAGCGTTGCATCGATCCGGGCGGCTTGAAGCCCTGCTTCTGTTGCTCTCTTCGTCGCACAGGCTGATGAGTACACCAAGAGCAAATCCCGTCCAACCTCCGTAGATGACCGCCCAACAAATTGAAGCCTAGGTGGCGCCAGTTGTGGTGGTCATATCCGTTGCTATTCATCACGCCACCGCCCGCCGGCGCCGTTCGGGGCTTACAAATTTTCTGAGGAGATGTCCTTTCAGGATCTCCTTCTCAAGCGACAAGTCGGCGGCCAGCCGGCGCAGGCGGGCATTCTCCTTTTCCAGGTCCTTCATCCGCCGGGCCTGCTCAAGATCAAACCCGCCATATTCCTTGCGCAGAGGTTCTATATTCTGAACCAATCGGCTGGGCGCACACTTGCAGACGGCAAGCCGCAACCCTGAATGGAGGTCGACATGAGATTACGCAGAGAGCCGCTGGGCAAAGGGCAAAAGCAACGCATGCTGCGCGAAACGACGCCGCCCAATTTCCTGGATTCATCCCTCGAATGGCGGCGCATTTTTTCGGAAGTCTGGGGGACATTCCTGCTTGTTGTGGTGGCCGCCGGCGCGGGCGTGGTGGCAGCGAAGAGCGGCGGCGCCGTCACGTTGGGCATGGCCGCGGTGGCGCCCGGCGTTATGGTCATGGTCATCATCTACTTCATGGGCACGGTAAGCGGGGCGCATCTCAATCCCGCCGTCACTTTCGCATTCGCCGTGCGACGGAATTTTCCCTGGCACCGCGTGCCCGGCTACATCCTCGGGCAGATTGCGGGCGGCATCGCGGCCGCAATCTTCCTGCGCGCCATGTTCGGCACGGCCGGCGAACTCGGCGCCACCGAGCCGGGCGCGGGCGTGAGCGCCCTGCAGGCGCTGGCCATGGAAGTGCTGCTCACCGCGGGCTTGGTGAATACGATCCTCGGCACCGCATCGGGCGCCCGCAACATCGGCACCAATGGCGCCATCGCGGTCGGCGGTTATGTCGCACTTGCGGGACTCTGGGCCGCGCCCATCAGCGGTGCTTCGATGAACCCGGTGCGTTCCCTCGCTCCCGACCTGGTTCGCGGGGACTTCGGTGCGGCATGGGTCTATCTCATCGGCCCGTTTGCTGGAGCGATGATCGAAGTCGCATTCGAGTGGATTCTGAAAGGCCCACCCACCATTACGGGGACGATCGCGGCGCAGGGCACGGTGGAGAGCGATAAGGCGGCCCCTCATCCTGGCTGAGAGGTTCCGTCAGCGGTCTGCTTCCAAGTCACGAAAGACAGAGTAACCGTCCGGTGAAGACCGCGGCAGGAAGCGGTCAGGCATCCCGGCCGCAGCATTTTTTGAACTTTTTGTCTGAACCGCAGGTGTCTCCAAAAGATGTCCAGAGCAAAGGCAAATGGAACCCCGATCCGAACTCGGCAGCAGGACCGAATCGTGTGATGCATCCGAATCACCACCGATCCAGGTTATTGCCTTTCAAGGGACCGCACATGAAGAACGGGGTACCACGAAGGGCCGTTTCGAGCCGTTGATTTGGAATCAGCTGCGCGCAAAGTTTTGCGTTGAAAATCAACGCGCCGTCAGACTTTCTTGTCTAACGAATTGCCATTTTGCCGGACTGAAAGTCTGACAAACCGCGTCACGGCTCATCGGCAATCAGGCGTTTCTCGTAGAGAATTCAGAAGGTTGTTGGTGGGCGCACCAGGAACTCGAACCTGGGACCCGCTGATTAAGAATCAGCCGGGAATCGTGGAATATCAATGGGGGTCAGACTGGGGTCTGTCAGAATATGTACGTTATTTGGGTGGAGTTGTTTTTACCCGAAAACGAGTTTGACGTTTTTTCGGCTCATAAGGGCCCCTCTGTCCACCCCCAGGGGCGCACTCCAATGTTTGGCAACAAGTTCAGTGGAGCGTGCCAAATCGCTCCAACCGTGCTCGCTTCTGGCTTGATTTCTGGCTTGATTGTGCTCTGTGCCTCAAGCGCAGGCGCCGAAGCGCAGTTGACATGCTCAGAAACAGCTCGGGCATACGCGAGCTACGAAACCAGCAACGTTGACGCGCTCGAGTTTCTCAAGGCCTGTGTAAAGGACAGGATCGGCGCTCGTAGGGATGCCGGCGCTGAAGAAAAAAACCGCAAGCCCCTCTAAATCCGGTCATCTGCCTGAGCTGGTCCTGGGAAATCGGACAGGGTGTTAAGGTGTGTTCCCTCGGGTAACGGAGGGATACGAAATGACGACGCGGAGACGGTTTACGGGCGAGTTCAAGGCACGGGTGGCGCTGGAAGCCTTGCGCGGCGACAAGACGGTCCAGGAGATCGCGGCGCGGCATAAGGTGCATCCGAATCAGGTGAGCACATGGAAGCGCCAGGCGGTCGATGGCCTGTCGGAAGTGTTTTCGAACGGCGCGGACCACGAGCGCCAGGATCACGAGACCGAGGTTCGAGACCTTCATGCCAAGATCGGCCAATTGACGGTGGAACGGGATTTTTTGGCCAGAGGGCTCAAGCGATGAGCCGGGGGAACGCAAGGCGATGATCGTGCCGGACCGCCCCGGCTTGAGCTTGAGCCGCCAATGCCGCCTTCTCGCGATCAGCCGGTCCTCGTTTTATTACACCCCCCGAGGGGAGAGCCCGGAGAATCTGGCGCTGATGCGCCGGATCGACGAGATGTTTCTGCGATCCCCCTTCTTCGGCAGCCGGCAAATGGTGCGTCAGTTGCGGCGCGACGGCGTTCGTGCCGGGCGTCACCGGGTCCGCCGCCTGATGCGCCTCATGGGTCTGGAAGCGATCTACCAGGCGCCCAAGACCAGCGCGCCCCACCCGGCGCACCGGATTTATCCCTATCTGCTCCGGAACGTGGCGGTGGCTCGCCCCGATCATGTCTGGTGCGCCGACATCACCTCCATCCCGGTGCGGCGCGGGTTCCTGTACCTGGTCGCGATCATGGACTGGGCGGCGCCATGTCCTGGCGTGGCGTCTGTCCAACACCATGGACGCCCGGTTCTGCATCGAGGCGTTGAACGAGGCGCTGGCCAAATACGGCAAGCCGGAAATCTTCAACACGGACCAGGGCAGCCAGTTCACCAGCCTCGACTTCACCGGCGTGCTCAAGGACGCGAATGTCGCGATCTCCATGGACGGGCGGGGCCGGTGCATGGACAATATCTTCATCGAACGCCTCTGGCGGTCCCTGAAATACGAGGCCGTCTACCTGCACGAAATGACGGACGGCTTCGCCGCCGAGCGCGTCATCGGCGAGCGGATCGCGTTCTCCAACACCGAGCGGCCGCACTCCGCCCTCGACGGCGCGACCCCGGCTGAGGCTTACGCGACGAAGCGGCCTGTGGATATGATGAACAAGGCTCGCGCCTTGCCCACATCTCCACAGGCCCAACAGCAACAAAAGGCGTTCAACATGAATGGGATTATGGCAGCGTGATCAGCAATCGGAATACACCTTAACTTCGCTGCCAACCTGTCCAACCAACCAGGACCAGCTCAGCCATCAATACGCGGGAAGGCTTTCAGTAGAGCCTGAGACGCTCTCTACGGACGAATTGGCCTACCCAGATGCATGCGTGCAGACGGAGATAGGCTATATGCGGAGCGGCGAGTGACAAACCGTGAAGGGGGGGCAAGAGCTAAATTGAAATTTGTCGTCCAATCTCAACGACCTGATCGCTCGGCAGGTTGAAGAAATCGCTGACATGAACCGCGTCGCGCTGCATCATAGCAAAAAGGGTTTCTTGCCACGCTGGTAACCCCCTGCCGTCCTCTCGGGCCACCACGGTCTCGTGACCAACGTAATAGGTCACATCGCTGAGATTTACCGTGCATCCGTGCGACTTGCTGGCCAGCAAGACCTCCGGAATATTTGGACGCTCCATGAAACCGTAGCGAGCTTCCGCGCGCCAGAAATTCGGGGCGACTTCCTTGACGGTAATCCGGTCGTATGATGCAACCCGGGGAACTGGCAGAATCTCAACTCGCAAAACGAACAGTTGCTCATGCAAGGCACGGTTCTGTTTGACGTGCCAGACCATCACGGGCGGCGTGTCTTGCATCGTGCGAGTCAGGAACACCGCCGTCCCAGGCACGCGCGGAATGTTGTCTGACTGAATTTTTGCGATGAATTCAGGAATCGGAATCAACAATTCATGGATACGGGCTGTCACCGCCGCAGCCCCGCGATGCCAAATCCACATCACCCCGTAGATCGCAATTGCCAGAAGGAGCGGGACATACCCCCCCTCCGCTACTTTGGTGAGATTGGCTAGGAAGAACGCGCCATCGATGACAAGGAAAAATGCTGCGACACTTCCTGCGGCGATTAAAGGCCAACCCCAAATCTCGCGCATCGCGATGAACAGAAGGGCTGAAGTCATAAGCATTGTCAACGATACGGCGATGCCGTATGCGGCCGCTAGATTGTCGGATTTGCCGAAGCCGATCGTTAGCCCAATCGTCACAATCATAAGTAAGAAGTTGACGACGCCAACATAAATTTGACCGTAGCCCTCCGACGACGTGTGTTTGATCTGCAACCTCGGTAGCCAGCCCAGTAGAATTGCCTGCCGGGTCATGGAAAATGCCCCGGTGATGATGGATTGGCTGGCTATGATCGTCGCCAATGTCGCAAGCGCAACGAGCGGTATCAGCAATGGCTCAGGGCAAAGACGATAAAAGATGTTGCCATCCGCTGGCGCTCCGTTGAGAACGAGGGCGGCTTGCCCAGCGTAATTCAGGATTAAACTTGGAAATACGATTGCAAACCACGAGAGCCGGATCGGTCCTCTGCCGAAATGGCCCATATCCGCGTAGAGGGCCTCCGCCCCTGTAACGCACAGAAAAACCCCGCCGAGTACCAGAAAGCCTGAAATTCCGTTGGAGAACAGATAGGCCAGCCCGTAATGCGGATCGAGCGCAGCAATTACCGCTGGGTGCTGTGCAATTCCCGAGATTCCCATGACAGCCATGGCGATGAACCAGACAGACATCAATGGCCCAAACGCTTGCCCGATCCTGGCGGTGCCCTGTGATTGGATCGCGAACAGAGCGAGCAAAATCACCACAGCCGTTGGAACAATATATGGCTCGAAGGCGGGCGTTGCCATATTCAAGCCCTCTAGTGCCGACAGAACAGAGATCGCGGGAGTGATTGCTCCGTCACCGTAGATCAGCGCCGCACCGAAGAGCCCAACGGCTACGATCATCGGCCGCTGCTGTTTTTTCACTCCCAACAAAGACATGAGAGCCAGGATGCCACCTTCGCCGTCATTGTCGACACGCATAGCAAAGGAGACATATTTCAAAGTGGTAATGATGAAGAGTGTCCAGAGCACGAGCGAAAGCGCGCCCAGAATAATGCTCGCGTCCGGCGTCTTTCCGGTCATGTTGAGAATGGTCTTGAAAGTATAAAGCGGGCTAGTGCCGATATCCCCGAACACAATCCCGAGTGCTGTCAAACTCAAGATTGGCAGGCAACTCTGCGGAACTCTGCCCCTTGCTTTTTCAATTGATGTCATCCGAACTCTCGCTCCACTGATCGTCGTGACAGTACCAACATTCCTCTTCTCCTAAATCCGCCACGACCACGACCAAGACGTCTTTGGCTCCCTCCTCGTGAAGCGCGCGCGCTAAGTGATGATGGTCGATAATGTAAGGGCGTTCTTTGGGTCCGCGGACGACTGGAAGCATGTGTTTGCCTAGAAACTCGGCCCGCTCCTTTTCAGGAAGCTTCTGCCAATGGTGACGCTTTTCGCTCACTTCCCGCATGCCAACCGTAATCTGCGTCGGCCGCAGGCTTTTGATTGAAACGGGCTTGAGAATGGGTTCCCGAACGAAAACCATGAGGCGCTCCTGACGGATGTCACTCGGCTTCAGTTTTTGGTGGTTGAGGCCAGCGCCGGTGAATGGCCTTTTCAAACCGCCCGCCAAAAATCAGCAAAACTAAAACGATAGGCAAGCTGAGCAGAACGATTGGCCATTCGCTGACCCCGCAAGCCGCACCAATACACGCGGTCAACCAAACGCATGCCGCCGTGGTAAGGCCGTGCACATGGTCACCTTCATCCTTGCGGATGATGACGCCCGCACCCAAAAAACCGATTCCGGTCACAATGCCTTGGATAACACGGCTCGCATCACCGCCGCTGGCTTGGCCGAAAGCGAGGACGGCCAATGCCGAGCCAAGGCCCACCAGTCCAAGCGTACGCACCCCCGTTGGCTTGCCGTGAAGATCGCGATTGAGGCCCAGCGCGGCGCCCACGAGTGCCGCCGTACCCAGTCGCAGGGCAATGTCGAACGTATCCATAGCTGTTTTCTCCGAGCAAAAAGCCCGCGTGAAAAGAAGCAACACGACAGAATAGTAAATTCGGGCGAATTGGCGTTTGTTTCATGGGGCGGCCACTGGCCTCTAACGGTAAATTCGTTATCCCTGATTTGCCGGAGTTCCCGCCCGGGCGACGGTTCGTTTAATTTGATTTAGCACAAAGCACCGGATCGCTGGCTCCGCTATCCATAATGCGGTCCTCGGCCGGTTCGCCAGCAGCGCGTCCCGCGCGATCTCGGGGATCAGATCGTGCTCATCATCTTCGGCGAGCGTGATCAGGGTCGACACGCCGGCGGTTCCCTGGCGCATCACGATCCCGAACTCGGACAGATGCGCGCGCAAGGCATTGATCAGCATGGTTCTCTGACGGATCAGAAGCTCCCGTGTCCGGTGCAGCATCAGGACTCCCTGCTGCTCTTTACCTTTCACCGGCACGAACCGCATCGTCGGCCGGGTCGCCGCCTCGCAGATCGCCGCCGCATCCGCGGCGTCGTTCTTCTGCCGCTTCGCGTAGGACTTCACATAAGTCGGGGACATGAGCTTCACCGCGTGGCCCAGGGCGATGAGCGACCGCACTGTGCAACGACAATTTTGATGTCCGGGCGGTCATCGTAATCGTCGCCGCGCAGTGCCCATTCGCCCGGCTTGAGATAGATCAATGCCCCCGGTCGGGATCGATGGGAGCTTTGAACCATTGAGCAAAGGGGATCGCATGAAGCACCTCATCGTCGTTGCTGATCCCGCCGAAAACAGCTTCACGATGGGGCTGACACGCGCCTATGTCGCTGAATTGGAAAAGCTCGGGCACAATCAGCGGACATATGATCTATACCGTATGCGATCTAACCCTGTCCTGACCGCACATGAACTCTTGCCGGTCAGTGCCAAGCATCCCGTAGACGCCGATGTGGTGCAGGCACAGGATGATATTCGCGCCGCCGATGTCCTTACCGTCATCTATCCGCTCTGATGGATGTCGATGCCGGCGATGATGGAAGGGTATGTCGACCGGGTCTTCGCACGCGGTTTTGCCCATGAATCCGATGGCGTTGTGCACGGATTGCTTTCGGAAGGAGACCCGTTCTGATCACCCTCTCAGGCGCACCGCTGCCGCTGCTGGCCAAGAGCGGCCGCTGGAATGCCGTGCAGGTGCTGCAAGACACACATATTTTCCGTTTGGCGGGGTTCGAGTTACTCGAGCATCTGCATTTCGACGAGATTGTCCCGCATCTCCCGGATGCCATTGCCGAACAGCATATGGCACGGGCCCGGTCCTGCGCACGGCAGCATTTTTCTGCGGGCTAGAACGCCACCGATGCGGCAGCCGGACGCGGTCTGCCGACGTAGCTGCATTTGATAAGAGGAGAGCGATCCATGGCAAAAGGCACAACCGATTCCCCCGTTTGGTTCATCACCGGCTGCTCGACCGGCTTCGGCCGGGAGTTTGTCCGTGCGGCACTCGCGCATGGGTTCCGCGTGGTGGCAACGGCGCGCAACCCGAAGACGCTCGACGACCTTATCGCCGGGCATGAAGACAGAGCGAAGGCCCTTGCCCTGGACGTGACGAATGCAGATCAGATCAAACGCGCCGTCAGCGAAGCCCAAGGCGCTTTCGGTCGCATCGACGTACTCGTCAACAATGCCGGATACGGCTACATGGCCGCGGTCGAGGAAGGGGAGGAGAAGGACATCCGCACCCTGTTCGAGACCAACTTCTTCGGCTTGGCCGCCATGATCAGAGCGGTTTTGCCGGGAATGCGGGCACGACGGCACGGATCTATCGTCAATATCGCATCAGTCGGCGGGATCATAGGCTTTGCCGGCTCGGGCTATTATGCGGCCACGAAATTTGCGGTCGAAGGCCTGTCGGAGTCCCTTGCTCATGAAGTCGAGCCGTTGGGGATCCGGGTGTTGCTGGTCGAGCCCGGTCCGTTCCGGACGGATTGGGCTGGGCGATCCCTGAAACAATCGCCCAAATTCATCGGTGACTATGAGAAATCGGCCGGCCAACGCCGCCGGGAAATCGCGGGATATAGCGGCAAGCAAGCCGGCGATCCGGCGCGGGCCGCCGAAGCCGTCATCAAGGCCGTGCAGTCAGCCGCGCCCCCTCGACATCTGGTGCTCGGTCATCAAGGCTTCGACAACGTCGAAAGCCATCTGCGGTCAATGCTGCAGGAGGTCGCTCTCTGGAAAGCGACCAGTTTGAGCGCCGACTATCCGGCGCCGTGACGCACCATCACCCGTAATTGAATGCGAACCCGGCGGTCAAGAAAGCAAGAAATCCGGCGGCCGAGCCGGGGTTGAAATTCCTCGTCACGGCCTTCGTCGCGCAAGCGGTGGGCGGGCCACAAATCTATACCGGGCGATCGATCAAAGAGGTTCATTCCCGCCCCAATATCACGTCAAATGACGCGGCGAGGACGCAGTGATTCACGCGGCGATGAAGGCGGACGAGTGTTGGCGAAGGGAGATTTAGAGGGTGCGGGAGTATGATGTGATCTACTGCGTTGGCTCCTATCTTAAGAGGGTTTGAAAAATGAGCTGCGTTGATCAATGGCTTCAACGATTTTATTGGGGTTCGCAGATCGGGTTGTTCCTCGTTGCGGTCATTGCGGCATTCGCCGCATTTATCCAAGTAAGAACATACAAATTATTTGAGTTGCTCAAGTTTTTAGAATCCCCGGATTTCAGAAGGTCTCGCCGAATTGTGGTCAGAGAGATCGCAAAGCGAACAGGGGAGTGGTGGAATGACAAAGAGCACGGCGAGCACTTTGAGGAAGCGGCATCTCATGTGTGCGCTGCATATGACATTTTGGGTAGAATGATTGAATTTGACAGATTGGAACGTATTTTCCCTAAGTCGGGAGACGGGGCATTTTTTCGTCGTTTTTGGGCGAATAGCATAGTTAGAACACACGATGTACTAAGTAGTTTTCTCGCGCATCGTCGCGAAACCGCTCCTGATGCATACGCGGCGTTTACTCGGCTGGCACAAGCTGCACGGCCTTACGCGACGATGGGGCCGTTGACGGAAAAATAGGACCGCCGTTAGACCGGGCGGTTTGCCGGTATCGGCAGTTGCCAATTAATGGCACGATCGCCAAGCGCCGCCACGCCGGCAAGACCGCCTGCGCCAAAAGCCGCCCTAAAAACTGATGGTCTTCACCGAGCGGTTACCCTCGCGGCTTATCGGCAATCGGACGTTTCTCGTAGAGAATTCAGAAGGTTATTGGTGGGCGCACCAGGACTCGAACCTGGGACCCGCTGACTAAGAGTCAGCCGAGAATCGTGGAATATCAATGGGATGTCAGACTGGAGTCTGTCAGAATATGTACGTTATTTGTATGGAGTCTGCTGTTTTTACGCAAGGACGAGTCTGACGTTTTTCCGTCATTAGAGCGGGATGACTTTAGCCGGAGTCGATTAGGGATTCCCACCGACTCGTAAAAATGATTCAACATGCTGGCTGGGAAGGAGGCCGGCATGGATGGCCAAAGCTTATTCGATGGATCTGCGCGAGCGCGTAGTGGCGGCAGTTGAGAAGGGCGGGATGTCGTGTCACGCGGCTGCGGCGCATTTTGAGGTGGGGATCGCGACGGCGATCGCGTGGGTGCGCCGGTTACGGGAAACCGGCAGCGTTGCGCCCGGCAAGATCGGCGGCTACAGGCCGAAGAAGATTGTGGGCGAGCATCGGGCTTGGTTTCTGGAGCGGGCGAAGAAGCCATTTACGCTCGCTGGGCTTGTCGCCGAGCTGGCCTTGCGCGGTCTCAAAGTTGACTATCGGACGGTGTGGAACTTCGTCCACGCTGAGAGGCTGAGCTTTAAAAAAAACCGCAATCGCCAGCGAACAGGACCGTCCCGACGTCGCACGCAGGCGTGAGCAGTGGACGAAGTATCGCGGGCGGATCGACGCCAAACGCCTCGTGTTCATCGACGAGACGTGGACCAAGACCAACATGGCGCCATTGCGGGGCTGGGCTCCGCGCGGCCAAAGGCTCAGGGCCAAGGTCCCCTACGGCCGCTGGAAGACCACGACGTTCCTGGCGGCGCTTCGCCATGATCGTATCGACGCCCCATGGCTGGTGGCGGGGCCGATCAATGGCGAAAGCTTTCACACCTATGTGGAAAAGGTTCTCGTGCCAACTTTGAGCCCCGACGACATCGTCGTGATGGACAATCTTGGAAGCCACAAGGGCAAGATCATTCGTCAAACGATCCGGGCTGCCGGCGCGAAGCTGTTCTTCTTGCCGAAATATTCACCCGACCTGAACCCAATCGAGCAGGTCTTCTCCAAGCTCAAACACCTGCTGCGGAAGGCCGCGCCGCGATCGGCCGATGCCATCTGTTCGGCCATCGGCACCCATCTCGGCGCTTTCACCCCGCAGGAATGCGGAAACTACTTCAAAAACTCAGGCTACGAATGGACCTAGAGTCATCCCGCTCTAGGGCTCCTCTTCGCGGGCCTAAAGTTATCCTGCATTCCCCTTGCCTGCTGACTCACGCTTGGTGGCCCGTCACAGACCGCGACAACTGGTCCCGCGTGTAAGGGGGGCGACCAAGAAGGTCTCGTCAACGAGACTCGATGAATTCTGGGGCGGACAGCGTTTTCGGGAGGGACAACCGGTTTTGCCTAACTCGCGATGAGTTGTTCCACCGCCGTGAGAACCCGCAGGGCGGCATTGAACGCAGCCTGGTCCTGTGAACCAGAAAGCTTGTCTGCCCACTCCCGCGCTACTGCCAAAGCGTTGGCACCATGGCGCATAATGAGCTCCTCCGCCGCATGCTGAACTTCAGCGTTTTTCATGTTCAGTAATCCTCGGTTCCGATCGTCAGAGTAGCCAGTTGATCGCTCTGCGGCAATTTGGAATACCGTGAGCGCCACAGTCTACCCCACGCCGAACCTATTCTTCACCAACAAGCTCCTTTCCAAAACAGCTCTTCTCAATGTGCTTGGTCCAAAAAAGCCAGGTCGTGTCATCGGGCGTCACGCGATCGTTGCTCCGATCGCAGCGTGTATCGGCTACGGTGTCGCACGAATGTTCGGGTGGATCGTCGCAGGATTCACAGGACATTGCTCGCCTCAGGAAAGATTGGAATTTAGTCGGGTCACCTTTCGCATCGAATGCGATCCCTCCCAGGAATTTGATTCACCCATATAGTCAACGACACGGGGTTCGGTCGTCGGCGGGGTCATGATTGGAGGCCATTTTACGCTCCATAGGTCCCGACGGCAGTCCGCACTGGGGCACAGAGCGAGATGTTTGCCTAGCACAACTGTCCTTTCCGTTTCCGCTACTACGCCATGTACTGTCCGCCGTTGGCGGCAATCGTGGCTCCCGTGATGAACGCCGCCTCGTCGCTGACCAGGAACTGCACGATGCGGGCAATCTCGTCGGGCCGCCCCAGTCGCCCGACGGGGATCTGCGCCTCGATCCGCGTGAGCATGTCCTTCGGCACCGCGGCCACCATGTCCGTCGCGATATAGCCCGGCGCGACGGCGTTCACGGTGATCCCCTTCGATGCGGTCTCGAGCGCCAGCGCCTTGGTAAAGCCGAGAATGCCAGCCTTGGCAGCGGCGTAGTTGGTCTGGCCGAGTTGTCCTTTCTGGCCGTTAATCGAGGAGATATTGACGATCCGGCCAAAGCCGCGGTCGCGCATGGTCCCGATCACGACCCGGCACATGTTGAAGCAGGAGGTGAGGTCGGTCGCGATCACCTCGTGCCATTGCCCCGGGGTCATCTTGTGCAGCATGGCGTCGCGCGTGATGCCGGCGTTGTTCACGAGAATCTCTACTGGTCCGCCGAGGTCTTGCGTAACGGCTGCTACGCCGCCTTCGCAGGCGCCGAAATCGGCAACGTCGCATTTGTAGATAGGGATATTGGTTTCGTGGTGGAAGGCTTCGGCAGCAACGACGTTCCCGTGAAAGATAGCGGCAACTGTATGTCCGCCAGCCTTGAGACGGCGTGCGATCGCTGCTCCGATCCCTCGCGTGCCGCCTGTGATGAGTGCAATTCGTTCCATGATTGGTTTCCTTCGCGGCAGGTCACACCTCTGCCGGCATGCTGCGCATCAACTCCTTGAAATGTGACCATTCGGTCGCGGGCCATATTTCGGTGTGGGCATGACCGCAGGCACGGACGAGGGCCGATACTTTCGTTGCCGTATCGATGTCGGTCGCGCGAAATATATCAACGTAGTCGTAGGGGCCGAGCGCCGCATAGCTGCTTAGCCATTGGACGTCCGGGCACTGCGACCGAACGACCGCCATTGTGCTCTTTTCAAGCTGTTCGAACGCCCGAGGCGAGCGAGCCGCGTCGGACTCCAGGCGGGTTACCATGATGAATGTTGACATTGCGCCACTCCCTTTCTGCAGAAAGACCCGAGAATAATAATCGCCGAACGGCCGAATTCGATTGACTTGGGTCAAGGCGGGGGCTGCGGAGAATCATGATATTGCCTTGATTTCGCTGGTAGCGATCGGGCTGGCGATCGAGTCCGTGGCGGCGGTGTTTCAAAATGCCTGACCTGGCTTTTTTGGACCAAGCGATGTGAGAGAATCGGCTTGGAAAGGAGCTGATCATGGCAAGAAAGAAGTTCGGTGCGGAGCAGATTGTGACGCTGCTGCGACAGATCGAAGTGGCGATGGTCTCGTCGCAATTTCCTAGACCGATCTGAAGGAAGTTTTCCGACCAAGGGAGCCCGTAAGGAGGGGCCTTGGCCGATGAAGAAGTCGAGATTTACGGAACAACAGATTGCCTTTGCCCTGGAGCAGGCGGAGGGCGGGAGGCCGGTCGAGGAGGTGTGCCGCAAGATGGGGATTTGCCAGGCGACGTTCTTCCGCTGGAAGAGGGTCGATGGCGGGTTGATGCCGTCGGAGGTGCGCAGGCTGAAGCAGCTCGAGGAAGAGAATGCCCGGCTTCGCAAGCTCGTTGCGGACCTCACGCGGGACCAAGGAGATATTGAGCGAAGTCATTAAAAGATCTGACGGCGGCGCGAGGGCGGGAGAGGGTCGACTTCGTGAGAACCTGTTTCCGTGTCTCGGTGAGACGGGCCTGCCGTGCGGTTCCGGCCTGCCGCGCCCCGTATCATTACCGATCGGTGAAGCCCGACCAGGCGGTGCTTCGCAAGCGGATCCGGGAGATCGCCGAGACGCATGTGCGCTATGGATACCGCCGCATTCACATTGTGCTTCGGCGGGAGGGTTGGGCCGTGAAGGTCAAGCGCGTTCGTCGATTCTATTGCCTGGAACGCCTGCAAATGCGGCTCAAGCCGCCGCGCCGGCGCGTGATGGCGAAGCGGCGGGACGATCGCAGCGATGCACCGGGCCCCAACCAGGTGTGGGCGATGGACTGGATGCATGACGAGCTGTTCGACGGCCGCCGGCTCTGGTCCTGGCCGTCGTGGATACGTGGAGCCGGGTCTGCCCGGTGATGCGCATGTGCCGATCGGCGACGGCGATGGTGGTCCCTGCGCTCGAAGAGACGCGCCGCCATAGTGGCCTGCCGATTAGTGTCAAGCGCTTTCAGACCCTTCCGTCGCTCCGGCGTTGATGTCGCTCGCCGGATCCTCGCTTCTCTTCGGGATCGGCACACTGGCCCTCCCATGATGGGATCAGGAAGATGGGGCGGAACAATCTGTCAGACGTCCTTGCCGTCGGATCGGCGGCAGGACAAGGCACAACACGGACTCGCCTCACCCATCGTCCCTGCGGACGACATCGCTCCACCAGCCGGCGGAACTCTCTCTCCTTTTCAGTCTCGACTCGGGCCGCTCATGCGGCCTCGGCAAGTTTCGTCCAACGGAACTCGGTACCGTCGACCCACATGCGGTGCATGACGACGGCCATCCGCCGCGCCAAGGCGACGATCGCCCGCTTCATCCCGCGATGCTTCGCAATCTTCATCGCCCAGGCCTTCAGCCATGACCATTTGGCTGAACGGGTCAGCATGACTTGGGCCGCCTCGAACAGCATCGCCCGCATCATGGCATCGCCGCATTTCGAGATGCAGCCCACCCGGTTAACCTCGCCCGATTGGTGCTGACGCGGAATCAGGCCGAAGACGGCGCCGACCGCCTTGGAGCTTGCGAAGCGGGCGGGCACGTCGACCGTGGCGCGGAAGGTCAGCGCGACCACCGGTCCGACGCCGGGCACCGTCATCAGCCGGCGGCAGACCGCATCGTCGCGCACGACGGCGAGCAGCTGGCGATGCAGCACCTCAAATTGTTCGCGCAAGGTCCGCCGGACGATCAATAACGGCTCGGTGATCGCGGCCAGGTCCGGCTGGCCGGCGACCAGCTCGCGGATCCGGGCCTCGAACTTCCCCCGGCTGACCGGGCCGACCTTGCAGCCGAAATTCCGCAGCGTGCCCCGCAGGTCGCTCGCGATGTCCTGCGCCTTGGCTTGCAGCAGGCCGCGGCTGGTCAGCAGCATCCGCCGTTTCTGGCTGGCAAGCGTCTTCACGTGCACCGGCCGGTACAGGCTGACCCGCATCATCTGCGCAATCCCGCGCGCATCGTTGCGGTCGCTCTTGTTGATCTGCGCCGCCAGCGCCGCCTTCATGTGCCGCGTCTCGACGCAGATCACCGGCAAGCCCGCTTCGGCAAGCGCCGCGTAGAGCCACTGCGACAACGGCCCCGCCTCGAGGCCGATGCCCTTGAAGGTGAAGGCCTTGTCTTGCAGCACCTCCAGCAGCGGTTCCGGCTCGCTTGCCACCTTGACCTCGCGTACCACCCGGCCCCCGCCGTCGACGATGCAAACACTGGTCTCTTTCACCGACACGTCCAATCCGGCATAATGTTCCCTGGCTGCGTTTCTCCTCTGATCTTTGAGGCCACTTCGTGCGAACCTCGTGTTCACCATCAGTCTGAAGCGCAGCCACCCAGCCCGCCAGCCTTCCCGCATCGGCCAGCCCCAATACCCCATCTATCTGAGTATGTACGTTGTTTGTATGGAGTCCGTCGTTTTTACCCGAAAAGGAGTTTGACGTTTTTCCGGTCATAACGGCCCCTCTTCGAAGGCCTAAAGTCATTCTGCAACCCCTCGCCTACTGACTCACGGTTGCTGGCTGATCTGGCACCCGCCTGATTCCTCAAAGACTTGGCAGGTGCGAGTTGCAAATGCCGCTTCCCTTCATCTGTATTGCGGCTCGTCCCGCCATCAACGTGTCATGGTCCGGCCTTGATCCTGGTCAATGCGATGGAGATCCATAAGATCAATAATTTATGGCACGTCCGGACCCATGCACTTGCGAAGGACGATGACGAATTGTCCGGTCGATCCAGCAGAACTGGCTGGTGTTCCCTTCGATTGCAGCACGGCCCCACGGCCGCGACCCGCGCGGATCTAAGAAGGAGGACGTCCGATGGCGCACAAACAGGTGCTGTTCCGCTCTGCGGCTCGCGAAAAAATTCTGCACGGCGCCACCCTGCTTTGCGACACTGTGCGAGTCACATTAGGCCCAAAATCCAAATCGGTGCTCATCCAGAGGCAGTGGGGGATGCCGCTCGTATGCAACGACGGTGAGACTATCGCCAAGGAATTTGACCTCAAGGACCCTGAGGAAAACCTCGGCGCGCAGATGCTGCGGCAAGCGGCTGAGAAGACCGGTGACAGTGTTGGCGATGGCACGAGCACATCAACAATCCTGGCGCATGCGATCTTCGCTGACGGCCTCCGCAATGTCGTCGCTGGCGCCAGTGCGATTGACCTCAAGCGCGGCCTGGACGGCGCCGCAAAGAGCGTGATCGATGCCTTGCGGGCGATGTCCCGCCCAGTCAAAACCCGCAAGGAAATGGCGCAGGTGGCGACGATCTCGGCACACAACGATCCGACGATCGGCGAACTCGTAGCCGAAGCGATGGAGAAGGTCGGCGGCGAGGGCGTGATCACGGTCGAGGAATCAAAGACCACCGAGACGACTCTCGAGGTGGTCGAGGGCATGCAGTTCGACCGCGGCTATCTCTCGCCCTACTTCATCACCAACGCCGAGAAAATGATCGCCGAGCTTGAGGATCCCTACATCCTGATCCATGAGAAGAAGCTGTCGGGCCTCCAGGAGATGCTTCCGGTACTGGAGGCCATCATAAAGTCCGGACGGTCGCTTCTGATCGTGGCGGAGGATCTCGAGGGCGAGGTGCTGGCCACGTTAGTGGTGAATAAGCTGCGCGGGGGCTTGAAGGTTGCGGCAGTAAAGGCGCCTGGTTTCGGCGACCGCCGCAAGGCCATGCTCGAGGACGTCGCCGTGCTGACCGGCGGCCAATTGATCTGCGAGGAGCTCGGCATCAAGCTCGAGAACATCACCCTCGAAATGCTGGGCAAGGCGAAGAAGGTAGTCATCACCAAGGAAGACACGACGATCGTGAGCGGTGCCGGCAAGAAGGAGGACATCGAGGGCCGCTGCAATCAGATCCGGCAGCAGACCGAGGAGACCACCTCGGACTACGAGCGCGAGAAGCTGCAGGAGCGGTTGGCCAAGCTCGCCGGTGGCGTGGCCGTGATCCGTGTGGGCGCCCCTTCCGAGGCCGAGATGAAATCAAAGAAGGAGGCGCTCGACGACGCGATTAGCGCCACTAAAGCGGCGGTCGCCGAGGGCATCGTGCCTGGTGGGGGCTTGGCGTTGCTGCGCTGCATCGATGCGGTCGCCCGGGAGGAGGCGAAGTGCGACGGAGACGAAAGAACTGGCATGCAGATCCTCAAGCGCGCGCTTGAGGCCCCGACCCGTCAGATCGCCGAGAACTCGGCAGTCGATGGCGGAGTCGTGGTCGCGCGCATGCTAAGCGGACAAGGGAATTATGGCTTCGATGCCGCACGCAAGGAGTACGTCGATTTGGTCGAGGCCGGCATTATCGATCCCACTAAGGTGGTACGCATCGGTCTCGAGAATGCGGTGTCGGTAGCGAGTGTGCTGTTGCTTACTGAGGTTACTATGACCGACATTCCCGAAACCAAGAAAGAGCCGCAGATGGGAATGTAGGGTCTGGCAGAGCCTTCGAGTGGCGATCGTTGGAATTGATCTCCGTTGCCTTTGCTGAAATCCGTTTGAGTCCACTGCCCGTTTCTCGTCGCTCTATCCTCCGCCTGATCCACTTCCTTCTTGCAGACAAACGCGCCGTACTTCGTGCGCCCGTACCCAGCGTTGTCCTTTGAAATGGTAGATGCCGGTTGGATCAAGTTATGGATCCGACCCTAATCTCGCGATGCCCGCACGCCACCACCGAGGAATTTCTCCGCAGTCTCGAATGTACGGCCTGATCGCGGTAGCCTCTCGCCAACGGTGGAGATGTCCATGCCTGAAAGCCATTTCGACCAGATGTTCCACACCTTTCGCTGCCAGAACGTCAAGTGCGGAAAGGTATTCCAGGAAGTCCTCAGGAAGCTTCTCAAGGCAAATAAGGTCGTCTGCCCCGAATGCGGGCACCCGATAAACATCCGTGAAAGCAAGAAAACGGGGGCCATCCGAAAGGACTTCGATACCGCTCAAGCGCTCGATACGAAGGCCAAGAAGGCAAAGTAACGCCTCGCGCACGACGTCTGCGCCGCATTCAATCACAGCGATGCCGCCCGCCAAGACTTGGCGGCTTTATTGCGCCCGGAATCTGCCGGGAGTGCGGCTGATATACAGGAGTCGAAGGGAAAGAAGCCCGTCGGTGCCAGGCCGGTTTTCAGCTTCCAGCGCCAGCGGCGATCTAGCGGGTAGAGCAGCCCACGAGAGAAGCCGCACAAGACGGCGCTGCGGCAGGGTGGGCAAGTCGGGGTCTGGGTGCATCGCATAGCAGCCGTCCGGAGGCGGTTATGCGCTGGTTCCCGAAATAAACGGCTCGCGGCTTGTTCGACTCATTGCCAACCGGACCGGATACGAGCGTATCCTGTGAGGCCGAGGGTTAGCAGCCCACGAATGACGACCCAAGTTTGGTGGCGGCGCTGGCAAGGCGCTGTGATAGGCCATGACACGGATGGTGACCGTGAACCGCGCACCGGTTCTCACCCTATGGGCAGCCGTGGTCGCCCAACGTCTCGGCTTTGACTGGGGTGAAGCGCTCACCTTGGGACGAGCGGTCGCCGGCCTCAATGCTTACTCGAAGGGCGTCTCCCTCGGCCTATTCACGCCTGCGCCGAAGTCAGTCAAAGAGAAAAGGACGACTTCAGGGCTGGCGCGATACTTCACATCGATCTGCTGCATCGAGCAGTGCCGGTGCAGCCCACGCCCGACGGCTTCCGCGCCTTGAGCAAGGATCGCCCCATCAGTCCGGACAGCGTGGCGCGCTATCTTGAATCGAAGTTTGGGGACGCGCTCGATGACGTGACATCGGCGATGAAAAAGCTGGCGCTCTCAATGACGCCCACGAGGCTGGCCGGGGAGGCGTACCGACTCTATGAGAAGTTTCGGCCCAGTGTGCCCGCGGGCGTATCCGGGTGGGGTGCCGCCGGTAAACTGGATTTGGACCAGATAATTTCGCTCGCACATGCCGATTAGCGACCGCGACATCTACCGCTCTGCCTGAGTCCTCATCAAAGAACACGGCGATTGCATGCCGCTGCACACCGCCATTGAGGCGGACAGATTCAGGGCGAGCAGTGGCCTTGACGGCGTTACGCTATGGGGCTGGGTCTACGGACTGGGGCAATCTGATAGTTCTTCTGGCGAAAATGGATTGCCGGTGCTTCCGACGGAGGGGCAGCAATGGTTATGTCTTGCCATCTTCATAACCGACATCAACTCTTCGGTAGTCACCCCGTCGCTTCTCATCACCTGTTGAACCATGGGATCCCCGATCATGTCAGCGAGACTCAATTCGCGACCCGGCATTGCTTCTCCCAACATGACAAATCACCTTTTTGTTCGTAATGACTTTTAGTGCGGCACACGTATCCCGCCGTCGCCCGGTTCATCGTATACCGTGCTCAAATGAAACTGACGTTACGGTCCCGTGGGTATTTTGTGATTTTCAACGTCGGGCGGTCCGCGAATCAACTCGTCAGGCAATACGGCGAGGACGCCGCGGTTCACGCGGCGATCAAGGCGGACAAGTTCCTAGCCAAGGGCGGCCTGGAAGGTTCTGATCTTTGGTGTGGCGTCGCATGTAAGCGTGTAG
Source organism: uncultured Alphaproteobacteria bacterium (assembly GCA_963841995.1). Lineage (GTDB taxonomy): Bacteria > Pseudomonadota > Alphaproteobacteria > DATDPM01 > DATDPM01 > DATDPM01. The sequence goes on from CAWJEX010000018.1 coordinate 258,897, forward strand.
TCATGGCCGCCTAGCCGGAGGCCGTGGGAAGAGATTAAGTGTCCACGTAAACGGAAGTGGACACTTACGGTGAACGATAAAAAAGTCGATCAACGCCCTCGGCGCCGGCGAACGGCCGAGGAGAAACGGCGGATAGTGGAAGAGACGCTGGCGCCTGGGGCGTCCGTATCGATTGTGGCGCGGCGGCATGATGTGAATGCCAACCAGCTGTTCACGTGGCGGGGCCAGTACCGGCGCGGAGAATTGAGCGACGGAACATCCGAGGGCGCCCTTGTCCCGGTTTGTGTGATCGGCAAAGGCGGCGTCATTTCCGCGGTTTCGGATTTAGCGAAGCCGGCTCGCTCCTCTGAGCCATGTTCGGAGCCACGGTCTGTGGCCGCTGTTCCCAAACCCCCGAAAATGATCGAAGTGGAGCTTCGGAGCGGAACCCGGATCCGGATCGATGCCGACGTCAGGGCGTCGGTGCTGCAGCAGATGCTCAAGATGATCCGGAGCCTGGCATGATGAGCTTTGCGCCCGGAACGCGGGTGTATCTGGCGTGTCAGCCGGTCGATATGCGCAAGGGATTCGACGGTTTGGCGGCGCAGGTATCGACCCCCATCGGGATGGATCCGTATATATGTGTCGGGCGCAGATATGTGGCGGCGCGGCCTCATGGCGCGTAATTCCGCGGTGATGGTGGGCTTTGCCGCCACATAATATCTCAGATGCGTTCCAGCAGTCGCAGCACCGCATCCTTGGGTTTGAAGCGAGCGAGCGCCTTGCCTGAGACACCCGCCTTGTCCAGGCCTCGTCGCATCATCTCGACGTCTGCCGCGGCGTAGCGATGCGTGGTGGCGACTTGCGAATGTCCTAGCCATGCCTGGATGGTCAGAAGGTCCACGCCGGATTGCAGCAGCGTCATTGCAAGCGAGTGTCGAAAGACATGGGGCGAATGGGTTTGCGCGCCAGGTCCGGCACGGTCAGCGTGGCCGTGGCGACGGCCCGCCGCACGATGTGTGTTGCTCCGAAGCGGGTGAGACGTGTCTCGTGCGTGCCGACGAAGAGCGGGCGGTCATGGAGCGCGACGCCTCGCTCATTCATCAGCGACTTCAATGCTTTTACGAGATCGCTCGGGATCGGTACAATCCGCTCCTTGCGGCCTTTGCCGCGCAGGAGCACCTGTGATCGTGGACGATCGAGTTGGAGGTCGCCGGCATTGACGCCGATAGCCTCAGAAACGCGCGCGCCGGTGCGCGCCAGGAAAAGCAGGAGCGTCCGATCGCGCCGGCCGCGCGGGGTTTGCTGATCCGGCGCATCAATGAGAGCGTCAACCTCGTCTCGGGACAGATGATGCGTGACTTCGATGTTCGTTCTTTTGAGCGGGATGGCAAGAATGCGTTGGGCGATCCCCAACGACGCTGGATCGTTCGCTGCGACATGATGGAAGAAGGATCGGATCGCCGTCAGGCGTGCGTTGCGGGTCTGGATCGTGTTCTTGCGCTTCTCTTCGAAGCTCGTCCAGGAAGGCAAGCACAAGGTCTCGATCGAAATCCGCAACGGTCAATGCGCATGGCTTACGCCCGGTGCTTTCGGCGACGAAAAGGACCAACATACGCAGGGCGTCGCGGTAGCTGGCGATGGTCAGGGACTTGCGTTCCTTTGCTTGGTCAGCCGCTTGCGGAAGAACGACTCCAGCAAGCGGCGCGAGCGATGAGTTGTGCGCTCATGAGACGCCTCCATCGGCGAAAGCGCGGTCTGCCGCGATGCCGAGGAGGTCCGCCGTGCCCGTCACGTAATAGGCGGTGTCGGAGTAACGAACGTGGCCAAGATAGGTCGCCAACAAAGGCAGCAAGGCCTGCACGTCGGCGTTCTCTCGATGCCATGTGGCGAGCCGCGTCACGACGAAGCGGTGTCGCAGATCATGCGGCCTCATAGGCTTGCCGTTGTCGAGACCGGCGAGCTTGCAGGCCGCGTTGAACGCAACGTGGAGCCCAGGCGACGACAGGCGATTGCCCCGCGAGCTGAGAAAAAACCCGCAATCCTTCGCCACCGGAAACGTCGCATCTCGATGGCGCACATACTGGCGCAGCGCCGTCAATGTCGTGGTGTGAACCGGGACCAGGCGGTCCTTGCGAAACTTGGTCTTCCTGATCTGCAAGACTCCGCCGACGAGGTCGACATCGGCGCGATCCAGGCGAAGCGCTTCGCCGGATCGAAGCCCGTGCTCGCCAGCAAGCCGACCAGCGTCGCCAGTGTGCGCCCTCGTTGAGGAGGTGTCGGGGAGAGCTGGCTGCATGACGCGATGAGCAAGGCCATTTCCTCATCGCTCAAGATGCGCGGCGGTGGAATGGCGCGAGACCTGGGAAGGGCACGACGATCGAGCGCTTCGGTTCTCGCGTCGTAGACGGCGAGGTACTCGCAAAAGCGGCGTAGCACTCCATGACGAATGGCTCGGCCGTTGGCTGCGCCCGGAACGAAAGGACGAAGTCGAGCGCCATGCTTTCGTGAGCGGACCGCCCAACTGCTCGAACTCCACGTGCCGGACGAAAGCTCGCAACGTGGCCGCCTGCTTCTTGAACGCGTAACCGAGCGAGCGACGAAGCTCGATGTAGCTCTGGACCTTCTCGGCCAGCATCTTGGCGAAGACGCTCATGACGCGTCTCCCGGAAAGGGCAGCGCAACATCGGCGAGCTGCGGCAGCGCCACCTTCACGTATATGGCGGTGGTATTGATGCTCCGGTGGCCCAGGAGATCGGCGACCTCATTGATCGGGCGACGTCGCCTGACGAGCTGTGTCGCCAAGCTATGGCGCAACAGATGGGCGCCCGCGGCGCTGGGAAGCTCAATCCCACCTCGCTCCAATCGCGAACGGACGATCCTCGAAATGGAGGCGGGGCACTTGAACGGGCGCGCTGGAGGCGCATAGGACAGGAACACTCGCGGGCTGCCGACCTTCGGCCTGGCATGCAGGATGTAGTCTGCAAGCGCCACTCCTGCTTCGTTCAGGAGCGGCACGACTCGGTCGCGCTTCCCCTTGGTTCGCCGCACAAGGACTTCTGCGGTGCGCCAGCGGATATCCTGAAGCTCGAGTGCCCGGATCTCCTTGTTGCGCAGACCGGTCGTGGCGAGCAGAAGCATGGAGCGCGCGGTCTCGCATTCCTGACGGCGTCGTTACGTCGATCGCGTCGATTGCGCGCTGAATATCTTCCCACGCGAGCCGCGGCGGCAGGTGCGCCAGGCGCCAGCAGGGTGTCCGCGGGACGAACCGGGCAAGGATCTTGGTCATTGAGCCCGGACCACTGCAGGAAGCGAAGGAATGTCCGGACATACGACGTTGTCGAGGATCGGGTGGAATCGTTGGTCGTCATCGACAGGAAGTGTTGCACGAGGGCGAGCACGTGCTCGCCCGTCATCTTAGCAAGAGGCTGGTCCGGCAAATGGTCGTCGCCACGTGAGGATACGGCGGCCGCGACGAGAAGTCCCTCGCAGGTCTTTGGCTCCAGACCACGCACGCGGAGTAGATGATCCAGGTAGGCGGCGAGCAGCGGTCCATCGGGATCCGCTGGCGTCTGGCGGCACGGAGTTGAAAACCGG
>CAWJEX010000019.1:0-215799 GCA_963841995.1 uncultured Alphaproteobacteria bacterium
ACGACCTCGTCGACGCCCGCGGTGTTCACGTTTTCGTACAATTCCGCAACCAATGTCCTGAAGGCGACGAATCTGGCTACCAGCACGAGCCAGTCTATCAATATTGGAAACGGCGCAATCGCCGCGGGTACAACCGCAACCTACACCTTTGGCAACGCTAGCGTTGGCGCGACGGTCGTCCTAAATTCCAACTTCAACAAGGCCGCCTCTCTGGAGCCCACGGCCTCGGATACCTTTACCTCGAGCTCCGTTGGCCAAATCACGACCACGACCATCGGGATCACCGCGGAGAACGCCGCCGCGGTCGCGGACCTTCAGACCAACACCGTCACCTTCAACGTCGGCAGCACCGCCGGCACCCCGGCGCAAGTCCTTTTGACCTTGGGCAATATGACGGGCACCGTCGATCTGAGCTCGGCCGCCGCCAAGACGGCCGTAATGACGAACGGCACCGACAGCGTGACCTTGGCCTTCACGGTCGGCACGGCCTTCACCACCAACGACGGGGCGGGCAGCTTCACGGTCGGCGCACTCGGCACCACGATCTCCGCCACCCCTGGCTCATCGACTACGACGTTCAACTACAAGATCGGCCCGGGCATCACCCAGTTCGATACCGTGGCAGTGAGCTTGAACAACACCACGGCAGCGACTCTCGGCATCGCCGGCGGCGACGTGACCACGACGACCAACGCCACGACTGCCTCCACCGCCATCGATGCCGCGATCAATACCTTGAACACCACGCGGGCCAGTGTCGGCGCATCGGAAAATCGTTTGACCTTCGTTTCCGCCAACTTGGCGACGACGATCCAAAACGTCGATGCGGCCCGAAGCGCCCTGTTGGACGTCGACGTTGCTTCGGAAATGACCAACTTCAGCAACTTGCAGGTGCTTGAGCAGACCGGCATCGCGATGTTGGCGCAAGCCAATAAGATGTCGCAGAACCTGCTCCGGTTATTCCAGTAAGGAGTAAATCTGCAGAAGTAAGAAAGAAAGTAGGTGTCGGAGGGGGGCACAATGCCCCCCTCCAATTCACCCCAAAGGGCGCAATGCTAATGGCACCTAACCGGGGAGGGAGACATGGATGGAGTATCCGGAATTACCAGTACGGTAGGGCAAGCGCTCTCGGTCAACACGCAAAGTGGCAAGGCAATTGCATCTCCGCCGACCGTCAGCGCTCCGGCAACGGCCGGCAGCCAGACTTCGGCGGCGGCATCGCCGGAGGTTGAGCAGTCAGTCGAAACCCGCGGCGAGTTGGACGTCGACGATGCTGCGGCTAGCGTTGTGAGCCGGGTTGTCGACGCCAACACGGGTGAGGTCGTCAGTCAGCTCCCCTCTGACACAGAGTTACGGCTTAGGAAATGGTCGCGGCAGATGGTGGGCTCGCTGTTGAATAAGATTGCGTGATCAATACGATGGCGTCTTGACCGCTGCGCATAGGATGTGCGCACGAAGTTGGCCGCGCATAGGATGTGCGCACGAAGTTGGCCGCGCATAGGATGTGCGCACGAAGTTGGCCGCGCATAGGATGTGCGCACGAAGTTGTAGGTAGAGGAACGTTTCATGACCTCAGTATTGTCCGCCAATTCGGTAAACGTTGCCAATCTCAACGTTAATTCGCTGACCGGCGCTGTGTCGTTCTCCGGCCTGGCGAGCGGCATCGACTGGCAATCGATCGTCAATGAAATCATGGCGGCCGACCAGGCGCCGATCGACACGCTGACTCAGCAAGTCACTACCAACCAGGCAAAAATTTCCGCGCTGCAGACCCTCAATACCGATGCGACCGGGCTTCAAAACGCGATTTCGACCCTCTACGGGCAAGTCTCGTTCAACAACACCGGAAATGTGTTCGCGGCGAAAACGGTTTCCGAGTCCAGCAGCCGGACCGATGGCCTTACCCCGACCGCGGCGTCAAGTCTCGTGACGGCAACAGTCAGCAATTCGGCAGCGGTCGGCAGCCATTCAATCGAAATCAGGAGCGTCGCCACATCGGAAAAAATTGCCGGCGGTACATTCGCGAGCGCGACCACCGCGTTGGGTTTTTCCGGCTCGTTCACGATTGCGGGCGCCAATACGGCCACGATCACGGTGAATTCCAACAATACCTTGCAAGACGTTGCTACCCAGATAAACAACGCCAATACGGGCACCAACGCGACCGGGATATCGGCAACCGTCATTCAAGTCAGCGCGACTCAGAACGTCTTGGTTCTGACCAACACCCAAATGGGACAAACGATCACGCTCGGCAACGAGACAGGAGGGGTTCTGAACTCCCTTGGACTGTCGGCGGATGGCGGCACCACCTTCAGCAACGAATTGCAAGTGGCCCAGCCGGCCGAGTTGACCGTGGATGGACTGCTCGACCCCACCCACTACGAGTCCTCGGCCTTTACCAATGCCGCAACCTCGGCTCCGTTGAGCTCGATTTTGCCGTCCACGACTTTTCCTGGCAGCTTCACGATCACCGTCGGCTCAAGCAATGTCACGGTGAACTATGCCGGCACCGATACGCTGCAAACTCTCGTGTCCAATATTAATACTGCGATCACGAACGCCGGCGCCGGCAATTCGGTATTCGATTCGGGCGTCAGCGCCGCCATCGTGACCAATTCGACCGGCTCTAGACTGCAGATCACCGATACCAATGGATCGCCGATCACGCTCGGGGATACCAACGGGCTGATGTCCGCCATCGGCATGAACGACGATTTGATCGTTCAGCGCAACACCAACACGATTACCGATCTGTTTCCCGGCGTGACACTTAACCTCCTTCAAGCGGAGGATGGAACCACTGTCAATCTTCAGATCGGCCAGAACGCGACGCAAATTCAAACTGCCATCACCGGTTTCGTGACCGCCTACAACACCTTAAGAACGTTCACCAATCAACAGATGCAGATCGATCCAACCACGGGACAGGCAGCGTCAACCGCGGGCCCCCTGTTCGGCGATTCGGCTCTGGAATCCGTCCAGCAGATCCTTGCTCAAATCGTCGGGTCCGGAGTCAGCGGAGTCAATCCGGCCTTCTCCACGCTGGCGCAAATCGGGATCTCCTTGGCAAGCCCGAGTTCCGTTTCCGATCCCACTCAAGCCTATACGCTGCAAGTCGATACGAGCACGCTGCAGTCGGCGCTCACGAACAACTTACCGGACGTACAGAATCTCTTTACGTTCGCGTTTACAAGCTCAAACCCGCAGGCTTCGATTCTGTCGTTCAACGGCAGTACGAGTTACAACTCGTCCGGCTACACGCTCAATATCACAAGCGATGGTACGCAGATCACCGGCGCCAATATCAACGGTGTGCCCAATTCCGTGACCATCAATGGCCAGAACTCTCACGGCAACCAGCGCGACCGGCGCGAACGGACTTCAGGTCTTCTATAATGGCAATTCCAACGCCACCGTTCAGTTGAATTATACCTTGGGCATCGGCGCCCAACTGAACAATGCGCTTACGAACATCACCAATACGAGCAGCGGCATCGTCCAATCCGAGATCAATGGGCTGCAGACGCAGGACACGCAAACCCAGACCAATATCACGAATATGCAAGCTCTTCTGACTCAACAGCAGACGACCTTGACTACCAAGTTTCAGAATATGGAAACGGCTCTTCAGACGGCGCAACAGATGAAAGATTTCGTCACCCAGATGTTCGATGCGTCATTCCAAACTCAGCAAGGCTCGCAATAGACGGGTGACAAACGGAACCACTGGGTGCCGATTTCGGCACGCGGCCGTGGGGGGAATTGGCTTAGACGATCCTGCACACTCCGCCAAGGTATGATGGAGAATTAAAAATGGCCAAGACGGCAACAGACAAGTATCAGCTCCAACAAATCATGACCGCATCGCCGGCGCGCCTTGTCGCGATGCTTTACGACAAGGCGATCAGTTGTCTTAACGACGCGATTCGCGCGATCGAAGCAGGCGACATCGAGGCTCGCTGGAAAGCCAATACCCGTGCCCGCGAAGTCATCACGCATCTGCTGTCCACGCTGGACATGGAAAAGGGCGCCGATATCGCCAAGAATCTCAGCCAGCTCTATCGTTTCATGCTGAAACACCTGCTGGATGTGGACATCAAAAACAATCCGGTTCCCGCCCGTGAGGTCATTCGTCTGCTTGAACCGCTACGGAAATCTTGGCACATTATTGCTGATCGTGGGGGTCAAGACGCCCCTGCCGCCACTCCACCGCAACGCCCCGAGGTCGCCGCCACCCCGCAACAAGGTCCCGACATCAAGATCGCTCTTTCCGCCTAATTTTCACCGGTCGAAGGACCGGGGCATTCGCGATCGGGAAGACGTCCACCCTTTCTTTTTTTCAGCGGAAACGGGCGCTTATCGGCACCAAATCCATTGCGCTTGACTTAATCCGGGCGCGAGTCGGGTCGTCATCATTCCCTCCTCGCCGGGGAAACGGCCCTTGTCCTCAAATCACGGACGATCAGAGGGATTGGTCGCGCCGGAAAATCTAGCCGCGGTTCGACATTCGTAAACCAGTTCTTAACGACGCCGGGTCTTGAGTGTTCGGCTCTCAATCCCTGATCGCGAACGGCCGAAATGTCAAAGCCGAGGGTATTACCCGACAAGGCACTGGATCTTCCGAAGGCCATTCAACAGGCGCTCGACTATCACCGCCAAGGCCGCTTGATGGAAGCGCAACGCCTCTACGAGGCGATCCTCGCCATAAAGCCCTTTCACTTCGACGCCCTCCATCTGCAGGGCGTGACCAAAATCCAGCAGGGGGATTTCGAAACGGGCGTGAGTTTCATCAGAAAGGCGCTGCGGGTAAAGCCCAACGCCGCCCAAGCTTTCTACAACCTCGGCATGGCGCTGGAAAAACTCGGCCGTTACGACGAAGCGGTTATCAGCTTCGACAAAGCGTTGAAACTAAAGCGGAATTATGTCGAGGCGCTGAACAACCGCGGCGGCGCGCTTCGCGCCTTGAACCGTCACGAGGAAGCGCTGGCGAGCTACGATCAGGCGCTGATGGTCAATCCCGACTATGCCGAAGCGTTGAACAATCGGGGCCTCGCTTTGCACGAGCTCAATCGCAAAGAAGAGGCGCTGGCAAGTTACGAGAGGGCATTGGCGATAAAGCCGGATTTTGTCGAGGTGATCGACAACCGCGGTATCACGTTGCAATTCCTGAATCGCCACGAAGAGGCACTGGCCAGTTATAATCGGGCGCTGACCATCGCACCCCACAATGTCGGAGTCCTCAATAATCGTGGGAATGCATTGCTTGAGCTTAAGCGCCCTGAAGAGGCTTTGTCGAGCTACGAGCGGGTGCTCGCAATAACGCCGGACTCTGCCGAGGCCCTGAACAATCGCGGCAATGCGTTGAAGGTGCTGATGCGTTTCGAGGAGGCACTGGCAAGTTACGAACGCGCGTTGGCGATAAGGCCTGACCATGCTGAGGTGTTAAATAATCGCGGGGTCATATTGGGGGCGCTGAAACGCCCCGAGGAGGCGCTAGCGAGTTACGACCGGGCGCTAGCGCTCATTCCCAACTATGCGAGCGCTCTGATCAATCGCGGCATCGTGCTCCGAACGTTGAACCGTCCCGAGGAAGCGTTGGCCAGCTTCGGCCAGGCCCTAGCGATCGAGCCCCATAATGCCGACGCGCTCTATTACCGCGGTAATGCGCTACAGGCACTAAACTGCCATCCGGAGGCGCTGATCGACTTCGACCGAGCGCTAGCGATCAAACCCGATTACGTCGCCGCGCTCAACAATCGCGGCGTTACGCTCCGGGAGCTGAAGCGCCACGAGGAAGCGATGATAAGCTTTGATCAGGCGCTGGCGATCGATCCCGATAATGCCGAGGCTTACTCAAACAAGGGCATCGTGTTCGAGGAAATTGGCAAAGTCGAGAACGCCCGCCGCGCTCATCAGAAGGCGACTGAGCTGTCTCCCCGGCGCGGCCGGTTCCATCGGCACTTGGCCGCAATCAAGCGATATGTCCCGGACGATTTTCATCTCGCCTTCATGGAAGAGCTGAGTGAGCCAGGCGCGGCGCTTCCCGAAGACGAACGCATGGAGCTTCATTTCGCACTGGGCAAGGCCTATGTCGACGTGGAGCAATACCAACGATCGTTCCGCCACCTGGTGGAAGGCAACGCCCTGAAGCGGCGGCGAATTGTTTATGACGAAGCGGCGATGGTCGAGTCGTTCGATCGCATCCGGAGGGTGTTTACCCCCGAGCTAATGCGCGCCAAGCGGGGCGGCGGCAATCCGTCTTCACTGCCGGTGTTCGTCATCGGCATGCCGCGGTCGGGGAGCACATTGGTCGAGCAGATCCTGGCCAGCCACAACAAGGTCTTCGGCGCCGGCGAGATAGACGATCTCGGCAAGGCCACGATCGATCTTATTGCATCAGAAAATAGGCGAACCTTGTACCCGGAGATCGTATTGTCCGTGACGGACCAACAATTGCGCCACCTCGGCGTAAATTACACGAGCGCCGTCCGCAATCTTGCGCCGCTGGCCGAGCGCATCACCGATAAGATGCTATCGAACTTCTTTTTCGCGGGGCTGATTCACCTGGCGATGCCGAACGCACGGTTCATCCACATCCGGCGCAATCCCATCGATACCTGTGTCTCCTGTTTTTCGCTGCTGTTCACGAATGGTCAGCCCTATGCCTATGATCTCGGCGAGCTGGGCCGCTATTACCGGGCCTACGATACTTTGATGCGCCACTGGCGCGACGTGCTGCCGGAAGGAACTATGCTCGAGGTCGAGTATGAAGCGCTGACGGCCGATCTTGACGCCCAGGCGCGCCGCATCGTGGCCCATTGCGGTCTCGAATGGGACGATGCTTGTTTGGCGTTCTATAACGCCCGCCGGTCCGTGAGAACGGCCAGCGCGTCTCAAGTGCGCCAGCCGATTTATCGCAGTTCCATCGGTCGCGGGCAGCGTTACGGGGACCTGCTGCGGCCATTGCTCGAGGCACTGGGACCGGATTTGGCAAGCGATTCCGGCCCGACTTAGACGCGCCCAAATTGGCCGAAACGAAATGGCATCCCGCATTCATACGCCGCTTCTTTAACAACGTCCCACCGTTCGGGGGCGGGTGATGGCATTTCAGAAAAATAGCCGGGAACATGACTAAGACCCCAATGTCCCTCCAATTGGCGATGGATCTGCCAAAGCTGCTGCGGCAGGCTTTCGACTGTCATTGGCAAGGCCGCCTGACGGAAGCGGAACGCCTTTATGCAGCAATCATCGAGGTGGAACCCGGCCATTTTGACGCATTGCATATGCTCGGCGCCCTCAAGCAACAGCAGGGAGATTTTCTCGAAGCCGTGCGATTGATCGGCGCCGCGCTACGGGTAAATCCGGATGTCCCGCCTGCGCTGTCCAATTATGCCGTCGCTCTTCGCACCCTGAATCGGCACGAAGAAGCATTGGCCAGTTATGACCGGGCATTGGAGCTGCAGCCCGACTTCGCAGACGCGCTCAACAATCGCGGCGCCACGTTGCAAGATCTGAATCGTCACGAAGAGGCCTTGGCGAGCTATGACCGGGCCTTGGCCGTGAAGCCCGACTATCTCGAAGCCCTTTACAACCGCGGCAATGCGTTGCGAAAGCTGGGCCGTCGCGAGGAGGCAATCGCCAGTTACGATCGGGCGTTGGCAATCAATCCCGATTACGTCCAGGCTCTCAACGATCGCGGCGAGGTGCTGACCGAGCTGAACCGCGACGAGGCAGCGCTGAAAAGTTTTACCCGGGCCGTGGCGATCAAGCCCGACAATGTCCAGACCCTCAATAGCCACGGTAACACGCTACAGGCATTGAAACGCCACGAAGATTCGCTGGCGAGCTACGATCGCGCAATCGCCCTCAAGCCCGATTTTGCCGATGCCCTCAACAATCGCGGCAACGCGCTATCGGCGCTAAGGCGTTACGACAAGGCCATCGGCGATTTCGAGCGCCTGCTTCGCATCGACCCCAACTACAAATATCTTCGAGGAAAGCTTCTTCACTCGAGGATGCATTGCGGCGTTTGGGATGGATTTCCAGAAGCAGTTGCCCGGATCGCCGCCGACGTGCAGGCTGGCACCCAAAGCGTCGTCCCCTTCGATCTTATTGCAGTTTCCGATTCGCTTGCCGACCAGCTGCGATGTTCGCGCAATTTTGTGCGGGACAAATATCCTTCGTCGACATCGCCGGTCTGGCGGGGCGGCCGGTATCGTCACGATCGGATCCGAATAGCATACCTGTCTGCGGACTTTCACGCTCATGCCACCGCCTATCTAATCGCGAGGCTATTCGAGCTTCACGACCGGTCGCAATTCGAGACGTTCGGCGTCTCGTTCGGTCCAGAGATTCCTGGTGAGACCCGGACAAGGCTCAAAGCCGCTTTCGAGCACTTCTTCGACGTTCGAGGGACGAGCGACCGCGATGTCGCGAAGATGCTGCGCGAGCTCGAAGTCGATATCGCGATCGATCTGAAGGGATTCACCGAACGTTCCCGCACCGGGATTTTCGCGCAGCGCACGGCGCCCATCCAGGTCAACTATCTGGGTTATCCTGGAACAATGGGCGCGGATTACATGGACTATATCATCGCCGATCGTGTGTTAATTCCCGAGGATGAGCGACGGTACTACGCAGAGAAAGTTGTTTATCTTCCCGACAGCTATCAGGTGAATGATTCGACACGGCGCATCGCCGAACGCACGCTTGCCAAGGCCGAATTGGGGTTGCCGGAAACCGGATTCGTGTTCTGTTCGTTCAACAATACCTACAAGATCACGCCATTCATGTTCGACCTCTGGATGCGGCTGCTGCGTCGGGTCGAAGGCAGCGTTCTCTGGCTTTTGGAGGGCAACGCCGCCGCCCCCGCTCATCTGCGCCAGGAGGCAGAGAAACGGCGCGTTGCCCCGGAACGGCTGGTCTTCGCCCCTTATAGGAAGTTGGAAGATCACCTTGCGCGACACAAAGTTGCCGATCTGTTTCTCGATACGCTTCCCTGCAACGCCCACACTACGGCAAGCGATGCGCTATGGGCCGGGTTACCGATTGTCACCTGCCTTGGGACCACTTTTGCGGGACGAGTCGCCGGAAGTTTGCTCAATGCGGTGGGGCTTCCCGAGCTGATTACGAATTCTCTGGACGAATATGAAACTTTGGCGCTGAAGCTGGCGGCGGACCGCAATGCTTTGGCCTCGATCAAATCGAAGCTGGCGCGCAATCGCAGCATCTGCCCGCTCTTCGATACCGATCGCTTCCGCCGCCACGTCGAGAACGCGTATCTCACCATGTGGAAGCGACATCAGCGGGGAGAGACGCCCGACCATTTCAGAGTCGAAGGCACTAACTGATTAGGCCAGCTTCCGAACGGCGGACAATACGGCCGACCCCAGTATAGGCAGATCAAGAAGTTGGCCGGATTCAATTCGGCCAGACGGCATCCTCATAGCGCGAATTGCCGCGGGAAATCCGGCGCCTGCTCCCCGGCAAGTCTTGCAGCCGCTTGGAATATCCTGCCGCCCGCCCTGCGAAATTATTGCCACCGACGCCCCGACGATCTTCGCGTCTGCCCCCTGTAAAACAGAAAACTTTCATAAAATTCAGCCTGTTAATTCTGGTTGGCACGGATTGGCCCGGCGCTTGCTCAATGCCGTCCGGATCAGTCCTCAGCAGCCCGTCGCTGCTCTGGGCGCCGCCAACGGAGAAAGGCGGGCAGCCAGGACCGCGTCCGATGGAAGTTGAATTCGGCAATGCGTTTAATGGATCGCGGAACGGACTGCCCGGCGATCGACCTAGCGAAGGAATCGGAGCCATGTCTCTTTCTATTATTTCCAATTACGCGGCGAATGTCGCACATCGATATCTCGTGCAGACCGATACGGCGGCCACGGAATCGCTCGCCAAATTGTCGTCGGGCCAGCGCATCGTTTCGGCGAAGGACGACCCGGCTTCGCTAACGATCGGATCAAACTTGTCGGCTCAATTGGCGGCTCTGCAACAGGCCAGCACCAACGCGACACAGGCCACGTCAATGTTGCAGGTCGCGGACGGCGCTCTTTCCCAGATCGGCGACATCCTGGTCCAGATGAAAAGTCTGGCAGCCCAGGCCGGTTCCGGTCAGTTGGACGCCACCAACCGCGGCGAAATCAACACCGAGTATCAGAGCCTGTTGTCGCAAATCGACCAGATCGCCAACGACACCACGTTCAACGGCGTGTCACTGCTCTCCGGTAGCAGTATGGGGGCGGTGAACACAGGGTTCAACGTCCAGTCGGGTACTAACAATTACGTCACCGCCGCAGACGGGTTCGACAGCGTCAGCTTTGCGTCATCGGTGGCTCCGACGACCTCGTCGACGCCCGCGGTGTTCACGTTTTCGTACAATTCCGCAACCAATGTCCTGAAGGCGACGAATCTGGCTACCAGCACGAGCCAGTCTATCAATATTGGAAACGGCGCAATCGCCGCGGGTACAACCGCAACCTACACCTTTGGCAACGCTAGCGTTGGCGCGACGGTCGTCCTAAATTCCAACTTCAACAAGGCCGCCTCTCTGGAGCCCACGGCCTCGGATACCTTTACCTCGAGCTCCGTTGGCCAAATCACGACCACGACCATCGGGATCACCGCGGAGAACGCCGCCGCGGTCGCGGACCTTCAGACCAACACCGTCACCTTCAACGTCGGCAGCACCGCCGGCACCCCGGCGCAAGTCCTTTTGACCTTGGGCAATATGACGGGCACCGTCGATCTGAGCTCGGCCGCCGCCAAGACGGCCGTAATGACGAACGGCACCGACAGCGTGACCTTGGCCTTCACGGTCGGCACGGCCTTCACCACCAACGACGGGGCGGGCAGCTTCACGGTCGGCGCACTCGGCACCGCGATCTCCGCCACCCCTGGCCCAGCGGGTACGTCGTTTACGTATCGCATCGGTCCGGGAACGACGAGCTACGACAACGTGACCGTGACGATGGATCAAACAACGGTCGCGGCGCTCGGTCTTTCCGGCGGCGACGTGTTGAACGTCACCGATGCGAACGTCGCGTCGGTCGCCATCGACAACGCGATCAATACGCTGAATACCTCACGAGCGAATATCGGCGCGTCGGAAAATCGGTTGCAGTTCGTCTCTAACAATCTGGCGACGACGATCGAAAACATCGACGCAGCCCGAGGCAGCTTGTTGGATGTCGACGTCGCCTCCGAAATGACGAATTTTACCAATTTGCAGGTCCTCGAGCAGACCGGTATCGCCATGCTCGCTCAGGCGAATCAAATGCCGCAGCACCTGCTCCGGTTGTTCCAATAGGGAAGCCCCTGCAGCGGCAGCGGCGCGTCAGGCGCTAAACAGCCCATAAACGGGAGAAGAAGATGTCGGAAGCAAAACAATCTATTGATGGCGCAACGCCCGTGTCTCATGTCGGATTGCGCCTTGTGATCCTGATGTACGACGGCGCAATCTGTGCGCTTCACAAGGCGATCGCGGCGATCGAAAAGGGCGATATCGAAACGCGTTGCGCATCTGTCAACATGGCGATGGAAATCTTAACCCATCTCTGTCTGGCGCTTGATTTCGAACAAGGCGGCGTCGTCGCCACCAGCCTGAACGATCTGTACCGTTCCATGATCGCGCGCCTGTTGCGAGTCAACTTGCTTAATGATCCGAAGCCCGCCCGGGAAGTGCTTCGGATTCTCGAGCCGCTTTACGATACCTGGCGGAAAGTCGACGAAAAAATTGCGCTGGAAGTGGTGGCCCACGACATCACTGTGGAACCGCAGACTCTGCGCGCTGTTGGATAAATTCTCGGTCTTCTCCCGCCTCTGCATCGAGGCCGAGGCATTGCTTCGGCCTCTTTTTTTCACGGTACGCCTCAAATTGTTCGAAATTTCTCGGAGAATTTCATGACCCGGCAATATCACGCACCGCACCGGCACATTGTGCCGCGCAACTCCGAGCAGAATTTTCCGAAAAGCGCGGGCGTTAACCCTGATGAGCCCCGTTGTCTCAATAAATGACATATAAATCAATCTGTTATATGCCGGTGCAAGGTTGGCCCGCTGTTTGCTCTGAACTAGGAGAGTCTATGCGCAAGGTTTTTCAATGAGTATTTCTTTCATCCCTAATTTTATCCCAACCGATTCCGCACCTGCGTCGCAGGCAGCAGGGAATTCCGGCAACAATACCGGCAGCAATATGAGTAACGGCGATTTGTTCAGCACATTGCTAAGCAGCCAATTCATCCCGTCGCCAACAGCGCCCATGCCGCTTGCGAATATGCCAATTCCGCCGGCGCCGCAGACCGATACCTTTCGCAACAACACCGACGACAATAACAGCAGCAACAACATGGCGAGCCTCTCGTCCAGCAGCGACAACATGACGAGCGACAGCGCGACGGGCGACAGCGCGTCAAGTCAAACGGCATCCAGCAGCAATTCGACGAATGACGGTTCGCAGAGCGATCAGAATCCAACTGCGCCCAAGACCGATACCAACAACGGTAATCAGCAAGCTGAAGCCGGTGCCGGTGGTTCAAATAACCAATCGAACCAAACGCACGGGGCATCGGCGAAGGCAAAGACCGACGACAAAAACTCCGGCAAAGCCGGCGACGGCAAAGGCGACGACGATTCTTCGACCCAAACTGCCGGCCAAAACAATGCCCAGCCCGCTTTGCTTGCGCTTGCCGCCGTTGTCACGCCACCCGCCGAATCCATCCAGGTCCAGAAGGTTGCCACCGGCGGCGATTCGGCGGCCGGATCCGAAACCGTTGGAAAGACCGCTACGGCGTCCACGTCCGCTGGATCAACGCCGCCGGCGTCCTCCGGTTCAAACGCGCAGACCCCATCGTTGGTGGCCCCCGCGCCCAATGCAGGCGCCGGATCGAATCAGAACGGCAATCAAAACTCATCGCAGAACAACGACGGCAAACCGGGCCAAGGCCTCGGAAAGCTCCCGGCGCGTATCTCGATCACCGACGATAGCAATACCTTGGTGTCGCGGCCGCCGGCCACACGCGCCGCCGTCAGCGCGGACGGCATGACCAATTCGAATTCCCAAACCGACAATGCCGGCCAAACCGCGTCGCAAAGCGGCCAACCGGCGCTCGCCAGCAACAGTGCTCCGGCCGACGGCAAAGCCTCGGCCACTCCCGTCGCGACGATGACCGTCGATTTGTCCGCTGGCAAGACGGGCGCTCCGGTGCCGATGTCGAGCACCGATTCGGGTCCGCAGGTTCAAACTCAGCCGCAAGGAGCGGCCAATACCGCCCTTACCGCTGTGACCGGCGTGCAGCAAATGAATGCGCCAACGGGGGCTTCCGCGACAGACCAGCCGGGCGCCGTCCAAACGAGAGCAAATGAGCTGACGAATATCGCGAATCTGGACCAGGTGGCGGTGCATATCACCAAGGCCGTAGGCGATGGCTTGGACAAGATCAGCATTCAGTTGAAACCCGAATCCTTGGGGCGCATCGACGTTCAGCTTCAAGTCGCCCATGACGGACGCGTATCCGCGGTGATCGCCGCCGACCGCCAAGACACGTTGAGCTTGTTGCAGCGCGACGCGCGCTCGCTCCAACAGGCCCTGAGCAACGCCGGCCTGCGCACCGACACGGGGAGCTTGAGCTTCAATCTGAGCGGCCAAGGCCAGTTCGGAACGCCGCAATCGTTCTCTAATTCCAGCCCCGCAGCCGTCTCTATTTCCGACGCCGCATTAGCCGAGACCGCTCCGGTGAATGCGTCAACAATGACGTACAACTCAACGGCCGCCAATGGCGGCATCGATATTCGCGTTTAGGAGGCACAAAGCCATGACCACCGTCAATAGCATCACCGGAACTCAATCCTCTTCCACCAGCCCGACCGCAGCGATCTCCTCGGATCCGACGGTTGCGACCGCGCAGAATACGGCGAATTTCGACAGCTTTCTGCAGCTCCTGACCACACAATTGAGCAATCAGGATCCTCTGGATCCGGTCAGCGCCACGGATTTTACCTCTCAGCTCGCGCAGTTCAGCGAAGTCGAGCAAACGATTCAGACGAATTCGAATTTGCAGACCCTGATTTCGGCGACCACTAACAGTCAGTCGCCTTCGATGGTGTCGTTTCTCGGCACCATGGTCGAGGCCCAGGGCAATACCGCGACGCTGCAAAACGGCAGCGCGGAATGGGATTACACCCTCCCCTCCGCCGCGTCGGCGACCGCGATCACGATCACCAACTCCCAAGGTCAGGTGGTCGACACCATGGCGGGGCAGACGGCCGCCGGAGCTCAGCAACTTGTTTGGAATGGCACGGCCAGCGACGGTTCGCAGCTCCCCGACGGCCAGTACACGATTCAGATCACGGCGATCGACGCCAACACCAATTCGATTCCGGTCACCGTCGATTCGGTTTCGCAAGTCACCGGCATTTCGTTCAGCAACGGACAAGCAACGCTCGAAACGGCAAACGGCGCGGTTCCGCTCGCCAACGTCATTTCAGTGCGCGAGCCGCCGAATTCGACTCAAACGGCAAGCTCGCAGTAAGCGGAATAGTAAATTCCGATCGGCGTCGCCACGACATGTCCGACGGACAATCGAATTAAGAACGATCAGATTTAGGAGACGTAAGATGAGCCTCTTCGGCGCTATGTTCTCGGCAGTGACCGGTCTGCAAGGTCAGAGCCAGACCCTGTCCGTCATTTCCGACAACATTTCGAATTTGAACACGATCGGCTACAAGGCGACGGTCAACGAGTTCTCGACCTTGGTGACAGCCCCGGCGACCTCCACCAACTACTCGTCCGGCGGCGTGTTGTCGCATCCCGTCCAGCTGATCGATCAGCAAGGCCTCTTGCAGGCATCGAGCTCACCCACCGATATCGCCCTCCAGGGACAGGGTTTCTTCATCGTCAACACGAATGCGGCCGCCGGCACTTCGGGCATCGATCTGTTCACCCGCGCGGGGTCCTTTACGACCGACCTCAATGGCAATCTGGTGAACACGAGCGGACTCTATCTCCAGGGCTGGCCGACCGACGCGAACGGCAAAGTCTTGCCCGGCATCGATACGAGCACGACCCAAGATCTTCAAACCGTGAACGTCAACGTGATTAAGGGCAGCGCCCAGGCCACCGCCAACATCTCCATCGGCGCCAATCTGCCTGCGGAAGTTTCTGCCGGCCAGACCGAGAACACCAATGTGGTGATCTACGATTCGCTCGGCGTTTCGCACAATCTTCCCATCACCTGGACCAATGCCGGCTCCAATCAATGGAACATGAACATCGCGCCGCCGGCGGGAAGCGCCACCGTGACGTTAAATGACGCTTCGGGAAATCCTTATGCCGCGGGCGCTCGTCTCGATTTTACGGGACAGCCGACAGCTGGCGACACCGTCGTGGTCGGCGGCACCACATACACCTTCGGTGCGGGGTTGGGTCAGGTCGCCATCGGCGCCGATACCGCAGCGACGGTCGCCAATTTGGTGGCCACGATCGGAGATGCCCGCGTGACGCAGGGCACCGGCACGGACAACACCAGCCTCTTCATCCAACAATCGGCGGCGGGCGCTTCGCTGGCGGTCGACGCCACCGGCACTTCGGTCGTTTCCCAGCAAACCGCGTTTACGGTTCCGGCGCTGACCGCGGCAACGCCCGCCATCACCTTTGCCGGCGACGGCACGCCGGCGAGCTTTAACGTCTCGAGCGCCGACTTCACGTGGACGACCGGCGCCCAGCCTTCGACCGGGGTCGCACTCAATCTCGGCACCGTGGGTGACGGCAATGGGCTTACCCAATTCTCCGACACCTTCGCAACGAATGTCATCCAACAAGACGGTGTGCCGTTCGGCAATTACAGCGGCGTATCGATCGGTAACAACGGTGTCGTGAGCGCGCTGTTCGACAATGGGGTGACCCGACCGATTTACCAATTACCGGTCGCGACGTTCGCCGACGCGAACGCGCTGGGCGCTCAAACCGGCAACGCGTACCAGGCCACGACCGCATCGGGCAATGCGCTCATCAACCTGCCCGGTGTCGGTCCGGCGGCTACGATCAAGTCCGGCGCCCTGGAGGCCTCGACCGTAGATTCGGCAACCGAATTCACCAACATGATTGTCGCGCAGAATGCCTACTCGGCTTCCTCGAAAGTGATCACCACAACGGATCAGATGTTGAGCGACCTGACGAACATCATCCGTTAGGCCGACCCATAAAGGCGAATTTATAGAGCCCGGCCGGACCATCGGCCGGGCTTTCGCTTCTTAACGCTTTGCTAGGTTTTCCAAAACATTAACCCTGTTCTTTAGCGGTTTGTTAAGTGGGCCAAATTACAGTGCACAACATAACAATCAGCAGCAGAAACGGATTGACGGCGGCGCACGTCGCGCAGCCGATCCAGGCGCGAGCTGACCGGTGGAGAGCTTCGGATGAGTACAGAGGCTGTTCGGCGTTCTGATCATGACGGGCACGATGCGGGACCGCCCGATGCCGCGCCCACGCGCGTGGAGGATTTGCCCTCGCCTGAAACCAAGCGCTGGGTCATCCGCCGCAAGGCCGAGGTCGTGGCCGCGGTTCGCTCCGGCCTCATCACGCTGGAAGACGCCTGCGCGCGCTACAAGCTCTCGATCGAGGAATTCCTGTCCTGGCAGCGCATGATCGACAACCACGGCCTGCGCGGCCTCCGTGTCACGCGCCTTCAGGATTATCGTAGTCACGGCCCTGCGGAACAGGCGTAATTCCTGCGGCCGTCAGCCGGCTCCCGTTCCTTTAATAATAATTAAACCATAATCTCGCTGCCTGGCGACAGGGCGATGATCCTCCGTTTCTTTCCCCGCCCGGAAAATTTTTCCTCTACCCCGGCAAAACTTGCCGCTTATTAACCCGTTGTCAACCACCGGACCGTAGCGTGGGCCCTGTCGGGAACGCGGCGCCTTAGAACCGGCTGCCCGGCATCTCCGCGGCGCAAACACAGGATCCGGAAAATTGAACGCATTTAGTGAAACTTTTCGCCGTCTCGGGCCGTCAAGGCTCTTGACCCTGGCAGGCGTTACCATCGGCTTCGTCGCCTTTTTCGCCTTTCTTGTGTCCCGCCTGTCGGGCCCGGAAATGTCGCTTCTTTACAGCGACCTCGATACCTCGGACAGCGGCAAGATCATCGCCAAGCTCGATGCGCAGGCGATCCCCTATGAATTGCGCGGCAACGGCACGCAAATCTACGTGCCGAGCGACCGCGTCTTGCGCCTGCGCATGGGCCTGGCGGAAGAAGGCATGCCCAGTGGCGGCTCGGTCGGCTATGAGCTGTTCGACAAGGCAGATGCTCTCGGAACGACCAATTTCGTCCAGAACGTGAATTTGGAACGCGCTCTCGAAGGCGAACTCGCGCGTACCATCCGTTCGCTCGACACCGTCGAATTCCGCGCGGGTCCATTTGGTCCTGCCGCGCCGTCAGCTATTCAGCCGCGAACAGGAAGAGCCCAGCGCCTCGGTCGTCTTGAAGCTCCGCGGCGCCGGCCGGTTTTCGCCGCAGCAGGTGGCGGCCGTCGAAAATCTCGTTGCCTCCGCAGTACCCGGCCTAAAGCCGAACCGGATTTCCATCGTCGACGACAAAGGCAACCTCCTGGCGCGGCCAAACGATAGTCCGGACGGTTCGACGTCCGGCACGGGCGCCGAGGAAATGCGGTTGTCTTATGAAGACCATTTAGCGCAGTCGATCGAAACTTTGCTCGAGCGGTCGGTCGGACCGGGAAAGATCCGCGCCGAAGTCACCGCGGACATGGATTTCGACCGCATCAGCACCAACGCCGAAATTTTCGATCCCGACGGACAGGTCGTGCGCTCGACCCAGACCGTCGAAGAACAAGCCAACAGCAGCGACAACAGCGGCCAGCAATCGGTGAGCGTCGCCCAGAATTTGCCTCAGACCCAGCAAACCGCTCCCGGCGCCGCAGGCCAGAACCAGCAAAGCGCAGCGACGGGTCCGACCAGTTCCAACAAATCGAACCGGACCGAAGAAACCGTCAACTATGAAATTTCCAAGACCGTCAAAAATCAGGTCCGAGAATCCGGCATCATTAAACGCGTGTCCGTCGCGGTCCTGGTGGACGGAACTTACGCGACAGCGCCCGACGGCACGAAGAAGTACACGCCGCGGGGCGATGCCGAGATGCAGCAGCTGGAAAAACTCGTGCGCTCGGCGATCGGTTACGACCAGCAGCGAGGCGATGTCGTTCAGCTCGTCAACATGCCGTTTGCAAGCGTCGATGAAGGCCTGGCCAATGAAGGCCCGGCACCGCTCTTCGGCTTCACCAAGGACGATTATCTGAGGATTGCGGAAATCGTAGTTTTGGGCGTCGTCGCCCTCCTCGTTCTGTTGCTGGTGGTGCGGCCGCTGGTCGCAAGACTGATCGAGGCGATACCCAAGGCGATGCCCATGAGCCCCGAAATGCTCGCCGATCACTCGGGCGGTCCCGCGCCGAAGCTTCCCGGACCCGACGAGGGCGCGGCCAAAGCCGCCCAGTCCGAGCTCGACCAAATGATCGATATCGAGCAAGTCGAGGGCCGAGTGAAGGCGTCGTCCCTGAAGAAGATCGGCGAAATCATCGAAAAGCATCCGGAAGAGACGGTTTCGATCATCCGTACCTGGATGTTCCAAGAAGCCTAAGAACCCCAGAAACTGACGTCGAAGCGAAGCAACGATGCCCAAAGAGGATTACCGCAGTTTGAGCGGCCAGGAGAAGGCCGCGATTTTCATGCTCTCCGTCGGCGAAGATCACATCTCCAGTGTGTTCAAGCTGATGGACGACGACGAGATTCGCGAGCTGTCTCAGGCCATGGCAAATCTCGGCACGGTGAGCTCGTCCTTGGTCGAGCGCATCTTCGTCGAGTTCGCCGAGCAGGTGTCGAGCACCGGTTCGCTTGTCGGCACCTACGAAAGCACCGAACGGTTGCTGGCCAAGATTTTCTCGGCAAGGACCGTGTCGAAGGCATCATGGACGAAATCCGCGGCCCCGCCGGCCGCACCATGTGGGACAAGCTCGGCAACGTCAACGAATTGGTTCTCGCCAACTACCTGAAGAACGAATATCCCCAGACCGTTGCCGTCGTCCTCTCCAAAATCAAATCGGATCATGCGGCCCGCGTGCTCGCCATGCTGCCGGAAACCTTCGCGCTCGAAGTGGTAACACGGATGCTGCGCATGGAAGCCGTCCAGAAAGAAGTCCTCGACGACGTCGAACGCACGCTGCGCACCGAATTCATGAGCAATCTGGCCCGCACCAACCGCCGCGACGCCCACGAGATGATCGCGGAAATTTTCAACAATTTCGATCGCAATACCGAATTGCGCTTCATGACCGCTCTTGAAGAGGCCAACCGCGACGCGGCCGAGCGAATCAAAGCTCTGATGTTCACCTTCGAGGATCTCGGAAAGCTCGATCCCGGCGGCATCCAGACTTTGTTACGCAATTTCGACAAGGAAAAGCTCGGACTCTGCCTCAAGGGCGCTTCCGAAGCCCTGCGAAATCTTTTCTTCAGCAACATGTCGGAACGCGCCGGCAAGATTCTCAAAGAAGATATGGAATCGATGGGCCCGGTTCGGCTTCGCGACGTCGACGAATCGCAGATGCAAATGGTGACGCTGGCCAAGGAATTGGCGGCGAAGGGCGAAATTATGATCGCCGACAGCAAAGGCGACGACGAGCTGATTTATTAGCGGGCGATGATGGCAGCAACACGCAAATTCATGTTCGAGACGAACTTCGAGAAGGCCGAAAAGGCCGTCGCGAAGAACGATCGTGGGCCGCCGCCAAAACCGCCGATCAGCCTTACCGAAGAGCAAGTGGCCGAGATTCGCGCCCAAGCCTTTGCCGAAGGCCGGGTCAAAGGCACGGACGAAGCGCATGCGTCGGCCGAAACCTTGGCCGCGCAAATGCTGGCTCGCATCGATGAGCGGCTGACGGCCGTGGCGGCGGCCCTCGCTCCCGCCGTCGATGAAATTCGCCGGGATGCGGTACAGGTGGCGCTTGCGGTCATGCGTAAGGTGATACCGGGGTTCGCGCGAAGCGCCAATCTGACGGAGATCGAGGCCTTGGTAACGGCTTGCCTCGCTTCGACTTTGGACGAGCCGCGCGTCGTCGTGCGCGTTCCCGATGCTCTGCTCGACGCGGTCAAAGATAAGTTGGTCACATTGCCGGAACGTTCCGGCTTCGGCGGCAAGGTGGTGTTGATCGCCGACGATAATTTGGGCTTGGCGGATTGCCGCGTCGAATGGGCGGACGGAGGCGTCGAACGCGATCCCGATTGGATGTGGAACCGAATCCAAGGCGTGGTGGAACGTTTTCTTGCGAGTTTGCCAATCGCAAAATCGGTCGAACCGAACCGGAATGCTGCAGAACCGACTTAGATTGCGAACGTAGGAGGGCCCGATGGCCGACGAAAAGGATTTGGAATTGACCGAGCTGGAGCCCGAAGCGCCGTCACCGAACGGCGGCGCCAAGCCGGGCCGGGCCGATGATGGCGGCAACGATGAAGGCGGCAAGGCGCCGACTTAAGCCCGCGACTTGGAGGCGGTCTACGAAATTCCCGTGCAAGTTTCGGCCGTGCTCGGCAAAGCGACGATGCAAGTCAGCCAGCTCTTGAAGCTCGGCCGGGGCGCGGTTGTCGAACTCGACCGAAAGGTCGGCGAGGCGATCGATATTTACGTGAACAACCGGCTGGTGGCCCGCGGGGAGGTCGTCGTGGTTGATGATCGGCTCGGCGTGACCATGACCGAAATCATCAAATCGGACCGCTCTTAGGCGGAAAGAATCAGGAGAGCCCGATGGCAAGCTCAATCTCCAACGCCGACGAAGCGCCGATCACGCCCGAACGGGTGGTGCCGCGGCGTTCGTTCGATGCCGCGACCTTTCTGGGATTGGGTGGCGCAATTGCCCTTATTGTCACCGCCTTGGCCTTAGGCGGCGACGGAGCCGCCTTCCTCAATATCCCGGCCGCCTTGATCGTCATCGGCGGCACCTTTACCGTCACCACCATATGTTTCAGTCTCCCCGAGATATTCCACGCCCAGCGGATGATGATCCGCACCCTCTTCCATTCCATCCGCGATCCGTCGCGGGCGGCCATTCAGATGCTCGAATTTGCGGTCCATGCACGCCGCTTCGGCGTGCTGGCATTGCAACAGGCCGCCAGCGCTTTCGACAAAGAGCCGTTCCTTCAGCAAGCCCTCATCATGGTGGCCGATGGCACCACCGGCGACGTCATCGAACGCGTCTTGAAGACCGATATCGCCGCAACATCGAGCCGCCATACCAAGGGCGCCAGTGTCTTGCGCAAAGCCGCCGAAGTCGCCCCCGCCATGGGCCTGATCGGAACCTTGGTCGGCCTCGTGCAGATGCTGGGCCGGCTGGACGATCCTGCGACCATCGGCCCCGCCATGGCGGTGGCCTTGCTGACGACGTTTTACGGCGCGGTCCTCGCCAATGTGGTGCTTTCGCCGTTGGCCTCGAAGCTTGAGCGCAATTCGCGGGAAGAGCTTCTGGTCAAAAACATTTATTTGATGGCCTCCAGCTCGATCGCGCGCCAAGAAAATCCGCGGCGCCTCGAAATGCTGCTCAATTCGGTGCTGCCGCCGTCAAAACGCGTTCAGTTTTTCGACTAGGCGGGCAGGACTTATGTCCGAACCGCACATACGGGAGAAATAGAACATGAGACTCCTTATTATCGGATCGTTGAAAGGTCACTTCGGCACGGCGAGCAAGATCGCCATGGGCCGAGGCGCCAAGGTCATGCAAGTCGACGACGTCGACGGCGGCCTCAATGCGCTCCGTTCGGGCCACGGCGCCGACCTCGTGATGGTCGACGTGACGCTCGATGTCCGCCGGTTGACCGAAAGCCTCCGCGCCGAACGCATCATCGTGCCGGTCGTTGCGTGCGGCATTGGCAACGATACGCCAGCCGCCGTCGCCGCGATCCGCGCCGGCGCCAAGGAATATCTCCCCTTGCCGCCGGACCCGGAGCTGATCGCCGCCGTTCTCGAAGCGGTCGCCGAAGAAAGCCACACCATCATCACCCGCGATCCGGCGATGGCCGAGGTTCTCAAGCTCGCCGACCAGGTGGCCGGAAGCGACGCCAGCATCCTGATCTCCGGCGAGTCCGGCACCGGCAAGGAATTGCTCGCGCGTTATCTCCATCGCAAGAGCCGCCGCGCCAACGAAAAATTCGTTTCGGTCAATTGCGCGGCGATCCCGGAAAATCTCCTCGAATCCGAACTGTTTGGCCATGAGAAAGGTGCCTTCACCGGCGCCGTGGCGCGGCGCATCGGCAAATTCGAAGAGGCGAACGGCGGCACGCTGCTGCTCGATGAAATCAGCGAAATGGAGCCGCGGCTTCAAGCGAAGTTGCTGCGCGCGGTTCAAGAGCGGGAGATCGACCGCGTCGGCGGCAGCGAACCGGTCAAGGTCGATATCAGGGTGATCGCCACCTCCAACCGCGATCTCGAAGACGAAGTACGTAAGGGCCGATTCCGCGAAGACCTGCTGTACCGTCTCAATGTGATGACGCTGCATCTGCCGTCCTTGCGCCAGCGGCCTCTCGACATCGACGTGTTGGCCGATCACTTCGCCGACAAATATTCAAAGGCCAATGGATTGCCGCTCCGCGCCATTTCCGATGTGGCGCGCGAGACGTTGCGCCGCCATGCGTGGCGCGGCAATGTCCGCGAGCTCGAAAACACCATGCACCGCGCGGTGCTGCTCGCCAAAGGCCCAGACATCGGCCCAGAGGCGATCGTCCTGCGTTCGGCCGCTGCAATTGCCGAAAGCGGCGCATCGCAGGGAGCGCCCGAAGCGATCGCCCGCGAGCGCGTGAAGTCTCTGGTGGGCCGCACCGTCGCCGATGTCGAACGCGATCTCATTCTTGACACCCTCAACCATTGTCTCGGCAATCGCACCCATGCTGCGAACATTCTCGGCATCTCGATCCGCACGCTCCGCAACAAGCTGAAGCAATACAGTGGAGAAGGCGTTCCGGTCCCAAGCCCCGGCGATCTCCAGCGCGCCGCGATGTAGAGGCAGGATTGTAACAGCAAACGAAGGCGTTCATGGCCGATCCAACGACCCAGGTCGCAGCACCGGCAAATACCGGTTTTGACTTGTTTGGCCGGCTTAACACCGCGCTTCGGCGCGGTGATATCGCCCTCGCCTTGGGCGTCGTCGCGATCCTGGTCGTCCTCATCCTGCCCTTGCCGAGATGGGCCCTCGATATTTCTCTGGCGTTCTCCATCACCCTCTCGGTTCTGATCTTGATGACCGTCTTGTTCATCGAGAAGCCCCTCGAATTCAGTTCGTTTCCCACCGTTCTCTTGATTGCGACCATGCTGCGCCTCGCGCTTAATCTGGCGTCGACGCGGCTCATCCTGAGCAACGGTCACGAGGGAACCGCAGCGGCGGGACGGGTGATCGAGGCCTTCGGCCATTTCGTGATGAGCGGCAACTTCCTCATCGGAATGATCGTTTTCGCCATCCTGGTGATCGTGAATTTCATCGTCATCACCAAGGGTTCCGGACGTATCGCCGAAGTGTCGGCGCGGTTCAGCTTGGACGCCATGCCCGGCAAGCAAATGGCCATCGACGCCGATCTTTCCGCGGGCCTCATCAATGAGACGGATGCGCGAAGCCGGCGCAAGTCGCTCGAAGACGAAAGCACTTTCTTCGGCGCCATGGACGGCGCCACCAAGTTCGTCCGCGGCGATGCGATCGCCGGTTTGCTCATCACCTTCATCAATATCATCGGCGGCATCGTCATCGGCGTCGCCCAGCACGGCATCACTTTTACGCAAGCCTCGCAGACTTATACGCTGCTGACCGTCGGCGACGGTCTGGTCACGCAAATTCCCGCCCTGATCGTTTCGACCGCCGCCGGCATGCTGGTTTCCAAAGCGGGGACCGAAGGCTCTGCCGACAAGGCACTGTTCGGACAACTCAGCAGCTATCCGCGCGCGCTCGGCATGAGTTCCGCACTGATGGCGTTGATGGCGATCCTGCCGGGCATTCCGATGTTTCCGTTCCTATTGCTCGCGGGCGTCACCGGGTTTTTGACCTGGAGTGCCAGCACCAAGCACGCCCGTATCATCGCCGACGATGTGGCGGCCAAGGCCGCGATCAAGGCGCCGCCTGCCGAAGAACCGATCGCGGCGGCGCTGAGCATCGACTATGTCCGGCTGGAATTGGGATACGCCTTGCTGGCCTTGATCAGCAATCAGAAGGGCGAGCGCTTGACCGATCAAATCAAGGCGCTGCGCCGCCAGCTTGCCCGCGACATGGGGTTCGTTTTGCCCGCCGTGCGCATTCAGGACAACATGCAGCTTCCGTCCAACACCTATGTGATGCGGATCAAGGAAATCGAAGCCGGCCGCGGCGAAGTGCGTCCGGGCATGCTGCTGGTCATGGATCCGAAGGGCGAACAGATCGCCCTTCCCGGCGAACAGACCACCGAGCCGACCTTTGGCCTGCCGGCGACCTGGGTTCTGGAAGATCAACGCGAGGAAGCGCAGTTCCGCGGTTACACGGTGGTCGATCCGGCGACCGTTATCACCACGCATCTGACCGAAATCATCCGCGACAACATGGCGGAAATGCTCTCCTACAGCGAAACGCAAAAATTGTTGAACGAGCTCGATTCGCAGCATCAGAAACTCGTTGCCGATGTCATCCCGCAGCAGATTTCGGTCGGCGGCGTCCAGCGCGTGCTCCAGAATTTGCTGAGCGAGCGCATCTCGATCCGCGATCTTCCTGCCATTCTCGAAGGAATTTCAGAGGCTTGCGGATATTCGCGGAACGTGACCGCGATCACCGAGCATGTCCGTTCCAGGCTCGCTCGGCAAATCAGCGACACCTGCACCAACGACCAGGGATTTATCCCGTTGATCGGACTCTCGCCGGTTTGGGAACAGACATTCGCCGAGGCGCTGACCGGCACCGGCGACGATTTGCAGCTTTCGATGGCGCCATCGCGGCTTCAGGAATTTATCGGCATCGTTCGCCAAACCTTCGAGCGGCACGCCATGCTGGGCGAAACGCCGGTGCTGCTCACCAGCCCGCGCATCCGCCCCTATGTCCGTTCCATCATCGAACGCTTCCGCCCCAGCACTACCGTGATCTCGCAGAACGAGATCCACCCCAAAGCCAAGATCAAGACGCTGGGTCAGGTTTAAAGGTCGGTCATGCGCCTCAAAACCTTCTCCGCCCCGTCCATGAAAGAATGCATCGCCTTGGTGCGGGCCGAGCTTGGGCCCGACGCCGTCATTGTTTCGAACTCTGCAGAGCCGTTCCGCCGGCGTTCGCATCACCGCCGCGGTCGAGCAGGCCGAACCCCCTCCTCCCACATCGACGAAGCCGGCATTCAACCCGCCTTTCAAGCAAGACAACGCCCAATTCGAGCGGGTGGTGGAAGCCGTGCGCTGCACCCTCGAGGAACACGCGACCCCGGAACCGATCGCGGCAGAGACTCATTACCGCCGTCCGGGTTTTCAAAAGCGAAGAACCGCGAATGGCCTTGGCCGGCGCTTTCGACGATTGCTTCCGCTTCGCGCCGATCGGCGAAAAATCCACGAAGCCGATGATCCTGATCGGCCCGCCGGGGGTCGGCAAAACCGTCACCGCCGCCAAGATCGCGGCGCGCGCGCGCTTGAAAAAGCAACATGCGACTTTGATTTCCACCGATACCCAACGCGCCGGAGCGATCGAGCAGATCGAAAGGCTCGCGAATTTGATGGGGGCGAACTTCCGCACCGCCGCCAGCGCGGACCAATTGGCGGCTCTTATGGAGCAATGCAGCGGTGACCGGGACGTCATCATCGACAGCGCCGGCACCAATCCTTACAGCAATTCCGAAATGGACGCTTTGAGCGCCTTGATCCTCGCCAGTAACGCCGAACCGATCTTGGTTCTCGATGCGGGCGGAGACGCCGCCGAATACGCGGAAATCGCCGCCGCTTTCGCGACTTTGAGTGCCACCCGTTTGCTCGCAACGCGGCTCGACATGGCGCGCCGCTTCGGCAGCCTGCTCGCGGCGGCCGACGCCGGACGCCTCAAATTCAGCAATGTGAGCGCCGCTCCCGCCATCGGCAAAGGCCTCACCGCCCTCAATCCGGTTTCGTTGGCACGGCTTTTGTTGCCGGAACCGTCGGCCATATCGGAACCGTCGGGCGCAACACCGTCGGCGGCGCCGCTTCGCTTTGAAAGGGAACCCATCGCATGACGGCCATCTCTCTCGCCACGGTGCGCGCGGCACGCGCCGCCAAAGGCCGCAATGTGGTCGCGATCGCTTCCGGCAAGGGCGGTGTCGGGAAAACCTGGTTTGCGGTTACGCTGGCCCATGCGCTGGCCAAATCCGGGGCTCGCACGCTTCTATTTGACGGCGACCTCGGTCTTGCCAATGTGGATATTCAATTGGGCTTGATGCCGGAAAAGGATCTGGGCGGCGTCATCGCCGGCCAATTGACTCTGCGCCAAGCGACCATCCCGGTGCCGGAGGCCGGCTTCGACGTGATTGCCGGGCGTTCCGGATCGGGCACGCTCTCGACGCTTCCGGCGCCGCTGCTGGGCGCCTTGCACGACAATCTGATGACCCTCTCGGCCGATTACGACCGGGTGGTGATCGATCTCGGCGCCGGCGTCGACGGTGCCGTGCGGTTGCTCGGCAATGAAGCGCGGACGATCCTCGTCGTGACCACGCCGGAGCCGACCGCTCTGACCGACGCTTATGCCCTTATCAAGCTGACGCATCAGGACCGCCCGACCGCCGATCTGCGCGTCGTCGTCAACATGGTGGCCAATTCCCGCGAAGGCGAACGCACGTATCAAACGCTCCTCAAGGCCTGCCAAAACTTCCTCAAGCTTTCGCCGCCCTTGGCCGAAATCATCCGGCGCGACAGCAAGGTCGTGGACAGCATTCGCAATCAGACGCCGATCCTGAGCCGGCATCCCAATGCCGATGCCGCCGGCGACGTTGCGGCGATCGCGCGGCAACTCCTGGCCGAACCATGACCGCCGTCGCCCCCACACTGCCGGTATCGCCGGCCGCCGCCATCGCCCATGGAACGCCGGCGGCGCCGAATGCCACCGGGATGACCAATCTTCCGCCCGGTCTTGCCAATCTGACATCCGGCACGATTTTGAACGGGTCCGTCGTCGGGCGCGACGCTCAAGGCCATGTGGTGGTCCAGACCGCCAATGGCGGCCTCACCTTGGCGACGGCGCTCTCGCTGCCCCAGGGAAGCCAGCTATCGCTTCAGGTACAAAGCGTCGGCGCACAGATTCAGGTGGTGGTGCTGTCGATCAATCAGCAGCAACCGCCGCCGGGCCAACCGGCAACGGCCATGCTTATTCTGCCGGGGTTGCCGCAGGGTCAAGCCTCGCATCCGAATGCGACGGGTCTGGGCGGCGCCCTCGTTCCGCCGGCCGGTCCGGGCCTTGGCGGCACCGCCGCTTCATCGGCGGCGGGGACCATCGAAACCGTGACCGTATCGCCCGGCGTATTGACGGCGACCGTCGTCGAAGAAGCACCCGGCGCCTTCGGAACTGGACTCCAATCCTACATCCAGCGCGCCGCCGCCTCCGAAATGGGATCGCCGATTTTAAGCGCATTGTTCAATCGCACGCCGCAGGAAGCCGACGCCGAACTGCCGCTGAAGGGAACCCGGCTTCAGATTCGAATTCTTGCCTTCGATCCCGTCCAGGCCGCCGACACGAAGACTACGGCTCGAAATGTTCCGGGAAGCCCGCAAGCCGGCGGACTTGCCGACGGACCGGCCGATGATATCGAGAGCGGATTGCCCGGAAACAGCGCCCCAGCGGCACGCGCTCTTCCCCAAGCTATAGCTCAGACCTTGAGCCAGACCTTGGCGCAAGCCATGACCGCCCACGGCTTGACGCCGGATGGGCGCGTTCTGGCCCAGGCGCGGGACGGCGCCCGTCTGATGCTTGCCACCGTCGGCGAACCGAATATCTCCGGCCAGGTGCAACTCCGCACGCCGCTCGGCGTTCTTTCGCTCTCGACGAAAATTCCGCTGCCGGCCGCAAGCCGTCTTATTCTCGAAGTATTGGGCCAAGCGCAAGCGCCGCTCGAAACTGCGCCAAGCACCGCATCGCCTTCAACCGGCCGCGGCTGGCCGGCCCTGGAAGAAGCCCTGACGGTTTTGAGCAAGGCCGATGGCTTGGCGGCGGAGACGCAGCAAGGCACCTCCCGCGCGCCGGCCCTGCCCCCGGCCCTCGAAAACATCATTCCGCACAACGGTCCGCAACTCGCTCAGGCCCTCATTGCCGCGGTTGCGGCGATCAAGACCGGGGACATACGCGCGCTGTTGGGCGATCACGCCATCCGCGCGTTGGACGTGGCCGGCCGGAACGATCTAGTGACGCGACTCGCCAGCGATTTTCGGCAACTGTCCTCGGTCATTCCCGATGCCGCGGGCGGCGACTGGCGCAGCCTCGTTATTCCCGTCCATGACGGCAATGCGATGCAGTATGTACAATTCTATTTGCGCCGCAATCGCAAGCAAGCGAATGACAACCACGATCCCGACGGCATGACCCAATTCCTCGTCAATGTGGATCTGACCCGGATCGGGGCGATGCAGCTCGACGGCTTGGTCAAGCCAAAGAAATTCGATTTGATCGTCCGCACCCGTGCGCCGCTGGACAACGGAATGCGCCGCGACATCGCGAAAATCTTCGACAATTCGCTGGCGGCGACGGGACAATCAGGCGGCGTTTCGTTCCAGGCGAGCCGGCCTTTCGCCCAACTGCCGCAGGACGGCAATTCGGGAGTGGGATTCAATGTCTAAAACCGCAGCCATTCGGATGATCGATGCACCGGCCGCAGGACGGCGGCAATTGCTGGGCACAGCGCCCAATCCAGCCCGGCATATCGATTATGTCGTCACCTTGGAGAACCAAATCGAAACCCGCGGCCTCGGTGCTGTTTCCATCGAGCTTGCCTATGTTCCCGACCGCGTAACACTTGTTCCAGCGGTCTTTGCACCTTATCTCGCGGCGCTGGCGGAAGGTTCTTGGGAATCGATCGAGGCGATGGGCGCTTCGATCCTCGCGGACATGGAAAGTGAATTGGTGCCGCGCTATTCGCGGATTGTCATTTGCGGATCGCTGGCCGATGGCGCCTACCGCGTCATGATCGAAGGGCGTCAGCCCGATTGGAAGAATGACGGGCTTCTGGCCCGCCTTCGCTAGAAACCTCTATTTTCCGAGATAACGCCCGTTATTTTCCGCCGTGGCGGCGAGCGCCCAGCTCGTCGAACGCGAATTGCTCCAGCCTGGCCGCGCGCTCGCGGGCGGCCTTTTCGCGATGCTCCTGGGCGATTTCAAACCGCTTCAGCTCCTGGAAAGACTGCGCGACATCATCCACTGCCTGGGAAATCTTGATCTGAACTTCGGCCAGCGAGGCCGCGAGCGTCGCGCGGCGCGCGATCACCGCCTTGGCGTAATTTCCATAACCAAACCGGGCTTCCAGCGAGCCGACGGCGACCTTCTGTTCGGATCGCATATCTTCTTCGATGCGCGCACCATGGTCGCGCAGCTCGGCGGCCAGACGCTCGAGCTCGGCAAGATTGCGGCGCTTCTCATCGAGGCGCCAGCGATGAAGTCGGATGAGATTGGGAAGACCCTTCATGGTGAAGCCTCAGCGCCTGTCCGTCATGACGCCTTGACCTCGAACAGCCGGGCAAGGGCGGCGTAGCCGCTCGCCAGATCGGCGCATTCGTTCTTATCCTGGCGCAGAAACGTTTCGAGGGCCGGGTGATAATGGATTGCCTCGTCCGTCTTGGGATCGCTGCCCCGGCGATAAGCGCCCAGCCGGATCATCTCGGCCATGTCTTCATAGGCAGAAACCAGAGAACGCGCCCGGCCGACGACAGCGTTTTCGCCGGGCGTGTTGCAATCGGGCATGGTCCGCGAGACGCTTCTCAAAATATCGATGGCCGGGTAACGGCCGCGCTCGGCGATCTTGCGGTCGAGCACGATATGGCCATCGAGAATGGCGCGAAGCGCATCGGCAATCGGCTCGTTCGAATCGTCGCCTTCGACCAGCACGGTGAAGAGACCGGTGATCGTGCCCACACCCTTGCCCGGGCCGGCGCGTTCCAGCAGTTTCGGCAGTTCCGCGAAGACGGTCGGCGTATAGCCCTTCGTCGTCGGCGGCTCGCCGGCGGAAAGGCCGATTTCGCGCTGGGCCATGGCGAAGCGGGTGACCGAATCGATGAGGCAAAGAACGTTCTTGTCCTGATCGCGAAAATATTCTGCCACTGTCATGGTGAGATACGCCGCCTGGCGGCGCAGCAGCGGCAATTCGTCGGAGGTCGCGACCACGATGACGCTGCGGGACAAGCCCTCCGGGCCCAGATTGTCTTCGATGAATTCCTGAACCTCGCGCCCGCGCTCGCCGATGAGCCCGATGACAATGACGTCGGAGGCCGTGAACCGCGCCATCATCGACAGCAAAATCGATTTGCCGACGCCGGACCCAGAGAAAATCCCCATGCGCTGCCCGCGGCAGCAGGTGAGGAACGTATTGATCGCGCGCACACCCAAATCCATCTTGCCCGAGACGCGCTGGCGTTCATGGGCGGGCGGTGGCGCATTGCGCAAGGGATAAGTCGAGGTGCCCAATTGCAGCTGGCCTTTGCCGTCGATCGGCTCGCCCAGTGCGTTGACGACCCGGCCCAGCCAGCCGGCCGACGGATTGATTGAGGTGCCGCGGGCGGCGGGTTCGAACTCTGCAGCCGAGACCGATGCCGTCCAGCGAGCCGAAGGGCATCAGAACGGCCCGGCGGTCGCGGAATCCGATCACTTCACAGGGGACGATGCGGCCGTTCGCGGCGCGGACGTTGCAGTGGCCGCCGATCGAGAGCACCCGCTCGATGCCGCCGGCTTCCACCAGCATGCCGAGAACCGCGGTGACCCGGCCAAATCCCCGGTATTCCGGGATTTCGGCAAGGTCGGTCAACAAGCTGTCGAACGGTGCTGCCAAGGTCAATTTTTTGCCGAAGTTTCTGAGGGAGCCGGATGGCCCCGGCTCTTTTTCCCTGTGGTGTAAGCAGTATCCGGGGAAAGGTTTTATGGATGGTTACCAATAGCAGCCCCCTCCGGTCTTTTAGGTTTAAAGCAATACCGCCCCTAAGCATCGGATATTGTTTATTAATTTGCTTTAAACATAGGGCTGGGAGCGCTAACCTAGGGGCGTCTTAAAAGACAAAAAGGAGTCCGCCCGACCCCAATTTCGCTTATTCCTAGGAGCGCTAACTAATGCCCTCACTTAAGTTCACGGAGAAGAAAATCGACGCCCTGCCCGCTCCGGACCCTAGTGGCCGGCAGGTCATTTACTGGGACGAGGAGCTTACGGGCTTCGGCGTGCTTTGCAGCGGCAAGACCCGGGCCAAGACCTTCATCGTGCAACGTCGATTGCCGGATGGCCGTACGCGGCGCGTCACCATCGGCCCAACCAATGTGTTCACGGATATTGCTGTCGCCCGAAAAGAGGCAGAAGGCAAACTCGCCGACCTCTACCGCGGCAAAGACCCGAAAGCCGCACGCCGCGCCAACATGACATTGCGCAAAGCTTTGGACGAGTACCTTGAGGCGCGCACGAAGCTCCGCCCAAAGAGCAAGACGATTTATCGCAGCTTGATCGAGCGGCATCTCGAATCGTGGCTCGACCGACCACTCCGCGACATAAACGCGGACATGGTCGAAGGCCGCCACCGCGAAATTCAAAAGGAGGTCGTGAGTCACAATAAGAAAGATAGGGAAGCGGGGCGTGTCCAAGTCACCGGCGGCGGTTCCGCCAACCTCACCATGCGCACCTTCAGGGCAATCTTCAATTTTGTAAGCGACCGCGCATCGGAGATGCCACCCAACCCGGTCCGGCGCTTGCGCGAAAGTTGGTATGACGAGCCGCGGCGTGAAAGGCTGGTTCGCGCAGATGAGCTTCCTGCCTTTTACGATGCTGTATGCGCATTGCCGAGCCGGACGCATTGCGATTATGTGCTGACATTGTTGTTCACCGGCTTGCGCAAGAGCGAAGCTGGCGCTTTGAAATGGAGTGAAGTGGATTTGGTGGGCCGCATGATAAGGCTGCCTGCAGGCCGAACGAAAGCCGGGCGCAAGCTCGACTTGCCGATGTCAGACTTTGTGCGTGACCTGTTCATTGCCCGCCGGGCGCTCGGCAACGAGGGTGATTATGTGTTCGCTTGTGACAGTAAGAGCGGGCACCTTGAAAACCCAGGCAGCGCATTTGGCGAAATTGAAAAGGCGACCGGCATCGTCTTAAGCCCACACGACCTACGGCGCACTTTTATAACGGTCGCTGAGGCGACAGATATGTCCGTGATCGCGCTTAAAGCACTAGTGAATCATTCGATCGGTAGCGACGTCACCAGTGGTTACGTGCGTTTGACGGTTGATCGGTTGCGCGAACCCGCACAGCGCATATGCGACCGGCTCAAAACTCTTTGCGGGATCGAGGCCGTTGTGGGCGAGAATGTCGAAGGCATCGGTAAAATTAGTGCTTTGCCATAACGTTACTTTATTTTATAAAGGGCCTGACCCCGCCAGACTATCGTTAGGGACGAGTTGGAGGGGGGCACGAGCCACGAGCAATTGATGCGAGGGGTGAGGATTCAGCCCTAATAAAATGAATCGCGGACCACGGCGCTAGGCGAGCGCCACCGCAACTTCCCTGAGCTGCGCGAATGGGCCGGTCGGACGCAATTATTGCGTTCGGGCGGCTTTTTTTGATTCCCGTCCGAGCGCCTGACGAGGGAATCATATGCCAAAAAAGACTTCTGCAGACGTGCGCACCCCACAACGACATCATCTCGACGCCCACGCCCAAGATATTGCGGAGCGCAACAATGGTGCGCCGGATGATCTATTGAGCACCGGCGCAGTTGCCGGATGGCTCGGCGTCAGCACTCAATTTTTGGAGATCGGCCGGCACCGCGGATACGGGCCACCATTCGTCCGGTTGAGTGTCCGGCGGGTTCGCTATAAACGCGCCGATGTGCTCGCTTGGCTCGCCGAGCGGACGCACAGCGTGACTTCCGAATACAACAAGAAAGTCACCAAAACGAGACGTCGCCCCGCGGCAACGACAC
Organism: uncultured Alphaproteobacteria bacterium; assembly: GCA_963841995.1. Taxonomy (GTDB): domain Bacteria; phylum Pseudomonadota; class Alphaproteobacteria; order DATDPM01; family DATDPM01; genus DATDPM01. Next base: position 33,156 of record CAWJEX010000019.1, read on the forward strand.
CCGTCGAAACGGCATGACGGGGAAACGCCATGAGCCAAGGAATAGAACGCCGCCCCGCGGCAAACGGGGCGGCGCGAAAACACACTAAAGGCCAGGAACGGCCCAAATATACCGCCGACGACGGAGACGGTAAAGGCCGCGCGGCATCAACGGCCGGCGCAAGGCGCGTGACGCTGCTGGTGAAGCACAAGTTCGCGCTGGCAGTTATGCTCGACAAGCGTCTTAAATCCAGCGCGAAGGCAGTTGCGGCCTATCTGCTCGAACGTTTCAACGAAAACCCGAAATGCAAACATCCGGGCTACGCCTGGCCCGGCATGGGCGCGATCGCCAAGGCGACGGGCCTCCATCGTCTCACCGTGGTCAAGGCCATCGCAGCACTAGAGAAGTTCGGCTACTTCGTCGTCAGGCATGCCGACAAGGGGAACCCGGATGATACGAACTTGTACCGACCGGTGTGGGAGGTATCGGAGCGCGGACCTAGTAACCTAGAGGCTACTAGTAATCTAGAGGCTACTAGTAGCGACACGCCTCCCAGCCTAGTAGCCAAACGGCGCGAGCCTAGTAGCCAAAACGCTACTCAATTACCTTCTATTATAAAAACTCAAAAATTACCTTCTAGGCGGAAAAGGAAATTTTTTGATTTTGAGAAAAAAGAAAAAGGAAACGGAACACCAGATGGCGAAGAGGGGCGAGCTGATGACGACGATGACGAGGTAGGAACAGGGGACGAGCTTGGCGACCTTGACGAAGAGACGCTGCTCCGCACCCTGAAGTCTGACGACGACTTGGATTCTGACGAGGCCTTTGATCTCTTCGCGATGATATTCCCACGCAAGGATTCAGATGAGGGCAAGCTGAAAGGAGCTTGGACGAACGCGGTTGTCAAATCGGACGCGCCAGTTCGAGAGGTTCTCATCGTCGCAACGTTGTGGAACAGATTTTACGAGTTGTTCCCCGAAGATTATGCTCCTTACCCTGGTGTGTGGTTGAAGCAACAGGGTTGGAAGACGTGGCGTCCCTATGGGTGCACGAGGGAGACGATCGGACTTTTCCAAGACGAGCTTGAGAACGCGGAGACGCTGGATGAATTCGACGATTTCGTGGCCAAGAATTTGAGAATCGCCCTTCAGTGTATTATGGAGGAGTTACCGCTGGCCCGACACTAACGCGAAGATCGCCCGCAATGCGTTCAACAAATTGATGGCTGATAGGTGCGACACGGAGAAGATCATCCGAAAGACGAAGCAGATGCTTTCGGAATGTCGGGAAAAGCGCAAAGACGTACCATTGTTGGGTCAGTGGTTGTTCAGCCAGTTTTCCGGGGCACGTGATTATCATGAGATCGATAATTGGATGAGGAGTCCGTAATCGTCTCCGATGATGTTGTGGACGATAGACCGCTCCGGTGGTGGCTATCGATACAGCGGTTCCCTGCCGGACCACAGGGTCACGATAACCCCCCGGCCGGGGTTTAGGGCCGGGGGCGAGGTGTTGGGCCCTTCCTTGCTCATCCACCGGGCTGGCGCCCGAACATCCCCGCCTGGGTCCAACCTTTTTCCCCAGTGCAAATTTTCGCCTCCCGTTTTCGGCGCTTTCGCTTATTCCCCGCGACACACGAGGAATTTCTAAAAGAATACGGGGGTTTAGCACCGCGCGCCTTTTATTTAAACTTAAGCAACGAAGTTTTTGGGGGTCGAATATGGCCCACGCAAGCCCAGTACAAGCCGAGCGCAAGCCCGAAGCCAGGTCGGCGATAACCAACGGCCGGCTCCTGCCACGCGGCATCGACGGCCGCTCGACCGAAGCCCGTCGGTTCCGCGATCTGGTAGATGCGCTCGCGGCGCCCTTCGGCGGACTGCAAGCCGCACCCGAAATTATCCGCCAAACAATCCGGCGGTCCGCCGCGCTAGCTTTGCAGGCCGAGGGGCTTGAAGAGGCGATGGCCCGCGGCGAGGCCGTTGACCCGATCGCCTTCGCCACGGTCACAAACGTCCTTCAGCGCTGTCTGAAACGCCTTGAGGTCGCGAGGCCAAAGCCAAAGGCCGGCGCGGCCCTCGACGCCCATCTCGCTATGCTGGCCCAGATCACCGCCGCGGCGGATGAAGGTGGCGATTCTGAGATCGCCGAAGGCAGCGACACCTGATGAAACAAGCCATCCCGGATATTGCCGTCGTCAAATCAATGAACAGTGCGCGGCTGTTCCGGCCCTTCTATGCCGGCCACAGTTGGGACACGTGGCGCAGCGTCCTAAGGGCCACATTCGGCGAGGCGATGAACCCCGAAGAGATCGCCGCCTTCCGCACGGTCGCCGAGCGTGATCCGCCGAAACGTCGCGTCGGCGAAGCCATTTACGTCGTCGGCCGCGGCGGGGGCAAGGACTCAATCGCTGCTCTGATAGCGACGTGCTTTGCGATGAACTTCGATCCCCGGGGCAAGCTGCGCCCGGGCGAGAAAGCGGTCATCATGTGCGTCGCCGTTGATCGCGACCAGGCCGGCATCGTCCACGGGTACATCCGCGGCCTCATTGAAGAAATCCCGGCGCTCGCGGCGATGGTCAAGTCGATCGGAAACGAATCCATCGAGCTGAGCAACAGAGTCGTCATCCGGGTTTGCACGAATTCGTTTCGAAGCATCCGCGGGCGGTCGATCATCTGCGCGATTTTCGATGAGGTCGCGTTGTGGCGCACTGACGACACGTCGGCGGTCCCAGACGTCGAAGTTTATTCCGCGGTGCGGCCCGGCCTGGCCCGAATGCCCGGCTCCATGTTGCTCTTGATTTCGAGCACGTATCGGCGCTCCGGTCTGCTTTATGACAAATGGAAGGCTCACTACGGACGCGACGATGAAGACGTGCTCGTCGTGCGCGGCGGAACGCTGACGTTCAATCCCACTTACCCCGAGACGGAAATCGCGAAAGATATTGCGAGCGACCCGCTGCGCTTCCGCGCCGAGTACGAAGCCGAATGGCGCGACGATCTTTCATCGTACATTCCGCGAGATCTGGTCGAGGCCGCCGTCGATCATGGTGTGAAGGTCCGGCCTCCCTCCCGGGACAAATCCTATTTCTCGTTCACCGATGTGAGCGGGGGCCGGCATGACGATTATGCGGTGGGGATAGCGCACCGCGAGGACGACATCCTGGTGCTCGACCTTCTCTTCGAGAAGAAGTCCCCCCTCGTTCCGCAACAGGTTACGGCTGACATCTCCGCGCTGCTGAAGTCGTATAGCGTCACGGAAATCGTGGGCGATAATTATGGGGCCGAGTGGGTGGTTGCAGAGTTTGCCAAAAACGGAATCACGTACAATCCGTCCGAACTTAACCGCAGCGAGGTCTATCTCAACATGCTGCCGGCGTTCACTGGCGGGTGTGTCCGGCTGATCGACAACCCACGGCTCGTTGCACAATTCGCGGCGCTGGAGCGCCGGCAATTTTCGGGTGGCAAGGACAAAGTAGACCATGGGCCCGGCGGCCACGACGATCTCTGCAACGCGGCCGCCGGAGCGCTGGTCCTGGCCGCCGGCGAAAGCGGCCCGCTCAAGATCACCGCCGAGATATTGCGCCGCGCGGCGCTTCCAAACTTCGGCGGAGACGTGGGCTTTGCCGAAAGCCTCGCCAGTCGCATCTTCCACCGCTCAAGCGGCCGCACGCCTTTCCAGCGGCGCTTTGACCCTCCGTCGGAGGACCGTCTCGAGCGCATGCTGCATGCTCGCCAGGCCGAGATGTTCAGACGCAACAAAGAGATTGAACAGAAACTTAAGCGTGACCAATAACGGCCCCGCACAACGCAAAAAGGAGATCATGACATGAGTCAAAGCAACAAAGCCGCCCTAGCTAAAGGTGTGTTGATGATGTTTTTGCAAAAAAAGCTCGCGCAGGACGCAAAAATTGACCTGCGGCCCGTCCTCGCCGGCATCACGAACGCGAATTTCAAAGGCAAGAAAGCTGACATCATCGCAGACATCCGGAACATCACCAGGGGCAAGCTCGCCCGTGACGCCGATCTCGGAGAGCTGCCGCCGCTCATGGACGCGCTGGAACGCGTCGAGGAGCCGGACGATGAAGTCGGCAAGGCTAACAGTCTCGGCCTCGGCGACTTCCTCTCGGCGATCGGGAAATGGGCGCGGGAAAATCTTTCTCCCGAGGAGGTTGCGAATCTCGACAACTTCCTATGGACCCTCTGCCCCGCCGATGCCCAGGACCAGCCGCCCGACTTCGCTGGCATGCCAAAGACCGGTGGTGGCATGGTCGCCGAGCCCGCGATGGATGCCAGTCCTGGTGGCTACGATCGGCGCTTTCCCGATGCAGCGAGGATCGGCAATCTCGGGGGCGGTGAAACCCCGTGGAAATCGAAGCCTGCAAGCGGCCTTTCGCGGCAAAGCCAACAGCCACCAGCGCGCATCGACTCCTATTCCGACGAAGCAATGCGCGAGTATAACGCCCGTTTCCCCGATGCCGCCCACATCAAAAACGTTTGAGGCCCGCGATGCCGAAGCGAAAAACTCGCGCTGCACCGCCGGTAACAGAGACAGACCCGCGGACCGCGCTCGCCGCCGCGGTCAGGCGCCACTCGGCCGCCACTAAAGCCGTTCCCGCAATCCGGTCTGCTCGCTCGAAGCTCGCTGAACAGATCATTGACGCCGTTATTGCGCTCGATAAGGCTAAAGAGGCCGTCGAGGCCGCGAAGGAGAAGGCCGCGCAGCACTGCGCTAACCTTGCGCTTGGAAAATCACAACCGGCACCGAAGCCTTCAATCGAGCAAGCCGAGGCGAGGCTGCGCGGATTGCAAAACGATATCGATACCATGCACACAGCCGCTGCAGCTCTCGCGGCGCGGGAGCAACCGGCGAACAACGAGCTGGAAATTGCACGAATGTCGCTCCGCCGCGCGATCGGCCGTGTGCTCGCCGACGAGGCTCCGTTTGCCGTTATGGTCGAGCGTTATCAAGAGCTTCATCGCAGCGCTTTCGAGATCGCTTCCATTTTGACCGCCATGTCAAACGCAGGCGGTAGACCGGCCGGGTTCGAAAACTGGCATCATCTTCCCGACTGTCCGGGGTCGAAGCAGATGGCGGAGTGGAAGGCGGCGATTGTTGCCCTCGAAACCGATGCCGCAGCAGCGCTACCGGGCTCGGTCACTGCGGACGCAGATGCTGCCTAGCTTTTCGAACGGCGCGCGCCCGGCCCTCACGCTTGGCTTCTTGGGCGCGAGGCGAGCCCGGCGCCGCTTTTCGAGGCCCCGCGTCTTGATCTCCTTCGCGGGGTGCGTCCGGCCGCCGTGGTGTCATGCGGCGGCCGGACAACTTTCAAGAGTGCTCGTCGTTGAGCTTTTCTTCTTGGCGACGAGCGCAGCAGGCCCTGCGCGGCCCGGGATCGGGCATGCGAGGTGCGGCCGCCCCGCCGCCGGTGTCTTTGCGGCCGCTGACGGCGGGGAGATTTTTGCGGCGGCAGTATGACTGAGACCGGCACGGTCAAATGGTTCGACGCCACCAAAGGCTACGGCTTCATCGCGCCCGATCTCGGCGGCAAGGACGTCTTCGTGCACGTTAGCGCGCTACCCCGCGGCGGCCCCGACGGGCTCTGCGAGGGCGACCGCGTTGAGTTCGAGATCGTCACTGGCCGCGATGGCAAGATGCGAGCCGAGAACATCAAGGCGGTGCCATGAGCGACTGGCCCAGGATCGAGGCCGACTTGCGGCGCGCGCTGCTCCGGGCCGGGCACTCCGCCGCCGCGGTGAACGAGATGCTGGCGGCGCTGCAACCGGCCTTCGCGGCTATCGAACGCGCCCGCGGCAAGGTCGAGGACGAGTTGGTCTGGGCTCTGGTCGGCGTGGCAGCCGATCGCGCTCGGCGGCACGCACAGCAGGGACGCGAACCGTCCCACCGCTCCAGGCTGCGCCTGAAATCCGCTGGCTCGGTGCGCGCGCGATGACGAAGCGCGGTTATCGAAACCGAAGCCGACGGCGACGTTTGGCCGAAAAGGGGGTTTAAATGGCCCCCTTTAAGCCAGACCAATTAGCGGGGTATGCTTCACGCGCTAGTCTAGGGGGGGCGGTCGCCACTGCGACCACAGGTCTGATGATCGAATCGGCTGAAATTCAAAATTTCCGGTGCTTTGAAAGCGTGCGGCTACCCAAGTGTCCGCGCCTGAACCTCATTGTCGGTAAGAACGCATCCGGCAAGACCGCACTGCTGGAGGCCTTATTTCTGGCAACGGGGCCGAGTCCAGAGTTGGCGGTGCGGTTTCGTGTTTGGCGGGGGTACGAGCCGACAATTGGCGGGGCATTCGACCAACTCGAGGAAGCCGTTTGGGCAAACCTCTTCTATCGCTATGATCTTGGTAAGGAAATCAATATATCCCTGCACGGCTCCGATAGGCAGCATGAGCGAAGCCTCAAAGTAACATACGGTACTCGAGAATCATTCGTCTCGTTCGACATGAGACCAGGATCAAATCTCGGAGACTCTGCGGTTCGATTTGAGTGGACGCGTTCCGGACAAAAGCCATTTCTTGTCCGCCCACGACTTACCATGAGTGGCTATCAGTTTCCGGAAACCGAATTTCCGTCGGTTGATATAGCTTATTTTCCTCCATCTTCTGCAGGGTTCAACGCTGAAAATGTTGCGAGATTTACCACATTAGCCAAGAAACGAACCGCGGGGGCCGCAATCGAGGCGATTAAGAAAGAATTTCCCTTTATTCGCAACATAGATATTCAGGCGCATGCTGGCCAACCGATGCTGCACGCCGATATTCCTTGGCTACCAGAGAAAGTGCCGTTAGCTCCAGTTTCTGCGGGCGTCGCCAAATTTGCGGCGTTGGTGCTGGCCATTTCCGAAAAGAAAAACTCAATCCTATTCGTCGATGAAATCGAAAACGGATTTCACTACTCGCGTCTGGAATCAATGTGGCGCTCGCTTAATGAAATCTGCGCCGCAAACAACGTGCAGATATTCGCCACTACCCATAGTAAAGAGTGTATCGACGCACTCGCTACAGTATGCAAGGAGGACTTGGAAAACGCGTCGCTCATTCGTACAGAACTTGGGGACGATGGCACCGTCAAGGTCCACCAGTTCCAAGGGCCTTCATTCTCTCGCGGCTTGAAGGGTGAGGTGCGATAATGAAGTAATGATCAACGATATTCCACCATTGCAAACCAATCGTCTGATCCTCTGTGAAGGTCCAGAAGACTGCGCGTTCATCAGGGCGCTCATTCATGAAAAAGGCCTTGGCGGCTTTGATGTGCGAGCCGTGCAAGATATTGGCGATGGGCCGGGAATTGACGGATTCAAGTCAGCTCTGATCGGTGCAGTGTCTCTCACGGGATTCCCCGAAAGAATTGAAAAGGTGGTGCTGGTTGCGGACTCAGACACCCATTATAGAGCGAATTTTGATAAACTCTGCGATCAGATCAAGGCCGCAAATGCCGATACGACTGTAGGCCATAGATTTCAGGCGCCTACTGAACAGCGCCGATTGAGTGGTGGGCATCCACGAATCGCTATCATTTTGCATCCTGCACTCAACTCGACTGGTTGCCTCGAAACCCTCTTGTTGAAAGGTATGGCGACGATGCCACAATATTCGAGGGCACTATCGAGTAGCGAAGCAGCACAGAAATCGGTCGGCATAGAGGGTAAGTGGTCAGCGTCCAAACTAGATAAATCCCGCGTTCGGATTGTTCTGGCACTCCACTATGAGAAAAATCCGGCACTGGCTCTTGGGAAGCTGTGGGGTCAAGCGGAGCAACTGATACCGCCCAGCATGCCAGAGTTCAATGACTTCGCCGACGCGCTTTCGGCAATTTAGGAACGTCGGAAGATACAGCACGCTTTGGCGGCGCTATCTTCTCGAACGCCTCCTTGAACGCTTCGCCGGATTCGTCCGCGCCGCTCCTCGTCTTCTGTCGCCATTGCCGGGTACTGTCCTAATTTGATTTTCGGCATGTGTTCCCTTTCGCTTTCGAGCGTGACGGCGCCGCCGAAAAGAATTTGTCCGCCTTCATCGCCGCCTGAACTCCGGCGTCCTCGCCGTGCTGCTTGATGAGGGCGTGGGCGGAACCGTAGATGCCGAGGTCAACAATTGGCATCTTAGTGAGCGATCGGACGGTTTCGGCGCACGAAAATTAGAAGGCCAAGAAGTCCGGTGCCAAATGATATGAGAGATGCGGGCTCGGGTACGACCCCAAATGAGACATCCGCGAGCACCAGGCCAGTATTGCCAGCATTATCGTCAATGACGACCTTGCTGATGTCTGTCAATTCGTAGTCACCGAAGAAATAGTCAATAACACCACCATTTACAAACGAGATTAGCGTTTGCGACAAGAGGTCATCGGACGCGTCATAAACTGCGATCGTGTCCATGAAGCCCGCCGGGCCGGCTCCATAATAACCCCCCAAGGTTAAGCCGAACGCATTTACAGGAACGCTAAAGTCTATCTCGAGAGAATCCGTTCCGGTATTGCGAATTCCAGGCACCGTTGAGAACGCGGCGTTTGGATCGTAAGCCAAATTGGCGTCATAGAACGGGTTCGGCGGCCCCACGGCGAAGCTCACACCTGGCACCACCAAACCTGGGCCCTGCGCTGGCTCGATGATGAAACCGCAAGGCTCGAGGGGGCCATTTGGGATACATTCATCAAGCGGATTATTAAATGGATTGGTTTCGGAAAAAGGAGGGGGATTTGGAAGCGGTCCGATCTGGGGAATAATTGTGCTGGAATTTAACGTGGGCCCGATAAGTACGCCCCACGTATCGGGCGGTGTCGTCATGTCGCCCTCATATTTAATACCGCTGAAATTTTCGTTTATCTCGCCGCTTCCGAGCAGTGCATCGAGTTGTGATTGTGTACTGATGAGATCGGCGTGAGCCGATGCCATCAACGCCGCGAACGTTGCGGCCACTGCTGCCAATACCTTTGTCATTGTCCCCTCCGCACTTGATAATTTAACGCCCCCAATTGCGCACGCGCGGCGCGACTGCGCGCCGCCCGCCCTGGTTGCCCGTGCGCGCGGACGGAATCAGCCTGCCTGCCGGCTCACGCTCTGACAGTTAACGATTCTGGGGTTGTCCTCCAGCCACCAGAATATCACAATGCTCGCGGGGGTTGCTGACCTTTTAACCTAGGAGCGTCAGGGATGAGGCGCGTTCTTATGCGCGGCATTCGGCACGAATGCCCAGCACCTGAGCCCTTGCTCCAAGTACTGAGCAGCAAATTCGAGAGTGAGAAAAGTTATGACGTGGTGCATTGCACAATTTCAAAAATTCAACGATCTGATCAAGCTAGACGCAACGCGATCAGCACGAATCACCGATGCCATAAATCGGTTTCGCGACTTTTCGAGAGCTGACGACGAGTTAAGAATAGCGGCGGATGGAGATACATTTCTGCAAGGGTCTGTGACCGCTGGAACGGTAATTAAACCGCTAGAAAATGACGAGTTCGATGTAGACGTCGTTTATCCGTTCTCATTGAATGCTTTCGAAGCGAATACGAGTCCGAGCGAAATCACCAATTGGTTTCTCAGCCGCTTGAAACAAAGTGATTTTTATAAGAACAGACTAATTCCCAAGGACCGATGTGCCCGGATCAATTATGCGGGTGACTTTCACATAGATATTATACCGGCAACTTCGTCCATCAGCGAACATCAACCGTACGCGGTTCCCGCCAAGGATGTCCGCTCATGGATATCCAACGACCCGAATGGGTTCCTCGACTGGATCCGGGCAAAGGATCAGCGCGGTGGCGGAATTGATGCTGATGGATTCGGTCGCTTTGTCCGAAGCGTTAGAATGACGAAACGCTGGCGCGATTCGTTCTTCGGCGATGAGACTCTTCCAAAATCAATGTTACTGACAACAATGTTAGGGAAGCACGAGCCGACCGGTTCATATACGCCGCTCCTTGGCAACCCACTTTTCCCTCAATACCAAACTGACATCGCATACTTATATGACATGCTGCGCGTCACTAAAAGTTGTCTCGTATTAGGCCGCAAATCAGCTTTCACGCATCCGACACTGAATGAGGATTTAGCTCGAGGTTGGGATGATGAGCACCTTGATCTGTTTATGCAACGGCTCGACACATTCATCGAATGCATTGGGGATGGCATCTACGCGGAAAATGACGACGCGTCTCTAGCTCACTACAAAGAGGCGTTCGGCGAGACCTTTCCGTCAAGCTGATACGATGTTTAAAATCTTAAGTTTGGATGGAGGCGGCGTCAGAGGCGCGTTCATCGCAGCGTTTCTAGCGAAGATCCAGGAGCACCTAGACGAACCAATAGTCCGCTACTTTGATCTCATTGCCGGGACATCGACCGGTGGCCTAATAGCGGTCGCGCTCGCTATGGGGCTTTCACCGAACGATGTTCTAAATCTTTACCGAGATCACGCCAGCCTAATTTTTGGCCGTGCCACACCGCGACTTTCTGCTTGGAAACGTTGCACAATCGATACGCTTCTGAAATTCGTGGCTCCCGCCTTTGATGCCGAGTGGTTTATGCACTCAAAGTTTGACGCCGGTCCATTGCGAGAGCAGCTTCGAGCCAGCCTAGGAGATCAATCACTTGAGAATGCACTTTGCCGACTGACAATCCCTGCCGTCGATCTAATCGGTGCGAAAGTTATTGTATTTAAGACACCCCACCGACCCAGCTTTATTCGGGACAGGCGATATTTGGCGCGAGACGTAGTATTGGCCACTACCGCAGCCCCTTCCTATTTCCCACACGCTTCTATCAACCCTGGGAGCGCATACAGCGATGGCGGCCTCTGGGCGAACAATCCTGCTATCGTTGCGTATGTGGAGGCCATCAAGATTTCACAGGATTGTAACCGCCCGGGGATCGATCGAACGTTTGGGCCCGGCGACATCGAAATGCTGTCAATTGGCACCGGGAAACGTTCCTACTTCGCACGTCCGGGCGCCGATGATACTGGCATAAGTTGGTGGGGGCCCAGGCTTCTAAATGTCATGGGTGAGGCACAGTCCGAAGGCATTCATTGGCAAATGGTCTACCTACTCGGGGATCGGTACAGCCGCATTGATTATGAAATACCTGACGGCGAATGGGGGCTCGACTCGGTCGATGTCCTAAACGAATTGATACATATCGGTGAACAGAAGGCGGTTGAAAATCACGCAAGACTGCGATCCTCAATTTTGGCTAATGCGGAGGCGCGTTACATCCCATTCGATTAGCCCGACGGCTGTTTCAAATAATTAGCCCGTCAAATACTGCCGGGCCGAGCGGCGGCTTCGGTTGCCAGATGTTCCCGATCTCTCAGGCCCCAACGTTCTCGGCATGTTCGTCGGATTTCGCTTATTCGGGATCCGCTTATTTAGGTCGCCGGTCCAGCCTCCACAAAATTTTGAGTCCCTTTCAGTGCCTTACGGCATCCGCGGACGGAGGCCTGGGCTTAAGACGTTTTATGGATGGTTAAGTGGACTGGCCGCCAGCGCCGCAAGACATACCACCGCAACCAGGAATATAGGCCTATTAACTTATGGATAGGCCAAAAAATTCCCGGATTTTGGCGGAAAACGGCCATTCGCCGCATGGGAATTCTAACCTGAAATATAGTTAAGACTGGTCATGATTTGTTAACCAAAGTATAAATATGGTATTAACTTCAGTTAACAGACCGCGGGGGACCTAGCCATGCGCGTGCTCTTAGTCGAGGACGATACCTCGCTCGCAAAGAGCATCGAGATGATGCTGAAGTCGGAGGGGTTCATTGTCGACACCACCGATCTCGGCGAAGACGGTCTCGAAATCGGCAAGCTCTACGATTACGACATCATCGTCCTCGATTTGATGCTGCCCGATATCGACGGCTATGAAGTGCTGCGGCGGCTTCGCTCGGCGCGGGTCAAAACGCCGATCCTGATACTCTCCGGGCTCGCCGAGCCGGACAACAAGGTCAAAGGTCTCGGCTTCGGCGCCGACGACTATCTGACCAAGCCCTTCAACAAGGAAGAATTGATCGCCCGCATTCAGGCGGTGGTGCGCCGCGCGCGCGGCCATTCCGAATCGGTCATTCGCACCGGCAAGCTGGTGGTCAATTTGAATGCCCGTACGGTCGAGGTTAACGCAAAGCCGCTGCATCTGACCGGCAAGGAATACGGAATTCTCGAACTTCTGTCGCTGCGCAAGGGAACGACCCTGACCAAAGAGATGTTCCTCAATCACCTATACGGCGGCATGGACGAGCCGGAACTCAAAATCATCGACGTCTTCGTGTGCAAGCTTCGCAAGAAGCTCGCCACCGCCACCGGCGGCGAAAACTACATTGAGACCGTTTGGGGCCGCGGCTACGTGCTTCGTGACCCGACCAGCGACACCAAGGACGTCGCGGCGCGCAAAGCACCGGCGGCCGCCAAGGCCTGACTTCTTGCAGACGGAACCTTTGAGAGACGGCGCGGGAATCGCCGCGCCGTTTTTATTTTAGGAAACCGCCTTCTTGGCGGCGGGCGCCGCCTCGACAGTTTTGCAATAAATCCCGCGCTCGTTCTGCAGCGGCTGGAATTTGTCGGAAATGCCGAGCACGGTCTCGGCGCCCCCAAGATAGAGGTATCCGTCGGACGGCATCAGGCGGCTGATGCGCTCCAGGATCTGCCGCTTCGTCTCGTTGTCGAAATAGATGAGCACGTTGCGGCAGAAAACGATGTCGAACTGGCCCAGCATCGTCGGGTCGTTCAATAGATTGAACTCCCGGAATTGGATGATTTCGCGCAAGGACGGCTCGATCTTCCACTTGTCGCCCATTTGCTTGAAATACCTTACCAAAAGCGCGACCGGCAATCCCCGTTGAACTTCGAATTGCGAATACATGCCGGCTTTCGACTTCTCGAGCATTTCGGCCGAAATATCGGTGGCGACGATTTCGAATCGCCAGCCCGCCAGCTTTGCGCCTTCTTCGCGCAAGATCATGGTCAACGAATAAGGCTCCTGCCCGCTCGAACAGGCGGCGCTCCAGATCCGGATCTTGCGGCTGCCGGCCCGCGCCTGAAGGAGCTTCGGCAGCAATACCTGCTTGAATTGATCGAAGGGTTTGATGTCCCGAAAGAAGAACGAACTCGTTGGTCGTCATCGCGTCGGTGACTTCCTTGACCAGCGGTCCCGATTCGGGGCTTGTCCGCAAGGCCCCGACCAAGACGTCCAGCGTTTCGAATCCGCGCTTGCGCGCGATTGGCATCAAACGGCTTTCCACGAGATAGGTCTTGTCCGCCGACAGCATCAATCCCGATTGCCGTTTCAAAAGCGCGGCCAGATAATTGAAGTCGTCCGGCTTCATGCCGCCTGCCTCATGGCCAGCTTGCGTATCTGGGGGCCGATATCGTCGAGGGCCAGAACCGCGGAGCACCAGCCGCCGGTCGCCACCGCGCCGGGCATGCCCCAGACGACGCTGGTCGCTTCGTCCTGCGCGATCAGAGTGCCGCCTGCCTGAACCAGCACCTGAGCACCCTTGAGCCCATCCTGGCCCATGCCGGTAAGAACCACCGCCAGAACGTTGCGGCCGTATGCCTGAGCGAGGCTCCGGAACATCGGATCGACCGCCGGCCGGCAGAAGTTTTCCGGCGGATTCTGGTTCAGCCGGATCACCTGCTGGGTGCCCAAACTTTCGACCGTCATGTGGAAATTGCCGGGCGCCACATAGATCTTGCCGCCGACGACCGGTTCGCCGTCCTTGGCTTCGGCGGCAGGACGCCCCGTCAGCTTCTGGATGTGCTCGGCCAGGATGGTGGTGAAGGTCGCCGGCATGTGCTGGGTGATCAGGATCGGCTGGCGCAGGTCCCCCAGGGCGGGAAGCAGGCGGAACAGGGCCTGCGGCCCGCCGGTCGAGCAGCCGATGGCAACGACCGCCGGCATCATCGACGGCCCTGCGTCACGCAATTTGACGGCGGCGCCGCGATAAATGCCGGGGGCCGACGGCGGCGCCGGCACGCCCGGGCGCTTGACGGTGGCGGTGCTCTTGCCGGGACGGACCGCGCGGCGCGCGGCACCCAGCGCCTTGACCTTGGCGATGAGCTCTTGTTTGAAATCGTATCCTGACGCGATCTCGCCGGTCGACGTCGGTTTCGGAATGTAATCCGCCGCTCCGAGCTCCAACGCCTTCAGGCTGATGCCGGCGTTTCGCAGCGTCAGCGTCGACGCCATAATCACCTTGAGGGTGGGATCGGCCGCGATCAGCTTGGGAAGAGCCGTCAATCCGTCCATCACCGGCATCTCGATGTCGAGAACCATGACATCGGGATCGTGTTTCTTGACCAATTCGACCGCAAACTGACCGTTGGAGACCGAAATCAACGACGGTAATGTCGGGGTCGGTTTGAAGAGTGCGCGTGAGCAAGCCGCGAATGATCGCGAAATCGTCGACGACAACGACGCGATAAGCATCAGCCTTTGCGGCGGGCGGGTTCGAGCCCGTTGTTGTTTTCGTTTCGGACATCTCCGATGCCCCGCTTAAAGTAAACCGGCCTGCGCGAATTTCGTCTCTAGAATCTCGCTATCGAAGGGCTTCATAATGTATTCGTTGGCGCCGGCGCCGATCGCCTCCTGAATATGCTTGATGTCGTTCTCCGTCGTGCAGAAAACCACGACGGGGCCCGTGCCCCCGGCGACATTGCCGCGGAGCTCCTTCAGGAATTCGAGGCCGTTCATGACCGGCATGTTCCAATCGAGCAGGATCGCGTCCGGCATGCGGCGCCGACAAGCCTCCAGCGCAACTTTGCCGTCACAGGCTTCCTCGATCTCGAAATTGAGTTTTTCGAGGATTCGCCGGGCAACCGTGCGGATAACCTTTGAATTGTCGACGATGAGGCAGGATTTCATGCCGGCACTCGCGTTATCAGCGGAATGGTTGAAGTGAACGGCCTAAGCGCCGCCGATGGAGCTTCACGCCGCTTCGCGCTGTTTGAACGTCAACAGCCGGGCGACGTCGAGAACCACCAGCAGTTGATTCTTCAACCGGTAAACGCCGGTTGAAATCTCACGCCAAGCCGCGTCAAGAGTTGCCGGATTGCGTTCGAAGCTATTGGCGGGCAGGCTCAACACCTCGCCGACCGAGTTGATAATGAGGCTATAGAGCTCGCCGTGGAAATCGACGACCACGCTCATGCTGACCGAGCCTTCGGCGGCGGTCGGCAGTCCCAAGCGCTTTCGCACGTCGATCGCGGTCACGATGCGGCCGCGCAAATTGAGCGCGCCGGCGACTTCCGGCGACGCCAGCGGGATTCGCGTGATCTTCTGCGGACCCAGCACATCCTGGACGGTCAGCACCGGAATGCCAAACAATTGATTGTAGATCGTCATGGTGACGAAATCTTGGCTTCCGCCAGGGATTTCGGCCGGCGAATCGACGACGCCTTCGGAATGATTTCATCTTGGTCATGCGGCGCCTCTCACGGTGGCTAGCGTCTCGGACAGGGTGCTCAAAAGCGCGTCGCGATCGAATTTCGGAACGTAATCGCTGAAGCCGACGGCGCGACCGCGATCCAAATCCTCCGGCGAAGTATGCGACGACAAAGCGACCATCGGCGTGTTATGCCAGCGGCCGCTCTTCTTCACGCTCTCGGCAAAAGCGAAACCGTCCATGCCGGGCATCTCGATATCGCTGATGATGATGTCGAAATCGCGGCCCTGTTCGCACAGCTTCATCGCCTCGTCGCCGTTCTCGGCGGTGGTGACGGAATAGCCGGCGACCGAGAGCAGCGGAGTCAGAAGATTACGGAAGAATGAGCTGTCGTCCACGAGCAACACGCGCTTGCCGCCTTCGCGTCCCAACGGCCCCTGGTTCTTGGTCATGAACCAATCGCCGAAGGCGCGCGTCAGGTAGTGGCCGGCATCGATGATGTCAGTTGCTTTGCCGACGACAATGCTGCTGCCCAGCATGCCCTCGGTTTCCGAGCTGAGTTCGACCGAAAGCGCTTCTTCGACGATATCGACGATTTCGTCGACCACGAGGCCCATGCTTCGACCGCGGTCGGAGAAGACCAGAATCGGCTGACGGCCCTTCTCTTTAAGCTTGTAGTCGTCGGAGATGGTGACGAGCGGCATGAGATGTCCGCGGTACTGCACCATCGGCCGCCCTTGCGAGAATTCGATATTCTCGCATTTGACTTCTTCGAGCCGCGCAATGAGCGACAGCGGAACCGCCTTCGGCGCTTGGCCGGCGGCACGGAACAGAAGCAGCGCAACTTTTTCGTCGCCCGCCGCCCCATTGGCCGCAGCCGCCGCTTCGCCCGCCTGGTCGGCGACGCTGGCCTCGCCGCTTGCCGCGGCAATGCCATTCGGATCCAGGATCATGATCACGCTGCCGTCGCCGAGGATGGTATTGCCCGAGAAGATTGAAATGTCGCGCAGGATCGGCGCCACCGGCTTGACCACGATTTCTTCGGTGTCGAAAACGCGGTCGACCATAATGCCGAAAGTGTAATTCCCGACCTGGGTGACCACGATAAAGTGATCGTTCTTCTTGTCGAGCTTGCGCTCGGGGCCGAGATTTAAAAGATCATGTAGGGAAACCAGCGGCAGCAGCCGGTTGCGGAGGCGCAAGACCGGCGTGTCGTTGATCATTTCGATGGCGTTCTCGGAATTGGTCGAAGCCCGGACCAACTCGATGACGCTGATTTGCGGGATGGCGAAGCGCTCGCCGCCGCATTCGACGATGAGGGCGGAAACGATGGCCAAGGTCAGCGGGATCTTGATGGTAAAGGTCGTGCCTTTGCCTTCCACCGATTTCATTTCGACGGTGCCGCCGATTTTTTCGATGTTGGTGCGCACCACGTCCATGCCGACGCCGCGGCCGGAAACGCTCGTCACCTTGGCGGCGGTGGAAAAGCCGGCTTTGAAAATGAATTGCTGGATCTGCGCCTCGGACATGGCGTTGAGCTCGGCTTCGGTGGCAATCCCGTTTTGGATCGCCTTAGCCTTGATCCTGCTCGTCGCCAAGCCGGCACCGTTGTCCTTGATTTCGATGATGATGTGACCGCCTTCATGGTACGCATTGAGCGTGATCTTGCCCGATTCCGGCTTGCCGGCGGCTTTGCGGATTTTCGGAATCTCGACGCCGTGGTCGGCGGAATTGCGGACCATGTGGGTAAGCGGATCCTTAATGAGCTCAAGGACCTGGCGATCGAGTTCGGTATCGGCGCCGACCATTTCGAGATCGATTTTCTTGTCGAGTTCGAGTGCCAGATCGCGGACCAGGCGAGGTAGTTTGGCCCACGCATTGCCGATCGGCTGCATGCGCGTCTTCATAACGCCTTCCTGCAGCTCCGATGTGATGTGATTGAGGCGCTGCAACGGAGTGCCGAAATCACTGTCCTTTTGATTGCGCAGGATTTGGAGGAGCTGATTGCGGGTGAGGACGAGTTCGCTCACCATCGTCATCAGATTCTCGAGCAAGTCGACATTGACGCGGATGCTGTGCGCCGCGACCGCGGAATCCTTTGCGCCTTCGTCTTTCTTGTCGCCGTTCGATGCTACGGGAGCGCTTGTCTTGGGACTTGCTGCAGCTTCGGCAGAGGGTGGCGGTGCAACGCTGACTTCGGCCGGAGCGCCGCTGCGACCCAGTACGTCCTCACGTGTGGAGCCGGCGATCGCCATGACTTCGGCAGCGAGTTCGGATCGCACGGCGAGTTCATCGAGAGTGGCTTTCAGAAGTTCCGCCACGGCGTCGAAATGCGAGTCGTTAAGGCCTTTGGCCACCAATGGCGCATGCGCGTTGCTCAAACTCGCCCCTGAATAGGCGTTGGGTCCGCCAAACGCCATGGTGAGGAAAGATTTCATCATGGCTCGCTGAGTGTCGACGTTGACCCCATCGAAAAACTGATTGATACGGTCGTCGGCCAGCACCTTGCGGTAGAACAAATCGACCGCAGCATCCACGGCAGGTGCGCCGCCAAGCCGTTCGAACAGAGTCGCTGGAGTTGCCGGGACGGGGGCCGGTTCGGCTTTCGCGACCGGCGCCGGGGCCGCTTCGGTTTTCGGTTTCGCGCTATCGGCCGAATTGGCCAGCGCGTTCAGTTTCGCTTTCAACTCCGTGTCGTCGCCCTCCGGTTCCTTCTCTGTTTGTTCAAGGGCCGACAGCAACATCTTGATTCGGTCGAGAGCGGCCAGCACGAGCGAGATGGCCTCGGGCGTCACTTCGAGAACGCCGTCGCGGATCTTGCCGAGAACGTTTTCACCGGCATGCGCCACCGATTCCAGGCGCGGCAGACCCAAGAATCCGCAGGTGCCTTTGATGGTGTGAACCAAACGGAAGATGTTTCCGAGAAGCTCGGGATTGTTGGGGTTCTGTTCGAGCTGGACCAGCTCGTTGTCGAGCACAGAGATATTCTCCGACGTCTCGGTCAGAAATTCCTGTAAGAGGTCATCCATGGATGCAATCTCGGGGTGAGAGAGGAGCGCGACAGCGGTATGCCGCCGGATAATCCGGAGAACCCTCGCAAAAAATGATTAAAAAGCTGTAAAGCCGCGAAAATCCGCGGTTTTTGAAGGGTCGGGCCGGTTAACCTCCGGCGCCCAATCGAATTCGGAAAAGCACTTGATCCGGAGTCCGAATTTCGACCGCAAAAGAGGCGTTCAGGCTCCTGCCTAACCATCCAATCAGATAGGCATGGACGGTTCGCGGCGTGAGCAAATCGCAATTAACATTTGGCTCCATGGCCGCTTGAATCTCGGGCGACAAGCGGGCGCCCGGCCCGTTTGCCGCGACTTCCGCCTGCAATGAGAGGCCGATGGTGACGGCGATCACGCCGCCGCGCGGCAACGCGTCGCGAGCGAGAGCCAGGATATTCAACAGCAATTTGACCGAGGGCTTGTCGGCGATCGCCATTTTGTCGGATTGCGACCAGTTGAGCGTGACCTTTCCGCCCTGGAGCAAGCCGTCGGTCAATTCGCGGGCCTGTTGCAAGCTGCGGGCGTCATCGAAGGCGGCAGCTTGACCGTAGGCGAGGCGGTAGAATTGCAGCTTCCGCGACGCCTCGGAGGCCGACTGGCGCATCAAGCCGAGCGCTTCCGCCAGCATTTCGGAATCGCCGTCGCCCACCAATTCCAGCCCGTTATTGACCGCCGTGACCGGGCTGATCAATTCGTGGCAAAGATGGGAGCAAAGGAGTTCGACGATGCGCGGATCGTGATTTTCGGTCATTGGACGATTTTGCCGCCGTTAGCAAGGAGAATGATACGGGTCTGCCGGGGGCAGTTTTACCGTGTGGCCGCTTTGTTTATATAATGCTCATGATCTCTACCAGAGTCTTAACCGGAATCGTCTTAACCGGAATCTTGACGCGAGAAGGGACGGCCCCGTGACCGCTGTGAGCCCCTTGGTGCCCGGGACAAGGGTTCGCCATCCAACCGAGCATGACTGGGGGATAGGACGGGTCCAATCCGTCATCGGCAACCGGGTCACGGTGAATTTCGAGAATGCCGGAAAGGTTCTGATCAATATCGACGTGATTGAACTGGTCCCGCTCGACGACCTGAAGAGCGGCTTTTAGCGGTTTTTGCCCCATCAATACGAAGAACCCAGATGAAACCGGCATTGGTTTTATCCAATGCCGGATTCGCATTCGTGCCGCCGCTTTAATGAAACAACTTCAGCGCGCCGAGAAACGTCCTATAGACACCCCAGGCGAGCGGAATGCTGACCAGGGTCCAAGCGACGGCGACCAAGAGCCACTGGCGATCCTGGGTAGCTGATTTGCGTGATCCGTCATGCATGGCTCTACTCCCCCCTCAATGCTTTTTCCGTGTCTTCGAGCGCATCATCAGCCATGTCGTGGCTGCGTTTCCGCTCCGCCGCCAGTTCTTCTTCGGTCATGAAATGCCGTTCATCGACCGGACGCACGAGCAGATTGCAGACGAATCCGACGACCAGCAAACTAGCCAGAACGTACATCGTCGTGTTGTAAACCTGGGCCTTCGGAATATGCTGCGCGAGCTGATAGTCACGAATGTAGTTGACGAGAACAGGCCCCAAAATGCCGGCCGTCGACCATGCGGTGAGAATTCGCCCATGGATGGCACCCACGAACTGGGTTCCAAACATGTCCGCCAGATAAGCCGGAATGGTCGCAAAGCCGCCGCCATACATTGTCAAGATGACGCAGAAAATGCCGACGAAGACGGCGATCTGACCCTGCTGGCCGGCGGTCGGCACATAGGCGTAAAGGACCATTCCCAGCGCGAAGAATATGAAGTAAGTCATTTTGCGCCCGATGAAATCGGAGAGCGATGCCCAGAAGATTCGCCCCGCGATGTTAAACAGGCTCAACAGACCGGTGAAACCGGCAGCGATTGTTGCGATTTTCGCTTTCTCGTCCGGTGCCAGATCGTTGAACGCCTTGGCGATGCCAATGAGCTTGCCCGCGAACACTTCCTGCAACATTGGTGAAGCCATGCCGATCACGCCAATGCCGGCGCTCACATTAAGAGTCAAAATTGCCCAGAGCAGCCAGAATTGCGGCGTCTTGTGCGCTTCGTTCAAATGAACGTGGCGCTTGGTGATCATCGCTTTGATCTCGACCGGCGCCGTCCAGCCCTCCGGTTTCCAATTCGGCGCCGGCACGCGGTATGCAAAGGCGCCGCATATCATGGCGATGAAATAAAGGATCCCCATTGTGACGAAGGTTTCCCACACGCCGACCGAGGTCGGAGTGACGAAATGCTTCATCAGCATGTCGGCGAGCGGCGATCCGATCATCGCGCCGCCGCCAAATCCCATGATCGCCATGCCGGTGGCCATACCGCGGCGATCCGGAAACCATTTGATGAGCGTGGAAACCGGCGAAATATAGCCGAGACCGAGACCGCAGCCGCCGATGATGCCTGAGCCGAGCCACATCAGCCAAATCTGATGAATGTAGACGCCTAAGGCAGAAATCAAAAATCCGCCGCCCCAGCAAAATGCCGCGACGACGCCGGCTTTGCGCGGACCTTCGCGCTCCAGCCAATGGCCGAACACTGCCGCCGAGGAACCGAGAAAGACGAAGAAAAGTGTGAACATCCAGCCCAGCGTGCTGATCCGCCAATCGCAGGTCTTCGTCACCATTTCCTGGAAGAAGGTCATGTCAGGGCAATCGACGCGCTGATTGATGCCTATGGCTTGGCTGAGCGGCAGCCAGAACACCGAAAAGCCATAGGCCATGCCGATCGATAGATGGATCGCAAGCGCCGCCGGCGGAACGAGCCAGCGGTTGTATCCAGGCTTGGCGATCGTGTGCTCTTTGGCGAGAATGCTGTTGGATGCGGCCACGGTTCCCCCCCTGTCTTTATGTTTTTGACGGTTTTTCGACGTCTTTTTCGTTATTGGCGCGCTTCGTTGGCGCGCTGCCGACAGCATGGCAAAACCCGGCAAACGAGTTTACTGGTCGGGTGGGCGGCGCTCCCCAATTGACCCAGGCCCGGTAGCAGATTAGCACCCAACGGTGTCGCTTTTGCAGCAGTCTAGAGCGCCTAGCTCACGGTGCAGGATTCAAAGATTTGAGAAGCCGCTCGGCCTGGGCCAAGTCCTCGGGCCTATTGGCATTGAAGAACGGATCGAGCGGCTTAACCGGATATTCCACAACCGCGACGGAGAACCGCAGCATCCAATCCTCGACCTTGCGCACCCCTTCATCGACCAGCGCATGGCGCAGGTTTTCCGCGAGCGAAACCGGCCACAATCCGAAAACCGGATGGGTGCGCCCACCCGAGGCGGCGCAGGCCAGCTCGGCTTTTTCGGCGTGAACGGCCGCCGTCAGCCGAGCCACCAGATCGCGCGGCACGAACGGTGCGTCGGTGGCAAAGCTCGCAACCCAGGGAATATCCGGCGCAAGGGTCCTGGCCCATTCGAGGCCGGCCAGCACACCGGCGAGCGGCCCGGCAAAGCCTGGGATCGAATCGGCGACGACCGGCAGACCGAAGCCTGCGAATCGCGCGGGATCGCCATTGGCGTTGAGAATGACGCGGCGCACTTGCAGGGATACCCGATCGAGGACGCGGGCCAGCAAAGTTTCGCCGCCGAGCGGGCGAAGCGCCTTGTCGCCGCCGCCCATGCGCTGCGCCTGGCCGCCGGCCAGCAGCAATCCGAGTACGGGTGGTGTTTCAGGGGGCATCGGTCACTTCAGCCACTATGAAGCCGGTGGCGGTTCCATACAAGCAAGCCCGTGCCCGTCCCCAGCCGCTAAAAATCGCCCTTGATGCCTTGGATGCCCTCATGTTTCTTGGGGGCGACAGGGGCCGGGAAGCACCCTATTTATAGGGACGGTCGGTCTGTAGGAATAGAATGCCGCAACTCCTCGCCATGCCGCCCAAGACTTTGACCGATCCGACATTGGTTGATCGCTTTGGGCGCCGGATCACTTATTTGCGCGTGTCGGTGACCGACCGCTGCGATTTCCGCTGCGTCTATTGCATGGCGGAAGACCGGACATTCCTGCCCAAGGCCGAGATTTTGACCCTTGAGGAATTGGACCGGCTATGCAGCGCCTTCGTCGATTTCGGCGTCACCAAAATGCGGCTGACCGGCGGAGAACCCCTGGTGCGACGGAACATCATGAGCCTGGTCCGCAATCTCTCGCGGCATTTGCAAAGCGGCAAGCTGCAAGAGCTGACCCTGACCACCAATGCGAGCCAGCTCGCCCAATATTCCGATGAGCTTTATGACCTCGGGATAAAGCGGGTGAATGTTTCGCTGGATACGCTCAATGCGGCAAAGTTTGCGGCGATTACCCGCTGGGGCAAGCTCGACCAGGTGCTTAAGGGAATTGCCGCCGCGAAGAGAGCCGGCTTGGCAGTAAAGATCAACACCGTGGCGCTGATGGGCGTCAACGACGACGAATTCGACACCATGATCGGCTGGTGCGGCGAGCAGCGATTCGACATGACACTAATCGAAGTCATGCCGATGGGCGACAGCGGCGAAGACCGCCTCGATCAATATCTGCCGCTGTCGTCGGTGCGGGCGACGATATCCCGCCATTGGACGCTGGAAGACAGCGACTATCGGACCGGCGGGCCGGCGCGTTACACGGTGGTGAAAGAGACTGGCAGAAGGCTCGGCTTCATTACCCCGCTAACCCACAATTTCTGCGAATCCTGCAATCGGGTCCGCCTCACCTGCACCGGGACTTTGTTCATGTGCCTTGGCCAGGACGATGCTGCGGATCTGCGGACACCCCTGCGTCTGGACGCTTCGGACGACGCTTTGCGGGCGGCAATTGGCGAAGCGATTTCCCGCAAGCCCAAGGGCCATGATTTCGTCATCGACCGGCGCCATACCGATCCGGCGATCGCCCGTACCATGAACGTGACCGGCGGCTAACGAGACTACACGCCGCTGCCACTGACGCCCTTCCTTGGTTATACTCAGCTCGTTTTCGGGGGCGCACCTTGCCTGACAAGGACGTGAAAAGTGTCGCGTTTGTCGCCGCGGATAGCGACGTGGCGCAACGAGGGCTTGTGGCGCTGAAAAAGCGCTACGCTAATGTCGAGCCGGGCGCGGCCGATGTCATCGTGGCGCTCGGCGGCGACGGCACCATGCTGGAAACTCTGCATCGCCATCTCGATCGCAACGTCCCGATTTTCGGCATGAATCTCGGATCGGTCGGCTTCCTGATGAATCGCTTCGACGAGGAAGGACTGCTTGAACGCTTGAAAGCATCGCGCCCGTCGGTCCTTCATCCGCTCTTGATGGAAGCCCGGCGCGTCAACGGCGAAATGCACAAAGCCCTCGCCATCAACGAGGTCTCCCTGCTTCGCCAAACCCATCAAAGCGCCAAGATACGGATTCTCGTTGATGGCCGATTGCGGATGGAAGAACTTTCCTGCGACGGCGTTCTCATCGCCACACCCGCGGGATCGACCGCCTACAATCTTTCGGCCCACGGGCCGATCGTGCCATTGGGTTCGCCGATTCTGGCCTTGACCCCCATCAGCGCCTTCCGCCCCCGGCGCTGGCGCGGCGCCCTTCTGCCGCATACCGCCGTCGTCACTTTCGAAGTTCTTGAAAGCGACAAGCGTCCGGTCAGCGCCGTTGCCGACTATTTCGAGGTCCGGGAAGTGGCCGAGGTGCGGATTCGCGAGGACCGGAGCATCAATCTGACCTTGCTGTTCGACCCCGAACAGAATTTGGGCGAGCGCATCCTCAAGGAACAATTTACCCCTTAGGCGCTAGGGTGTGGCGCTAGGGTGTCTGGCGCGGCACGCCCGCCGCACCCATATGAAACCTGCAACTTGCCCTTGAATATCAGCCCATGAATCGTCCCAGCAAAACCACGATTGATTTGATTGCCCGTCTTGTCGGCTTCGACACGGTAAGCCGGAAGTCGAATCTCGATTTGATTTCTTTCGTGCGCGACTATTTGTCCGATCTTGGAATCGATTCCCGGCTGGTCCCGGACGCCACCGGAACCAAGGCCAATTTATTCGCAACCATCGGACCCGCCAACTGCCCGGGCATCGCCCTTTCCGGACACACCGATGTGGTGCCGGTGGACGGCCAAAATTGGTCGGGCGATCCCTTCGAAGCGGTGGAAAGGGACGGCCGGGTTTATGGCCGCGGCACCGCCGACATGAAAAGCTTCATCGCGGTAGCGCTGGCGCTGGCCCCAGAGATGCGCGCCCGCGATTTGTCGACGCCCATCCATTTCGCTTTTTCCTATGACGAGGAAATCGGCTGTGTGGGCGTGCGCGGACTCTTATCTATGCTCTCCGGGATGGATGTAAAACCAAAAGCCTGCATCGTCGGCGAGCCGACCTCGATGGAGGTGGTCACCGAGCATAAGGGCAAAGCCGCGCTGCGCTGCGCCGTGCATGGCCATGCCTGCCACTCGGCACTGGCGCCCTACGGCGTCAATGCGGTCGAAATTGCGGCGGAAATCATTTCCCATTTGCGGACCATGGGTCGGCACCAGCGTCAAGAAGGGCCGTTCGACCCCGGCTTCGATCCGCCCTTCAGCACGGTCCACACCGGCACGATTGCCGGCGGCAGTGCGCTCAATATCGTTCCCGCCCAATGTTCCTTCGATTTCGAATTCCGCACGCTTCCCGGCCAATCGACCAAGCCGCTGATCGAAGAGATCAAGGATTTCGCCAACAAGACGCTGTTGCCCGAAATGCGCGCCGTCTCGGCCGCCGCCGGCTTCACCTGGCAAGAGATATCGGGGTTCCCGGGTTTGGGCACCCCGGAGGACGCTGAAATCACCGAGCTCGCCAAGACCCTTTCGGGATCGAATGCAACGCTTAAGGCCAGTTTTGGCACCGAAGCCGGACTTTATCAGCAGGCCGGGATCCCGGCCGTGGTTTGCGGCCCGGGAAGCATTACCCAAGCCCACAAACCCGATGAATTCGTCGAACTCGATCAGGTCGCCCGCTGCGAGGATTTCGTCCGGCGGCTGATCGGCCACTCCGCCCGGGCTTAGGGGGCCGTTTACCGGCTGGCACCGCCGGGGGTACACTTACTCAGAATTGCGTATATATAACTGGTTGAATAGATTGAAGAATTACGCTCATCGGTTGATTCATCGCACGCTTCAAAAGGAACTCTTAAGAAAGTAGTGCGAATTAGAAAGTAGAGTACGTCGCGTCGCTGCAACCAAGCGGCGCGGGTAATGAGGACCGGGGATGGCCGACAAACGTCTTCTCGTCATCGACGATGAACGGGATATCGGCGAATTTATTCGCACCGTGGCCCAGGAAATGGGCTATTCGGTGACGATCACCTCATCCGCGGACGAATTCCAAACCGCCTACAATGCCTTCCATCCGACCCACATCATGCTCGATATCGTGATGCCGGATATCGACGGCATCGAATTGCTGCGCTATCTCGCAACCCATGGCTGCCAGGCCAAGGTGCTGGTCATGAGCGGATACAGCGAGAAATATCTCGACAGCGCCCAGAAGCTGAGCGACGCCTACGGCCTTCGCAATATCGACCGGCTGACCAAGCCGATCCGCCTTGCCAAATTGCGGGAAGTCCTGAGCGCCTGACGCGCTTGCGCGAAACGATTCCTGCCGCCAATCTGGCCGCCGAATTGCCGGCGTGACCTGCGCGGCCCCGCCACTCAAGGACTGAACAGCACCCATGCCCGATGATCGACCGGTTTTGCAGCCGCAAGCTACGGCGATGTCCGAAGTCCTGACGCAGGCGCCCGGCCTGCTCGCCGAATTCGGATCGCCCCTGTTCATACTTTCGGAATTGATGTTGCGGGAAACCTACCGGCGATTTTGCCGCGAATTTGCCCGCGGCGGAACGAAAGTTCAAGTCGCCTATTCCTATAAGACGAATTACCTGCCCGCTGTTTGTGCGATTTTTCATCAAGAGGGCGCCATCGCCGAAGTTGTCTCCGGCATGGAGTATTCCTTTGCCCGCGCGCTCGGCATCGCCCCTTCCGACATCATCTTCAATGGACCCGGAAAAACCCGCGCGGATCTCGACCGCGCCTGCGCCGAGGGCGCGCTTATCGTCGTCGACGGATTCGACGAGCTTGACGCGCTCATTGCAATGGCCAGTGGAAAGCCGGCTCGCATTGGATTGCGGCTCGATTTCGGCGAACAATCCTGGTCGCGATTCGGGCTCCGCACCGATAGCGGCAACGCGAACCGCGCCTTAAGACAAATCGCGTCAGTGCCGAATTTGCAACTCGAACTCTTGCACCGTCACGCCGGAACCGATCATCGCGATTCCCTGCCCTACCGGCGCACGGCGCAAGATTTTGTCGGCGTGCTGCGCGAAGCGGCCGGCCTAAATCTTTTTCCCGAGACTCTCGATTTTGGCGGCGGATTTGCCGCCAATATCGGCTATGCACAGTTCGGCGTTGCCATTGCCGCCGGGCTTGCGGATTGGGCCGGCATTTCCAATCGCAAAAGCAAACCTCTTGCTATCGTGACCGAACCGGGCCGCGCGCTGGTCGATCCCGCCGGATGGCTCGCCGCCAGCGTCATGGCCGTCAAGGATATGCCGGGAGCCGAACGTGCGATCGTCGCCGACGCAGGAAATCAGCTTTCTGTCGGCGGCCAATCGCAGCGCGCCGCGGCCGATTTTCGCCGGTGCGCCGGGCCCGCTGTCGGCGGCCTCAGTATTCGGGCCGTCCTGCATGCCGCTCGACCGATTGGCCGAACGCGTCGAATTGCCGCCGTTGAAACGCGGCGACCTTTTGCTGGTGAGCGAAGCCGGCGCCTACACGGTGACCCAAGCCAATCAATTCCCCGGGCCGCGCCCGGCGGTCGTGCTGCTCGGTCCGGACGGACCGGAATTGATTCGGCGGCGCGAGAATTGGCGGGACGTGATCGACGCTTGTGTTCTCCCGGAACGCCTGCGCGAGGTCGCGCATAATCCGAGGTCTGGTTCGTGAGCGCGAATTTGGCCGGATGGCTTAGCAAGGTTGCGCCGGATCAAGCGAAGATGTTGCCGATCGAGGATTTCGATTTCGATCTCCCTCCCTCCTTGATTGCCAAGCGGCCGGCCGTACCGCGGGATTCGGCGCGTCTGCTCGAAATCGGGGATAATCAGCGCGATCTCGGCGTGCGGGATCTTCCCGCTCTTCTCAACCCGAATGACATTCTGGTGTTCAACGACACGCGGGTGATCGAAGCACGGCTGTCCGGCATTCGCCACGCCGATGCGCCGCGTGGCGATGCGCGGATCGAAGTGACTTTTCATAAGGATGCCGGTGAGGGCCTGTGGCGTGCCTTCGTGCGGCCGGCCAAGCGGCTGAAGACCGGGGACCGGATCGAATTTGCGAAAGAATTCGCGGCCGAAGTCGCGGAAAAAGGCGCAGACGGCGAAGTGCTGCTCCGTTTCGACCGGGACGGCGAAAATCTTCGCGCCGCTCTGGCCAAATACGGGGCGATGCCGATCCCGCCCTATATCGGCCGCGCTGCGGATGCCCGGGACCGGCAGGATTATCAGACCTTGTTCGCCAGCAGAGACGGCGCGGTCGCAGCACCCACCGCCGGCCTTCATTTCACGCCGGAGCTGATCGCCGCGATCAAAGCGCGCGGGGTGGCCATGGCCGGCGTAACGCTTCATGTCGGCGCCGGAACCTTCCTTCCGGTCGAAGCCGAGAACGTGCTCGATCACCGCATGCACAGCGAATGGGGCTGCGTTTCCGACGAATCGGCGCGGACCATCAACGCCGCGAAAGCCAAGGGCGGGCGCGTTGTGGCGATCGGAACGACGGCCTTGCGGTTGCTCGAATCCGCCGCGGATGAATGCGGCGTGCACGGGTTTTCCGGCGAAACCGATATTTTCATCGCACCCGGCTTCGAATTCCGCGCCGTCGATCTGCTGTTGACCAATTTCCACCTGCCGCGATCGACATTGTTCATTCTTGTTTGCGCCTTCGCCGGAACCGCGCATATGCACGCCGCCTATGCGCACGCCATCGACGAATCCTACCGGTTCTTTTCCTATGGCGATTGTTGTCTGATCCATCGCGGGGACCGGTGTTGAGCGAATTCGGATTCCACATCTCGGCGACCGCCGGTTCGGCCCGCCGCGGAACCCTCACCACCGCCCATGGCACGGTCAAGACTTCCCGCTTTCATGCCGGTCGGAACCAATGCCACGGTCAAAGCGATGACGCCGGACGCGCTTCGGGAAACCGGCACGGAGATAATTCTCGCCAACGCCTATCATTTGATGCTGCGGCCCGGTGCGGAGCGCGTCGCCGATCTTGGCGGCTTGCACCGCTTCATGAACTGGCCGGGACCGATCTTGACCGATTCCGGCGGTTTTCAGGTGATGTCGCTGGCCAAGCTGCGCGACATCGATAACGACGGCGTCACTTTCCGGTCGCATATCGACGGCAGCGAACATCGCCTGACGCCCGAACGCGCGGTGCAAATTCAACATCTTCTCGATGCCGATGTCACCATGGTCTTCGATGAATGCACGCCCTATCCGGCCAGCATGGAGCAAACCGCTGCGTCGATGCGGCTTTCCATGCGCTGGGCGGAGCGCTCCAAAGCCGCGTTCGTGGCGCGGCGCGGTTACGGCTTATTCGGAATCGTCCAAGGCGGCGTGTACCCTGAGCTTCGCGCCGAGTTGGCCGCCGCGGTTCGCAAGATCGGATACGACGGTTACGCGTTGGGCGGACTTGCCGTCGGGGAAGGCCGGGAGACGATGCTCGGGGTGCTCGACGGAACTGTGCCCGAACTGCCGGACGATCAGCCGCGCTATCTCATGGGCGTCGGCCGTCCGGGCGATATTTTCGGCGCGGTGAAGCGCGGCATCGATCTCTTCGATTGCGTGCTGCCCACGCGGTCGGGACGGACGGCGCAAGCCTTCACCCGCACCGCCATGCTGAATTTGCGCAACGCGAAACACGGGACCGAAACGACTCCGCTCGATTCCGAATGCCGGTGCCTTGCCTGCCGCGGTTTTTCGCGCGCCTATATTCATCATCTATGCAAAGCCGACGAAATCTTGGCGGCAATGCTGCTCACCACCCACAATCTGACCTTCTATCAGGATTTCATGCGGGCGTTGCGGGACGGGATCGCAGGCGGGGATCTCGACCCTACTCTTGCCGGATTCCCGATCGCCCAGGAAGCTGCCAGCCGGGAATCCGAAGACAGTCTGGAGAAAATCTAGGTCTTGGCGCGATGATGTCTCGCCCCTAATCTCAGCCCATGGCAAAAAATCGCAAGCTGACCTTGCTCGGACGGAACGTCGCTTGGCCGCAATCGCCGGACAAAGCGAAGCTCGAGACGTTGGCGAATCCAAAGCCGCGCCTCCTCTACCTCATCCGTTTCACCTGCCCCGAATTCACCACGCTGTGCCCGGTCACCGGACAGCCGGATTTCGCGCATCTGGTGATCGATTACGTGCCGTGGCGGTTTATCATCGAAAGCAAATCGCTGAAATTATTTCTCGGCTCGTTCCGCAATCATCACGCCTTTCACGAAGATTGCACGCTGACGATCGCCGAACGTCTGCAACGCGCGGCAAAGCCGCGATGGCTGCGCATCGCCGGATTTTGGTTTCCCCGTGGCGGGATTCCGATCGATGTGTTCTACCAGTCGGGACGGCCGCCGCGCGATTTGTGGATTCCCGATCCGGGCGTCGCAAGCTATCGCGGGCGCGGCTGACCGGTCAGGCTTTCCCGTTGAGGGCCTGAATGATTTTCCGGGCGAGATCGGCTTTGCGATAGGGCTTGGCCAAAACCTCGATGTCGTCGCCGAAGCCGCCGTTTCGCATCGCCGCGTTGTAACTGTAGCCGGTGGTGCAAAGAATTTTTATGGCGGGATAAAGCTTGCGCACTTCCCGTGCGAGCGCCACCCCGTCCAATACCGCCCGGCAGCACCAGATCGCTGAAGACCAAATCGATCTGCGGCTGTTCCCGGAGAGCCGAAAGGGCCGTCGGGCCGTCTTCCGCCTCGATAACGTGATAACCAAGCTCGCTCAGGGTTTCGCGCGACAGACGGCGGACGTCGGGATCATCTTCCACCACCAAAACAGATTGGCCGCCATTTGTGCTGGAGGGCCGCAAGGGCTTGTCGATGATCGGAACCGCCTGTTCGCGGGCACGGGGAAAATAGAGCTTCACGGTCGTTCCGCGCCCGGTTTCGCTATAAATCTTCACATGGCCGCAGGATTGCTTGACGAAGCCATAGATCATACTCAGGCCGAGCCCGCTTCCCTTCCCGATTTCCTTGGTCGTGAAAAACGGTTCGAAGGCACGGGCCGCGACATCCGGCGGCATGCCACATCCGGTGTCGCTCACGGCCAGCAAGACGTAGGGCCCGGGATGGGCGTAAAGATTGAGTTGCCGATAATCGTCGTCGAGCCGCGCATTGGCGGTTTCAATGGTCAGCCTTCCGCCTCCCGGCATAGCATCGCGGGCATTGACGGCGAGATTGATGAGCGCGAGCTCAAGCTGTGCGGGATCAATCATCGATTTCCACAATCCGCCGGCAAGAACCGTTTCGACCTCGATGGTTTCGCCGAACGCGCTGTGGACCAATCCGACCGCGCGGGGAACCAGCTTGTTGAGGTCCACCAATTGCGGCTGAAGGATTTGCTTGCGCGAAAACGCCAGCAGTTGACGCGTCAAAGACGCGGCCCGTTCGGCGGCGCTCAACGCCCGCCCGATCTGTTCGCTGACCGTGCCGGGCACACCGGTTTCTCCGGCAAGCTCAAGATTGCCGATCATGATCGCGAGCAGATTGTTGAAATCATGGGCGATGCGACCCGTCAGCTGCCCGACCATCTCCATTTTTGCGCCTGGCGAAGCTGATCTTCGATCGATTTCCTTTCGGTGATATCCGAGACGAATCCTTCGAGATAAGCTTTGCCGTCGGCGGCGTTCACCTCGCAGCCTTGTTCCAGGACCCATTTTTCTTCGCCCCGCGCAGTGCGGATGCGGTAGGTCAATTGGAACGGGTGCGATTCCACAACCGCCGCTTGAACATTGCGCCACATGGGGCCGCGGTCGTCGGGATGGACGATGTCGTTGTAGGAAAGCTTCCGGTTGCCGACAAAATCGGCGGCATCGTAACCGGTAAGGGCGCGACACCCGTCGCTGCAAAATTCCATCGTCCAATTCTTATCGTTGCGGCAGCGATACGCCATGCCGGGAAGATTTTGCATGAGCGTCGCGAGCCTCCGCTCGTTTTCCAGCAATCGCGTCTGAGCCGCGTCGCGCTGCTCGATGTGTTCGCGTAGGGCGGTGTTCGCAGCCGCGAGTTCTTTGAGGTTGGCATCCCGGGCGACGATCATGCGGCGGACAAAAATAACGACCGCCAAGGCCAGGACGCCGACCAGCAGGCCCGGTATTTCGTCGACGAAGCCCTTCTCGCTGATATGCCAGACGCCCGGCGCTCCCATCAGCGTCAGCACTTGGCGCCAGGCGAAGATCAACATCAAGGCCGTGAGGACGGCCAAGCGCCAATCTCGTACGCGGTTCCAGAGAAAAACGGACCGGCCCAATGCGGCGGCGCGAACCAGCAGCGAAACAAGCGCAAGCTCGCTCATGGTCCCCTGCCGCCAGCCGGACGACGCCGCGAGCGCGTCGGCGCCTTAAACCGGATCATTCTACCCCAAGGGGCCGCGCCGCATGCCGACCGCCCCCGATCGCCCATGCGGCCTATCCTTTTGTATCAAATGCGAGGCTTGGAAAGACTTGGAAACTCAGGATTCCGTTGTCCGGCGGCTGGAAATTGCGGTATCCTACCACCGCCACCTAGCGTGCCTCGTTCTCACCGGTATAGATGCAGCCCGCCGTGCAGGTTTCGTGGACCACCAGCTTGGCGAGGCCGTCAAGTCGGGGCGCCAGGGCCCGCCAAATGTACCGGGCGACGTTTTCGCTGGTCGGGTTTTCGAGGCCCTCGATGTCGTTGAGATAGCGGTGATCGATGCGTTCGCGCACGGGATCGAAGGCCGCTTTAATGTCGGCGAAATCCATCACCCACCCGGTTTTGCCGTCGACCTCCCCCGACACGTGAACTTCGACCCGAAACGAATGGCCGTGCAGCCGTGCGCATTTGTGCCCTTCCGGAACATGGGGCAGACGGTGCGCGGCTTCGAAGGTGAAAGTCTTGAAGACGTCCAAGAGAACCTCGGGCGGATTTGAGAATTATGGAAGCCCGAGGAATTTATGCGTTTGCAGGCTTAACCGCCAGCGCGGATGCGCCAGGCAATAAGCGATCGCGGCATGGGTATTGGCCTTTTGCTCCGGCCCATCCATTGGCTGCAAAAAGAAGTGGCGGAAATCGAGACCTTCGAACGCAGCCGGTGCCAAGCCGGACTGCGGAAAGACCAGTTTCAATTCATCGCCCAAACGCTGAACTAGGGGTGCGCCGGCTTTCGGGCTGACGCAGATCCAATCGAGACCCTGGGGCGCTTGCCGAGTACCGTTGGTTTCCACCGCGATTTCGAATCTGGCGCCGTGAAGGGCTGCAACCAGTGCCGCGTCGAGTTGAAGCAGCGGCTCGCCGCCGGTGCAGACAATATAAGCGCCGTCGCGATCGGGTCGCGATTCATCCCAAATCGCCGCTGCCGCCGCCGCCAAGCCATCGGCCGACTCGAAGGCTCCGCCGCCCGGCCCATCGGTGCCGACGAAATCGGTGTCGCAGAAGTTGCAGGTCGCTTCCGCCCGGTCCGCCTCCCGTCCCGACCACAGATTGCACCCGGCAAAGCGCAGGAAAACCGCGGCGCGACCGGTTTGCGCGCCTTCGCCTTGCAGGGTGAAATAGAGTTCTTTGACCGAATAGCTCATCGCGTCCGTTCGTTGCTGTCTTTAAGAGGAAAGGGCCGGGGCGCGATAGCGCGCCGGATCGGCCACTCCGGCTTCGGCAAATCCTTTGCGCCGGAGAATACAGGCATCGCAAGCGCCGCAGGCTTCTCCCGAAGATGGTGGGCCCGAGGGCATGGGATCGTAGCAGCTCACGGTCAGTCCGTAATCGACGCCAAGCTTGATCCCGAGCCGGATGATCTCCGCCTTGGACAGCTCGATGAGCGGTGTTTGAATGGAAAACCGCGCCCGGCCCTCGACGCCCGCCTTGGTCGCCAGATTCGCCACCTGCTCGAAAGCGGCGATGAATTCCGGCCGGCAATCCGGATAGCCGCTGTAATCGACGGCATTGACGCCGATGAAAATATCGAAGGCGCCAATGGTCTCCGCATAGGCCAGCGCGAAGGCGAGAAAAATCGTATTGCGCGCCGGAACATAGGTGACGGGAATGCCATGGGCGATTGCCTCCATATCCCGCCCCTTCGGGACCGCGATGTCACCGGTCAAGGCCGAGCCGCCGAAGGCGCGAAGATCGATGTCGCTGACCACATGGTAAACGGCGCCCAGCGATTTAGCGACGCGCTTCGCGGCCTCGACTTCGGCGGCGTGGCGCTGGCCGTAGCGAATCGTCAGCGCATGGCAAGCAAAGCCCGCTTTCCGCGCAACCGCCAAAGCGGTGGCGGAATCGAGGCCGCCACTGACCAAGACCACGGCCTTTCCTTGCTGATCCGTCATCTTCATAGCTCGTCCGCCGCCGGGGTTAGGGTAAAATCGGTCGAAGTCGAAAAAAGGCCGCCGTTACGGTGACCATGATACCCGCAACCGACCGTCAAAGGACACCGGCCCCGGCCGGTACACCCAAGCAAGCCATCACGGCCGAAGCGCTCCGTCTCGGCTTCGATGCCGTGGGCTTTGCCGCGGCGGAGCTGAGCCCGGCAACCAGGGCACAATTCGCCGAATATATCGCCCGCGGCCTGCATGGCGATATGGGGTGGCTGGCCGCCAATGCCAACCGCCGGAGCGACCCGCAAACCCTCTGGCCCGAGGCCCGCGCCGCCATTCTTCTGGGCCTGAATTACGGTCCAGACATCGATCCGCTCGCGGTCTTGAATCGCCGCGACGAAGGCGCCATCAGCGTTTACGCCAAAGGCCGCGATTACCATCTGGTCATCGCCAAGAAGCTGAAAGCCCTCGCCCGGTTCATGCAAGACCGCTTCGGCGGCGAGATCAAGATTTTCGTCGATACCGCGCCGGTGATGGAAAAGCCGCTAGCGATGCGGGCCGGGATCGGCTGGCAGGGCAAGCACACGAATCTGGTGTCCCGCCAATTCGGCTCGTGGCTTTTCCTCGGCGAAATTCTGACCACCCTACCGCTCGAACCGGACGCGCCGAAACAAGATCATTGCGGCTCGTGCCAGGCCTGCCTCGATATTTGCCCGACCCGTGCTTTCATCGGCCCTCACCGGATCGACGCGCGGCGCTGTATTTCCTATCTCACCATCGAGCACAAGGGTCCGATCCCCCGCGAATTACGTGCCGCCATGGGAAACCGGATCTACGGCTGCGACGATTGTCTCGCCGTCTGCCCCTGGAATAAATACGCGAGTCCCACGCGCGAAGCGGACTTCTCGCCGCGGGCGGAACTCGCCGCACCCCAACTCATCGAACTGGCAAAACTCGATGGCACGGCGTTTCGCGCGATGTTCGGCGGCACTGCGATCAAGCGCACCGGCCGCGATCGATTCGTGCGGAATGTTCTGATAGCTCTCGGCAACAGCGGCGACGGCAAAGCCGCGGCGATTGCCGCAGACTTGCTTTCCGATACGTCGCCCCTGGTGCGCGGCATGGCGGTATGGGCACTCTCCCGGCTGCTGCCGGAAGAGAAATTTACGGCATTAAGGGAGCGGCATTTGGCTAATGAACCCGATGCCGATGTGCGTGCGGAATGGAAAAGCGGTATTGTATCCTGAACGGCGCGCAATAATAATTTCAGTGGGGGCATCACCGTGGACGCCAATCTTGTGACCGGAATATTTCTGGCCGGACTTGCCGGATCGCTGGCGCTGCAGTTCTGGCTGGGCTTGCGGCATCTGCGCTATGTGGCGGAACATCGCGGAGCCGTGCCGGAAGCCTTCCGCGATTCGGTATCTCTGGAATCCCATGCCAAGGCCGCCGATTACACCATCGCCAAGACCAAATTGAATCTTTTGTCGCTCGCCATCAGCGCGATCTTGCTCTTAATCTGGACCTTGGGCGGCGGGCTCGATTTGGTAGATCGATTCTGGCGGCCGCGAATCGATTCGGAGCTGTGGCGGGGTGTTGCCGCAGTGGTAAGCGTCCTGTTCCTGATCGGCGCCCTCGATCTGCCGCTGTCGCTCTATTCCACCTTCGGCCTCGAACAGCGCTTTGGCTTCAACCGCACGACACCCTGGCTGTTCGCGCTCGATCTGGTAAAGGGCGCTGTTCTCGGTCTTGCCATCGGTGTGCCGCTGATCTTCGCCATTCTGTGGATCATGCAGGCGACCGGCGATCTATGGTGGCTTTACGCCTGGGCGGCGTGGATGACGTTTGCGCTAGTTCAAATCCTGGCCTATCCAACCTTGATCGCGCCCCTGTTCAACCGGTTCACGCCACTCACCGACGAATCCCTGCGCGAGCGCGTCGACAAGTTGGCGTTGGCGACCGGATTTGCGATCAAGGATATTTTCGTGATGGATGGCTCGCGGCGTTCGGCGCATGGCAACGCCTATCTCACCGGTTTTGGCACCAGCAAGCGCATCGTGTTCTTCGATACGCTGTTGTCCGCCCTGCAAGGCGATGAAGTGATTGCCGTGCTAGCCCATGAGCTCGGCCATTACAAGCTCGCTCACATCCAAAAGAAACTGATCGCCACGGCCCTGATGTCGCTCGCCGGCTGGGCGCTGCTCGGCTGGCTGTCGTCGAAAGCGTGGTTCTATGCCGGGCTCGGGGTTACCCAACCATCGAACTATATGGCGCTGCTGCTGTTCATGATGGTGGGGCCGGTGTTTGCGGTTTTCCTCCGCCCGGTTCTCTCGAATCTGTCGCGCCGCCACGAATTCGAGGCCGACGATTATGCACGCGGCGTTTCCGATGCGGCGGCCCTGGCGCGCGGTCTGGTCAAACTCTATCGCGACAACGCCAATTCCCTAACTCCGGACCCCGTCTATTCCGCCTTCTATCACACTCATCCGCCGCCGGCGTTGCGCATCCGCAATTTGCAGGCGGCGTAACCCGCCTTCTCTACCGCGAACGTTTGAGACGCTCGCCCATATCGGCAATCGCCGTAATCAGGCCTTCGAGAATCGAGGGCTCGCTTGCCGAATGGCCGGCATCGGGAACGATGCGAAGCTCGCAATCCTTCCACGCCGTGCAGAGGGCGTGGGCCGCTTGCGGCGGGCAGAGCAGATCGTAGCGTCCCTGAACGATGATGCCGGGGATCCCGCACAAGCGGTTCGCGTCGCGCTGCAATTGATGGGGCGCCAGAAAGCAATTATTACTGAGGTAATGCCATTCGACGAAGGGCGTATTGGGAAGCTCGCCCGACGGCCGGTCATCCAAAGAGCGCGGCAAGGCGAGCGAGGGCGGCCGCAAAACCGATAGCGCGCGCTCGTAATCGTGCCAGACTTTCGCCGCCGGTCCGTGGATCTTCGAATCCGGATTGGCGATGCGCCCCCCCAGCAATTCGATCGGCCGCATGCGCTCGCGCTCGGGCAACAACGCGATCAAGGCGCGCCAGAGTTCGGGGAAAATGGTTTGCGCCGCGCCCTCGAAGGCCCAGCGGAATTCATCCTGCGTGCCGAGAAAGACCGAGCGCAAAACGAGACCGAGCACCCGTTCGGGATGAGCTTCGGCGTAGGCGAGTGCGAGTGTGGCACCCCAGGATCCGCCGATCAGCATCCAGCGCCGGATGCCCAGCGCCTCTCTGATTTTCTCCAAATCGGCGACGAGATCCTGGGTCGTGTTGAGGTCAAGACATCGCTTCGGCGTGCTGCGCCCCGAACCGCGCTGATCGAACAGCACGGCGTGGAACCGCTTGGCATCGAAATATCGGCGATGTTCGGCGGTGCAACTGCTGCCCGGCCCGCCATGGAGAAAAACCGCGGGCAATCCTTCGGGATTGCCGAGCCGCTCGACATGGAGCGTGTGGATCCCATCGACCACAAAGCGGCGGACCTCGAAGGGTTCGAGTGGAGGGTGAAGCGGGTTTTCGCTGTCCATAACCGATGTTTTTCCACAAACTAGGCCTTCCGGCCAAGCCCCGACTGTCCCTTTGAACGGCCGCTCCTCAGAAACCAAATCTGAGCAAAGAGGCTTTTGATGCGGATAAAGTCACTCATTGCGGCATTTGTGGCAACGGCCATCGCTGGTGCATCGCCCGAGAGCGCCTTCGCCGGGAACTGGGTGGATTTCGGCATGGCAAGGGGCGGCGGGCGTCGTTCCCTCGGTGCCGATTCTGCCGTTCCGCGAACCGGTAGCGAGGCCATCCGGCCCAGTGCTGTTCGATTCGGAAGAATTCGCGCTTCAGCACGGCTGATGTGAACGAAATCGCTCATTTCGCATTCGTGCCCTTGCACAAGGACGGCATTTTTGATTCCACGCCGGAAGCCTTAATCTATGTCCCGCCGGCGGCGAGCGCACAGGATGGCCCGCGCGGACGGGTTTCGCTGGCACCCATGGCGGTATGGCTTCGGCCGAATTACGATCTTTACGGAAATCAGCCGCAACATTACGGCGATCAAGACCTCGTCGGGCCGCTGGTACCGTCCGATTCGCTGCTTCGCGACGTCTCGCCGCGCATCCTCGGCTTCGAGCGGCAATAATATCGCGCCAACTAACTGCGAACCAATCACGCAGCGCGCTCGCCTTCATACAATCGCAGTCGCGATTTTCGCGGTCCGGCGCTGCCGCTTGCGCCGACACACGCGACTGCATCGCGCGAAGGTTTTTCGCAAAAGGTTACAACCTTAAGGATTGGTAAAAATTCACACTTTGTTAAGCCATTTAAATCGACACTGACACGAACAAGGAAACGACTTTTGCAACCGAAAACTGCGATCCCCATGAAAGGCATCATCGCAAAATTGGGCCCAATCCTTAGCCCCTGTGGCCAAAGCCGGACCGACGAGCCTCCCCGCCGTCGAATCCGGCGATTTTTGGGTCCTTCGTCGGTTGCCAGCACTCCGGGTGCCAGCCAGACCACCCGGATCGAGATCAAGGCCGTCCCACCCTACTTTCCCAAGTTTCTCACAGCCTTGGGCAAGGGGACGGCTGAGGTTTGGGCAATGTAGCTGCGCACAGCTCATATTGCCCGGACCGTTCCCTCCCCCGAACCGGTCCGTCGGATTCTCCGGCCCGCCCCCACCGTTTCGACGGGGGCCGGAAAAAACCGCGGACCGGATTTTTTTGTCCTGAATGCACCGGTACTTTTCTTTTAAAGCCCGAGCACTTTCTCCGAACGCCTTGTGATGATTGATCTTCAATTCTAATTGGTGCAATTGGGGCGGAGAAGCTGCGCGATGTGTTAATTTTTCGAAAATGCCTTCATAAAGTGGCAATGCTTTTCATGGCATGCTAAGATTATACTTAGTTGGCTAATGGCGCGGATGTACCGAGGCGCCTCGGGATGAGCGGGTGTAGGGACCCCACATCAAGAAAATGCCGATCTGATCCAGAACACGACGACCGCGCCGATAAGATGCGGCATATACATCGGAGGCTCGCGCGCAATGGGGGAAGCGCGCAGAGCATGTTCATTTTTTGGGAGAACCTTCATGACTGCGAAAAATAGCCCCACCAACTTATTCGCCATGATCGACGACACCATGGCGATGCGGGAGATGATCGAGAGTCAGACAGAGGGCATGCGCAAAGCCCAGGCTGAGCTCTTGGAAGGTGTCGAAGAGATTACACGCGATTGGCTGGACCGCCGGCGTGAGGACAATGAAACGGCACTCAAAGCAGCGGAACGGATGACGTCTTCGGGCGATGTGAGTGAAATGCTGGTCGCCTATTTCGATTGGCTGGGCGGGGCGGTGCGCCGCTTGACCGGTGACGCAACGGCCCTGAGCGAAAAATACTTCGAGATTACGGCGTCAGTGGCCATGGCAGGGCGCAACGGTGCGTCCGCGCCGCGAATCCAAAAGACGGCCCAAACCTCAAAACCGAAGACCAAGGCCAAAGCGAAAGAGAGTCAGACCAAGGCGAAAGAAATCGAGACCAAGCCACAAACGGCAGTGCAACAGGTTGCCGCCGCGCAGCAGGCGATCATTCAAAAGCAAAGGCTGGCGAGCTAAACGAAATTCGCGGCCCGAGTTCATCAGGGAAGAAATAGCGAAGCGGACGCGCAAGGCGCGTCCGCTTCTGATTTTCATACAGATCGTGTGTCCGTGAAGTCGCTCGCGCGGAACCCGCCGAAGCGAAACCCTCGTATTAAGCCAGAAGTGAGATGGATCCGGCCGGCATCGTCATGTTCGACGTCCCGGTGGTCGATGTTCCGGTATCGCTCGAACCGGCCGCCGGCGTTGCCGGCTGCAAACCCAACAAGCTCGCCAGCGCCGTCGAATTCTGAGTGCCGGCGGTCGGCAGTTGCGGCAAAAGATTCGACTGATCGGAACTCCCGGTCAGATTGAATGTCTGCTGGGCGAGATCGCCGAGCATCTGGCTCGTGATCTGGGCCTCCATCAACGCCAGGTATTCCGCAATTGCCTGCTGTTGCTGAGCGCTGGCCTTGTTGCTTGCCGTGCTATTGGCCTGCAGCATCGGCTGTTGCTCGGTCAGGGTCTCGCGCTCGGAAGCGATGGCTCCATCCGGGCCGGAATATTGCGTCGCCACCTGATCGAGGGATTGCGCCGCCTGATTCAGGAGCGAGGCGGTGTCGCCCGGGTCTGCCGTAAAGGCCTGCTGCAAGGCATTGGTATCCAGCGACAGCGTGCCGTCCGAATTTTTCGTGATGCCGATGCTATTAAGGCCGCCCAAGGTATTGGACAGGACATTGCCTTCGCTCTGGGCCAACGCGTTCACAACGTTGCTGGCGACCCCGTCGCCGGCGAGCGAACCGGAGGTTCCGGTCAGATTCGAGA
This sequence comes from uncultured Alphaproteobacteria bacterium, assembly GCA_963841995.1. Classification (GTDB taxonomy): domain Bacteria; phylum Pseudomonadota; class Alphaproteobacteria; order DATDPM01; family DATDPM01; genus DATDPM01. Next base: position 73,495 of record CAWJEX010000019.1, read on the forward strand.
TCGTCGTCACCAGCGTATTGTAGGCATCGACGAATTGCTGCGCGGCGGTCGCAACATCGCTCGCGCTGCCGCTCGCTTCCTGCTGCTGGACGCCCTGAAGCGACGCATCGAACGCCGTCAGCGCCGTCAGCAATTGGTTGAGGCCGGTGATGTGATTCTGATTGGCCTGCAGCTCCGTGCTCTGCGGCGTCGGCGTGTTCGCGGCTTGCTGCGCCGCCGCTGCGGCTTGTTCGATCACCGACAGCGGATCTAGGCCCTGACTGCCGGTCGAGGGACTGGACGTGAAGGGAAGAAGACTGGAAATCGTGCTCATCGCGCCCTCCTTGTGCCGTTACACGCCATCCCTCTCCCTCTTTCGCGCCGGCCCGCACGGAAAATCCGTCGGAGACGACCGCAAGCGATTGAGTTGGCGATTTGGCCTTCTTGGCATGGTGCGTCGGAACTTGCGCTCCGCTTCGCGCCTTATCCGGGCATTTCAGCCGGGATCGTCCTAATTATCCTGGACGGATGGAGGCTAGGCGAAAACTCTTAAAGTCGCCTTAAGGATTCCTGCATGCACACTATGGTTAATCGCGCTTTAACCACAAATCTAAGCATGGACCAGAATGTAATAGATCACATAAAGCCAGCCGAGAATCCCGTCGATGATCGCCCACAGGACCGAGTGATTGTTGGTATAGGAAATCGCGATCGCCAGGGCCGAACCGAATCCGATTCCGTATCTGACGACTCGCACGCCGTAATATCCGTTCATCGTTCCTCCGTTGTCATCGTCCAAAATGATTGCCGCGGCACGGTGGCCGGCGACTGCCGCCGCCATAGGATCAGATTAGCGTCTTTCACCGGCGGTGTCGGCAGAAAGCGGCGATCGTCCCAAATCGCCCAATGGCGCGGACCTCGGCGTCAGGCCCGTCGCGGAACAAACCTCTATCCACGCGGCAGAATCGTTGTATATTTTCTTGGCGTGGCCACGCAGCTTGGGGACAGGCGCAGCCGCCGGGTTGGTGGATCCGGCGGCAGGAGGGAGCCTGTATGGCCTCGACTTCAATCGTTGACGAGCTCGAAAGGGATTTCGCACGCTGCCGAGACATGGATGAGTCTTTGGCCGAGCGGCTTTCCTCCTTGGCCGATATCATTCGCGCCAAGACCCCGCAATTCGCCGAAGGAGTCGACTGGCTGGTGTCCCGGCTCAAATTGCCAACAAACAAAACTTCCCTATGCCCGCGAGACAGCACTCGTTGTCCGGTCCAGCACCGCGACGAGTTGCGACCAGTTCGAACTCTCCTAAGGACTTTTGTAGACGTGCCTGGACCGCTTCCCAACGCGGCAGTGCGAGTTGCATCTGCTTTCGCCCCTTTCGCGTAAGGCTGAACTGGCGTTCCCGCCGGTCGCGACCGGGAACGCCGACAATCCAGTCGTTTTTTTCCATGAGCTTCAGGGTCCGGCTCAGACTCGTGCTGTCCATCGCCAGCACATGCCCAAGATCGCCTTGGGTGATCGACCCGATCTGGTCGAGAACCTGCATAATCGTAAACTGGGTGACGCGCAGATCGAGCGGGCGCAGGGCTTCGTCGTAGAGCTGCGTTACCGCGCGGGCGGTCCGACGCAGCGCCGCGCATCCGCAGGGAAGCGACGGCAGCGCATTCGTGGCCAGTCGAGAAGCTTTTCGCATAATATATGCATATACATCTTTATGGACCGATGTCAATTGGTCTTCATCGGCCTGCGAATTCAAGCGATCGACCGCAAATCCTAGGGATTTAAGGGAGGCGACGGGAGATGGGCGCGGATCGAGGCCATGACCGCGGCGGCGGCGCCTCGATTCGGGCCGAATCTCAATTCACGTAGCGCGACCAGTCGGCGGCGCGCAGCATGTTGGCCAGCAAATTGGCGGGCGCCTCCCGCCGGCGACCCACTATCATCGGGGCCCAGCCGAACCCGGCAACTATAACTTTTGTGCATAGAAACCATCACCCAACGGCATTTCCGTAACAGGGCGATGACGGACATGATGCCGGCCATCGGTTCCGCATTCACGACAGCAACAGGAGATTTTCGATGACCAAGCTCAAGACATTACGCAGCGCCCTGATGGCGGGAGTCGCCATCGCCGTTCTCGCCGGCTCTGCGTTCGCCCAAGGCTTCATGCCGTGGGACGACATCCTCACCAAAGCCATGGCCGGCAAGCAGGGCATGACCATGGAAATGATGCACGACTTTGCGACGCGCGAGAAGCAATTCACGGGGTTCGAGCCGTTCATGGTCTCGCACTTCAAAGAAATCGATACCGACAATGACGGCGATATCACCATGGCGGAAATGCATGCCTGGATGGACGCGCACAAGATGTCGGGCAAGGACCTCACCGCCGCCTGGTACGAACCGGCCCGGTAGTCGCTTCCAAAATTATATTAGAACGTCGGTGAAAGCCCGCCCGATCAGGGTGGGCTTTCTTTTTGCCCGGCGCCAACCTGTCCGAGTTCTACGTCGTCGCCGCATGCGGACTTTGTTCGGTCATAACTTTCACACATCGAATCAATTCGGAATCGGCATTTCCGCGCTGGCGCTGTGTACCGCATGTTCAAGCTGGGTCAACGTCGCTCACATCCCGCCAAGGACACCCCGTAACGACGGGCGCTATCCCGGATAACAATGGCCACCGAAGTGCTCACGCGAAGAGGCCACGAAGCTCGAACGATGCCGAGAAAAATTCACGGCACGACTGAGCGGAGGCCACCGGCGGGAACGGCCGAAAAGATGTCGTCGAGCAGGACATCCGCACCCGGCGATTCGCCGCGCGTAACCCTCCCTGCCCCGCACTGCGGCCCAGCACCACCACCCGAATCTTTGCCGCCGCCGGATTTTGCCCAGCCGCTCGATTCTTCCGATTCCGAACGACAAAGATCGCCCCGCCTTCGGCGTCCGGGACACCCTGACATTGAGCCAGCTCCGCTATTTCATGGCGGTCTGCGACACCCTGAGTTTCACCGGTGCGGCCCGGAAATGCGGTATTTCCCAGCCGGCCCTTCTCCGCTCCATCCGGAAATTGGAAAACGCATTGGGCGCACGGCTGTTTCGCCTCGAACCCGCGCGGCGGCGCCCCACCGAACTGGCGCAGCTGCTCCGCCCACAATTGCAGATGATCCTCGCAAGCGCCGAGGCCGCAAAAGAAGCGGCCGGAAAATTCGCTTCGGAAAATCCAACGGCACGAACTCGAATGTGGAAGAGGCGTCGGCAGAAAGGCTGAGGCCGCCGAAACGCCCCCGAGCCGCGCGATCTCGCCGTGCCGGCGCTATTCGACACTGGGTTCATCACATTCAGTTGTTCGAGCGTGACCCGGAATTGACCGCGGGAAAGCGGAAGCCCATGTACGATTGCTCGACCAAATACGGACCAGCGAGGATCGAACCATGAATTGCCGTGTGGGTATTTTCAGCATCGCCGTGATCGTCTCGCTCCTTGCTTTGTCGCGGCTGCATCCCGCCCAGGCCGATAGCGAGGCGGTGCGGTTGCCGGCGCCACCGTCAGCCCCCGGCCCCAGCGCAACCGCCGCCGGGCTTGAGACCGCGGTGCTGTCGGGCGGCTGCTTCTGGGGCGTGCAAGGCGTGTTCGAGCACGTCCAAGGCGTCGAGAAAGTTCTCGCCGGCTATGCCGGCGGCGACGCCGCGACCGCCAATTACGAAGCGGTCAGCACCGGCGAGACCGGCCACGCGGAATTGGTGCAGATCAAATTCGATCCGAAGGTCATTTCCTACGGCCAGATCCTCAACATCTTCTTTTCGGTGGTTCTCGACCCGACCGAATTGAACATGCAGGGCCCCGACGAAGGCACCCAATATCGCTCCGAGGTCTTTTACACCAGCGAGACCCAGCGGCAGATCGCCGAGGCTTATATCCAGCAGCTCGACCAGGCGAAAATCTTCAGCCGGCCGATCGTAACAAGGGTCGATCCGGATCCCGGATTCTTCCCTGCCGAGAACTATCACCAGGACTTTTTGGTTCGCCACCCCGACCACGGCTACATCCTCATCAACGATCTGCCGAAAGTCGCGAATTTGAAGCGGCTGTTTCTGGAGCTCTATCGGGACGAGCCCGTCCTGGCGTTGGCGCCGTCTTAGGCCCTGGTTACATAGGCGTATCGGGTTGCGTTGCGGCGATTAGAAAGACCCGCCCAACTCACCGCTCCCGCCCAACTCAGTGATCCCGAACATATCGGCCCCAATCGTGGGTGCGAACGGCCTTCACGAAACTCGTAATGGCCGGGGAGAAGTGCCGCCCGGCGATGGAGACCAGGGAAATTTCCCGGGTAATCCCCGGCTCGACGGGCCGCGTGACCACGCCGGGAATGACCGGCGAGAATTCCGGCAGGAAGCACAAACCAAAACCCGCCGCCACCATCATCTGAATCCAATCTTCCCGCTCGCTGCGATAGGTTTCGCGCAACTTGACGCCGCGCGTCGTGCACAGCGCGTCCAAGGGATTCTCGAATTCGCAATTGATCCGGGTGAGATAGCTCTCCCCCGCCAATTCGGCCGGATGGACGGTGTCTTGCGATTCGAAACGGTGGCCCATGGGAAAGGCGACGCAAAACCGCTCTTTGTAGAGCGGATCGACATTGAGCCGCTCGTTGAACGGGCCGGGCTGGGCCATGATCGCGACATCGAGTTTCCCGTCGAGGATCATGTCGGAAAGCCGGACCGGCACGCCTTCGATCAGGCTGAGCTCGACGCCCGGCTTGGCGGCGCGGAAGCCTTCGAGGAAACCGATGAACCGCGCTGGGCCGATCGTGCACATGATGCCGAGATTGATGCTCGCCTTGTCGAGGGTCAGGAATTCCGACGCCGTGGTTCGGACACTTTCCGTATCGGTCATGATCCGCTCGAGCTGCGGCATCAGCAGATGCCCGAAATCGCTCAAATGGGTGAGATTGCGCTCGCGCCGGAACAATATCCCGCCCAATTCCTCTTCGAGTTTCTGAATACCGCGGGTCAGCGCCGGCTGCGAGACATTGCACAGCTCCGCCGCCTTGCTGAAATTCAGCGTCTTGCACATGGCGAGGAAGTAGCGGATTTGGTAGATTTCCATCGGGCACCGGCTGATTTGCTGACGCCATTATAACGTCCCGGTACGATCGACGCGCCCATCATCTTGCCATGCGCGGGAAAGTTATTTGTGCGCGCCGCTTATAACCGGCGCGCATCGAGCATGCCCAACTTGATATCCCAACCCAATGGCCGCTGGATCCGTTTCGCGAGCTGGCGCATCGTCCTGCGGCGGAAGGGAAAGTCTTCGGGCCGGCATAAAACTGTTTCAAAAAAATTGTTTCAAGAGGGGATGCGATGAACAAGCGTTTGTCGGCGGAATTTCTCGGCACATTCTGGCTGGTCTTGGGCGGCTGCGGCAGCGCGGTCTTGGCGGCGGCGTTTCCCAATCTCGGCATCGGCTTCGCGGGCGTGGCGCTTGCCTTCGGCCTCACGGTCGTGACCATGGCTTATGCGGTCGGTCCTATTTCCGGCGGCCATTTCAATCCGGCGGTTTCAGTCGGGCTTGCGATAGGCGGGCGCTTTTCCAAAGCTGAGCTTCTGCCTTATATCGTCGTCCTGGTTTTGGGCGCGATTGCCGCCGCCGCAGTTCTCTATGTGATTGCCAGCGGCAAGGCGGGATTCGACGTCTCGGCCGGATTCGCCGCCAACGGCTACGGCGAACATTCGCCGGGCGGCTACCCCTGCAATCGGCGGCGGTCTGCGAAGTGGTGATGACCTTCATGTTCCTGATCGTCATCCTTGGTCTTACCGACGAGCGCGCACCGAAAGGATTTGCGCCGCTGGCCATCGGGCTTTGCCTGACCCTCATCCATCTCATCAGCATTCCGGTGACCAACACGTCGGTCAATCCGGCGCGGAGCACCGGCCAAGCGATCTTCGTCGGCGGCTGGGCGCTGCACCAACTCTGGCTGTTCTGGGTCGCACCCATCGTCGGCGCCGCGATCGCGGGCGTTACTTATAAGTGTTGTTTGGGTGACAGGGATTGAGGAAGCGGTGAAAGCGGCTATGGGCGGAAAATGCCGAAGTCACAAATTTTTGGTCCGCTTACGTGAAAAACGTATCGGACGTCCATAAGCAACTTTACGACTACACTAACTTTGTAGGACTTGAGGGAATTCTCAAGACACAGACGCTGTGGGCAGCTCATTACAAAGCTCTTAACGATCTATCTGAAGTCGAGCACATGCGTGCAACGCTTGACGCAGTTCTTTGCCCTACGATCAAAGAATTACTACAAACTCGATCCAGGAACAGCCTACGTTTTAAACAAGCGTTGGATCGAGACAGGGGCTTCTTGCTTGTTCTCGTAACGAAGCGAAGAACCAAGTCGACATTTTGTACAAAGCCACATTCGGTGACAATGGCAACGTTGACCCAATGTATGGACCGGCCGTGCGTCGCAAGAAGGATTTTCGAGGTAAGCGATTGTGGTCTTGCGTCAATGTATGCGGCCTCTGATTGGAGCTTCCGCTCCGGGCCATAAGCGAGATCCGCGCACATCCGGTCTCATTAGCGGATAGGCCTTGTTGGGCCATCAGGGTCACCAGACTTTGGATGTGCCGGCCAGACCGTTCGTCCATCTCTTAGGGTCTGGACTCACAACTGGATCCAATAGAGTGCGCCAACGAGGTCTGCGGCGGCCAGGAAGTTTCGGGCGAGTTTGTCGTAACGGGTGGCAATGCGGCGCCAATCCTTGATGCGGCAGAAGAAATTCTCGATCTTGTGCCGCCGGCGGTAAATGCGCTTGGGACAATAGGCTTTCTTGGTGGCGTTGCTGCGGTTGGGGATAACGGGCAAAGCCCCCTCATCCTTGATCTGCTGACGTACTTTCTCGCTGTCATAAGCCTTGTCGGCCGAAACGGCGAGCGGCGGTTTGGGAGTGTCCAGGACCTCTTCGACGACCTGACTGTCATGGACTTGTCCGCCCGTGACGATGAAGTTTAGCGGGCGGCCTTTGCCGTCGACGATCGCGTGGATTTTCGTGCTCCGCCCGCCGCGGCTGATGCCGATCGCCTGATTTTTCTCCCCCTTTGGCGCCGCTGGCCGCGCGGTGGGCTTTCACGATCGTGCTGTCGATCAGATAAAGACTGTCGCGCGATTTCGCCGCCAGCCGGTCGAAAATCCGTTTCCAGATCCCGCGTCGAGACCAACGGTTGAAGCGGTTGTAAGCCGTCGTATACGGCCCGTAGCGTTCGGGCAAATCCCGCCACGGCATCCCCGTTCGCAGCACGTAGAATATCGCGTTCATGATCTTGCGATCGTCCGCGCGTGCGCTCTTTCGGTTTATCGGCATCAGGGGCTCCAGAAGAGCCCATTCCTCGTCACTCAAATCAAATCGCATGATCCACCTCCGCTCACGGTGAATCACAGTCAGACAATCTTTTCAAGAAATTATGTGAGTACAGGCCCTAGTTTCTTCGGTTACTCAAAGCGTGAAGACGATGCGCCGATGTTTGCTGCGCATCGCATTTACGTCACGCTTCTCACAATACATTACAACACGCTCTGATACTTGTTGTTGAGCCACCATAACGCGACCGCCATGCCGCCAGTCAGAACCACCGGCGACCAGATGTACCAGGCGACACCCTGATATTCGCCGGACAGGACGCCGTAAACCAAGGCGAGTGCGGCGAGCGCGTGGCCGACGCAAAAGCCGACGACCAGCGGTCGCTGCTTCGCGGGATCGCGAGAGGCAAGCCAGCAAGCGATCGCGATCCCGATCAGAACGCCGCCGGCCCAACGCACCCAGCTCGGATTGGCGGGAATGCCCGGATCTTGGCTCATTTGGAATTGCATCGCGGGCATCAGCAGAAAACCCAGCCCGTAGACGAAGTCGATAATCGCGATGACGATGAACGTATTTTTTAACGCACCGACATTCGACGTTCCGTTGCTCATTTTCCCTTCCCCCTGGATAAGCAGCAATGATGGTACACGTACAGATTGCAGCTATTGGCGGCGTCAGGTCAAAGGGGAAAGCGCCTCGTTTGCCTGATACCGTTGCTATATCGTCCGATTGATCGTTTCGGTGAGCAAGAAATGCGCATCGATGGCCGGGATCGTAACCGTTCAGCCTGCCGGGTTCGCACACTCACTCGACGGTCCGGGCCGCGAGCAGCATCAGCTCTTGCCGTAAGCGCTCGATCACGCTGTCCCAATCGCCGATCTTCGGTTGCCGGAAAAGCCGTGCCGTTGGATACCAGGGACTGTCGTCGCGCCCCAGCAGCCACCGCCAATCCGGCACGAACGGCAAGAGTATCCAAACCGGCTTGCCCATCGCCCCCACAAGATGGGCAACCGATGTGTCCACCGAGATCACAAGATCCAACATCGAAACCACCGCGGCGGCATCGGCAAAGTCCCGGAGGTCCTGTCCCGCATGGTGAATATAAGGATTATCTCCGAGGATATCGGAATCCTCTGCGGTCACGTCCTTCTGAATGCTGACGAATTGGATGTTGGGCATATCGAACAAGGGAGCAAGCCGGCCCAATGGAATGGACCGGTTGCGATCATTCTTGTGGGTTGGGCTGCCCGACCATACGATGCCGACACGCAGGGGCTTGAACTGCGGAAGACAACGCGCCCAATACTGCACCCGTTCCGCCGCGGGCGCGAGGTACGGAATGTCCGCCGGAATCGACTCAAGCGTGGTGCGGAATGCCAGAGGCAGGCTCAGCAGCGGGCAATGATAATCGAATTCTGGGAGCACCTCTCCCTTGCCGATGACCCGATCCACACCGCCTGTCCCTGCGAGTAGCGCCTTCAGCGGCGGCTGAACTTCTAGAACTACCTTTCCACCCTTCTCTGAAACGATCTTTGCATAGCGGCAGAACTGGATGGTATCCCCAAGCCCTTGTTCGGAATGTAGCAGGATGGTTTTGCCCGCAATGTCCCCGTTGTTGAGCCACAAAGGCTTTGGGAAATTTCGCTTCGCGCCCTTCCCCGGTTCCTTTTCCCACCGCCATTCATATTTCTCCCAACCGCGCCGAAAATCTCCAATCAGAAGACGAACGAGACCTTCATTAAAATGCGCCTCCACATAGTCAGGCTTGATCGCCAGCGCACGGTCATGGCTGGCGAGCGCATCGTCGAGCCGATTGAGGTCACGCAAGGCAATGCCGCGGTTGTTCAGTGCTTCGGCATAGTCAGGCCCGATCGCCAGCGCACGGTCAAAGCTGAGGAGCGCATCCCCGGGCCGCTTGAGGTCAAGCAAAGCATTGCCGCGGTTGTTCAGTGCTTCGGCATGGTCAGGCCCGATCGCCAGCGCACGGTCAAAGCTCGCCAGCGCCTCCTCGGGCCGCTTGAGGTCACACAACGTAATGCCGCGATTGTTCAGTGCTTCGGCATGGTCAGGCCTGATCGCCAGCGCACGGTCATAACTCGCCAGCGCCTCCTCGGGCCGCTTGAGGTCACACAACGTAATGCCGCGGCTGTAAAGCGCATCGGCATAGTCAGGCCTGATCGCCAGCGCACGGTCATAACTCGCCAGCGCCTCCTCATGCCGCTTGAGGTCATTCAACGCGTTGCCAATGTTCGAATGTGCCGAAGCAGAATTTGGATTGAGCTTCAAAGCCTGACCAATAAGCTGCACCGCCGCCTCGTAATGCTTTCGTTGGTACTCAATCATGCCTAGCAAATGCAGCGTGCCAAAGTGATTCGGTGCTTGTTCGAGAATGGCTCGGTACAAGGGTTCGGCTTGTGCCAGCTGCCCTTGTTGATGAAGCGCTACAGCCTGTTGAAGCTTCTTCGCAATTTCGGGCGGTTGCGGCGGTTTAGCTTGCTTGGGCCGATGGAATACGGGGCGCCCTTTGCTCTTGCTCATGCTCCCAGCACCTGTCTCAGCGCGTCGCCAAAGTGGCCCGCCGGTTTGGTCGACACGATCCTAAGCCAACAGCGTCTGTTTTCCGAACTCCATCGGCCTGAGCGGTGTACCGCGTCCTTCAGGGCGCTCGGCTTGCGAGCCCTTTCCGGACTCGACGGGTCCCGATGGCGGACCGGCGGTGTGACCTCTTGAAGGCAGCGCGACGGCGGCCCAATTTCGAATTCAGCCAGGTTCGTCACTATTTTTGGTGCCCGCTCCCGGACTCGAACCGGGACGGCCTTACAGCCAACGGATTTTAAGTCCGTTGCGTCTACCAGTTCCGCCAAGCGGGCACGCCATCGGCCTGGGGCGAACCTAACCTCCGGACTCGCTCGGTGCAAGTAAGCCGGGGCGCAAGTAAGCCTAGGCCCTAAAGAAGGGGGCTCGAGCAGAGGCTTGGTCAGAAGACTGGGCCAAGCGGAGTGGCCGGGACCCGGGACATGGAGTAGTTTGGCGACCCAACGACGCTCTTGGTCACGCCCCCACCCCGAACGCAAACACGACCCCATCCCGAACGCAACGATGACCGCAAGCCATGTTTTCTTTCGATGACTGAAAACGCGCCGCCGCAATTCGACGTTGGCTTCCGCAATGGCCTGGAGCGGCTGTTCCGCTGGCGCCGGGACGTGCGCCATTTTCGCCGCGATTCGGTAGCACCGGAGATTTTGGCGGCGCTGATTCACCAAGCCTGCCTCGCCCCTTCGGTCGGCTTTTGCCAGCCCTGGCGGTTCGTCAGCGTCGAAGATCCGAAGCGGCGCGCGGCGGTGCGCGAGAATTTTCTGGCCAGCAATCAGTCAGCCCTTGCCGACTACGAAGGGGCGAAGGCCAAACTCTATGCGAACCTCAAGCTCGCCGGATTGGACGAGGCGCCGGTGCATCTCGCGGTTTTCGCCGACGAAGCGACCGGAGCTGGCGCGGGTTTGGGGCGCAAGACCATGCCCGAGACCTTGGCCTACTCGGCGGTGATGGCGATCCACACCCTTTGGCTCGCGGCGCGGGCGCAGGGCATCGGCATGGGCTGGGTTTCGATTTTGGATCCGGTGGGAGTCAAATCGGCGCTTCAAGTGCCGGAGGCGTGGAGTTTCATTGCCTATCTTTGTATTGGATTCCCCGAGAGCGACGAGATCGAGCCGGAACTCCTGCGCCGCGGCTGGCAGGATGTGGACGAGGCGGCGCGGATTCTGCACCGGCGTTAGGAAGACGGGGCGCTAATAAATTGGGGCTCTAAGAAAGTTTATCCGCTTCCACCGGCTCGCCGCCGAGGTTGCGGATGATCCCGCGAAGGTCTTCGGCGGCCTTGTCCAGCAAACTCTCCTCCGTGCCGCGCAAGACCAAACTCGTGCCGAATTTTCCCTGGCGGTAGAACGGATAGCTGCCGATATCGATTTGCGGGAATTGGTCTTGGAGCGTGCTCAGCTCCGCGGCGATGGTTCCTTCGGCGAGAAAACAGGCGACGGTTTTGGAGCGGATCGGCGGGCCGCCCACCAGCCGGTTCTGCAAGCTGTCGAACATGGCGCGCATGACGGACGGCACGCCGGCGAGCACGAACACGTTTTGGATTTGAAATCCGGGGGCACGGCTGACCGGATTGTCGATGAGCGAAGCACCCATCGGCATGTCGGCCATGGAGAGCCGCGCCTCGTTGAGATCGCCGGGCTTGTATTGGGGAGCGAGCCGGTGCACGGCATCCATATTGCGCTCCACCGGCAGATTAAGCGCCGCAGCAACCGAGCGGGCGGTGATGTCGTCGTGGGTCGGCCCGATTCCGCCGGTGGTGAATACATAAGTATACCGGTTGCGGCAGTCATTCACCGCTTCGACGATCGCCTCGGTTTTGTCGGCGACCACCCGGGCTTCGGCCAGGCGGATGCCCATGGCGCCCAGCTTCGTAGCGATATACGCGAGATTCTCGTCCTTGGTGCGGCCCGAGAGAATCTCATTGCCGATGACGACGACGGCGGCGGTGATTAGTGTTTCGGGCATTGTTTTCCTGAGTGCCAAAGTTCACAGGAGCTGGCAACGGCAGCCAAGACACGGACCCCACTGCAGGTGTCAGATCATGTCCCTGCGTGGGAATGGTATTTTGGCCACGTCATAATTTATTAACCCGGCTCCTGCACCTATTGTAGCGTTGCATCATATGATTGAAGAAGCTGGACCCTTTGCTAACGAGGGTGCTCATGGATATTAACATGATCTCGGACGAAGTCCGGGTTTTGACCGAAGACGCGGTCCTGCTCGCCGAGAGCAGCGGGGACGAACGGCTGCCCAAAGCCGCCCGCTATTTGCGTCAGGGTAAGATTGCCGAGACCTTGCACGGATGCGCGCCATTTTGGAGCAGGATTCGCGGGACGCTTTGGCGCGGCTCTGTGCCGGGATCGCCGCGTATAAGCGCGGCGATCTGAAAAACGCCCGCCAACAATTCCAAGTCTTCCTCAAATCGCCCCCCCCCAGGCGCCGCTTATTATTCAGAGAGTCCAGAATTTGCTCGATATGTTCGCGACGCAACTCGAGGACGGCGGCGGATCACATCCAACTGGCGCCGCGCCTCTCACGGATAAGACTGAATCGATTTTGCGCGTGAGCTATCGCGGCCAAAGCCCTGGCTCGATCCTCAATATCAGTTGGCTCATCACCCAACATTGTAACTTCACTTGTTCCTATTGCCCCGTATACGACAACTCGGTCGATTACCCGTCGGCGGCGCAACTCATCGCCGCCGCCGATAAGATCGCAAAGCTTGGCCACCCCGACGTTAAGATCGTGCTCACCGGAGGGGAGCCGAGCATCCATCCCGGTTATATCGACTTCGTCACACACCTGGCGCGGAATATTCCGAATTTGACTACTCTGCGCACGGAAACGAATCTGAGCCGCACGCCGCGATTCTACCCGGATCTCATGGACAAAATGACGGAGCATGTGGGTCTTTTGCATTTTCATGCTTCTATTCACTTCGAATTCACGCAAATCGATCAGCTTTTGGAAAACGCGCGCTTTCTTTCCGACAAGGGCGCCACCGTCCAGATCCGCTTGTTGGCGCACCCCGAACGCATGACCGAGGTGAGGCGGCTCGCGCATGAGCTTGCCCCGCATCGCAACGATCGGCTGCAATTCATCGTCAAGACAATGCGTAAGAATCTTGCCAAGGAAATCGATGAGCGTTACACGCCTGAGGATTTGGCCTGGCTTGCCGAGGTTTACGATGAGGAAGACATCGAAAAGCCAATTGCCGTCGATCTTCTTCGCGATGGGTCCGATAAGCCGCAGGTCGAACGGCGCGATTTCGCCACCAACGAACTCATTGCGCGGAAGCTTAACCGGTTCAAGGGCATGGGTTGTAATGCCGGCGTCGAAATGATCGCAATCGATGCGGGCGGCTGGATGAGCCGCGCCCTCTGTTTTCGCAAGTACCGCCGCCGAAAGCCCAATATTTTCCGCGACTCCGAGATTCCCAAGACGCTGTTGCAGCCGGTGATTTGCCCCTTCGACTATTGTTCCTGTCCGGAGGACATCGCCATCACCAAATTTGCGCTCCGCAAATCGAACTAAAACTAATCGTCCGAACTCATGAATTTCGCCCCATGAATTTCGCCCCATGAATTTCACCCCATGAAAGTCGCGTCATGAAGTTTACGGGGCCGCCGATCCGCGGCGAGTTGCTGCGCCGTTACAAGCGATTCCTCGCCGATGTCCGCCTCGACCACGGCGAGATTGTCACCGCCCATTGCCCGAATCCGGGCTCGATGATGGGGCTGGCGGAGCCCGGCAGCGAGGTCTGGCTGTCGACAAGTGTCAATCCGAAACGGAAGCTCGGCTACGGGCTCGAACTCGTGCAATCGAATGGCGCCCTGGTCGGCGTTAATACGGGGCGGGCCAACAGCATCGCCGCCGAGGCTTTGGCTTCCCGGCTTATCCCGGAACTAGCCGCCTATCCCGGTATTCGCGCCGAAGCGGCGATGGGCTTGCGCTCCCGGGTCTATTTCTTGCTGGAAGGGCCGGGGCTTCCCATCTGCTACCTCGAGGTCAAGAGCGTCACGTTGAGGCGGCCTGGATTGGGCTTGGGGTCCGGCAAGGATGCCGCCAAGGATACCGCCCCGGCCGAATTCCCCGATGCGGTCACGGCCCGGGGAACCAAGCATTTGGGCGAGTTGGCGAAAGCGGCTGGCGATGCCAAGCGGGCCGTGATCCTCCACCTTATCCAGCGCGGCGACTGCGCGGCTTTCCGGCTGGCGGCGGATATCGATCCGGCCTATGCCAAAGCGGCGGAAGCGGCGCGGGAAGCGGGGGTTTCGGCCCTATGCTATGCTTGCGCGGTGACCCCGGAAGGCATATCTCTCGACCGGCCTATTCCGTTGAGCGGAACAAATTGGCCGGAACAAGTTGCATTGAACAAGAGCCGCCGCAACAAATCTGACGTAAACAAAAAATAAACCGGGCAGAGCCAATATGGGTCAAATGAAACGTTCGGAAAATTGGGATCGCCCCGGGGATCGGGCGGAGGATCGCGAGCGGGCGAAAGTTAAAATCCACCGCCGCGAGGAATTCGAGAGCATGCGGAAGGCCGGGAAATTGGGTGCGGAAGTGCTCGATTTCATCACGCCCTATGTGAAGGCCGGGATTTCCACCGGCGAACTCGACCAGCTCTGTCACGATTTCATCATTTCCCACGGCGCGGTGCCGGCTCCCTTGGGCTATCGCGGATTCCCGAAATCCATCTGCACCTCGATCAATCATGTGGTTTGTCACGGCATTCCGGGCGACAAGCGCATCGCCGAGGGCGACATTCTCAATATCGACATCACCGTGATCCTCGACGGCTGGCACGGCGATACCAGCCGCATGTTCACCATCGGCGATGTGGGCGTGAAAGCACGGAAACTCATCGATGTCACCTACGAGGCGATGATGCGCGGCATTGCCGTTGTGAAGCCCGGGGCCACCACCGGCGATATCGGGCACGCCATTCAAAGCTTCGTCGAACCGCTGCGATTTTCGGTGGTGCGGGATTTCTGCGGCCACGGCATCGGCCGGGTCTTCCACGATCAGCCGAGCATCCTTCATTTCGGCGAGCCGGGCGAAGGCGTCGAATTGCGCGAGGGCATGTTCTTCACCGTCGAGCCGATGATCAATACCGGGCGTTACGACGTGAAGATTCTGTCCGACGGCTGGACCGCCGTGACCAAGGACCGCTCGCTCTCCGCGCAGTTTGAGCACACGGTGGGTGTCACCCCCGACGGCCACGAGATTTTCACGATCTCGCCCAAGGGCCTGCATCGCCCGCCCTATGGCGACAACGGATAAGCCCGAGCCACCGCATTACCATGGCCACCGCCAGCGCTTGCGCGAGCGGTTCTTAGGCAATGGCCAATCCCTTCCCGATTACGAGCTCCTCGAACTTCTGCTGTTCCATGCGATCCCGCGGATCGACGTCAAGCCGCTAGCCAAGGACCTGATCGCGCGGTTCGGCAGCTTCGCGGGCGTCTTGAGCGCGCCGCCCGACCGCCTCGCCGAATTCGACGATATCTCGGATGCCGCGATCGTGTTGTTGAAAGCGGTGCGGGAAGCAGGCGAACGGCTGGCTCGCGCCGAAGTGATGGCCCAGCCCGTCATCGCTTCCTGGGATAAGTTTCTCGATTATTGCCGCGCCAGCATCGGCCATGCCGAGATCGAGCGTTTCCGCTTGCTGTTTCTCGACCGCAAGAATCGTCTCATTGCCGACGAGGTGCAGCAAAAGGGCACGGTGGATCATACGCTGGTTTATCGCCGGGAGGTGGTGAAGCGCGCCCTCGAGCTCAACGCCACCGCCATCATCCTCGTCCACAACCACCCGAGCGGCGATCCCACGCCTTCGACCGGCGACATCGCCATAACCCGGGAAATCCAGGACACCTGCCAGAAGCTTGGCATCGCCCTGCACGACCACGTCATCATCGCCAAGGCGGGCATTCGAGTTTGAGAAGCTTGGGGCTGATTTGACCCGTTCGTAGCCGGTGCAAACCGCGCCGTCATCGGGTAGCTTGGCGCTGCCCACAAACCGCGCGCCGCCATGCTCCAGCAAATCATCACCTTCCGTGAAATCTTAAGCCCGGTCACGGCCGAGGATTTCTTCGGCCAGACCTTCGGCCGCAAGCACGTCTACGTGCCGGGGAGCCGGGATAAATTCGCGGCGGTCTTTTCCTGGGACGCGATGAGCGGTCTGCTCAGCAACAATTCGCTATGGTCCGACCGCTCGATGAAGATGGTGCTGGACGGGCGGCAATTGGCGCCGCCGGAATTCTGCCGCCCAGGCTTAAGCCGGGAAGGACAGCAGGTTCTTCAGCCCGATCCGAAGCGGGTTTCGGAATTCTTGCGCAAAGGCGCCACCGTCGTTCTCGATTACGTCGAATCGCTCACGCCCGAAATCGCCTTGGTCGCCGCGACGTTCGAAATCGTCGCCGGCGGCCCGGTCGCCTGCAACGCCTATTGCTCGTGGAACGCCCATCCCGGCTTCGGTTCGCACTTCGATACGATGGACGTGTTCGCGCTCCACATTTCCGGAACGAAAACCTGGCGGCTTTACGAAGGCCGGGCCGAGGGTGCGGCGGAAATTCCCGGCTTCGATTGCGGCAGCGTATCGCCGGAACAGCGGGAGATCGCCAAAGGCAAGGTCTTGCAAGAAGTCATGATGAAGCCCGGCGATCTTCTCTATGTTCCGCGCGGGCAATATCACGACGCGCTGGCGACCAGCGACGCCTCCTTGCACATTTCATTTGGCGTCACCGAGCCTCAAGGCCAGGATTTCATGACCATCCTGCTCGGCATTCTACCGCGCGATCCGCTGTTCCGCGCCTCGCTCCCGCACTTTGACGATGCGCAAGCGCATCAAGCACAACTGCGCAGGCTCGCGGAACGCCTGCAGGCCATCGTCACCGATCCCGGAACCTCGGCCGAAATGCGGAACTATCAGCGCCAGCGCGCCTCCCGCCATGTGCTCTCCCAATTCTTCTTGCCAGAACGCAAAGAATCCTCGGTGTTCCGGGTGCGCTCGCTTCACGCCAAGCTGGCGCGGCGCGGCGACGGCCTTCATTTGAAGACCCGCGACGGCGAAGGCACGCTTTGGGCATCCGAGGGCAAAGCGGCGCAATGGGTGATGGACCGGGATTTCTTCGATGCCGACGCCTTCGCCAAAGCCGCCGGCGTCGACGCGACCACGGCAGCGCAAATCCTCAACAAACTGACGGCAGCCGGACTTCTCGAACGGCTTTGATCCTAATCCACTTTAGCCCTAATCCTCGGGGGCGGTCCGTCCGCGCTTGATTTTCGCTCTCAGCCGTTTCGATTCGAGTCGGCGCTCGCGCGAACCTCTTGTGGGTTTCGTCTTACGCCGCGGCACCGGCGGTATCGCCGCTTTGCCGATCAGCGCGACCAGACGCTCGACGGCGTCGGCGCGATTGCGCTCTTGACTGCGGTGGCGCTGGGCGTCGATGACCAGAACGCCTTCGGCATTGAGACGCCTCCCGGCCAAGACCCGGAGACGCGCCCGCACGTCTTCGGGCAAAGAAGCGGAGTGTCCGACGTCGAAGCGAAGCTCGACCGCCGTCGAAACCTTGTTCACATTCTGGCCGCCGGGGCCGGAAGCCCGGACGAAGCGGAAAACAAGCTCCCGCTCATCGAGGGCAATCGAGTGGGTCACACGGATCATCGCGGGAAATTACGCCGGAACGGCCGCGCGATAAAGGCCGGGCATCATAGAGCGGATGCGGATGCGGATTCCGCTCAGCAATAAGGATAAGGCAGGCCGGTCGCGGCAAATCCGCGGGTGATGAACAGCTTGCGGCCGAATTGCTCGAGATAGGCGCGCTGGATTTCGAGGGCTTCCATCTCGCGCCAATGGCCGCGGACTTCGGGGCTTTCGTCGGACCAGCGTTTGTTCCGCCGCTGCATGAAATGCACGAGTTCGTGCAACAGGATCGAGCGGTCGCAGGCATTCCTGGTGATGTCCAAGCTTTGATCGAGCATCATGACGTCGCTGTCGTCATCCGGGCTGAAGCCCAGAACCGCGCAAGGATGGTGGCAAACCACGGTCTCCAGCTCGTCATGGGGGAGGAAGCTGACCTCGGGCTGATCCTTCGGCAGCGGCAAGGCGCTGTGGACGTTAATCCAGGTCAACATCCCGGCAACCAAGACCTTTAATGCCCCAACTTCCATCTTCGCCCTTCCATTGTCGCCCCCTTCCCTTCTGCCCGTCTTGCGCCCGGGACAGCCATACCCAATCTTACCTCTCAGAGTGAGGTTTGGATGAGCCCCGGGCAAAACAAAATTTCGCGAGCGGCGGTGTTTTTCCCGATTTCCCACGGATTCGACACATTCGGCGGCGGCGGACGGATCAGCTCTCGGTCTTGCCGGGCCGAGGGCCCAGCTTGTCGCCCAAAAGCGCCAACAAGGCATCCCGGATTTCGGGCGGCTGATTGGCGATGGCGTCGTTGATCAATCGAAGTTTGCGCCGCAGCGCATACATCTGATCGAGGAGAGACAGCATCATGGCAATGGCGTCGGGGTCGAGGGCCATGTCGTGCTCGAGCTCATAGATGAGACGCACCCGGGCGACGTCGATCTCGGCAAATTGCGGCTCGCCGTCCTGGTTTTCCGCCTGACTTTCCGGCAAGACAAAGCCGCGTTCGATCCAGACCGAAAGCGATTCGACGGAAACGCCTTCGACCATGGCCAGCAATTGCGCGCGCGTCAGCATCGCCATCTAAGTCATGCCCACTTTTCGCCGCGGATCGTAGGCGTGATCGGGCGCCCATTTCTCGATGAACTCGGTCAGCGCCGCATCGGGATTGTCCGGCAGCACAAGTTTGAGCGTCACATATTGATCGCCGGCAACCCCGGTCTTGCGGTCCGGGATGCCCTTGCCCTTCAGGCGCAAGCTGGTGCCGGTGTTCGAGCCTTTGGGAACGGTCATCGAAACCGCGCCGGAAACCGTCAGCACCATCACCTTGCCGCCCAAAATCGCCTCGGGCAACGAGACCGGCAATTCCAGATGAATGTCGTTGTCTTTCCGGCGGAAAAAGGCGTGGGGACGGATGTGCAGCTCGATATAGGCGTCGCCCGTCTCGCCGCCTTCATAGCCGGGCAGGCCCTGGCCTTTGAGGCGCAAAGTCTCGCGGTCCTGCACGCCGGCCGGAATCGTCACCGCCAGCGACCGCCCGTCGGGCAGCGTAATCGCGGTGCGCGCGCCCCGCGCCGCATCGAGAAAATCGATTTCGAGGGAATAGGAAACATCGCCGCCGCGCGCCCGGAATGCGGCACTCCGCGCGCCGCGGCCACCGAATACTTGCGACAGAATGTCGTCCATATCGGCGGCGCCGAAACCTTCTTGAGAAGCGAAACCTTCCTGGCTGTAATATTTCGTGCCGTCGGCGCCTTCGGCAAAATCCCGGTAATAGCGCCGTTGCGGGCGCTCCTGGCCGCTGGCGTCGATCTCGCCGCGGTCGAAGCGCGCTTTTTTTTCCGCGTCGGACAGCAGATCGTAAGCGGTCTGAACATCCCGGAACCGGCTCTCCGCCTTTTTGTCGCCGGGATTGAGATCGGGATGGTGTTTTTTGGCGAGCTTCCGGTACGCCTTGCGGATGTCGTCCACCGACGCGCCCTTCTTAACGCCCAGTGCTTCGTAAGGATCTTGCATAACTTATTTCGCGTCTCACATAAGTTATTTCACGCCTCGCATAGCGATCAGCTTATGCGAATCCGCGAGTTTCGCCAAATGCGGGCGCTACTCGTTCCGCAGATGCTCGGAAGTGCTGTGGCCAAGCGCCAGCCACGTTCCGGCAAATCCAAAAGCCAGACAGACCGTAAGGCCGACCGCAGCCGCCAGGGCGGCCGCCCCCGGCAGGAATACGAAATCCATATGCATAAGGCTGGTGAGCACGACCGCTCCCGCGGGAACGCCGATGGCGACCGCCAGCAAGGCGGTGGCAAGTCCGACCAGTCCATATTCGGCGAGATAGGCCTTGATCAGATCGCGCCGCCGCGCGCCCAGGACCTTCAGCACCACCGCCTCGTAAACCCGGCGCTCATGCCGCGCGGCAATCGTTCCGGCCAGAGCCAGAAAATCCCCGCGGCCAGCGTCACGAAAGCGACAACGCGAACTGCCGTACTCAAGCGTGACAAAATCGTATTCACCGCCTGGAGCGCATCGCGAACCCGGATCGCCGAAATATTCGGGGATTGATCGGTGACGGCTTTTTCAATGGCAGCTTCGTCCGCGCGATCCGCACGGATCGTCGCCAAATAAGTTTGCGGCGCGTCTTCGAGCGCGCCGGGCGCAAAGACGATGACGAAATTGATGCCGAGGGTCGACCAGTCGATGTTGCGGAGATTGGTGATCTTCGCCGTGATGTCGCGGCCCAGCAGATTGACCGTGATCGTATCGCCGATGCCAACACCCAAGCCCTCCGCCGCTTTGGAATCGAAGGAAATCAGCGGCGGGCCGTTGTAATTCTCCGGCCACCAGGATCCGGCGGCCAGCTTGGTTCCCGGCGGCATCATCGCGGCATAGGTCAGTCCGCGATCGCCTTGGGTCACCCAGCTTTGCTCCGGCGAGACTCTGACTTTCTCGACCGGCACACCCTTGATAGCCGTAATACGGCCGCGCATCTGCGGCATGTGCTGGACGTCATGGACGCCCGGAATTTTCCGAAGGGTTTCGAGGAAGGGCTGAAGCTGATCGCGCTGAATGTCGAGAAAATAAAACGCCGGCGCTTCGCCGGGCATTTCGTCGCCGACCTCCCGCGCCAGATTGCCTTCGACCGTCGAAACTGCCACGAGGGCGACGAGCCCAAGCCCCAGCGAGAGCATCACCGTTGCCGTATCGGCACCCGGCCGCCGCAAATTCGCCAGCGCCAGCCGAAGCCAGGCCGCACCTTGGAGATTGGCGAAACGGGCCCGCGCCGCGAGAGTCAGCAACGCCGCCGCCCCGCGCAAAATACCGAGAGCCACAATAGCGCCCGCTCCGAATCCAAGCGCCACCCACAAATCCTTGGCGGCCAGGGCCGCGAGCATGACAAGGACGATCCCGAAGCCGGTGAGGACGGCGATATCGGTTCGCTGCAAAGCTGGCTGCTGGGCGCGGATGCGGCTCCGGAAAAGACCGGCGGGCGATACGGATCGTGCCGAAAGCAGCGGCCAAAACGAGAAGGCAAGGGCGGTCACGAGACCGAAAGCGCCGGCGACGATCAGGGGTGCGGGATAAATCGCGAAATGGACCGGAAACGGCAACGCGGCACCCAATAGTTTCGCCAGCGCAAAGGGCGCTGCAGCACCGACGAAGAGTCCGGCGCAGGTGCCGGTAAGGCCAAGGGCCGCAACCTGCGCCAGATAGATCGCGAAGACGAGCGCGCTCGACGCGCCGAGGCATTTGAACGTTGCGATCGTGGCAAGGCGCGAATCCAAATAGCCCTTGACCGCATTGGCGATGCCGACGCCGCCGATCAATAAGGCACTCAACCCCACCAGGGTCAGATACATGGTGGTGCGATCGATCAGGCGTTTCAGCCCAGGTGCGGCGTTATTGCGGTCGAGGATGCGCCATCCCGCATCCGGCAATTTCGTGGCGAGCTCGTCGTGAAACGAATCGAGATTGGCGCCATCGGGAAGTTTCAAGCGGTAGCGGTAATCGACGATGCTGCCGGGCACGATGAGACCCGTCGAACGGAGGGCATCGGCCAAAATCATCACCCGCGGGCCAAGACTGAAGGCATCGGCGCCGCGGTCCGGTTCGTGCGCGATAACCGCGCGCAGCGTGAAATCGGCATCGCCGATCCGAATATGCCCGCCGACCGCAACACCGAGCCGGTCGAACACGCCCTGCTCGGCGGCAGCACCCCAAACGCCGTCTTTTTGCGCGAGCGCCTCGGCAAGCGGCATCGGCGGCGCGAGATCGACCGTGCCGGCCAGCGGATAGACGGAATCGACGGCTTTGAGTTCGACCAGCGCGCGGGAATCGTGCTCCGGAAGCCTTGCCATGGCACGCAGCTCCGCCACCTGCGAAACCTCAGCCGACTGATTCAAGAACGCGATCGCTTGCGGGCTGGCCGGGCGATTGGCGAGGCGCAGATCAATATCGCCGCCCAGGATCACCCGGCCATCGGCGGCAAGCCCGGCGCGCACCGCATCGGCGACCGAACCGACGGCGGCCAAGGCGCCGACGCCCAAGGCCAGACAAGCAAGAAAGATGCGCATCCGCTTCAGCCCGCCGCGCAATTCGCGCCGTGCAAATTTGAGCGCGAGCGGCAAATTCACCGGGCGATCCGGCGCGAAACCGCCGTCCGGTCATCGACAATTTTTCCGTCTTCGAGACACAGCAAACGCCCGCAACGTTCGGTCAAGGCGGGTTCATGAGTGACCAGCACGAGTGTTGTGCCGCGCTTGGCGGCGAAATCGAACAACAGCGCCATGACGCTGTCGCCGGTGGCGCGGTCGAGATTGCCGGTCGGTTCGTCCGCCAGAAGGAGTTTCGGCTCGCCCACGAAAGCGCGGGCGATGGCGACGCGCTGTTCCTCGCCGCCGGAAAGCTCGCCCGGATAGTGGCCGAGGCGATGGCCGAGACCCACGGCCTCCAAGCCTTCACGGGCGCGCGCCGTGGCGTCGCGAATTTCCGCAAGCTCGAGCGGCACCGCGACGTTTTCCAGCGCGGTCATGGTCGGAATCAGGTGAAAGCTCTGGAACACGATGCCGATGGTCTTGCGCCGGAACAGCGCCAAACCATCTTCATTGAGGGAAGCGAGGTCGGTTCCGGCGATCGAGATTTTGCCACGCGACGGGCGCTCCAATCCGGCAATCGTCATCAACAGGCTGGTTTTGCCCGAGCCGGACGGGCCGATGAGTCCGACGGTTTCGCCGGCACCCACCTCGAAATCGACGCCACGCAAAATATTGACCGCACCCGCCGCCCCCTCCAGAGTGAGGTGCACGTCGTCCATTCGGATCATCGGATTTTCCTACGCTGTTTACGCGGCACGGCTTGGATGTTGAAGAACACGAACATGTTGCGAAAGAGCAGGATCGATATGCGCGCGGGCGAACCTTCTCACGGATATGGGGGAAAGTTCCGCCTTTTCAACGCGCTTATCGCCGCCCTTGCGGTCATTCTCATAGTGCCTGCGGCCTCGTTGCAAGCGGCAACTCCCATCGTTGCGCCCCGTATCGTCGCATTGGGCGATAGCTTGACCGCCGGATATGGACTCGCCTCCGAGGATTTATTCCCATCAAAACTCGAACAGGCGCTTCGCGTCCATGGCGTTCCGGCGACCGTCATCAATGCCGGCGTTTCCGGCGACACCTCGGCGGGCGGGCGGGCTCGGCTCGATTGGGTGATGGAGGACAAGCCCGACGCCGTCATTCTCGAACTCGGCGCCAATGACGGCTTGCGCGGATTCGATCCGAAGGAGATGGCGAAGAATCTCGACGCGATTTTGACCCGGCTGGACGCGGCGAAGATTCCGGTGCTGATCGCCGGAATGCGGGCACCCCCTAATCTCGGGCGCGACTACGGCACCGAATATGAATCGGTGTTCAAGACACTCGCCGACAAGCATCACGCCGCCCTTTATCCATTTTTTCTCGACGGCTCGGTTGGGAATCCGGAGTTGACGCAAGCCGACGGGCTTCATCCCACCGCCAAGGGTGTCGATGTCATCGTGGGGAAAATTCTCCCCTCCGTGCTGCAATTGATCGGAGCCGGCGGATAGACGCCATGCCGGCCGAGCTTAAAATCCAAAGCGGATTCGCGAGTGAGATCGGGCGCCGCTCCCGCAACGAAGATTATGGCGCCGTCTTCGCACCGGAGGACAAGCGCGGCAGCGTCGCCGCCATCGCCGATGGCATCGGCGGCGCGCCGGGAGGCCGCGAGGCGGCGGAGCTTGCGGTTCGCACGTTCATCGAATTCTACGCCGCAGCATCGTCAAAGCTTTCTTTAGCCGAAGCGGCGGAAATGGCGATCGCCGCCGCCAATGCCCGCATTCTTGATACCGGCCGCGCCGATCGCCGGCTTTCCGGCATGGGCGCGACTTTTAGCGCTCTGATAATCGAAGGCAAGGAGGCTTTGATCGTGCATATCGGCGATTTGCGGATTTATCGTCTGCGCGAGGCCACGCTTTCCCGGCTCACCGAAGACCACAATCTCCACGCCGAAGGTTTTCCCCATATTTTGACCCGGTCGCTCGGCACCATTGACAAGGCACGGCCGGATATCGAGGCTCAGGACATTCGCGGCCATGACCGGATTCTCTTGTGCACCGACGGGGTGACCGGCGCGTTGAACGATGCACAGATCGCCGGCATTTTGCGAAGCCATCCGGTTCCCGCCGCTGCGGCCAAGCGGCTGGCGGAAGCGGCCCTGGCCGCCGGCGGCACCGACAACGCCACCGCGCTCGTTCTCGATGTCGCTGCGGCGTCTTGATCGGTTTCAATTTACAAGCATTGGTGTACTATCGCGCCGCGATTGTTCAGGGGCCTAATTTTCCTTGAGGGACCAATGATTCCGCGTTACAGCCGCCCGGAGATGGCGGCGATTTGGGAACCGCAGGCGAAGTTCCAGATCTGGCTCGATATCGAAACCTATGCCAGCGAGGCGCAGGCCGAGTTCGGCGTCATTCCGCGCGAGGCGGCGAAGGCCATCCGCAAGCGCGGCCGGTTCGAGATCGCGCGGATCGATAAAATCGAACGCGAAACCCGCCACGACGTCATCGCCTTTCTGACCAATGTCGCCGAACATGTCGGCCCCGAGGCGCGGTTTCTGCATCAGGGCATGACATCCTCGGACGTGCTCGATACGTGCCTGGCGGTTCAGCTTGCGCGCGCCAGCGACATTTTACTCGACGATCTCGGCGCTGTGCTCAAGGCCCTCAAGAAACGCGCCTTCGAGCATAAAAAAACCGTCACCATCGGCCGCAGCCACGGCATCTATGCCGAGCCGACGACCTTCGGCCTCAAGCTCGCCTCGTTCTATGCCGAATTCGCCCGCGCCCGGGCGCGGCTGACGCTGGCGCGGGCGGAAATCGCCACCTGCGCCATTTCGGGTGCGGTGGGCACCTTCGCCAATATCGACCCAAGGGTCGAAGACTACGTCGCGAAAAAACTGGGATTGTCGCCGGAGCCGGTTTCGACCCAAGTCATCCCGCGCGACCGCCATGCGATGTATTTTTCCGTGCTGGCGGTGATCGCCAGTTCCGTCGAACGACTCGCCACCGAAATCCGGCATCTCCAGCGCAGCGAAGTGCGCGAGGCCGAGGAATTTTTCGCGCCCGGGCAGAAAGGCTCGAGCGCCATGCCGCATAAGCGCAATCCCGTGCTCTCGGAAAATCTCGCGGGGCTGGCGAGGCTCGTTCGCGGCTTTGCGGTGCCCGCACTCGAAAACGTGGCGCTTTGGCACGAGCGCGACATTTCCCATTCGGCGGTCGAGCGGATCGTAGCCCCCGATGCAACCATCGCGTTGGATTTCGCGCTCGCCCGGCTCGCCAACATCATCACCAAGCTGGTGGTCTATCCGAAGCGGATGAAGGCCAATTTGGATGTCTCCGGCGGCATCGTGTTTTCGCAACAAGTGCTGCTCGCCTTGATTGCGAAGGGTATGAGCCGCGAAAAGGCCTACAAGATCGTCCAGAAGAACGCGCTATCGGCCTGGGACGGCAAAGGCGGCTTCCGCGATCTGCTCGCCAAGGACAAGAACGTATCGAGGCATCTCAGCAACAAAGAACTCGCGGCGCTCTTCGACATCGAGCACCACCTGAAACACGTCGATACGATTTTCAAGCGGGTATTCGGGAAGGCTTAAGGGCGAGCCCCCAACAACTGGGCGGGATTAGTGCCCGGTCTCGGTCATTACTTCGGCTTTGGCAACCCCCAGCAGCCGCTCCAATTCCTTGCCCAATTGCCGTTCGCTGACGTCGATGCCCTTCGCGGTGAGGTCTTTGAGGACGAAATGCAGCGCATCGCTGCCGCGCTTTTCGATGTCGGAATCGATAAGCTTCTTGGCATAGGCGGAGGCTTCGTCCTTGGACAGGCCCATGCGGCCGGCCGCCCACAACCCGAACAGCTTGATCTGGCGGACATGCACCTTAAAGGCGATTTCCTGATCGTGCTCGTATTTAGCCTCGAAGGCCTTTTCTCTTTCGTTCAGACTTGTCATCGGGTTCCTTGATCCTTTTTACGATTTTGACAGCGGCCGGCGGCGGGGTCCAGACATCGTGGGCCAGGCATCCAGGCATAAACATTGAAGGCGAGCGAATTTATAGCGGCGCCGGGCCAGGTTTGGTATCGAAACGTCATGTGCACAGTCGTGATTTTGCACCGGCCGAAACACGCGTGGCCGTTGATTCTGGCGGCCAATAGGGACGAAATGGCCGGCCGGGCTTGGCTGCCGCCGGGCCGTCATTGGCCCGACCGGGAAGAGGTGGTGGCCGGGCTCGACCGGCTGGCGGGCGGTTCCTGGCTCGGCCTCAACGATCATGGGGTGATCGCCGCGGTTCTCAACCGCGAGGGATCGCTGGGGCCCCAGGCCGGGAAGCGCAGCCGGGGCGAGCTGGTTCTCGAAGCCCTCGATCACCCCGATGCGGCAAGTGCCGCGAGCAGCCTCGCCGATCTCGATCCGATGAGCTACCGCTCGTTCAATCTGGTGATCGCCGACAATCGCGACGCCTTCTGGCTGCGCCATGCCGGAAACGCCCAGCCCGGCATCGAAGTTTCGCCTCTCCCGCCAGGGCTTTCGATGATCACGGCGCTCGACCGCAATGACCTCGCTTCGGCCCGGATTCGCGCCTATTTGCCGAGATTCGAAAAGGCAACCCCCCCGGATCCTGACGCTCGCGGGCCCAATGCGTTTGCGGATTGGGAAAGGCTGCTGGCGAGCCGGCTCTCGGAAGCGGCCGATGTCGGGTCGAATGAGGGCGGGGCCGCCGGCGCCATGACGATTGTCACCGAATCGGGCTTTGGCACGGTCTCCAGCTCGATCATCGCCCTTCCCGCCCCCTCGACGCCGCCCAAGCGGCCAATTTGGCGGTTTGCGGCAGGTCGGCCGGGCGAGGCGCCGTTCGGACCGGTTAAGCTTTGAATTGCTTAATTTTTCCGGGCGTTGTTTCGCAGGGCTACAGTTGCTATATGAGGCTCTCCGGAGGCGCCCCAGCCTCCTTTCTCCCCCGGTGGGGGTTATGTCCCGACGCAGGCAAATCTACGAAGGCAAGGCGAAAGTCCTGTTCGAAGGCCCAGAGCCCGGAACGATCGTCCAGTACTTCAAGGACGACGCGACGGCGTTCAACGCCACGAAGAAGGGTATCATCACCGGCAAGGGCGTCATCAATAACCGCATTTCGGAATATTTGATGACGCGGCTGAACGAGATCGGCGTGCCGACCCATTTCGTGCGCCGGCTGAATATGCGCGAGCAGCTGGTCAAGGCCGTCGAAATCATCCCGATCCAAGTGACGGTGCGGAATATCGCGGCGGGCTCGCTTTCCAAGCGGCTGGGAATTACCGAAGGCACGCCCCTGCCCCGCTCGATCATCGAATATCATTATAAGTCCGACGAGTTGAACAATCCGATGGTGGCGGAAGAGCATATCACCGCCTTCAATTGGGCGAGCATCCAGGAACTGGACGAGATGACCTCGCTGGCGCTTCGGGTGAACGATTTCATGAGCGGGCTGTTCCTCGGCGTGGGCTTACGCTTAGTCGATTTCAAATTGGAATTCGGCCGGCTGTGGGAAGAAGAAGATCTGCGGATAGTGATCGCCGACGAGATCAGCCCGGATTCCTGCCGGCTGTGGGATATGAAGACCAATGAGAAGCTGGATAAGGACCGTTTCCGCCGCGACATGGGCAATGTCGAAGAGGCTTACCAGGAAGTGGCGCGGCGGCTCGGCATTCTGCCCGAGGGCGGCCCGCGCGACCTCAAAGGCCCGGATATCATGCAATAGGGGATGCGATGAAAGCCCGCGTTCACATCACCTTGAAGAAAGGCGTTCTCGACCCCCAGGGCAAAGCCATCGCCCATGCGCTGGCCGGTTTGGGCTTTTCCGGTGTCGGCGACGTGCGCCAAGGCAAATATATCGAGCTCGATGTCCAAAGCGCCGACGAAGCCAAGGCCCGGGCCGAAGTCACCGCCATGTGCGAAAAACTTCTCGCCAACACGGTCATCGAGAATTACACGGTCGATATCGCCAAATAACTTAAGAACCAGACGTCAGGCGTAGCGTGAAATCCGCAGTCATCGTTTTCCCCGGCTCCAATTGCGATCGCGACGTCGCCGATGCGCTCCATGCCGCGACCGGCAAGCCGCCGGTCATGGCCTGGCACCGGGATGCGAGCATTCCCGACGTCGATCTCATCGTCCTCCCCGGCGGATTTTCCTACGGCGATTATCTGCGCTGCGGGGCGATGGCGGCGCATTCGCCGGTGATGCGCGAAGTGGCGGCGCGGGCGAAAAAAGGCGTGGCCGTGCTCGGCATCTGCAACGGCTTTCAGATTCTGACCGAGGCGCAGTTGCTGCCCGGAGCGCTCCTGCCGAACGGCAATCTCCAATTCATCTGCCGCGAAGTCGGCCTCAAGGTCGAAGCCGCGAAGGGCGCGTTCACGTCGCATTTCAGAGAGGGCCAAACCATCCGGGTGCCGATTGCCCACCGCGACGGCAATTATTTCGCCGATGACGCCACCCTCGACGAATTGGAAAATTCCGGCCATGTCGCGTTCCGCTATTGCGACGATAAGGGGGCGGTAACCGATGCCGCCAATCCCAATGGTTCTGCCCGCAACATCGCCGGCGTGTTCAACGAGCGCGGCAATGTGCTGGGCCTCATGCCCCATCCCGAACGGGCTTTCGACCCTGCGACGGGACGAACCGACGGCCGCGCGATGTTCGATGCCTTGATCGAGGCGTTGAATTGAACGCCGAGCCCTCGCCGATCACCCCCGATATCGTCGCCAGCCACGGATTGACGCCCGAGGAATACGCGCGGGTTCTTTCGATTCTCGGCCGCGAGCCGAATCTGACCGAGCTTGGCATCTTTTCGGTGATGTGGAGCGAACACTGCTCGTATAAGTCCTCAAAGAAATGGTTGAAGACGCTACCCACCACCGCGCCCTGGGTGATCTGCGGGCCCGGAGAAAACGCCGGCGTCATCGATATCGGCGAAGGCAAGGCCGCCATCTTCAAGATGGAAAGCCATAACCATCCGTCTTTCATCGAGCCTTATCAGGGCGCGGCAACGGGCGTCGGCGGCATCTTGCGCGACGTTTTCACGATGGGGGCTCGCCCCATCGCCAATATGAACGCGCTCCGCTTCGGCGCCCCCGATCATCCCAAAACCCGGCATCTGGTCGACGGCGTGGTCAAGGGCATCGGCGGCTACGGCAATTGCGTCGGCGTGCCGACCGTCGGCGGCGAAACCGAATTCCATCCGGCTTATAACGGCAACATCCTGGTCAATGCGATGACCGTCGGCTTGGCGGACGCGGACAAGATTTTTTATTCCAAGGCCGCCGGCATCGGGAATCCCATCGTCTATGTCGGCTCGAAGACCGGGCGCGACGGCATCCATGGTGCCACCATGGCGTCCGCGGTCTTCGACGACGAATTTGACGCCAAGCGCCCCACCGTTCAAGTCGGCGATCCCTTCACCGAGAAATTGCTGATCGAAGCCTGCCTGGAATTGATGGCGACCGACGCGATTCAGTCGATCCAGGACATGGGTGCTGCGGGCCTGACTTCGTCGTCCTTCGAAATGGCGTCGAAGGGCGGGCTCGGCATCGAGATGAATCTCGATCATGTCCCGCTCCGCGAAACCGGCATGAGCGCTTACGAGATCATGCTCTCGGAAAGCCAGGAGCGGATGCTGATCATCCTGAAACCCGGCCGCGAGGAACAAGCGCGCCAAATCTTCGAGAAATGGGAGCTCGATTTCGCGGTGATCGGCCATTTGACCGATACCGGCCGCATGGTGGCGCAACAGCGCGGAAAAATCGTCGTCGATCTTCCCATAGCCCCCTTGGCCGCGGCCGCACCCGAATACGACCGGCCGTGGACGGCGCCTGTGAAGCCGCGAGAGTTACCGGCTCATGCCGTGCCCGCCCCCAACGATCCTGCCGCGGCGCTCATGCGGCTTCTGGCCGGTCCGAATATGTGTTCGCGGCGCTGGATCTGGGAGCAATACGATCACATGGTGATGGGCGACACGGTGCAGCGCCCGGGTGGCGATGCGGCCGTCGTCCGCGTCCACGGCACAAACCGAGGCCTCGCCATCGCCACCGACTGCACCCCGCGCTATTGCTTCGCCGATCCGCGCACGGGCGGCGCGCAAGCGGTCGCCGAAGTCTGGCGCAACCTGACAGCGACCGGCGCCAAACCGCTGGCGATCACCGATAATCTGAATTTCGGGAATCCCGAACGCCCCGAGATCATGGGGCAATTGGTGGAATGCGTGCGCGGGATCGGCGATGCCTGCCGGACGCTGGATTTCCCGGTCGTTTCCGGCAACGTCTCGCTTTACAACGAAACCAACGGCATCGCGATTCTCCCAACCCCTGCCATCGGTGGCGTCGGCTTGATCGAAAATCTGATGCAGGCCGTGACACCGGCGTTCAAGCGCGAGGGCGAAACGATCGTCGTCATCGGCAAGACCAACGGCCATCTCGGCTGCTCGGCCTATTTGCGGGATATTTGCGGCATCGACGCGCCGGACCAAGCCGGCGCGCCGCCGCCGGTCGATCTTGCGGCGGAACGGCGCAACGGCGATTTCGTGCGCGCGGCCATCCAGGACGGCCTGGTTTCCGCCTGCCACGATATTTCCGACGGCGGGCTTTTTGTCGCCCTGGCCGAAATGGCGCTGGCCGGAAAAATCGGCGCGCGGGTGACGCCACCCGACGACGTCGGCCGCGACGAAAATCTCCCGCTTCATGCCTGGCTCTTCGGCGAAGACCAGGCGCGGTACGTGGTCACGACCCAGCGGGGTGAAGAATTGCTTAACCGTGCGAAGACTATGGGAATTTCCGCCGCCATAATCGGTGCTACCGGCGGCGCTGCATTGACAGTCACCGGATGCGATGCCATATCCCTTGCAAATCTGGCGCTGGCCCATGAATCCTGGTTGCCGCGCTATATGGGCGGGTCCGTTTAGTCAAGATTCTGGGTCAAGCTTCGGGGATTTACCGATGCCGATGGATTTGCAGGAAATCGAGCGCCTCATCAAGCAGAGCCTTCCCGATGCGAAAGTGTCGATCGAAGATTTGCGGGGCGACGGCGATCATTACGCGGCCCACGTCGAATCGGCGGCCTTTGCCGGAAAGACCCGGATCCAGCAGCATCAGATGGTCTACAAGGCCTTGGCCGGCCGGATGGGCGGCGTGCTTCACGCGCTGGCCCTTCGCACGTCAGCGCCAGATGGGTCGCCCGGCGCCAGCGGTTGAGAAACAACGGAGCAGATTGAAATGAGCAGCCCGGTACACGAACGCATCGCCTCGGAACTCAAGGACAACGAGGTCGTCCTTTACATGAAGGGATCGCCGGTGTTTCCCCAATGCGGATTTTCCGCGGCGGTGGTGCAGATCCTCTCCCATTTGGGCGTCAAGTTCAAAGGCATCGACGTGCTGATCGACCCGAGCCTTCGCCAGGGCATCAAGGAATTTTCCGATTGGCCGACGATCCCCCAACTCTACGTCAAAGGCGAGTTCGTCGGCGGTTGCGATATCATCCGCGAAATGTATCAGTCGGGTGAGCTCGCCGATCTTCTCCGCAATAAGGGCGTGACCTTCGCGGGTTAGATCATGCTCTTAGCGCTCGCGTCACAACCCCCCGGCGCGCGTCAAACGCTTTAAAGCTTCTCGGTTCCCTTCAAGGCGAAGGTCAGTTTGCCGTTGATCCGGTATTTCGTGATCTTGCCGTTTTCGACCTGAGCCTCGAAATTCTCGACATAGATCGATTTGATATCTTTCACGGTCTTGGACGCGATCGTGACCGCGGTTTGCGCAGCGTCCTCCCAGCTTTTGCTGGACTGCGCCAAGAACTCGGTGACTTTCATAACTGACATGGCTTCCTCCTTCCGATCCAGCCCGGAAAATCCCGAGCCGTAGGCGGCATCTCCTTGCGGTATCGGCGATTATAGGTCCGAACCGGGCGAATCGCGGTAATAATCAAAAGGTCGGGGTCGAAACGAAAAGGGCTGCCTTTCGGCAGCCCTTTTCACGGTCTCGATGAAATCGCGGTTTAACGCGAATAGAATTCGACGACCAGATTGGGCTCCATCCGCACCGGATAGGGCACGTCGGTCAAATGCGGCCCGCGGACGAATTTGCCGCTGAGCTTGTTGAAATCGACATCGAGATATCCGGGCACGTCCCGCTCGGCGGACGAGATGGCGTCCAGCACCAGCGGCAACTCGCGGGACTTCGCCCGCACTTCGATCACGTCGCCGTCTTTCACGAGGTAGGACGGGATGTTGACCTTCTTGCCGTTGACGCGGATATGGCCGTGATTGACGAACTGGCGCGCGGCAAAAACCGTCGGCACGAATTTCATGCGGTAGATGACCGCATCCAGCCGGCGCTCCAAGAGCTCGACCAAATTCTCGCCGGTATCGCCCTTGCGGCGGCGCGCTTCTTCGTAGATGCGGCGGAATTGGCGCTCGTTGATATTGGCGTAATAGCCCTTGAGCTTCTGCTTTGCCGCCAAATGGATGCCGAAATCGGAAAGCTTGCGACGGCGGGTCGGACCATGCTGGCCCGGGCCGTATTCGCGCTTATTGACGGGGCTCTTCGGGCGGCCCCACAGATTTTCGCCGAAACGGCGGTCGATCTTGTATTTGGACGCGTGACGTTTGGTCATGTAATCCGCTTAAATCCGTCTTTTATGAAGGGGTTGCGCACGGGAACCCCCGCGCGGCAAAGCGCCGTACTATACTGGCGCCAAAAGGCTTGTCAAACCTATTCCCCAGACCCTCAAGCCCTTGATCCGGCTGAAGTTGGGCCCGCCGCAATGGGGTCGGCTCCTTTCCTATTCACGGCTTTTTCCACGGCCGGCCGGTCAAAGCGACGATAATGCCGTGAAGCGTGCGCGCCTCGTGGTCCATCAGCTTGGCGCGCTGGAACAAGGTGCGGATGTTGCGGACCATCACGGGCCGTTTTTCTTTGACCCGGAGAAACCCGGTCCGGTCGAGCTCGGATTCGAGATGGGCGAAGAAATCGGCTATCTCCCGCTTGGTCGCCGGCACGGCCCCGGTCTTTTCCATCTTTTCGGGCTTCACATCCGGCCCCAGCAGGAACCACTCATACGCGACGACCAGGACCGCCTGCGCCAGATTGAGCGAGCGGAAGGCGGTGCTGAGCGGCGCCACCAGCAATGTATCCGCCAGCACCACGTCGTCATTGGTAAGACCCCGCCGCTCCGGGCCGAACAGCACGCCAAATTTCTGTTTCTTCGCGGCAAAGCGGCGCATGGCGCGGGCCGCCTGGCGCGGGGTGGCGACCGCCTTGGTCATGTCCCGTTCGCGGGCGGTTGCCGCAAAGACGTGCTGGAGATCGGCGATTGCGGCCTCGGTCGACGAATAAATCACCGCCCGGTCGAGAATTCTGATCGGCGCCCGATGCCGATGCCACCGCCCGTTCATTCGGCCAGCCATCCCGAGGATTAACGAGGCGAAGCTGGGTCAGCCCGCAATTCAGCATGGCCCGCGCCGCGGTGCCGATATTCTCGCCCAATTGCGGCTCGACCAGAATGATGGCGGGCTCTGGACCGAAGGCGACGCTGGAGTCTTTGCGGATTTTGTTGGTTCCGGCCATCAGATTCGGGCCATCAGGCTTTGGCGGGCGCGCGAACCAGTTTGCTCTTCGCGCGGTCGCGGATGAGCTTATAGGTGATGCTGTCGTTGAGCGCGATGAAGGACGCGTCGATGACGTTGGCGGAAACGCCGATTGTCGACCAGGTTTCGTCGCTGCCGTCGGAAGACTCGATCATGACGCGAGTGACCGCCCGCGTACCCTCCCCCGGCGTCAAGATCCGGACCTTGTAATCGAGGAGCTTCAAGTTCTCGAGCGAGGGATAAAATCGGATCAAGCCCTTGCGAAGGGCGGCATCAAGCGCGTTCACCGGGCCATTGCCGTCGGCAACCGTCATGATCTCGTCGCCGTCGACTTGGAGCCGCGTCGTCGCTTCGGAGAGCGTGATCAATTCGCCCTTGGCGTTCCACCGCCGCTCATCGAGGATGCGGAAGCTGTTCAGCCGGAAGAATTCGGGGATGCCTTCGAGAACGCGGCGGACCAGAAGTTCGAAGCTCGCCTCGGCGCCGTCATAGGCATAGCCTTCGAATTCGCGGGTTTTGACCAGATCGACCAGCGACTGGACCTTCGGGCTGTCGCTGTCGATGGCGATACCGAGTTCGCGGAAGCGCGCCAGAATGTTCGAGCGGCCCGCTTGGTCCGAGACTACGACGTGGCGGCGATTGCCCACCACTTCCGGCGGGATGTGCTCGTAGCAGCGCGGATTTTTTTCGACCGCCGAGACATGCAGCCCGCCCTTATGGGCGAAGGCGGATTCGCCGACATAGGGCGCGTTGTGCTGCGGGATGCGATTGAGTCTCTCGTCCAGTAGCCGGGAGACATGGGTCAGGTGCTTCAATCCGTCGCGGCTGACTCCGGTCTCGAATCCCATTTTGAGAACGAGGGTGGGAAGGATCGAAATTAGATTTGCATTGCCGCAGCGCTCGCCGAGCCCATTCAGCGTTCCCTGAATCTGGCGAACCCCGGCGCGAACCGCGGCCAGCGAATTCGCAACCGCATTTTCGGTATCGTTGTGGCAATGGATTCCGAGCTTTTCGCCCGGGATCTTTTTCACCACGTCGCCGACGATCTTCTCGATTTCATGGGGCAGCGTTCCGCCATTGGTGTCGCAGAGCACGATCCAACGCGCTCCCGATTCGTAAGCGGCGGCAATACAGGCGAGCGCATATTCCGGATTGTCCTTATAGCCGTCGAAGAAATGTTCGGCGTCGAACAAGACTTCCGGCACGGTCTTGGCGGCGTGGGAAATGCTGTCGCGGATCATGGCGAGATTTTCGTCGCGGCCGATGCCGAGCGCCACGTCCACCTGGAAATCCCAGGACTTGCCGACCAGACAAAGCGCCGCCGTTTTGCTACCGACCAGCGCGGCAAATCCGGGGTCGTTGCTGGCGGAGCGGCCCGATTTGCGCGTCCGCCCGAAGGCGGTCAGCTTCGCATGGGTGAATTTCGGCGGATCGCGGAAAAACGCATCGTCGGTCGGGTTCGCGCCTGGCCAGCCGCCTTCGATGTAATCGAGGCCGAGCTTATCGAGCTCGACTGCGATGGCGCGCTTGTCGGCGGCGGAAAAATCGACGCCTTGGGTCTGCCCGCCGTCGCGCAGCGTGGAGTCATAGAGATAGACGCGGTTGGAGGATTTGCTCATCCCGCGCGCCTCCACTCGGTCTTGCCACCGGGCTTGTCTTCGAGAACGATTCCCTTCGCCGCCAATTGATCGCGTATCCGGTCAGCTTCGCCGAAATTCTTGGCCTTGCGCGCGGCGTTGCGTGCTGCGATCAGATCGCTCACCCAAGTCTCATCGGACACAATCTCCATGGGCATCGAAAAATCAGCAATTACAGTCATGGTTCCCTTGAACCACCATTCGGGTTCGCGTCCAAGGATTCCCAATATTTCACCGGCGCCCAGCAAATTCTCGCTCAGTTGGCATTGCTGTTCTTTATGTCCTTTTTCGTTTGCGATGTTTAACTCAGTGGCCAATTCACGCAGACGCGACACTGCAAGCACAGTGTTCAAATCATCCTCAAGTGCGCTACGTATTTCGACTGGACATTCGCGCGGCCTGTTCGGAATAACGCCCGCGTTTAGCGCGTCCCATAAGGGCTTATAGAGTTTATCCAGCTCTGTTTTGGCCCTTACTAAGGCTGCTAATGTGAAATCGAGCGGTTGCCGATAGTGTGCGCTAAGAAGGGCAAGGCGGATTGATTCACCTTTCTTGTGTTGCTCCCCGGGCCAAACGGGATTTTCAAGAAGATCGCGCACAGTGAAAAAATTCCCCAGCGATTTCGACATCTTCTCGCCGTTCACGGTGACATAGCCGTTATGCACCCAATAGCGCACGAAGGGCTTGTCGTCATGCGCGCCCTCGCTTTGGGCAATCTCGTTTTCGTGATGGGGAAAAACGAGATCGAGTCCGCCGCCATGGATGTCGAAGGTGTCACCGAGATGGGCTTCGCTCATCGCCGAACATTCGATGTGCCAGCCGGGCCGGCCCCGGCCCCACGGGCTTTCCCATCCCGGTTGATCCGGCGTCGAGGGCTTCCACAACACGAAATCCGCGGGATCTTTCTTGTAAGGCGCCACTTCGACCCGAGCACCCGCGATCATCTCGTCCCGGTCGCGGCGCGACAGCTTGCCGTAGTCGCTCTTGGTGGAAACACTGTAGAGCACGTGATTCTCGGCGGCATAGGCATGCCCCGCCGCGATCAGTTTTTTGATCATCGCGATCATTTGGGCGATGTGCTGGGTCGCCCGCGGCTCGATGGTCGGCGGCAATGCGCCCAGAGCCGCCATGTCGTCGTGGAAGGCCTTGGTCGTCCGTGCGGTGACGCTGGCGATCAGCTCCTTGTTGTCGTTCGCGGCGTTGATGATCTTATCGTCCACATCGGTGATGTTGCGGACATAGATAACGTGATTATCGCCATAGGTCCGGCGCAGCAAACGGAACAACGTATCGAACACGACAACCGGCCGCGCATTGCCGACATGGGCGAAGTCGTAGACTGTCGGCCCGCAGACATAGAGGCGCACATTGTCCGGATCGAGGGGCGTGAACCGCTCCTTCTGTCGCGTCAGCGTGTTGTAAAGCACCAGACCCAATGTCCGCTCCCGAGTCTCCCGAATTCAATCCAGATTCAATCCGATGACGCGCCGATTACGCGGCTTGTCCCATCAGGCGCGCATGGGCGCGCTTGCGGCCGATCATAGGTAGCAGGTCTTGCAGTTCCGGTCCATGTTCGAGCCCCGTCAAAGCGAGGCGAATCGGCATATAAAGCGCCTTTCCCTTGTGCCCCGTCGCAGCACTGATCTCCTTGGTCCAGGCTCGCCACGTCTCATGGGTCCAAGGCTCGGGCGGCAGAAGTTCCGCCGCCTTGGCGGCCAGCTCGGCATCGACGATCGCCGGCACGATGTTGCCATGGACGATCGACCACCACAGCTTGACGTCCGAGAGCTTGGCCAGATTGCCGCGAACTGCATTCCAAAACGCCTCGTCCGCCGGAACGCCCATCTCATTCAACCGGGATTGCACTTGGGCGAAGCTCCGCGCGTGGAGCAGCCGGGAGTTGAGCCGGTGCAGGTCTTGCTCGTCGAATTTGGGCGTGGCGCGGCTGAATTTCCCGAAATCGAATTCGGCGACGAGCTGAGCAAGATCGGTGCGCGGCTCGATCGGATCGGACGTGCCGAGCTTGGCCAGCAGGCTATTGACGGCCATGGCTTCGATACCTTCGGCGCGCAAATGGGCCAGCGACAAACTCCCGAAGCGCTTCGACAACCCGCCGCCCTGGGGGTCGGTCAACAGCGGCAGATGCGCGAAGGCCGGCACAATGCCGCCGAGCGCCTTGAAAATTTGAATCTGGGCCGCGGAATTCGGGATGTGATCGTCGCCCCGGATGATGTGGGTGATGCCGCGGGCGATGTCATCGACCACCGACGAAAACGTATAGAGCGGCTGGCCGTCGGAGCGGATCACGATGGGATCGGAAAGGCTGGCGGCGTCGATGTGGAGATCGCCGTGAACCAGATCGACCCAG
Organism: uncultured Alphaproteobacteria bacterium; assembly: GCA_963841995.1. Lineage (GTDB taxonomy): Bacteria > Pseudomonadota > Alphaproteobacteria > DATDPM01 > DATDPM01 > DATDPM01. The sequence goes on from CAWJEX010000019.1 coordinate 111,237, forward strand.
GTGACTTGCTCGGTCGCCAGCCGGAAGCGCCAATAGATTTTCCGGCCTTCGGATTCCAATTTATGGCGGTCGGCGTCGGTGAGCTTCAACGCGGAGCGATCGTAAACCGGCGGCAGGCCGCGGCCGAGCTGCATGCGCCGCTTGAGCTCCAATTCCTCCGGTGATTCGTAACAGGCATAGACGAAGCTTTCGGCGCGCAGGCGCTTGACCGCTTCCTTGTAGAGATCGAGCCGATCCGACTGGCGGATCTTGTCGTTGGCGACCAAACCGAGCCAATTCAGATCCTCTTCGATGGCGGCCGCATATTCCGGGCGCGAGCGTTCGACATCGGTATCGTCCATCCGCAGCACGAAGCGGCCGCCGGATTTTTGGGCGAACAGCCAATTGATGAGAGCGACCCGCGCGTTGCCGACATGCATGAGGCCGGTTGGACTGGGCGCAAAACGCACGGCGACGGTCATGAGCCGGCCTTGAACCCGTTGGTGATCGGATAGCGGCGCTCGCGGCCGAAGGCGCGCGGCGTGACCTTGACGCCGGGGGGTGCCTGGCGGCGCTTGTACTCGGCGGTGTCCAGCATGTTCCAGACGCGGATGACGGTGGCGCGGTCGTGGCCGCGTTGAACGACTTCGTCGACGCCCAGATCCTCTTCGACCAGCCCGTGGAGAATATCGTCGAGCACCTCATAGGGCGGCAGGCTATCCTGGTCGGTCTGATTGAATTTCAACTCCGCGGTCGGTGCCTTGACGAGGATGCGCTCGGGGATCACCCGGCCTTCCGGTCCCAACGCCCAATCAAAGCGGTGGTCGTTGCGCCAGCGGGCGAGTTCATAGACCGCCATTTTGTAAACGTCCTTCAACACCGAGAAACCGCCGCACATGTCGCCGTAAAGGGTGGCATAGCCGACCGACATTTCTGATTTGTTGCCGGTCGATAGCACCATGTAGCCGAGTTTGTTGCTCAAGGCCATGAGCGTTATGCCGCGGATACGCGCCTGAATATTTTCCTCGGTGGTGTCGGCGGGGCGCTGGGCGAAGGCGTTGTGCAGCATCACGTCGAAAGCCTGCATGGCCGGGGTGATCGTAATCGAATCCAGCGTGACGCCCAGAGCCTCGGCACATCGCGCGGCATCCTCCAAGCTATCGCGCGACGTGAAGGGCGACGGCATCATCACGCAATGAACGCGCTTCGGTCCCAGCGCATCGACGGCAATGGCGGCGGTCAGCGCCGAATCGATGCCGCCGGAAAGTCCGATCAGCACTCCCGGGAAATAATTCTTGTTCACGTAATCGCGCAAGCCCCGCGACAGCGCCTGATAGACCGATTGAACGCCCCGCGGGGGGGCGACGTGCTCGCCCTCTTCGCAGAACCATCCTTCATTCCCGCGCCGCCAGCGCGTGACCGACAGTTTTTCAAGAAAGGCTGGAAGCAGCGCGCCGATGGCCCCGTCGGCGCCGAGCACGAAGGACGAACCGTCGAAGACCAACTCGTCCTGGCCGCCCATCTGATTGACGTAAACAATCGGCAAGCGGCTTTCCGCGGCGCGGGCCGCCGCGACTTCAATCCGCTGATCGAGCTTGTCGCGCTCATAGGGCGAGGCGTTGAGCGAAATCAAAATCTCGGCGCCGGATTTTTTCAGCGTCTTCGCGACCGCGGGAAACCACATGTCTTCGCAAACCATGACGCCGAGCTGCACGCCGCCGAACGGCACCGGGGCGGGTAGCGGACCGGTCGCGAACACCCGTTTCTCGTCGAACACGCCGTAATTCGGCAGATCGTGCTTGAACCGGATGGCCGCGATTTTCCCGTTTTCGAGAAGAAGGGCCGCGTTATAGAGCTTGCCGTCGGCGCGCCAGGGAGCGCCGAGCAGAACCGCAGGCCCGCCTTCGATTTCCTTCGCGAATTGGGCGACACTGTCCTCGACCGCGCGCAAGAAGGCGGGCTTCAAGACAAGGTCTTCCGGCGGATAGCCGGAGACGAACATTTCCGGCAGCACGACCAGATCGGCGCCCTCGGCGGCGCTCTCGGCGTCGTTCCACGCCTTCCGCGCTTTTTCCAGATTGCCGGTTACGTCGCCGACCACGGGATCGAGCTGGGCGATGGCGATGGCCAGTTGACGGGTCATGGCTTTGCTTTGCCCGCCTTGCCGGAATTCTTGCGAAGCAAAAATTCCCGGCCCTTTTTGACCAAAGGCTTTCCGTCATATTCGATGATATCGGCGGTCGCATAGGTTTCCGACCAAGCATCGGGCAAAAACGATCCCGTGCCGACGACATCCAACGGAGCCTTGGCGATCGCCATGGCCCGGCATTTGACGGAATTGAATCCGGAAGATCCGACGATGCGAACCTTATCGAACCCTTCGCGATTCAAATTTTCGCGCAGGTGCCAGACGGCCGCCGCCGAAACCCCGGGCCCGATCAGATCGTGCAATTCGTCCTCGGTGCGATAGTCGCGGATCGCGCCCGGCGCGCAATGCGCCAAGACGCCGTAGGATTCATTCGGTCCCAAACCTTCGGCGTAGCGGCTGCCAGGCGTATCGAGGCGCAGCGCCAATTTTCCAGCGGCGGCCAGTTCGGGAAAGCGACGGCATACCGCGAGACTGTCGGCGATTTCCCGGCCGAAGTAGTCGACGAGCACGGCGAGCGGCTCATCGGGGAAGGTTTCGACGAACATTTCGGCGGCGCGCAGGGTCGAGCCGGCATAACCGACCAATGCATGCGGCATGGTGCCGAAGGCATGCTCTTGTCCAAAATAATGCGCGGTCGCCGGCGTTGCGTTGCCGATGAAACCGATGGCGTCGGTTTCCCGCTTAGCCGCCGTGGAGCCGACGCTCGCCGCATAGGCCATCATCTCGGCCATTTCGGTTCCGGCGCAATGGCGGGCATCCATGGCGAGAAAGGCGGTGTGCGGCAGATCCTTGCACATGCTATAGGCGTTGTAGGCGGCAACGCAGGCCGGTCCCAGCTTCTGCAAATAGAGCGTCTCGAGATCGACCAAGGCCCGCATCGAGCCTGTGACCGTGAGCAAGGTTTCGCCCGCCCCCGCCCATTCGCCTTCCTGATACCGAAGATCGATGTCGAATTTCGTTTTCCGCGCCAGCGCCAATTCTTCGAGCCACTCGGCGGCCAGACGCGGAGCGGCGATCACCGGGCGGCGCATGAACACCGCGTAAGTGACCGTGCGGTCGCCGAAGCGTTCGACGATCTCTTTGGTGCGCGTGAAGTAGAGATCGGTCAGGCGTGCGACTTCCGAAGCGGAGGGCATTGCGGGCGTGACCGCCCGCTCAGGACGAAGCGGCGGCACGCTCGAGCTCGGCGGCCCGGTTGCGCTCCTCTTTCAGCGCCTCTGCCGTCAGGAAAGCGAGCTCGATCGCCTGATTGGCGTTCAGCCGCGGGTCGCAATGGGTGTGATAGCGATCGCCCAAGCCTTGTTCGGTGATTGCTTGTGCGCCGCCCAAACATTCGGTCACGTCCTGGCCGGTCATTTCGACATGCACGCCGCCGGCATAAGTCCCCTCCGCCTGGTGCACGGCGAAGAAGCCCCGCACCTCGTCGAGGATCCGGTCGAAGGACCGCGTCTTGTAGCCGGTCGTCGATTTGATCGTGTTGGCGTGCATGGGATCGCAGGCCCAAACGACATTCCGGCCCTCGCGTTTCACCGCACGAACGACCGGCGGCAAGGCGGTCGCGACCTTGTCGGCGCCCATCCGCGAGATCAACGTGAGACGGCCCGGCTCATTTTCCGGATTGAGGGTATCGATGATCCGAAGGAGCTCATCGGGGGCGAGCCCGGGCCCAACTTTAAGGCCCAATGGGTTTCCAACGCCGCGCAGGAATTCGACATGGGCGCCGTCGAGCTGGCGCGTGCGGTGGCCGATCCACAGCATATGCGCCGAACAATCGTACCAATCGCCGGTGGTGCTATCGACGCGGGTCAGCGCCTGCTCATATTGCAGGATCAGCGCCTCATGGGAGGTGAAGAAATCGGTCTCGCGGATTTGCGGCGCGGTCTCGGAAGTCAGTCCGCAAGCTTCCATGAAATGCAGCGTCTCGCCGATGCGGTCGGCTAGATCGCGATAGCGCTCGCCTTGGGGACTGCGCGACACGAAGCCGAGGGTCCAGCGATGCACCTGATGCAGATCCGCGTAACCGCCTTGCGCAAAAGCGCGCAGCAGATTGAGCGTCGCCGCCGATTGATTGAAAGCCTGGATCAACCGTTCCGGGTCGGGATTGCGCGATTCCGGAGTGAACTCCATGCCGTTGATCATGTCGCCGCGATAGGCGGGAAGCGTCACGCCGTTCTGGGTTTCGGTCGGCTCCGAGCGCGGCTTGGCGAATTGGCCGGCCATGCGGCCGACTTTCACGACCGGGCACGCCGCAGCAAAAGTCAGCACCACCGCCATTTGCAGCATCACGCGGAAGGTGTCGCGGATGTTATCGGGATGGAATTCGGCGAAGGATTCGGCGCAATCGCCGCCCTGAAGCAGAAACGCCTTGCCCGCGCAGACATCGGCCAGCAGCGATTTGAGGCGCCGCGCCTCCCCGGCAAAAACCAGCGGCGGAAAGCGCTTCAGCCTTGCTTCGACTTTGGCGAGCGCTGCCTGATCCGGGTATTCCGGCACTTGCGCGATCGGTCGGCCGCGCCAGCTATCGGGGGTCCATTTCGGGGGCATGATCCTCTTCCTCTGGCTTTGATATTTGCCGGAATCCCGGGATTTTCAAAGGAAAACCTTGGGCCTATGGCAAGGCCTTAAGGCCTGCCGGCAATCCGGCCCCTAATCCGCCGCCGCCTGGACCTTTTCGCGCATGGTGACGAATTCCTCGGCCGCCGTCGGGTGAAGGCCGATGGTGGCGTCGAAATCCGCTTTCCGCGCGCCGCAGGTCATGGCGATCGCCAGGCCCTGGATGATTTCCGGTCCGTCCTCGCCGACCATATGACAGCCGAGAATCCGGTCGGTGCGGGTATCCACCACGAGTTTCAACAGCGAGCGGGATTCGCGGCCGGTAACGGTGTGCTTCAGCGGGCGAAAGCGCGAGCGGTAGATGTCGACCGCGCCGTATTCATTCAGCGCATCGGCTTCGCTGAGCCCCACGGTCGCCACCGGCGGAATGCTGAACACGGCGCTCGGCACATAGCGGTAATCGACCTTCGTCGGTTTGTTGTTGAAGACGGTTTCGACGAAGGCCGCGGCCTCGGCGATGGCGACGGGTGTGAGCATCCGGCGGTTGGTGACGTCGCCGACGGCGTAAATATTCGGCACCGAGCTTTGCGAATATTCATTGACCACGATCGCTCCGTTTGCGGCGAGCTTGATCCGGGTCTCTTTCATCAAGAGATCCCCCGTGTTCGGACCCCGGCCGGTCGCGAACATCATGGTATCGGCGACGATATGTTCGTCCTCAGCAGTATGGACAGCAAGTGCTGCGCCCTTGCGTTCGATCCGCCCAACATGGGCATTGGTCAGAATCTTTATGCCGCTCGCCTTCAAGGCTTCGCCCGTGGACTCGCGAATATCCCCGTCGAATCCGCGCAAGACGGCGTTGCTGCGAACGACCAGGGTCACCTCGCTGCCAAGACCGCGAAAGAGGCTGGCGAATTCCAGCGCCACATAGCTGCCGCCCGAAATGACGATTCGCTTCGGCAATGACTTCAATTGGAACGCTTCGTTCGAGGTGATGGCGTTCTCGACGCCGGGAATCTCCGCTAGAACCGGCTTGGCGCCGGTTGCGATCAGCAAAAACTTGCCGGTTAGCCGCCGCTTGCCCACCGTAACCGAATGCGGTTCGGTGACGCGCGCATAGCCTTCGATGATCTCGACACCCGACTCCTTCAACAGCTTGATATAGACGCCGTTGAGCCGCGCGATTTCCTTGTCCTTGTTGGCGATCAGCTTGGTCCAATCGAAATCGGGTAGCTTCGTATCCCACCCATAAGCGCGCGAATCCTCGAAATCGCCGTGGAAATGTGCGCCGTACATCAGAAGTTTTTTTGGGATGCAGCCCCGCAGGACGCAGGTGCCGCCAACGCCGTTGCTTTCGACGATCGCCACCTTGGCGCCGTATTTGGCGGCCATGCGCGCGGCCCGGACGCCGCCCGAACCAGCGCCGATGACGATCAGATCGTAGTCGAACTCGGCCATCGTCCTTGCTCCACCTTTAAATTCCGATGCTCAACGATCGAGCCCGCCCATCGCGAAATATTTAATTTCGAGATATTCCTCGATTCCGTATTTCGAGCCTTCGCGGCCGATGCCGGATTCCTTCATGCCGCCGAACGGCACGGTTTCCAGCGAAATAATTCCCACATTGATACCGACGATGCCGTATTCAAGGGCGTCGGCCACCCGCCAGATCCGCCCGATGTCGCGGCTATAGAAATAGGCGGCGAGTCCGTAAGGGGTGGCGTTGGCGATCCGGATCGCGTCTTGCTCGTCCTTGAACCGGTAGATGGGCGCAACCGGCCCGAAAACTTCTTCCTGGGATATGGCCATGTCGGTGGAAACGCCGGTCAGAACCGTCGGTTCATAAAACGTGCCGCCGAGGCTTGCTCGTTTTCCGCCGCGAATCACGCGCGCGCCTTTTTCTGTCGCATCAGCTACGAGTTTTTCGACTTTCATCACCGCGTTCTCGTCGATGAGCGGGCCTTGGGTAACGCCCGGCTCCAGTCCGTTGCCGAGTTTGAGCACACTCACCGCTTCGGCAAAGCGCGCGACGAAGTCGTCGTAGATCGAGTCCTGCACCAGAAAGCGGTTGGCGCAAACGCAGGTCTGGCCGGAATTGCGGAATTTCGACGCCATGGCGCCCGCCACCGCCGCCTCCATTTCCGCATCGTCGAAAACCATGAACGGCGCGTTGCCACCTAATTCCATCGACACTTTTTTCACCGTCCCCGCCGCCCGCGCCAGCAGCCATTTGCCGACCTCGGTCGAGCCGGTGAAGGAAATCTTCCGGACCTTCGGATTGGCGGTCATCTCCTCTCCAACGGGCACCGGATTCTTCGCGGTTATGACATTGAAGACGCCCTTCGGGATACCTGCCCGTTCGGCGAGCCACGCCAGGGCCAACGCACTGTAGGGCGTTTGCTCGGCCGGCTTGGCCACCACGGTGCACCCCGCCGCCAGCGCCGCACCGCATTTCCGGGTGATCATCGACGACGGAAAATTCCACGGCGTGATCGCGGCCACCACCCCGACCGGCTGTTTGCGGACGATCATCCGGCGGCCTGCGTCCGGATCGGGGAGCACGTCGCCATAGACGCGCTTCGCTTCCTCGGCGAACCATTCGATGAAGGATGCGGCATAGGCGATTTCGCCCCGCGATTCGGTCAGGGGCTTGCCTTGCTCGATGGTCATGATGCGCGCCAGATCTTCCTGGTTCGCCATCATCAGCTCGAACCATTTGCGCAATAAACCTGCGCGTTCCTTGCCAGTCTTGGCGCGCCAGCCGGGCCACGCCGCTTCCGCCGAATCGATGGCGTTTGCAGTTTCGGCGGCGCCCATGTCCGGCACCCTGCCGATTTCAACGCCCGTTGCCGGGTTATGAACGGCGTAGGTTTCGCCGCCGCCGGCACCGGTCCAGGCGCCGTCGATATAGGCTTGCTGGCGAAACAAATCGCGTTCGCGGAGGTCCATGATATTCGTCGGGGCGCAGCTCAAGGTTTTTGGGCGCGCGAGTATAGCGCCCGCACCCCCTCACGCAAACGGCGCGGCCAAAAAGCCGCGTTCAGGGGGCGAATTGCGCCGCGATATGGATTAACGCCGATAGAGACCGGTGAGTTTGGCGCTGGCAAGTGCGTGTTGCCGAAGCGCGGCGTTGACCTCAGCGGGCGTAGCGTCGGCGCCCAAAGGGATTTTGTCGAGATCGAGCGCGTACACCGTTATTATATAGTGATGCGCGCCGCTGCCTGGTGGCGGGCATGGGCCGCCATAGCCGGGATCGCCGAAATCGGTCTTGCTTTGAATGGCGCCTTTCGGCACGGCCCCCGACTGGTTAGAGCCTTCGCCGGCGGGAAGATGCATTACCATGTGCGGAATGTTGAAGACCAGCCAATGCCACCAGCCTTTGCCCGAGCGCGCGTCAGGATCGAAGACGGTGACGGCAAAACTCTTGGTCTCCACCGGCGCGCCGGTCCAGGCCAGATCGGGCGACATATTTTGACCGCCGCAATCTTTTTGATCGTAGGCCATTTTCGGCGGGAGCGGCTTGCCGTCGAGCACCGCGTTGCTTGACACGCTCATCTCCGCCGCTGAACCCGGCGCTGCCGCCATGGCAAAGACGGCCGCAAGAAATATTGCTGCTATCGCGATGCGGGAGAATTTGCCGTTTCCCATTTTCCTGTCTCCTATTCCGCCAAGCATGACAATTGTGAATTATATTCCGGCACGGTGACGTCGTCAGGTTACGGCCGGAGACGCCCGGCGCAACACCCCCGCCGGAAGTTTGATCGTGTGTCGGCTTACTCGACCGTCACCGATTTCGCAAGGTTGCGCGGCTGATCGACGTCCGTGCCTTTGGCGCAGGCGGTGTGATAGGCGAGAAGCTGCACCGGGATCGCGTAGAGTATCGGCGCCACGAAGGGATCGACAGCGGGAAGCTCCACGCTGGCCGAGGCGGCCTTACCGAGCTTTTTAATTCCGGCCTTGTCGCTGAAGAAAATCACCTTGCCGCCGCGGGCCAGCACTTCCTGCATGTTGGACGCGGTTTTCTCGAACAGCTCGTCCGACGGGGCGATGACGATCACGGGAACGCCCTCGTCAATCAGCGCAATCGGCCCGTGCTTCATTTCGCCGGCGGCGTAGCCTTCGGCGTGGATGTAGGAAATTTCCTTGAGCTTCAACGCGCCTTCGAGGGCGATCGGATAGCCGGTGCCGCGGCCGAGATAAAGAACGTCGCGGGCTCCCGCCACCGTGTCTTTCGCAATTTCCTGCAGGCGCTCGTCGTGATTGAGAACTTCGGCCGCCCGCGCCGGGATTTCCATCAGCGCCGCCGAGAGGGCGGCTTCGCGCTCATGGGTGATGGCGCCTCGCGCCCGCGCCGCACCGATGGCAAGGCAAGCGAGCACGGTCAACTGGGTGGTGAATGCCTTGGTCGAGGCAACGCCGATTTCGGGACCGGCATTGGTGGTGAGGACCGCGTCGGCTTCCCGCGCCATGGTGCTGTGGGAAACATTGACCAGGGCGACGATCTTTTGGCTTTGGGATTTCGCATAGCGAAGAGCGGCCAAGGTATCCGCGGTTTCGCCGGATTGCGAAACGAAGAGGGCGACGCCGCCCGCGGGCATTTGCGCCTCGCGGTAGCGGAATTCCGAAGCGATGTCCACTTCGACCGGCAGCTTGGCGATTTTCTCGAACCAGTATTTCGCGACCAGTGCTGCGTAAGACGACGTGCCGCAGGCAACGATGGTCAGCTTCGGAACGGCCTTCCATTCGAAGGGCAATTCCGGCAACTGGATGGCGCGCGTCAGGGGATTGAGGAAGGTGCTCAGAGTGTCACCAATAACCGCCGGCTGTTCGTAGATTTCCTTCAACATAAAATGGCGGAAATTGCCCTTGCCGACCGCAGCGCCCGAGGCGGCGGTGAGCTTAATGTCGCGGGAAACCTCGCGGTCCTTGATGTCGCGGATCTTCGCGCCCTTGCCGGACAGAACCGCCCAATCGCCTTCCTCGAGATAGCAGATCTTTTGCGTCAAGGGTGCGAGCGCCAGCGCATCGGAGCCCAGATACATCTCGCCGTCGCCAAATCCAATGGCCAGCGGGCAGCCATGACGCGCGCCGATCATCAGCGAGGGCTGGCCGGCGAAAATGAGGCCCAGCGCGAACGCGCCTTCGAGGCGCTTCAGCGCCGCACCGGTCGCTTCTTCCGGCGCCATTCCTTCTTTGATGTATTGCGTCACCAGATGGGCGATCACTTCGGAATCGGTTTCGGTGACGAATTGGGCGCCCTTGGCTTCGAGTTCTCTCCGCAGCTCCTGGAAATTCTCGATGATGCCGTTATGGACCACGGCGACCTGATCGGTCGCGTGCGGGTGAGCGTTGCGCTCATTGGGCGCGCCATGAGTGGCCCAGCGCGTATGTCCAATGCCGATGGTGCCGGGAACCGGCTCATTGATCAGCCGCATTTCCAGATTGGCGAGCTTGCCTTGAGCGCGCCGCCTCTCGATGCGGCCATTCACCAGCGTGGCAATCCCCGCCGAATCATAGCCGCGATATTCGAGCCGCCGCAGCCCTTCGATGAGCAAGGGGGCGACTTCGTTTTTGCCGACGATACCGATGATGCCGCACATGGCCTAGCGCCCGGCCTTGGGTTTCGATTTGGTCGATTTGCCGGCCGGCTCCTTCGTGCGCTTCGCCGGCCGCGATTTTTGAATCGTCCTAGGCAATGACGCTGGCGCTTGGGCGGCTTTCGCCGTCTTCGCGCCCGATGCCTTGCCGGTTTTCCGGTCGCGATAGCGCGCGGCACCGCCTTTGATCGAGGTTTGCGCGCCGCGCCCGATGGCGAGCGCGTCGGCTTCGACGTCTTCCGTAATCACGCTGCCGGCACCCACGATCGCCCTAGCACCCACGCGAACCGGCGCCACCAGTGCAGTATTGGAACCGATGAAAGCGCCCTCGCCGATTTCGGTGATCGCCTTTTCGAAACCGTCGTAATTGCAGGTGATCGTGCCCGCCCCCACATTGGCCTTTGCGCCGATTTTGGCGTCGCCAATATAGCTCAAATGGTTGGCCTTGGCGCCGGCGGCAAGCGACGCATTCTTGATCTCGACGAAATTGCCGACATGGGCGTCTTCGCCGATATCCGCCCCCGGGCGCAGCCGCGCAAAGGGCCCGATGATGGCGCGCTTGCCGATCTTCGCCCGCTCGATATGGCAAAACGAGCGAATCTCCGCTCCCTCGCCGACCGAAACGCCGGGACCGAACACGACATAAGGCCCGATCGTCACATCCGGGCTCAGTCGGGTATCCGCCGAAAAATAGATCGTCTCGGCGCCGATCAAGGAGGCACCGGCGTCGAGTGCCGCCGCGCGCAGCCGGTTTTGCATGACCAATTCGGCAAGGCTGAGTTCGGCGCGGGAATTGACGCCCATCAACTCCGCCGCCCGGGCTTCCACCGCCGCGCAGGTGAGTCCCCGCGCGCGGGCCAGCTTCACGATGTCGGTCAAATAATATTCGTGTTTGGCGTTGTCGTTGGAAAGTCCGTCGAGAAGCTGGAACAGAATCGCCCCATCCACCAGCATGAACCCGGAATTGACCAGACCGATCTTGCGCTCGGCTTCGCTGGCGTCCTTCGCCTCGACGATCCGATCGAGATTGCCTTTGGCATCCACGATCAGCCGGCCATAAGCGCCGCCGTCCTGAAGCCGCATGCCGAGCACGACGATGGACGGGTAAGGCGGCTTGGCGCGGGCGGCCATCAACTTCCTGAGCGTCTGACCGGTCACCAGCGGCGTATCGGCATAGACGATCAGAACGTCGCCGGTGAATCCGCTAAGGGCTTGGCGCGCCGCCTTCACCGCATCGCCGGTGCCGAGCGCTTGCCGCTGAACGACGCAATCGACGGGTGCGACCGCCTTGGCCACCGCGTCCATGCCCGGCGCCACCACGACCGCGACCCGCGCCGGCTTCAACCCGAATAGCGTCGTCAAGACATGGCCGATCATGGGCCGGCCGGCGATGGCATGAAGCACCTTGGGGCGCTCCGATTTCATTCGCATGCCCTTGCCGGCCGCAAGGACCACGGCGGCAGTTTGACGGTCGTTCGACACTTCGTTAAATCTCCGCGTTCCTATTTACCGGACAGCTGATTGTCGTCATTCCGCGCGGCAATTTGCGCCTTGCGCACCATCGGTGCGGCCTATAAGTCCTTGGCGCGGCCCCGGTTCTTGCCATAGCACATGATTCCTGACCACAATTTTATACTTTATTAAGTCACGAATTGTTTCCGAAGGTTTCACTCCCCGATTCGATCAACGAATCGGCCTAGAATCAGCGCCATTCCGGTGACACGCCCCAAGCGCCCTGCCCCAAATCGCCCCACTCGATGAGTAGCCCCGCCCCCATGAATGGGCCCTGCCCCCACGAATGGCCCTGCCCCCACGAATGGCTCTGCCCGATAAATCGCCCTGCCATCGTATTCGACCTCGACGGTACTCTGGTCGACAGCGCACCGGACATCGCCGCCGCCATCAACTCGGTGCTAGGCGAAAGCGGCCGCCGCAATCTGTCTTTGCCGGAAGTCCGCCAGATGGTGGGCGACGGCACTCATGCCCTGGTCTCGCGGGCCTTTGCCGCGGTCGATGGCGCTCCCCTGGCCGAGTCCGAGCTCTCCCGCCATGTCGGCAAATACCGTGTCGCCTATGAAGAGCGCGCAACCCGGGAGACGGTTCCCTATCCCGGCGTGGTCGAGACCTTGCGCAGCCTCTATCAAACCGGCTTTCGCCTCGGGCTTTGCACCAACAAGCCCGACCGCCCCGCCCGCGCCATCATCGAGGCCTTCGGCATGGCCCCTTATATCGGAGCGCTCGTGGGCGGCGAAAGTGCCCCGGCGCGTAAGCCCGATGCGCGTCACCTCAAGGCGACCCTCGATCTCCTCGGCGCCGGACCGCAGGAAGCGGTGATGGTGGGCGACGGGATCAACGACGTGTTAGTCGCCCGCGCCCTCTCGGTTCCCGTCGTCATCGTCACCTTCGGCTATTCAAGGAGCAGCCCCAAATCCTTGGGTGCGGACGCGACCATCGACCGCTTCGACCAATTGTCCGATGCGCTGAGAAGCCTGGACGGCGCGGGGAGCGGGTCGTAAATCGCCTTGGCCAGCCAAGGTGAAAACGGATTGTTCACTTTCCACCTGCTATAATGACGTTCCCGGCGCCGCGCTGGCTTTAGAGCCGTCGCGGCGCAACTTTGACTCCGGTATTGGCGCGGATGGCTGAAATTCGACCCGCCCTGGCCGATTTGGATTCGCTGGCGATCCTCGAGGATCCGTATCCGGCCTATCGCGCCTTGCGCGAGGCGGACCCCGTGCATCTCATGCCGTCCGGCAAGTGGTATCTGACGCGCTATGACGACGTTGCGACGATCTTCACCGACAAGCGATTCTGCCGGGCGGCGCCCGAAGGTTTTGCGCTGCTCGAGTATGAACGGCGCGAAAGCACGACCTTCGACGAAATGATCGCGAAATGGATGCTGTTCATGGATCCGCCGGCGCACACGCGCCTGCGGCAACTGGTCAACGGCTGGTTCACCCCCCGGCGCATCGAGAACATGCGGCCGGCGATCCAGTCGATCGTCGACGATCTGTTGAATGCGGTTGAGAACAACCGGTCCTTGGAGTTTGTCTCCGACTTCGCATATCCGCTTCCGGTCATCGTGATTTCGAGAAAATCTTAGGCGTACCGCGCGAAGACTACGGGCAATTCCGGCAGGTCTCGCAACAACTAAACAAGGCGATCGATACCGGCCGCATGGAAGATGCGGCAGGCGGCCGGGACGCCATCAAAGAACTTAAGGGCTATTTCGAAGATCAGATCGCGCGTCGGCGCAAGGCGCCGGAGGACGATCTCATCAGCTATTTTCTGAGCGCGCAGACGCAAGACGCGGCGGGCGACGATGATGAAATGGCGAGCACCTGCATCATGCTGTTGTTTGCGGGTCATGAGACAACCAAGAACCTGATCAGCAGCGCCATTCTGACTTTGATCCGAAATCCTGCGCAGCAGAATCGCTTGCAGCGCGACCCTGAATTGATTTCTTCCGCAGTGGAAGAGTTTTTGCGTTTCGAAAGCCCGGTCCAGAAGACCGGCCGATGAACTCGGGAGGACGTCGCCATCGGCGGAAAGACGATACCGAAAGATCGGCTCGTTGTCGGCGTGATCGCTGCGGCCAATAGAGACCCCGAGAAATTCCCCGATCCCGATCAGTTGGACATTGCCCGGAACGACGGCGCCCACCTCGCCTTTGGCCGTGGTGCCCATCACTGCACCGGTAATCTATTGGCGCGCATCGAGGCTCAAATCGCCATCAACACGTTGCTGCGCCGTTTGCCGCGGCTAGCCCTCGCTTCGGAAAGGCCAGAATGGCAGGAGACGCTGGTCATTCGCGGCATGAAGAAATTGCCCGTCACCGTCGAACGCCGCTGACCGAATCCGACCGCGAATCCAAATGAGGCGCTCGTGCTCATAAAGCCGGACATCGAAGGTTCTATTTGGCCTGCTGTCGTCACAGGGCAGACCGCGACGCTCGCGTCTCTAATGTTCCAGCTGGAGAAATCCCAGTTCTATCCGCCGGATCTGCTATTTGCACATCAGCGCGAGCAGCTCAAAGCCGTGTTCGCGCATGCTCACCAGAACGTTCCCTTCTATACCGAGCGTTTTGCCAAGGCGGGTTTCGATCCGCGCGGCGACATTACGCCGGAAACCATTCGCGGCCTGCCTGTTCTGACCCGAATCGAATTTCAGCAGGGCGGCACCGGCACGGCAGCGACGCGCTTTCCTCCGGGACACGGCAAGGCCTTCCAAATCCGCACCTCCGGCACGACCGGCCGACCGGTCGTGTTGTCGAAGACGCCGTTTTCCCAGCTGATCTGGTCCGCGACGGAGATTCGCGGGCATTTGTGGCACCGACGCGACGTTCGCGGAAAACTTGCCATCATCCGCTGGATGGAGAAGCCGAAGGCGATGGCGCCGGCCGGTTCGAGGGCGAACAGCTGGGGCCCTCCTGCCGCCCTATTTTTTCCCGCGACCGGTCCCCTGGTTCTCCTCAACATCGCGAGCAAACTCGAAGATCAGGCGGACTGGCTCGTCCGGGAAAATCCTGATTACCTGCTGTCCTACGGATCAAACATCCTGGCACTGGCCGAGTATTTCGAAAGGAATGGGTATGCTCTGCCGCGGCTGCGCGAGATCTCGACCGTCAGCGAGGTCGTCACCGGCGGCTTGCGCGAAATTTGCCGACGGGTTTGGAACGTCCCGGTGGTCGATCTATATTCCTGCGAGGAAGCCGGTTATCTCGCCCTTCAATGCTCGCATCATGCACACTATCACGTGCAATCGGAAAATGTTTATCTGGAAGTGGTCGATGACAACGGCGGACCCTGCGCGGCGGGAGAGGTTGGCCGCGTCGTGATCACGACTTTGCACAATTTCGCGTCGCCGCTCATTCGCTACGAAGTCGGCGATTACGCCGAGGTCGGCAATCCCTGCCCTTGCGGCCGGGGCCTTCCGGTCGTCACGCGGATCCTCGGACGCCAGCGCAACCGGCTGGTGCTTCCGAACGGCGATACCGAATTTCCCTATCTCGGCGAGCACAAGGAGTATCAGGCCATTACCGACGCCGTGCGCCAATTCCAATTCATCCAGCGCAGCGTGGACGAGATCGAACAAATGCTGGTCGTGAGCAAGCCCCTCACCCACGAGCAGGAAGAAAAAATGAAGGCCTTGATCGTGCGGTCTCTTGGCCATCCGTTCCGCGTCACCTTGACCTACCACGACGACATCCCCCGCAGCGCCAGCGGAAAGTTCGAGGAATTCATCTGTGAGGTCCGGCGGTGAGCGAATCGGCCCCCAAGCGTCGCCCGGGCACGTCCGGGAACGTGAGCCATCGCGAACTCGCCTATGCTGTCGAGGCCGTCGAAAACGTCGCGGAATCCGCCGTCCGCGACATGTTCGTGTTGTTCCACAGCTATTACGACCATACGAACGAGGAGCAGTTCCGGAGTGATCTGAAAAACAAACAAAGCGTGATCGTCCTGCGCGACCACGAAGACCGCTTGCGCGGCTTTTCGACCGCGGTGACGACGGAATATTTATTCGAGGGAAAGCCGGTCCGGGCTTTCTATTCCGGCGACACCGTGGTCGATCACCGCTATTGGGGCCAGCAGACCTTATGGGCGGCATGGCTGCGGCTGACCGGCAGCATCAAGCAAACCGTTCCCGACACGCCGCTCTACTGGTTTCTCGTGGTCAATGGCCATCGCAGCTACCGCTGCCTGCGGGCGTTCTTCGACGTGTTCTATCCAGCGCACGACCGCGAGCAACCGCCGCGCGAAAAGAGGCTCATGAATCTGTTCGCGCGCACGCGGTTCGGCGATGCTTATGATGCCGAGCGGGGCGTGATCAGCTTTGCCACGTCGCATGAACGCCTGAATTCCGCTTGGGCCGAAATTCCGGAGAAGGACCGGCGAAAGCCGGATGTCCGTTTCTTTCTTGAGCGCAACGCCGGCTACACGAACGGCGATATGCTCGTCTGTCTGACCGAATTCGCTTCGGAAAATCTGAAGCCCTTCGCCCGCCGCCTGTTCCATGAGGGAATGGCCGAACAAACGGCGCAGGCCTCGCGGGGGCCATGATCGTTACGTTCGGCTATTCGTGAGCGGCGACGGATTGCCCTTTTCTACACACTTCAGCCGCGCCACCCCTCACCCATCCAGCTCTTCGTAATGCCGGAAGATGCCTTCTTCGCTGAACGGAATGCGACGGTCGGAGGCGAGATAGGCGGCGATGCGCGGACGCGCCGCAACTTTTGCATGGAGGGCTGCGATCCGCGGATGCTTCTTTTCGATCCGCGCCATCGCGCGCGGGAAGGCGTAACGCAGGCCGGCGACGATCTGGAACAGCGATAGGTCGGGATAGGTGAGCTTGGCGCCGATGAGAGTGCCCTTGGCCGAGGGATTGCGGGCGAGCGCGTTTTCGAAATAGCCGAGAAATTTCGGCGCCCGGGATTTCAAAAAATCGGCGGCGCGGCGTTTGGCCTCTTCGCGCTGATCTTCGTAATAGAGATTTCCCGAGATCGGATGGTGGGTGTCGTGAACCTCCTGCACCAGATCGGCGATCGTTAATTGAAGCTGATTCGCCCAAAGCCGCCCGGCCTCGCCGGCGGGCGCGAGATGATGACGCCCGCCAAGGAACATCAGGATATTGGCGGTCTGCGCAATAATGAGCTTTCCGGCTTTCAGGAACGGCGGCGCAAAGGGCGAACGCTCGATTCGGCTCCCGTCGAGAAGCCGCATCATCGCGGTTTCGCCGCGGCTCTTCTTCACCTCCCGGGCGACGTCGACATAGCGGGCCCCCGCTTCTTCGAGCGCCAGGCGCACGAATTCACCGCGGCCTTGGATCGTCGGCCAGTAATAAAGTTCGTAAGACATCGCGCTTTCTCCTCTTTGGCTGCCTCTTTATAGTCCTTGGCTTGATTGCCGGCGACTGCGCCCTTCCTTGACATCGCAGCGGCCCCGGTCTTATACGGGTTCCCTTACCCTTCAGACGGATTCATGGGTTCCGGGCGCTTAGCTCAGCGGGAGAGCACTGCTTTCACACGGCAGGGGTCGAAGGTTCAATCCCTTCAGCGCCCACCATTGAATCAACGGGTTAGCGCCCTGCGCCTTCGTCGAATGAGGCAAATAACCGGCGCGCCCCCTGAAACGCCCCACGACTCGCCCTTGTCGCGCGGCTGTAACTTCCGCCTCTATGCTCCGCCCGCGTTATGAAGCGGCTCGTCGGCGCATGAGCCAACAAAGGGCGGGAGCCTTCGGACATGTCCGCAAAAATTTCTGCGACGCTTTTGGCGATGACGATTTTTCTCGGCTCCAGTCTTCTCGGCTTTGGGATTTCGCAAGCGGACGCCGCGGAAAAACATCCGAAGAATCCCTGTCGGCAAATCGAGCAGGCCTGCAAATCCGCCGGGTTCGTTTACGGCGACTCGAAACAGGGCAAGGGCATCATGCACGATTGCGTCAATCCGATCATGCAATCGAAGCCGGCGCCGGGTTCAACGCCGCTCCCCGCCGTCGATCCCAATCTCGTCAGCGCGTGCAAGGCGAAGAATCCGGCGTTCGGCGCCGGTGAAACCGGCTACACGCCGCCATCGAAAGACCACAAGAACGCGCCGCCCACACAATAAAAACAGTGGGAAAAACAGTGGGCCCCGCTCAATAATTTTGACTCCATAAGCATCGATCACTCAGCATTCCCGGACGCGCGAGCGGACATGCGATCAATCGGGCCGGGGCAGTTGTGCTGCCCTCCGTCGTTACCGCGCCTGCAACCTGTCCGCCGCGTGAACAAGATTTCATATTTCTTTACGGCTTTTCGTTGGATGTTTTGACGCTCTGGACTAGGTGAAGATTGCGGGGGAAGGAACGGATTCGAGGGTCGTCAGCGGCGGGGGAATGGAAACGCAACAAACAAAGGAGTCCCTCGATGACCAAAATTATTGCACGCATTGTCGGCGCCGCTCTATTGCTCGGCGCGCTTCCCGGGTTGGCCTTGGCGGCCGAGAACAGCGCGAAATCAACGACTCAGGCAACGGGCGCGTCCGGCCACGCGGCGGATATCAGCGGCGGCGACATGACCCACGGGTGCAGCCCCTCGACCACGCCCTGCAAATAATCCTTTCGCAGTCATCTTTCGCGGGCCCCGCTATTGCGGGGCCCGCATTTCCCCGTGCGATTCTGTCGATGGAAATAGCGAGGATCCTTTGGATCGGCTCTGGCGATTCTGGGGCTGTGAGACATATTCACATCTGCGGCATGTCGCCCCATCTCGGTGGCGCGGTCTTGGCACCGTAATGCCATAGGCCTATGCTTGGCAACGGGCGGTCAATTTTTTGTCGATATCTCCGGCTGGCCCAACGAAATCTTCTTTGATCGGTCAACGGATTCGGACTTCGTCAATTTCGACCGCAACCCTATTCGTTTTGGAGGTCTCCATGGAGACAAGGATGCGAAAATTTCTGACGGGCACGATTTGCGCTGCGGTGCTGACCGCGGCGAGTGTTGGATTGGCAATGGCGCAACAGTATCCAATGTGCACGTCCAAATCCGACGACAAGTGCATGCAAGGCACGGGCACGATGCCGAGCGCCGCAAAATCGTCGATGCAGATGGGCAAGCATAAAGGCATGCATAAGGGCGCGATGAAATCCGGCGGCATGATGAAAAAAACGACCGGAACCGGCGCGGCGGGCGAATCCAACATCCCGCATGGCTGCAGCCCGGCGACGACGCCCTGCGAATAAAAATTCTACCGTTGCGTTTTCGATAAATGACTCCCGCCGCCGGCGGGGCTTTTTATTGAACGTGGCTCTCGTTCGCGAATGTTGCGCGTGCCGTTTGCGGATGCTGTGTCACTGACCCAGAATCGTTACCAGCGCAAGGTCATCTTATCGCCATCGACGTCGTGGCCAGCGAATCGCGACAGCACGTTCACGCCGAGCAGCGAGATCGGCATCGATTGCTGCATCACCGCCGCCTGCACGTCGTGCAGGCTGAATGAGCCGAGCCGGAATTCACGCAAACGCACCGGCGCGCCATAGGCAACGCCGTTCGCGGTTTGAAATTGCTCGCTGTAGGTCAAAGCCTGGGGATTGAGCCCGAGCTTTTGTGCGTCGTTCTGCGACAGCGTCAACACGCTGGCGCCGGTGTCGACGAGGAATTCCACTCGCTGGCCGTTCACGTCGGCATCCATAAAATAGTGGCCGAGGCGGTCGGCGTGCAGCGTGCGCGATCCGCTGGTGTATTCTTCGACCGCATCGGCGCCGGTCTTAGGCGCGTCTTGGGGCGTTATCGCGCCGACCGGTTGCGATAGCGGAACCGGCGCGCCGTTGCCCGCATTCAAGAACCAATGCGCGATCCCCAGGATCACCGCGAAAGCCGCGGCGTAACGAAGAACCGGCCACAACAAGCCGGTGCCCCAACTGCCCGGCATTCCATCCACGAAATCGTCTTCTTCCGTTTTTTGCATGTCCCGCGCTCCCCGATTTTCGGCCGGCGCCTATCGCAGATCCTTGGCGCAGCTCCTAAGGCGCCGATCGGACAAGCTGCTGCTTTGCAGCTTTCGCCGATGCTGAGCGATTATGCCCTAGCCTTGGCTAAGGCACTGTTAATAGCAACAATTTTAGATATCGCGGAAAGCCGCGGCGAATTGTATCCGAGGGCGGACATCACCCCAATGGATAGGGGGTATGGCGAGCGGAAACCGCGCGTGACCGATAAACCAATATTAACGCGCGGCGGCCTAAAATGATTTAAATCCATATTGCATAACCGCTCATTTTGCATAACCGCTCATTCGCGAAGGCCGTGGATGCCGCTTGCGCCGCTCATCGTATTTGGATTTTCTCTCGCGTTCCAACTGACCGCGGCGGTCTTGGCGATTCGCTTGATTCGCATCACCAACAAGCATCTCGCCTTGGCGTGGACCATCGTCGCCATCGCCATGGCGTTGATGGGCGTGCGGCGCATGATGACCGCTTACGACATTTTGATCTTGGGCGAACAAAATATGTTCGACCTCGACGGGGAACTTGTCGCGCTCGGAATATCGCTTCTCATGGCCACCTCGATGGCGTTGATCGGTCCGTTCTTCGAATCGTTGCGCCGCGAGCAGAACAAGATCCAAGACGCGCAGATTGCGCTCGCCGAAGCGCAGCGCGTGGCGCATATCGGCAGTTGGGAGAGGAATCCACGCACGGAGGAGGTCTGGTGGTCCGACGAACACTACCGGATTTACGGATACGAGCCGGGCGAGATTGCGCCGTCATATTTTGCATTTCTGAACGGCGTGCACCCCGACGACCGCGACATGATCCGCAGGATGGTCGATGCCGCGCATGGCGGACAAGAATGCTACGACGCCGAATATCGGATCGTGCGCCCCGACGGCTGCATCCGCGTCGTTCATAGCCAAGGCGGCATGGTTCACGATGAAAAAGGATTGCCGTTGCGCATGCGCGGAACCATCCAGGATATCACCGAGCGGCGGCAGACGGCCGACAAGACCCGCAAGAGCGAACAGCACTTCCGGGCTCTCATCGAAAACGCGCTCGACATGATCATCCTCTTGGGCGACGACAGTGCGATTCAGTTCGTCAGCCCGTCGGTCGGGCGCATCATGGGATACGCGCCCGCCGATCTATGCGGTAAGAACGTCTTCGACTTCGTCCATCCCGAAGACAATACGCTGATGGCCGAAGTGTCGAAACGCACCTTGGAAAGCGCCAACCGGGTGGAGCAGGTCGAGCTTCGATTCCGCCATAACGACGGATCGTGGCATGTCTTAGACGCCATCTTGCGGAATCTTCTCGACGACCCGGCGGTCTGCGCCGTCGTCGTCAATGCGCGCGACGTCACCGAGCGCGTCACCATGGAAGCGCAGCTTCGCCAATCGCAGAAGATGGAAGTGGTCGGCCAGCTCACCGGCGGCATCGCCCATGATTTCAACAATTTGCTCGCGGTCATTCTGGGCAATTTGGAAGTGATCGAAGAACGCGTCGCCGCCGATCCGGCGACCCGTGCGCTGGTTCGCCCGGCGGTGAATGCCGCGGAGCGCGGCGCGTTGCTGACCGAACGCTTGCTCGCCTTCTCGCGCAAGCAGGCGCTTCGGCCGCAAACCGTGAATTTGAAAGACACCGTCACCGGCATGACGGAAATTTTGCGGCGCACGCTCGGCGCCGGTATCGCGATCGAAACGATCTGTGGCGCTGGCCTTTGGTCTTGCGACGCCGATCCCGGCCAACTCGAGAACGCGATCCTCAATCTGGCGATCAATGCGCGGGATGCGATGCCGAACGGCGGCCAACTCACAATTGAAATTTCCAACGCCCGGCTCGACGACGACTACGCCGCGGCCCAGGCCGACGTTCTGCCCGGCCATTACGTCGTGATCTCCATCAGCGACACCGGGGTGGGCATGCCGCCGGAAATCCTGAGGCACGTCTTCGAGCCGTTCTACACGACAAAGGAAGTTGGCAGGGGAACGGGCCTCGGCCTGTCCATGGTCTATGGTTTCGTCAAACAGTCCGGCGGACACGTGACGATCTACAGCGAACCCGACAAGGGAACCACGGTGCGGCTTTATTTCCCGCGGGTCCGGCATTCCGCGACGGCCGCGCGGCCGGACGATTCATCTCAACCGAATTATTTCGCCCGCGGCGAGACCATTCTCGTCGTCGAGGACGATCCGGACGTCCGCTCGCTCGCCGTCACCCTGCTCGGCGATCTCGGCTACAAGGTTCTCGAGGCCGGCAACGGGAAGTCGGCTCTCGACCTCCTCAACGAAAACTCCCATGTGAATTTGCTGCTGTCGGATATCGTGCTGCCGGGCGGAATGGGCGGCAATGCGCTGGCGGCCGAGGCACGAAAGATCAGCCCCGGCCTTCGCGTCGTGTTCATGTCCGGCTATACGGAAAAGGCGGTGGTCCGCCACGGCCAGATCGACGCCAGCGAAATGATGCTGCAAAAGCCGTTCCGCCGTGCCGAGCTGGCGCGCAAGCTGCGCCAGGCCCTCGACCTCGATCACGTGGCGTAGAAATTACGCCTGCGGAACGCGCTCGTTGGGCGTCACGATTCCGAAAGCGATCTTCTAAGCTCATCCAGCACCTCGCTGGCGACATCAACGACAGATTTGTCGCCGTCAAAACGAAACCAGCTTTCGGTTCCATCGCCGAGCCGTGGTTTGATTCGCTTTCTTTCATTCCGATGCAGATCCCAAGCCTTCACCTTGTCCGGAGAAATCTGTGCGCCCCAATGAATGGTAACACCCTCAGGAGCGCAGCGCGCAGCCTCGATGACGAGGCCGCCACCATGTCGATCGAATTGAAAAGTCAACAAGGTGATGTGCATGTCCCCGAGTTTGCGAAAATGCGGGAATGAGCCGCGAAACCGGATAGCTTCAGGAACGGCGAGACGACCCGTCTTAGCTCGATCTCCATATCTTTTCGCAAGTTGGGCATGAAGCGGTCTAAAGCTTGTCCCGATAATCTCGGAGCCTCTTCCGCAAGTATATAACCGGCACTAGAGAGATGGGTGACGGATAGGTGACGGAATCATTCGCGCGTGGCGTTAAGCCGCGGCGTAATCCGCCAACCGCACCGGTTGGCGGCGCTGGCCCCAGCGTCCCGGTCTTGGCTCGAACACGCCGGCGCAAGCCGTGCCGCAGGAATTGCATTTCCCGTCCGCGTCCAAATTCCACCGCCCGAGCTCGTACCAGTCGCGCTCGATCAGCAGATCGCCGCAATTGTGGCAATAGGTGCTCGATCCCACCGGATCGTGGACATTGCCGGTATAGACATAGCGAAGCCCGTTCCGAACCGCGATCGCGCGGGCCCGCGTCAAGGTTTCGAACGGCGTCGCCGGGATGTCGCGCATCTTCCAATCGGGATGAAAAGCGGAGAAATGGAGCGGCACGTCGGGGCCGAGATTATCCATGATCCATGTCGTCTCGGCGTCGATCTCGGCGTCGGAATCGTTTTCGCCGGGAATGAGCAAGGTGGTGATTTCGAACCAGGTCTTGGTTTCGCGCTTCAAATAAACGAGCGTGTCGAGAACCGCGCCGAGTTCCGCGCTGCAGATCTTGCGATAGAACGCTTCGGTGAATGCCTTCAGGTCCACATTTGCCGCGTCCATGACGCGATAGAATTCGGCGCGCGGCTCGGGGCAGACGAAGCCGGCGGTCACCGCCACGGTCTTGATCCCACGCTCGCGGCACGCATTCGCAACGTCGATCGCATACTCGTGGAAGATCGTCGGATCGTTATAGGTGAAGGCGACGGAGCGGCAATTCAGGCGCTCGGCGGCAACCGCGATGGCTTCCGGGCTCGCCCAATCGTTCAGGCGGTCGATTTCCCGCGATTTGCTGATGTCCCAGTTTTGGCAGAATTTGCAGGCGAGATTGCAACCCGCGGTGCCGAAAGAAAGTATCGGCGTTCCTGGCAGGAAATGATTGAGCGGCTTCTTTTCGACGGGATCGATGCAGAAGCCGCTGGACCGGCCATAGGTGGTGAGAACCACCTGCCCGTCTTTGCAGGCGCGGACGAAGCAAAGCCCGCGCTGCCCCTCATGCATTTTGCACGCGCGCGGACACATGTCGCATTGGACCCGGCCATCATCGAGACGGTGCCAAAAACGGCCTGGCACCACTTCAGGGCCGGAGCCGATGTCGTCATGCTTGCGGTTGGCGGTGTTGTGGCTGATGCTCATCGGCGTCGATCAAACCGTTAAAAAAATCAATCAATTAATAATGGCGGCGCCGGTGAGAATTCCGGCACAGCGCCTTTGGATGCAAATAGTCACACAAATTGTAAGTTCAATCCCTTTACACGCCACTGCTCGAGGACCAAATATGCAATCAGTTCCGAATTATCGCGGCGAACTGAACGACGGGAGCGCGTTGTGAACTTGGTGCGGCCGGCAGCGGTGGCAGGATACTTCTATCCCGGCGAACCGAAAGCGCTCGCGGCGACGGTGCGCGGATTGCTGGAAACCGCACCCGTCGGCCGGGCGCCTCAGGCCCAAGCGCCGCAGGCAATGAGCGCCGGCCAAGCGATCGATGCGCCAAAGGCCATGATCGTCCCCCATGCCGGCTACGTTTATTCGGGACCGATTGCCGCCACCGCCTACGCCCGGCTGGCACCGCTTCGAAGCCAAATCAAGCGCGTCGTTCTGATCGGCCCCGCGCACCGAGTTGCCTTGCGCGGGCTTGCGATTCCGTCTTGCGACGCCTTCGATACGCCCCTGGGACGCGTTCCCGTGGATAAGAAGGCGGTCGCCGCCCTTCGGGCCTTGCCCTTTGTGACGGTTTCCGACGAAGCGCATGCCGAGGAGCACAGCCTCGAAGTGCATCTGCCGTTCCTGCAAGCGGCCCTCGACGATTTTGCCATCGTGCCGATCGTCGCCGGCGCGGCCAGTGCCGAAGACGTGGCTCGGGTGCTCGAAACGCTGTGGGGCGGGCCGGAGACCCTGATCGTCATTTCCTCGGATCTTTCCCACTATCTCGATTACCAGGCGGCCCGGCGCATCGACGCGGCGACGACGCAGGCGATCGAACGGCTTCGCCCCTCCGACATCGGCCACGAACAGGCCTGCGGCCGGATTCCAATCATCGGGCTGCTGACATTGGCGCAAAAGCGCGGCATGTCCTGCGCCACCGTCGATCTCCGCAATTCCGGCGACACCGCCGGCGACAAGAGCCGGGTGGTCGGCTATGGCAGTTATTTGTTCTTCGAGCCCCGCACTTCCTCGCTGCTCACTTCTTCGCCGCTGCGCGAGCGCTTCGGCGAGACCTTGCTGGCCGTGGCCGAAGCTTCGGTGGCGCATGGCCTTGAGACCGGTCAGCCCTTGCCCGCCGCGGCGCGGAAATTTCCCCCGGAGCTTCGCGATAACGGCGCCTGTTTCATTACCTTGAAGATCGGACGGACGCTTCGGGGCTGCGTCGGATCGCCCCAGGCCTTCCGGCCGCTGATCGAAGACGTCGCCGACAATGCGTTCTGCGCCGCCTTCGGCGACAGCCGTTTCGAGCCGCTGACCCGCGAAGAATGGGCGAGAGCCGATCTTTCGATCTCGGTGCTGACGCCCCCGGTACTGATTTCCTGCTTGAGCGAAGCGCAACTCTTGGCGACGATTCGTCCCGGCATCGACGGGCTCATCCTCGCCGACGGCTTCAAGCGTGGATTGTTTCTCCCGGCGGTGTGGGAAAGCCTTTCCGATCCCGCCGAATTCGTCCGCCAACTGAAGCGAAAGGCAGGCCTGCCGCCCGATCACTGGACCGACACGACGCAAGTTTTCCGTTTCGCCGCCGTGTCGATTTCCCATTCCGGCCGGCGCCCGCCGCGTTAATCTGCGCCCGATTTCTTCGGCCCCGATTTTGCACCTGCCTGCGGCGGGTGATGGCGGAAAGGTTTTCATGACAGACGCGACCAATGAGACGCTGTTGAGCGAGGCGATCGAGCTCGCGCTTCGCGCCGGCGCCGTGATCCTCGACTACTACGCCAAGGAAACGACCGCCCGCGCCAAGGCGGATCGCTCGCCGGTGACCGATGCCGACGAGGCGGCGGAAGCCGTCATCGTGCCGGTCCTACGAACGCTGCTTCCCGGCGTCCCGGTCATCGCCGAAGAAGCGGTGGCTCGCGGCGGCGCGCCGGAGATCACCGGTGGACGCTTCTGGCTGGTCGATCCCCTCGACGGGACGCGGGAATTCTTGAACCGCAACGGCGAGTTCACCGTCAACATCGCACTGGTCGAAAATTCGATCCCAGTTCTCGGCGTGGTTCATGCGCCGGCCCTCGATCTTACTTTTGCCGGACGCGGCCCGGGCACGGCGGTTCGGAAGAAAAGCGCCGCGAAATTCGAGCCGATCGTGGCGCGACTGCCGCCCAAGGACGGCGTGGTCGTGGTGGCAAGCCGCTCCCACGGCGATCCGGCAGCCCTCGATAAATTCCTGGCCGGCAAAAAGGTCGCCGGCATGCGCGAAGCGGGAAGTGCGTTGAAATTCGGTTTGGTCGCCAGCGGCGACGCTGATCTTTATCCCCGCTTCGGCCGGACCATGGAGTGGGATACGGCGGCCGGCCACGCGGTTCTGCTGGCGGCGGGCGGTTCCATGGAAACCCTCGACGGCAAACCGTTCCTCTACGGCAAGCCGGATTTCGCCAATCCGGGTTTCCTGGCGCACGGGCGCGCATCGGATAACCCGCGCGGGCGGGCGGACCCCGGACGATGATCGTTCCCGCCAATCCAAAAACCATTGCCCAGGCCGCAGCCCTCATCCGCGACGGCAAGCTGGTCGCTTTTCCGACCGAAACCGTATACGGCCTCGGCGCCGACGCGACCAACGGCGAAGCGGTTGCCGCCATCTTCGCCGCGAAGGGCCGGCCGCGCTTCAATCCGCTGATCGTTCATTTTTCCGACACCGACTCCGCCGCCCTGGCAGCAAGGTTCGATGAGCGGGCGCAGCGCTTGGCCAAGCGCTTCTGGCCGGGCGCGTTAACGCTTGTGCTGCCGCGGAGCGAAGACTGCCCGGTCTCGCGTCTCGCCTGCGCCGGGTTGGATACGATTGCCGTGCGAGTGCCGGGCCACGAGACGGCTCTGGCGCTCCTGACCGAAACTGGGAGGCCCTTAGCAGCGCCCAGCGCCAATATTTCGGGGGCCGTCAGCCCGACCACGGCGGCCCATGTGGAAACCGGGCTCGGGCCGAAAATCGCCCTCATTCTCGACGACGGGCCTTGCCGGATCGGCGTCGAATCTACGGTGCTCGATCTCTCTGAGGAAACGCCGCAGCTGCTGCGCCCGGGCGGCGTCACCCGCGCCGAGATCGAAAGCGTGATCGGCAAACTTCCGTCCGAAGCTCCTGGGGCCGAAAGCGATGAAGCGGGATTCGGCGGCGCGGCCGCAACGGAAAAGCCGCGCTCACCGGGCTTGGCGGGCCGACATTACGCGCCTTCGGTTCCGCTGCGTCTGAATGCCGCCGCCGGGCCCGTTCGCGCTGACGAGGCTCTGCTCGCCTTTGGAGCCAATCCGCCGCCAGGATACAAGACGATGCTCAATCTGAGCGCCGCCGGCGACCTCGCCGAAGCCGCCGCCAATCTCTTCGCCATGCTCCGGAAACTGGACACCGGCGGATTCGGCAGCATTGCCGTGATGCCGATCCCCGGCAACGGGCTGGGCGAGGCGATCAACGACCGGCTTCGCCGCGCCGCCGATCCGGCGCTTGCGGCGACCGCGGGCAACCGCCAAATTGAATCTCGTTCTTCCAGGCAAGCGCAATGAGACGGCGGAATGAGACGGCAGAATGAGACAGCGGGCTAATGCCGATGGCTCCCACAACGGTGCAATCAGCGGATAGTCGGAACGAGGCCATGGCGCGCATCGCTGATGTCGTCGGCCCGAAGGGCGTCGTACGGCCGGAAGACACGGCGCCGTATCTGGCCGATCAGCGCGGGCTCTATCGCGGCCAGGCGGCGCTCATCGTGCGCCCGTCGACCGTCCACGAAGTTTCCGAGATCGTGAAGCTGTGCGCCGCGGCACGCGTCCCGATTGTCCCGCAAGGCGGCAATACCGGTCTCGTCGGCGGCGCGATTGCCGGCGAAAACGAGCTGCTGCTCAATTTGGGACGGCTGAATCGCATTCGGAGTGTCGATCCTCTTAACAATACGTTAACTGCCGAAGCCGGCTGCGTGCTCGCCGACATCCAGACGGCGGCTGACGAAGCCGACCGTCTGTTCCCGCTCACCATGGCCTCCGAGGGGAGTTGCCAAATCGGTGGCGTGCTTTCGACCAATGCCGGAGGGACGGCGGTGCTCCGTTATGGAACGGCCCGCGATCTTGTGCTCGGTCTCGAAGTAGTGCTCGCCGACGGCCGGGTGCTCGACGTCATGACCGGCTTGCGCAAGGACAACACCGGCTACGACCTGAAACAGCTTTTTCTCGGCGCCGAAGGCACGCTCGGCATCATCACCGCCGCGGTGCTGAAGCTGTTCCCCAAGCCGCGGGAAATCGCCACCGCCTTCGTGGCGCTGCGCGATCTCGATGCGGCGCCGGAGTTGCTGGCGCGGGCGCGCGCCGTTTCCAACGATTCGGTCATCGCCTTCGAACTTCTCTCGGGCTTCGCGCTGTCGCTGGTGCTTCGCCACATCCCGGGTGCTGCGAACCCGTTGTCCGGCCGATTCGAGCAGCTGGCGCTGATCGAAATGGCCACCGCCGACGCCGATGCCGCGCTTGGCGAACGCTTCGAACGGCTGCTCGGCGCCGCCCTCTCGGAAGGGCTTATTCGCGACGCGGCGGTGGCCCTGAACGAGACGCAACGGCAAGCCTTCTGGCGCCTGCGCGAGAGCCTTCCCGAAGCGCAAAAGCGCGAAGGCGCCAGCATCAAGCATGACGTGGCGGTTCCGGTTTCGGCGGTGCCGGCGTTCATCGCCCGCGCCACCGAAGCGGTCGAGCTCGAGATGGAGGGCATCCGCGTGGTCGCCTTCGGCCATGCCGGCGACGGCAATATTCATTTTAATTTAACCAAGCCGGAGGAAGTTGAAGACGCGATTTTCTTGGCGCGCTGGATGCATTTCAACCGCATCGTCCACGACGTCGTCCGGGAATTCGGCGGCACCATCAGCGCCGAACACGGCATCGGCCGCCTGAAGCGCGAGGAGCTGGTGCGCACAGCCTCGCCGCTCGAAATCGAGGTGATGCGGCGGCTCAAGGCGACGCTCGATCCCCTCGGTCTCCTCAACCCCGGCAAAATTTTCTGAGCGCTCGGGAAATTTTCCGCCTCGAACCGGCTCGCGCCGCGAATCGACCCGCCAAGCCGAGGATTCTGGGTAAGATCGTGGGCGGGCTGGGGGACGAATCGGGAGCCGAGCGAGACGATCGACGGCGGTGAAGGGCACCGGCAAGAATTTTTTCTTGCAATCCTTTTTCGGATACCCCATTAAACGCGAAGTGCATTTTTTTGCGACGCACTCGTAAGCCGGTGGCCCCGGCGGTTTGACCTGGGAGGGGGAGTTGGCGACAAACGTCTCTTTTTTGGGTCCGGTTCACCGGAAAAAGAAATCCGATTCCAAAATGCTGGTCCAGCCCGTGACGTCTCTGTCGCGGCAGGAACTGGCGGGGTCGGAGATGTTGCGCCAAGAGTTGGGGCAGCAGACGGCACCCGGGCATCACAGCGTCCACAAGGATTATTTCGTCGAGCGCAACGGCCTTCGTTTTGCCGGCACGCATCTGCTCGTCGATCTCTGGAAGGCGCACAATCTCGACAATCTCGAAGTGATCGATCAGATGCTGCGCGAGGCGGCCGCCGTTGCCGGCGCCACGCTGCTGCATATCCATCTCCATCACTTTTCGCCCAATGGCGGCGTCTCGGGTGTGGCGGTGCTGGCCGAATCGCACATCTCCATCCACACCTGGCCTGAGCGCGAATTCGCGGCGATCGACATATTCATGTGCGGCGCCTGCGACCCGTATAAGGCCATTCCCGTCCTGCGGCGGATGCTGGCGGCCGATTGGGTCCAGCTCAACGAGCAGAGGCGGGGCCTGATGCTGTGACCTGGTTCTCGGAAAAGCTCCACGCCAACTACCAGCTCCAGCTCCACATAACCCAGACCCTCTTCCAAGAAAAAACCGAGCACCAGGATCTCCAGATTTTCGAGAACCCGGTGTTCGGCCGCATCTTGGCGCTGGACGGCATCATCCAAACCACCGAGGGCGACGAGTTCATCTATCACGAGATGCTCGCCCATGTGCCGATTCTGGCCCATGGCGCGGCCAAGCGGGTTTTGATCGTCGGCGGCGGCGATGGCGGAATGCTCCGGCGCGCCTTGATGCATTCCGGGATCGAGGCGACTTTGGTCGAAATCGATCCGGGCGTGATCGAGCTCTGCCGGAAATACCTGCCCAGCATCGGCGACAACGTTTTCGACGCGCCGCGAGCCAAGGTGGTGATCGCCGACGGCGCCCAATACGTCGCCGAAACCGCCGACCGTTACGACGTGGCGATCGTCGATTCGACTGACCCGTTGGGCCCTGGCGAAGTCTTGTTCGCCGCCGAGTTCTATAAGAACTGCAAGCGGTGCCTCAATCCGGGCGGCATTCTCGTCACCCAGAGCGGCGTGCCGTTCCTGCAGAAGACCGAGCTCACGAATTCATACCGGCGTTTGAGCCAGCATTTCGCCGACGCCAGTTTCTTTTTGGCGCCGGTGCCGACCTATGCCGGCGGGTTCATGGCCTTCGGCTGGGCCACCGACAACAAGGAAACCCGGCGGCTTCCGGTTTCGACGATCGCCGAACGCTTCGCCAAGGCCAAGCTCCAAACCCGCTACTACAATCCGGAAATCCACGTCGCCAGCTTCGCCCTGCCGAACTACGTCAGGGCGTTGATGGTCTAGAGCATGATCTTGTCAGTTCGAAATCGGCTGCGTTGCGCCGTTGGTGCGGCGATCCGCTAAGCGCGCCAAGCCCGCCGGCCTTGCCGGCAAACGTTTGCGCGCAAAGCGCGCGGGAGGCGATGCGGGGCATCGGCCGAACGGCGCAACGCCGCGGGCGCCCGCCAAGGCGCAACCCAAAGGGCCCGGGTCTTTTGCCGCCGCGGGTTCGTCGGAGCGCTCGCCCGTAGTCCCTGCTACGCGCTTCGCGCTTCTCCTGCGCGCGGCGCAAAATACCTCCGGTGCAGCCGGTTCCAACTGACAAGATCATGCTCTAGGACGGGCTTAGCGCCTTCTTGACGAGGGCGCCGGCTTCCGGCGGCATCGCCAATCCCAGCGCCGCTTTTTGACCATTCTCCGACATCTTTTTCCAAGTCTTGCGGAGAATATCGACGATCTTTTCCGCGTCGTGCTGCTTGGCGAAATCGGCGAAATAGTTTTCCAGAAAAACGAGGCAGATGACGTCTTCGAGGGTTTGCGCCTCGCTGTCCTGTTTCAAACGCTCCTTGCGCAAGAGCGCCTGAACGCGGGCGATCGTTCCTTCGCCGTAACCGAGTTCGCCGAGAATGGCCCCCGCCAGCGCGGCGTGGAAATTCTTCAGATCGGTCCGCCATTTCAGATAGCCGATGCAATTCATCGGATAATGCGAACGGGGAATTTTCCAGCGCTTGATGTGCTGGGCGCGAACCGCCAGCCGCAGGGTCTCGGACGCGGACGGCGCCAATTTTTCCAACCAGCGCGTCATCTGCTCGGCATAGACGAGCTCTTTCGGCCGGCCGCTTTGCGGATCGCGATTGGGATCTTGCGCGTTTTGGGCGTCGAATTCGGCGATGGCCTGGGCGAATCGATCGGTCATGACGCTGGGTAGCTTAACACGCGATCACCGGCACTGTCCGGTTCCGGGTAGGAGCACGAAATCGAGAGACAGCAATCGCTTGACGCCGTACCGGTATGGCGCCGCCACCGATTGGCGCGTCGCCGAATCCGGAACACTGGCCCCGAACGCCGCTTCCAGAAATAGCGGGAGCGATCCCGGCATTGCATCCCCGTCGCGTGCGTTCCAGATCACCAGGCATTGCCCCCGGGCATCCGGCGCGGGGCCGGGCGGAACGTAATAATCATAGACCGGGGTAGCCACCCGCGCCTGCGGGAAAACGAGACGGAAATTTCCGGCGATGTGCTCGTCGCCCGCGACAATCGTGCCGCCGGAAAATCCTTGCTGCGCAACCAGCCTGGCCAGTTCGGGATAAGGCGCTTGCAAGCGGCATCGGCCGCAATAGGCGAGAAAGCCTTGGGCCAGCAAGACACCGAAGACGGCGAGGGCCGTGGCACCCAGGACGCCTGCCCAAATTTTCAACTGGCGAGTCGTGAATCCGGCGTCCTGCACGCGGCAAAAGAAATAGAGCGGGAAAAGGATCAAGACGGTGTGCATCCACCGGCTCTTGTATTGCGTGACGCCGGCGGCGAGCACGCCGATCAGCACGATCGCCGCCATGGCGATGAAAAAATGCTCGAGCAGCTTTCGGCAATCGAGCGCGCCCGGACCGGGCATGCCCGATGCGGATTGGCCCGATGCGGACAGGCGGGGGGCGGCGGTAACCGCTCGCGGGAAAACCGCGACTGCAAAAATCCAGAACGGCGCGAGGAATCCAACGATGGCGGCGACAAGCTTCCACAACCCGGACATGATGCCCGGGACATAAGCCGCGCCGCCGCCGCGCCGCATGGCGTCCTTGAACAGCGAGCCCATTCCATGACCGCCGTGGAAACCCCAAAGCAGGAACGGCAGGATGATTGCGGTAAGGGGCAAGAATGCCAGCACGATTCGCGGGTTGAAAAGGCGGCGGCGCGTCGGTTCTTGCATCATCCCCGCGGCAAGCAGCGCTCCGGCAAAGGCCGGGAATCCCCATTTCGACAGCAAGCCGGCGGCCAACGCCGCGCCGAAAAACAGATAGTCCCCATTTTCCCCGCGCCGGGTCACCAGCAGGAACGCATTGAACGTCGCGGCGCAGGACGTGGTCAGCAGCACTGTATTGGTGAAGCCGACATGCACGCCGTAGCCGATGGCGTAAATCAGCGACGGCGACAGGGCTGCGGCGAGGACGAGCCGGCGGTCGTCGATGATTTCCCGGGCGCTCAGGTAATAAAACACGTAGCCAAGGGCCACGAGCGTGTATTTGACGAGAAAGACCGCCGCGGCGGTGACGCCGAAAACCCGGAACGCTCCCCACAGCAGCCACGTATAGAGCGGCGGCTGGCGGTAGTAATAACTCCACTGCAGATTTCTGGGCGAAGATTGTTTCGGCCACGTCGTCGACGGCGATCGCCGGCGAAATCGCGAGGCGCAAGGCGAAATGGATCAAGATGTATAGGGCGAGAAGCGCGGCAAATCCCTGCCACTCAAACGCCGTGTCGGGCAGGCGCGGCGCAGCAATCCCTTTGTTCATGCCACGGGACCCGTCGCCGCACCTCGCGCCGTGCTATAACCCGGCGCCAATACGGGGAGACCAGTGACGAACGAAACTGTGCCGGAAGTACGGGGGCAGGAAGTGCCACGCGGGCACGAGGCGTCACGGATTCCGCCCATGACGCTCGAAGAGAAGATCGTGAACACGCTGGTCCCCGCGGCGGTGTTGTGGCGCTATCGGGCGTGGAAAGCTTGGTCTCGCGGCGAATTGGAATTGCGGCTGTTACGGTATCTTGCCGATCCATCGAAAACAAGCGTCGACGCCGGGGCCAACAAGGGCGTCTACACCTATTTCCTGAGCGGGCTTTGCCGCCACGTCTACGCCTATGAGCCGAACCCGAAAATTTTTGGGCTGCTACGGCGATCCGTGCACCGGCCGAATGTAACGCTGCGCGCCGCCGCCCTCTCGGATGTCAGCGGCGAAGACCAGTTGATCGTGCCGAGGCGCAAGGCCGGTTATTCAAATCAGCTCGCCACCCTCCGCAAAGACAAATTCACCGGCGAAGCCATCGAGGTGTCGGTCGAAACCCGGAGGCTCGATGACGAAGATTTGGGCCAAGTCGGCTTCATCAAGATCGACGTCGAAGGATACGAGCGGCAGGTTCTGATGGGTGGCCTCGAAACCCTGAAGCGCCACCGCCCCCGGCTCCTCGTCGAAATCCAGGAGGCGTATACCAAGGAACCGATCGAAGCCACCCTCGCCTTCATCTGCTCGCTCGGTTACGAGGGCCTGTTCATGCTCGGCGGCCGGTTGATGACGCTGTCCCGGTTCGATCCGGCGCGCCATCACCGAAAGCCGGCGGCTGGAGCCCATGTCTACAATTTCATCTTCCTGCCGGTTTAAATCTTCGCTTGGATAGCCGGGGTTTGATATCTGGTGCCTATGCCGACCGAGCCGCTCGAACTTTCCGTCGTCGTTCCGGTCTTCAACGAGGCCGAGAACATCCTGCCGCTGGTCGCCGAAATCGACGCTGGCCTGGCGGGCAGCCAGATCGCATTCGAAATCCTCTATGTGGACGACGGCAGCAATGACGAGACGCCGACAAGATTGGCCGAAGCGCGGCGACGATTTGGCCGGCTGCGGGCGCTCCGATTTAAGCGCAATTGCGGCCAGAGCGCCGCGATCCGGGAAGGCGTCAAGGCGGCGCGCGGGCGATTGATCGCAACACTGGACGGCGATGGGCAGAACGATCCCGCCGATATCGCGAAGCTGCTGGCCGTCTTTCCGAAAGGCCTCTCCCCGTCCCCGCTGATCGCCGGATTGCGCCGCAAACGCCGGGACAATTGGCGACGGCGTATCTCGTCCCGCATCGCCAACAAGATTCGCAGCCTAATCCTTGACGATCAGACGCCGGATACCGGCTGCTCGCTTAAGGTGTTCGAGCGCGAGGCGTTTCTCGACCTGCCATTTTTCGACCACATGCATCGATTCCTGCCGGCATTGTTCCGCCAAGCGGGGCGCTGCGTGGTGATGGTCGACGTCAACCACCGGCCACGCGCCCGCGGCGTTTCGAAATACGGCGTATCCAACCGGCTGTGGATCGGGATCGTCGATCTGTTCGGCGTGTTATGGCTGCAGCGCCGCCAGAAATCGCCAGAAATTGTCAAAGACCAGATTGTGAAAGAAGACTGAGGGAGGAAAGACCGCGATGAACGCGAATACGATTTGGATCGGCATCGGGTTCCTGGGCCAAGCCATGTTCTCCCTGCGATTCCTGATCCAATGGATTCACAGCGAGCGCCAGCGCCGGAGCGTCATTCCCGTGGCCTTCTGGTATTTCAGCGTCGCCGGCGGCGCGATCCTGCTTGCCTATGCTCTTTACCGGATGGATCCAGTCTTCATTTTGGGTCAGGGGGCCGGCCTTTTGGTCTACGGCCGGAATCTCTATTTCATCCGCAAGCAGCCGCCTGAATCGCTCGCATGAGAATGGGGCCGGCGTGAAGATCACCCCCGCATGAACGTCGTGTTAGCGTAAACATGGACATTTCGTGAGCAGCCCCTGCCCGATCTGCGGTGGCGGATCCGTGTTTTTAGGGAAAAAGCACGGCTATACGCTATCGCGTTGCCGCAGATGCGGATTCGCGTTTTGCGACCCGATGCCGAGCAACGACCAGATCACGGCGTTTTATCGGGAGGAAGGCGACATCGCCGCCGACTCCTATCCCAAGGCCCCATCGCGATTCCGCCGCGCCTTCATCAAGGCGATCAAATTTGCCCGATTCATTCGCGGCCATGATGTGATCGATGTCGGCTGCGGCGGCGGATACGTGGCCGAAGCCATGCGGCGTGTCGGTGGACGTTCCGCCGGAATCGACGTCAGCGAAAATTCAATCGCTTACGCCAAGCGGCGCTTCCCGAATTGCGAATTCGCCGCGGCAACGCCGGAGGAATTCGTCCGCAACGGCCGGAAATTCGATTTCGTCTATTGCTCTGAAGTGATCGAGCACGTGCCCGATCTCGAATCCTTCGTCGCATCGCTGGCGCAGATTTCGCGGCGCGGCGGAAAGCTCTTCGTCACAACGCCGGATATCGGCCACTGGCGGGTGCCGAAAGACATCGTTTCCTGGGACATCGTCGATCCGCCGCGGCATGTCCGCTATTTCACTTATGCGAGCTTGCGGATGATCCTCGAGCGCCACGGCTTCGTCATCCGCCGGAAGTCCTTCAAGCTAAAGCCGGGACTGCAGGTTTTGGCGGAGCGGATTTAGGTCGCGAGTTTCCGCGCCGCCAGTGCCATGGCGATGAGCGAGGTGCCGCCGAACAGCAGATCGATCCCGAACAAGAACCCCAGCGCCCACGCGAAGGCGCCCGGCAAGCCTGAGATGATTAGGGCGGCGAGAACCAGATCGACGATGCCGTTGACCAACAGCCATTCCCATCGGCTGGAGAGTTCGCGGCGATGGGACAGGGCGAGGACGATGGTCAGCACGCCGTCGGCGATGAAAAAGGCAATCAGCACGTAAGTCAGGGTGACCAACCCGGCCAGCGGATTCCAGATCAATACGCCGCCGGCCAGCAAGGCGGCGATCGCCGACAGCAGCGACCAGCCGAATCCCGGCGCTTCCCGCGCCTTGAAGGTCATCACCAGGCCGACGATTCCGGCGACCAGGAACAGCCATCCGAGAAAGATCGTGGTGGCGAGGCCGGCGACAAGGGGAACCATGATCGCGGCAATGCCGAGCAGGACGAGGATAATTCCCTCGGCCAGGAACACGCCCCAATGATCGCGCATGGATTTGGTGACTGCAGCGGCTAAATCGGAATTGCCGGCGATTGGCGGCATCGCTTGTCCCCCTTGCGTGCTTTGGCCCCCTTGCTTGCCCTGGGCCCGTTTTTTCGGTTGTTGCCGGGAGTTTAGCACCGGCAGCAAGCACGCGGATAGCGGGGTTGTCGAGCCTTGAGGGGATGAATCCTGATCGGCGTCACGCGAAACTCACGGGAGGAAGTCGCCGGGAAAATTGGGGACCGGTTACGCATGTATGATCCGAGCGGAGTGTGCAAGGCCCACCTGGCCAAATTCCGCCCGAAGCAAATCCGCTGAGTGAAGATTACGCGCTAGAAGCCGCGCCGGCACCTAGAGCAAAATCCGGTCGCGTTGAATCATTCCTTCCCCCCTTGTGAGGGAGGTTAGGAGGCGGGTGCCAAAGAAAGTCAGGGGACGGCCAAAATGAACCCCCCACCTGCGAAAACCAGGGCTTTGATTTCACAAAGCCAGGTTTTCGCTTCCTCCCCCGCAAAGGGGGAGGCCACAAGACGGAAAACTCCACCTGATCGGCTATTGCTCTAGAAGCCGAATGTCAGGCCCATTTCGACATTGTGGCTGCCGTATTCGCCCGACGAGCCGCGGATATCGGGCGCCGTCGTGGCGAAATACCGGTAACCCGTACGGATCGAAATGTTGTCGGTCAGCGCGTAGCGCACGCCGCCCATGAATTGATAAGCGAAGACCACGTCGTTGTCGTCGACATGGAGCGGGCCGCTCGCCGCCGTGACATTGGCCAGACCCAGACCGCTGCCGATATAGGGCGTGAAGGCGCTCTTGGTGTCGTAGTCGTAAAGCATATTGAACATGCCGGAGAGGGCGGAAATATGCCCGTCCACATCGCCGGTAAAGCGGGTGCCGTAGGCGCCGCCGGAAACTTTATCGATGCCGTTGCGGCGATAGCCGAGTTCGGCTTCGGTGCGCAACCCGTTTTCCCAGGCATAGCCGAGCGCGCCGGTGACCCCGAAACCGGGATCGCTGGCCAGCTCGCCCGTGCCGCCGGGAATGATTCCGTCCCTGATCGTCTGTTCCTGCATGAGCGCAAACTGCCCGCCGAAATCGACATACCAGCCGCGGTCGGGGCCGTGCTCCGGAGGCGGCGTTTGCGCCAGATTTTGACTCTTGTCCGCCGGCAGGACCGGACCTTGGACCGCGCCGGAATTCCCGTCCGCGCTCTTGTCAGCGCTCTTATCGGCACCTTGGGCGAAGGCCGGCCCACATAACGCCACCAAGGCCGCCATCAACACGAACTTCTTCATGCCGCTTCCCTCCTGGAACTCCGCCTTCCCCAAGGCCAGGACGCGACATTAGCGCGCGATTACTTAATACTTCGTTTTCGCGATAAGTAATGCTCAAGTATTAGAAACAGTTCTATTGATATTTGCATAAAATTTTAGGAAATTTGAGGCGAAGGCCGGCGGTCCCCGGTGTCGGCCCGCCAGACCTCCTCGCCGCCGCCTGACTCAGGGCTTGAGCTTCTGGCCCTTGCTCCAGCGGCCCACGACGTCGGCCGTTTCCTCGCCAAGCTTTCCGGCGAGGTCGTTCATATCCACGAGGTCGAAACCGCCAATTCCCGCGCCACCAGAGTAACCCTTTTCGGTTTGGAAACTGGTCAATAGGCACCGCTCGCGTTTTCAATCTTAAATACGCCCGTCATGGTTGCCTCGCCGGCACCGAAACCGATGAGGGCCCGCAATGCCTTGTCGCCGACATCGACATCGGTAATCTCACCGCTGACCAACGCCGTATTGGCGGGAAGCGGCGAAGGCGCCGGATCGATTACCTGCGCAAAGGTCTTGTTGTCGGTCAGTTTCTTAACGAGCGCCCTCCGCACGTATTCGGCGTTAGTGTTCCAGAGACTGTCTTTTGCCGTAATGTTGCCGATGGCGATAACCGAATAGTTTTGGGGCGAATCGCCCTGGACCGAAAGCTTCACGTCCATCGGCGTAATCGTGGTCGACGTACACGCGCACAGCAGCAGGCCAACCAAAGCCGTTGCCACAAACAAGCGTGAGGATTTCATCGGTGCCCCCTGAGACGGAGTGGAAAGACCTGGGATGATACTACTGACCGTTGAGCAGTCTTTCTAGCAAGGCTCGGCGGCAGAAATGTGACGGCGGAATTTTCATCAGCATCAACCGAACATGCGGTCGTATGCAATGACGGGCGGCGCCATCGGCTGATGCTGCTTTTTCCGGCGGTCCGGCTGTGTCGAGCAACCGGCGGTCCGGGTATGTCGAGCAAATGGACGGCACGTGGAATGTGCGGGAAGAAGGCCACTCATTCGGCCCGGACGAGGCGAAGCCCGCCTTTCAAAGATGGCTGAATCAGTTCAAGAATCTGGACCAGCAAATGGCGAGAGGATACTGAACGGCATCACCAACAAGCGCCTTAGCGCCGCGACTTTCGCCACGGATCAAAACGTCTGGACTAAAACGAATTGACTGGATTGAGACGGGCCGGATGGGTCTGGCTTAGAGGACGCCGCCTTCGTCGGTGAGCAAGCCGTCGGCCGCCTGCATCTTGTCGCGCAGGTGCCGCCGGCGCATGAGTTTCCGCTGGGCACCCGAGGGCAGATCGGTGAAGGCGATCACGTTCCTGGTGATCAGCACGTCGACCAAGTCTTCGACCAGCCGGCCCATGAGCAGATCGGTGACGAACAGCTCCCATTTGAGCTGCTCGGCGGAGCCGGCATCGGACAGGAATTGGATGATTTCCGGGTCTTCTGCCGCCAGTTCCTCGCTCGCCCCGCCTTGGGGTGAGCGGTAGATGGCGGCGATATGGCCGTTTTCATCGCGGGATACGTAAGGCATGAAATTTCCTTCCCCCTAGTCCGATTGAAAGTCCGATTGCCAAAACCTGTTGAAACCGCCTGCCCGACTGAATGGTGCCGGAACGTTTGAGCCCCGCTCCCTCAATGGGAGGCCGGCAAGGATGCCGGCCTGTATCGATGCCGGCAGCGCCGCCGGCGGGTGAACGGTTTCGCGACTTTACGACAGGTCCGAGGCCACAGCCATAGGTCACGGCCCCAAAAACCGTTTCCTTGCGTTCGCGGGTATAAGGGGCTTGTGAAACACTATAGACCGCCTAATTGTTATAAATTGGTAAAGCGATTCCCTTGGTAAGGCATTGCTTGGATGTCAGGCATTGCCGGGCGGAGCAAGACTCATGGCGCGATTTAGACCCCCCTTATTCACCCGGCACTTGCTGACGCATTTTGCCGCGATCTTTGCTGTTGCCGTCATTGCGTCGACGATGCCCTCCCCGGCCGGATCGGAAGAATCCGCCGGCCCTTCACCCGGCCACATCCCCAATGCAACCGCCGATAATCCAAATCCACCCGGTCAGGCGCCCAACGACACGCCCAATCCGGCACAAGACCCGGACAACCTCACCGGCAAGTTTATCGTTGCGGCGCCCACCATGGACGACCCCAATTTTTCCAAGACCGTGATCTTCATCCTCGATCATAACGAGCACGGCGCGCTCGGCATCGTGGTCAACCACGTTCTCGGCTCCGCGCCGGCGGCGGACGTTCTCAAAGGGCTCGGGATCGACGGCCAGGACGCGTCCGGCCGGCTCAAGGTTTTCCTCGGCGGGCCGGTCGAACCGGCGGCGACCTTCGTTCTTCACACGCCGGATTATTCGAATTCCGACACCCATTTGATCACCAGCAGTGTCGATGTGACCGGCGACACCGAAATTCTCGAAGCGATTTCGAAAGGCAAAGGCCCGGCGCACAGCCTCATCGCACTCGGCTACGCCGGATGGGGCCCGGGCCAGCTCGAAGCCGAGATGGCGCATAACGCGTGGTACGTCGCGCCGGCAGACACCAGCATCCTGTTCGACGACGACATCGACGGGAAATGGAAACGCGCGTTGGCAACCAGCGGCGTGGATTTGTAGGCAACACTCAACGTGGGCCACAGCACGGCGTTCGGAGCGGTAGTCTGTGGACCGGGATGAATTCAGAAAATTCGTCGAGGCAGAGATGCGCCGATTATTTCAGGCGGCACGTCAACGCGACGAACTTTCATTTCTCTTTGCGGTGGTCGGCTTCGATTCGGGAGCAGAGGACCCAGGCTGGAAACCGATCGGCGAAACGCAGGCGCTTGTCCATGATCTGGTGGGCCTAATCAACGGCCCGCTCCATGACGATACAAAAGCTAGAATGGCTCTATTCCTGTATTGCCATATTACCGAAGCAAATTTTATTTATCACTGCCTCTACATTTTGCTTTTGACGATCGAGGGGCAGCCACCAAAAGTGTTCAATTTTCTTGATAAGTACAAGAACGGGGCTCCTCCGTCGGTATCAGCAAAGGCGACTGAAATATCAGCCAAGGCGCTTGAGCAGGGGTTCAAAGGCGTAAAGGACATATTGGATGAAATTATTCGACCGAATATTCGTAATCCATTCTTTCACTCCGACTACATTTTATTCGAAGGCAAGTTCCGCCTAGGCTCCGGACCCATAAACAGGATTCCCATGTCGGGCGTTTCGTGATTTAAAGTTTCCGAAGGGAGACCGTCGATGGATCGAGATTATTTTTGGCTGAGCGAAAGACAGTTCGCGCGGCTTGAGCCGCATCTTCCAACCGATACGCGGGGCAAACCAAGGGTCGACGACCGCCGCGTCATCAGCGGGATTATTCATGTCCTGAAGTCCGGCGGACGCTGGGTCGACGCCCCTCCCGTTTATGGTCCGCGCAAGACGCTCTACAATCGTTTCGTGCGCTGGGCAGCCAGAGGCGTCTGGGTGGGCATCTTCCGCGCCTTGGCATCGGCGGGCGGTCCGCCGGCACAGGTGCTGATCGATAGCTCGGCGGTGAAGGCTCATCGTGGCGCCTCAGGGGGTAAAGGGGGAACTCAGTCAGGCGATCGGCCGTTCTCGGGACGGCCGAACCACGAAGATCCACGCGCTCACCGACCGCTTCTGCCGCCCGATCGCGTTCCTCTTGACCGGCGGCCAGGTGGCCGACTGCATCGCGGCCGACGCCCTGCTCGACCCAGTGTCCACCGCCGCGATCCTGCACGGCGACAAGGGCTACGACAGCGACGCCGTCCGCCGCAAGATCGAGAGCAAGGGCGCCGCGCCGAACATCCCGCCCAAAGCCAACCGGCGCTGGAAAAACTGCTTCTCTCCCTGCCTCTACCGCGATCGCAACGCCATCGAACGCATGTTCGGACGGATCAAGGACTTCCGCAGAATCGCCACCCGATACGATCGTCTCGCCCACAACTTCCTCGCCGCCGTCTGTCTCGCCGCTACACTGTGCTACTGGTTATGAGTCCGGAGCCTAAAGCATCGGGGTTCGCAATATGCCGAAATCCCCTTGGAAGACATCTTCACACTCGTCCAAAAAACTATGGATTTCTTCAACGGTGTCATGAGTCTACTCATGGAAGCGCGCCGCTCATTTCCAAAGGGTGACAAGATCACCGGAAGGAAGACCCCCGACGGCAAGAACTTGAGTTCTGTCGACGTCCTTGTTGATGAGAATGGCGTCGCCGTCGGTTTCAGTGGATTTGATCCTTTGCCTCTCTGGTTGTAGGGTTAGGTCATTCCCTAAGCCCAATTTCCGTAACGATTCGAAAAGCCTATCCCCCCACAAAATCCTAATCTTCCCGTTCACCCCCATGCCTTCGTGGAAGGGCGCTGAGCACTCGCTACGATTTTCGCGTCCGGTTCGCGTCCGAGGGTCAGGGCCGAGGCGGTCAAGGCCACGCCGAGCCCGACCACGCAGAGGATGACGAGGAAAAGCGGATCGCGGGTTTCCCAATAGAGGCCGACGATCACCGCGATAAAGAAAATCCGGACAAAGACGGTCGTCGGGTAAAGGACTTCGACGCGATGCCGGATGATCTGGGTGACCACAATCGACAGCGCGATCATGAAGGCGCCGGTGAACCGGACGAAGACGTCGCCGTATTGTGCGTTGGAGAGAAGCAAGGACAGAGAAAAATCCGGAGCGAACAGAAATGCCAGTCCGGTCAGAAACAGATAGGTCGCAAGGTAATAAAGGCTGATCCGCGCATAAGGGCGCATCGTCGATTCCCCCGGGCCATGCGCCGCCTTTGGCGCGCTTACATCAACGCGCCCTTTCGGCGCTTCTTACATTATCGTAATCGTGCCCTTCATGCCCATGCCTTCGTGGAAGGGAGCCGAGCAATGGAGGTCGTAGGTTCCTTTCGTCACTGCGAGGAAGGTGAGGTCTTTGGATTCACCGGGCGCGAGTGCCATTTCGCGGAGCAGCGGATAAGCGAGATTGCCGCTGCTTTGCTCCAGGGAATTCGCGGCGATCGCCTTGAAGAAATCCTCGGCGGCGAAATAATGGGTTTCCTTCCCCTTGTTTTCGAGATGCAGGCGGTAGATGCCGCCGGATTGGAAGGTGAGCGACGAGGGCTGGAATTCGAAATCGGCGAGAGTGACATTGACGGTTTCCGCCTTCGACCAATCGACGTTTATCGTTTCCTTGCTCGACACGTAGCCGAGCTCGGAATCGCTCATCGCGTTCTTGGCGCCCTGGGCGCAGCCGGCCACCATGCTTCCGGTAAGCCCCAGCATCGCCAGAACCGCCAAAGACGCCCTCATTCCGCCGAACCGCATGTCACTCTCCTTCATTGGATTTTTCAGTTTCGATTCCCGAGACTTGGATTCGGCGCAAAGCACGCGGTTGAATCAAAACTCGCGATCGTCAAATGATCGTGAGCCGCTGCGCTTTATTGTCACGCAGGGGTCATTGTCACGCACGGGCATGCGTCCCGCCTATTCCTTCGCATCCCGCCGGTCGATATGCCCGAGATCCCGCTCCGGCGCCACTTTGTCGCGGACGCGCTGCTTGAGCTCGGCAATATCGGGAAAACGGCCCTCCGATTTGCGCGACCAGACCGTTTCGCCCTCCACCCGGACTTCGAAGATGCCGCCGGTTCCGGGGATCAGCATGACCCCGGCCAACTCCGCCTCGAAGGTGCTCAGCAGCTCCTGAGCCATCCATCCGGCGCGCAGCAGCCAGCGGCATTGGGTGCAATATTCGATCTCGATGCGCGGCTTCCCAACCATATGACTCCGACCCTTTGACATTTATTCCGCGGGTGCCGGTTTGGTTCGGCGGCGGGGACTGAAGCGGGCAAAGAACCGGCCGGAATGGGTTTCGAGGCCGTCGAGGTAGATGTAAATCACCGGCGTCAGATAAAGGGTCAGGAGTTGCGAGACCACGAGCCCGCCGGCAACCGCCAAACCCAGAGGACGTCTTGCTTCCGACCCCGAGCCGAAACCGAAAGCGATCGGCAAGGTTCCCATGATCGCTGCCATGGTCGTCATCATGATCGGGCGGAAGCGGATGAGGCAGGCTTCGTAAATCGCCTTCGCCGCATCGAGGCCCTCGTTGCGGCGTTTGTCGATCGCGAAATCAATCATCATGATCGCGTTCTTCTTCACGATGCCGACCAGCATGATGACGCC
The DNA here is from genome assembly GCA_963841995.1 of uncultured Alphaproteobacteria bacterium. Taxonomy (GTDB): domain Bacteria; phylum Pseudomonadota; class Alphaproteobacteria; order DATDPM01; family DATDPM01; genus DATDPM01. Next base: position 155,096 of record CAWJEX010000019.1, read on the forward strand.
GACGAAGGAATAGAGGCTCAAGGGTTCGTTGGCGAGCAGCAAGGCGAGCAAGGCGCCGAGGCTGGCGGAAGGCAGGCCGGAGAGGATCGTCAGCGGATGCACGAAGCTCTCATATAAGACTCCGAGCACGATATAGACGACGAGAATCGCCATCAGCAGGAGCAAGCCCATGCCCTGCAGCGACGCCTGAAACGCTTGGGCGGTGCCCTGGAAGCTGGCTTCGATATTCTTCGGCATGCCGAGCTCGCGGACGATCTGATCGAGCTTGTCGACCGCGTCGCCGAGCGCCGTACCCGGCGCCAAATTGAACGAGACGGTGACGGCGGGAAGCTGGCCCTGATGATTGATCGCCAGCGGGCCCACGCCGCGCTCGATGTTCGCAATGGCGGTCAGCGGCACCAGCGCGCCGGTGGTGCTGCGGATATAAAGCCGCGGCAGGGAGGCGACGTTCTGCTGATATTTCGGATCGACTTCGAGAATCACTTCGTATTGATCGGTTGCGGTATAGATCGTCGAGACTTGGCGCTCGCCGAAGGCGCTGCCGAGTGCGATTTCAATCTGGTTGGCGGTGACGCCGAGAGACGAAGCCCGGTCGCGGTCGATCGAGACATTCACGATCGGGCTTCGGATCTGCATGTCGTTGGTGGCGTCCTGGAATCCCGGCGCTTCCTGTAGCTTCTGGGTGAGGATTCCGGCCCAGCGATAGAGCAGATCGAGATCGAGGCTCTGCAGCGTGTATTGGTATTGGGCCTTGGTCAGATAGCCGCCGACCCGAATCGGCGGCGGGTTTTGCATATAGACTTTCATGCCGGTGACTTGGTCCAGCTTCGGCCGGAGTTCCTGAATGATGTCGTCGGCGGAAAGCTTCCGTTCGGCGCGCGGTTTCAAATGCACGAAGAGCAGCCCCAGATTGCCGGTGGCCCGCGATCCCGAAGGGCCGATGGTGGACATCAAGGTATCCACATTCGGATCGGCCTGGACGATGGCGGCGACTTCCTTTTGATGCCGGACCATGGCGTCGAAGGAAATGTCCTCCGATCCTTCGGTGAAGGCAAAGATCTGGTCGGTGTCTTCGTTCGGCAGAAAGGTCTTCGGCATCGTGCCGTAGAGATGGACGGTGCCGTAAATCGTGCCTGCGAACATCAGCAGAATCAAAATGTGATGGCGCAGCGCCCAGCTCAGCGTCTTGTCGTAGCCGCGGAGCAATCCGGCGAAGAACGCTTCGCCCGCGCGATGGAGGCCGCGTTCGCGGGTGCCGTGAAAGCCGGTCATGAACCGGCTGCACAGCATGGGCGTCAGGGTCAGGGAGACGACGCCGGAAACCAGAATCGCGATGCAGATGGTGACCGCGAATTCGTGGAGCAGCCTTCCCACCATGCCGCCCATGAACAGCACGGGAATGAACACGGCGACCAGCGAAATGGTCATCGACAGGATGGTGAACGCGATTTCGCGGGAGCCGGTCAGCGCCGCAGCGAACGGCTCTTCGCCGTGCTCGATATGGCGGGTGATGTTTTCCAGCATCACGATGGCGTCGTCGATGACGAAGCCGACCGAAAGGGTCAGCGCCATCAAGGAGAGATTGTCGAGGCTGTAGCCGAAGATATACATCGCGGCGAAGGTGCCGACGATGGAAAGCGGCAGCGCGAGGCTCGGGATGATCGTCGCCGACAGCCGCCGCAAGAACAAAAAGATGACCAGGATCACCAGCACGCAAGCGAGCATCAGGCTGAACTGCACGTCGGCGATCGAACTCCGGATCGTATGGGAGCGGTCGTAAAGCACGTTGAGATCGACCGCGGCCGGCAATTGCGCCTGGAAGGCGGGGAGCACGCCCCGGACATTGTTGACGACTTCGATGGTGTTGGTGTTGGGCTGCCGGTAAATGGCGAGGATGATTGCGCGGTCCTTGCCGAGCCAGCTCGCCACTCTGTCGGTTTCGACCGAATTGATCGCGTTACCGACGTCTTCCAGGCGCACCGGCGCGCCGCCGCGATAGGCGACGATGAGCGCGCGGAACGCGGCGGCGTCGCGCAATTGCCCGGTCGCCTGAACCGTCAGGCTTTGATGCGCGCCGTTCAGAGTGCCGGTCGGGAGGTTCACGTTGCCGTTGGCCAGCGCATCGGCGATCTCGTTGATGCCGATGCCTTTGGCCGCCAGCAAATCGGGATTAACCCGGGCCCTGACCGCATATTTCTGCGGACCGAAAACCGCGACCTGGGCAACGCCGTTCAGCATGGACAGCCGCTGAGCGAGAATCGTTTCGGCGTATTCGTCCACCACCGACATCGGCAAGGTCGGCGACGACAGCCCGACATAGAAGACCGCGAAGTCCGCCGGGTTCACCTTGCGGAAAGACGGCGGATTCGGCAATTCCGGCGGGAGCTGCCGCGTCGCCGCCGAAATCGCGGATTGAACGTCCTGGGCGGCGGCGTCGATGTTGCGATCGAGATCGAATTGCAGCGTTACGACAGAAATCTCTTGCGCGTTGACCGAGGTCATCGAGGAAATGCCGGCGATGGTCGAGAACTGCGCTTCGAGAGGCCGTGCGACCGAAGCCGCCATCGTCTCCGGGCTGGCGCCCGGAAAATTCGTGGTCACCGTGATCGTCGGGAAATCGACATGGGGAAGCTCGCTCACCGGCAGCGCTTGGTAGGCAAACATCCCGAAGATGAGAAGCCCGGCCATGATCAGCGTGGTCATGACCGGGCGGCGGATGCAGAGTTCGGGCAGCGTCACGTCTTGGAATCCGGTTGCGCCGCGGGCGGCGGAGATGCCGGAGGCTTTGCTTCCGAGGGCTTCGTTTCCGAGGATGGGGCGGCCTGCTTGGCGACGACCTTGACGCCGGGACGAAGCCGCAACTGGCCGTCGGTGACGACATTTTCGCCATCCTTGAGGCCGGTCGCGACCGCGGTTTCGTCGCCGGTTTCGGTCAAGCCGGAAACGTTACGTACCTCGACCGTTTGATCCGCGCCGACCACATAGACATAGCTTCCCTTCTGGCCGTTTTGAATTGCCGCGGTGGGAACCACCAGCACATTGTCCAAGGTTTTGAGCAGGAGCTTCACCCGGACGAAAGCGCCGGGAACCAGCCGTTCGTCGTCGTTGGCGAACAGCGCCTTCAGCATGATCGTGCCGGTCGTCGTGTCGACGGCATTGTTGATGAAGGAGAGTTGGCCGGTCATCGGCGGCTCGGCGTCGTCGGCGATGCGCGCTTGAACCTCAAGCGGCGCTTCCGCCATGCGCCGGGTTATTTCCGGCAGATATTGTTCGGGCACCGCGAAGCTCACATTGATCGGGTGAACCTGATTGATGACGATCAGCGAAACCGTATCGTTGGCCTTGACCAGATTGCCGGGATGGATCAGCACGCTGCCGGTCCGGCCGTCGAGGGGAGAGCGGATCGCGGTGTAGTTTTGATTGAGCCGCGCGGTTTCCAGCGCCGCGTCGTCGGCCTTGACGGTTCCGTCCAGGGAATCGACCGCGGTTTTCGATTCCTCGTATTTCTGCTGGGCGGCGAATCCGCTCTTGGCGAGTTCGGAATAGCGGGTGAGATCGAGCTTGGCGCCTTCGAGCTGCGCCTTGTCGCGGGCGAGATTGGCTTCGGCCTGGCGCACCGCCGCGTCGAAGGGCCGGGGATCGATGGTGAACAAGAGATCGCCCTTGTGCACATTCTGGCCTTCCTTGAAATCCTGCTCGAAGATCTGCCCGTCGACCCGCGATTTGACCGCAACCGAAGACAGCGACACCACGGTGCCGATGGCGGGCAGCGTCACCGGCACCGATTTGCGCATCACGGGGGCTATGGAAACCGGGACGGCCTCGGCCGATTCGGCGCCGTCTTTGGCGACCTCGGCGGGTGCCGGCGAAGACCGGGCATAGAGATAGCCGCCGATCCCGATCGCAGCCGCCGTCAAGACGGCCAAGTATTTGCGAGACAACGCCATCGCCGCGGATTCCTATCGTCAGTCCGGAACTCTCGAGCCGGTCACACTTTCCGGTCACACTTTAGTGCGGATTTGGGGAGGGGATAAGCCCCCCGGGCGCTTTGCCGGAGGCCGCCGATCCCTAAACATTACACGGAGTTAATCCCGGAATCCTGTGTAGATGTGCGAAGAATGTGCCGCCCGGAGATACCGGAGCTTAATGATTGCCGGCTTGCCGGCGATTTCAACAAAGGGAAATGGAGCAACGTATGACAGTCAATAGCATGAAGCCGTTCCTTGGGGTCCTTGGCGCTGCTTTGGTCGCTCTCGTGTTCGCCGCACCGAACGCCTTCGCAGCCCCCAGCCAGCCCGCCGCAACCTCGATTTCTTCCGACACCGTTCAGGTCGTCAAGGGTGACGTCGCGCTCATCGGCGACGATCAGCCGACCACGCCTCCGAGCGACCAGACCAAGCCCAAGAGCAAAGGCAAGAAGGGTAAGGGCAAGGGTAAGGGCAAAGCCAAGCCGAAGACCACCACGCCGCCGACGACCGAAACGGCGCCGAAGACCGGCAACTAAGGACTGGGAAACGAATCGGAGGGCGGGATATTTCGCGGCGCGCAGGTTTCAATATCGCGCCCCGTGTGTGCGAGTATGTCCGACATTTCGTCAGGAGTACACGCATGACCCCCAACATCCGATTCGTTTACGCCGTCGTTCTTGGCCTGTCGCTTCTTCCGGTTCAAGGATGGACCGCCTTTGCCGCCGGCACAGCCGGGCCCCAGCACCGGTCAGAGTACGGGACAGAATACGGACCAGAACACGGACCAGAATAAGGAAGGACCGCACCATCACTGGTGCCAGGACAATCCGGAGAAATGCAAAGAGCGCCGCGAGCAGTGGTGCAAAGACAATCCGGAAAAATGCAAGGCACGGAAAGAACGCCACGAGCAGTGGTGCAAGGATCGTCCCGACAAGTGCACCCAACATGACGGGGATTTCGAGCGCCAAGCCGTCCGACAAACCCTCCGATTCGACGACGCCGGCCCCCAGCAAGTAATGGGGACTTGGCAAGGATCTAACGAAAGGCCGCGGGTCTCAAAGCCCGCGGCCGTTTTTTCGAAGCATGTACCGCTAATTTATTCCGCCGCCGAATTATTCCACTACCGACGGGCGGTTGCCGATCTCGCCGCGGCTGACGGCGATGCCGAGCTCAAGGCTTTGCGCGATCATTTCGGCGCGGCTAATAAAAAGTGCCGCGGCTTGCGGCGGGCAAAATGCTGCGGCGGCCTCCCGGAAAAGATCGAGCCACCGCGCGAAATGGGCCGAGCGCATCTCGCCCTGCAAATCCGCGAGTGCGGCGTGGATCGTCATCGGCGTTCCCTTATAGCGCCCCGACATCAAAACCATGGAGGACCAGAAGTCGCACATCTTCGCCAAATGCGGATTCCAGTTTTCGCCGATCGCACGTTCGAAGATCGGCCCCAGCACGGAATCGGTTCTGATCTTGGCGTAGAAGGCATGGACCAGGCGGGCGATCGTCGCTTCGGTGATGCCGAACGGAACGCCGGGGCCGACACGCATTGGCGACAATGGGGCGGACATGGCCTGCCTCCCGTCGGAATTGAAACAAATAAAGGTTATATATCTTTATTGTGAAGGGGCGAATCGCCGCAGCATTGATGCCGGCACCCGGCTTCGTCAGAATGGCGCGGCGATGGAATTCCAAGAATCAGGAAGGATGCACGACATGGGCTCGATGATCGAATTTGCTCGGCCGGATGGCGGCCGGACCAAGGGCTATCTCGCCGACGCCGGGAAGAAACGGCCGGGCATCGTGGTCATCCAGGAATGGTGGGGCCTGAACGATCAAATCAAGAGTGTCGCCGACCGCTTCGCCAAGACCGGAATCACCGCGCTCGCCCCCGATCTGTTCAAAGGCAAGGTGACGGCCAAACCGGACGAGGCGAGCCACTTGATGAACAATCTCGATTTCCCCGACGCCACCCATCAGGATTTGCAGGGTGCTGTGAAACATCTGAAATCGCTGTGCCCGAAAGTGGCGGTGACGGGATTCTGCATGGGCGGCGCGCTGGCCATCGCCGCCGGCGTCCACGTTCCGGAAATCGACGCGGCGATTTGCCTCTACGGCATTCCGCCTCGGGAATTCGCCGACCCGACGAAAATCCAGGTGCCGTTCCAGGGCCATTTCGCGACGAAGGACGATTGGATCACGCCGGCGAAGGTTCGGGAATTGGAAGACTCGCTGAAGAAAAGCGGCGTCGAATACGAGATCTACAGCTACAACGCCCATCACGCCTTCTGCAACGACCGCCGGCCGGAAGTCTACGACGCGGCGGCGGCGAAGCTGGTTTGGGACCGGTCGTTGAAATTCCTGGCGGCGAAGCTTTAGATCATGCTCTAGTGCGACGCCCGAACGATCAATTCCCGCGTTTCAATAATCGCGCGCCGGATCCCTACTTCTCGCATTTCTTGAAATCGCCTTCTTCGATCGAGAACGCGTAAGGCTGGCCGTCCTTCACCTCGACATTCCGCAAGATGCACGTGCGCCCCATTTTATCGGCGAACTTCACGTCATAGGTGCCCGGCGCGACATCGATCAGCGTCAATCGCTCGTCGGCATCGACGGATTTGTCCTTGTCGTTCTCGCACTGGTTCTTGCCCCAGGCATTGGTGCCGGGTGCCGCCAGATAAAGCTCCGTGATCGTCGCGATCGTCGAATTCCAAAAACGCATGCGCGCCGCCGCATATCCGGCCGAGCCCAAAACCAGAAATACCATCACCGTCAGCAGGATCTTACGCATCGGCACACCTCACTCGTTTGACCGGCGCCGAGAAATAAGCGCCAATTCCGCTGAACGGAGGCTGAATTGGCATCCGGCGACGCCGTTCGATCCGGGATTTCCCGGGCGTCCAATCTTGACGAAGCGATGGTGCGACGTTACGTACGGTTCTCACCTTTGCCAGCATGCGCCAGAATACACAGCCGTCGGAAACCCCTAGTTTTCAAAGAGTTATTTGAAGGGAGTCACCGAAGGTCGGGCCCGGACCGGCGTTTCGGACCCGGACTTGCGATTTCGAACGAGGAGCGAGCGTGACCGCCACCAGCCGGGATGCCGCCAAGCCTCACACCGCTTCGCCGGGACCCAGCGCCACCGAGCGCACGGCGGTGCGCGTCCTGATCACTCTCAGCTTCTGCCATCTGCTCAACGACATGATGCAGACCCTGCTGCTCGGCATCTATCCGTTGCTCAAGACCACGCTCGACCTCGATTTCGGCCAGATCGGCCTCATCACCCTCACCTTCCAGATGACCGCGTCCATTCTTCAGCCGCTGGTCGGCATCTATACCGATCGCCGGCCGCAACCTTTCGCGCTCGCCATCGGCATGGGCTGCACGCTGGCCGGGCTCTTGATGCTTTCGGTGGCGTCGAGCTTTCCCCTCGTATTGCTCGCCGCGGGCCTGACTGGCATCGGATCGTCGGTGTTCCACCCGGAATCCTCGCGCATCGCCCGCACCGCTTCGGGCGGACGGCACGGTTTTGCCCAATCCCTGTTCCAGGTCGGCGGCAATTTCGGTTCGTCACTCGGCCCCCTGCTCGCCGCCTTCATCGTCCTGCCGCACGGACAATCCAGCATCGCCTGGTTTTCGGCGGCGGCACTTCTTGCCATCGTGCTGCTTTGGAAAATCGGCCACTGGTACAAGAAAAACGGCAAGGCGCGTCACGAAGCCGCCAAGGGGAACCACGCGCCGACGACTCCGGTGCCGTCGCGGAAGATCGGGCTAGCGCTGGCGATCCTGGTTGCGCTGATCTTTTCCAAATTCTTCTACGTCGCGAGCTTCACCAGCTATTTCATGTTCTACCTGATCGATAAATTCCATGTGCCGGTGCAGGTGGCGCAGATCCATCTCTTTATATTCTTGGGCACGGTGGCGGCGGGCACCATCGTCGGCGGGCCGCTCGGCGACCGCTTCGGGCGCAAGGTCGTGATCTGGTGCTCGATCGCCGGTGTGCTGCCCTTCACGCTCGTCCTGCCCTACGCCAATTTGTTCTGGACCGGTGTGCTCAGCGTTCCGATCGGACTCATTTTGGCGTCGGCCTTCCCAGCGATCGTCGTCTACGCCCAAGAGCTCATGCCCGGGCGAGTTCGGGATGGTTTCCGGATTGCTGTTCGGATTCGCCTTCGGCATGGCCGGCATCGGCGCCGCGGCCCTGGGCGAGCTTGCCGATCACACCAGCATCGAATTCGTTTACGGAATCTGCGCGTTCCTGCCGGTCATCGGATTCCTGACCGCGTTCTTGCCGAAAGTTGAGCGCGCGCGCCGAACTTAAATCGCGAAAAGCGGTCTCGAATTTCCGCTCAGGCTTTTTTTTCGGCTTCCGGCGCCGGCCGGGCCATCGCGCCAAACACGAAAATCAGCATATCCACGGTCTCGCCGTCGCGGGCGAGCGGAAAGGCCACACGCTCGTATTGAACATGCTCGCGGCCGGGCGTTGCCACGACGCCGCGCCGGTATTGCGGTTGCCGAGTTTTCAAAATCTCGTCGTAGCGGCGGATGATCTCGGCGCCGTCGCGGCCGGTGAGCACCTCGTCGGCATATTTGCCGGTGCCGTCGCTGCCTTGAATTGCGACCGCCTCCGTACCCACCAGCCGAAGTTTATAGCGGGCGGACCCATCCGGCTGCTGGACGACGTCAACCAGCATCAGATAAGGCAGCAGATCGAAAAGCTCCAAGGGGTCGATGTGCTGGCGGCCGGGCAATCTCCCCGGCGGCGCTTTCGCCGCGAGATATTCGGAAAGGCGGCGGAACCGCGGATGCCCTTCGGTCGGTGACGGAACCTGCATTAGTCCAAAATACTGATTTTCGGTAGTCCAAAATAGTCATTCCTCGGCGCCCGGCCAAGATCAGTAATGTCGCAGGGATTCGCCTAGCGAAATCTTCAAGTGGAGAAGTTACTTACGGTTCTTAAGATAGTTCTCCCAGCCGCCGTGACCGGTGATCTCGACGGCGTCTTCGACGGCATGGACTTCGCAGAGAAAGCCGCTAACCAAGCTGCCGTCCTCGAGTTCCACCTTGCCGATGCCGAGGGGCGCGGGAATGCGCGCGACGAAGCGGCCGAAGGCATCGGGCGCAAGGCTCCAGACCTCGCCCGCAATATTCCCACATTCGATGCCGGGGCCTTCGCGAGAGGATGCGCGCACGAGGCCCGGTTTTGGCGGCGTCATATTGGGCACCACGAACAACCGATAGCTCTTTGCCGTGTGGACGGCGCATACAAGAACCGCACCTAAATTCCGGAACTCATGATTGAGCGGCATGCCGGAAAGATGGGCGCCGACCACGAAGAGAGAAATTCGATCGCCTGAATCGATTTCGCCGAAGGATCCGGGTGGCAGCGCCGCCTCCCGCGCAGCCCCCATGCCGAAATTCCCGGAGCGGTGCAGCCGGTCGGCGACGACACCAAGCGCAAAATCGCAGAAGGCCGGCGCCGCGAGCGTCACGCCGAAGGCCAATCCGTTGCCGCGGAATCGGGCCGGCACGGCGACCGCGCAATAATCGAGCAGATTGACGAAATTGGTATAGCGCCCGAGCCGCTTGTTGAGCCCGACCGGCTCGGCGGTGACTTCGGCGATTGTGTATTGGGCCGGCGCCGTCGGCAGCAGCATGACATCCATGCGCGCCCATTGCGCGTCGGCCTGATGGGCCAATCCGGACAATCGATATTGGCCTTCGAAGGCGTCGGCGGCGGTGTAGCCGCCGGCCGCGGCGATGATGGTGCGGACTGTCGGATTCATCGCCTCTTCATGCTTGGCCACGAAATCCTTGATCGCCGCCAGCCGCTCGGCGACCCACGGGCCGTCATAAAGCAGCGCGCCCGCCGCTTGAAACGGCGCGAGGTCGATTTCGATGGGCTCGCCGCCCAATCCGGCAAGCTTCGCGATCGCCGCGTCGTAGAGCGCGGCCATCTCCTCATCGCCGAAGAATTCGCGATCCCGCGCCGTCAGAACGCCGAAGCGAAAGCTGGCCTGCGGCAAGGCCCGCGCTTCCGCCCGGCGCGAAAACGGGTCGGCAGGATCGAAATCTTGAGCAAGCCGCGCAACCTCCGCGGCATCGCCCGCGCTGTGGGCGAAAATGGAGACGCAATCCAAACTGCGGCAGGGGGGAACGACGCCGGCGGCGCTCAGCAAACCGCGGGTCGGCTTCCAGCCGACGATATTGTTGAAGGCGGCCGGCACGCGGCCCGAGCCCGCCGTATCGGTGCCGAGCGCAAAGGCGACGAGCCCGGCTGCGGCCACGACCGCCGAGCCGGAGCTCGACCCGCCGGTTATATAGCGATCGTCGAAGACGCAGCGCGGCGCACCGTAGGGAGAATGCGTGCCCACCAGCCCGGTGGCGAATTGATCGAGATTGGTTTTGCCGATCAGAATGGCGCCGGCGGCCAGGAGCCGCTCGATCACTCTGGCATCGCGCGCTGGTTCATAGGCAAAAGCCGGGCAAGCGGCGGGTGTCGGCAAGCCGGCGCAATCGATCTTGTCCTTCACGGCAAAGGGAATGCCGTAAAGCGGCAGCTTCTCGGCGTCCAGAGGGACTGCGGTCAGCGCCCGCGCCCGAGCCATCACTTCGGATTCCGGAACACGCGCGGTCCAAACCGCAGGATCCTTGTAAGATACGATCCGGCGCAACGCTTCCACGGCGACATCCACCGGCGTGAATCGAAGCGCCCGGTCGCCTTCGCGCAGCCGCGCGATGACGATACGCCCCGGCTGGCAGCGCAATTCCCGAATCACGCCGGCGCTCAATGCCGGAATCGCGATCTCCGTTTTCATCGATTCGATAATCACGAGGGCCTGCCCCGCGCTCACCCGCTGGCCGGGCGCCACCTCGATTTTCCAAACCGTTCCGATGGCCGATGAATGAACCGGGCTGGTTCCTTCGGGCCAGGTTTCGTCATTCGGAGCGGAGGATTCGGGCCCGTCGTCGGCGACATAAGAATCGAGGCCCTGATCCCGCCAGCGCTGCCGCTCCGCTTCGAAGGCGGCTTGCTGGCGGGCCTTGAACGCGGCGATCACCCGGGCGTTGGCCGCCAGAAATTTTTCATGCCCGCTCAAGGTAAAGCGGCTTTGTTCGATCTTGAGCGGATACTGGCCATGGAGAAAGGCAGCGCGCGCTTCGAGCAATTCCTCGCCGGAAACCGGGAAGAAGCGCAGCAGCCACGGTTTCTCGAAGCAATCGGTCCGGTGCCAGCGATTCCACATCTGAATGGTGCGGCCCAAGAGCTGATAGCCACCGGGTCCTTCCATGCCGTAAATGCAGAGATAAGCGCCGCCGATGCCCACCGCGTTTTCCGGTCTCCAAGTCCGCGCCGGATTGTATTTGGTCGTGACCAGCCGGTGGCGCGGACCGAGTGGGGTCGCCACCGGGGCTCCCAGATAAACGTCGCCGAGGCCCAGCACGAGATAGCTGGCGTCGAAGACGATGCGATAAACGTCGTCATGGGAATCGAGGCCGTTGATCCGCCGGATGAATTTGATATTGGACGGACACCAGGGCGCGTTGGGCCGCACGAGTTCCTGATATTTGCGCATCGCCAATTCCGCCTGTTCGTCGTTCCAGGACAGCGGCAGGTGGACGATGCGGCTTTCGACCGAAGCCGAGCGCGGATCGGTCAGATTGGCTTCGAGGGCAAGCAGCGCGTCGAGGACCCGTATTTCATCGAGAACGCCGCTGTCGAAATGAACCTGCAGCGACCGGATGCCCGGCGTCAGATCGACGATGCCGGGAAGCTTCGCATCGCGCATCGCCTGCATCAATAAGTGAGCGCGCAAACGCAGGCCGAAATCGAGCACCATGGGCCCATATTCGACCAGGATATTTTCGTTGCCCGACCGGTGGTAAACCACGGAAACGGGGGCCCCGTCGAAGCGATAAAGAATGTCGTCCTCGGGCACGCGACCGGAAAACGCCGCCGGCGCGCCTCGCGCCAAATCGGTTGCTTGTGCCGCCGTCACCGCGCGGAAGCGGACCTTGTTCCCCGGGCGCAGCTGGCCGACTTTCCACAATTCGCCGCGGACGATGGCGGCCGGGCAGACGAAACCGCCCAAACTCGGCCCATCGGGGCCCAGGATGATCGGCATGTCCCCGGTGAAATCGATGGCGCCGACGGCATAGGCGTTGTCGTGAATATTGGAGGGATGCAGTCCCGCTTCAGCCGCGTCTACCGCCGAAATGTGCTCCGGGGAATCTTTGTTTTGGACCGCGTCAGCGATTGCCGCTTCTGCTTACAACGCCGCCACCGCCAATGAAACGCCGCCCCAGGTCAAAAGTCCAACGGCGGAGATATTTGTCATTCCGAGGTTATTTCGCCGGCGTGCTTCACCGGTTTCTCAACTTTGGCGAAGACGGCGATCAGCATATCCACGTGCTCGCCGTCGCTGGCTAAGGGAAAAGCGACCCGTTCGTAGTGAACGTGTTCGCGGCCCATGGTCGCGACCACACCGCGTCGATGGTGCGACTGCCGGGTGCGCAGGATCTCGTCACATTGATGGACGATCTCGGCCCCCGCGGAGCCTGTAAGCACATCCTCCATGTACTTCCCGGTTTCATCGGCGCCCTGAATCGCGACGACTTCCGTACCCATAAGGCGAATCCGATAGCGTCGCCCGTCAGCCGGGTTCGGAAGGCATCGATCAACATGATCCAGGAAAGAAGATCGGGAATTTCCAGGGGGTCGATGTGTTGCCGGCCGGGTAGCTTGCCCGCCGGCGCTTTTGCCGCCAAGTAATCGGCAAGCCGCCGGAAACACGGGTTCTCACCAACCGCAGAGGCGCTAACCGGAGAGGTGCTCATTGATCCCTGATACCTTACCGAAGCTTCACCCCCGGCGGCGCGAGCGGCTGAAAGCGATGGCGCATCGGAGGCGGCCTTTCTAATCTACAAGAACGAGTGGCATACGCAAACGCGGGGCGCTGGATTTATCGTACCCCTCGCTGCATGTTTTGGAATCACGGACGGTCGGCCGTCCGCGGGCGTTGTTTTTGAGGCTTGATCCGAGCCGGGGCTGATGCCGAAGGATTTCATCCGTCGTATGGTTTTGGATCCGGAAATGCTCTGCACGGGCCCTTCGCGGCGGCGGCAATCCCGGCCCCGGCCTCTTCGCCGATCCAAACATCCGTCACGGCTAACCAAAATGCCACCCGCGTTAGGGCTTGAAATCGACGATTTTACCGCCATTTAGCAACATAGTGAGCTTGCTAGTTGGGCCTTTGGGTCCCATAATCGCCGCCCCAACCAATCGCCGGTTCGACTTCGTTTCCAAAGCTCAGCACATCGAGCCGGACCTCCTATTGATTGTCGACGTGTCGCGCGATGGCGCGCGGCCCGAATTTTTGCCGCCCCGCCTCGGCGGCGCATACGGAGCCTCATGCCCTTCAAACCCAATTATCGAATGCAGCGGAGCGACCGCGAGCGCGCCAAGGAACAAAAGCAGCAGAAAAAGCTCGAGCGCCGCGCGGAGAAAACCGCCCAGCGCAAGGCTCAGCAGGGCGAGCCGGAAGCCGCGCCGGCGCCCGGCGCCGAGGACATGGGAGACGAATCATGAGCCGGCAGAGGCAGATGACCGACCGCGCCTATCTCTTGTTCGACGTCGTCTACGACGACGGGCAGCGCACCTCGAATCGAAAGGTGCCGAGCACCGACTTGCAGCCTTGGGATTTCGACGGATCGGTACGCGCGATCCTTGAAGCTCAGGACCGCGACATAAGCGATCGCTCCGGCAAACCGCGCAGCGCCATCAAATCCATCACACCATCATCGGGACGCTGAACCATGCAAGTCTTCGTACGGGATAACGACATCAATGCCGCGCTTCGCGTCCTCAAAAAGAAGATGCAGCGCGAAGGCCTTTTCCGCGAGATGAAACGCCGCCGCTCCTACGAGAAGCCCTCGGAGCGGCGCGTGCGCGAGAAGGCGGAAGCCGTCCGCCGCTACCGCAAGACCATGCGCAAGCGCCTGGAACGCGAAGGATACTAAAAGCACTTCGCGCCCTTTCAAGGGATGTGCCGCAGGAAGCGGAATGGCTGATTCAATCAGCCTGCGGCATTCAACATCAGGCTTATTTATCGACGCTGGTTAGTTGTGCGCCATCTCCGCAACGAAGACGGCGAGCTGGCTCGGTTGCACTCGCATTCTCACGGAAAAGCGTTCCCGTCATATTCGCCGTATTTGCGATCAGCAATCGCCACCCGCTTTGAACGGCGGCGGGGAGCAAGAGCTCGTTCCTTGCGCCGGCAACTCATCCGTTGTGCCGGTCAGTCCAATCGAACCTCGGCACGGAGCAGGCCTATCGCGAGCTATCGCGAGGCGACGTCCTGGAGGCGGTCCGCCATAGAAGCAATAAAAGCGAAGTTGCGTAAGGAATTAAAAATAACGATGTGTGGCGGGCCGAATGCAGCCGATCGTCAATCACGCGAAAGGCATATACCGGCAAGGCAATTGTGACTGCCGTCAGCCCCCAACCGATAATCGACGCCGGACGATAGACCCGGCCAATTCTGCGGAACCATATCGGTTTCAATCTAGCGACCTCCTCTTCCGGCTCGCACGTCAGCCGGAAACGCATTCATCTAGTCAGGGCGAAAGGGACAATCGGCAGGGATGGGGCTGCGCCCTCTTGAGCCCACCAATTCCACGGCGATCCGCGCAATTCCCTGCGCGACATTTTTTGCTCGGTCGCTTGAGCGGGATGGCGATCAAACCGGCAGCTGCTCAGCGCCCATTCGAAACCGTCAGGCACCGCCATAAGGCGTGATGGCCGGCGCTTCATTTGGCTGCGACGCTTTGGCGCAGCGGCCCATTAAACCGACGTTTTCATGCCGGATCAGATTGTTGGCGCAGGCTACTCGGCCCGAGAGAACCGGGCCATTAAAAATGATTTGCAGTAGCTTCTAAGCCCCCGTAAAAACATGAAACTCCACTCCACTCCAATGCAGCGTTGAGCGATTGGAAATTTCGTGACCGCCGCCCTAAAATATGTGTCGGCGCGTCAATGAATACCGGACTCACGATGTAGGAGACGCTCACGGATGCGAATCTTGTTTATTACGCACCGCTGGATCGGGGATGCCGTCCTAGCCACCGGCGTGCTATCGCATCTTGTCGATTGCTATCCCGATGCCGAGATTACGGTCGCCTGTGGCCCGAACGCCGCGCCTCTGTTTGAGGCCCTACCCAACCTGTCCCGAATCATCGCGATGCCCAAGCGCAAATGGGCCGGACATTGGTTGCGGCTGTGGGCCGCCACCGTCGGCACCGCTTGGGATATGGTCGTCGACCTCAGAGGGTCGGCAATTTGCTACTTCCTAAGAGCCCGCCACCGCTGGTATCGCTCGTCCCGGCACCGTTACGGCCATATGGTCGAACAGCATGCCCATGTCATCAATCTTGACAAGGGTGTCGATCCGCGATTGTGGACAAAGCCGGAGCACGTCGCGGCAGCCGAGCGCTTGATCCCGGCAGGTTCGCCGGTGCTGGCTCTGGGCCCAATTGCGAACTGGCCCGGAAAAGAATGGCCGGCCGACTATTTTGCGGAACTTGCGCGCAGGGTCACTGCGTCCGCCGGACCGTTTGCCGGCGGCCGTGTCGCCGTGCTTGGCGGGCCTTCGAGCCGCGCCCGCGCCGAAGCCCTCTTCAATGCGCTTCCGCCGGACCGGTGCATCGACCTGATCGGCGTCGATCTCCTCACGGCCTATGAATGTCTGCGGCGCTGCACGCTTTTCGTCGGAAACGATTCAGGCACGATGCATCTGGCAGCCGCAGCGGGAACGCCGACGCTGGGATTATTCGGACCAAGTCGCGAAGCACAATTCCGCCCTTGGGGTCGTCATTGCCGCGCGATCCGCACGCCCGAGACTTTCGACGAAATTGTTGGGGTTCCGGACTACGACCATAGGACCGCCACTTCGCTCATGAGGAGCCTCTCCGTCGACGCGGTTGAGAACGCGGTCTGGGACTTGATGCGCCAGTGTGAGGCCGCGGCTTAGACACCATCCCCCAGCGGTTATAATATCCGGAAGCGGTCCGTTTGCCGCCGGATCGAGCCCGGCGCGAAGCGACTTAAGAGTGACCTGGCTCGCACAATCCGGCGCCGGGGCGGCTCCAGCGTTGGCCCTGGCGCGACCCGCATGTTATCTTGCGTTTATCGAATGTTCTGAGCGGACTCTGGGCTCTCTTTTTTGCCCGAAAAGGATCGTTGGACCGGCATGACGACACCGAAGGTCGGTGACAAAAAGGATGCCGCCGAGCAAAGCTCGCTGGCGCTGATCGCCCGCCTGCTGCGTCATAATCTGCGCCCTTACCTAGGCCGGCTCATGCTCGCCGTGGCTTGCATGGGAGTCTACGCTGGGGCGACGGCCCTCAGCGCTTGGTTGATGCAACCGGCACTCGACGATGTCTTTGTTCGCAAGGACACGACGATGCTTGTGATCATCCCGCTCGCCCTCGTCGCCGCCGCACTGCTCAAGGGATTTGCCGATTACGGTCAGACGGTGCTGACCAATAAAACCGGCCTGCGTATCGTCACCGATCTTCAGAAACAGATGTTCGCCCATCTCATGGGCGCAGATCTCGCGTTCTTTCACAACAGTTCGACCGGCCGTCTGATCTCGCGCTTCACCAATGACGTCAACATGTTGCGGTCGGCGGTATCAACGACGCTTATCGGCATGGGCAGGGACTTCATGACGGCGGCTTTTCTCGTCGCGGTCATGTTCCACCGGGACTGGAAGCTCGCCCTCATCGCCGTCTTGGTCTTCCCGCTCTCGGTCATGCCGGTGCTGAACCTTGGGCGCCAAATGCGCCGAGTTTCCACCAATACTCAGGTGGAGATCGGTAATCTTGCCACCTTGCTCACGCAGACTTTTCAGGGGGCCCGCCATGTCAAAGCGTATGGCATGGAAGATTATGAGAAGAAGCGCGCCGACAGGACGATCGAAGAGATATTCAAGCTTATGTACAAGTCGGCGCGGGTGCGCGCCATCGCACGGCCGATCACGGAGACACTCGGCACCGTCGGCGCCGCGTTTGTCATTTTTTACGGCGGCAGCCAAGTCATCCACGGCTCGACGACGCCAGGCACGTTCTTTTCGTTCATCGCGGCGCTGATCATGGCCTATCAGCCCGTGAGGAGCCTGGGAAACCTCAACTCGTCCCTTCAAGAAGGGCTGGCCGCCGCACAACGCATTTTTGACATGCTCGACATCGAGCCCGGCATCAAGGAGCGTGAAGACATCGTGCCTCTCAAAGTTTCCGGCGGAACAATTCGGTTCGACCGCGTGTCCTTCTCCTACGGAAGCGAACAGGAGGCGCTGCACGACCTGACCCTCGAGGTGCCGGCAGGCCGCACCGTTGCGTTGGTGGGGCCATCGGGCGCGGGGAAGTCCACGATTTTGAATTTGATCCCCCGCTTCTACGACGCCAAGTCGGGGGCGGTCTCGATCGATGGGGTCGACGTACGAGATGTCTCGCTGGCCTCTCTACGCGCGAATATCGCGCTGGTGAGCCAGGAGATTGCGCTATTCGACGACACGGTGCGCGCCAATATCGCCTACGGCCGCGCCGGTTGCTCCGAAGCCGACATCGTCACGGCGGCAAAACGCGCCGCGGCGCACGATTTCATCGTCGATTTTCCGCAGGAATACGACACGCTTGTTGGCGAGCATGGAATCAAGCTATCCGGCGGGCAGCGTCAACGCATTGCCATCGCCCGTGCGATGGTAAAGAACGCGCCGATTCTTCTGCTGGATGAAGCGACGTCGTCGCTCGATACCGAATCCGAGCGTCAGATTCAGACGGCGCTCAAGGAGCTGATGAAAGGTCGCACGACACTCATTATCGCGCACCGGCTCTCGACCGTGATCGATGCCGATCTTATTTATGTGATCGCCGGCGGCCGCGTCTGTGAATCCGGCACCCATGCAGAGTTGATGGCGCATGGCACCATCTATGCGCGGCTCTACGCCCTTCAATTCGCGGACGAGAAATTGGACGCACCAAATCAGGTCCTTCGAGTCGAGGCCACGGCATCATGACGTCGGGATGGGCTTTTGACTTGCAAGCTGGAATGTCCGTTTCACGCAACGGACGGGCGTGCGACACCGGTTTGGTGCGAGACCGGCCGATTCGGCATTCCATCTCGGTTGCGAGAGGCGGGATAAAACCGCTCCGATAACAATTGAAAGATTTCGCGCAGGAATCTGGTGCCCAGGGGCGGGATTCTGCATGTTATAAATCTCAATGGCTTACAAAAAGCAGCAGGCTAAAGTTCTTAGTAATGGATTTCATATTCTAACTGCCAGCGCGGCGTGAACTTGGGCACGGCGGCGGTAAGACCAAACAGCATCCCGCCATTCCATTCCAGCGTGCCCGGTCCGATATTAAAGAGCTTGCCGAAGAGCTGCGGTCCGGCGCGATTGTCCTGATCGCTCCAGTTCGCGAAATGGCCGATCTGGCCGGGCACGCCGTAATATTGGAAACCCGGCTCGATCGTGAAATGGCGGCCGACGCTCGCTTCCCAGGCATCGATCCGCGTTTCCCAGGCCCATTGAAATTGCGGCCGGCCCGAAGCGTGCGCGCCCAGATCCTTTTCGATGAAAAGATTGACCGAATTGCTCAGACCCCAAAAATCCTTGCGCAGCACCGGGCCGAAGGTCGTCTCGTTCGGATTGCCCTTCAGCATCGACTGGCCATATTCGGCAAAAAAGCCGGTATCGAGCCAATATTCCCCGCGCTCGGTGAATTGAAACAGATTCTCCGAGGTGAGTTGGCTGAAATTTGTCGCCTGATTGGGACCGGGATCGCGTTCGAATTCGAATTCGAGCTCGGTCTGCCACCACGGGCTGACGCCGTATTCGGTTTCGGCGGTGTAGCTCTGCTCACCGGTCTTGTTGCGATTGGGATCGAAACCGAGATCGCCGACATTCTCGATTGCCAATTCGCCCTGATTGACGTCCGGCGTCCAGACCTTGAAGTCGGCCCGGGCCGTGCCGGGGCCGACAAGCGATATAGCCACGACCACGCCAACGGCCGTCGCCAAGAATTGCACCTTCATAATTGAATCCCCAGTCGTTCGTCGATAAGACGGGGTCGCACGAGAAATTGCCGCGAATGCGGCCGAACGTTCACCCGAAATTCACGCTATTCGACTGGTTGCCGGGCTGACGTCCTGCCATCGCGCGATACGGCCGGGTCGTGCCGGAAGACGCGCATCAACGAGCCGATCACGACCAAAGTGACGACATAAAAGACGAGCTGGATACCGGCGGGCCGCGCGGTATAGCCGGTGAGGACATGAAGCAACTGGCCCCCCAGGCCCTTTTCCGCGAGGATGGACGACGTATCCCACAAATTATTGCCGAGCGAGGGCAACACATCCGCGGCCGCTAAAAAAGCCGCGCCCTGTGACGCCATACCGGCGGCCAGGAGCAGAATCAGCCAGGAAGTGACGCCGAACAGATAGCGTAAGGGAATGGTGAGAAGGCCGTAATAGATCGCGGCCCCGGCGATGGCGCCCGCCAAGACGCCTAGCGCGCCGCCGATCACCATGCTCATCGCGCTGCTGCCGCCGGCAAGCGCGATGCCATAAAGAAAAAGCACGATTTCAGAGCCTTCGCGCAACACTGCGATACCGCAAACGACGGCCAGAGCATAAAGCGGCCGTGTTCCGGCCAGCACCTCTCTGCCGATCTTCGTCGCGTCGGCGGCCAATTCGCGGCCGTGACGGCTCATCCAGATATTGTGCCACCCGAGCATGCAGACTGCGGCGAACAGGATCGAGGCATTGAACAATTCCTGGCCGACACCCTCGACCGCCGAAGCGATTTCGCTGGCGAAACCCGCGACCAGGACGGCACCCAACACGCCCGCGGCACAACCACCCATAATCCATAGGCCGCGCCGCAACACGCCGCGGCTCGCCGCCATAACGATACCGAGCACCAGCCCGGCTTCGAGCACTTCCCGAAAGACAATGATCAGGGTCGCGAGCATGAAAATGCCCCTATTTCACCACCAGATGGCCGCGATCCTCGGGGTGGAAATCGTCGAAAAACTCATAGGTGCCGGCGTCGAGCGGACCGACAAAAACCGTAATCTCGCCGCCGGCCGGGACCACTTTCTCGCGATGGAAGTCGCTGCTTTCAAATTCCGACGTGGTGGTATCTTGATTGCGGACGATCAACTTGACCTTCTGGCCTGCGGGGAATGAAACCTCGCTCGGGACGAATTTGCCGCCCTTGATCGTAATGATGATGTCGCTATCGCCGGCATGGGCCGGAAGGATGACCCCCAGCACCAGAATGGCCACACAAAAGCCGAAACACCTCGCTCGCAACGGCATTCTTGACCCCCGTCAGCAAATAATAATCATTCTTAGTGATTTGAGATGATAATTGTTCGCAACTGAGAGTCAACTATATTTCCGCTCTCTTGAGAATGGCAGCTCATGGCATTAGCCGCGTTGATGGTCGCCGATCGAAACATCCGGTAGTGGAGGAAGAGCGGTCGCGGCTCGGTCGTAATCGATCTTCTCAGTTTGACCCGGAAGCGAAAGCTCGCGCGCTGCTGTCACTCCGGATTTATGGGTTCACGGCCTAGCCCTGGAACGTTCATCGAAGCGCGGGTGATTACCGCACTTAACACCGACCCCCTTCTTTCGGCCGGGACGGGCACAGCCCGCGGATGCCCGCAGGGGCAATCGCTCTGACCCGATTGGTTCCAGCGTGGCCCTGTTCTCCGCTGATTCCGTGAGCTTATCTAGCCTCATCCGTGCCGTGGTCGCGCGAGAATCCCGATGGATCGAACAGCTCCGATTATCTCTGGATCCTCATCAGCTGCTCGACCGCCGTCAGGACGCGCAGGGCAAGGTTGAACGCGGCTTGGTCGTCCGAATTGACCAGCTCGTCGGCGCGCTCCTGGGCTACCGCCGATGCGTTCGCGCCATGACGGCCAACAAGCTCTTCAGCCGCTCGCTGAATGTCACCATCCCGCATGCTCATAGGTCGCGTCCCATCACGGATGACCGAGAAAACGGCAGTCAAACAGTCTGGCGATTTTAAGCCAGTTTTCTCGGGCAGCCGTCATGCTTTGGGAAGAAAAAAGCCTAGCGTGCGTATCCTGGTTCAATTTGCCCGGCCGTCAATCACGGCACCCGTCGCGAGCATCCTCGCTAGGCTGAGACGACCACTCGGATCAGTTACACGTTCTTGATCGCCGCCTTCACCTTCTTGGCCAACTCCGGCGTGATCTTGTCGATGCCATGGGATGTCTTGGCATGTTCGGCAGTCTTCTTCATCACTTCGTCCTCGGTCGCGCCACGTGCAACGAAGTTGCACCCCTTCATCAGGTCGCCACAGTGCATCGCCTTCATCCTCGCCTCCTATCGTGTTGCTAGGTGAACTTGCTGAACGTCCTTCGGCTGCTCCAGTGTGATGTGGTCATTGTGGGAAGTCAAAGTTTTAACGGATCTTTTCCCCGGAACGAGATTGCCGTCCCCAGAGCGGTTCTAGACTGACATTCACCAGATGACCAAGCATCGGCGTGAAAAGACGTAATCCTTCTCGACCACATCTGGCGCGAGCGACAAATCCGCCGCCGCGGCCTCAATATTGCGCGCCGCCTCGCGCGCCGAGTTGGTCTGCACGCAGACGACCGTGAATTTCATGCTCATCTTGTTACGCCCAGCATCTCACCGAGTCTGCCCCGGCGATCGAGTTCGAGGAGCTCTTGATAGCCGCCCGCATGCGCGCCGCCGATGAAGACCTGGGGAATCGTCGTGCGCCCGCCGCTTCGCTCCGTCATTTCACGGCGCCTGCCGCTGTCGACGGAGACTTCGATCTCGGCAAATGCGACGCCCTTGCGCGCCAACAGCTCCTTGGCGCGATTGCAGGTGGTGCAGAACGTGCTGCTGTAGATTTCGACCGTCTCCAGGGACATTCCCCCCATAAATCTCGGTTCCAGGCGTCATAGCAGGCCCTTTTTAAACTCCCGGCGGCAATTTTGAGCGCGGTAAGGTCTGGCCCGTGCGGCCACGGCCACCGAACATGGTGCCTCGCCGAACTCGAAGCATCTGATGTGGAATTGGTCGCGCGTGAGTTTTTCGGCGTTGAAAATCAACGTGCGGTCAGATTTTTTGGCGCATGAGTCGGCCTTTAATCATTAAATGGACAGCGATAAGCGATCGAGGCGCGGTCTAAAATGCTTTCGCTGGCTATACGACGCCATTGTCTGCTTCTGTGCTTTGGCACCGAACGGTCTTGATCGGGAACAATTCGAATATCCGCCATGCGTAGTTGAACTGACCAAGCGCGGACATCGCGAGACCGCGGCACATGACCCAAACCAGCCGTTCCTGATCCGGGGAGCACGGCCGTCGCGAATCGCGCTCGGAAGATGGAATCACGCTCGCCGTGGGCTTCAACCGACTTTTGCAACACTGTCGGCACTTCCGGGACATGCCGCGACAGGCAGAGGATGGCCGCTTTCGATCCGAATGTGTTGCAAAACTCAGCAACGAGCATCTGGCGAGCACTAATAGAATCTGAGCGAGCCAATTTTTCAATCAACATTGCGCATTGGTGTCTAATTTTGAATCAATGTTTCACGCTCAGACACCCAAAATAGTTTTGCAACACAATCGCCCCGGAAGCGGAAGCTCGCGCGCTGCGGTGGTCCGGATTTATGGGTTCACGCCCTAGGCTCGTCGGTTCAATCTTGCCTTGTCGATGAAATATACAACAGCGTCGATTGGCCAATGGATGGGACTTCCATAACGGGATTGCGTTTGGCGTCCAGCATCCGATGTTCCTTGATCCGAAATCCAACGTCGACGAGTGGTTCGGTTATTTCGTCCAGGGAGAACTTTCTGTAACAAGCGTGCGCTTTTAAGTGCTCGGGATACGTCGTAATCAACAGTCGACCGCGCTTTCGGAGTACCCGTCGGGCCTCCTCAAAGGCGGCGTTCAACTGAAGATGCCCGATGGATTCCAGAAACATCACGAAATCGAAGCAGCCGGATCTGAAAGGTAGGGCTCGCGCGTCGGCCTGAACGAGCGGATCGACTCCATTGCGCGATGCGCGCTTCAGCATTTGACCTGATAAATCAAGGCCAACCACAAAGTGACCCAAATCGATTAGATGGTTTTCCATCTCTCCCGCCCCGCACCCAATCGACAGAATCTTCTTTCGCTTGGCAGGGAGTCGCGACGCAATCCAGTGACGGACCGTTGAGGAGCGAGCGCTGAAGGTAAAATAATCACTCCCGCGCCAGCCGTGAGTGCCAACTTGTCTGTAGAATTTCAATGCAGCGGAGGCTTTGCGCTTGTTTTTCATTCACTCGCTCGTTATCGATTTTCTGGATTAGGCCCTGTTTACATCGTCGTATATGGCTTACAAACAAGTCGGGCATTGAATATTCCGTATCGTTATTAGGCTTTCCGCGGAAAGTGTCCCACCGGTTTCGCGTCATATCCACGGAAAACGGAGGAATACGGTTCGATCTCGGCAGGCGGACGAGGCTGGAATTGGTTGAAACAGACGGAAAGAATTGTCCGCTCATGGCCATTGCTGACTCGGGCTG
The DNA here is from genome assembly GCA_963841995.1 of uncultured Alphaproteobacteria bacterium. Taxonomy (GTDB): domain Bacteria; phylum Pseudomonadota; class Alphaproteobacteria; order DATDPM01; family DATDPM01; genus DATDPM01. The sequence goes on from CAWJEX010000019.1 coordinate 178,673, forward strand.
CAAGGTTTATGCGGGAAAGTCGTGATCGGGCTTCGGATGGGGCCTCGCGATCGCCTCCCATTCCGGTTTCAGCAGGCCGTACATCGACAGATCGCGATACTCTCCGTTCACTCTTTGACGCGCCCGCAACGGTCCCCCCTCGAGCCGAAATCCCACACGCTCAATCATCCGGATCGCCGCATGATTTTCCGGGGTCACCGTGATTTCCACGCGATGCATATTCAAGCCTTCGAAACAGTATTCGAGCAGCGCCGTCATCGCTTCAACCATCAGGCCTCCGCCCCAATATGGCCGCGCGAGCATGAATCCGACTTCCAAACGGGAATTCCAATTTTCCCGATGATGATAGTTCACGAAGCCGACGACGGCTCCGGTTGCTTTATAAACGAGAGACCACGTTGCGTGCCAAGCCGGCAATTTGAAAAGGTAGACTTGCATGCGCCTTTCCGTGTCCGCCATGTCGCGGGAATCGGGAAAGTCCATGAAGCGCATCGTCTCTGGATCGCTGAACGCTACGTGCAGCCCCGGCGCATCCTCCGCCAGCATCGGTCTTATGTACAGTCGGGGCGTCACGAAAACCGGCTGTTCCGAATTTTCTTTGCCCGATAGATCGCTCGTCGCCATTATCCTGGCCGTACCGGCGGCCGATATCTGAGTGACTGGACCTGATTCTTTTGGGTCATTCTCTTAGATCGCTTGGTAAGCCGTCCGGTGACGCCGATAACTCCTCCACGGGCCACTCGGCCTAGGTCCTGGCGCAGAATGATTAAAAGTTATCGCGAGGCGATGTTAAAGAGGCGGTTCGCCATAAAAGGGCAAAAAGCGAGGCCGTGTAAGGAAATGAAAATAACATTGTGTGGCTGGCCGAATGCAATCGGTTGTCGATCATCCGAAAGGCGTACACCGATAACGCAATGGTCAATGCCGTCAGTACGCAACCAATAACCGACGCTGGACGATAGAACCACCCAATTTTACGGAACCATATCGGTTTCAAACGACCCCCCATCCTAACTCCAGCGCTTGCCGGAAAAGCATTGGGCCAGATCATGCTCTAGGCGGGGCCACCCGTGTTAGCGACATTCGCCCAACAGTGATGTCCGGTCGAACGGTCGACGACATCCTCGAACGTCGTGAACGGTCGATCTGCTTTCGCCGAAGGTCGCCGCACCCAATTTCATGCCGCTTCCGCGATGCGGTGGGGCAGAGAACGCGTCAGATCCTGTGGCACAATTCTTGGAAACATCAATGAATCAGAGAGTTAACCATAAATATGCAATAACATCGGCAGCTTCGCGCATGAACGCAACGATACCGTTGCGTTGCGTTTTCTATGGTGATATAAAGGCATCGCCATTGGCTCGATCCCCGCGAGCCGTTTTTGGAGCACACCGCCATGAAGTTCAAAACTGCCGCAGTTTGCGCCCTCGTTTCCGCGGTCGCCATTGCCCCGGTTTCCCCCGCTTCGGCACATGACCACTTCTTCCACGGCCACGACGGCCCGATTCTCGGCCTGTTCGCAGCCGGCGCTGCGATCGCGATCGGCACCGCCGCGTTGCTGACCGCTCCGATCAGGGCGGTCGCCACCCCGGCGCCGGCTTACTACGCTCCGCCGCCTTACTTCGCGCCGCCGGTTTACTATGCCGCGCCGGGACCCTATTACGTGCGGCCGCGAGCGTATTATGCCGTGCCGCCGGGATACTACGCGCGGCGTCCGGGCTATTATGTCCCCTGATGCCGGCTCCGAGCGATCGGGACTTTGCGGCGCGGTAAATACGCGGCGCCCAAGGACGGGATGCGCCGCCGTCCCGCGGCGAGCGGTTTGGCAACAAACGTCGTGAATGAAGAACATCCCTCGTAAGCCCCCGGCGGTTTTGGCTCGCCTCGGCGGCCGGCCCTCGCGGCTGCGAGCCGAGCAGATCCGCGACCAGATCCTCGACGTTGCCGCCGACTTGCTGCTGACCCACGGCTATGGTGCCACCAGCATCGAGGCCATTGCCAAGCGTGCCGGCATTTCCAAGCGAACTTTCTACCACCGCTTTCGAGACAAGGCCGAAGTCTTCGACGCCGTGGTGCGCCGCCTGGTCGAACGCTTGCGTCCCACCAAATCCGCGCGCCTGTTGAAAGGCCGGACCCTAGAAGATGTCTTGCAACAACTGGCGGACGCCATTCTACACGCCTCGCTCATTCCCGAGGCGCTTGCTCTCTATCGCGTCATCGTCGCCGAAGCGACAAGGTTTCCCGAACTGGCGGCGGTCATGAACGCGCAAGGCACGCGGCAGGAAGCGATCGAGCTCATCGCCGAACTGCTGGAACGCGAGGCCCGCGCCGGAAATCTGACCGTGGACAACGCCCGGTTTGCCGCGGAGCAATTCCTCCAAATGGTCGTTTCGGGACCGCAGCGCCGCGCCCTTGGCCTCGGCACGCCGATGACGGCACCCGAACTCGATGCCTGGGCACGCGATACGGTCACATTGTTCCTGAAGGGCTGCTTCCGAGGAATGCCGATGCGGTCCCGGGGTCAGCACCGCTGATCGACCGCACGTGGCCGGGTCTCTCCCGTCTCGGCACGCGGATGATTCGAATGATTCCCCAATTGCAGACCGGCTCCCGCTCAGCCGTTCAGACGTAAGGGGTGGCGGTCGTGTTCACGACTCGAACCAGCGCTGACGAAATTCAATCGCGCCGAGACGCCGCTATCAAGCGGGTAGTGATATCCAGAATTTCGAGGTGGCACAAAATCACGTCGTAACTGATTAAAAAAATTGGGTCGAAAAGAGGTGTCGAAAAGAGGTTTGGTGCCCAGGGGCGGGCTTCTTCAAGTTATAAAAATCATCGGATCGATTTGACCGGCCGCGGTTTAGGATTGCCCGGAAAGCCAAGCCGGGGCAGGATGACCCTGAAACTGGCGCGCATCTGGGGAATCCCGGCTATAAGGGATTATCCCACCTTGAAATGGCTCAGTTCGTCGCCCCGCGGAGCGGCCGTTAATGGTCGCGACCTTGACATGAATCAAGGCCGTCGGGCGTCCGGGTAGCCATCCTAGATCGAAATCCTCGGATTCTCGGCTGATGGACGATCAGATTCAAATCAAGAGCTTGGCGCAGCCAGTCGGGCCGGTACTCCCCGCTTCACCGCGCGTACAGAAACGCCCCCATCGTCTTTGGCTGATTGCCGTGCTCATTGGCATTCTTGGCGTCGGCGCCGGCGCAGCATGGTGGATCGCCGGCCGCAGTGGTGCCGTGCACTATACAACGATACCGGTGACGCGCGGCACGGTTGCCCGTACCGTCACTGCGACCGGGACGATCAACCCGGTGCTGACGATCATCGTCGGCACCGCCGTATCCGGCGTCATCCGGGAGCTGCAATGCGACTACAACACGAAAGTGACCAAGGGTCAGATCTGCGCCAAGATCGATCCCCGCCCCTATCAGGCACTGGTCGACCAGGATAAGGCGAACCTGGCGGTCGCCAAGGCGCAGCTCGAAAAGGACAAGGCAAATCTCGAGTACACCAAGATCAATGCCCAGCGCACCGCCTCGCTGGCGCAGCAGAACTCGATCGCTCAAGACGCTGCTGACCAGTCGATGAGCATCTACCATCAGGGGGAAGCGCAGATCATCCTCGACCAGGCGACGATCCAGCAGTGGGAATCCCAGCTCGAGGGCGCGCAGGTGAACCTTGACTACACCGATATCATTTCGCCGGTCGACGGCACTGTGGTGTCGCGCAACGTGACGCAAGGGCAGACGGTCGCGGCGAGCCTCCAGACGCCGACATTGTTCCTGATCGCCACCGATCTCGCCAAGATGGAAGTCGACACCAATGTCAGCGAGAGCGACATCGGCGGCGTCAAGGAAAACAACCCCGCGAGCTTCACGGTCGAGGCCTATCCCGACCGCCCATTCGAGGGCAGCGTCGTCCAGGTGCGGCAGGCGCCGCAAACGCTGCAGAACGTCGTCACCTTCGACGTCGTGGTCGGCGTCGCCAACCCCGACCTGCTGCTCATGCCGGGGATGACGGCCACGACCAAGATCGTCACCGACGAGCGCGACAATGTCATTCGAGTGCCCGATCAGGCGCTCCGTTACGTGCCTGCCGATGCGACCGCCACCGCACCGGCGCAGGCTGTGGGCGCGGCGACCCGGCAGGGGCAGGTCTGGCTGCTGGCCAACGGTAAGCCCGTCCACATTGCCGTGACGCTCGGGCTCGACGATGACAGCTTTACCGAGATCGTCGGCGGAGAGCTGAAGCCCGACGATCAGGTCATCCTGTCCGAACAATACGGCGGCGCCGGTGGAAGCGGCCGGTCGGCCGTCTCGCCGCCGCGGCTGTAGCGTGACGGCACCGCAAATGTCCGACGCGGTCATTACGGTCGAAAACGTGACGCGGATTTATCGCGTCGGCGACATCGACGTTCACGCGCTTGGGGGCGTCAACTTCACCGTCGAGCGCGGCGAGTTCGTGGCCATCATGGGATCGTCCGGCTCCGGCAAGTCGACCCTGATGTCGATCCTGGGTTGCCTCGATCGCCCATCCACCGGCCGCTACCTGCTTGACGGCATCGATGTCGCGAGCCTGCCAGAGCCCGAGCTCGCCCGCATCCGCAGCGAGCGGCTCGGCTTTGTCTTCCAGAGCTTCAACCTGCTGTCGCGCACGAGCGCGCTGGAAAATGTGGCCTTGCCGCTGCTCTATTCGGACGAGGGAAAGTCCGGGCGCAAGGCGCGTTTCGCCCGTGCGCAGGAGGCTTTGGGCCGCCTCGGGCTCGGCGATCGCGCGGCAAACACGCCTGGCCAGCTCTCCGGCGGCCAGCAGCAGCGGGTTGCGATCGCGCGGGCCTTGATCAATTCGCCGAGCCTGCTCCTTGCCGACGAACCGACCGGCAATCTCGACACGCGCACCTCGCACGAGATCATGGAGACGCTGACGCAGCTTAATCGCGAGGAACGGGTCACGATCGTCCTGGTGACGCACGAGTCCGATATCGCCGCCTACGCCAAGCGCACGGTGACGATGCGCGATGGCCGCATCCTCGCCGACGAGCGCGGGAAGTCCGGGATAGCCAAGACACCGCCGCCGTTGGCGACGGATCTGTCGATCTTTCACCCGCATGCGCGAGCGAAAATGATGGACGGGGCCCCGCTTTCCTGGGCCTTCGGCCTGATGATTCTGGCCGCGGCGGTGCAAGCGCTCGCGCGCAACAAGATGCGGTCGGCGCTGACCATGCTCGGCGTCTTCATCGGCGTCGCCGCATTGATTGCGATGGTGGCCGTCGGGCAAGGCGCCAACGATGCCGTGCGCAAGCAGCTCGAAAGCCTCGGCACCAACCTGCTTGTCGTCGTCCCGGGCGCGGTGACGAGCTTCGGCGCCCGCGGCGGTTCCGGCAGCGCCTCGACCCTGACCGTTAGCGATGCCCAGACGATCCGGCGCGAGGACCAAGCTGTCGGACAGGTCGCGTACCTGATCCGGCAGACGGGCCAGACCGAATACGCCAACCAGAACTGGACGACCAACATCCAGGGCGTCACCGTCAACTACCCGCCGATCACCAACTGGCAGATCGCCGCCGGCCGCGCCATCAGCGCCGAAGACCAGAGCAGCGCCGCGCTCGTGGCGGTGATCGGCCAGACCGTCCTCCACCAGCTCTTCGCGCCGTCCGACAATCCGCTCGGCGCCGTCATCCTGGTCAAGGGCGTCCCCCTGCGCGTCATCGGCACGCTCGTGGCCAAAGGCCAATCGACCTACGGCCAGGATCAGGACGATCTGGTCATGGTGCCGTTCAGCACGGCCGAGACCAAGGTGCTCGGCGTCGCGGCACCGACGCAAACGGCAACCGACAAGCGCGATCTTTCTTGCCGCAGCCCAATCCCTTCGGCATCCAGCCGCGCCTGACCGGCTTCGTCAACCAGATCTACGTCCAGGCCAGGAATCCGACCCAGGTTCAGGCGGCGATCGAGCAGGTCACCGCCACGCTGGCGCGCCGGCACCACATCAGGCCGGGCGACGTCAACGACTTCGCCGTGCGCAACCTCAGCCAGATCGCCAGCGCCGCGGAGGGCAGCAGCCAGGTCATGGCGCTGTTGCTCGCGACCGTGGCCTCGATCTCGCTCCTCGTCGGCGGCATCGGCATCATGAACATCCTGCTGGTCTCGGTGACCGAGCGCACGCGCGAGATCGGCTTGCGCATGGCGATCGGCGCGCGCCGCCTGCATGTGCTGCTGCAGTTCCTTGCCGAAGCGGTGTTTCTGAGCCTCGTCGGCGGCGTGGCGGGTATCGTCTTCGGCGTCGCCGTGTCGGAGACGATCTCCGCCGTTGCCGGCTGGCCGACACCGATTTCGCCGACGGCCATCCTCGGCGGGTTCGGCTTCTCGGCCGCGGTGGGCATCTTCTTCGGCTACTACCCGGCCCGCAAGGCGTCGCGCCTCGATCCGATCGAGGCGCTGCGCTACGAGTAGCGCGACACGGACATCTCACCGCCTTAACGCTGCGTTCAGATCGCGTAGCATCTGCGCTTTTTTGGTGCGTCTCTCGCAGTTCCGTTATTCCCGCTGCCGTGGTCCGTTGGATGACCGCCGTTTAAGGTCCGTTTTGTCAAAAGCAGTCGATCAACCGCGGCCCTCAGAAAGTTTGTTCTTCCGCCAACAACCAACTCGCTTTGTGAAATTGCGGGGTGTTGCGGCCGGGTCTACCCACGCGGAATTGCTGCTTCCGGGCGGGCGGTGGTATCCAGGATTTCGACGCGGGACAAAATCGCGTCGTAACTGATTAAAAAACTTCTGCCCAGAAAGAGATCTGGTGCCCAGGGGCGGGATCATTCAAGCTATAAAAATCAATGACTTACAAAAAAGTGGGACACTGAATCTTCCCGTGGCGTTTTTAGGCTTTCCGGGGAAAGTGTCCCACTGGAAAAACCATTCCCCAGAGCTCGGATGCTCCCCAGATTCACTGCTTCGCACCACAGCCGGATCGTCGATCAATGCGATCAATTTCCTATCATTTGAAAAGGTTCCGATTTCTTCTCGTGAGTTTGGTCGGCCTATCGCCCGTTATTGCTGTTGTTCAATCAGACAAGCCGATGATAAAGCAGTCGTTGCTAACTCACCGTCGCCTTCTTTAATTTCCGGGGGACTTGCTCGATGACCGATCCTGACGCGAACGCGGCGTTGATCCGCCAGTTCTACGATGAGACATTCAACCGGGGGAACGTCGAGTTCGCCGAACGCGTCCACGGTCCCGGCTGCCGCTACCACGACATCACCGTGCCCGGCGCCCCCATCGATCATGCGACCTACATGGCCCGCAACGCCGGCTTCGCGGCCGCGTTCCCGGACCGCCGAGTTGATATCGAAGACCTGATTGCCAGGGGCGACCGCGTCGTCGCGCGTGCAGTCTTACACGCCACCCATCCTGGTCCTCTCGGCAACATTGCCCCGACTGGCAGGTAAGGTGCGGCTCGCCTCCACGATCATCTATCGCTTCGATCAAGCTCGCGTCGTCGAAGAGTGGGAGATCTTCGACAAACTCGGCATGTACCAACAGCTCGGGGTCACGCCACCATCTGCTTGATCCGGAACCAGCGCTCTTGGCGGAAACGACGCGCGGTGTGGCGTTGCCTGCCACCGTGGCAGCAAGCCGACCAGACCGTGAGGATGATTCAAAAAACTTGACAATGCAGAGTGGAACAGAACAAGAATTGATTCAAAATTATCCCATAAAAACAATTCATTCTTTTTTTCATCGCACACGCCGATTACCCAAGTCAGCACCAAGGCTGGCACGCGGCGCTGCAGCGAGCCAATGCTCTCAAATGCTTTGCAGAGATACAAGGACTCAAACCTCGGACCCGTTAGAGAACAGCTTCCCTCGTCAAGGCCCCGTTCGAAATCGAATCTCCATTCAACTCGGATCGATTTGACCGATTACGTCTTCAAAGTTTGCCGATTTCTCGCTTGGCAAGCCAGACGCCGGGGATCATGGGAAGCCAGAAGGTGAATCCTCGGAGCAGAAGAGTCGCTGCGAAGGCAGCCTCGATCGGCACGCCAAGCAAGCTAAGCATTCCAACCGAAGCAGCCTCGAACGTTCCAAGACCAAGAGGAATTGGCGCAACCGTCGCTGTCATCGACGCGATAATGAAGCTGACCACGATGATCCAAAAGTCAACTGCCAAACCAATGGCGCGAAATGCAACCCAGAGAGTCGTCGCATCGAGAAGGAAAATTCCCAATTGAAGCAAGATTGCTTGAACGAGCAAACTCGTATCGCGGAGAAGGTCGGTGGGCGCTTTCGCAAGAGCGTTTAACAGCGTCGCCACACCGGGCAGCTTACGCAACCATGCGATTGGCACGTGATCGACCCGATTTTTCAAGAAGAGAACCGCCACCGGGATCATCACGACGACGGATGCGAAGATGCTGACCGCGGTAACGGGCGCAAGATCTGCCCGGTCGTGCAGCCAGAGTATTCCTGCGCTGCCAAGCACGGCGATCAAATAGGCGGCATCGTATGAGACCAGCCCAACCAACATCGCGGCCATTGCCAGGTGCAGGCGGACATGCCGGCGCGTGAGGCCTCTGACGACCAGCAGCGTTCCGCTGGCACCGCCGCTCGGGATCGCCTGATCCACAAATAGTTTCGCCACGCCAAGCGGAAAAAGAGACCGGAGCGACTGCGGGTGCCCGGCGCGCCGCAACGCTTGGCGCCAAACCGTTGCGGCGCAAACATAGGTTAGTATTTGCGTAGCGCACGCAACGAATATCCACTCTGGACGCGATCCGCGCGCGAGCTCGATGAATCGTTCGATCGAGCTGAAGTGCAGAACGATGACGATGAGCGCCGACAGAGTGATAAGACCGAGAGCCCAGGGCAAGACTCGCCGGCGACCGAGCCCCCAGTCAGCGAGAAGATGCTCTTGTCCGTCATCGGGCCGTGATTCGACCTCGATTGGTGATCGGGCGGGCTCGTGGTGAGCTGGCAGACGCTTCATGGCCACCGTTCAGCGGACATAATTAATTACGGCATCACCAAAAAAAGCAAAGAGTACGACAAGCACACGCCAACAATTCGCGCACTCCCAAAGTCTGCCGCCGGTCCTCATTCTTACCCTCTCAAGGATATTGAGGCGACAAGTGCTATCCTGGCGGCCAGTTCAATGCCGACCATGAAGCGGTTGCCGCGAACCCGCGCACCTCACGCTCTCGACGATTTGTGCCCCGCGGGATCCGCTGGGGACCCCAACCTTCGTAGCGAAGACAGTACGAAATACTGTTTCCGGGCGGGTGATGGTATCCGGGATTTCGAGGTGGGACAAAATCACGGCATAACCGATTTAAAAATTTCGGCTCGGAAAGAGGTCTGGTGCCCAGCGGCGGGATTCTCCAAGCTATAAAAATCAATAGCTTACAAAAAAGTGGGGCACCGAATCTTCTTATATCGTTATTAGGCTTTCCGGGGAAAGTGTCCCACTGGTTTTTCAACCTTGGCGAAGACGAGGATCAGTATACACACGTGCTCGCCATCGCTGGCGAGAGGGAAGGCAGCGCGCTCATAGTGAACATGATCAAATAGGGAAAAAGATCGGCGATTTCCGAAGGATCGATATTTTGGCAGCCGGGCGGTCCCGGCATCTGGTCCAATCCGTTGCCTGACCACCGTCCAGCCAGATTGGTTCACTCCAGTGCGGCAAAACATCGTCGCCTCAATTTGGTCTCACGGAACCGATGGAAATGCGAGAGCCGGCGTGATAATCTTTTTTATCTATTCCATGGTCGCAAGCACCGGACGGTGCGGCGTTCCCGCGAGACGCCCAAGAACCTCTCAAGAGACGGAAGAGCGCAGCGGGCGACGAAAAAAGCGGCCAGGAAAAATCTTTTCGAAACGTCACGTTGCGGCGCCGAGCCTGGGGAATGGGCCGCATCCAGTGAACAAAACGGCCCGCGCGGCAGGGGGGCATGCGCGAGGATGGCGAAGCTTTTTGTAGGAGACTGCCAATGACCGCGAAGAAGACCTTCCTGCCGACAGATATCCTTTCCCTCATGTCCGAGAATTTCGCGCTGCCGGAAAGCTTGAAGGGGCAGACCGGTATCCTCCAAGCTCAAGCGACCCTGCTTGCCGGCATGCAAGAGATCACGCGCGAATGGCTGCAACGCCGGAACGAGGCCAACGAAAGCGGCATCCGCGCGGTGGAGCGCATTTGCTCTTGCACCGATCCGAGCGAAATGATGGTCGCCTATTTCGATTGGCTGGGCGGCGCGCTGCGCCGCTTGAGCGAGGACACGACGGCGCTGAGCGACAAGGCCCTGGCTCTGACCGCCTCGGCCGCGCGCACCGGCGCCAAGCCGAAGGCCAAGGCCGCCAAAGCGAAACCCAAGGCGAAGGCCGCGAAGGCGGGAGCGAAGCCGGCGGCGCAAACCGCCGCGGCAACCGCGCAGCCGGCCCCGGCGGTGCGTGCCGTCGAATTCGAAGCAGCGCCTCGCCGGCTGACGCGCCATCCCGCCGCTCCGCGACGTGGGCGGCCGTCAAAGTCTTATGCCTTAGCGCGTCCCAAATGGCCGCGCGCGTAATTTTCTACAGCCGTTTCAAGCGGCGCCTCCGGGCGCCGTTTTCCTAAGCGCGCGCGAAGCGCGCGAAACGGCCGCGCAACATGCACCTTGCCGTGGTGGCCCGGCTCCTGCTTGATACGCGGCGTAATTGAGCGAGGTACAAGGTTAATCTTGCACCTTCGAAAACTTCATCCGAGCTGGCATAAGAGGTACAAAGTGAACTGGGGTTAGAGCTGAACGACGAAAGGCTGCTCCAGCACCGCTACGTGCAGATCGAGGACATGGCCGAACTTACACCGCCGACCATCGACACAGAGCCGACCAAACTGCCACCAAAGGCGGCCTGACCAATGGCCACCTCAACCTCCACCCTCATTTACACCACCTTGACGGACGTGACCTTCCGGGCACGCTTTCTGCCTCGTGCCGTCTTTGTTTGGGCGGCGACTTTGGCTCGCGGCGCCCCTTTCTTGCGACGTCCGGCCTTTGCGGCCGGCCGGCCGCGCTTCTTACGCGATGGTCCATGCTTGACATGAATTCGCTCGACACCGCGCGTCGGAGCGTGTTCCTGCGCCCACGCAAGTGCCGCCTCAAAACCGACAGGCTCCGCAAACACAATTTCGTGGTTGATCAACCCCGTCGCCGCATCCTGCCAGAAATAGGTCACGGTGCTGTCCGGCTGGTCGTCTACGTACCAGGTGTGAACGACCAAGCACGGAACCGCCGGTGCGAAAAATTCAAGGTCGCCCAGTTCGACGGTTGTCCACGCGACTAAAGTCGCCATGAGAAGTCCCTCCTGCTTCCGTGATGCTTAGGTCATCTTTTCGGAGCGGTCAAGCTCCGCAAATCTCGCCCTCTGCTCCGCTACAATTCCTTGAGGAGCTTGCGCTACCCTGGGTCAACCGTGTTGTCGAGCCTGCGCTGGAATGCAGCAACGTTCGCCTCCAAGATGAACCGTTCCACGACCCGCTCCCCAAAACGCACGGCGCCATATCGCGTCGCGGGATCGAGATAGTCCAGGCCGCACTCAACAACGCAAGCTACAAGATTGAGAGCGACGGCTACATGACCAAAGGAACGCGCGAAGCTCTCAAGACGTATCAGGCCGATCACAAGCTGAAGGTCACCGGCACCGTCAACCCCGCCACGCTCAAGAATCTCAATATCAAGAACTTTGAGAAGTGGCTTTGACCCGTCGCAATCTGCATGGAGTGATGCCTCCTGCCGCAAGTGATCCGATGCCGCCCGACCAAGATATCATCCGAAGTCCGGCGCTTACATCTGGACCGAGGTGGCCGGAAGAGATTATGCAACAACGTTATAGGTCGGCTTCAATACCTGCGCCGTACACCGTGCTTTCTTATCGACCCAGCAACTTGCGCTTCTCTTCGAATTCCTCCTTGTTGATCTCACCCTTCGCAAACCGCTCTTCGATGATGTCGAGCGCAATGTGAGAGCGCCCACGGTCACAATGTGGACAAGCTCCGTAACCGTGCCAGTGATGGCACATCCCGTGGCTGAAGGAGCGTACCAACCAGATGATCAAAGCGACGGTGCCGATGAGAGCGAGCAACATCACGAAGGGGCCTAGGATGATGCCCGGGTGATAACCCCAGTGTTCACCCCACATGTGGCCATACATCGGCCCCGGAGCAGCTGGGCCAACGCCCTCTTGGGCCCAAACAGGCAACGCAGCGAAGGCTAAAACACTGGAGGTAAGAAGTACGCTAAAACGCTTCATGACCCACACTCCTATCGCCGTTCTCTTTCAGATTTATGACTGCAATCCAGATTTCAAAATTACAGTTAACAATAAAATATATTGCTTCAGGCAGCTAACTACGTTGATCTGAATCAATTTCTGAGTCAGCTCTTGATCGGCGCTGAGAAGCGATTTACGGGCGGGGTCATGGTTGGACGCGATTTCAGAGCCATCATTCACCAAGGGGTGCTCGACGAGGGCGCCGAACTCCCGACGTAGCCATACACCAGAGAAACGCTGGCTCTGAAAATCCGGTCGGTGCTCAATACACCAGAATGGCGAACCGAATTTTCCCTGCCCCTGTCGCAAATTCGGCACGCGGCACGGTAAAAACCGGATACTCAGTGCGATGCTGATTCTCGACAGCATCCCGAGTTCTCAGTGTGACGGCGACAGGCGTATGGCGGGAAGGCTACGAGAACCCTTGCCCAGCGCGCTCTCGATGATCCGCGCAGCACGGGATCCATTGGGAATCCTCAACCCCGTTAAACGGCAGTACGAATTCGCCCGTCTCCGTCTCAATTTATTCTTTAATGAAAATTTAGTGCCCGCTGCTGGACTCGAACCAGCACTCCCCTGCGGGAATCGGGTTTTAAGCCCTTGTGGCTGTCATGCTTAAAAGCCGAAGATCTATCGGTCGAATCAGATCTATTGACAGCAGCCAACTCGCGTCGTGACCTACATATGGTCTTATAGCAGTTTATCGATGACATCGAAACGCTGCTCCGAAGCAGGTGGTGGTATCCAGGATTTCGCGGCGGGACAAACTCGCGCCGTAACCGATTGAAAACTTTCGGCTCGGACAGAGGTCTGGTGCCCAGGGCGGGATTCTCCAAGCTATAAAAATCAATAGCTTACAAAAAAGTGGGACACCGAATTTTCCCGTGGCGTTGTTAGGCTTTCCAGGGAAAGTGCCCCACTCTGTGGGAATGGCCGCCGCATTCAACGTGGCCTAACTCCTACCCCGTCACCGCAACGCTGCATAGAATGACCGCAACGAGCTGTGCCTGCCTGCTGGTGCCGGTCTTGGCGAGAATGTTCTTACGGTGTGTCCGTGTTGTGTGGATGCTAACGCCATTGTTGGCGGCGGTGTCCTCGATCAATTTCCCTTCGGCTAGCGCGCTTGCGACGCTGGTTTGCGTCCCCGTCAATCCGAAGAGTTCCTGAAGCGCGAGAATAGCGGGTGTTGGCGACTCCGGATCGCGAAGAAATAGGATAGCCGCTGGCACCGGCTTCCGAATCCTTCTCCGCTGCGTCCGAAAGCACATCGGGTTTCTGTCTCATCTTCGCTCCTTGTTCAGCTACGATGAGCCAGAAACCCTCCCTTGCTCAATCACCTCATTCTGTCCAACTTAGGCTGACGGGGTACAATCCGATGCCATCCGGCGACACCGCTGGCGTCGAACGCACCATTGAACTAGCTTTGTATCTAGATCCTTTCTCGAGCGCAGGCCGCAGGCTGTGCCGAGCGGGCTCCCTGTACAAAAATGCCTAAGCGGCAAGTGAAGATGTCCTTTCAGCCAAATACGGTCTTTCTCGCTTGGCCGCCATTTATCGCGTCCCAGCCGGTGTCGCTGCTCGACGTCCTTGCCGGCCTGAAACAGTCGCAATATTGGTCCGCGGCAAAGCTCGCGCGGGGGCAGCAGGCTCAACTGACCGTGCTGCTGGAATGGGCCGCCAACAATGTTCCCCATTACCGGGACGCCGAGTGGACCTCCAAAAAACTTGGCGAATTGAAGCGCACGCCGAAGGCGTTTTGGGATATCTGGCGCAGCCTGCCGATATTGACGAAGGCGGAACTGCGCGCCGGAGGCGCGCGCATGAACGCAGGTGAAGTCCCTCGGGTGCATTTACCCTTGGGCAAGACAATCACCTCGGGCTCGACCGGGATTTCGGTCGAGGTAATAACGACCGCGGTCACCCGATTGATGTGGAATTCCCTGACGGTGCGGGAAACGCTATGGCACCGGCGGGACGTCAGCAAGCGCCTCGGCGTCATCCGATACTTCTCCAAAGCGGCCCGGGACCCCCAAGGCAAAACCGCAGCCTCCTGGGGACCTCCCGTCTCGCAATGCTATCGCACCGGACCGGCTGGATTCATTCACGTTGGCTATCCCGTGGATGTCCTTGCGGCGTGGCTGCGCCGCTTCGACCCGTACTATCTGTTGACCTATCCGAGTGTCGCTGGAGCTCTCCTGGACGAACTAGGCGATCCTTCCGCCAAGCCGCCGTCCTTGGAGGAAATCACCTTTATCTCCGAGCCGCTGGCCCCCGCGCTTGAGGCGCGTTTGAACACGGAATGGAGAATACGCGTTTCGGAAATCTATTCCGCCAACGAGATGGGGACTATCGCCTTCCGTTGCGCCAAATATGGCAACCTTCATGTGCAGTCGGAAGCCATGCTGGTGGAGATCGTCGACGAAGCCGGGAATCCGTGTGGGTCCGGAGAGGCTGGACGAGTCGTCGTCACGCCACTGCACAATCTTGCGACCCCCTTGATTCGTTACGAGATCGGCGATTACGCCACCATGGGCGAGCCCTGCGCCTGCGGAAGAGGGTTGCCCGTGATCCAACAAGTGCTGGGGCGGGTCCGCAATTTGGTGCGGACTCCCGATGGGCGGCGTTACTGGCCGGTGAATCTCGGCAAATTCAGGTCGATGATATCGATGCGCCAGGCGCAGTACGTCCAGTGCGCGCTGGATACCATTCAGCTGCGGGTGGTCCTAAACCAGCCATTAACCGAAGAGGAGCACGATCAGGCCGTGGAATTCGTGCGAAAAGCGTTGGGGTATCCGTTCCGAGTTCGAGATCGTGCCTGTCAACGAAATCGAACGCGGACCGACCGGAAAATTCGAGGAGTTCCTCTCGCTTTTGCCAACTCCATAGCCTTCATTAGGAAACTTCGCGATGTGCTGTTCAACGGAAAGATCTTTTAGACGGCGATCGAGGCCGAGTGCGCGTCAAATGCTGGCGGAGACCCGGCATAGCGTCGGCTTCACGGCGCACTTAACCGTCGACCGATCGCGCCCGAAACCATCCTGCCCATCGGGCATCCACATTCCAAATGCGTCAAGCTCGCTGTTAATCTAATATACGCGCGAGGGCGACCAAAGGGGCTGGATCAGATGCAAGAAGAATACATCCGAGACTTGCTTGCCAATCCGGAAATGCTGCGCATGGGCCATTTCCAGAGGCAGGAAGACCTCAACCTTGGCCTCGGCTGGATTTACTATGCGCTCGCGCGAATCATTAGGCCGGCGCGTGTCGTCGTCATTGGCTCTTATCGGGGATTCGTGCCAAGCGTCTTGGCTAAATCCTTAATGGACAATATCGAAGGCGGGGAAGTTTTATTCATCGACCCTTCCTATGCCGATGACTTCTGGGCCGATGCCGTGCGGGTTGAAACCTATTTCCAGCAGTTGGGGACACCGAACGTCCGTCACTACCGTCACACCACGCAAGAATTCGTGGCGACGCAAGCGTATATGGAGCTTGCCGATATCGGATTGCTGATGATCGACGGTCATCACACTGCCGAACAGGCCAGGCTAGACTACCTCGCTTTTTATGGAAAGCTGACCGAGAATGCCGTCGTGTTATTTCACGATAGCGTCCGTCAAAAAACCAGCAAGATTTATGGAAAAGATCGTCTCTACGTGCATACCGTCTGCGCCTTGATGGAGCGACTCAGAATGACTCCGGGGTTAGAACTTTTCACGCTGCCTTATGCAAGCGGTGTCACTATGGTGAAGGGGCGACCCGAGACGCTCGACTTCATCAATCAACCATTTGATGTCAACTGACTGGTGGCAGGTCAAGACTGACTGGTACACATGACATTGACGGAGCGGAATGAGTTGCATGGATAATTTGCAATACGCCCAGCCCGGGCCGAGGCTCGTCAATGCCCTGCGAGGCTGGAAAGAAATGGAAAGCCCGCGAGAGCCATTCGTCATCGGCGTGCTGCCGGGAGAAGGGATCGGCCCCGAGATCATCGGGGCCAGCCTGGAATTGCTGAGCATAATTCAATCGGCCAACCAATACCGGTTCGATATCCGGTGGGGCGGCAAGATCGGCATGGAAGCCCAGAAAGAAACCGGGCGGACATTGACGGACGAAGTCGTCCAGTTCTGTGAATCGGTGTTCAGGGAACGCGGCGCGATTCTCTGCGGTCCTGGCGGCGGCCGTTTCGTTTATGACCTGCGGCGGCAATTCGACTTGTACTGCAAAATGGTTCCCTTGCGCCCTCTGCCTGCCGTGCGTAACACGGGTGCGCTCAGACCAGAAGTCGTGGATAAAGCGGACATTCTGATTATCAGGGAAGCCACCGGGGGTCTTTATCTCGGCGAATTCGGATTCGAAGAACGGGCCGAAGGCCGGCGTGCTTATCATCGATTTCATTACGACGAGCAGCAAGTTGCTCGCATTCTGCGGGCGGCGCTTCAGGTCGCCCAGATGCGACGCAAGCGCCTCCATGTCGTCACCAAACTGGCCGGCGCTCCGTCCATCAGCGAATTGTGGCGGCAACAAACGGAGCGGTTGTCTGCTGGAACAGAAATTAAAGTGCAGACGTTGGACGTGGATACCGCCTGCTACCTCATGGTGGCCGATGCCGGGAATTTCGACGTCGTGGTGGTGTCCAATATGTTCGGCGACGTCCTCGCCGATAGTGCGAGTCTACTGCTGAGTTCGCGGGGCATGTCGTATTCGGCCAATTTTGCCGACCACGGCTTGGCGGTTTATCAGACAGGCCATGGCGCCGCCTATGATCTGGCCGGAACGAATCGGGCTAATCCCGTCGGACAGATTCTCTCTTTGGCCATGATGCTCCGCGAGAGTTTCGGCTTGGCAAGTCTTGCGAACAAAGTCGAGACGGCGGTCAACGATGTGCTCGCGCAGGGATGGCGAACCCGAGATATCATGGCGCCTGGATGTACGGAAATAGGCACCCAGGAACTCGGCCAGCGCATTGCGCAACGCCTGGGCGATAGATTGACCGAATCCTCAGAAGCCGCGATAGCGATCTCCCTCCGGGCTTGCAAGTGACAAAACCAGCGTTGCTCTTGGTGGATATGCAGCGCGATTTCCTTGACCGCGCGGCACTATATCCGGCTCGGGATGCCTTAATTCGTCGTGCGTCCTCGCTGCTTTCCGGCTGGCGAGCGCTCGGTCTGCCTCTGTTCCATGTCCACACTTTGATTCGCCCGGATGGAACGGATCGCATGCCGCACTGGGCGCGCACGAATTATTGGGCGTGCGTCGAGGGCACGGAAGGCGCCCTGCCTCCGCCCGAACTCGCTCCGCTGCCAGATGAACCCGTGATCCGCAAACGTTTTTTCAGCGCGTTCGGCAATCCCCAACTCGACACGGCGTTGAAATCGATGAAAATCGATTCCCTTGCAATTGCGGGCATCTATCTGCACGGCTGTATCCGGACGACGGCATTTGATGCTTATGAGCGCGGTTACGAGACATGGATAGCGGAAGATGTTGCCGGCTCGACTGAACCGCTGCACGCTGAGTTGAGCCGCCGTTACCTAGAGGGCCGCGCAGCCCGCTTCATGCCTGCGAATGAGATTCTGCTCAGCACGGGGAAAGGCGAAGGAGAGCTTGCCGCTTCCTCGCCGACATTGTCTGTCGCCTGCATCGATCGGCACTGGAGGCAAACTCGCTGCCTGCGCAGGCTGGAACAATGCAATCCCGCGAATCCGCGCGAGGTGATTTCTGCTGTCGGCATCGCCGGACAATCCGACGTGGCCGAAGCCGTTAGGACAGCCAGCGAGGCTCAACGGCCGTGGGGAGCACAGGACAATCGGACCCGCTCGAACTTACTTGCGGCGTGGTACGGCGCACTCGCGCGAAGGAGCGAAGAATTGGCCGCAATCATGGCGCGAGAAATCGGCAAGCCTATAAACGACGCCCGAGAGGAGATCGAACGCGCTCAGGCCCATCTTGAGTCGGTCGTCCGATTGACAGAGGTTGGCGAATCACAATTGAGCCACGTTACGGTACGCCACCAGCCACTCGGAACAATCGGCGTAATCACACCCTGGAACAATCCGGTCGCCATCCCGGTCAGCAAAATCGCCGCGGCCCTCGCATTCGGCAATACCGTCGTATGGAAACCAGCGCCCCAAGCGTCCAAAATATCAATGACGATCATGGATACTTTCGCTGAAGCAGGCCTTCCGGTCTCCACCCTCAATCTCCTGTTCGGTGATGCCAGCGCAGCGCGGCTGCTGATGCAGGAACGGGACATTTCTGCAATTTCGCTGACCGGTTCGATCGCTGCGGGCCATACTGCAACGGCCTTGTGCCTGGCCGCGGGAAAGCCTTTACAGGCCGAGTTGGGGGGCAACAACGCCATGATCGTGTTGGCTGACGCCGACCTGGAAAGCGAAGCCATGAACCTCGCGTTGGCGGCATTCAATTTCGCTGGACAGCGTTGCACGGCCATTCGCCGCTTTATTGTCGAGAAATCCATCCTCGGTCGATTTGAGGAGACTTTGATTGCAGCAACGCAGTCTTTACGAATTGGCGAGCCGCTCGATGGCGCCACGCAAATTGGGCCGCTGGTGGCGGCCGAGCGGCGGGCGGCGGTGGCTGATACGGTCAAGCGGGCCATTGCCGGTGGCGGCCGGCTATTGTGCGGCGGCGGAATACCGGCCGGCCGGGATCGCGGATATTGGTACTCGCCAACCTTGATCGGCGATATCGGCCCTGAGACCGAGATCTTCCAGGAAGAAACCTTTGGCCCAGTTGCGGTGGTGACGGCGGCAAACAATCTCGATCAAGCCATCGCCCTGGCCAATCACGTGCCGCACGGGCTGGTTTGCGGTCTGCTCGGGGGCGATACATCGGCTCAAGACCGCTTCGCCGTGGCGGCAGAGGCCGGAATACTCCGGCTATCCGCGGGGCCGCTGGCCATTCATCCGGAAGCTCCCTTCGGTGGTTGGAAGGCTTCGCGCATTGGGCCGCCCGAGCATGGCAGGTGGGATCTCGATTTCTATACCCAACCGCAAGCGGTCTACGGAAAAACCGCCAAACCATCGTAAGCTCGCCGCGATGGTGCGATACCGATACAATTCGGCCGACAACCACCTCAACACGCAATGGCTGCCCAGGAACATGTGGCAGGAACGCGTGGCGACGCCGTTCCGCGAGCTAGCACCGCGCGTGGTGGAAACTCCGACCGGCAGTTACTGGTGCTGGGAAGGCAAGCAGCGCGGCATGGCGGCCGACGGCAGCAGCAATCCCGCATGGCAAGCGCACGAATTTCCGGGTGTCGACCTGGCGGCAGGATGTCTGCCACCCTCCGATCCCGAACTCGCGCTCAGCCACCTGGATAGGGCGGGTATTTTTGCCGCCGTGTTTTTCGGTGACACGCGCAAATGGATGGTTGAGAATTCATTGCTGAGGCTGGAAATGTACCGCGCCTACAATGATTTCTGCCTTGAATTGTCGGCGCATGCGCCGGATCGCCTGATTTACCTGCCCATGCTATCCACCGCCGACCCGCAGGCCTGCTTGGGGGAACTGAAGCGCGTCGCCGCACTGGGCGCACGCGGTATTGAATTCGACATGTTCGACCTTGGCGCACCCATACACGATCGTGTATGGGAGCCGCTTTGGGAGGAGATCGAAAACCGCGGGTTAGTGCTGTGCAGCCATACCGGAAGCGCGGCGGGGACAGCTTTTGCCCCCAACGAATTTGGCCAGTCGCTCGCCCAGCACGCTACCAATCTTTTCGGTGCCGCGCGGCCGATCAGCCAGATGGTATTCAGTGGCGTATTCGAACGGCACCCAAGATTAAGGTGGATCATGGCGGAATGCCGGATCGGCTGGCTGCCGTTTCTGTTTTCCTGGATGGATCGGCAAATCGACGTGCGTCCGGCAGACAGAACCGTCAGTTTAGGCATGCGGCCCAGCGAATATCTCCGCCGCAACGTCTATTTTACGTTTGAGGAGGATCATGTTGGCGCGAAGTTGTTGCGAGAGAATTGGTCCGGTCTAGCCGACGTCGTAATCTGGGGTTGTGACTACCCGCATGCGCAGGGACTGTGGCCCGATCCGGCTCCGGTGGTGGATGCCATGCTCGCCGGACTCGATATTGGCCTGACCGCGGAAATCCTATTTCATCGCACGGCAAGATTGTTCGGCATTTCCCAAAGGCTTGGGGAATCGTGAAGCTACAGCAACAGGAGACCCTGACCCGGATTGGTCCCGGCACCGCCATGGGCGCGTTGCTGCGGCGGTATTGGTTCCCGGTGGCAGTGAGCGGCGAGCTGGGAAACGGCAGCGCCCGGGGCGTGCGCCTGCTTGGTCAGGATCTGGTGCTGTTCCGTACAACGGGCGGCGCGCTGGGGCTACTCGATGAATTGTGCCCCCACCGCGGCAGTTCGCTGCGCTGCGGTCACGTCGACGACGAAGGCATTACCTGTCCGTATCACGGCCGAAAATTCGGCGCCGACGGGCGCTGCCTATCCATCCCGACCGAACGCGAAGTTCTGAAGTTGCTGCAAAAGGCGCGCACTCGCGGTTATCCGGTGCAAGAACTGGGCGGCCTGATCTTCGCCTATCTCGGCCCCTCGCCCGCCCCCTTATTGCCCCGCTACGATTTATTCGTGTGGGACGGCGTGCTGCGCGACATCGGACGCGCACTTATTCCGTGCAATTGGCTGCAGATCATGGAGAACAGCGTCGATCCAACTCATGTGGAATGGCTGCACGGCCATCATCTCGCGGGCGTCAGACGGCGCGCGGGCAAAGCCGCGCTCACTCACTACATCAAACATCATGTAAAGATCGGCTTCGATCTATTCCCCTACGGCATCATCAAGCGCCGCGTCCTTGAGGGCGGAACCGAACAAGACGATGACTGGAAGATTGGCCATCCGCTAATTTTCCCTTGCATGCTGCGGGTCGGCACACAGGGGCAGCACCGTTTCCAGATCCGGGTGCCGGTCGATGACACTCACACCATGCATTACTGGTATGCCTGTTATCGGCCGAAACCCGGCGCCGACGCGCCGGTGCAAAATGATATCCCGGTCTATGAGGTGCCGTGGCGGGATAGCGATGGCAACTTCATCGTCGATTTCGTTGACGGCGGCGACATCATGTCTTGGATGACCCAAGGACCCATTGCCGATCGTACCCGGGAAATGTTGGCGAGCTCCGACAGCGGCATCGTCCTGTACCGCAAGCTGCTGCTGGAGCAGGCCCGAAAGGCCGCCAGAGGGAAAGACCCGATGGGCGTTATCCGCGACCCGAAAGAAAACACCGTCATCGAATTCTCGCAGGAACACAACAAATTCGGCGCCGGGGCTGCCTTCCTGCGCGAGGCCATCGAGATGAGTCACGTCCGCTACAGCCCCATCAAGGACCGCATCATTCAGTTGCTGGAGCGCTCTTGACAGCCAACCCCGAGACTTCCCGCCTGCGCATCCTGCTTTATGTCCAGCATCTCACAGGCGTTGGACATTATGTGCGCACCAGTGAAATCGCCAAGGCGCTCGCACAGCGGCATGACGTCATGCTCACCGACGGCGGCTGGCCCGTACCGCGCGCCGGCCTGGAGCAGGTGACCATGCTGCCGCTGCCGCGCGTCCGCCGGCAGGGATCGGAACTTGCTTCATTGCAAGGCGAGTCGGAAATCGCGGCCGTCATGCAGGCGCGCCAACAGTGCTTGTGGGAAACAATCAGAACATTCCGTCCCGACGCCTTGGTCGTCGAGCATTATCCGTTCAGCAAATGGATATTAGAAGATGAGATTGCCGGCATGGCGGCGGAATCCCGTGCGGCGAATCCCTCGGTCAAAATCATTTGCTCGGTGCGGGACATTCAGCCGCGGACCCGCCATGAGGCTTGCTCCGAAGAGGACTACGCCGGGGAAGTGACGAATCGCTTGCGCGCGCATTTCGACGGAATTCTGATACACGGCGACCCGGCGTTTACTCGGCTGGAGGCGCAGCTTCCGTTCCTCTCCGCTACCGGATTGCGCTTGGCGTATACCGGCATCGTTTCGGAAAGGCCAGCGGCGACGAATCCCGGCTGGATCAAAGCCGCCGCGAAGGAGGCTTCTTTCGTCCTGGCGAGCGTCGGCGGCGGCGGCGACCGCGCGAATCTGCTGCGGCATACCTTGGAGGCTTGGCACTGGCTGAGGGAAAGAGGCGAACTCGCGGGGTGGAGGCTGGTGCTGTGTCCAGGATTAGGCGACTCGGATGTTGACTTGGCCGAGCAGGTGCAGCGGTACGGCGAAGAGGTCACACTTCGGCCGTTCGGCGACGATTTCCTGCCCTTGCTGCAGGCTGCCGCTCTGTCCGTCAGTTGCGCCGGCTACAATACCTGCGCCAACATTTTGGAAACTCGATGCCGCGCCGTGCTTATACCTGATCCGGAAATGTCCGACCAAACCAGCCGAGCCTCGCTGCTGGCGGCACGACATGTAGCGGTGGTCGTTCCGCCCGCCGGGCTAGATGGCACCAAGCTGGCCGCCGCGATGCTGAAATGTTTGGCAGCCTCGCCGCCAGATCACGACATCGCGCTAGACGGAGCGGAACGGACTCGTGTGTTGATCGAGGAGATAGCGGGGAGCTGGCCTCAGGCGGTGCGCGCCCGTTTTTCGCCCTCGTCGGTCAGTTGGTAATTCTGCAGACGTTCGAGCAGCCAAGCCTTGGCTTGCGGCGGAAAGAAACACAGCGTCACCAAATCGTAGAGCAGCTTACCCGTTTCAGTGAGAGCAATCTGCGAATCGTCCGCGTCGATCAAGCCGCCATGCACCAGGCGCTGCACAGTTTCACCATGGTCATCGTTTAGCGAACGCCCGAAAGTCGCTGTGTAATGCGCCAAAAGCAGCGGCTTGCCGTCGCCCAGCGTGCGGGCAATGAACTGAGTCTGCAAGTCGGCGGGTTGCAGCCGGATCACTTCTTCCACCGGGCTTTTGTCCGACCCCACCCGTTCTACGTAAGTCGTCAATCCGCGGTGATTTCGATAGACGGTGTGGCCAAGCGAGGAGCGCGCGCTCAGCCCGATGCCGAACTGGTAGCCTCGCATATCGGCCCCAGACGTCGGCAAGCGTTCGTGGCGGGCGGCGATGCCGTCCATGCGTTTGAAGGTATGCCAGCGCGTCTGGGTATAGCCGAGATCGCTTGCGGTGTTGCGGACAAAGGTGCGCCAGCGCATGAGGCGGCCGAGGTCAAAGCGCTCGGACGGCTGCAGCTGCCGGGCAATCGGCGTATATTCATTGAGGCGGAGATTGTAAGCGGTGACCGCATGCACGCCGTTCTCCGCCGCGATTTCGAAATCCCGCCGAAAACTCGCCTCGTCCTGCCCTGGCAAGCCATACATTAGATCGATGTTGAGGATGAAGCCGGCGGCAATGATGCGACGACACGCTTCGAGGGCAATGGCTTGACCGTGTTCGCGCCGAACCATCTCCAGCACGCCATCTTGCAGGCTCTGAATGCCCATGCTGATGCGCCCCACGCCTCGTTGCTTCAGCACACGCAAATGCTGTTCACTCACCAATTCAGGAGACGCCTCCACCGTATGGACGTGTTTATCGTAGAACGGCATACGGCTGGTGACGGCTTCCAGAACGTCGTCCAGCATTTCCGCTGGCAAGGCCGTCGGGGTGCCGCCGCCGACGAAGAATTGGGACACCGGCGTGCCGGGCTTCACCCATTCCAGCTCACGTTTGAGCGCCCGGACATAGCGTTGCATTTGATCCGCATCGGCGCCGACGCGTTTGGCGTAACAGCAGAAGGAACAAGCGTAATTGCAAAACGGGATGTGGATGTACAGCCGCAGATAATCGGAGTCCACCCGCTCGCGCTCGATTTCCGGGCTTGGCACGAAGATGGGCGCGGCGTGGGGATAGTCATGGGGCGCCGAATAGGCCGCGGTCGGAGTCGATTGCAGCGCTTCCGCGATACGGTTCAGGTCGGTGGACATGGCCGATGACTTCCCCAGTGACTAGTCCCAGGCTATAGGACGCCCCAAAACAAAGCATACACCATACGCTTTGGGGGTTCGATAGGGCTGAGACGGTTCGAGGGCCGCCACACCGCCCCCCTTGCGCATCGGTTAACCACGACATCCCAGCCAAACCGGACGCCAAAGCGTGGCCCATTGCGAAAATCTTTAATTCTGAAATCCAGTGGCGAGTTTGGGCCGCGCCGAATGCCGTAACGTCACTTCTTGCGGCACAACATTTTTCCCTTGCCGATGGGCACCATCACCGCATCCACCCGCGCATCGTTGAGCACGCGCTGAATGAACGGCTCGCTAGTTTCCTTGTGCGTGATCACGTTGTCGGCCACAATCATGCCACCCTCAACCATATTGGGCAGAACAGTGTCGTAGCAGTCGATGTATTCGCTCTTCGCCGCGTCGAGAAAACAGAAAGCGACATTCTTGTAGCGGTGCAAGTGATCTTTCACGTCGCCGACGACGAGATCGATCATGGATTCGACCCCCGCCTCCTTGAAGGTTTCGCGCGCCGTTTTCACCTTGTGTTCGTCCAGTTCGAACGTTGTCAGCTTGTTGCCTCGCTCAGTGCAGGCCAATGTCAGCCACAGGCCAGAGTATCCGCCTCCCGTACCCACTTCGAGGCAAACGCCCCTGGGTGCGGCCGCAGCCATCAGTGCAATAAACCGCGCGCCTTCCGGAGTGATGGCGCATAGTCGCTCGGCAACCGGCAAGCCGAGCCGCCGCTGGTCATTATCGAGGGCCTCAAGATATTGCATGCGATTCAATACGGCCGTGGGTATCTGATGAAACATCGGGGACTCCGGCCTTCCGCTCTTCTCCGTTCACTCATTTCTTGCCTGCGACAATAGCATGTTCGCTCATCAGCGCAGGCTTGGACATGGAAGGCGGCATTGTCGTTGGCGGAACGACTCGGTGAGGAATAGGCGTAACAACGACCGTCGCGAACCCTACCGGGACTCGTCAGCGGGACGAATCGACTGATGTATTCGGGTGAGGACCGATCGAAACGCCGCCTTCGAGCGCGTAGTGGTATCCAGGATTTCGCGTGGGACAAAATCGCGTCCTAACTGATTGAAAGGCTTTGGCTCAGCAAAAGGTTTGGTGCGTCGCCTGGATGATCGGGGTCTCCGCGCCGTGAAAAGATTGATCCAGATCAAAGTCGATTCCGCTGATGCAGCTCTATATTACAAACTAAGATGCGAACGGAGGCAGAGGAGCTATTCTATGCCGCGCAAGATGGTGGCTCCCGAACGTTCCACCTTGATCACAGCCGCCGGCATCCCGGTCGGTGATAACCAGAATAGCCTGACCGGTGACCCGCGCGGACTGCTCTTCGAACGCGGACCCGTCCGTGGTCAGGGTGCGCAGCGACGGGCGAACACGTCAGGAATCAGAGGGCGAGGAGGTGTTCCATGGCCAATACGATTCGCGAAGTTGTCGCAGTTTTTCATGACGAATGGTCGCTTCAAGAGGCGGTCGACGAGTTGCTCCGCAACGGATTCGACCGCGCGGCCTGCAGCCTGTTGGCGGGCCGCCACAGCGTCGAAAAACATCTTGGCCGTTACTTTAAACGCGTGTCCGAAGTCGAGGATGATCCTGAGGTTCCGTGCATCCCCTATATCGGGTCGGATTCGCGCACGATCGCCATGGGTGCGGTCGCAAGCGGGATCGCTTACATCGGCGCCGTGACCTCGATTGGCGTCATCGTCGCGTCCGGCGGCACGGCGGCGGCGGCGCTCGTGGGCGCTGCGATCGTTGGCGGTGCCGGCGGCATCATCGGGGCCGCACTCTCGACGGTCATCGGTCGGCATCACGAAAAATACCTCAAGGACCAGTTGGAGCGCGGCGGTCTTCTACTGTGGGTGCGGACGGAAAATCCGGCGCGCGAAAAGCTCGCCTGCGAAATATTGCGCCGCGATGCCGGAGCACACGTGCACGGGCATGACATTCCGGCACACGACCTGCCGCGCGGCGGCGGCGTGTCTTACGCCTTGAGCTTCATGAACCGCCTCGGGCTTTAGGACGGGCAAACGCGGCATCGTGTCGCACGGCCGAATAGAAACCGCGGTTCCACCCACTGCGCGGCGTCATCACGTTCGGTGGCGGTGCGAGGCTTGAGCGCATTGTCCGAAAGCGCCAACAAGCGCCAAGACGCGTGAACAAGGAAGGAGGCGACCGCGGTCTCTCCGCCGAATAGGCGACAGATGCGCTAACAAACCAGCGCGAGCCGCTGTTCAGAATGGCGGCGGGCAGAAAGAGGGGTTCAAATGAAAAATTTGGGAGTTGTTGTGGTGCGGTTGATCGGCATTAGTTCGCCCGCATTCATGGTGCTGAGCTTTGTCGTTTCTAACCACTGCTTGCCCGCGCGCCGTGGCGAGCCGATCAATTAGATCATGGGCTGGTGATGATGCGAGCGGCGGCGTATGAGGCCGAGCGAAGCATGGACGCGATCGCCCTTTCGCACAGAGCAACGGTAAGGCGCGTTGCCGTCGGTCCATGATAGTTGCCGGAGTAACGCCCGGCCCGCTCGCGCCGACGTTACGGTTACGGCTGGTTTCAATCACACCGAAACGCCGCTTTCGAGCGGGTAGTGGTATCCAGGATTTTGCGGTGGGACAAAATCGCGGCGTAACTGACTGAAAAATTTGGCTCGAAAAGAGGTCTGGTGCCCAGGGGCGGGGTTCTCTAAGTTATAAAAATCAATGGGTTACAAAAAAATGGGGCACCGAGTCTTCCCGCAGCGTTATTGGGCTTTCCGGGGAAAGTGTCTCACCGGTTTTGCCTCATAAACACGAAAAACTGACGAATCCGCTTTGAGCTCGGCTGCGGATGCGCCTGGACTTGGTCAGAAACTGACGGAAAAACCTGTCTGCTTCTAGCCAAGCTGACCTTCTTGTGCGCACGCTTAATCCGTCAAACCGGACTACGGAATTGACCGCGAGAGAAAATTCGCCCAGAGCCTACATGTGACGGCCGGGCTCCCTCCTCTATGTCCGGATGGTAGCAGCTCCCGCTCACAAATGGCCGCGGACGGCGGCCAATTCCGTGGGGCTCTAGATCTCAACGAGCGAACGGCTGAAGGTCGAGACTTGATGGCGGCGGACGCAGTCTCTAGCGGACCTTTCTTCGGTCGATATTCCCTATTCTGCAAGGACAATAGAGGAAAGTTTGTCGATTCTGGAGCCCATGCAACGAAAACGAGCTCGATAAGCGGAGACTATTCAGCGGTTTCCGAGGAATTCCCTACGAATCGGAACAGGGGATATAGCTAAGTACGCGATGAGCCGCACTTTTGGCACCATCTGACGAAGCCAAATCAGAAATTTCATAGTTCAAGTTTCAGGCATTAAGAGAAAAGGGGCGGCCTTGAACGGATTAGACAACACCCTCCGCCGGATGCCGTCATTTGTTCGTTGAGCGACGCCCGCGGATTATTTTTGCTCGGGCGACGCAATCAGATTCAGCTATTTGCCTTTAATCTGCGCCACCCTGTTCGCCACAGCCGCCGGGGTAAGCTTGCCACCTTTCTGCATCAGTATCAAAATCGTTGCCCGTTAATGCGGCCCCCGCGTGTCGACATTCACCGCTCGACCAAAAAAAAGATATGTGGCGCCCGCGCCAGGACCCGAACCGGGACGACCTTACGGCCAACGGATTTTAAGTGCGAAATCGGGCGTATACGAGCGTCCTTGATTATCGCTAAGCGGCTGTAATTGTTTGTTCCTAAGTCGCCCCTTGTACCGTTTTATCCGCACTCGTATTAGTTGATTAGCGAGCATTCGGTGCCAAACGGGTACCATTGTCACTACGCACGATTGCTTCAGCACTTTAGGCGGCGCTGCCCAGGATGCGACCTACCGCAAAGGAAATTCTTTTATGGTTCAATTATCCCTCGACTGCCCTCATCCTGAATGCCTCACCGAGAAAGCGGGCTTTTCTGGTAGCCAGTACTTACCAATTAGGCCGCAAGGTCAGACGTACATCATGCTTATGCAATGCGGTGTATGCGGAAACGGAATCGTTGCTAAATTTGAAGGCTCTAACTTCCCGTTTTGGGTCCAAGGTCAGCCCGTTGGCAATTCTCGGTTGGTAGAGATTTGGCCAAAACGCACGTCCATAGCGGCACCCCAACATATTCCACAGAACGTTCAGAATTTCTATAAGCAGGGCATGGACAGCCTCGGTCGAAAAAACTTCGATGCAGCCGGAACAATGTTTCGCAAGTCGCTCGACGCGGGCCTAAAGAAAATTGATCCGGCCGGTAAAGGCAATCTGCAAGATCGGATCGACAATCTGCCGGTCGCAACAGGTATCACACCAGCGATGAAACAATGGGCTCATCAAATTCGCCATCTTGGTAACGACGCAGCGCACGAAGAAGACCCGTTCACCGAGGATGAAGCAAAAACTCTGCAGTCGTTCACTGAATTGTTCCTGACATACGCTTTCACGCTGCCCGGCATGTTGGCCGCGCGTAACCCTCCGGCAGTGGCCGCCCCGTAGAGATAAAATGGGCGTCAGTGACCTCGACATGTGGCGCTCCGCCAACATCCTCATCAAGCAACACGGCGAGGACGCAGCTATTCATGCGGCGATAAACGTGGATGAGTTGTTGGCGAAGGGTGACGTGGAGGGGACAAAGGTGTGGAACCGGATTATGCGGGCAATTCCACGCCTGTTGGCGACACAGAGCGCCGCTGCGTGGCACTAGGAGAGAACCGGTATGCGGCAAATCGAATTGGTTTGCTTAATCTGTCTGGCGGCTGTCGTGGCCGCGTGTGAAAAAACCGCGCGACTGTATCCTGCCAATGATGAAGCGGCCACCGGCGGGGTTCTGTTGGGCAAATATATGGCCTACGGCACAGGCAACGGAGAGATCGAAATTCCAATGCCTGACGGGGAACTAATGAAAGGCGAATATTCGCTTGTACGTGGCGGCGAAATGGGATTTGGCACCATATACGCCAAGGTCTATGCGCCCGGCGTGACAGCAACCGGAGTTGGAACCAGCACCGTCACTACGGTACCCGGTGGAAGCCCCGGCCAAGCTTCACTCTTTGGTGACAAAGGGACAAGGATGCAATGTGAATTTTACAACGACAATTTCAGTGGGCACGGCTACGGAGCGTGCCAATCGTCTAACGGCGCACTTTACCGAATTCAGTATTAGGACATTGTGAACGCAGCCAAATCCTCACCAAGCAACCCAACATCACCGATTATCCTCGAATAGAAGACCAACTATGCAGAGCATCCAAGAACAATTTGTTGAGACTGCCCGCTCGTGGCTCGGCGCTGGCCAAGTGGAGGAGGTGTCAGCAAGAATACGAGCTGCGCGAGCCCCCGAGCCCGAGGCAGCAGCCGCTGCATCAACACAACATGTCGCGACGCCTGCGGCAGGCGAGTTGGCGACAATCACGTTTGCATGCGATGTAAAATATAACTTCGATTTCCGAAGAGACGCCGCGGACTTCGTAATCGACGACAGTAATCTCGTTATTCTCGTCTATGGCGGCGGTGAAATCATCCTCGCGAAATTTGTCGCCGATGCTAAGTATGCGCGTGCCGCTCTTTTGAATTTCGCCGGTGACGAGGTCACGGCCCTAAAAATTCTTAGCGAGACCGCTTCTGCGGTGCAGCTTGGCGAATTTCATCCTGCAGCTGGTCCAGCCCTTGGCGGCCCTGCTCCGACACTACGACGTCGTCTGTACATCTGGGCGAGAAGGCCAAAAAATCGTCAAACCCTCCTTTTATTGATATGGGTGGCGATGGTTCTACTTTTATTGCTTTTGACCGGGTTATCTGTAGTGGGCTCAATCTGGTTCCTAGGAACCTACAAGCCCGGCATCGTCCTCTCAGTGATTTTTTGGGCTTTGTTTTTCGGCGTTGTTATTCTTTTTTTCCTACCGCCAAAATTGATTATCACCATGTTTGGCAGCTTCCTGGGAATCACCGCCAGTGAACTCGGTAGCGGAGCAAGTTTGATCTCTAGAGCCGATAACGCAATAACAGACATGGCTCAGGAGATTAATCTCGTCACGACCGCGGACGCCGCTTTTGTCCATGTGCTGTTGTGGGTCTTTGTGATGATTCTTACGATCATTTGTCTGCCGGCGTTCTTTCGTAACCAATAGGGACATCGCTACGTCACGGATGTGAGGCGTCTCGACGTCGCGTGTTGGACAATGACGGGGTCTTTATGAGTTGGATAGGTTGTTTGGGGGCATGGATTACTGACCATGCGACCATCTTGGCAACCATTGTCTCGGCCGTCGCAGCTGCCCTCATTGCAGCATTCACTAACGTGCTTGCTCGCGCTACTCGCGGCCTTAAAACTCGCGCCGATGAACAGATTACCGAAACTAAAGCCCTCATAAAACTTACGGAGGCTCAGAACGCCATCTCTAGCGCACAGACCGATATCGCCATTCAACAAAAGCAGATCGCTCGTATGCAATATCTCGCTACTCATCGCCCCAGATTGCAAGTGCGCCATGTGGGAATTGTTACCGCCACTCATATCGGACATCCGACCATCTTTTTTAGTCATGGCGCGGAAATCAAAGGTGGTCTTGTCGTCGTAAATGTCGGAGGAACGAAGGCGACTATCGTTGAAAGTTTTTATCGGGTGTATTTCACCAAAACTGGCCTGCCAATGGAGTCGCCGCTCGATGCTCGCGAACATCAATTGCTCATTCCGGGGCAGGTTTTGGACATAGGAGAATCGTGCGCCACTCCCATTTCAGACAAAATCATCATGGAACCGCCATCTCTCGGGGTTGACGTGCAATTGCGAGCATTTGAAAGAGAGGGTTGGAAACTCTATGTCATGGGGCAGATTCGATACCAAGATGAAGGTGGCCATGACCGATTTATGGGGTTCTGCCGCTTGTGGGGAAGCGATGGCAGGTTTCATAAGGTCGATGATCCCGATTATGAGTACGAGGATTAGAGCGCCGGCCTGTCTCAGCCAGCGCAGAGCACGCCGCCATAAATAGTCAGGTTCTGCATGATCGCCCAAATTAGGGCTGCTACCTGATATTGATTTGCCTGAAGCAACGGGATAAGCCTTGAGCGAAGCGTGCATTTCATGAATGCAGCTTTATTTCTGACCGCAGACTATTTCTTCAGCCGCTTCAGCACGCGCTCGGTCAAAGGACGCTCTCCACTTAAAAGGCGTGTGGCATAGGGGCGAACTCACTTCAAGATATACTGCCAGCGCAGCATCGCTGCCCAATTCTTCCCGTTTTTCTGCGAGCAATTCCATAGCGGTAACTTCTTCGTCAACTCCAGCTAGAAATTGATGGCGCAGGGTTTCTAATTTCCGCACCAAGTTTAACAGTGTGGAATCATCGACATGCTGACCGGCCCGGACCGCCTTCATCGTGTGATGCGAGGCCTTTGCCCATTTGCAAAGCTCGCGGTCACTTACCTTGAATTGCCTTTGTGTTCGCAGCACGAATGCTCGTAACCTCGAATAATCTTGCCGTGCGAATGGACGCTCAATTGTGTCCTCGTCGCTATCGCCGATAAATTCCCGTTCGTCGATATTGTCGGCCTCTTTGCCGATGGGCTGGAAAGCTAGCGCATGAACATGTCGGCGGCTCAGTATTCCCTGCTCATCATAATTGCCGCCCCAGAATTTGGCTTCGGGATGCATATGGTATCGTGCAAGGCTACGAGCATAGGACTTCAGCCAAGAGGCCGGTATTCGCGTGAACTGCGGCTTGTCCCGGTCGAACACATTTTCGAATGCCTTTCCTTGATCATCGGAATAAGGCGCTGCAGGACGCGGCTCACGCCGAAACCATAGCGGATCGCGAAGGGCAGCCATATCGGATGTGGCCATTTCCAATCTCGATTTGATCTGCAGCGACAAAAGGAAATTAAACGGCTTAACTTGCTCGGCGTAGGATTTGGGGTTGCATTTGAGCCCGTTGTAACCATCGAACCATTTCAAATAAGTGGGGGTCGTCGCTCCGTAACGGCTGGCAGCCGGCAGATCGAAATTTCGAAGTGCATCGTAGCAGACTTCATGGGGCTTGCCCGAATCCACCGCGCGGATAATCTCGCGCCATAAATCGGCTTGCCAAAGTGGAACGCCGATTTTCTTGATACGTTCCCGCCGATCTTTCGGCGGCTCGTCGTAGGGTGGCAATAAATGGCCCAGCCCATGGCCGGACGCCTTACGAATGCAGGGCTCGCCATTTGGGTCACGGTTGAAGAGGACATATCGCTTGGCGGAAACCGTGAGGCAATATGGCGGATCGATTCGATTGATCTTGCCATCGGCTCCAGGCGGGAAATTCACCTTTTCCAATTGCAGGATCGATTTGCTCTCGCCGTACGGATTGAGGGAAGAAAACCAGTTTTGTACCGCCAATGCCTTTGCTTTGAATTGCGCAGGAGGCAGGTTTCTTGAATTTGCGATAGCAATACTGTCCGTATCGCAAAACGCCCAGTCCAGACCCTGGTCGATCACCTGCCGCTCTGCGAGCGCCAGCATCAACCGGGCAGCGCCAGTTATGAGCGTTCCGAGCAGCGGGTGGAAATATCGTCCCGGCTCTTCGAATTTCTGGGACCTGATCCTCGTTGCTTTTTCCCGCACCCCATGGGCGATCATCTCTTTAGCGCTTTCGTAATCCTCGACATTCAGCTCCACAAAAATGCCGTAGCTGGTGGCGTTGGCCAAAATCTTGATCGCGAGCCGGTCACTTTCCAGGCGCGGTTTTTCGGCTGCATCGGCGACATCCAGCTTTTTCGTGATCGCCAATCGATGGACGATTAGTTCTTTATAGAAATCCTGCTGTGATGGATGAATGGGTTTCCCCGCAACCGAAACTGGTTTCAAACTTTGTTGCCGAGCAATCGGCCTAAACCTGACCACCTCCAGAATTTTGGGTGTTTTTCCGTTAAGTATTTTCGATACCAATACATCGGCAAGCGTAAACCACAGTGGCTCATCGCTGGTCAGATAATTAAGACCAATTGTTGCCTGCTCGTCTCCGGCATAGTGCGCGCGTACCGGAAAGAGATCGCGCTGCGGAAGCACCCTCACAATACCATTGAGATTTTGCCATGCCGATTGAGCCCGTAAAGTTTCAGCCGTGCAATTCGAGACGAAGTTTTTGATGCTCGTGGTGTCGTCTATTGCTTCAATGCCGGTTGCGATAGAAAAGCGCCAGAGATTCATTAGCGTGCAGACGGTCGGGTACATCGACAGAAAGTCGAAATGAATGATCGGCTTAATTTCGCGCCGAATATGCACTTCGGACCGGCCCCCATAATAGGTGCTCATTATTTGGCCGATTGTTTTCGCCGGAAATTTGGGCTGCACTTCCCGCCATGGCTTGATGCCCATGGCTTTGAGATAGGCCTTACCAAGGCTTGCCTCGGAATAGAGGTCATAAAGCCCCGTATCGGCGAGCTTCAATCCTTCGAATTGTTTTGCCAGTGCGTCAAAACATTCCCAGGTGGCCTGGGTATCGCGCTGCGCATAGCGCACATAGTCGAGGTTAATACTCTCTCCATGTCTGTCGGTTTCCAATTTTTTGTTCGGCACGTCGAGTAGATTCGACAGGCTTTCGAGGGAATGCGAATCACTGGTGAGCGCAGCGGCCAGCGTTTTTACGTCGACAAAATATCCCCGATCCGAGGTGCGGGGTTTTTCGATACTCGAATTCGTCATCGCCACTATCGGCGCCCGGTTTTGGGGGTTTCGTGCCCGTGAACCGTATGAACGACATACGCTGGGTGACGTGCTTTACGGAAACAAGCGGCCAGTTCTTGTCATCGATCAAAACAAAGCTGAAGCCGCCCCTCAAGCCGCGTCGAGCATCGACATGCCTTACTGCGAGCCACGAAATATCGAACGGCAAATTGAAGCCGACAATTTGTGCTCCCAATTTGTACGCTCTTTCAAAGAACACTTTCTCGACGAATTCGTGGCGGGTAATGAGGCGTATTTGTTCTCCATCCTCGCTCGGGCATTCGGCCGCTTCGGCCGCTTGAAGCACGGCAATTTCGTCAGGCGTCAGTGCATCCGGTTCATAAAACAGCCCGCGTTCCGCCAATCGCCCCTTATGGCGCAACTGGTAGGTGCCGAATTTCAGCCTCTGGTCCGGTGTCGTGGTGGTTTCGCAGTCAAAAATTAGAACCCAATCCGTAGGTGCCAAACGACCAGTCCGGAACCCACGGCCTGATTGCCCTCTATTGTCGCTGGTCTTGGATTTGTCGGCTTTTTCTGGGCGCGTCACATACGAGCGCAGCGAGACCACCAGCCGGTCGACCGGATCATCAGTTTTACGAGCTGATTTTCTCCGGTCGACCGGTGGCATGATTGCTATTCCCTTGGGGGACCAGGTTCTTTCGCGGCTAAGTTATGCAGAAATTCCTCGATATTCCGTAAATGGGAGGCATTCAATTCGAGGTGTTCGATGGTGCCCCGGACCATGTTCCTCATAACAACAGCGGGATTTTTGGGGTCGAAATTATCGGGTTCATATTCAGTCAGTTGCCGCGAGGTCCGTTTTAGGTGGCAGTTGATACAAACTCCGATTCCTTCATTGCTGGATTTACGACCGGCGGTATGGTCGAACTCGAAAGTGAACGGATTATCCTCGCCACAGTAGCAGCGGCTATTGCGAACGCCTGCCTTCCGAAGAGCCTTCCACTTTTGCTTGATGGAGTGGCCATCCTTTGGGGCATCCGTTTTACGCTTGCATCTTTCGCATTGCGCAAACAGCGTGTTGCCCTCGATTTTCGCATTACTCAACGCCCCAATGAAACATCTGGGGTCGGTTTCCGTGCAGTCGATGCAGATAGCGTGCCGAACTCCCAGACGCCGCAAATGCTTCCAGTTTTCACACTGCCTAATAAAGAAGCGATCTCTATCGTTCATGATCGCCCCCCTTACTGCGCTGTCTGAGAATAAATATCGACAAAATGAAGTTCGCCGACGCTGTCCAACTTGCGCAATATATTTGGGTCTGTTTCCCAGGGATGATATTTTCCCTCGGCATCCCGAACATCCTTCCCCTGGAAGGGCGTTAAATGAAATGCTTTATTTGTATCGAGAAATTTGTTGACCGCATTCCAATAATGGCCGATTTCGCTAGCCGCTTTTTTGCGAACTGCAATCCAGCGTATCTCGCCGCGTGATGCGATCACCATCATCACCGGTCTCCGGTCGATGATGATCCAGTTGCGGCCCTTGCGTTTGGTTGACGTATTCTCTTTCAGATAGCGCCGCAGCTTTTCGACCGATACGGCAGCCGATTTGGCCGCGGCTTTCTGGGTCTTTCCGGCTTTCATCAGCGCAAGTGCGCGCTCGCGAGGATCGCTGGGATCGGCTACGGTGAGGGTCTTACGCCGGACTTCGCCAGCGCGCGCGTGCCCACGTGCCTGCGAAACACTTAATCCGCGAGCACGGCCGCGGGCGATCCTGTTCTTGTATTCCCGCTTATAATTGCGCCCTCTCTTCGCCACGTGCCGTGCCCTGCTCTCATTTGCACCAAAAGACTGAGAGCAAGTCTGCAACCGAACCAGTTGCTCGATATATAACTCTAAAGTGGTTTTCGATTTAGAGTACGAGAGGCATTATGAGGATGGTTTTGAGGAAGCGCGCTCCGCTTTGTCCTTCCGAAATTCTGCGCTAATCGCTTTTCTGACCGCATTGTATTCGAGGTCTTTTGTTGATGTGGGATCTCGAACCGGCCCGTGTATGAACGCGGGATTGGATTGCCGATAAATTCGCACGTAAGGAACTAAAATCAATCTTGTCCTCTAATTTCAGTTCTTCATAGGCAGCTTTGATCTCGGATGCTCGCGAGGGGCGTCCTGATCGATTTCTGCCCGGGGACGCGGCAAGCCGAATAGCTTGCGTGTCTGAACTCATCACTTATTGTGGTCGGAACTTGGGGCCGTACAACGCGAACATCCGCGAAAACTTTACCGTGTGCCCAAAGCTCTGAATTGTCCCAACTGATTTGGCAACCATCATTCCAATAATTAGCCGAAATCCACCGTGGTTCTGCGTCACGATATTTAGGCCTAATAAAACCTACGCCCAAAAGCTCGCCTTTCCTGAGAAGAACTATAATTTCGGCCTTGAGCTTTTCGTGAAGCCCAAAGTATTTGGGTAATTCCTCCGTTGGCGAAACTGCTAACGGAGGTTGAGGCTCCCATTTAATTGGCTGAAGTGGGAGGTCCGCTGGTATTTCCGGAAAGAGCTTCTCATGGAGCGTCTCGAATTCCCGCCAAATCTCTTCACTGGAATACATTTCGAGCGCTTCAGATAAACTCATGCCCCGATCCCAGGCGGTTTTGGGAGGTGATGATGTCATGTTAAATTCGCGGGCTCACTCCGCCGCCTTCCAAGATAGGAGTGCATTCGAATTCGCTGCTTTGGGATGCGGTTCTTCCGGCACCATTCAGGCCCCATTTAACCGCCCTCAGATGACCTGTAATTATGCACGAGGGTACTCCAACTTCATGAAATTCGACTGCAATTCGAATGCCTTACAGGCCCTGTAATTTGACCCAAAATGAAAAGTTGCCTATAATAATTAATAGGATAATTGGGAGTCAAATTCCCCGAAATACCCCATTTTTCAGAAATCCGCAGCGTCGGAATTCAATTTGGGGAAATTTCGCATTTTGGATCGCCCAGACAGGGAATTGATTTTCATGCACACGAATTTGATCCCTCAATCTGAAAATGACGGTCGAAATCTAGCCGTCAAAATAAGGCCGACCAATCGAGGGATTAATCCGGCCGAATACGAAGGAAAATCACCGGCAAAAATATCGCGCACAGATGACGATGATTG
>CAWJEX010000020.1:0-48115 GCA_963841995.1 uncultured Alphaproteobacteria bacterium
TACCCTCCGCTCAGGTCCGTCCAGTCTACCAGGGATGCGTTGTAGAAACGTGGCCGTTTACACAAAAGACTTGACACACCCCTCCCGTTAGTCCGGCAATGAGCGCAAGAGCAATGGTCAACATTCTGTTCATGAGAGGTTGGCACTCCTTTGCCTCATCATACTCCGCCATGTCGTCGGCCTATCACGACGCTCCCATACGAGCGCCTATGGCTTGCCCTGCGGAGGATGTACAGATCACACCTGGATCGTTAAAGAGATGGTTGCTTTGCTGGAAGAACAGGAGCCGAAATCTACGCGCCCAGCGAGAAGGGCATATTCAAACGGAACCTCTACCGATGGCCGTGTAGCCATCGCGGTGTGGCCATGGCGTCCAACTGGGCCCGCCCGCCAACCCCCTACCGCGCCGCAAGCAGCGCCCGCAGATGCCGCGCACGCTCCGGCGAACGGAGCTGCCGCAGCGCCTTGGCTTCGATCTGGCGGATGCGCTCGCGCGTCACGTCGAACTCCTGGCCGATCTCTTCGAGCGTATGCTCGCGCTCGCAGCCGATGCCGAAGCGCAGACGGATGACCTTCTCCTCCTTGGGAGAAAGCGTCTTGAGGATGTTGGCCGTCTCGTCGCGGACGTTGGTGTCGATCACGGCGTCCACCGGCGATCCCACCCAGCGGTCCTCGATCAGATCGCCCAGCGCGGATTCGCCGTCGCGGCCGACCGGCGTTTCGAGCGACACCGGGTCGCGCGAGATCGTCTTCAGCTTCTGGACCTTCTCGACAGGAATGTCCATGCGCCGGCCGATCTCGTCGTTGGTAGGTGCGCGGCCCAGTTCCTTTTCGAGCTCCCGCGTGGCCCGCAGGAACTTGTTCATGCTCTCGTTCATGTGAACGGGAATGCGGATCGTGCGCGACTGGTCGGCAATCGCGCGCGTGATCGCCTGCCGGATCCACCAGGTGGCGTAAGTCGAAAACTTGTAGCCGCGCCGGTATTCGAACTTGTCGGCCGCGCGCATCAGGCCGATGTTGCCTTCCTGGATCAGGTCCAGCAGGTGCAGCCCGCGATTGACGTACTTCTTGGCGACCGAGACCACCAGGCGAAGGTTGGCCTCCACCAGGTCCTTCTTGGCGCGTTCGGCTTCGATCTCGCCGTGCCGGATCACGGAGAGGGTGTGTCGTAATGTCGTTGAGTACCGCGCCGGCGGCCTCTTCGCGCTTGCGGATTTCGCGCTTGATCTCCCGCGCCTTGGCCTGCGCCGCCTGGCTGGACGTCGCTTCCAGCTTCCGGTTCTCGACCTCCAGGTGCGACATCTCCTCGGCGACGCTCTCGATTTCCTGCCGAACTCCTTCCACTGGGAGATGAGAATGGCACGCGGATGGCACGCGAGACTTCCACCCTCGCGCGCGCCATCTTCCATGCCAGCGGCGGCGCAGTTTCTTGTTGCTCAGCGGCACCGTTCGAGCTTGTCGGTGATCTGCGTTAGCTTCTTGTGCAGGGCGACATTATCGGCCAAATGCTGCTTGACTTCCGTGCGGCGCTTCACGTCGGCGGCGCTTTCCTCTTCGAGGTCTCCGCCCAGATCCACGAAGGCGTCCAGGTCCTCAGTCTCGCGCCGAATCTGTTCGGAAATCTCGACGGCCCGGAGTTGCACCAGCGCCGACCGGCTGATCGCCTTCTGCATGCGCAGCTTGCCGCGCTCCATGCGGCGGGCCAGATTGACTTCACCGTCGCGGGTCAGCAGCGGTACGGCGCCCATTTCGCGCAGATACACGCGTACCGGGTCGTCGGTGTAAATGGACTCTTCGACGGATGGGAAGCCGCAAACTCTTCGCCTTCATGGGCTTCCTCGGGGTGGAAGAAGTTTGCTTCCTCATCGTCGAAGGGAATGCCCCCAGAGGCTCATGGCTCTCGCCTAAGAATTGATCCTCGAAATGATCCACCGCATTCACCTCCCCCGCACCGGTTACCCGGTCACCACAAGGTGGAGGCCCGGTTGGGGTTTCCGCACACGTTGGCTAACACTCGCTATTACATATGTTTAGGCATACTCCTACTGTGGAACTTTATGCCGTCAGCGCTTCGCCACCATCAGTATATCAGGGTTCTCGTGTTAAGTTAAGGCTCTATTTCAAAAGATGTTTGAGAACCGAAACGGTTTCAGCTAACTGGTACCGATAGGACTCGCAACGCTGAATTCCAAACCACTTGCCAAAAAGTGATCCACAACATCCTGCCAAAAGCAGCTATCCACAACATCCTGCCAAAAGCAGCTATCCACCATCCTGCCAAAAGCAGCTATCCACAACATCCTGCCAAAAGCAGCTATCCACAACACCTGCCAAAAGCAGCTATCCACAACACCTGCCAAAAGCTACCCACAACACCTGCCAGAAGTGGGGCGGACCCCCTGGTCCGCACGGGACGCCCTCGTCCCGCTTCCTCTCGTCACCCACGCCGCTGAAGCAAATCCTTCAACTCCGCCAAAAACGCCTCCACATCCTGGAAGTCCCTGTAAACAGAAGCAAAACGGACATAAGCAATTTTATCCAGACTCCGGAGCTGCTGCATCAACAACTCACCTATCTCAGTAGTGGGCAGCTCCCGCTCCGGGTTATCGGCCAGCTTAGATTCGATATCATCCACCACCTCGGCCAGCTTCGCCATCGGGATGGGCCTTTTTTCACAGGCCTTTAGCAGCCCTTCCAGGATCTTCTGCCGGTCGAATCTTCTCCGCGCCTCCCATCCCGCTTCACCACCATGTACGGTATCTCGTCGCTCCGTTCATAGGTGGTGTACCGGCGGGAGCACTTCGGGCACTCCCGGCGCCGGCGCGTCACGTCGCCTTCCTTGCTCTCCCGGGAGTCGATGACCTTATCTTCCTTGTGACCGCAGAACGGACAAGTCATAGCTTAAGGACCGCCTTCTATGTGTTTAAGGTTACGCCACTTAATTCCCTCCCGGAAGGCTAAGACCAGTCCGATCGGCAGAATCGCCACAAAGTTGACGATCCATAGGGTGAGGGCCACGCCGCTGGCGCGTGCAAGCCCGATTCCATAGAACTCCGTAAGTACCAGTACGGTTACAATCTGCACTCCCGCCGCCCACGCCCGGAATCTGCACCACACTGCCAAACGCCACGAACCCGAGCACGATCACGTCATCGGTGACTCCCAGACCCGCCGTCGCCGGGAACGCCCGGAACACACAAAAGAAGCAGCCGGCGATCAGTGCCCATTCGAGAACCGTGTAGAGCACCAGCAGAAGCGTGAAGGAGGTGCTGCGAGTGGACTGCATCCCTTCGCCAAATGCCGCCAAAAACGTCTCGGCGCGAGCCGAGCAAGGCCTCCGGCAGGAAGGCCAGTCCGTCCAGCAGCCGCCGCTGAACCTCGCCTC
The DNA here is from genome assembly GCA_963841995.1 of uncultured Alphaproteobacteria bacterium. Taxonomy (GTDB): domain Bacteria; phylum Pseudomonadota; class Alphaproteobacteria; order DATDPM01; family DATDPM01; genus DATDPM01. The sequence continues at coordinate 3,386 of CAWJEX010000020.1, forward strand.
GAAACTGTCGCAGGGCAAACAAAAGCGCCAGGCAGACCAATCCCGTCACGCCCGCCGCCGCGCCGCCGGCTTTAAGAATCGCCTCAATCCGCGGAGTCGACCGAATCGTGGAATGCGCCACCCGGGTGAGCGCCACGCCAAAGATGATCAGGATCATCAGCAGATCGAGCATGCGCTCCACCACCCAAGCGCGCAAGGTCCGTAAGGTGAAATCGAAGCCGAAGACGGTGGCCACACCCAGCGCCAGCACCCACAATGTTTCGATCGCATTATTGGGAACAACGCGGTCGTAAACGTTCATGATGAAGAGCGGGCTCGCCAGGGCGAACAGATTGACCAGGAAAGCTGCGAGTTCGACTTCGATGTAAATGCGCCATGAGCTGGCAATCGTGCCCCAGAACCACGCCCGCATGCGCGGCTTGGCCAGCGTATCGGTGCGGGCATCGAATTGGTATTCCGGGCGCGTGAAAAGGACGTTGCCGGTATAAATCTTGGCGAGATCGTCGATCGAAACCCGGGTGACGCCCTTGCCGGTTTCCGGGAAGACGACTTCGGCCTTGTCTTTGCCGACGAATTTGACGAGCAGACAGGCCTTTCGCTCTTCGAGCAGCAAAACGCAAGGAAGGGTCAGCGGCGAAATATCGCGCAAACTGCGTTTCACGACGCGCGCCGAGAGCCCCGCCCGCTCGGCCGCCCGGATGAACAGCGCCGGCGAAAGGGTATTGTCCGAAAGCGGCAAACCGGCTTTCAACGCCTCTGTCGACATCGGATTGCCGTGGATCGCGGTGAGCATCGTGAGGCAGTCGAGCAGAGGATCGTCCTTGGAAACGGCGATCCCCGGCTTGGCTTGCGTTTCGACGGCCTTTTCTTGAACCGGCGACGTATCGCCACCCACCACCACCACCAGGGTGGGTTCATCGGATTTCTTGGTGGTAGCCCCGATCGAACCATAATCGAGGTTGACCGCCCGGGCCCCGGCCGCCGGGTCAGGCTCCGAACTTGCGGCCGCCCCGTCCTTCGCCGACGGGCTGGTTTTCTGAGAGGCCTGTCTTTCGCTCATGATTCTTCCGTCATCATCCATTGAACTTATTGTATCGGTGCGGGCCCGGACGCCCGCATGTTAATTCTTGCGGTGGTTTCTCAACGCTCCGTCGCGCACCTGGGCGGAAGGCGGTCATCCAAAGTACCCGTCACCATCATGGTGAGCATGGCCGCCGCATCCAAAAACACCCCGCCCCCGGTGCCCGGTCGGCACCGCAGGTATCTCAGCAAAGCACAAGATTATAAACGACTTTTCTTTGGAATTGGCGCCTTCATCGATATCGCCGCGCGGGATGAGACCGTTCGTCTCGCCGCCGTTCGATAACCCGGCAAAAGCCGCAATCATAGGAAAAGCAGAGAAAAGCATCGCGATTTTCCGAGACAAAGCCAAGACAAGGAAAGAATCATGACGGGTGTTGCAAACACGTCGCGGAAGGGCACTCCCCGCAATTTCATCTTCTTCGGGCATAGCCAGCCTGGTGCCCCGCCCAATGTTTAAGAGCCGGGTTCGCCCTGGGCCGCCGCTTAGGCCAATCTAGAGACCACAAGTTAATGAATATTTACGTATTTTTCGACTAACTGCGGTGGATTTAGCGGCATTGAGTACCTACAATTTTCAGCTGTAAATCCCGTTCGAGAGTACACAATAGTGGCCAAGAGGCGGTTTGGAGTCGGCCGGTGGAGGGGAATTATACCCCTTTGGAAGAAGGTAAAATGCTTACTCAACCACCTTGCATAACGGCGACCGAGCATTGAATATACGAGGAAATTAAAGCATTGGCATTTGACTGTATTGGGCTAGATCGTTTACAAATCAAAGATAGGGTTAAAGCCAAAGATCGCGGGCTTGCGCCGCGATGACGTCTATTTTTCAGGGGTAGGGGAAAATGAAAAAGGGCAATAACGACGTGAAGGCCCTCCGCGTTGGAGCTTTTCGCCGATGGGGGCTGGAGGCAGGACTGTGCGTGGCGATTATCGCAACGGCAGGCGTCGGGGCGGCAAAGGCGGCATCTCTGGAAGACGCGGTCCGGTCGGCGGTGAATACCAATCCGGACATCGGCGTTGTTGCCAAGGACCGGCTGGCGGTCGACCAGGAACTGGAACAAGGCAAGGCGCTTTACCTTCCGTCTTTGGATGGGGCTGTGAGTACCGGCTATGACGACACGATGCAAAAGCCGCTGGCGACTCCGGGCCAAATCGGTACCTTAATCAAGCGAGATACCTCGCTCATTCTCTCGCAGACCTTGTTCGACGGATTCTTCGCGGCCTCCGAAGTTCAGCGGCAAAAGGCGCGGGTCGAACTCGGCGGCCTTGCGCGTGGTTGTGACGTCGGAATCGGTGGGCCTCGGCGCCGTTCAAGCTTATCTTGATGTCCTGCGTGAGCAGGAATTGGTCGCGCTCGCCGAAGACAATCAGAAGACGCATGAACGTTACCTCCAAGACATGAAGGCGCGTCTGCATGGCGGAACGGGCAACATGGCGGATGTCCGCCAGGCGGAATCCCGCTTGGCCCGTGCGATCGCGACGGTCGCCGAAGAAATGGGCAAGGAACAAGACGCCGAAACCTCGTATATCAATTCGATCGGCGAAGCGCCGGATGGCTTGTCGAAGCCAGGCTCGGTCGAAGATCAATTGCCGGCCACCGTCGACATGGCGGTCGCGATGGCGATCGAATCGAGCCCGCCGGTTCAAGTGGCCAATGCGGATATCCAAGTGTCGCAGGCGGAACTGCGTCAAAGCCGCGCCGATTACTATCCCACGGTCAAACTGCAACTGGGTGAGTTGTGGAATAGGAACGATTCCGGGGTCATCGGGAACAGCCGTGAGGAGGACGCACTCGTCGTCATGAACTGGAACCTCTTCCGCGGCGGCGGGACGGCGGCGAAGAATGAAGAATTCGTCCAGCGTCTGGCCGAGTCGCGCGAAGTTTTGGGACAGGCCGAGCGCAAGGCCGAGCAAGAAACGCGGCTGTCGTGGAGTGCCTTGCAAAGCGCTCGCGACCGCCACACCGCGATCGCAACGCAAGTCACCGCCAACGAAAAAGTTCGTGACGCCTACACGCAGCAATTCAACCTTGGCCAGCGCACGCTCCTCGACGTGCTGGACTCCGAAAACGAATTGTTCGTGTCACGCGGGGATTTGATCGCCGCCGAATACATCGAATTGTTCGCCGGTTACCGGATGCTGGCGGTTGAAGGCGAACTCCTGAAGCAGCTTGGCGTGAATCATCCCAAGGAAGGGATGACCCACGACATGGCTGACGCCGAGCAAGGCAAGGGTGCCGTCACTGAAGCTACCGAAACGTCGACGCCGGCTCCGGCGGATGCCGCTACCGATGCGACGGCGCCGGCCGCTGCTGCTCCGGCCGCTGCAGACGCGACCGCGGCACCGGCAGCCAGTGCCGATCAGAATGCTGCGCCGCCGGCCAATGGTCAGGCACAACCTGCGGATAGCGGTCAGCCGGCTGCTGCGGCTCAGGCCAGCGACACGGCGGCACCTGCCGCTTCGGACAAGCAAGCGGCTCAGGCTCCGAGCGAAGGCTTCAAGCAAGCCGGCCAAGTCTCGGATGACGGCGCGATGCAGATGAACTTCAACCCGGTCTGGAACGTCGAGTAACGGCGATCCACTGCGGGACGAAATGGCGGGCGGCCCATTGGGCCGCCCGCTTCGTTTTTGGGCCTAAGGTTTATGGCTCCGAGTTGCCCCCTCGTCACCGATCCGCGCGATTCCGGTGCCGCGCCGGCAAGTACTCTGAGTTGTAGCGGGTCCTGGAAAGGCTGCCGTCGGCCTGGGGTCCGGGACCGCCAATGTGAGCAACATATTGTGTTAACTGTAAAAATCCAGAAGGTCGGCATGGTCAATCTCTAAATTCTTGGACTTTTTTAGAGATTGTTTATATTTATGATACTAGGGTTAAGTGCGCCCAAAGGGGCACTCGAAGGGTTTGGCCGCCGTTGGGGCCGCGAACCCAAGTAGCGGACGACCGAAAAAGATCTATGGCTGACAAAGACAACATTTCAAATCTGATCGGGGACTCGAAGATTCCCGGCGAGGATCTGAGTTCGTTTGTTGCCGTTCCCACCGATGGGGACGCGGCGGCAGCGGTTGCCGATGTTGTCGCTCAGGGTGTTGGGGGCCAGGCGCTGACCTTCGACTCGACCGATGTCGAAGATCAAATGGTTCTGTCCTTGAACGATCTCCTTCCCGATTCGCGGGGCGAGGTTGTTCTTTTCAACGAGGCGGGACCGCTTGCCGTGAACATCATGACGGACAGTCGCGTGACCGAGACCGGCACCGCCGACCATTATGTTACTTCCGCCGGCGTCGACGTATCGGGCTATCACTTCTGTACCTTCGAAGCGGGTCTCACCATTTATTACCCGCCAGAGATCGACCTGTTGGTCACCGCCGACCACGCATAAGCGCGGTTTTTCTGCTTCCTGAATTTTGGATTCAGCCGGCCGTTCAACGGCCGCCGTGATCGAGCATGATGAGACAGGAGAAATCATTCGGACCTTTGATGGCCGCCGCGCAAAGGTGGGCCTTGGCGACGACCACGCGGCCGGGCGCCACATAGGCAAGTTTGGCGGGAACCGGGGTGGTCAAGCCGCCGCCAAATCGCGCCCACAATTCATCCAAGCGGAAGTGCCCGCGAATCTGAAAAAAATGTTCGACGGATTTGCCGACGAGCGCCGCAGAATCGGCATTGAGCCAGCGCGCGAATGCGTCGTTCACCAATTGGATCGTCCGGTCTTGAGCGAGCACAACGCAGGGCGCCGGGCACGCGGTCACAACGGCCGCCAGATCGGTGGTGCCCGTCGCCAGCGCGGCCCGCTGTAATTCCGCTTCCGCCCGGCCCAGCCGTCCGCGCGCCTCTGCCAGACAATAAAGCCGCAAAGCTGCCGAGAATCCGATCTCGGTGGGATGATTGGAAGCAAGTTTGCCGACGAGTTGGTTGAGCCGAAGCCCGTGCTTCTTGGCGCTTTCCTCGAGGAAATTCCAGAAGCCCTGTTCAAGCTTGATCGAATAACGGCGGCCGGATAGCTGCACGATGCGGTGTTTGACCGCCGCGGATCCCTGAAAGAGTTCCTGAATGTCCATAAGCGGACCGAGAGCTGCACCGGAATCTGTAAAACTTTGTTACACCCAGGTGTGAGCGTGGTCCAGTGACGATAAGGCTCAATTCAAAGCAACTTTGCGGTCCAAACTCGCCCGAGACCGGATTCCCCTTGAAATCGTTAACGAATTCACAGCATTCTTGTGCAACGATTTCGCTTCCGCGGGTCCAACCGGGCACGCCTCCCGTCAATCGTGAGGAATCATGGCCAAGAACAAAGGTAAACAGCCGACTGCGAACGCATCGACCCCATTGCGGTCGGCGGCCGATCCTCGCGCCGTGGGCGGCACACCGTCGCGGGCGGAATCCAAGCCGTCGCCGGCAACGGTGCAGGGCCAGCCGCCGCTTCTCTATAAGACGCCCCGGCCGCTGCATTTGCAGCAACATGCCGGTCTTTGTCTCAAGCAGCCGCCCAATTATGGCTTTGCTAGCGGCACGATCGCGGTTCCGGTCTTGGTTGGCGAGTTTCTCACTGCAGCCCAGGACTATCCGATCGTCTTCGGCCCCGGGAATCCGGCTGTCCCGGTGATCTTCATGGGATTACGCCAGGGTGAAAATTTCTTCGTTCAACCCGACGGATCGTGGCTGCCGGGAGCTTATATTCCGGCGTATCTGCGGCGTTACCCATTCTTGCTGGTGGAATCACCTGCGGCCAAACGCCGTGTTCTCTTCGTCGATGAGGCCGCGCCGATGCTCAGCCGCGACGGCGGTACACCGCTTATTGCCGACGGCAAATTGACCGAGACGGCGAGTGCGGCGCTGAAATTTAGCGAGGCTTACGCGGTCGATCAGGAAAATACCCGGCAATTCGCCGAAGCGATTGCGGAACACGACTTGCTCGAGGTTCGGAACATCACCTTGGCGCTGCCCAAGGGCAAGATCACGCTTCAGGATGTGCGGGTCGTCAGTCCGCGCAAATTTGAGGAGCTGCCCGATAGCGTCTATCTGGAGTGGCGAAAGAAACGGTGGCTGTTCCCGGTTTACTCGCATTTCCAATCCGGATTGAACTGGCAGCGCCTGGTCATGCGCGCGGCGGCACGCCAAACATAGTACTCGACAAGATCATGCTCTAACTCACTTCCGCGCTTCGACCATCTTCCACATTCCGGGATTGATGCCGGTTTCCTCGTCCTTTTCCGGCCAAGCGGCTTCCGGCTAGGCGGTGCGGAAAATCCGCCGGGACGATCAATAATGATTGGGCGGTAATGATTGGCACGGATGCCGTGAAGCATCCGCCCTTCCTTTATGGCGATTCCGGTGGCTCGAAGCGCAGAAGGCCCATTTTCCCGAGCCAGCCGAGGCTTCTCAGTAGCGCGGCGCGCCGCAGCGGCTCGGTGTTGACATTGATCAGTCCGGAAATGGGGACGGGGCTTTCGGCAATGACGCGCGACAGCAAGGATCTGATTTCCTCCGCCGGCGCCAGAATTTGTTCCGCATAGCTATTCATTCTCAGCGAACGCAAGTGATCGAGATCGGATTCCGCAACGCCGGGCATCGAGACGGCAAGGCAATCCGGTCCGAGCGCGAAGCTCGGATAAGCTGAAAAAACTGAGAATGGATCGTCGCGGAGCGGATGTGACGGTGCCTCGGGCATGCGCGGTGCCATCGCGGGCTCCCGTCTTCGACGTTCGGCAAGGTCCGCCCAAAGCGCTTGGTAAGCTGTGACGATCACCCGCCAATCGTATTCTTCGCGCGCCTGCTTGCGTCCCGCCTCGCCCATGCGGCGGCGCAATTCGCCGTCGCCGATGAGGGCCGTGAAGGCGTCGCGGGCGGCGCGTAGATCGACGCCGGCACATTGGCTGACATAGCCGATGTAATGATCGTAATTGTCGATCCCGGCGAAATGACGGTAAGCGAGATCGTCGCCGCTCCCTGGCGGCGGCATGAAGGTTGGTATCATGATCCCATCGATATTGTCGCGAACCGTATCCCGGTATCCGTCCCAATCACTCGCGACGACGGGCAGGCCCGCCGCCATCGCCTCGACCGGGGTCAGGCCGAAGGTTTCCTGAATGTTGTCGGAGAGGGACGCGAAGATATCAGCGGCGAACCAGATCGATTGTCGAATCCGCAATTCTCGCCCGTCGAGAAACAAGGCACGGACGCCGGGACAGAAAATCTTGGCTGCCTCGACGAAACTTTTCTCGATCGACTCATTGGCGAACCAGCCGGCCTGGATGAGATGGACGCGCTTCTGGGTCCGCGCTGCTGCTTCCTCGAGGCCGAGATAGAGCGGCAGGGGGTGGGCCTTGGCATGGTAGCTGAGGCGCCCCATGAACAGCACCGCCACGTCGTCCTTGCCGATGCCGTAGCGGTTTCGCAGCCCCGCCCGGTCGCTTTCCGATTTGGCGGAAGCGGCGAATTCGTCGCATTCGACGCCGAGCGGAATGATGGGCAGTTGAACCGGCGAAATCGCTTTTCCACCCGTCCGTTCGGCGAGATACGCGCTCCATCGGCTATGGATGTGCTCAATCGTTGCCCTTGCCGCCCGTGACGTGCAGATCACGGCATCCCACGGTTGAAACGGCGCCACCATCATGGCGCCGATGGCATCCATGACGTTCTCGCTCGCGGTGGTGTGGGTGACGCCGCAAAGGCTGTAGGCACCGGGCGAAGAAAACCGGCGCTGCCAGACGAGATCGGCGAGCGAGGGGGCGGGATGGAACAAGCAGCCGGCACGGCCCAAGCCGGCCAAATCGCCGTGGGTGATCCATTGGCACGGGCGCGATCCGCCGCCCAGCGTTGCAACGCGGCGCTCGAAATCCTCGAAATCTTTCCTTGTCCGGGCATAGCAGAGGAGCATGTCTGCCGCGGCGTGGCGGGCATAGCCGCGAAGAAAGCTTTCCCCGGCGGCGTGCCGGCCCATGAGTTTCGGCCGGGAGGTATCGAAGGCCTCGACCTCGTAATGAAGCGCCGCGTTCATGAAAGTCCCCAAGGCCGCGGGGAAGCCGCGAAAACTTGGCGATTATTTCGCCGCCGCCCTATCTGCGTCAATAAATCTTCAATTGTTGACCGCAATATTGGGAGCCTCCAATATCCCGGGCGGCTGAGCCGCGGGGGAATAAAACGGCTCATGCCGAAGGGGTAATCGGGACATTCGATGAAAATCATCTTCATCCATCAGAACATTCCCGGCCAGTACAAGCATCTGGCGCGCGTTTTCGGCGCCGATCCGAAAAACGAGGTCTATTTCGTCAGCAAGCCGAAGGCGGTGGAAATTCCGGGCGTGAAGAAGCTCGGCTACAAACTGCATCGCGAGCTGCACAAGAATATTCATCATTACGTGGCGCCCCTCGAATCCGCGGTTCTGTTCGGCCAAGCGGTGGCGCGGCTCCTCGTGGATCTCAAGAAGAAGGGCTTCACGCCGGACGTGATTTGCGCGCATCCGGGTTGGGGCGAGGCGCTTTATGTGAAGGACGTCTATCCGACGGTGCCGCTGTTGAGCTATTTCGAATTCTATTATCGGTCCAGCGGATCCGATGTCGGCTTCGATCCCCAATACGAAGTCAAACTCGACGATTTCTGCCGCATCCGCACCAAGAACACCAACAATCTGCTGAGTCTGGAATCCTGCGACGCCGGCATCAGCCCCACGCGCTGGCAGCGAAAGCAGTTTCCGGCGGAGTATCTTTACAAAATCGCGCTTCTGCACGACGGCATCGATACGGGCGTATGCATTCCCGATAAGGACGCGCGCCTTGAATTACCGAACGGCAAAGTGCTGACGCGCAATGACGAGGTCGTCACCTATATCGCGCGCAATCTAGAGCCCTATCGCGGTTTTCATATTTTCATGCGCGCGGTCGAGGAGATTTGCCGGCGCCGTCCCAAGACGCAGATCGTCATCGTCGGCGGCGATGCGGTCAGCTACGGGCGCCGGCTTCCCAAGGGCGAGACTTATCGCGCCAAAGCGCTTTCCGAAGTCAAGATCGACCCCGCCCGAGTTCATTTTCTCGGTTATGTTCCTTACGAGAAATTCCTGAAGGTCGTTCAGGTGTCATCGGCCCATATTTATCTGACCTATCCCTTCGTCCTCTCCTGGTCGATGCTGGAAGCGATGGCGATGGGCGCTCTCGTCATCGGCTCGGATACACCGCCGGTGACCGAGGTTCTGAGCGACGGCAAGAACGGATTGCTGGTAGATTTCTTTTCGCCCAAGGATATTGCCGATCGCGTCGACCAGGTGCTTGGCCACAAGGACAAAATGGCCAGTCTCCGCCGCCAGGCGCGGGAGACGATCCTCGAGCGGTACGAGCTTTCTGACTGTTTGAAGCGGCAGGTAAAACTGATCAAGTCGTTGGCGGGCGGAAAGCTCCCCACCATGACCAATCCGATCAAAGTTCCAGCCTAAAGTTGCTCATCGAGGCAGAGCCGGAGTTGCACACGCCAATCGGGCAAGGTAACGCCGAAAACGCGGGCGGCCTTGCTCGAATCGAGAACCGAGTAGGCGGGCCGCTTGGCGGGGCGCGGAAATTCGCTGGTCGGAATCGCATGGACCGTTTTGCGCGGCTGGCCCGGACTCGTTTCAGCGATGATCGCTTCGGCAAAGCCGTGCCAGCTCGTCTCGCCGCCCGCCGCCAAATGATAAAGACCGCCTTGGCCGGATAAGGGATCGGATGAGCCGGCGCGCCAGCAGCGGGAGAGAATTCTTGCAGTCGCATCCGCGACCATTCGCGCCGAAGTCGGACAACCGATCTGATCGGCGACGACGCGCAATTCCTCGGGCTGCTCCGCCAGCCGCAAAATCGTCAGCAGAAAATTCCGGCCTCGCCGCGCGTAAATCCAACTCGTCCGCAAGAGCAAGAACGCGGCACCGGATCGAACGATATTTTTCTCGCCGGCCAATTTGCTCCGGCCATAGGCGTTGACCGGCGCAGGCTCGTCGTCTTCGGTATAGGGGCGCTTCGCCGTGCCATCGAAAACATAGTCCGTGGAATAATGAACCAGCGGGATTTTGGCAAGCAGCGCTTCTTCGGCAAGCCATCCCGGCGCATTCCCGTTGACGATCGTGGCGGCCGCCTCATCGGATTCGGCTTTGTCGACGTTGGTATAGGCGGCGGCATTGACGACGAGCGACGGCGAAATGTCGCGTACGCGGCGGCGCAAGGCCGGTTCATCCGCGAGATCGAGATCGGCATAGTCGAATGCGACGATGTCACCAAGCGGGCTTAAAGACCGGCGCAGCTCGAATCCGATCTGCCCGTTGGAGCCGAGAAGCAGGATCGGGCGCGAATTCATCGTGATTTGTCGAAACGGGGAAGCCTGTCGCGGCCGATATCGCGCAGCCGGGGCGCCGTTGCGTCTTTGGCCGAAAGATGCGGCGATTTGATGGGCCACGCGATCCCGATATCGGGGTCGTTCCAGAACACCGAAAGCTCCGACGCCCGGTCATAAGGAATCGTGCATTTGTAGGCGACGCGGGCGGTCGGGCTCAGAACGCAAAAGCCGTGGGCGAAGCCTTCGGGAATGTAGATTTGGCGGCCATTTTCGCCGGACAGAGTGGTACCTACCCATTTTCCGAAATGCGGCGAATCGACCCGGACATCGACGGCGACGTCGAAAATCTCGCCCTCCGCGGCGAAGACCAGCTTGGCCTGGCCGTGGGGATTTTGGAGGTGCAGGCCGCGAAGAACGCCGGCCCGGGAACAAGACATGTTGTCCTGCACAAAGGGCCCGCCGATACCCGCCGATACATAGCGCTCGGCCTGGAAGGTTTCGAGAAAGAGTCCGCGATCGTCCTTATAGATTTCGGGCTCGATCAGCAGGACGCCGGGAACGGCTGTTTTTTGGATATTCACTGTGCGCCCTTTTTGCCGTGACGGTCAGCCATGGCGCAGAACGTCCAAGAGATATTGGCCATAGCCGGATTTCTTCAGCGGTTCGGCCAGCCGGCGCAATTGACCGGCACCGATGAATCCCATGCGCCAGGCGATTTCTTCCGGGCAGGCGACACGCAAGCCTTGGCGCGCCTCCACCATGCCGATGAAATTGGTGGCTTGCAGCAAGGCCTCATGGGTTCCGGTATCAAGCCAAGCCGAACCGCGGCCCAAGAGCTCGACCGATAATTGTCCGCGATCGAGATAGTCGCGATTGACGTCGGTGATCTCCAATTCGCCGCGCGCGGAAGGTTTGAGTTTTTTGGCGATGCCGACAACATCGTTGTCATAGAAATAAAGCCCGGTCACGGCGTAGTTGGATTTCGGCCGCTTCGGCTTCTCCTCGATGGAGACCGCGCGATTCTTCGAATCGAAGGCAACGACGCCATAGCGTTCCGGATCCCGGACGTAATAGGCGAAGACGGTGGCCCCGCGATTACGCTCTGCGACATGCTGAAGCCGCTGCGCCAAGCCATGGCCGAAGAAAATGTTGTCGCCCAAGACCAGGCAGACGGGATCCTTGCCGATGAATTTCTCGGCGATCAGAAAGGCCTGGGCGATGCCTTCCGGCTTCTTTTGGCTGGCATAGCTGATGGCAAGGCCCCATTGCCGGCCATCCCCCAGCAGCGCGCGAAACAAGGGTAGATCGTGCGGCGTCGTGATAACCAGAATTTCTCTGATGCCGGCGAACATCAGCGTGGTGAGCGGATAGTAGATCATCGGCTTGTCGAAAACGGGAAGCAGCTGCTTGCTCAGCGCTTTCGTGACCGGATAAAGCCGCGTTCCCGACCCGGCGGCAAGAATGATTCCCTTGCTGCATCGCGCCGATCTTTTTTTCCGAGACGTCATCGTCTCTGCCCTCTTTGCCGCTCAGCGTCTGCGATGGACGGCAAGGCCAATCCGCGTATCGGCGCCGGATCGGTTCATTTCGCGCTCAGCCCAGTCGCGATTGTCGATGTACCAGGCGACCGTCTCACGTAAGGCCTGGTCGAAATCATGGCGCGGCTTCCATCCCAGCTCGCGCGCAATCTTCCCGGCATCGATCGCATAGCGCAGATCGTGCCCCGGCCGATCGGCGACGAAGGATATCAATTTCTCATGCGGACAATGGGGAGAGCCCGGAATCGTTTGGTCCAGGATCGCACAGATGGCGCGCACGACGTCAATATTGGCGCGCTCGTTGTTGCCGCCGATATTGTAGGTCTCGCCGGGCTTGCCTCGAGAGAGCACGAGACGCAGCGCTTCGGCATGATCTTCGACATAGAGCCAGTCCCGCACATTGGCGCCCTTGCCGTATACCGGCAGCGTCTCGCCGCGCAGCGCTTTCATGACGACAAGCGGAATCAGTTTTTCCGGATGCTGGTAAGGCCCGAAATTATTCGAGCAATTGGTGACGACAACCGGCATTCCATAGGTCGTATACCAGGCGCGCGCCAGATGATCGGCCGAGGCCTTGCTGGCGGAATAGGGCGAATGGGGCTGATAGGGCGTGGTTTCGGTGAAGGTGCCGTCCTTGCCGAGGCTGCCAAAAACCTCGTCGGTCGAAACGTGATGGAAGCGAAAGCGCGCCCGCGCGCCGTCGCCCAACCCGTTCCAATGCTCAAGTGCCGCGTCGAGCATCACATAGGTGCCGACAACATTGGTCTCGATAAAGGCGCCAGGCCCGTCGATCGAACGATCGACATGGGATTCGGCGGCCAGGTGCAGAACCGCATCCGGGCGATGGCGGGCAAACGCCGCCTTGACCGCGCGCATGTCGCAAATATCAATCTTTTCAAAGGAGTAACGGGGGTCATGGGCCGCCACCGCCACCGCTTCGGAGCTGCTGGCATAGGTGAGTTTGTCGAGATTGACGACGGCCATGTCGGTTTCGGCGATGAACTGCCGGATCACCGCCGAGCCGATGAATCCGGCCCCCCCCGTCACCAGAACCTTCACGGCGACTCTCGTTCCATCATAGAGCTCCTCACCTTCTAAAGTCCTTTGTCCCGTGGCGAAAGCCCCTATTGTGCCCGATGCCGAGGAATCTCGAGCGGACCATCAAGGGGGCGACATCCCGTGAGCCGCGAATTATAATTTTGGCCGGATGAAGAAATTCCAAATCGAGGAAGTCTTGCGGCAGCGGCGGATCCTTCACCGCGGCGGTATTGCCGCGATAGCGGCGATGATCGTCCTTGCGGGATCGGGCGCCGGCGTCCGTGCCGGCGACGAGCCGACCCTCAATCTTCCTCTCGACTGCGTCCCGGGAAAAACCTGCTGGATCTCGAAATTCGTCGACCTCGATCCGGGGCCGGGCGTACGCGATTATACTTGTCACGGGAGAGCCACCGACGGTCACACCGGCATCGATTTTGCCATTCGCGATTTACGCGCGATGGCGGAAGGCGTGGCGGTCGTGGCCGCGGCTCCGGGCAAAGTCGTGATGGCCCATGATGGCGCGCAGGATATCAGTGCCCGCGATGTCGGGCCGTCGATGATGAATGCGGGCCAATGCGGCAACGGTGTCACGATCAGTCATGGCAATGGCTGGACGACCGAATATTGCCACATGCGCCAGGGTTCGATCGCCGTAAAACTCGGCGACCATGTCGAGACCGGGCAGAAACTGGGCTTGGTTGGAATGTCCGGAAGTGCTGAATATCCGCACACGCATTTCATGGTGCAGCACCTCATGACGATCGTTGATCCCTTCGTCGGAGTCCAAGGTCGGCCGAATCCGGAATGTGGTCTCGGCAATGCGCCGCTCTGGAACAAGCCGACCCTGGTCGCGCTTGCTTACACGCCTGCGGAAATTTTCAATTACGGATTTGCCGCCGCGGAGCCGAAGCGCCGCGATGTGCCGCTCAAAGTGGCGGGGATCAATTTTAGCGAAGCGGATGTGGACAAGGGACTTTACCGGAGCACGGAAATTCCAGCATCCGCCACCGTCCTGGTTTTTTGGACTGAAATCTTCGGCGTCGAACAAGGCGATGTCTTGCATATGAAGGTAACGGCACCGGGCGGACAGACTGTCGTCAAGATGGATGCGCCGGCTCCCAGTCGTCACTTGCGCCAATTCCAATATATCGCGACAAGGCGCCCGCCATCCGGTTGGCCCGAAGGCATCTATCATGGCGAGATCTCTTTGACCCGTACCGAAAACGGATCGACCCAGTCGACGGCCGTTTCCGTCGATGCGCACATCTCATCGGCCATCCCGGACGCTCCGCAAAAAAAATGAAATCCGTATTGATCCGCCGAGTATCGATTGCTGCGGGAATTTATTTGGCGTTGCTGCCGGGCAGCGTTTTGGCGGTCGCCTATGTTCTTTACGATCACAGCTTTGGCGATTGGACGGTGGTGTGCTGGCGCGGAATGGTCGAGGGCGAGAGGTCCTGTTACATCGATGCGCCGCCCATCGACTACAATGTCGACCCCCACACGGTTGCCGTTCGAATCGAGCCCAACGGAAAGGCGGTCCATGTGGTGGTGTCGGCGCGGAGCGGAACCGCCCGAGGCGTGACGGTCCGATTGAACGTGGACGGCAAGAACGTCCAGGAAGGCCAGCCCGACCGCCTCGATCACGTGACCTTCGAAGGCGACGCGGCGGCGGCTCTGATCGATCAATTCCGCCGCGGTCATGCGCTTATGATCGAACTTCCGGATGTCGAGCGGACCGCCCGGATCTCTTTGGCCGGGTTTAAGGATGCCTACGCCGCCTTTGAAGACAATCTCAGCCGGTTCGGTGCCCCGATGGGCGGGGGTTCGGCCGGCGAATCTCCCGGACCAGGTCTGCCGGGAGGTCCGTCACAGCCGGGTTCCCAGCCAACGAACGGAGCCCCCGCGCCGCGAGCCCCCGTATCGGACCCCGCTGCCGCGAATCCGTCGGTCCAATCGCCCCAGGAATGACTATACGAACGGGGAATTTGGCTTAAAGACTTGCAACGCGGGCCTCCTTGCATTAGCCAGAAGCAGGACTTTCGAGGACAGACTTTGGACCTGGAGCGATTGCTCAACCACGCACTCGCCGAACACGAGGCGGTGGCCCCAACGACGGTCACGGTTTTCCGTGCACCGGTCCCGACGCTCGTGACGATGCGCCGCTCTGGAACTCCGCGCCGCGAGGGATTGGCGTGACCGAGCGATCCGATCTTGCCGCCCTCGTCGAATCTTTTTCCCGCGCGCGCGTGCTGTGCATCGGCGACGTCATGCTCGATCGATATGTCTACGGCGAGGTCGAACGGATTTCGCCGGAGGCGCCAATCCCCGTCGTCCGTATCCAGCGTGAAACGGCGATGGTCGGCGGGGCCGGAAATGTCGCGCGCAATATCGCCGCACTCAAAGGCTGGACGCGTCTCGTCGGCATCGCCGGCGATGACCCGGCGGGCGCCGAACTTCGGGCTTTGCTTGCCGCCGAACCGGGCGTCGCACCGGCCATCTTGATCGAAGAAGGCCGCGGTACCACCGTCAAAACCCGTTATGTTTCTTCCCGCCAGCAGATGCTGCGCGCCGACCGCGAATCGCTGGGGCCGCTATCGGAGCGAGTCCGAGCCGGCATGGTAAGTCTCATTCGCCAGGAGCTCCCCGACTGCGGTGTCGTCGTGCTGTCCGATTACGGCAAAGGCGTGCTGCCGACCGAAACTTTGCGCGGCGTGATCGCGGCCGCCCGCGGCTATACGAGACCCGTGATCGTTGATCCCAAGGGCCCGGATTTTTCGCGCTACCGGGGCGCATCGCTGATTACGCCCAATCGCCGCGAGCTTGCCGAAGCGACCGGCATGCCCACCGACAGCAACTCCGCAATCGTCGCCGCGGCGCGGCGAATCGTCGATACCTGCGGGATCGACGCGGTGCTCGTGACGAAAAGCGAGGCCGGCATGACGCTCGTTCTGGGGCGCGGCGAAGCGCTTCATATCCCGGCCAAGGCGCGCGAGGTCTTTGACGTATCCGGTGCCGGCGACACAGTCGTCGCAACCATGGCGGTTGCCTGTGCCGCCGGCATTCCGTGGCCCGAAGCGGCGCGGCTTGCGAATGCCGCCGCCGGCATCGTGGTCGCCAAGCCGGGTACGGCGGTCGCCCGTGCCGAAGAATTAGTCTCCGCGCTTCACGCCCAAGATCTTTCGACTGGCGAAGACAAGATAGCGACGCTTGCCGCGGCACTCGATCGGATCGCGGCCTGGCGGGAAGCCGGTCTCAAAATCGGTTTCACGAATGGTTGTTTTGACCTCATCCATCCGGGCCATGTCTCGCTTCTAGCCCAGGCCAAAGGGGCGTGCGACCGGCTGGTCATCGGGCTGAATTCCGACAATTCGGTTCGTCGCCTCAAGGGCGACGGCCGCCCGGTCCAATCCGAGGCGGCCCGGGCGCAAGTCCTGGCCTCGCTCGCTGCCGTCGATCTTGTCGTCATATTCAACGACGAGACGCCGCTCCGTTTGATCGAGGCAATCCGGCCGGATTTGCTGGTCAAGGGCGCCGATTACCGGCGCGATCAAGTCGTGGGGGCGGAAATCGTCGAATCAAATGGCGGCAGGATCATGCTCGCGGAAATCTTGCCCGGTCACAGCACCACCGCGACCCTGGCCCGGCTAGCCCGCTAGTAACCCACCCTCGGATACCGCGATCTTCCGGCGATCGTGGGTCGCCCTGCACGTCTGCAAGGAATGCGCGCAAAGCCGTAAAGCGCCCATGTTTTCCTCGGTTAAGCCGCCGTTAACTGATTTCCGGCATAGATGATGCCTGGGTAATCGACCTTTCCCGCACCGGTTTTGCCGGGGCAAAAAGTGGGGAATCGGGCGAGCGGGGGAATGGGGCCCGCCAGCGGCATCGGTACGGCCCCTGCAGTCGAAGGACTAGCTATGTTCGGGTTTGTCTCAAAGAAATTGCTGCTCAAGGCCAAGGGCGAACGGGACCAGATCAAAAAATGGTTCGAGTCGGCCATGATGATGGTCGACCACGTTCCCATAAGCTTGATGTGGTGTAACGCGGAGGATAATTTCGCGGTCACCTACCTAAACAAGGCGGCCAAAACTTCCCTACAGACAATCGAGAGCCATCTCGGCTGCGCGGTCAAAGACGTACAGGGCCAAAAACTGCAATTCTTGTTTACGCCGGCGGGCGAAACCGCACCGGACGTTAGCTGCGATGCGGGGCTGCCCTATCACCGTCGGATCAAGATCGGTGATGAAGTGATGGATTTCCACGTCCACCGCATTTACGACAAGAATAAAGTCTGTTGCGGGGCGATGGCGACGTGGCGCTTTGTCACTCGGGAAACGAGGATAGCCGACGAATTCGATGCGAACATCAAAAGCGTTGTCGAAACGATTTCGTCTTCGGCAACCGAGCTGGGCGCGAGCGCCCAGACGATGGCGCAAATTGCCGATCAGGCCAATCAGCGTTCGACGGCCGTCGCGGCGGCTTCCGAAGAAGCATCGAGCAATGTTCAAACGGTGGCCGCGGCGGCGGAAGAGCTCGCCGCCTCGATTGCCGAGATCGGCCGTCAGGTGACTCAGTCCAATACGATTTGCGGCGCGGCGGTCGAGGAGGCCAAGCACGTTAATGCGACGGTGCAGACTTTGGCCGAAGGCGCGCAACGCATCGGCGAGGTGGTGGCGCTCATCAACGACATCGCCGAACAAACCAATCTTCTGGCGCTCAATGCAACGATCGAAGCGGCGCGCGCCGGCGATGCGGGCAAGGGCTTCGCCGTGGTTGCCAACGAGGTAAAATCGCTCGCCAATCAAACCGGAAAGGCGACCGAAGACATCGCCGCCCAGATCGGTTCGATCCAGGGCTCCACCAAAGAAGCGGTCGACGCCATCCAAGGCATCGGCAATACGATCGCAAAGATCAATGAGATCGCATCGGTCATTGCCGAAGCGGTCAAGCAGCAAGGCACGGCAATTCAGGAAATTGCCCGCAACGTCAGCCAGGCCGCCGTTGGCACTCAGGACGTCTCGCAAAATATCGCGGGCGTTCGGGAGATTGCTTCCGAAGCCGGACAAGCCTCGGGCCACGTGCTCACCGCCGTCAAGGACCTCAGCACCCAGTCCGAGAAGCTGCATAGCGAAGTCGATAAGTTCCTCGCCATGGTCCGCAGCGTCTAGATCCGAGGAAATAGGTATCAAGAGGGCCGGCCCAACGGGCGGCCCTTTATTTTTGCTGAATTGAATAGGATGTCGTCGGGCGCAAGCCGGCAATACGCAAGACTAGATCATGCTCTAGAGCATGCTCTAACCGGTGAGAGCGAGTTGAACCTCGTCGGCAAGGTCGGTCTTGCGGAACGGCTTTTGAAGGATCCGGATATTGGCGCAGGATGGCGCCGAATCTTCTTTGATCTGTTCGCTGTATCCGGACATGAAGACGACTTTGATGCCGGGTCTTCGGCGTGCCGCCTCGCGGGCAAGGTCCGATCCCGTGAGATTGCTCGAAAGCACCACGTCGGTCAGGACCAAATCGACCGGAGTCGCGCTCTCCAGCAATGCAAGGGCATCCTCGGCGCTCGTCGATTCAAGAACCTTGTATCCCAATTCGCGAAGCATGGTGACGGTCAGCTCCCGTACATCGAGATCATCCTCGATGACCAGAACCGTCTCCCCATGCGGCTGGCCGCCGACATAGTGCAAGGGGCCGTCCGTCCGGGGCGTTTCGTTACCGCCGATGTCGGGTAAATAAATCTGCACCGCCGTGCCCTTGCCGAGCTCGCTTGTTATGGTGACATGGCCGCCGCTCTGCTTGACGAAGCCGTAAACCATCGACAGGCCAAGGCCGCTTCCCTTACCGACTTCCTTGGTCGTGAAGAATGGTTCAAAGACGCGCTCGCGAACCTCGGGCGACATGCCCATGCCGGTATCGGTCACCGAAAGCAGGAGATATGCGCCGGGCGCCACGTCGCCCTCGGCGGCGCTGCCAGGCAGGGAAATCCGCACCCGCCTGGTTTCGATGATGAGCGTTCCGCCGCGGGGCATGGCATCGCGCGCATTGACCGCCAAATTGAGAAGCGCGCTTTCCAGCTGTATCGGATCGACCATGGTGCCGCCGACATCGCGGGCCAATCGGGCCTCGATATGAAAGGATTCTCCGAGGCTGCGGCGAATCAACTCATGAAGGCCCTCGACCAGATGGTTGATGTCGGTAAATTCGGGCTGCAGCACTTGCTTGCGGGAGAAGGCCAGCAGGCGCTGAGTTAGTGCGGCACCGCGGTTGGCGGCGTCGGTCGCTCGTTCCGCAAGCTCGTGGAGTTTTGGCTCCGTCGTCAGCCGTTCCTTGAGAAGCTCGAGATTGCCGATCACCACGGTGAGCAAATTATTGAAATCGTGCGCCACGCCGCCGGTGAGTTGGCCGACAGCTTCCATCTTCTGGGCTTGGCGAAGCTGAGATTCGATCTGCTTTGACTCGGTGATGTCTTGGGAAACCGCGATCATGTATTTTGGATTACCCGCTTCGTCGCGGACCAACGAAATTGTCCGGTTCACCCAAATGACCGAATTGTCCCGGCGGACATAGCGTTTTTCCAAGGACAACGCCTTTAGCTCGCCCCGCAACAAACGCCGGACGTGTTCGTCGTCATAGGCCACGTCGTCTGGATGGGTGAGATCCCTGTATGTCTTCTGCAACAGTTCGTCGCGGCTGTAACCCGTGATATCGCATAGTTTCTGATTGACCCGAAGATAGCGGCCTTCGAGAGAAACGTGCGACATGCCGACGGCCGCTTGTTCGAAGGTGGCGCGGAAGCGCTCTTCGCTTTCGCGAGTGGCAATTTCCGCGCCGGCGCGTTCCCCCCGTGTCCGAATGGCGGTGATTTCATAGGCGAGATTGCCTGCGAGCGTGGTGAGAAGCCCAACCTCTTCGTCGTCGAAGGCGTGCGTATCCGGCGAATAGATCGCCATCAGGCCGAAGACCTGCGATCTGTTCGTCAGCGGCATGACAATGAGCGAACGGTAGCCGCGGGACAGTGCCGCATTCCGAAAGCCGATAAAGATGGGATCCGAGACAACGTCCCTCACGACATAGGGGCGACCGCTGCGAATCGCGATCCCAGCAGGGCCTTGGCCATTCTTCTGCGATTTGCTCCAGCTGAATTGTATTGAAGCCAGGTATCCATAGTCGTAGCCCCACATGGCGGCCGGCTGCACCGATTTTTCCTTATCGCTTTCGGCGAAGCCGACCCAGGCCATGCGATAGCAGCCGGTTTCGACGACGATGCGGCAGACGGCGCTCAGGAGATCCGATTCGTCGGTGATGCGAACCAAGGCCTCGTTGCATTGGCTGACGACGGCAAGGGCGCGGTTGGTTCGCTGCAACGTTTTTTCGTTTTCTTTGTTCTTCGTAATATCGGTGAGAGTCCCGAAATAACCGAGAATTTCCCCGCCGTCGCTGCGTTGCGCCTCCGCCTGTCCAAGAACCCAGACCACGCTTCCATCCGGGCGCTGGAACCGGTATTCGGCCTTGAACGGCAGGCCCACGGCAACGGATCCGTACCATTCCGTCACCACGCGGTCGCGATCGTCGGGATGGACCGCCTGTACCCAACCTTCCCCTAGGATTCTCGGGTTCATCAATACCCAGGATTTCATGGCAGCGGTGATTGGCGAACAAGGCCGAGCCGTTGGCATCGGTCTGAAAAATTCCGACCGGAGAAATCCGGGCCAGCGTCTCGAATCCCGATTCGTTGGAAAGCAGGGCGGCATTGATCCGCCGTTCCGCCCGGTCCAAACGCCGAACAAGATCGATAACGAGCAGAGCGATCGGCGGAACCGCGATCGCCGGGATTAAAATGCCGTGATAAATGTGGAGAAGAATCGAGTGTCCCGCGAAATCCGCAACTATTCCGGCGGCGGCGGAAATCGCCGCGCAAAATATCGTGACGCCGACGATGACCGGCCCGATGCCGTAGCGGCCAATGCTCCTGATGAGCAGGCGGTGAAGGCGCGGCCGCGGTTTTTTTTGCGGGCTCCGGGATTCGGGTTGGGCCGGCAACGCAGGAGTCTCGGCGACCTGCGAATGCACATCGCGCGCCGAGGCACCGTCACCAAAAGCGGTGGTTGATTTCTGCGGCATTCCGGCCCCCAAGTCTGGCGGTAACAATGTAAGGCCGGTGCTTTGAGAATTTATTAAGATTGGCCGGAAAGGGGAGCTACTAAGCCCCGGTCAATGCTTGAAAAAAGAACATTTCTCGGGTGAGAAATGGCGCGCCCGGCGAGATTCGAACTCACGACCTCTGGCTCCGGAGGCCAGCGCTCTATCCAGCTGAGCTACGGGCGCTAAAAACGAGTGGACTGGTTGATCCGCATGGTCGGCCAGATGGCTAGCCGGTCCGCTAGATTTGAAACTCTGAATTTACTGGAACTGGGCCTTTTGCGCAAACGGCCTACTGGGCCGCACCGGCTACCTTTTGCCAGTCCGCCGATTCGAAGTCGAGCTGGACATAGCCCTGGCCCGGCCCCAACCCTTCGACGCTGAGCAGGACGCCCCCGGAAGGTTTTTCTTCCCACAGCGCGCTCCACACCCCACAACCTTCATAGGCAAGGCACTGATAAAATTCGTCCTCTTGATCGAATAGCCGGGCGCCGACCACCAAGGTTTCATCGCTGGGATTGCCCCGGGTCTCGACCACCGTCTTCTTCATTTCAAAATATTTGCTGCGGCCCTGGGATCCGGTCGGATCGCCGGCGACCGCGGTGCTGGTCCAGCGCACCTTCACCAGGCCGAGCTGGCGGTCGAACAGCATGTTGACCGCATTGGTGTCGGGAAACGCATTCGGCAGTTCTTTGACGTTGACCACCACGATATTCCCGCTGGTCGATGTCGAGGCCACCTTGATGCCGAGCGAAGAAAGATCGTTGACGTGCATGCCCCATTTGAGGCCGAACGGCGGTTGCGCTTCGGCCGGCATCGCGGCGGGAGAAGCCGCGTTTTCGGGCGCCCCCGTACTTTCCGGCGCAGGCAGGCTTTCCGGCGCGGGCATCGCTTCGGGCGCGGGCGCGCTTTCCGGCACCGCCGCCGGCGCGCTGGCATCGGGCGCGCTGGCGTCGGGCGGCGGACTGGGCGCCGCATCATCGGCTGCCAGTGCGGGCGACATGGCCAGAAAAAATAAACTGAGCGCCGAGACAATCGCGCGCATGAGCACTCCTCGCTCCGTCATCTTGTCACGTCCATTATAGCCCCGCAAGCCGAGCTTCCCATCCGTTCGCGAACGCGTTACCTGGCCGCCAATGCCTGGCGGGCGCGGGCATCGGCGCCAGAAGGCAACGATCCGCCGTGGTCGAAAATCCAGGCTTCGATGTCGCGCATCGGCGTTTCGCCGTCCTTATCGCGCACGAGCATGTGATAACCCTTGGGATAAAAGGCCGCGCGCAATTCCGCGTCCGCATCCGTCAGGCGGCGAAGAAATTCCATCATCGGCTCGCGCGGCACAACTTCATCGCGATCGCCATAAAGAACGAACACCGGTCCGCGAAGTTTCGCGGCATCGGCCATTGCTGTATCCATCAGGTCGACCAAACCGTAAAGCGTATCGATCCGCGCATCCTTGAGAACCAGCGGATCGCGCGAAAGGGCGTGCAACATGCCGATATTGTCCGAGGGTTGAATGTCGAGTTCCCGTCCGCTCACCGTCATCCAGGGAACCGAATGGGCTGCCACCCACAGCAATCCGCTTTGAAATGGATTTATCGTGTCGCGTGCCCAGACCGCCGGCGCCATCAGAATAATGCCGTCAACCGACCCGGGCGATCCGTTGGCGGCGGTCACCGCGGCAACCGCGCCGCCCATGGAATTGCCCAGCAAATAGACGGGCACGCCGGGATAGCGGCGGCGCAGAATTTGCACCATGTCCGCCGCGTCGCCGGTCAGCGCATCGATCCCCGGCCAGTAGCCGGGATTATCCGTCTTGCCGAAGCCGCGCTGATCGTAAGCATAGGTTCCGATTCCGGCGCGCCGCCAGAAATTCGCCGGCTCGACAAAGGAGTTTGCATAATCGTTGAAGCCGTGAAGGGCGACCAGAAGCGCTTTAGGCGCTTCATCGGGAAGCCAGATACGAACTGGAAGATCGAGTCCGTCGCGAGTGATGAAGCGATGATCTTGCAATTGCGGCTCTCCAATGGTCGGGCCGGGTGGTGCAAAGCGCGGCGCGCAGGCGGCAAGCAATCCTTGACCAAGAAGCGCCAACGCCGTCCCGAGATTTAATAGGACTTTATCCAGTCTCACGCTGAAATGCCGTTAACCTGTGATCGGGTGAGTTGAAGGAAGATATCTTCCAGATCCGATTCTTCGGTGGAAAGGTCGAGTATATCGAGACCCGCCTTCTGCACCGCCGCCAGGATTTCGGCGGCCGTGGTCCGGCTCTTGCGATACCGGATGAGGAGCCGACGGTCCGGTTTGATCTCCGCATCGAAATGGGCGAGCGATTGTGGCACCGCGGTCAGGTCCTGGCCAACGGTGATGACCAGCTCCTTGCGGTCGAGGCGGCGCAACAATGTCGCGGTTTCTTCGCAGCAAATCAGCCGCCCGTGATTGATGATGGCGATACGGTCGCAGAGCCGCTCTGCCTCTTCCAGATAGTGCGTGGTGAGTAGAATGGTAATCCCCCGCGCATTCAGTTCGCGAACCTGAACCCATAATTGCTGGCGAAGCTCCACATCGACGCCCGCCGTCGGCTCATCGAGGACTAATATCGGCGGTGCGTGAACCAGCGCCTTGGCGATCAGCAGCCGCCGGCGCATGCCCCCGGAAAGCGTACGGGAATAGGCATGGGCTTGGGCCGAGAGCCGCATCGATTCGAGAATTTCCTTGGTGCGGCGGCGGGCGGACGGCACGCCATAGAGCCCGGCCTGGAGCTCCAAAAGCTCGAAAGGGGTGAAAAACGGGTCGATATTGAGTTCCTGGGGCACCACGCCGATGGCCGAGCGGGCCTGCATCGGCGCGGCGTCGATATCGAAGCCCCAGACCTTGGCGGTGCCCGCGGTCTTGATCACCAGCCCGGCCAGAATATTGATGAAAGTGGACTTGCCGGCGCCATTGGGGCCCAACAGCCCGAACACGGAGCCTCTCGGAATGGATAGGTCCATCTCGATCAGCGCCGGCTTGCCCGGCCGGTGCTTTGAGCCCCGATAGGTCTTGCTCAACCCGGCCGCTTCCACGGCAAACTGAGGTGCCGAGCCATTTTCCGGGGATTTTTGACGATTTATGAGGGCCGATTTGGCAGAGCTGGGGTGGCGGTTGATTGTGCCGCGGCAATGGCTATCATCCGGGCTGCAAAAGGGTCAACCATCCCGCTTCTTCACGGTTGAAATCATCACAATTATGGAACCGACCGAAACTATCTACGTTACCGATCGAGTTGTCGCCTGCGACGGCGGCAAGCTCGGCCATCCCATGGTCTATCTGAATCTCTCCCCCAAGGGCGAGATCGTCTGTCCCTATTGCAGCCGCCGCTACGTGCTGCGCGCCAAAAGAGGCGAGGCCGCCGCATCTTGAGCGGACCGCGCCACCTTTATCTCGTCGACGGCTCCGGCTACATCTTTCGCGCATTCTACGCGCTGCCGCCCTTGACGCGCGCCGATGGCACACCGACAGGTGCGGTCTACGGCTTCACCCAGATGGTAATGAAGCTGGTCGAAGACGCGGATGCCGACGCCATCGCCGTCATCTTCGACGCCGCCCGCGAAACCTTCCGCAACAAAATCTATCCCGCCTATAAGGCCAATCGCGCCGAACCGCCGGAAGAGCTGATCCCCCAATTCGCCCTGATCCGGGAAGCCACCCGCGCCCTCAATCTTCCCGCCGTCGAGATGCGCGGCTACGAGGCCGACGATCTGATCGCGACTTATGCCCGGTTGGCACGCGAACAGGGCGCCGAGGTGACCATCGTTTCCGCCGACAAGGATCTGATGCAACTGGTCCGGCCCGGGGTCGTCATGTTCGATCCCATCAAGAGCCGGAAGATCGGTCCGGAGGAAGTCAAAGAGCGCTTCGGCGTTCCGCCCGAAAAAGTCGTCGACGTGCAGTCGCTGGCCGGCGACTCGACCGACAACGTTCCCGGCATTCCCGGCATCGGCGTCAAGACCGCGGCGGAGTTGATCAATGCCTATGGCGATCTCGATACGCTGCTCAAGCGCGCCAGCGAGATCAAGCAACCGAAGCGCCGCGAGCTTCTGACCGAACATGCCGACAAGGCGCGGATTTCCCGCGAGCTGGTGAAGCTCAAGGACGATGTGCCGGTTGAAGTTCCCCTCGATTCATTTGGCGTGCGGGCGCCCGATCCCGCCGTGCTCATGCAATTCCTCCACGATCAGGATTTCAAGCGGTTGATTCCGCGAGTCGAAGCGAAATTGGCGGCGAAAGCCGAAGCCCTCGCTTCAACACCTGAAACTCCGGGACCGCGGGCCGCGGTTTCTAAGGCGGCCCCCAAACCGTCGTTGGAGAAAAAGCCCACGGCGTATTCTCTGGTTCAGACGGCGGCGGAGCTCAAGCGATGGACCCAGCGCGCGGTCGCGGAGGGGGCGGTTGCCGTCGATACCGAAACGACCTCGCTTGACGCCATGCGGGCGGAGCTCGTCGGGGTTTCCTTGGCGCTGGCGCCCCGTGAAGCCTGTTATATCCCGCTCGGTCACAAGCAGGCGAATGACGGGAAATTGGCGCTCGAAGCCGCCAATTCGCCTCAGCCGGAGCTGAAACAGATTCCGCTCAAAGAAGCGATCGCGCTTTTGAAGCCGCTCCTCGAAGACGAGTCGGTGCTGAAAATCGGCCACAACCTCAAATACGACATGGTCGTGCTGTCGAAATACGGGATCGCCATTTCGCCGGTCGATGACAGCATGGTGCTTTCTTATGTGCTGGAAGGGGCGCAGCACGGCCATGGCATGGACGAATTGGCACCGCTCTATCTCGACTACAAGACCATCGCCTTCGAAGAGGTTGCCGGCAGCGGCAAGGCGCAGGTGACCTTCGATTATGTGCCGCTGGAAAAGGCCCGGGACTACGCCGCCGAAGACGCCGATGTCACCTACCGGTTCCATCAGGTCTTGAAGCCAAGACTTGTCGCTGAACATATGGCGACCGTTTATGAGACCATGGAACGTCCGCTGATTCCGGTTCTGGTCGCTATGGAACGGGAAGGAATTCTCGTCGACCGCGCGGAGCTGCGCGATCTCAGCAACGATTTCGCCAAGCGCCTGGCGCTGCTCGAGACCGAGATCCACAAGCTGGCCGGCCGTGAATTCAACCTCGGCTCGCCCAAGCAATTGGGCGAAGTCCTGTTCGACGAGATGGGGATTACCGGCGGCAAGAAAGGCAAGACCGGCGCTTACGCAACGGGCGCCGATATCCTGGAGAATCTCGCCGCCCAGGGTCACGCGCTGCCGGCGCGGGTCCTGGATTGGCGGCAATTGCAGAAACTCAAGAGCACCTATACCGACGCCTTGCTCGAACAGATCGATCCCCATACCGGCCGGGTGCATACGAGTTATGCGATGGCGTCAACCTCGACCGGCCGGCTCGCCTCTTCCGATCCGAATTTGCAGAACATTCCGGTGCGCAGCGAAGAGGGGCGCAAAATCCGCCGCGCCTTCATCGCTGCGAAGGGTCATAAATTTCTTTCGGTCGATTACTCCCAGATCGAAATGCGGCTCGCCGCCCATGTCGCCGATGTCGGGCCATTGAAAAAGGCGTTCCGCGAAAACGCCGACATTCACGCCATCACCGCCTCGCAAGTGTTCGGCGTGCCGGTGAAGGGCATGGATCCGGCGATTCGCCGCCGCGCCAAGGCGATCAATTTCGGAATCATCTACGGCATTTCGCCCTTCGGCCTTGCCAATCAGCTTGGCATCCCCCAGGGCGAAGCCGCGCGCTATATCGAGGCCTATTTCGCCCGCTATCCCGGCATTCGCGACTATATGGACCGGATGAAAAAATTCTCCCGCGAGCACGGCTATGTTGACACGCTGTTCGGGCGGCGCTGTTTCATTCCCGGGATCAAAGACAAGAATCCGGCGCGGCGGAATTTCGCCGAGCGCGCCGCGATCAACGCCCCGCTTCAGGGAGCGGCCGCCGATATCATCAAGCGGGCGATGGTGCGAATCCCCGATGCGCTCGCCAAAAACAAACTATCGGCGCGGATGCTGCTGCAAGTCCATGATGAGCTGCTGTTCGAGGTTCCCGACGGCGAAGTCGAGAAAACCTCGAAAGTCGTGCGCGAGGTGATGGAACGTGCACCTTTGCCTGCGGTCGAACTCAGCGTGCCCCTGGTCGCCGATGTCGGCATCGGCGCCAATTGGGCGGACGCGCATTAGGGAACGGGATTAGCGCTTCTTCGCGGCCACCGCAAAATCCACCACCAGCGCCAAGCCGAGCGACGCCGCGCCGATTCCAAACAGCAGCGTATAGCTTCCGGTGCGGTCGAATAGATAAGTGTAGCCATAAGCGGATGCCGCCTGGCCGATCGCAAAGGCGTTGGTGGCTAAGCTCCACGCGCGGTTTTGCGCCGCCGGGTCCTCGATAAGCTCGTGAATTCTTCCCAGCGCCAGCCCGACGACGCCCAGCGTCAACGCGCCGACCACAAAACCCGAAATCATCAGCGGAATCGTTCCCGTCGCGATTGCCGGCAAACCGACCGCTCCGGTCTGAACCAGGAAGGCGAGGCGGAGCGCCTTGCCGAAGCCGATCCGGTCGGCAATGTATCCGGTGGCGATCGGACCGATGGCGGCCGCCGGCGCCGAAACCGATCCAGCACAGCGCGCCGAAGGCGAGCTCGCGGCCAAGGCCATGGGTGATATAGACGACCAAGAAAATAAAATGGGGGACGAGGCCGATCGCATTGAATCCGTATTCGGCGAAGCGGCCGATCACCGGCGCAGTCAGTCGCGGCGCTTGCGAACCGGGCGCGCCAAGCCATTCCCATTAGCCATCTGGCTGGATGCCTGAAGCGGCCAGCCGTTCCAGGCAATGAGGGTCGCTAGAAGCGACAACGCGCCGAGACCCATCCAGGCGGCATAGGCCCCGCCGGCGCTCAAGAGGACCGGCATCAGCGTTCCGGAGACGACGACGCCCAAGCCGACGCCGGCGAAAATCGCACCGCTGACGAATCCGCGCCGCTCAATGGGCGTGACGGCAAGAACCGCGGGGGCGGCCAGAACCATGATCGCACCCCTGTATAACCGGATACGAACCGCCACAGCGCCGCCCAGGCAAAGCCGAAATCCCGGAGCGCACAGGCGAACATGCTGACGGCCGTCAACAGCATCATCAGCCGCAAGATCCAAGCCGTGTGAATCCACCGGGCCTTCACGCGGCCGAACAACGCGCCCACGAGGTATCCGGCCAGATTGGCGGCGCCGAGATAAACGGCCTCGCTATGGCTGTACCAATGCTCAGAAATCAGGGCCGGAATCAGCGCCGTATAGGCGAACCGCGCGAGCCCGATGCCGACCAGGCTCGAACAAAAGCCGGCGAGCGCGCCGCGCCAAACCAACGATTCGGAGCGATCGGACGAAATTTTCATCGCGGACCCAGTCCAGTCATTTCACTAAAATCCGGCCAAATAAAAAGCGCCGCCCGGGAAGGGCGGCGCTCTTTCGGTAGAATTGTCGGTTAAGGCTATGCCGCCGCTTCGAGCCTCCAAACTTCCGGCGCCTTGGCCAAGCGATCGAGAAGCGCCTTGCGCTGCTTCTCCATCTCGGGCGGAAGCTTGTCGCCGAATTTGGAGAAATGCGACGTCTGGTCTTCGGCTTCGGCCTTGGCCGCTTCGCGTTCCACTTGCATCAGCTCGTAGAACTTGTTGACGTCGTATTGGATGCCGTCCCACGTCAGGTCGTCGCGCTTCGGCATCAATCCGAACGGGCTTTCCACCGCAGCCGCGTTGCCATTGGCGCGCTGCACGATCCATTCGAGAACGCGCATGTTTTCGCCATAGCCCGGCCACATGAATTTGCCGTTGCCGTCCTTGCGGAACCAGTTGACGCGGAAGATCAGCGGCAGCTTCTTGACGGTCTTGCCCATCGACAGCCAGTGGCGCCAGTAATCCGCCATGTTGTAGCCGCAGAAGGGCAGCATCGCCATCGGATCGCGCCGGATTGCGGCTTGGCCAACGGCGGCGGCTGTCGCTTCCGAACCCATGGTGGCGGCAAGATAAACGCCGTGCTCCCAATCGAAGGATTGGAAGACCAGTGGGAAGGTGCGGCTCAAGCGGCCGCCGAAGGCAAAGGCCGAAATCGGCACGCCCGCCGGATCTTCCCAGGCCGGGTCGAGACTCGGGCACTGGCTGGCGGGTGCGGTGAAGCGCGCATTGGGATGAGCGGCCGGCGTGCCCTTCGCCGGTGTCCAGTCTTCGCCCTTCCAATCGATGGCGTGAGCCGGAGGCTGACCGTCCATGCCTTCCCACCACACGTCGCCGTCATCGGTGAGTGCGACATTGGTGAAGATGCAATTTCGATTGAGCATCTTCATCGCTGTCGGGTTGGTGGACATGGAAGTTCCGGGCGCCACGCCGAAATAGCCGGCTTCCGGATTGATCGCGCGCAATACGCCGTTCTTGTCCGGTTTGATCCAGGCGATATCGTCGCCGACCGTCGTCACCGACCAACCGTCGAAACCTTTGGGCGGGATCAGCATGGCGAAATTGGTTTTGCCGCAAGCGCTGGGAAACGCGGCGCAGACATAGGTCTTCTCGCCCTTGGGCGATTGAACGCCGAGAATCAGCATATGCTCGGCGAGCCAGCCTTCTTCCCGCGCCATTACCGATGCGATGCGGAGCGCAAAGCACTTCTTGCCGAGAAGCGCGTTGCCGCCGTAACCGCTGCCGTAAGACCAGATCGTCCGTTCCTCGGGGAAATGGACGATGTATTTATTATCGTTGCTGGGCCAGGCGACGTCCTTCTGGCCGGGGGCCAGGGGTGCTCCGACCGAATGCAGGCAGGGGACGAATCCGCCGTCGCCCAGAGCCTCGAGAACCTTTGAACCCATGCGGGTCATGATCCGCATACTGGCGGCGGCATAGGCCGAATCGGTCAATTGCACGCCAATCTGCGCGATCGGCGAGCCGATCGGGCCCATGCTGAAGGGGACCACATACATGGTCCGGCCGCGCATGGCGCCCTTGAACAAGCCCTTCAGGGTGTTCTTCATTTCGTCGGGATCGGCCCAGTTATTGGTCGGCCCGGCGTCGTCCTTGTCCTTCGAGCAGATGAAGGTGCGGTCTTCCACCCGTGCCACGTCGCTCGGGCTGGAGCGCACCAGGAAACAGCCGGGGCGCTTCTGGGGATTGAGCGGGATGAAGGTTCCGCCCTTCACCATCTCCACACACATCCGATCGTATTCGGCTTGCGAGCCGTCGCACCAATAGACGTCTTTGGGTTCGCACAGCGCCGCCGCTTCCTCGATCCAAGCCAGCAGCTTGGCGTTCTTGGTGGGCGCGCCTTTGGTTGCTCCCGTCATTGCCATGAATTTTCCTCCCCGAGCAGGTTTTCGGACACCCTTTGCCACACTCGGGCCCTTGGGCGCAAGGCGCGTGGAAATTTACCAAACTGGCCAAAAAACCATTGTTTTAGCCGAATTATTCGCTGTCGG
The DNA here is from genome assembly GCA_963841995.1 of uncultured Alphaproteobacteria bacterium. GTDB lineage: Bacteria > Pseudomonadota > Alphaproteobacteria > DATDPM01 > DATDPM01 > DATDPM01. The sequence goes on from CAWJEX010000020.1 coordinate 33,959, forward strand.
AACCGACTTGCCGGGAACGGGCGAGCTTGGCCAGCCGCACCAGCTCTGCCCTTGCCGCTTCCGGGGTCTGAACCGGCGCATCGAAGCCAAGCCTGGCCGTGACGCCGCCGGCTTCGAGATCGAGCCCCTCCGGGTCGATCCCGGTCATGCGCCAAGGCTTACCAGAAGGACTTGGGCCGTGAGGCTGTGGGGCAAGGCCCAAGAGCCTTTCCGCATAGAGCGCCAGGGCCTCCCCATGATCGGCATTCATGTGCGCCAGAATTTCACTTTCGGCGTCGGCGAGCGCCTCGGCGCTGCCGCGGTAAAGGAGCGCGTCGGCTTCGATCCAGTGAATGCGCCCGAATCCCGCCACCAAATGGGCTCGGGTCACCTCCACCCGGTAGAAATGGAAGTCCTTGAACGTGGCATAACCTCTCGCCTCTTCATGGCGGGCCAGGAAGCGTTCGATTTGGCGTTTGTCGGTGACGCGCTCGGCCCGGCCCAAGACCGTCACTCGCCCCCGGGCCAAGGGGTCGCCGCCGCCGGCACCGGCACCGGTGAACAGAAGCGAGATTCGGGCGTCGCCCACGATGTTCTTGCTGTGCTCCGCCAGATCCGAGAGCAGAAGTATCGGCGTTCCGTCCAGATCGCAGGCGGCGGTGACCAATGAAACATAGGGCCAGGGGCCGTCCGCCGCACTCTGGCCGGCGCCTTGCGTGGCGAGGGCTGCCACGCGGCTTTCCCGGATCAAGGCGCGGGCGGGATCGGCGGCACTCGGCCCTTTGTTCGTCCCCGTACTGGTCATCGGGAAATTTGCAGGATCGTGGCGCTGCCCTTCTGTTGGATGGTCTTCTGCCGCATGGCTTTCTGCCGCATGGTCTTCACGAAGCGAGCCTGATATAGAACGGGCAACATAACAGGTCCGCAACACGCGGGGGGACTCACATATTGCGACTTGCAACGCTTCTATTGGTCATCGCCGCAGCCATTTTAGGGATCGCGCTATGGCTGGTTCGTCAGCCTGACGAAAAGCCGGTAATCACGGTTTCCCACGCGTGGACTCGTCCGGTGTCCACCGCCAACGCCGCCGCCGCCGTCTATTTCGAAATCGACAATAACGGCGAAGGCGGCGACCAACTGACTGGGGCGCAAACGCCGGTCGCGGAAAAAGCCGAGATGCATACCAGTCAAATGCAGGGCGACGTGATGCAAATGCGCAGCATTTCTTCGGTCGATATTCACGCCGACGAGCACATGGCATTTTCGCCCGGCGGACTGCATTTGATGCTGACCGGCGTCAAGAACGCGCTTGCCGAAGGGGATCATTTTCCGCTCACCCTCGAATTCGGCAAGACGGGAACGGTCACGATCGATGTTGCCGTTACGGAAAAGGGATTAGCCGCACCCGGCACCCCGATGGGCGACAAGACGGGCGACAAGGGGATGGGCGACATGCCGATGCAAAATGATACGACGGGCAACATACCGGCGAATGATAAACCGATGGGCGATATGGACCACGGCGCCGCCGCGCATCCTTAGCGTCCGCCAATCGCCATTAAGACTCCGCCGCGAATCTCCGGAAGAAATAACCCGACAATCCGCCCAGCACCGCCCAGAACACCGCCGCGGTCGCCAGTGAGCCGATCGCGAACGAAACCGCCAGCTCGGCGGGGACCGCCGGTGGGCCAAGAGGCGCCGGCGCGCCGACGATATGCGGAACCGAGATCAACGCAAAGCCCGCAAGCTTGGTGGCATAACCCCGGGCAAAGACGATCAGCGCCAATCCGCCCGCTGCCGTGCTCACGGCGAGCAGCCACCATAGTTGGCGATCGTGCAGCGCCGCCGGATGGCCGCCCGGCGGTTCGGGAGGAAGTCCGAGCGCGGGAGCCAGATGGAACACCGCGAAGCCGGCCAACCCCCAGACGATGCCGCGCTTCACGTCGATATCGCCTTTGAGCGCGAAGCACGCCGTCAGCAGCAGCGCAAAGCCGGTTGCGGCGAGCACATTGGCGAGAACCGTGAAGCCGATCCGCTGGACGCCCTCCGCCGGCATCCATTCGGAATCGCCTTCATTCTCGTGACCGGCCATCGCCATATGATTTTGGCCCGGCGCAGCGGCCGCATTTCCCGCGTCTTCATAAACCTCGGCTTGGTGGATCAGCGGAATGAGCCGCACGCCTTGAAGCGGCGAGACAAAAACGCCGGCCAGCGCCCCGGCCAGGATCGCCGCGAGCAAAATCCGTTTCAGCATGTCGCCCCCTAGAGCATGATCTTGTCAGTTCGAATCGGCTGCGTTGCGCTTTTGGCGCGGCGATCCGCCAGGCGCGCCAAGCCGGGCCTTGCCGGCAACCGTTTGCGCGCAAAGCGCGCGAAGGGCGATGTGGGGCATCGGCCGAGCGGCGCAACGCCGCGGGCGCCCGCCAAGGCACAACCCAAAGGGCCGGGGTCTGCCGCCCCGGGGTTCGTCGAAGCGCTCGCCCGCAGTCCCGGCTACGCGCTTCGCGCTTCTCCTGCCCGCGGCGCAAAATACCGCCGGCGCAGCCGGTTCCAACTGACAAGATCATGCTCTAGTGGCAGGGGAAGGCGAAGGAATGACGGGCATCGTGGGCGGCGTTATGCAACGCAGGAATCGTTGCGAATCCCACGCCATAGAGAATGAAAAATCCAAGAAGAGCCGCGACCACGGCGGCAACGACCGCTTCTTCGCGCTCGACCCGGGCTTTGACGGGACCGGCAGCGGCGGATTGCAGGGGGTGGGATTCCGGGGGGTGGTTTTGACGCATGACGGTTATCTCCTCGCAGACCGGAACCGGCTTCGCGTCATTGCGAACCGCGGGTTCGAAACCCGCTGCTCACCCGGTCTTGCCCGCCCGGATGGGCCCGCTTTGACAATGACGACGGCAGGTCTCCTGGCTCGCGGGTCGTGGTCCGTTCCCTGGCCTTCCCGGCAGTCCCTTGACGTCTACCAAGGGGCGGTTGCCAGTGGCCTTTGGCGGAGACGGACTCGCCGCTCACAGTTGCGGGCGCAGCCCCGGTTTCGAGCCTGGACGGCAATCATCTCGCCGGAAGCTCTCACCGTGTTCCCTTTTTCCCCCGAAATGCCGGGGAACCATCGGTTCGGCCACTATATCCACGCGATGCTGCCGAGGCAACCGAAGGGCCGAGCGGCTGCAGCGGCCAAGCAACGGCGGAAGGGGTCCCTATTGGCGGCATGGCACGGCTTGCCGCCGCCTTAAGTCTGCCTTATTCGTGCTATCTTTACGGGGTAGGCCCCGCTTCGAAAAACGGGCTGCGGGCCGAAATTTCCTGCACGGCCGGAGGTTTGGCTTGGGACAGAGCATTGCGCTTGTCGATGACGACCGGAATATCCTGGCTTCGATTTCCATGGCGCTCGAGGCCGAGGGCTTCACGGTCTACAAATACGTCGATGGCGAAGAGGCGCTCCGGGGCCTCCGCGCCAATCCGGTCGATCTCGCCATTCTCGATATCAAGATGCCCCGCATGGACGGCATGGAGTTGCTTGACCGGCTGCGGCGCGAAAGCGCGGTTCCAGTCATCTTCCTGACCTCGAAAGACGAAGAAGTCGATGAAGTTCTCGGCCTGCGGATGGGCGCCGACGACTACATCAAGAAGCCGTTCTCGCAGCGCCTGCTGATCGAGCGCATCCGGGCGGTTCTGCGCCGCGGGGAGGCGCAGGAAGAAGGAGCCGAGGAAGGATCGGGCGAGGCGATCATGCGCCGCGGCGAATTGATGCTCGATCCGGGTCGCCACGTCTGTACGTGGAAAGAAAAGCCGGTGCCGTTGACGGTCACCGAATTCCTGATTTTGAAATCGCTGGCGGCCCGCCCCGGCCATGTGAAGAGCCGCGATCAACTGATGGACGCCGCTTATGGCGAACACATCTATGTCGACGATCGCACGATCGACAGTCACATCAAGCGGCTGCGCAAGAAATTCCGGGTGATCGATTCCGAATTCGTCCAAATCGAGACGCTTTATGGCGTGGGCTATCGTTACCGCGAAACCTAAGGAAACGCCGCAGCCGGAAGATTCGGCTCCCGATGCGGAATCTGAATCGGCGGCGGCGAAAGGCGAAAGCGCGGCGGCGTCTTCGGCCGACGCACACGAAATGCCATTGCCGGACGAATCCGAAGCCGCGGCGAAAACCCGGCGCGGTCCGTTCTCCTCGCTCACCCGGCGCGTTCTCGCGGTCAATGTTCTGGCGCTGGCGATTTTGGTGGCGGGGATTCTCTATCTCGGCCAATACGAAAAAAGCCTCATCCATACCCATCTCGATGCGCTGCAAACCCAGGGCGAAATTTTCGCGGAGGCCTTGGGGGAGGGCGCCGTCGCCGAATTGCCCTATGCCAAGCCGTTCCTGCTGCCCGATCTCGCCCGGCTGATGATGCGCCGGTTGGTGACGCCCCTTCACGCGCGGGCGCGGCTCTTCGACATCGACGGGAATTTGATCGTCGACAGCTGGTTCATCGGCGGACCAACGATGTTCTTGCGAGTTCGAGCAGCTGCCGGCCCCGGATCTGACGAGCCGGATTCTCGCCTGGCTCGACGACACCTACGATTGGCTGACGGACTTCCTCCCCCGCCGCGGGCGTCTCGAGCCCTATCACGAAAACGCGCATCAGCGCGCTCCCGACTATCCGGAAGTCATGGAAGCGCTTGGCGGCGACACGACCGCCGCAATCCGCGCGACCGGCAAGGAGGGAATGATTCTCAGCGTCGCGGTGCCGGTTCAACGCTACAAGCAAGTGGTCGGCGCCATCATGCTGTCCGCCGACAGCTCGGATATCGAGGAAGCGCTTCGTTCGGTGCGCCTCGACATTCTCAAGGTTTTTCTGGTGGCGCTCGGCATCACCGTGTTGCTGTCGATCTACCTCGCCGGCACCATCGCACGGCCGATCCGAAAGCTGGCCATCGCCGCCGATCGCGTCACCCATGGCCACGGCCGCGAGGCGGCGATTCCCGATTTCACCAGCCGCCGCGACGAAATCGGCGATCTGTCAGGATCGCTGCGCGAAATGACGGCGGCACTCTGGCAGCGCATGGACGCCATCGAAGGATTCGCCGCCGACGTCGCCCATGAAATCAAGAATCCGCTGACTTCGCTCCGCAGCGCGGTGGAAACCGTTTCGCGCATCCAGGACCCGAACAGCCAGCGCCAGCTCATGGCGATCATCCTTCAGGACGTACAGCGGCTCGATCGCCTGATCACCGATATTTCGGATGCCTCGCGGCTCGACGCGGAACTGTCGCGCGCCGAACTCGAAACCGTGGATATTCGCGGACTCTTGACGATGCTCGCCGATCTCCACCGTAACACCGCCGCCGAACAATCGCCGCGGTTGGAGCTTGAAATTCCGGCGGGCGGCGATTTGCGCGTGCGGGGCATCGAGGGTCGGCTGGTGCAGGTCTTCCGCAATCTTCTAAGCAATGCCATATCCTTCAGCCCGCCGAAGGGCCGAATCATCTGCCGCGCCAGGCGTTGCGAAGATTCGGTCATTATCACCATCGAGGACGAGGGCCCCGGCATTCCCGACGGCAAATTCGAGGCGATTTTCGAGCGCTTCTATACCGAACGACCGGCGGAGGAAAAATTCGGCACCCATTCCGGCCTGGGACTTTCCATCTCGCGTCAGATCGTCGAAGCCCACCGCGGGCGGATCACCGCCGAAAACCGGCGCGACCCGACGGGCAAGGTTTGCGGGGCGCGATTCACCGTCGTCCTGCCCGCAGGCTGATCGATGATCCATCCCATGTTTTAGGCGGCGCCATGATTAGCGTGCACGGTACGAGCCTGGTGGTGAAGGGCGTCGGCGTCCTGTTGCGCGGGCCGCCGGGAAGCGGCAAGTCGGATTTGGCGCTGCGCTTGATCGACGGCGGCGCCCAGCTGGTGGCGGACGACCAGACGGCGCTCAATTTCGAGAATGGCCACCTGGTCATGACCTCCCACGCCATGATCGAAGGCTTGCTCGAGGTGCGCGGTGTGGGCATTCTTCCGGCTCCAAGCACGGCACGGGCCCGGCTTGGCCTGGTTATCGATTTGGTGCCAAAACTCAGCGACATCGAACGAATGCCGGATAAGCAATTTTGCGAGTTTCTCGGCGTGCGGGTGCGTCTGTTGCGGTTATTCCCGTTCATGGCCTCGGCGGCGGCGAAAGTGCGGATGGCCGTCGACGCGCTCGATCTCGACGTATCACGCTGATGAACAAGGCCGCGAAAAAAGAAAGCCGACCGTCGTCGCGTTCGCATAAGCGGGGATCACGAGTTGTTCTTGTTACCGGGATGTCGGGGGCCGGGCGGTCAATTGCGCTCAAAGCGCTCGAGGATGTCGGGTTCGAAGCGGTCGACAATCTGCCGCTCTCGTTGCTCGCTAACCTGGTCAGCGCGGGCCCCGATTTTTCCCGGCCCCTGGCGATCGGCGTCGATGTCCGGACCCGCGACTTCGACGTTGCGGATTTCGCGAAAGCCGCCGAACGATTGCGCGAGCGCGGCGATCTCCAGATCACCACCCTGTTTCTCGATTGCGATGACGAAGTGCTTCGCCGGCGCTATGCCGAAACCCGGCACCGGCATCCGCTGGCCGCCGATCGGCCGGTGATGGACGGCATCCGTCACGAGCGGCGCTTGTTGACGCCGCTGAAGTCCTTTGTCGACGGGGTGATCGATACGTCGGATATGTCACCGGGCATGCTGCGCCAGCGCCTGGTGAGCGATTTGGGATTGGCGCGCGAAAAGGGCGTCAGTATTTTCGTGACGTCGTTCTCCTACCGCTACGGCCTTCCGCGCGAGGCCGATTTGGTTTTCGACGTGCGGTTCCTCGTCAATCCTCACTACGATCCGAAACTTCAGCCGCTCACCGGCCGCGACGAGAAGGTGGCGGAGTTCATCGCCGCCGACCCCGGCTTTGCGCCGTTTTTCGATTCCCTGACGTCTCTGCTGCTACCGCTCCTGCCGCGCTTCGAGAGCGAGGGCAAGAGCTATCTGACCCTTGCCTTGGGGTGTACCGGGGGCCGCCACCGCTCGGTCTTCGTCGCGGAACGCCTCGCTTCGTGGTTGCGCGAAAGCGGCCAGCGCGTCACTCTCCACCACCGGGATATCAACCGGATCGCTGCCGCGTGAGGGGGGCCGCTAGATGATCGGAGTTGTCCTCGTCACCCACGGCCGGCTTGCCGCCGAGTTCATCGCGGCGCTCGAGCATGTGGTCGGCCCCCAGCGCAATATGCGCGGCGTCTGCATCGGCCCTGACGACGATATGGAGCAGCGTCGCAAAGATATTCTCGACGCGGTTGCCGAAGTCGACGAGGGCGACGGCACCGTGCTGTTGACCGACATGTTCGGCGGAACGCCCTCCAATCTTGCGATTTCGGTCATGAACAGCGCCAAGGTCGAAGTGATCGCCGGCGTCAACTTGCCGATGTTGATCAAGCTCGCCAGCGCCCGCACCGGCAATTCTCTGTCGGCCGCCGCCAATGCCGCACAGCAGGCCGGCCGCCAATACATCAACATCGCTTCCGGGTTGCTCAAGGATCAAAAATGAGCGAGGCGCCGGCCGAAGCTTCAATCGTGCGCCGGACTGTGACAATCATGAACCAGCGCGGGCTTCACGCGCGCGCCGCCGCGCGCTTCGTCAAACTCGCCGCTCAATACCGCGCCGACATTAGCGTCGCCAAGAACGGCACGGTGGTGTCAGGGCTTTCGATCATGGGCCTCATGATGCTGGCGGCCGGGCCCGGGACTGAAATCGAAATTTGTGCCAGCGGTGCCCAAGCCGTCGAAGCCATCGACGCGCTCGATGCGCTGGTCGCAGGCAAGTTCGATGAAGAGTAAGCGCGGCAAATCGAAAACCGCTGCCAAGACCGAATGCATCTTCGAAGGCATTGGCGTTTCCGCCGGCATTGCCGTTGGCTCTGCCTATGTGCGGGAGCAGGGTTCGGTCGAAGTGCGGGAATACTGCGTCGCTCCCGAATATGCGCCGCAGGAACTCGAACGATTTCACGATGCGGTCGGTCGCACCCGGCATCAGCTTGAGCACCTGAAAACCAAAGTTAAGGAACTACCGGCGGCGACCGCCGAAGAAATCTCCTATTTGTTGGATGCCCATCTGCACATGCTGATGGGATCGCGGCTGTTGCGCGGCGTTGAGCGGCGGATTTCCGAAGACCAGGTCAATGCCGAAGCGGCCGTCCAGGCGGAAATCTCCGAGATCGGAAAAAGTTTTGCCGCGATGGACGACGCCTATCTCGCGGCGCGCATGGAAGATATCCGGGAAGTGGGCGCCAGGCTCATCCGGAGTCTGACCAAGAGCCGCCATCGCCCCTTCACCGCCCTTCCGAAAGGTTCCGTTCTGATCGCCGAAGAACTCAGCCCCGCCGACACGGCGTTGCTCGATCCGCGGCACATCGCCGGATTTGCGACGGTTCTTGGCGGCGCCGAAGGCCATACGGCGATCATGGCGCGGGCCCTGAATTTGCCGGCGGTGCTCGGCACGCCGGGGCTGATGACCGGTATCACCACGGGCGACATGATCGTCGTCGACGGTCGGCGCGGCCGCGTCATCGTCAATCCAAGCCCGGCGACGCTTGAGGAGTATGGCCGGCTGCGCGAAGCAATTCGCCGCACTCAGCGTCAACTTCAGCGCCTGCGCCGCCTTCCGTCCGTCACCCGCGATGGCGTCGAAATCCAATTGAACGCCAATGTCGAATTGCCGCGCGAGCTCGAAATGGTCCGGCAAGCCGGCGCCAGCGGCATCGGCCTTTTTCGCAGCGAGTTTCTGTTCATGAACCGCGAGGACTTGCCCGACGAGGACGAGCAATATCGCGCTTTGCGGGAAGTGGTCGAGGCGATGGAAGGCCGGCCGGTCACAATCCGCACCCTCGACGTCGGCTGCGACAAGCTCGCCTATTCGCTGGAAAAGCATTTGACGCCGGGGGTAAATCCCGCCTTGGGCCTTCGCGCGATCCGGCTCTCGCTGAAATTGCCGAAGCTGCTGGAGACACAGCTGGCGGCGATCTTGCGCGCCAACGCCCACGGCCCGGTGCGGATTCTGTTGCCGATGATTTCGACGCCCGGCGAAGTTCGCCAGGTTCGCGAGATTCTGCATTCGGTGGTGCGGCGGTTGAAGCGCCGTCACGTAAAAATCGGCGAGGATATTCCGCCCTTGGGCGCCATGATCGAAACGCCGGGTGCGGCGCTTTCCGCCGATGCGCTGGCGGAAGTCGCCGATTTCTTCGCCATCGGCACCAACGATCTCACCCAATATGCCCTGGCCATCGACCGCGGCGATGAGCAGGTGGCGCATCTTTATAATCCGCTTCATCCGGCGGTTTTGCGGCTCATTCAATTCTCGGTCGAAGCGGGCAATCGCGCCGGCATCGGGGTCAGCATCTGCGGCGAAATCGCGGGCGACGCCCGCTTTACCCCGTTGCTCTTGGGGCTGGGGGCGCGCGACCTATCCATGGCGCCCACGAATATCTCGCGGATCAAGCAACGCATTCGCGGCATCGACCTCGGAGCCGCGGCGCGGCGCGCCCGGGTCATCATGGAACAGTCGGATTCAGGCCGAAATCGCCACGCTCTTGGACGATTTCAACGCCCTTGCCTGACCACAAGTCGTTTACCAAATACGGAAGATTGAGGCGCCTTATAGCCCTTTTTCAGGGGTTGCTCCCGGCCTTCGCCTCTGTAATATGCGGGCCTTCGGCCGGGCACCCGGCCGCCTTCCGCCACTGGAGATCCCGATGAGCCTTAAGGATTACAAGGTCGCCGACCTGTCGCTTGCCGGTTGGGGGCATCGCGAAATCGCGATTGCCGAAACCGAGATGCCGGGCCTCATGGCCCTGCGCGCCGAATACAAGGGCAAGAAGCCCCTGAAGGGGGCGCGGATTGTCGGGTGCCTGCACATGACGATCCAAACCGCGGTGCTGATCGAAACGCTGGTCGATCTCGGCGCGGAGGTGCGATGGAGCTCGTGCAATATTTTCTCGACGCAAGACCATGCCGCCGCGGCGATCGCCGATCGCGGCATCCCGGTCTTCGCCTGGAAGGGCGAGACCGAAGAGGAATATTGGTGGTGCGTCGATCAAACCATCAAAGGTCCCAACGGTTGGACGCCGAATATGCTGATCGATGACGGCGGCGACTTGACCGTCGTCATGCACGATAAATTTCCCGAACTGCTCAAGGACGTGCGGGGACTGTCGGAGGAAACCACCACCGGCGTGCACCGTCTTTACGAGATGGCGAAGAGCGGGAAATTGAAGGTCCCGGCCATCAATGTGAACAATTCGGTCACCAAATCGAAATTCGACAATTTCTATGGCTGCCGCGAGAGCTTGATCGATGGGCTGAAGCGCGCGACCGACGTCATGATCGCCGGAAAGAAAGTCGTGGTTTGCGGTTACGGCGATGTCGGCAAGGGTAGTGCCGAGAGCCTGCGCGGCCAGGGTGCCCGGGTGATCGTCACGGAAATCGATCCGATCTGCGCCCTTCAGGCGGCGATGGAAGGATATGAAGTGACAACCGTCGATGAAGTCGCCGACAGCGCCGACATCTTCGTGACGGCCACCGGCAATATGAATGTCATCACCCTTGAGCACATGCGCAAGATGAAGGACCGGGCGATCGTCGCCAATATCGGTCATTTCGACAGCGAGATCGAAGTCGCGGCCTTGCGCAATTTCAAATGGCATGAGGTGAAGCCGCAGGTCGACGAGGTGGAATTCCCGGACGGCAAGCGACTCATCGTTCTCGCTCAGGGCCGGCTCGTCAATTTGGGATGCGCCACCGGGCATCCGAGCTTCGTCATGAGTGCGTCTTTCACCAATCAGGTGCTGGCGCAATTGGAGCTTTGGCGGAACAGCGAGAAATACGAGAACAAGGTTTACGTCCTGCCCAAGCACCTCGACGAAAAGGTGGCCGCGCTGCACCTCGCCAAATTGGGCGTAAAGCTGACGAAGCTTACCGACGAACAGGTGAAGTATCTCGGTATCCCCGCGCAGGGCCCGTTCAAGCCCGAGCATTATCGCTATTAACGGCGGCAGCCGCGCGCACCCAGCGCGCGGCTTGTTCGCCGCGCCAAGGCCGCTTACACTTCCTGCGAGGATTCAATCGGTCTCGCGTGATGGTCCCAAATAAGGGGGGGAAGGCTGCGGAGAATCCGCCGGTCGAATTACTGGCGGGGGGCGGCTTTGCTGCGGGGTCATTGCCCGATTGGTCCGCCATCGAAGAAACGCTCAGAACCCCGGCCGGACTCGCGGCGGCCCTCTTCCTCATCGTTCTCATTCTTTTGGTTATAGGGTTCGGCCGGCGGCTGCGACAATCACTCGCCGATGTTCGGGACGCCACCGCGCTTTCGGCGCGGCTGAAGGAGGCGCTTGCCGCCTCGCCCGATGGCTGCTACCTGTGGGATCTCGTCGCAGGCGCTGAAACCCGCTCCGCCAAGCTCGGGGCGCTTCTCCGCCTGGGTCCCGAACCGCCGCCGGGATTTGCGGTCGTGCGCGACTGTTTCGACCCGCGCTATGTGGGCGAGCTCGATGCTGCCCTCGAATTGTTGCGCTCCAGCGGCAAGGGTTTCGATCTTCTTTTGCCGCTTTCTCCCGCTGCCGGCGGCGTTGCGCGAAGCATGCGCGTGATCGGCGTGCGGGCGGCGGGGGCCGCCGGCCAGCCCTTGGCCGACCTCGTCTGGTTCCGCGATATGAGCCGGTTCGTCGCTGAAACCGGGCGGTTCATTCAGCGCATCGAAACCATGGCGAATGACGGCGCAAGGCTGCGCTCGCTGCTCGATGCCCTCCCGGTGCCGGCCTGGTTGCGCGGCTCTGATCTTTCGCTCGTCTTTTGCAACGAGGCCTACGGCAAGGCTCTGGAGACTCCGCCCGAGACGGCGGTTGCCGAGGAGCGCGAAATTGCCGAATTGGTGGTCGGCAATTCGGGCAAAGCGGTCGCCGAGCGGGCGCGCCTGACGGGCGTTGCCCAGAGCGAAAGCCATCACATCGTCATCGGCGGGCGCCGGCGCCTCCTCGAATTCGTCGAAATCCCGCTTGAGGCGAAGGCGGGCGGTGTTGCCATGGCCGGCTACGCCATGGATTTCACCGATCTCGAAAAGGTCCAGACCGATTTGTCGCGGGAGATTGCGGCCCATGACAACGTGCTGGAACAGCTGTCGACGGCGGTCGCTTTGTTCGGGGCCGACCGCAAGCTCAAATACTTCAATACCGCCTATCGGCGGCTGTGGCGGCTGGACGAAAATTGGCTGCTCACCGGCCCCGATCTGACCGACATCCTGGAGGCCCTGCGCGAAAAGCGGCGCCTCCCGGAGGTCGCCGATTTCCGCGCCTATAAAGAAGAACGGCTGCGCCAATTCAATTCCCTGATCGAGCCCCAGGAAGAGCTGGTGCATCTGCCGGACGGGTCGACGCTGCGTTGGCACATGACCCCGCATCCCTTCGGCGGAATCTTGTTCACCTACGACGACGTGACCGACAAATTGGCGCTGGAGCGCTCGTACAACACGCTAATCGCGGTTCAGCGCGAAACTCTCGACAATCTCTATGAAGGCGTTGCGGTCATTGGCGGCGACGGACGGCTCAAGCTCAGCAATCCGGCCTTTGCCCGAATTTGGAAATTCGCGCCAGCCGAATTGTCGGGCGAGGCACACATCTCGGATTCTGATCGAAGCCACCCGTGGCTTCTATGGAATCGAGGACCCCAATGCTTGGGCCGCGGCCAAGGAGGAAATGATCGGCCAGGTGATCCGCCGCATGCCACGAAGCGGCCGGCTCGATCGCAGCGACGGATCGGTGCTCGAATACGCCGCGGTGCCGCTGCCCGACGGCAATCTTTTGCTCCGTTATGTCGAGGCCACGGACCGTTATCGCGTCGAGGAAGCGCTGCGCGAGCGCAATCAGGCGCTGGAAACTGCGTCGCGCCTCAAATCCGAATTTATCGCCAATGTCTCCTACGAGCTGCGTACGCCGCTGAATACGATCATCGGATTTTCGGAAATTTTGAAAAACGAATATTTCGGCAAGCTCAATGAGCGGCAAAAGGAATACGGCGAAGGAATATTGGAGGCGTCGCAGTCGCTGCTTTTGCTCATCAACGACATCATCGATCTCGCCACCATCGAAGCTGGTTATATGGCGCTCGAACTCGAAACCGTCGATGTTCAGGCGATGCTGGTCAGCGTATTGAGTTTGACGCGCGAGCGCATCCGCGATCACAACCTGAAGCTCAAATTCGATTGCCCGCCGACAATCGGTACGATCTATGCCGATCAGCGGCGCTTGCGCCAAGCCATGTTCAACCTCATCAGCAATTCGATCAAATTCACGCCGGGCGGCGGGACGATCACGGTGTCGGCGCGGCGGGAGGATGGCGCGGTGCTGTTGTCGATCGCCGATACCGGCATCGGAGTGCCCAAGGAAGAGCAGGAACGGGTGTTCGAGAAATTCGTGCGCGGCCAACCGCCCCAGATACGCCAGCCCGGCGCCGGCCTTGGCCTGTCGCTGGTGAAGAGCTTCATCGAACTACATGGCGGGCGGGTCGTTATGCATTCGACGCCGAATATGGGGACCGAGGTGATCTGCTCGATTCCGACCCAAGCCGCGGAAGTCCGGGCTGCGGCTGCCGGCCGCGCCGCAACCGCGTAAGGCCCAAGCTAAACTGCATTCACGTCAATCCCGGCACGCCCATTGTGGTCGAATACTCGAAGTGCAGCTCGCGGTCGGGATGGATCAGCGGATAAATCGCATGGGCCGCAAGAGCGGCTTCGGCAAAGCCGGAAAGAATTAATTTCAGTTTTCCCGGATAGCTCGTGATGTCGCCGATGGCAAAGAGCCCAGGCACATTGGTGCCGCAAGTCGATGCTTCGACCGCGATCCGGTTGCGCTCCAAATTCAATCCCCACTCGGCAATCGGCCCCAAATTCATCGCCAATCCGAAAAAGGCGAGAAGCGCGTCGGCGGGGATTTGTTGAACGCGCCGGTCAGATTCTTGACGATGACGGAAGAGAGGTTCCCGTCGACCCCTTCGAGCCCGTCCAATTGGTAGGGAACGACAAGCTCGATTTTGCCGCTATCGGCCAGTTGCTGAAGCTTCGCCGCCGATTCGGGCGCGGCGCGGAACTTGGCGCGCCGGTGGACGACGGACACTTTCGCGATA
>CAWJEX010000021.1:0-274908 GCA_963841995.1 uncultured Alphaproteobacteria bacterium
TGCGTCTATGCGTTCAGCGTATTGCTGCTACGAGGAGGTCGGCCGCCGTCGCGCCGACATGGTCTGCTGGGGCAGCCTGAACGACCCCGAGCACTGCGACTTCCGGTACGACCACATGACCAACTGGGGCCGGAAGATGTTCGTCAGCCCTGGCGTCATCAGGGACGGCCAGCTGCTCACCAACGACCTGGTCGAGATCAACCTCGGCATCCGCATCCTGCTCGGCAGCTCGTACTACGAGGACTGGGAAGACCAGGAGATGTTCGTGACCCGCGACCCGCTGGGCAACCCGGTGGACCGCAGGCACCCCTGGAACCAGCACACGATCCCGCGGCCGGCCAAGCGCGACTTCGGCGACAAGTACAGCTGGGTCATGTCGCCACGCTGGTTCGACGGCCAGAATCACCTCGCCGCCGACACCGGCGGCGGCCCGATCGCCCGGCTGTGGGCGACTGCGCAGGGCGGCCTGGTCGACTTCGGCTACGTCAAGTCGACGGGCAGCAGCGTGCTGATCAACCTGCCGCGCACCGTCACCAAGCCGGAGGTCACCTTCGAGTGGAAGATCCCGACGGATCAAGCGGCGCGCCGCTGTCCAACGCGATCGAGCGAGACCGGGCCAGGACCTACTTCCAGGCTTACGCCGCCGCCTGCGCGCTGCACTTCATGGAGAAGGCGCTCGCCGAGCTGCGGGCCGGTCACACCAAGACCTGGGAGCCGTTCACCGTGCCGGACGAGGCGAACAGCTGCGGCTTCACCGAGGCCGTCCGCGGCGTGCTGTCGCACCACATGGTGATCCGCGGCGGCAAGATCGCCAACTACCACCCGTATCCGCCGACGCCGTGGAACGCCAGCGTGCGCGACAGCTACGGCACGCCGGGCCCGTACGAGGACGCGGTGCAGAACACGCCGATCTTCGAGGAGAATCCGCCGGAGCGGTTCAAGGGCATCGACATCATGCGGGCGGTGCGCAGCTTCGACCCGTGCCTGCCGTGCGGCGTGCACATGTACCTGGGGAACGGCAAGGCGCTGCAGAAGGTGCATTCGCCGATGGCGGCAATCCTGTCCACCTGATAGTCCTGGACTGGCCCGGTGCTACGGCCCGGGCCGTCCAGTCCACCGCGAGACCCTGGGACGCACGCGGGCAGGCCAGCAACCGCCCGGCAGACGGAGGCGAAGACGCATGACCGGCGTGCAGACAGTCAGCGCACGGGTTGAGGAACTGCTCGACGCGCTTATTTCGGGTGGATTCGGCGGTGCTGCGTCGGCGGCGGAGGAGCTAGTCGGCCTGCTGGTCGGGCTCTATGGCGACGGCCTGGCCCAGATCGTCGCCACGATCGGCGACCAAGGTCCCGCAGGCGAGGAGATGATCGCCACGCTCGCCGACGACCCGCTGGTGGAGGGCCTGCTCTTGCTGCACGGCCTGCATCCGCTGGACGTCGATGCCCGGATCCAGCGGGCGCTTGATCGGGTGCGGCCCTACCTGGGCTCGCATGCGGGCGGCGTCGAGTACCTCGGCGTCACTGACGGGATCGCCAGGCTCAAGCTGGAGGGAAGCTGCAGCGGTTGTCCGTCCTCGACGGTGACGGTCCAGCTCGCCATCGAGGGCGCCGTGCGGGACGCGGCACCAGAGGTGACGGAGGTCGTTGTCGAGGGCATGACGGCCGCGCCGTCTGCGCCGAAGCTGCTGCAGATCGGCAGGCGTCCCGAGGATTCCGCGATGCAGGAGGCTTCCGGTGGGTCAGCGCGGTCTGCCGTTTCCGGGGGGTCGCGGGGGCTGTCCCGGGGTCTACCTTGCCGGGGGGTCGACTGGGGGCGTCCCCCGTCTGTCTGGATAGCGCTGCCGAATATCGGCCCGCCAAGCTCGCGGCCGGTCAGCGCGTCAGCGGACGGCGATCGCCGTTGTCGTCTGCTCGGTCCGCGGCACGCTTTACGCCTACCGCGACTCGTGCGCAGGCTGCGGCTCATCGCTGGCCGACGGCCAGCTTGACCGGGAGGTGCTGACCTGCCGCAGCTGCGGCGCCAGGTACAACGTCACGGCTGGCCGGCAAGGGCGTCGACGACCCCGGCGCTGCATCTCGACCCGCTGCCGCTGCTGGCCGACAGCCAGGGCGTCCGGGTGGCGGTCCCGGAGGCGGTGCGCTAGTGCGGGCAGACAGGCCTGCGGCGGTTCGTGCGCGCCGGCGGAGCGGCGCTCGCAGCGGCCCCGGCCGGAGCAGCGCCGTCGGCGGTGCGGTCCCGGCGGCTGCGGGGCCGGCGGGGACGGTTCGGTCAGGTAACGCTGCCCGGCCGCGTGGCCCGCGGGAACCGGGCGCTCGCCGGCGGAACGCGCCGGCAGCGGAGAAGTGCGAGCTGTGCGCGACCGAGGTTCCGGACGAGCACGGCCACATCGCCGACCTGGAGGCGGCCTCGCTGCTGTGCGCCTGCCGGGCGTGCTACCTGCTGTTCACCCGGCCGGTCGCCGGGCGCAAGAAGTACGTGGCGGTACCCGACCGGTACCTGGCCGATCCGGGCCGGGTGATGTCACCGGCCGAGTGGGACCAGCTCGAGATCCCGGTCGGCCTGGCCTTCTTCCTGCGCAGCTCACGGGAAGACGGCGAGCTGGCCGGCTTCTACCCCAGCCCGGCCGGCGTCACCGAATGCCAGCTGGACCTGCAGCGGTGGGCGCAGCTCGTCGCCAGCTACCCGCTGCTCGGCGCGCCGGCACCGGACGTTGAGGCCGCCCTGATCAGCCGGTCAGATTCCGGCGTGGAGTACTTCCTGGTCCCGATCGATGCCTGTTACGAGCTGGCCGGCCGGATGCGCCTGCACTGGCGCGGCTTCGACGGCGGCACGGAGGCGCGGGAGAGCATCGCCGCGTTCCTGGACGGGGTGCGGCGCGCCGCGGCCCGGCCCGTTCAGCCCGGAGGGCTCAGGTGGCTGAACTCGTCTTTGACTGCACCGGCGCACGCGCGGACAAGTTTGCCGTGGTGCCGTCGATGTTCTTCACGCTGCGGATCAGCGAGACGATCGGGCCAGCGGGTCGAGGCGATCGCGCTGCGCTGCCAGATCCGGATCGAGCCGGCCAGGCGGCGCTATGCCGACGACGAGGCCGAGCGGCTGAACGACCTCTTCGGCGAGACGCAGCGGTGGGCCGACACGCTCAAGCCCTTGCAGTTCACCAACGTGTCGATCATGGTGCCCGGCTTCACCGGCAGCACCGACGATCGACCTGCCGGTCCCGCTCACCTACGACATGGAGATCGGCGCGACCCGGTACTTCGCCGGGCTCGACGACGGCGAGGTTCCGCTGCTGCTGCTGTTCAGCGGGACGGTCTTCAGCATTGCGGACGGCAGAGATGTCGGTGACGCAGGTGCCGTGGAGCAAGGAGGCGTCCTACCGGCTGCCGGTCAGCGTCTGGCGTGAGGCGTCGACGCGCACTTCCCGAACTCGGCGTGGATCAGGCTCAGCAACCTGACGCTTCGACGAACTGCTCAGGTTCAAGACGCGCCGAGGGCTGGCGACCTGGGAAGCCACGATCCTCGACCCTGCTCTCTGAGGCGGCTGACCGCGCGGAGCGACGCCGGCATGAGACTCAACGCCGAGCACCTGGATCACGCCCGCGCGAGGTCGCCGACGCGATCTTGTACGAGGGCTACCTGCTGTACCCGTACCATCAAGTCCGCGCAGAAGAATCAGGTCCGGTTCCAGTTCGGCGTGCTGATGCCGCGCGGCTACGCCGCGATCGATCCGAACGAGGCCAGCTCGCTGCCAGACCGAGTGCCTGCTCGAGTGCACCGACGACGCCGAGATACGGGTGCTGGTCCGGTTCCTGCACTTGCAGCGGCGGCTGGTGCAGGGCGTATCGCCGGATGACGGCGAGCTGCACGACGTCGACACCCTGTACGTGGACGGCGCCGAGTACACCGCCTGGGACGAAGCCGCCGAGCGCGAGCAGCGCGTTACGGTCGTCGTGTCCGGGTCGCTCCTCGCCGCGGACAAGACCGTCGAGTTCCACATCGGCCCGGGCGAGGCGATCGAGGAGCTGACCGACTGCCGCGGCCGGTGGCCGGCCGCCTGGTCCGGCAGTGGAGCGCGCTTGACGGGATGATCAGGCTGCATGCCGAGCGGGTGGCCGGGCCATACCAGGCGCTACGCCTGCGGGTGCGGGTGGAGAACACCACGACGCCGCTGGCCGAGACTGCGCAGCCGCGACGACGGGCTGCGGCATGCGCTGATCGCCGCGCACTCGCTGATCGGCGTTCCCGGCGGGACATTCCTGTCCATGACCGATCCGCCGGAATGGGCGGCCGCTGCGGTGGCCGGCTGCCGCAACATCGGCACCTGGCCGGTGCTGGCCGGGCCCGGCGACTGCGCTGACCTGATGCTGTCCGCGCCGGTCATCCTGTACGACCACCCGGAGGTGGCGGCCGAGAGCGCCGGGCGACCTGTTTGACGCTACCGAGATCGACGAGATCCTGACGCTGCGCACGATGACACTCACCGACGCCGAGAAGCGCCAGGCCAGGGCCACCGACAGCCGGGCTGCCGAGCTGGTCGACCGGCTCGATGACATGCCGCCGCAGATGCTCGAGCGGATGCACGGCGCCATCAGGTACCTCCGGTCGGCGCCCGCCGGCGCGGCCGCGTTCGCCGCGCGGCTGAGCCCCGTGGTAGGATCGACCGTAGTGGGATCGACCGTGCGGCATCGACTGGCCGGCGCCGGAGGTGACGGACCGGCCGTCCGTTCCGTGGTGGGATCCGGGCTCGGACGCCTCGGTCTCGCCCGAGACCGACCACGTGCTGATCGACGGCGTGCGCGTTACCAGGAACTCGCGCGTGCTGATGCAGCCAGGAACGCCGGCGGGCCGACGCGCAGGACCTGTTCCTGACCGGCCGGGAGGCGATCGTCGAGGCAGTCCTGTTCGACGTCGACGGCCAGGTGCACCTGGCCGTCACGCCGGTCGATGACCCAGCCGCGGACCTGCAGCGCAACCACGGCAGGTTCCTGTACTTCGCACCTGATGAGGTAGTGCCGTGTGCGCACGGCAGCACAGCAACCGAGCTAGCGGAAGGAGGGGAGCGATGATCACCAAACTGGTCAAGGCGGCGCTACTGGCTGCGGTTCTCGCGGCGATCGTGCAGTCGGTGCCGGACATCAAGCGGTACCTCGAACTCCGAGAGATGTAGTCAGCGGTCCCCGAACGCTTGCTTTTCAACCCTCCACCAGGCAAGGCAGGACGATGGAAACGATCATTGGTTTTGTGGCTGGCTACATCGCCGGCTGCAAGGACGGTCAGGACGGCGTCAAGCGGTTGCGCGCCTCGGTCGAGGCCATCATGAAATCGGATGAGGTCAAGCGGCTCGCGGCCGAGGCGATGAGCTTCGCCGAAGTAGCCGCGCGACGGGCCGCCTCTGGCCGGGGTCTGAGTCTGTCGGGCACTGTCGGAACTGTCACCGACGTGCTGGTGAACCGCGCCTCGGCGCGCGCCAAGGGATCACGCGCGGCCTGATGAAAGCAGCGGCAGGCCGCGGCGGTCGGCCGGATGTCACCGGCGCGCCAACGGCACCGCCTAGGTGGCCACCGCCCGTGCGGTGCGCCGGAACGGGGCAGCGCCCTGGGCCCATCCCGCGGTGCCGTCCCGTGACGTGGCCCTCAGCCGCGCCGTGACTGCATAGGCTTGGCAGGTGCCCCCGCTCCCGCCCTCCCATACTGCGCTGGTCCGTCGGGCCCGCAGGATCAACCGCGAGCTCGCCGTGCTGTACCCGGATGCACACTGCGAGCTGGACTTCACCAACCCGCTTGAGCTGCTCGTCGCGACAATCCTGAGCGCCCAGAACCACCGACCAGCGGGTCAACGTGGTGACGCCGGTGCTGTTCGCCAAGTACCGGACTGCCGCAGATTATGCGGCGGCCGACCGGGCCGAGGTCGAGCAGATCATCCAGTCCGACCGGGTTCTTCCGGGCCAAGACCACCAGCCTCATCGGGCTCGGCCAGGCGCTCTGCGAGCGGTTCGGCGGCGAGGTGCCCGGTCGGCTGCGCCGACCTGGTCACGCTGCCCGGCGTGGGCAGCAAGACGGCCAACGTGGTGCTCGGCAACGCGTTCGGGGTACCCGGCATCACGGTGGACACGCATTTCGCGCGGCTGGCCCGCAGGTTCGGCTGGACCAGCCAGGACGACCCGGACAAGATCGAGCAGGAGGTCGGGGCGCTCGTTCCCGAAGTCGGAGTGGACGATGCTGTCGCACCGGCTGATCTGGCACGGCCGCCGCGTCTGCCACGCCCGCAAGCCGGCCTGCGGCGCCTGCGGCGATCGCCGCGCTGTGCCCGTCGTTCGGCGACCGGACCGACCGATCGCGGCGACGGCGCGCAAGCTCGTCAAGGCGGGGCCGTTCTCTTGACGGCTGACGCGACAGGCGATACGGCCGCGGTGCCCGCCTGGCTGTGCCAGGCTGGCCGCGGCCGCCGCGCAGATGCAGGTGCCGCCGCCGCTGCGCCCGCCGGCCCGCGGCGGCCGGCCTGCCGCGGTGCTCATCCTGTTCGGCGACGGCGCCGGCCGGGCCTGACCTGCTGCTGGTACGAGCGTGCGCTGACCTGCGCAAGCACCCAGGCCAGCCCGCCTTCCCCGGCGGCGCGATCGACGCGGCGGATCGGCGGCCCGGTGCAGGCGGCACTGCGCGAGGCCGCGGAGGAGACGGGCGTCGATCCGGCCGGCGTCCGGGTGCTTGCCGTGATGCCCGAGCTCTATATCTGGCGCAGCGATTTCCGGGTCACGCCGGTGCTCGGCTGGTGGCATGCCCCGGTGCCCGGTCGCTCCGGGCGATCCGGCCGAGATCGCGGCCGTCATCCGGGTGCCGGTGGCAGAGCTGGCCGCGCCGGCGAACCGGATCATGATCCGGTATCCCGGCGGCCAGGGCGGCCCGGCGTTCCGGGCTGGCTGGCCTGATCGTCTGGGGGTTCACCGCGATGCTGCTCGACCGGGTGCTCGCGCTCGGCGGCTGGGAGCAGCCGTGGGATTCAAGCCGGGTGACGAACCTCGCGCCGGCGATCGCCCGACCGGCTGGCCGCCGCTGGGCACGTGACATCTCGGCCCGCATGACACCGGACGTCAGCGGGCGCTGGCGGCACTATAGGTTGATGGCGTGCCCGGTGACCTGCTCGACCTGATCCTGATCGCGCTGATCGCGGCGTTCGCCGTGGCCGGGTATCGGCAGGGCTTCATCATCGGCATACTCAGCCTGGCCGGATTCATGATCGGCGTTGCCCGCGGAGCGCTTATCGCCCCTGGCATCTCCCGCGCCCTGGCCGCGAGCCTGCCCTGGCAGGCCTTCATCGCGATCCTGGTGGTGTTCGCGGCGCGCCGTCATCGGCATGCTGCGTCGCGTCCGGGCTCGGCGTGGCGGTTCGGTCGCGGCTGACCGGCCGCCCGGCCACGGTCGTCGACTCGCTCGGCGGCGCCGCGGTCAACGTCGTCGCGGTCCTCATCGTGGCCTGGCTGCATCGGCTCGTTCCTGGTCAGAACGCGCCGTTCCCGGCGATTGCCCGGCAGGTCAACAACTCGGTCGTGCTGCGCACCGTGGACAGCATGATGCCGCGCCGCACGCTGTACCTGCCGGTCTTCCCGCCAGCTGCGCAGCCTGCTGTCGCAACGGGCTCTACTCGCCAGGTCTTCAGCGCCATCGGAGCGGAGAACTAGCCTGACCCTGCCGGCGCCCGGATCCGGCCGTGCTCAGATCCCGTGCGCTAGGCCGGGTCGAGCCGAGCATCGTCAAGATCGAGGGCGTCGCCGAGTCCTGCTCGCTGCGGATCGAGGGCTCGGGCTTCGTCATCTCGCCCGGAGCACGTGCTGACCAACGCGCACGTGGTCGCGGGAGTGACGCTGGGGCCCGACCGTCGATCGCCGAGCGGCCAGTCATACCGGGCCCGGGTGGTGCTCTACGACCCGCAGCGCGACGTGGCGATCCTCGACGTCCCCGGCCTGCCGGCGCCGCCGCTGACATTCGCCGCGCCGGCGGCCGCGGGACGCGCCGCCATCGTCGCCGGGTACCCGCTCAATCAACCGCTACGGGGTAGTCGCGGCGAGGATCGGCCGCAGCGTCAGCGCCTACGGGCCGAACATCTATCGGACCGCGATCGTGCACCGGCAGATCTATCCGATCCGGGCCCCGATCGAGCCGGGTAACTCCGGCGGCCCGCTGCTGTCGCGCCGACGGCCGCGTCTACGGCGTGGTCTTCGCGGCCTCCACGTCGATCGCGGATACTGGGTTACGCGCTGACCGCCGGCGAGGTGGCGAGCGACGTGCCGCGGGGAGCCAGGATCTCGCCGCCGGTGTCCACGCAAGCCTGCCAGGGCGGCTAGCGCGGGTCCGGCGTCCCCGCCCGCGCGCAGCCGATCCTCAGGTCCGGCGCGACTCAGGCGGTCCAGGCCGGACTGCCTCGATCCGGTCGGCGAGCCCTGCGCACGAGCGCCGCAGGCCCGGCCACGTCGACGTCATGCGGGCCCGCGCGCCGGGTAGCCGCTCAGCCGGTCAGCGCCACGGCGCAGCAGCGCCACGGCACCGCGGGCGTTGCCGCGCAGCGCATGGGTCAGCCCGACCGCGAGCTGCGCGAGGCCCTGCCACAGGTCGCGCTCGGCCGGCGGGCCGCCTTCCAGGCCGCCTCGAGCACCTCGTGCGCGTGGAACGGGCGGCCCTCGTCGAGCAGCTGCTGCGCCGATGGCCAGTGCCTCGGTCCGGCGGCAGCGCCTGGTCATCCGGCGCGCAGGCTGGCCGCGCTGCGTCCCTGGCCAGCGGACGCCCGAGCCCGTCGCGTGGCCTTGCGTTCCGGGCCCGGCCGGTCGGCGTCCCGGTCCCGCTCCTGGCGGGCCGTCGGGTCCATCGGCTAGCGCTCGGGCTCGGGGTCCGCCAGCCAGGAGCGCAGCTCGAGGTCGAACCGGTCCGGCACTTCCTCGTGCGGGAAGTGGCCGGCGCCGTCGAGCAGCCGCCACCGGTACGGCGCCTCGACGTGCACGCCGGAGCCGCGGGCCGCGCTCGGCAGCACGCACGGGTCGAGCGCGCCGTGCAGGTGCAGCGTCGGCGCCTGGATCGGGGCCCGCATCATCCGGGTGTAGGGGATCCCGTCGGGCCGGAACCTGGAGCGCAGGTACCAGCGGTGGTACTCAAGCGCGGAGTGGGCCACCGACGGCACGCACATGGCGTCCTGGTACCGCGCGCTCGGTCTCCGGGTCCGGCCAGCCAGGGCCCGACCAGGCGGTCAGCATCCGGCCGACCCGCTGCGCGCCGTCCTTGCAGCAGCCGCCGTTCCGGCAGCATCGGCAGCTGGAATCCGAGCGCGTAAGCCCATGCTGCGGGCCTGGGCGAACGGGGCGGACAGCACGGCGGACCGCAGCCGCAGCGGATGCGGCATCGAGACGATGGCCAGGCGCCGCACGACCTTGGGGTGGTAGGCGGCCATCGTCCAGGCGATCAGCCCGCCCCAGTCATGGCCGACGACGACGGCGTTGGCCTCGCCGAGCGAGCGGACCAGGCCCGGCCGCGTCCGAGGCCGCCGTGACCAGGTCGTAGCCACGCGGCGGCTTGTCGCTGCCGCCGTAGCCGCGCAGGTCGGGCGCGACCGCCCGGTAGCCGGCCTGGCTCAGCGAGCTGAGCTGCCGCCGCCAGGTCCACCAGAACTCGGGGAACCCGTGCAGCAGCAGGACCAGCGGGCCGTCGCCGCTCTCGGCGACGTGGAATCGGGTGCCGTTGGCACTGACGGACCGGTGCGACCAGGGTCCGCTGAGGTAGATGGCCGCGTTGCCGCGCGCGGCCATGGCTAGCCCGGGCTCTGGCCTGGCGCCTGCCGCCTTGGCCGCTGCGGACGTGACTTGCCGGCGGCGCAGCAGCGGACATCCCGTCGGCCAGGCTGCGCCGGGTCTTGCTCATGCCGTTCATCCTGCGCACCATGCGCAGCGCGATCAGGCACGCGCCAGCCCGATGAGCAGCACGCAGGTGCCGGCCACGATCAGGAACGAGGCCCAGAGCCAGATGCCGAGCGCGTATAGGCCGAAGGCGAAGGCGAAGCAGAGCAGCATCAGCACCAGGCAGGCAGCGAAGCGCGCGATCGCGAGCAGACGCGCCGCCGATGCCCAGCCGTTTGGCATCTGCCTTCAGCTCGAGCTTGGCGAGGTCCAGCTCATACCTGACCAGCTGTGAGATGTCCCTGGCCGCCACGGACACAAGATCGCCGATGGACTGATCGGTCACGCCGGAGGACGTGCGCCTGACCGCGGGATCGGCCATGAGTACCTCCCTCTCTTCACGCTTTAAGTCAAAGCCACGCGCTGCCAATGGCGCTGTCAACACGCGCTGTAACCGCGCTCTCAACTCAAAGTCTGTGCTTACTGCCCAATGTGCATCGGAGGAGCCAGCCGATCCGGTTATTTGCGCTGACCGGCAGTCGGGCCAGCAGAGCCCATAGGTGGGCGGCTTACGGGGAATCACGCACGCGGCCGGTGCAGTTCGGGCGCAACGACGGGGCCGGGCGACAGTCGGTGCCTGTACAGCAAACGGCGCCCCAGTTACGGGGCGCCGTCTGCGCGACACGTCAGGCCGGGTTACCAAGCGTGCACCTTCACTGCCGTGGTAGGCGGACGATGGCCTGCGCCTGGTTAGTCAGCAGCGCTCATGCGGCCAATTCGCCTGCCACGGCACGCCTCCCGCGGCTGGTCGCGCGTGGGTACCCGGCTGCCGTGTACGGACCGTGGTCCGTGTTTCCTTTCTACTGGCACTGCGGCCGCTTTGAAAAGCCCGGAGCGTGATCGATTCGTTATCTCAATCGATCACGCCACATTCCATGCGCGCCGCGAGCTGCTAGCCTGGCCGCCGGTCTGCCGGAACGCCAGCACCGGCCAGCCGCGGGCGCGGGCGATCTTCCGCAGCGCCCGGTCCGGATTGACGACATGCGGATGGCCGACGAGCTCGAGCAGCGGCAGGTCGGTCACCGAGTCGCTGTAGGCGAAGCAGTCAGCCAGCCGGTAGCCGCGCTCGAGCGGCGAGCTCGCTGACGTCGGTCAGCCTTGGCCTGGCCGTAGGCGTAGAAATCGACGCTGCCGGTGTACCGGCCGTCGGCTACCTCAAGCCGGGTCGCGATGACGGCGCAGGCACCGAGCATCGATCCGATCGGGCGCGACGATCTCCTGGCCCGGATGTGCTGACGATGAGCACGTCGTGACCGTCCTGCTGATGCAGCGCCAGCAGGCTGCGAGCCTCGGCGTACACGAGCGGATCGATGGCTGGGCAAGATTGTCGGTCACGATCTGCGCAACCTCGTCGGCGTCCACCCACAGCACAGCGCGCTGACCTGGTCGCGCACCCGTTCCATCTGGTAGTGACCAGCGCCGGTGAGGCGAAAGCTCAGCTGCGCGCAGGCGCCGCGGCAGCACCTGAGTCCGGGTGATCAGGCCGTGCCGGTAAAACGACGGCGCGAAGGCCAGCGTGCTCGACCTGGAGATGATGGTCTTGTCCAGGTCAAAGAAAGCAGCGGTAGTTGCTGCCGCAGCCCTCGACGGATGTGCCCACGGTCCGGCAGCATAGGGGAAGGCACCAGAACCCTTTGCGGTTCGGCATGACCGGCTGGTAACTTGCCCCGATTGCAACTAGGCTTTCTTGAGTAACGGACCCGGCTCTGCCCCCCCGGAGCCGGACCGTCTGGCGACCCCCGTTCTCCCCCCCGACGGGGGTCGCCCCATGTCCGGACTCAGCTGGCAGGTCCGGCTGAGCTGATTGCGGCCGCCCCGTTCCCGGCTATCGCCGGATTGCTGATCGATCCGTCAGCGCTGACGATCGCCCTGGCGCATCGGCTCCGCCGCGTCGGGCTGGTCGCGGCGCGCCGGCCAGCAGGCAGCGAAGCAGCGCGATCGCGTCGTGCTTGGCCAGCGGGTGGTTGCCATTGCCGCACTTTGGCGACTGAATGCACGACGGGCAGCCGGCCGCGCATTCACAGCTGGCAATGGCCTCGGCGGTGGCCGCCAGCCAGCGCCCGGGCGGCCGCGAAGCCGCGCTCGGCGAAGCCGGCCCCGCCCGCGTGGCCGTCGTAGACGAACACCGTCAGCTTCCCGGTCGCCGGGTGCAGGTCGGCCGATACGCCGCCGACATCCCACCGGTCACAGGCCGCCACCAGCGGGAGCAGGCCGATCGCGGCGTGCTCGGCCGCGTGCGCGGCACCTGGCAGGTCGACGCCGCGCAGCGGCCAGCGCCGGCGCGCTGGCCGGCGCGATCGTCCACCAGACCGCCCTGGTCGGCGAGGCTGCGCTCGGGCAGGTCAAGCACGATCCTCGCCCATCGGCAGCCCGGTCTCCGCGCTGCGCCGGGCATAGGAGACCACCTGCCGGCGAGACCAGGACGTCGCCGAAGCAGACCGCGGCCTCGACCCCAGTCCGCCGCTGCAGCTCCGCTGCCACCTCGATGCTGGTGATCTCCCTGGCCATCGTCGTGTAGCCGGGATCGACTAGCTCCACCAGCGCGATCCGCTCGTCCAGGTCGAGCTTGCTCACCAGGTACATCTCGCCCTGGTGCGCGTAGACGGCGCCCGCGTGCGCCAGGAAGTGCGCGGACGGCTCGTCCACCGTGCCGACCAGCCGGCCGGTGGCATGCTCGACGATCCGCACCGGCCAGCCGCCGGTGCCGCGCAGCCCGGTGCGCGTGCCCAGGCCATGCCGGGTGCAGAACCACCGGCCGCCGCGAGCGCGCAGCAGGCCGTCGGCGGCCATCCTGGCCGCCAGGGCGGTCGCCGCTGCGGGCTGAAGCCGGCCAGGTCGTGCTCGGTGAGCGGCAGCTCGGCCGCGGCTGCGCACAGGTGCGGCGCCAGCACGTAGGAGTTGTCCGGATCCAGCACGGTGGCCTCGACCGGAGCGCCGAGCAGCGCCTGCGGGTGATGAACCAGATAGGTGTCAAGCGGGTCGTCGCGCGCGATGAGCACGGCGACGGCATCGCGGCCGTCCCGGCCCGCCCGGCCCGCCTGCTGCCAGAGCGCGGCCCTGGTGCCAGGCCAGCCCGCCATCAGCACCGCGTCGAGGCCGGTGCACGTTGACGCCGAGTTCGAGCGCGGTGGTGGCGGCCAGGCCGGTGATCTGCCCGGCTCGCAGCGCCTCCTCCAGGGCCCGGCGCTCCTCCGGCAGATAGCCGGACCGGTAGGCCGCGACCCGGTCGGCCAGGTCGACCGGCGCCGGCCTCGGTCAGGTGCCGCCGGGCGGACAGCGCGACCGACTCGGCCCCGCGCCGGGACCGGACGAACGCCAGCGCCGGCGACGTCGCTGCGGACCAGGTCGGCGAGCAGCTGCGCCGCCTCGGAAGTGGCCGCCCGGCGGACCGGGGCGCCGCCTCGCCGCGCGCACCGGTCAGCGGCGGCTCCCAGATCGCGAACGTCAGCGGGGCGCGTGGCGCGCCGTCCGGCGCTGACCGCCACGCACGGCGCGCCCGGTGAGCAGCGCGCCGCACCTGGCGGGCTCGCTGACGTGGCCGAGGCGAGCACGAAGACCGGGTCGGCTGGCGCTGTGGTGGTAGGCGACCCGCCGCAGCCGGCGCAGCACGTGCGCGACGTGCGAGCCGAACACGCCGCGTAGGTGTGGCACTCGTCGACGATGACGTAGCGCAGCCGCCGGAAGAAGCCGTTCCACCGGGCATGCGGCGGCAGCAGGGAGTGATGCAGCATGTCCGGCGTGGTCAGCAGGTAGTTGGCGTGGGATCTGGCCCAGGTCCGCTCCGCCCAGGGAGTGTCGCCGTCGACCACGGCCGCGCCGGACCCCGCTGCAGGCCGAGCGAGCGCACCAGCTTGAGCTGATCGGCCGCCAGCGCCCTGGTCGGCGCGATGTACAGGGCGGTGCCGCCGGCCAGGAGCCAGGTCAGCGCCGGCAGCAGGTAGCCAAGGGACTTGCCCGATGCGGTGCCGGTGGAGATGATCACGCTCTGGCCCGACTCGCGCGAGCTCGCGCCGCGTCGGCCTGGTGCCGCCACGGGGCGCGCGACGCCGGCCGCCGCGAGCGCGGCGATCAGCTCCGGCGGCACCCAGTCCGGCCAGTCCGCCGACTGCCCGGCCCGGCCCGGAAGCTCGGTCCGGTAAGGTGAGCCTGCCCGGCCAGTGCGCCAGCCGCCAGGACCGTCGGCGGCTACGCTGCTGGCCGCGCTGGCGTAGCCGGGCCAGCCGGACTCGCGAGCCGGCCAGGTGCAGCACTGCGGGCTGGCGACCGGGGGCAACAGCGTCGGGCGGCGGTACCGAAGCCATCGGATCCCAGTGTGTCATCACGACGCAGGGTGCCTGCGACCGCGATCTGGTATAGAAATGACTCTGGGCGTGGTTGAATGCGCGACAGGGCATGCCCTGCCGCCTGCCGGGCAGACCTGCGCGCAGGCTGCGGGCGGAGCCGGACAGGCACGGCTGCCACTGGACATAACCGCCGTATGGCGCTGGAGGATTTGTGGATCTGAAGCTGGACCACCACAGCAAGGATGGAATCGAGATCGTCGACGTTGAAGGCGAGATCGACGTCTACACCGCGCCGCGCTTGCGTGAACTGCTGATCGAGCTGGTGAACAGCCGCTTCTACCAGCTCGTGGTGAACATGGAGAAGGTCGAGTTCCTCGACTCCACCGGGCTCGGCGTGCTGGTCGGCGGGCTCAAGCGAGTCCGCGCCCACGACGGGTCCCTGGACCTGGTGTGCACGCAGGAGCGGATTCTGAAGATCTTCCGGATCACCGGCCTCACCAAGGTGTTCGGCATCCACGACACGGTCGACGAGGCCATCGCGGCCAGGCGGGCGGAGAAGTAGCGCGGCGCTGTAGGCGGACGCACCAGGATTCACCTGACCGGACGCTGAGATGGCAACAGTCGAGCTGAGCTTCACCGCGCTGCCCGCCCACGTCCGGACGGCCAGGCTGGTCGCGACGGCGGTGGCCAGGCGCAGCGGGGTGGACGAGTCGCTGCTGGACGAGGTCCGGCTGGCGGTCGGCGAGGCCTGCTCCCGCGCCGTCGAGGGCCACCAGCTGTACTGCCCGGCCGAGCCGGTCCGGCTGGCGCTGACCGACACGGCCGGCCGGTTCGAGGTCGAGGTCACCGATACCTGCGCGCCGGGCGCACGCTGGCCCGGCGTCGCGGCCCGCGCTGGGGGCGACAGCGCCGAGGGCCGGAGCGCAGGACGGTCCGCTGACGCCAGCGGCGCTGACTCCAGATCGGGGCAGGCCTCGGCATCGCGGTCATCGAGGGCCTCGCTGATGAGGTCCAGATCAGCGAGACCGCGGCCGGCACCAGCATCAGGATGAGCTGGCCGTCGGCCGGAGCTCCGCGGTAATCCCGGCGCGATGGGCTGCCACCGGTCAGGCGCCCACCGTCTCCGGCAGTACCGGCATCGGAGTGCCCAAGGAAGAGCAGGAACGGGTGTTCGAGAAATTCGTGCGCGGCCAACCGCCCCAGATACGCCAGCCCGGCGCCGGCCTTGGCCTGTCGCTGGTGAAGAGCTTCATCGAACTACATGGCGGGCGGGTCGTTATGCATTCGACGCCGAATATGGGGACCGAGGTGATCTGCTCGATTCCGACCCAAGCCGCGGAAGTCCGGGCTGCGGCTGCCGGCCGCGCCGCAACCGCGTAAGGCCCAAGCTAAACTGCATTCACGTCAATCCCGGCACGCCCATTGTGGTCGAATACTCGAAGTGCAGCTCGCGGTCGGGATGGATCAGCGGATAAATCGCATGGGCCGCAAGAGCGGCTTCGGCAAAGCCGGAAAGAATTAATTTCAGTTTTCCCGGATAGCTCGTGATGTCGCCGATGGCAAAGAGCCCAGGCACATTGGTGCCGCAAGTCGATGCTTCGACCGCGATCCGGTTGCGCTCCAAATTCAATCCCCACTCGGCAATCGGCCCCAAATTCATCGCCAATCCGAAAAAGGCGAGAAGCGCGTCGGCGGGGATTCGTTTGAACGCGCCGGTCAGATTCTTGACGATGACGGAAGAGAGGTTCCCGTCGACCCCTTCGAGCCCGTCCAATTGGTAGGGAACGACAAGCTCGATTTTGCCGCTATCGGCCAGTTGCTGAAGCTTCGCCGCCGATTCGGGCGCGGCGCGGAACTTGGCGCGCCGGTGGACGACGGACACTTTCGCGATATCGGCGAGCGCCAGCGCCCAATCGACTGCGGAATCGCCACCGCCGGCGATCACCACATTCTTCCCGGCGAAATCGTCCCGGCGCTTCACGAAATAGAACACGCTTTTGTTTTCGAAGGCTTCGATACCCGGCAATGGCGGCCGGTTCGGCCCGAAGGCGCCGACCCCGGCTGCGATCACCACCGCCGCCGCGTCGATCGTCGTTCCCGCCGAGGTCTCGACCAGAAACCGGCCGTCGCCGCCACGGCGAAGCCCGGTGACGGTCTGTCCCAAATGAAAGACCGGGTGGAAGGGTGCGGCTTGCTGCTGGAGCTTGCCGATCAGGGCGCTCGCTTCGATAACCGGATAGCCGGGAATGTCGTAGATCGGTTTTTCCGGGTAGAGCGCTGCGCATTGCCCGCCGGCGACATCCAGCGCGTCCACCACATGGGACTTGATGCGCAACATACCGCATTCGAACACGGCAAAGAGGCCAACCGGGCCGGCGCCGATAATCACGACATCAGTGCGGTGCTGGGGCATGGGGTGGGGCGCCACTTTCAGATGAGACGGTTGGGCAGACGAAAAGGTTGGTTCATAACATGGCGGCAGCAACGGTTATGATCAACCCCGGCAATCCCGGCCGCGGTTGCCGAAGCACCCGGCCAGGGCTACAAAGGCCCGGCATGGCGACGGTCCGCGAGCTTCCGGATTTGGCGGCGACTGCGGCTCTGGCGGCGGAGCTTGCCGGGCGGGCGCGGCCGGGCGATATCCTGGCCCTTTCCGGCGATCTTGGGACTGGCAAGACCACCTTTGCCCGGGCCTTCATCGAAAGCTTGGCGCAGCGCTTCGGCACCAGGCGCGAAGAGGTTCCAAGCCCGACCTTCACCTTGGTCCAGACCTATGAGTTTCCGGGGCTATCCGTGTGGCATTTCGATCTCTATCGCCTGACCAATCCCAAAGACGCGTTGGAGCTTGGAGTTCGAAGAGGCGTTTTCGAGCGCGATTTCCCTGATCGAATGGCCGGAACGGCTTGGGCCGTATTTGCCGCCTGATCGCCTCGACCTGGAATTCGAATTCACCGACGCAAACGCCCGCCGGGTCCGGCTGACCGGCCAGGGCAAATGGTGCGAGCGGCTTGATCGGCTGGCCCGTCATGGCTGACCGCAACGACCTGATCAACCGGTTTCTGGCGGCCCAAGGCTGGGGCCAGGCGAAGCGCTTGCCGCTGGCGGGCGATGCGTCTTTCCGACGGTATGAGCGGATCGTCGAAGACTCGCGCCGCGCCATTCTCATGGATGCGCCGCCCACCCACGAGAATGTCCGTCCCTATGTCGCGGTCGCAACCATCCTTCGCAAAGCGGGGTACAGCGCACCCGAGATCTACGCGCAAGACGTCGCCAACGGCCTGCTCCTGATCGAGGATTTGGGCGACAATACGTATACCCGCGTGTTGGCGCGCGATCCGGGCAAGGAGCACGGTCTCTACGCCCTTGCCGTCGATTTTCTTGCCGATCTTCATCACCGCGATACGAAGTTGGTCACATCCGGGATTCCCGATTACGATGATGAACGTCTGCTGTCTGAAGCGTCGCTCCTGGTCGATTGGTATCTGCCGGCGATGCGCCGCGAACCGACGGCCCCGGCATTCCGGCAGGAATATCTCGATCTGTGGCGATCGCTTTTCCCGCTCGTCCGGAAAATTCCCGATACGCTGGTGCTCCGCGACTATCACGTCGACAATTTGATGTGGCTTTCCGAGCGCCCGGGAATTCAATCGGTCGGGCTTCTCGATTTTCAGGATGCGGTCAAGGGCAGTCCCGCCTACGACTTGGCTTCATTGTTGGAAGACGCCCGCCGGGATATCGCTCCCGCTCTCGTCGCCGAAATGAAGGCGCGTTATCTCGGCGCATTCAAGACTCTCGACCACGATGCGTTCGGTGCCGCTTATGCCGTTCTGGGCGCCCAGCGCAGTGCCAAGATCATCGGCATTTTCACGCGGCTGGCGGTGCGCGACAAGAAGCCGGCTTATCTCGGCCATATTCCTCGCGTCTGGCGCTTGCTCGAAGGCGCTCTCGAACACCCCGCCTTGCGTCCCGTGGCGAAATGGTTGTCGCGTCATATTCCGCAGAGTTTGCGCGGCGTCCCGCCCGCGGAAAGTGCGGCATGACCGTGCGCAAGGCCATGGTTTTTGCGGCGGGGCTCGGCACGCGGATGCGACCGCTCACCGACAATATGCCGAAACCGTTGCTGGAAGTCGCGGGGCGGACGATTCTGGAACGGATTCTCGACAGGCTGGAAAAGGCAGGCGTTGAAGAAGCGGTCGTCAATACGCATTATTTTGTCGATCAGGTTGAAGCGAAACTGGCCGGGCGCCGGCGTCCTAAAATTCTCCTCAGTCACGAAGACGATCTGCTCGAAACCGGCGGCGGCGTGACCAAGGCCTTGCCGTTGTTGGGCCCGGACCCGTTCTATGTCGTAAACGGCGACGTGTTGTGGTCGGACGGTGCGCGGGACACGCTGTTGCGGCTGGCCCGGAGCTGGAAAGACTCGGAGATGGACGTGCTGCTGCTCGTCCATCCTGTCGTGCGGTCCTATGGTTATCGCGGCCCCGGGGATTTTTTCTTGGATCAGATCGGCCGGGTCCGGCGCAGAAAGTTCCACGAGGTGGCGCCTTTCGTCTTCACGGGAATTCAGATTCTCCATCCCCGTCTGTTCGAAGACGCGCCGCCGGGACGATTTTCGCTCAATCTGCTTTTTGACCGGGTGATCGAATCGAGCCGGCTTTTTGCCATTGTCCATGACGGCGATTGGTTCCATATCGGCACGCCGAGGGATTTGACCTTCGCCGAGGCCGAGTTCGGCAACGCCCGCAAACGGCAATGACGCGGCGCCCCCGCGTCTTTTCGATCCCTCTTGGCCGACCTTTCGTCGACGCGCTCGCCGCCGGTCTGCTTTCCGGTGCCCTCGCCAATGATCCGGCCGATCCGCTTTCCTTCGGTGCGGCGACGATCTTTCTGCCTACCCGCCGGTCCGGGCGGGCGCTGATTGAAGCGTTTTTGCGCCGTTCCGGCGGCCGGCCCTTGATCTTGCCAAGAATTGTCCCCCTCGGCGACGTAGAGGAAGATGCCCTCGATTTGACCGGCGAAAGTGAAGGCGGCGGGGAAATTCCGCCGGCGATTCCGTCGCTTCGGCGCGATTTGTTGCTCTCGAAGCTGATCGTCGATTGGCATCGCAAGCGCAAACAAACGCCGCCGCCCCCGGAACACGCCCTGCTGTTTGCCGGCGAACTCGCCCGTCTCATCGATCAAGTCCATACCGAGGGACTCTCCTTCGACCGCCTCGGCGATTTGGTGCCGGAGGATCTCGCCGAGCATTGGCAGATCACCCTCGATTTCCTGAATATTATCGTCGATCGGTGGCCGGAAATTCTGGCGGCGGAAGGCTGCGTCGACCCCGCCCATCGCCGCAATCTTCTCTTGGACGCTCAGGCCGAAGTTTGGCAATTGCGCCCGCCCCAAGACTTGGTGGTCGCCGCCGGATCAACGGGCAGCATTCCGGCGACCGCCCGGCTGCTTTCGGTGATAGCAAATCTTCCAAACGGCGCGGTGGTCCTTCCCGGACTCGACACGTCGCTCGACGCGGAAAGTTGGGCAGCGCTGGACGACACCCATCCGCAATTCAATCTCGCCCGGCTGCTGGCACGGCTGGAGATCCAACGCAAAGACGTGGACGAGTGGCCGGCGCCGGACGTTCCAGATTCCGCGCCCGCGCGTGCGCGGCTGATCGGCCATGCGATGCGTCCCGCCGAAACCAGCGACGCTTGGGTAGCGTTGCGCTCCGAACCGGCGGCGATTGCGGATGTTGGGCGGATCGATTGTCCGACGCCACGGGAAGAAGCGGGGGTCATAGCGCTTCTGATGCGCGAGTCCCTCGAGACGGAAAAAAAGCGCGCGGCGCTTATTACCCCCGACCGGGATCTGGCTCGCCGGGTCGCCGCGGAACTCTCCCGATACGGAATTGACGTGGATGATTCGGGCGGTGTTGACCTTGCCCGAACGCCGCCGGCGGCTTTCCTCCGGCTCACTGCCGACATGATCGCAGATAGATGTGCGCCCGTACCATTCTTGGCCGCCCTCAAACACCCGCTGGCCGGCGGCGGTGCGGAACCGTCGGTATTCCGGGCCTTGGCGCGCGAATTCGAGAAAGCAGCCTTGCGTGGTCCGCGGCCAGCCTCCGGATTTGCCGGTCTGCGCGCGGCCTTGCGAGAATCCAAGACTTGCGGCGCAAAATCCAAAAAACGGCTCAAGGCCTGGCTCGATGGAATCGAAAAGCCGGCCAAAGTATTCACGAAGCTGATGGCACGAAAGCACGCGCCGCTGCGCGATCTCTTAACCGCGCATGTCGCCTTTACCGAAAATATCGCGGCGAGCGATTTCGGAACCCGGCAATGCCCGGCTATGGGCGGGCGATGCCGGCGAAGCACTGGCGGATTTGCTTACGGAATTGATGGATGCCGCGGCGGACGCGTTAAGGGATTTCGGGACGATTTCCGGCACCGATTATCCGGCACTGCTTGAAACCGCAATGTCGGGGCGCTTCGTGCGCCCGAAATTCGGCCGGCACCCGAGGCTTTTCATCTGGGGTCTGCTTGAAGCCCGCCTGCAGCATGTCGATCGCGTGATTCTTTCGAGCCTCAACGAAGGGACTTGGCCGATGGCGCCGCCGATCGACCCGTGGATGAGCCGCCCCATGCGGGTCCAATTCGGCTTGCCGCCGCCCGAGCGCCGGATCGGCCTTTCGGCCCATGATTTTGCCGAAGGATTTTGCGCGCCCGAGGTTTTTTTGACCAGGGCGACGCGCGTCGAAGGCCAGCCGACGGTTCCCTCGCGTTGGCTGCTGCGTCTCGACGCCGCACTGGCTCCCGATCAAAAAATTCCCCGCGCAAGCCACTATCTCGATTGGCTGGAGAAACTTGAAGCGCCGCAGCGCATCGCCCCGGTTCCTGCTCCAGCGCCGAAACCGGCGCCCGCTTTGCGCCCCCGCAAGTTCAGCGTCACCGAAGTCGAAACCCTGATCCGCGACCCTTACGCGATCTTCGCGAAAAAAATCTTGCGGCTTGCGCCGCTCGATCCTCTGGACGCCGATCCGGGTGCTGCCGAACGCGGCAGTTTCATTCACGACATTCTCGACCAGTTCATCCGTCAAAATCCGGGGCTTCCCGAAGATTCTCACACTCGATTAATTGCTCTAGGTGAACAAATCTTCGGCGATGCCCTCGCGCACCCCGGCATTCGCGCTTTCTGGTGGCCCCGATTCCTGCACATCGCGGATTGGTTCCTGGCAACCGAACGGACTCGCCGGTCAAACGGCATCGCTGTTCTTGCCACCGAAACCAAGGGCATCCTGAAAATCCCGATCGACGGCGGGTTCGTAATGCTCACCGGCAAGGCCGATCGTATCGATCGCGTTCCCGGCGGCTTGGCCATCCTGGATTACAAGACCGGCATTGTGCCCAGCGCCAAGCAGGTCAAGGCCGGGCTGGCGCCGCAATTGCCCCTGGAGGCCGCGATTGCCGCCGCCGGAAAATTCGAAAATGTGACGTCTGGTTCGGTCGCCGAGCTCATCTATGTCCATTTGACCGGCCGCGATCCGCCGGGCGAAGTGATGGTCCTCGATGCGGAGAAGCTTGAGATAACTCCCGACCAGCTCGCCGCCACGACGGTCGCCGATCTTTCCGGGCTTCTCGGAAGATACGCCGATCCAAACACTCCCTATCGCTCGCGGCCCCGGCCGATGTTCGCACGCAAAATGGGCGACTACGACCATCTGGCGCGGGTCAAGGAATGGTCGGCGGGACTCGGGGACGATTCGTGACCGGCCCGATGGATCAATTGCTGGAAAAAGTTCAGGCCGAACAGCGCCCCGCCAGCGATCCGACGGCTTCGGTTTGGGTCACCGCCAATGCCGGGTCGGGGAAAACCCGCATTTTGGTCGACCGCATCATCCGCTTGATGCTCGCAGGCTGCGATATGCAGAGAATCCTGTGCTTGACATTCACCCGGGCGGCCGCCGCCGAAATGGAAACCCGGCTTTTCGACCGCCTTGCCGAATGGGCAACACTTCCCGATCCGAAGCTGGAAGAAGAAATCCGCAAGCTCACCGGCCGCATGGTCGATACCGGTCAGCTCCTTGCCGCACGGCGACTCTTCGCCCGCGCGCTCGATGTACCGGGCGGACTCAAATTGGAAACCATTCACGGCTTTTGTCAATCGCTGATCGGCCGGTTCCCCATCGAAGCCGGTGTCGCGCCCCATGTTTCGGTAATGGATGATCGAGAAGCCGGGGAATTGATGCGCGCCGCCCGCGACCGCGTCCTTGTGATCGCGGAGGAAGGCGGCGAACTTGCCGAAGCCATGAGCCGCCTCGTCATCAAGATCGACGAAAGCGGATTCGACAGGCTGATGGCGGAGCTCACGTGGAACCGCGGCAAAATGAAAGAGATGGTGGCAGCCGGAACCGGAATCGCCCTCCGGAGGATGCGACGGCTTCTGGGATTGGCCGAGGACGAGATCCGGCAGAGCGTGATGACCGGTGCCAGCGCCGACGGCGCCTTCGATGCGGCCGGCTTGGCATGGGCGGCGGCGGCGCTGGAAAGCGGTAGCGACAAAGACCGGGAGCGCGCCGCCATCATTCGGACTTGGCTCGCCGGCCCCCTATCGCGTCCTTCGCTCATCGGCGGCGATTATCTCGAATTATTTCTCACCCAGAAGGGCGAACCGCGCGCCGAAAAGACGCTGATCTCGAAATCGGTCGCCGCCGACCCACAAGCAGCCGCCGCGATGCGCGCCGAACAAGCACGGCTCTTGGCGCTTCGCGACAAAATCAAGGCGACAGAGGTGGCGGACGCGACCGCCGATCTTCTGCGATTGAGTGCCGCCATGCTGCAGGCTTATGAAACGGAAAAATCGACTCGCGCCTTGCTCGACTACGACGACTTGATTTTGAAAGCCCAGGATCTTCTCGGGCGGCAAGGCGGGGTCTCCTGGGTGCTCTACAAACTTGACGGCGGCATCGATCATATCCTGATCGACGAAGCCCAGGATACGAGTCCGGAACAATGGGATGTCATTCGCGCCTTGGCCGAGGAGTTTTTCGCGGGAGCCGGCGCCCGCGAAGATTTGATGCTGCCGCGAACGCTGTTTGCCGTGGGCGACGAAAAACAATCGATCTTCAGTTTTCAGGGCGCCGATCTCGCCGCTTTCGAGACGATGCATGAGCATTTGAAGGAACGCGCCCAAGAGTTGCGGCGCGATTTCGTCAATCTCCCTCTCGAACGTTCATTCCGTACCGCGCCCGCGGTACTCCATGCGGTCGATCGCGTCTTCGCAAGGGATGCCGCACGGGACGGCGTCGTGCTTCCGGGGTCGTCGCTGGTCCATCAGCCTCTTCGCGAAGGCGACGCAGGGCTGGTCGAGATCTGGGACGTCGAGAAGCCGGCGGCGAGCGACGAACCCAATCCGTGGGATGCGCCGCTCGACCAGATGGCGGAAGACAGTCCGCCGTCACGCCTTGCCAGGCGCATCGCAAACACCATTCACGGGTGGATCGAAAATAACGAGATTCTCCTATCGCGCGGCCGGCCGATCGAGGCGCAGGACATCATGATCCTGGTTCGCCGGCGCAACGAATTCTTCGACGAAATGGTGCGGGCGCTGAAGCTGCAGAATATTCCCGTCGCCGGCACCGACCGCATGGTGTTGTCCGATCAGCTGGCGGTCATGGATCTGATGGCGCTTGGGCAATTCGCGCTTCTGCCCGAAGACGATTTGACCCTGGCCACCGTCTTGAAGGGCCCGCTCTTCGGCCTAAACGATGACGACTTGATCGAGCTCGGCTACGAGCGCGATGGCTCGCTCTGGCAGGCACTGAAATCCCGGGCTTCGGAATATCCGCAGTGGCGGGCTGCGCGCGACGAGCTCGCGGAAATTCTTTCCCGCGCGGATTTTGTGCCGCCCTTCGAGTTCTACGCCGGCGTTCTGGCGGAACGGGAGGGACGCAAGCGCATGATCGCGCGATTGGGATTCGAGGCGAATGATCCGATCAATGAATTCCTGTCTCTGGCGATTGCCTATGGGGCGGAGCATCCGCCTTCGCTGCAAGGATTCCTGCAGTGGTTCTCCCGCAACCCGATCGAAGTAAAACGCGATCTCGAAATCGCGCGGCGGGAGGTTCGGGTGATGACGGTCCACGGCGCCAAGGGGCTTGAGGCCGAGATCGTGTTCTTGCCCGATACCTGCGCCGTCCCCGATCACCGGCAGGAGTTGCGGCTTATTTGGCCAGATGGCACGATGCTGTGGCCGATTCGCAAAGAAAACGAAGAGAGGATTTGCGCCGGCGCCCGTGCCGAGGAAAAACGCCGCCGCGGCCAGGAGTACCGCCGGCTTCTCTATGTGGCGATGACGCGCGCCCGCGATCGTCTCTATGTTTGCGGTTATGAGGGGAAAAAAGCGCGTCCGCCAGATTGCTGGTACGATCTGGTGCGCGACGCGCTGAGTGACGTTGCGCAATCTGTGCAACTAAAAAACGGAAGCGAAGTCCTTCGGTTCGCTAATGAGCAGCGCTGGCCGCCCAGAGACTCCCGTAAAGCGGCAACCATCGAGCAGGCCGGCGCTCTTCCCTCTTGGGCGATCCTTCCGCCGGCCCCGGAGCCCCCGATGCCCGTGCCTCTGGCCCCGTCGCGCCCGCTGGAGACCGAGCCGCCGGCCCTGTCGCCGCTCGCAGGTCCGGGCGGCCACGAAGGCGAGGCGGTGCGGCGCGGCCGTATCATCCACCGCCTGCTCGAACTTCTGCCGCCGCTGTCGGCTGCCGAACGCGAGCCGGCGTGCTTGCGCTTTCTCGGTCTCTCGATTCACGGTCTGAATCGGACGCAGATAAAAGCGATTACCGCCGAGACCCTGGCAATCCTTTCGGATCCCATTCTCGGTCATCTCTTCGGTCCCGGGTCGCGTGCCGAGGTTCCGTTGGCGGGAAAAATCGGCAATCGGGTTATTGCCGGTCAGGTCGACCGGCTTCTTGTCACGGACGGCGAAGTTCATATCGTCGATTACAAGACCAATCGGCCGGTTCCCGAGTCCGCCGAGCAAGCGCCGGTTGCGTATTTGAAGCAGATGGCGGCTTACCGCGCGGTTTTGACCGAGATCTATCCAAGGCATAGTGTCCGCTGTGCACTCTTGTGGACGGTCGCGCCGAAATTGATGCCTATTTCGAACGAAATTCTCGACCGCCACGCACCTTGACGGGCCTGCTCCTCAACCATAGATTCGTGACAATTCCCCGGGCCTCCGGACGCCCGCCGCAATTTCCCAAAATTTGAGAGGAGACCGTTGTGCCGAGCCATGTGACCGATAAAAGTTTCGAGCAGGATGTTCTCAAGGCACCGGGACCGGTGCTGGTCGACTTCTGGGCGGAATGGTGCGGCCCGTGCCTGCAGATCGCACCCTTCCTCGAACAGCTGGCCAAGGACATGGCCGGAAAGGTGACGGTGGCCAAAATCAACATCGACGAGAATCGCGCCACCCCCGCCAAATACAATGTGCGCGGCATTCCGACCTTGATGATCTTCAAGAATGGCCAAGTAGCGGCGATGAAGGTCGGCAGCTTACCGAAGAGCAAGCTCTATGAATGGGTCGAGCAGGCCCTTTGATCCTGGCGCAGGTGCGATCGCTCGTTAAAGATCGCTCGTTAAAGAAGGTCCCGCCACTGCGTCGGCGGGGCCTTTCGTTTAGCCGTTGTCGGCGAGCACCTGGCCCGCAAGATAAAGCGAGCCGCAAATCAGAACGCGAACCGGTTCGCCGGCGCGGGCGATTTCCCCAATCGCCGCTTCAACCGAGGACGCGGCTTTGGCGTCGTGCCCAGACTGTCGGGCAAGCGCCGCCGCTTCCTCCGCCGAGAGACTTGCCGATTTACCGGTGATCGCGACCGCGCGCAACGATCGCGCATAAGGGGACAATGGCCGCAAAAAACCGCCGCCATCCTTGGTGTTCAGCATTCCAAAGACCAGATGCAGCGGGAGATCATTCCAAGTTTTTGCCGCCTCGCCAAGCACTTCTCCGGCCGCCGGATTGTGTCCGCCGTCGAGCCACAATTCCGATCGCGAATCGTTGAGATGCTCGGCCAGGGGGCCTTGCATCAAGCGCTGCAGACGGGCCGGCCACTCCACTTTACGTAACCCGGTGCGAATTGCGTTCTCGGTTACCGAGAGGGGCGCATGACGCAGGCAGGCAATCGCGGTTGCCGCATTGACGAGCTGATGCGCTCCGGCAAGACCCGGTCTCGGAAGTTCCCGGTTATTCGTGCCGTCGCGGACTAGCATGCCATTGCCGCTGGCTTCCACCGACCATTCTCGTCCGAAACGGAACAACGGCGATCGAAGATCTTGCGCGCGTGCGGCAATCACGTTCGCCGCGTCGCCCAATTGCGGGCCGACCACGCAGGGTGTGCCGGATTTGAGAATTCCCGCCTTTTCGCCGGCGATTTTGGCGATGGTTTCACCGAGAAATTGGGTGTGGTCGAGGGAAATCGGAGTGATCGCCGTGCATACCGGATCGGCAATGACATTGGTTGCGTCCAGTCTTCCGCCGAGCCCGGTTTCGAGCAGGACGATGTCCGCCGGCTGCCGCGCGAACGCAAGAAAAGCCGCGGCGGTGGTGATTTCGAAGAACGTAATCGGCGCGCCGTTATTGGCCGCTTCGCATTCCGAAAGCACGTCGAAAAGATCGTCGTCGGAGATAAGCGAACCGGCCAAACGAATGCGTTCGTTGAAGCGCACGAGATGGGGCGAGGTATAGACATGGACGCGATGCCCCGCCGCCTCGAAAATCGCGCGCAAGAACGCGATCGCCGAACCCTTGCCGTTGGTTCCCGCCACATGGATGACCGGCGGAAGCCGTTCTTCCGGATGGCCGAGCGCCTTCAAAAGCCGCTCGATCCGCTCCAAGGAGAGGTCGATTATCTTGGGATGAAGCGCCCACAGCCGCTGCAAGACCGGATCGGTCTTGGCGCTGGTTTTCCGCACCGCTGGAATCATCGACAAGGTCATTGGGCGGCACGCGGAAGGCCAGCGGCACCGGTTTCGGCCACGGGCGCCCGATTCCGCAGCAAGGTGACAAGGCGGATAAGGAGCGAACGCAACTCCCCGCGCTTGGCGACGATATCCACCATCCCGTGATCGAGGAGATATTCGGCGCGCTGAAATCCTTCGGGGAGTTTTTCCTTGATCGTCCTTTCGATGACCCGCGCGCCGGCAAAGCAGATGATGGCGCCTGGCTCGGCAATCTGCACGTCGCCCAACATGGCAAAGGAGGCGGTGACGCCGCCGGTAGTCGGATCGCCCAGGACGACGATATAGGGAAGCCCGGCAGCCTTAACGTCTTCCACGCCGATAACGGTGCGCGGAAGCTGCATGAGGGAAAGGATCCCTTCCTGCATCCGCGCCCCGCCGGATGCGCAGATCGCGATCAGGGGCGCTTCCTGCAGCACCGCCAGCTTGGCGGCCGCCAGGAAGGCTTCGCCAACCGCGACGCCCATCGAGCCGCCGAGGAATTCGAAATCGAAAGCTGCGATCACCGCCGCCGATCCGCCAAGCAAGCCGTGGGCGACGACCAGCGCCTCGGGTTCACCGGTGCGCGCCTGGCTTTCCTTGAGGCGTTCTGCGTAGCGGCGCAAATCCCGGAAGCGCAGCGGATCGATGATCGTTTTCGGCAATTCGATACGTTGATATTGCCCGTTGTCGAAGAGAAGCCTCAGACGCTGCTTCGCCGGAATCCGCATGTGATGGTCGCAATGCGGACAGACGAAGAGATTGGATTCGAGCTCGCGATGGAAAACCATTTGCCCGCAACTCGGGCATTTCCGCCACAGATTGTCGGGCAGCTCCTTCTTGGCGACGAGCGCACGGATTTTGGGCCGCACAAAGTTGGTGAGCCAATTCATCGGAGCCTAAGCCTTTACGCGAGCGCCGCGCACGCCTTCCGCCAGGCGGTGCGTCAAATCCAAAACATTCGGTACCAGGGCCGGCTTCGCCTTTCCGGCATCGTCGAGCGAGTCCGCAATCTTGCGAACGAGGGCCGATCCGACGACCGCGGCATCGGCAACGCGTGAAATTAGCCCTGCTTGTTCCGGTGTGCTGATGCCAAATCCGACGGCGACCGGCAGTTCGGTGTGCCGGCGAATTCGCGCCACCGCTTTTTCGACTTGGGCGGAGTCGCGGTGGCCGTTCCGGTAATACCGGTGATTGAAACATAATAGATAAAGCCGCTGGTATGGGCGAGAACCGTCGGCAATCGCACATCGTCGGTGGTCGGCGTCGCCAGCCGGATGAAGTTCAATCCCGCTTCGATCGCCGGCAGGCAAAGCTCGGTGTCTTCCTCCGGGGGAAGATCCACCACGATGAGTTCATCGACGCCCGCCGCCCGTGCGTCGGCGAGAAATTTCTGGTTTCCGTAGCTGTAGATGGGATTGTAGTAGCCCATCAGCACGACCGGCGTCTCCTGGTCGGCGGTGCGAAAGCTGCGCACCTGGGCCAGAACCTTGCGCAAGGTCATGCCGGCTTTGAGCGCGCGCAAACTGCTTTGCTGAATGGCGGGGCCGTCGGCCATCGGGTCGGAAA
Source organism: uncultured Alphaproteobacteria bacterium (assembly GCA_963841995.1). Taxonomy (GTDB): domain Bacteria; phylum Pseudomonadota; class Alphaproteobacteria; order DATDPM01; family DATDPM01; genus DATDPM01. The sequence goes on from CAWJEX010000021.1 coordinate 28,758, forward strand.
ACGGCATGCCGAGCTCGATGATATCCGCGCCCGCCGCCACCAGGCCCTTCATCAGGGCGAGCGAGGTTTCGGGATCGGGATCGCCAGCGGTAATAAACGTGACGAGGCCCGCTCGCCCTTCTTTCTTGAGGGCGGCGAATCGCCGGCGGATCAGCCCGGAATCGGCGACCCCGGTTTTGACGATACTGGTTGCCGCTTCGGCGGAGGTCACAGCGTCACCCCTTGGGTCTTGGCAACGGTGAAGATGTCCTTGTCGCCGCGACCGCTCAGACAGACGATGATGATGTGGTCCCGCGGCAGTTTGGGCGCAATCTTCGTCACATGGGCCACCGCATGGGCGGATTCGAGCGCGGGGATGATGCCCTCGAGCCGGGTCAAAAGCTTGAAGGCATCCAAGGCCTCGTTGTCGGTGATCGTTGCATATTCGGCGCGTCCCGTCTCATAAAGCCAGGAATGTTCCGGTCCGATCCCAGGGTAGTCGAGGCCTGCCGAAATCGAATGGGCTTCCAGAATCTGCCCGTCGTCATTCTGCAAAAGATACGTCCGATTGCCATGAAGAATACCGGGACGCCCGCCAGTCAAGGAGGCCGCGTGTTGCCCGGTCTCGATGCCGTGCCCGCCGGCCTCGACCCCGATCAGGCGCACCGCCCGTTGATCGAGGAAGGGATGGAATAGCCCCATGGCATTCGATCCGCCGCCGACGCAAGCGACGAGCGTATCCGGATGACGACCTTCGGATTCGATGATCTGTTCCTTGACCTCATTGCCGATAACCGATTGAAAATCGCGGACCATGGCCGGGTAGGGGTGGGGCCCTGCGACCGTGCCGATCAGGTAATAGGTCGATTCGACGTTGGCGACCCAATCGCGGAGCGCCTCATTCAGCGCGTCCTTCAGTGTGCGCGAGCCGGAATTTACCGGCACCACCTCGGCGCCCAGCAATTTCATCCGGTACACATTCGGCGCCTGGCGCTCGATATCGGTCTCGCCCATGTAGATGACGCAGGGCAGGTCGAACAGCGCGCAAACGGTGGCGGTGGCAACTCCGTGCTGGCCGGCGCCGGTTTCGGCGATGATGCGGCGCTTGCCCATGCGCCGGGCCAGCAAGATCTGGCCGACGCAGTTGTTGATTTTGTGCGCGCCGGTGTGATTGAGGTCTTCGCGCTTCAGATAAACTTTCGCGCCGCCGAGATGGGCGGTGAGGCGTTCCGCGAAATAAAGCGGGTTCGGCCGTCCGGCATATTGCCGGAGGTAATAGTCGAATTCGGTTTGGAACAGGTCGTCCGCTTTCGCCTTGGTATAAGCGCGCTCCAATTCGAGGACGAGCGGCATCAAGGTCTCGGCGACATAGCGACCGCCGAAAATCCCGAAATGGCCGTTCTCATCCGGACCGGCGCGGAAGGTGTTGATGCGTTCCATGGGGCTTGGATTGGTGAAAGCCTTTGCTGAATGAACCATAGGACTGGGGTCCAGTAAAGCCCGACGGTGCCGCACCCGATCCAAGTAACCTATTGTGATTATGGTGATTTCTCAGGTCGAGCGAATATCACCCCATGGCCTTGGCGGCGGCCAGGAAGCGGGCGATGCGGTGCGGGTCTTTGTGGCCTGGTCGGTCTTCGACCCCTGAGGAGACATCGACCGAGCGTGCCCCGGAGGTCTGAATAGCCTCGGCGACGTTTTCCGGGTTGAGCCCGCCGGAGAGCATCCAAGAGACCTGCCGTGAAAATCCCCTGAGCAATTCCCAATCGAAGGCCAAGGCGTTGCCGCCGGGGAGAGCCCCCTTCAGGGTCGGCGGCGGTTTGGCATCGAAAAGCAATCGGTCGGCAATGCCTTCGAAGGAGACCGCCCCGGCTAAATCGGATGGTTGCGCGAGCTTCACGGCCTTGATGACCGGCCGGCCGAATCGGGATTTGACGGCGGCAACGCGCTCGCGGGTCTCGTTCCCATGCAGCTGGATCATGTCGAAGGGAAACAGGCCGAGGGTTTGTGCGATCGTCTCATCGTCCGGATCGACAAACAGCGCAACCTTCACGATACGATCCGGAAGCTCGGCCGCAATCTGTGCTGCCTGTTGCGGCGTGACGTGGCGCGGCGATCTCGAATAAAAAACGAAGCCGGCGAGATCGGCGGGCGCTTTGGCTACGGCGCGCGCGGCTTCCGGCGAATTGACGCCGCAGATTTTGACCTCGACTGTCATGATTTCTGAAAATGCGGCCAGTTCGCCCGCGATGCGAAGTGCCGCTTGCCTCGGATCGGAAGCGCCGGTAATCGGCCGGCCGATGACCAGGATATCGGCCCCGAGCTCTAGCGCTTCAATGGGCGCCGTCACCCGCTTCTGATCTTGCGCGGCCGCCCAAGGCGGGCGAAGCCCCGGCACCACCAGGACGAAATCGGGTCCGCAATCGGCACGCAGGGCCGCGATCTCGTGGGCTGAGCAGACCGCGCCGTCGATTCCGCAATTCTGCGCTAGCGATGCCAGCCGCCGCACTTGATCCGAAACCTTGTCGCGAATTCCGGTTTCTTGAAGATCCCCCTGATCGAGGCTGGTCAGGACGGTGACCGCGACCAGCTTTGGGCGTGCGTGTCCGGATTTCCCGGCTTTTTCTTTTGCCGCCTCTGCCGCCGCGCGCAACATGGCGGCACCGCCCGCGGCGTGGACGGTGAGAATTACGGGGTTCAGCGGCAGAACCGATCGCACCGCGCCGGCGACCGTGTTCGGAATATCGTGAAGCTTGAGATCGAGAAAAACCGGTATGCCGGAAATTTCCGCGACACCCTTGGGCCCGTTCGCGGCAAAGAATTCGAGGCCCAGCTTGACGCCGCCGACCGCCCCTTTGAGCGCGTGGGAAAGCTTCCGCGCGGCCGCGACGTCCGGGGTGTCGAGGGCGCAAAATATGCGGCTTGCGGGATCGAGCTTCGTCATGACGATATATCCGTTAGATCAGTATATAGAAATTTACTGAAAACCACCGCGGCTCAATTCAAAGAAATGACGAAGTATTTCAATGTGTATCGCAAATTGCAGCACCTCCATAAAATTTTAAATTCTACAATTGTATTTTTCAGAATTTGCTAATCCTTCTTCTTTATGCTGCTCTGTTGGCGTATCGGAGATTGGGCGCGATAGATAACGATCCAATCCAATTACGCCAGGCAGGCAGGAACGAGGATAGGATCGCGATGGAAATTCCAAGCGGAGTTACCATCAATCCGGCCGCTGAAACAGCAGCGGCAGCGGCGGTACGCAAGGTCGGCGCGGATCAGAAAGATCAGGTCGCGACCAAGCAGACGGTTCAGGCGCTCGACCACGCCAAAAAGGGCGAGCGCAGCGGCCGCTCCGCCGAACGCCAGGAAGGTGGGCGCGGGTTGCAACTCGACATTCGAGCGTGAGCCGCGTTCGCGGGGCGGCACTCTTTGCCTTTGCATAAAATCAACGCCGGAGCGTGATCGCGGGAATCTTGCCCTCTTCCACTGCTGTGCGGGCATTGCCGCGGGCTGGGTCCGCCTTGGCCGCGTCGCTCAGGGCGATAATTTCGGCCTCCAGATGCGCGATACGCCGCGCCCGGTCTCGGGCGAGCTTTCGCCATTTGCGTTGGGCGAACCAGGAGCCGATCCAGCCGAGAAAGAATCCGAGAAACAGCGCCGCGAAAACGACGAGATAAAGGCCAAGCTCGATTTGGAAATCGAAAGGCCAGAAATGAAGGGTAACAAGCTCGCGATTAGGAACCGCGAACATAATCGCGATCGCGGCGGCAAATAGAAAGAGAATGAAAAGCGGGAGTTCTCATGGTGCCCCGCCGGGGCAAACGCTAGCGTTTGCCATTCAGCCGCTCGCGCAGCTCCTTGCCGGTTTTGAAAAAGGGGATGTGCTTTTCGCTCACCTTGACGGTGGTGCCGGTCCGCGGGTTGCGGCCGAGCCTGGATTCGCGGTGCTTGACCGAAAACGCGCCGAAGCCGCGCAGTTCCACCCGGTCGCCCTTCGCCAAAGCCTCGGAGATCTCGTCGAAAACGGTTGCAACGATGCGCTCCACATCGCGCAGATAGAGATGCGGATTTTGTTCCGCGAGCTTGGCGATCAGTTCGGATTTCGTCATGCCAGAACGTCCCCTGCTTCGCGTTCTTTTCCGCCGGTGCCCCACCGGGCCGAAAGCCCAAATCAGCCGGAACTATTTGGAATCACGGGCCTAACGCAAATCAGGGTGCCAGACGGAAATTACCCCGTCAAGGGTAAGTCTCTCAGAAAACAACGTTTTTTCGGCCCATCCCCCCACGACTCTGCGAAATAGTTCCTTCTCTTCATCGGTATCGATGTCGCGGATGGGCAATTGGGGGCTGACCCCATGGGCGGCGCTGAGCCAGCGAAGGGCCTCGTTTTCGCCGCCGATCTCGTCGATCAGCCCGTTTGCCAATGCCTGGCGGCCGGTGAAGACGCGCCCATCGGACAAGGGTGCCGCTTGTTCGGGGCTGAGCGAGCGGCGGGTTTCGACCAGCTTCACGAAGCTGTCGTAGACGTCGCGGATGACGCTCATGGTGGCCTCGCGGGCTTCCGGCGTCAGGGGTTCCAGCGGCGAGGGCACCGCCTTCAGGGGAGCGCTTTTCAGGGCTTCGGTCGTGATGCCGAGCTTTTGCAACAATCCGGTCACGTCGGCGGTTTGCAGGATCACGCCGATCGAGCCGGTGACCGAGCCCTCGCGGGCAAAAATTCGATCGCCGCCGAGCGCGACCATATAGCCGGCCGAGGTCGCCATTTCGCCCATCACGATGGCCACGGGTTTGTTTGCCGCGACCTCCCGCAATTCGTAATAGAGCGACTGACCGCCGACGACGGTTCCGCCCGGCGAATTGATCCGGACGATTAGGGCGCGCGCCGACGGATCTTCGGCCACATGTTTGAGCGCATCCGCCCGGTCGGGATCGTCGGCAATGACGCCGTTGATCGAAATCCGGGCGATATGCTGGGCGTGCAGGATGGGTTGATGGCGGTCGATCAGCAGCAGGACCGCGCCAACCGCCGCGATAACCGCAAGAAGCCGCCAAAAAGTCAGCCGGCGCTTGAGGCGTTGGCGATCGACGCGAAGATCCGAGTCAATGGACATCGGCAAGCCCCCGCTTCGACGAAGCCGGAATTAGTCGCCGGCTTCGTCCTTCTTGGACTTCTTCTTGTCTTTCTTGGCCTTGTCGAGGGCGGCCCCGAGGATCTGGCCCAGGCTGGCTCCCGAATCCGATGAACCGAACTGGTCCATCGCCTCTTTCTCTTCTTCGGCCTCGCGCGCCTTGATCGAAAGCTGGGCGCGATTGTCCTTACCCGTTCCGATGACCAGCGCATCGATGCGTTCGCCCACGGCGAATTGGTCGGGACGCTGCTCGCTGCGCTCGCGGGCCAAATCCCCCTTGCGGACGAAACCGGTCACGCCATCGCTGAGCGTCACTTCGATGCCGTTGTCCTTGATCGCGGCCACGGTCACGGTGACGACGTCGCCTTTCTTGAATTTTGCACCTTCAGCGGCCGGAGCGGCAGTGGTGGTGCTGCCGGTGCTGGTGCGGGTGTCCGGGGTCAGCTGCTTGATGCCGAGGCTGACGCGTTCCTTATCGGTATCGACATCGAGGACTTTGACCTTGATGCGCTGGCCCTTGCTGAAATCCTTGACCGCTTCATCGCCCGATTTTTCCCACGCAATGTCGGAAAGATGCACCATGCCGTCGATATCGCCCGGCAATCCGACGAACAGACCGAACTCGGTGATGTTCTTGATCTCGCCCTCGATCTCGGTTCCGGCCGGATGCTGTTCCTTGAAGCCCAGCCACGGATTGTCCAGGCACTGCTTGAGGCCGAGCGAAATGCGGCGCTTCTCGGAATCGACATCGAGGATCATCACCTCGATTTCCTGGCTGGTCGAAACGATCTTGCCGGGGTGAACATTCTTCTTGGTCCAACTCATCTCGGAAACGTGGACCAAGCCTTCGATCCCCGGTTCCAGTTCCACGAACGCGCCGTAGTCGGTGATGTTGGTGACGCGGCCCTTGAATTTCGTGCCGACCGGATATTTCGCGGCAACGCCCTCCCACGGATCGGGCTCAAGCTGCTTCATGCCGAGGCTGATGCGCTGGGTTTCGGGATTGAAGCGCACCACTTTGACTTTGACGGATTGTCCGATCGACAAAACTTCGGACGGATGATTAATGCGCCGCCACGCAATATCGGTCACATGCAGCAATCCGTCGACGCCGCCGAGATCGACGAAGGCACCGTAATCGGTGATGTTCTTGACCACACCTTCCAGCGTTTGTCCTTCGGACAGGCCCGAGATGAGCTCCGAGCGCGCTTCGGCGCGGGATTCTTCGAGGACGGCGCGGCGGGATACCACGATGTTGCCGCGGCGGCGGTCCATTTTCAAAATTTGGAAAGGCTGCGGCGTTCCGAGCAAGGGTCCGACGTCGCGAACCGGGCGAATATCGACTTGGCTCCCCGGCAGAAACGCGACGGCGCCGTTGAGATCCACGGTGAAGCCGCCCTTGACGCGGCCGAAGATGACGCCGGTCACGCGCTGGCCTTCCTTATGTGCAGTTTCCAACGCCGACCAAGATTCCTCGCGACGGGCTTTTTCCCGGCTCAGCATGGCGTCGCCGTTCTTGTCTTCCATCCGCTCGACGAAGACTTCGACGGTGTCGCCCGCCTTGATCTCGACGGCTTTTCCGGCGGTGGCGAATTCCTTCAGCGGAATCCGTCCTTCCGATTTCAGCCCGACATCCACCAGCACCATCTCGTTCTCGATGGCCACGATGCGGCCTTTCACCACGGATCCCTCGAACCGTTCGGATTTGCCCATCGTTTCGTCGAGCAGAGCGGCGAAGCTCTCGCCCGTCGAAAACGGTTTGATCTGCGTTTCGGTGGTCATTGCCTGAGCCATGCTATTCCAATCCATCCTCTTCAATTCGCGTCGATCCTCGGATCGTCCCGCGCAAAATATCCGCAACCGAGCGCCGTTCCTGGCCCGGCCGGGAGTTCGAATTTTCCGTCAGGCTCTCGCGTCCCCCGCTCAAGCCTTTTTCAGTTCCCACGATTTCGGGGCGGCAGTCCTTAGCGCCGGATCAGGACCCGGTACGCGATTCGATCGACTTCAGGGCGGCGGCGAAAACTTGGTCGGCGGTGAGCTCCGTGGTGTCGAGCAGAATGGCGTCGTCCGCCATCCGCAACGGAGCCGCCTCTCGCTGGCTGTCCCGGGAATCGCGATCCTTCATGTCCCTGAGAACGGCGCTATGTATAGCCGCGATGCCCCGGTCGAGCAACTCCTTAAGCCGCCGATTTGCACGGGTTTCCACGCTTGCGGTTACGAAAAACTTGATGTCCGCATTGGGGCAAACCACGGTCCCGATATCCCGCCCTTCGATGACCGCGCCCCGGGCGCCGCCCGGCGGATGGGCGGCGAAGCCGCGCTGAAATTCGATCAAGATTTTGCGGACCTCGGGGTAGGCGGCCACAATAGATGCGGTATTGGCGGTAGCGTCGCCGCGCAATTCCGAGTCTTCGAGATCCTTGGGATCTAACTCCTTTGCGGCTTTGACCGCGGCGTCGACATCCGAGGGGTCGGCGCCGGCCCGCAGGGTCCTCAGGCCCACCGCCCGGTAGAGCAGGCCGGTTTCGAGGTAGGCATAGCCGAGATGAGCCGCCAGGCGCTTGGCGAGGGTTCCCTTGCCGGCGCCCGCCGGCCCGTCCATCGCAATGAGCCGAGGCGGTAAAGTCACGCCTGAACCTTGCCGCCAATGCGATTCATTAATTCGGCAAAGCCGGGAAAACTCGTTCCGATCATGGTCGAATCGTCGACCCCGATTTTATCCTCGGACACGACTTCCATGACCAGGAACGCCATGGCGATGCGGTGGTCGAGATGGGTTTCGATGGTCTTGCCCCCCGGCGGTCTCCCGTCCTTTCCGTAAACGACGAGGCCGTCTTCGGTTTCTTCCGCGCCGACGCCGCAGCGGGCCAATCCGTCAACGATCGCCCGCACCCGATCACTCTCCTTGACGCGAAGCTCGGCAATTCCGCCCATCGCCGTCTTGCCTTCGGCGCAGGCGGCGGCGATCGCCAATATCGGAAATTCGTCGATCATCGACGGCACGCGGCTGAACGGAACCGCGACGCCTTTGAGGCGGGAGCTGCGCGCGGTGATGTCGGCAACCATTTCGCCGCCCTGTTCGCGTTGATTGGCGATCACGATATCCGCACCCATTTCGCGCAAGGTTTCATAAAGCCCCATCCGCAACGGATTGACGCAAACATCGGTGACCGTGACCTCGGAATCCTCGGCGAGGACGGCGGCAACCAGCGGAAACGCCGCCGAACTCGGATCGCCCGGAACCGTGATATCGCGCGCCGTCAATTCGGGATGACCGGTAACCGTCGCCGCATGCCCGCCGTCGCCGTCGGCCGACATTTCTTCGACGATGACCCGCGCGCCGAAATGGCGGAGCATGATTTCGGTGTGATCGCGGCTTTGCTCGGGTTCGATCACCGTGGTCTCGCCCGGAGCGTTCAAACCGGCGAGCAAAATCGCCGATTTCACCTGCGCCGAGGCAATGGCGAGTTTTTCGATGATCGGGATGGGCGATCGCGCGCCGATGACCGCAAGCGGAAGCGTATGGCCCGTGTGGGCGATGAAATTGGCGCCGATATGGGAAAGCGGACCCATCACCCGCGCCATCGGCCGCCGGCAAAGCGATTCGTCGCCGGTAAAAAAACTGGTGAAGGGATGGCTCGCGGTCAGCCCGATCAAAAGCCGCGCCCCGGTCCCCGAATTGCCGAGATCCAAAACCTGATCGCTTTCGGTAAGGCCGCCGACGCCGACGCCATCCACCTGCCAGCGGCCTTCGCCCCCGCGCTCGATTCCGGCACCCAGCGCCCGCAACGCCGCCGCCGTGTGCTTTACGTCATCGCCCTCGAGCAGGCCGGTAATCATGCTCCGCCCGACCGCGAGGGATGCCAGCATCAGCGCCCGATGCGAAATCGACTTGTCGCCGGGTACCGCAATCCGCCCGCGTAAGCCTCGCGCCGGCGTCGAAACAAGCGGTGTCACATCTCTTCCCCTGTGCCCGATCCCAAGCGCTCAGAGCCCCGGAGGTTGGTACCACAGGGCGGGGCATGGCCGGTAGCACCGCCCCGGGGTGGCAATATCGGGGCAATGCGGCGACAATACGGGACCGGGCCCATTTTGCTTTTGACAGGGCCGCCCGAAAGTGGCAATTGGCAGCCCGGCCCGAGACAGGGAGGGTATGCCCCGTGAAGTCCGATTGGGGAACAAAGCGAACTTGCCAAAGCTGTGGCGCGCCCTTTTACGATATGCGCCGCACGCCGATCATTTGCCCTAAATGCAAGACCGCATTCGATCCGGAAGCCTTCACCAAGGTGAAGCGCGGCCGGCCGCAGCCGGTCGCCGAGGAAAAGCGCCCTGCCGTGGTGAAGCCGGTGCCGGAGGATGACGTCGGTCTTGAGATCGTACTGCCCGATGACGGGGAGGAGATCGAAGAGATCGAGGAGGAAGGTACCGGCAACGACGAAGAGGACGTGATCGAAGACGCCTCCGAGCTCGTTCAGGACGATCCCGACGTCGGCAAGGTGATGGACAAGACCGGCGAGGATACTTAGTCGCTTAGTGCCGGGGGCGCGGGGGTCGGGCGCCCGGCGTTAACGGATTTTTTCGCTTGGCCGGTTAAAACCGAATATAATTTATACGAATTGAGGGGCCGCGCCTCCCGGCTGCGGCCCGTCCCTTGGGGCCATAGCTCAGTTGGGAGAGCGCTACAATGGCATTGTAGAGGTCGTCGGTTCGATTCCGTCTGGCTCCACCAGTTTCAAAAGGCCCTGGCCGGCAACGGTCGGGGCCTTTGTGCTTGACCCAGCGGCATTCGAGATAAATGCCAACCGTTATTGGCAATCTACCGCGACGGATGCATCCGACCCCGGCGCGAAATAGGTATTGGTCCAGGGAAGAGGAACATGGTTGGGATGTTTCGCAATAAAATGGGCGTGCATCGCAGACGGTTGTCGCTCCGCGGTTTTTTTTGGGTCTCTTGTTTTCCGTTGCCGAATTTGCGCTTGTCGCGTCAGCTGCGTCTCCGACGATTGCGCCGCAGGAATTGGAAATTGCCGGGCTGCAGGTCGGAGCCTGGATTCCCGAGCGCGGCATGCCCGGGCCTTGGCCGGTGCTCATTTTTTCTCACGGCTTCGACGGCTGCAACACCCAATCCACATTCCTGATGGAAGCACTCGCCCAATCCGGTTACGCGATCTTCGCGCCCAATCACCAGGATGCCGATTGTGGCATGATGATCTGGCCGACCCGTCCCGACGCGCCGTTCCGCGATCCGAGCGATTGGACCGAGAACACCTATAAGGACCGCCGGGACGACATTCGAAAACTCCTGGACGCGCTAAGCGCCGATCCGCGCTATTCGGCGGCACCCTTCGATTGGAATCATGTGGGCCTCGTCGGCCATTCGCTCGGCGGCTATACGGTGCTTGGTCTTGCCGGCGCGTGGCCGTCCTGGAAGGATTCGCGGATCAAAGCAGTGCTGGCGCTTTCGCCCTATGCCGCACCCTTCGTTTTGCATCACCGCTTGGAAGGTATTGGCGTGCCGGTGATGTATCAGGGCGGCACTCGCGATATCGGAATTACGCCCTCGATCAAGAAACGCGACGGTGCCTATGACCAAACCCGGTCAGCCAAATATTTTGTCGAATTCGACGGCGCCGGGCATCTCGCCTGGACCGATTTGCGTGACAGCGATCAAGCCGTGATCGTCGAATACAGCCGCGGCTTTTTGGGTCACACCCTGAAGGGCGGCGATTTCCCGAAATCTCTGACCAAGTCTCGGAAAGGCGTTGCCGGCATTCGCGTTAGCGGATGACGGCTGCAAAAAGCCAGCTCCCGGATTGTGTCTTGCGGTTGGTTCCGGCTTTGTCGGCGGTTTTCCTTATCGAAGCTTTTGCCGAAGTGGGCGCCGTCGAATCATTCAAATCAATTGAAGGCGGCGGTGCGGGAAAAATGGCTGCCGCCGTGGTAAACGGTATCGGGGGCAAGGGGGGTTGCTCGCATGCGCGCCGTCTTATCGTTGATGTGTGGCGCGGTTGCGGCTTGGGCGGGTCTTGTGCCGGGAGCCGCAGCCGCGCCGGTGAGTTTCACCGTCGGCTGGCTTGAGGTCGCCGCGTGGCTGCCGGAAAGTTCCACACCCGGCCCCTGGCCGGTGCTCGTGTTTTCCCATGGCTTTGACGGCTGCAACACGCAGATTACGTTCTTGACGGAGGCTCTGGCCAAGGGCGGTTACGCGGTCTTTGCGCCCAACCACCGCGATTCCAGCTGTGCGGTAATGATGTGGCCCACCCGGCCGGAGGCGCCGTTCGGCGAGGTGAGTGAATGGAGTGACGCGACATTCCAGGACCGCCGCAACGACATCAAAAGATTGTTGGATGGCCTGGCAAGCGATCCGCTTTACGGATCTCCCCCCTTCGATTGGCAGCATGTTGGTCTTCTCGGGTATTCGCTGGGCGGCTACACCGTTCTCGGGGTCGCTGGGGCTTGGGAGTCGTGGAAGGACGCGCGGGTCAAGGCGGTGCTGGCTCTTGCCCCCTACACGGCGCCGTTCGTCGAGCAGGGCACCCTGGGCGGGCTTGCCGCTCCGGTGATGTACCAGGGCGGCACGCGCGACACCGGGGCTACGCCCTACGTCATGAAGGCGGGCGGCGCTTACGACCAGTCGCCTGCGCCGAAATACTTCGTCGAGTTCGAGGGTGCCGGGCACTATGCTTGGACGAATCTCAACGAGACGATGCAAGAGCCGATCGTCGAATACGCTTTGGCCTTCTTCGATCATTGCCTTAAGGGCAAAGATTTTCCGAAACCTCTGGCTGAGCCGCACGCGGGCGTCACCGCCATTCGGATCGGCGGATGACCGCTTCGAAAAGCCTAACGGCCTTGTAAATGGCGGTTGAGGATATCGCCCTTGGTGTCGATGGGACGATCGATGTCGCGGTCCAGCGTTCCATCGGTGGCGGTAATCCCACGATACTCCTTGTTGCGCAACGATCCGCATAGATTGCCGGCGGAGGCTTTGGTCTGCACCATCCGCGAATAGGCGTCGAGGAACCGCCCCTTGCCGGCGGCGATATCGATGCTCAATGCCGGGCTCAAGAGCGCGACGTCGGTGATGCTGTCGAACCGCAAAGAGGTGTTGAGATGGCTCAAGAAGCGGGTGCCCACGGCATGAGGATGCACGGTGCGCTCCGCCATCGCCACGATCCGTTGGCACGCCTCGATATAGAAATCGAGGAAGACGTTGTCCTTGCGGAAAATGCAAACCGCGTTGTCGGTTCCGATTTTGCCGACGATTTTCCCGTCCGCCCCCGGTTCGATCCACATTTCGCGACACAACTCGAAACCGGCGCTGCGATCGGAGTTCAAAAAGCCTCGATCGAAGACCACCACATCGGCGTCGATCCAGATCGTTCGGTCGTATCCCTCGGAAAGGCGCTTCGTCGCGATCTCCAGGCGCGCCAGATCGACGACGAGAAGAATTCTCCCGCGAACCTTGTCGAAATAGGAGCGGGGAACAACCTGGATGATTCGGTCGTCGATGAACTCGTGGTCGAAGCCTTGAGCATCGGCCCAGGCCCTGGCCGTTTCCAGGCACCGGGCGATAAATCGCCGCACGTTAGCCATACAGTAAGACTGATAAACGAGGGTTCTCATGACGCCCGAATTGCGAACCTGGTCCGGCCAGTATATCCCGGTAGGCGACTACCGCCTAAGGCCCGGCTTCCAAGGCGATTCGGGCCGTTGAACCCGGGTTCTTGAATCGGTTCGGTCGTTAACACATATAAAAAACGTACCGAGGCGGTGCCGTAAGGGCCGCCTCCCGTGGGTGCCGAAATCGGGCCCAAGGTGACAACTCGCTCGAAAGGAGGAGGTTATGTCCCGTCTATCTTTGTTCAACAGTCCGCTTCTTCTCGGCTTCGATGAATTCGAGCGCGCGTTCGAGCGCATCTCGAAAGCATCCTCCGACGGCTATCCGCCCTATAACATCGAACGGGTGGGCGACGATAAGCTTCGCATCACGCTGGCGGTTGCCGGCTTTACCAAGGACGATCTTTCGGTCTCGGTCGAAGACAATCAGATGACGATCCGCGGCAAGCATGCGGACGAGCCGGATAAGGTCTACCTGCATCGCGGCATCGCGGCCCGGCAATTCCAAAAGAGCTTCGTGCTCGCCGAAGGAATCCGGGTGACCGGTGCGTCCCTCGATAACGGTCTGTTGTCGGTGGAGCTGGAGCGTCCCGAACGGAACGCCAAGCCGCGCACGATCGAAATCAATACGGCAAAGCGCGGAAACGGCACGGTTTCGGTCGACACCAATTCCGGGTCGTCCTAATCGAGGCAAAGGAGGCAAGAAAATGAACACGACGAATAACGAAGCCCCCGCCAAATTCTCCGAGCAGGAGTTCGCCCGCCTCGGAATGAGTGGCCTCGCCTATATCCGCCCGGTGGTCCTGGAAACCGGTGCCGGGTTCATGATCCACGCCGCCGATGGCACCGCGCTGGGTGTGACACCCGATCGCGACACCGCTTTCGTCGCGGCGCGCCAGCACGGGCTCGAACCCCAATCCGTCCACTAACCAGTCAATCCCAGTCAATCTACGAATTCGCGTATCCGGTAGCGCATCCTCCTCCCGCGGGAAGCCATTCTCGCGGGAGCGAAAATTCCGTGCCGCCTGTTGGATATCGGCTATGATCTCCGGCATCTGAATTGATCGGAGGCATGGCATGGCGGCGCGGTTCTTCGGATTTTTCCTGGTTGCGGCAATTGCGGTTCTGGCAACCGCGCCGGCCCGGGCGATCGATACCAATATCAGCGGCGCGGAACTTCTGGCGCGATGCCAGGGAACGCCGGCGCTGCTTAAATCCGATCAGCTTTATTGCAAGGGCTACCTCGAGGGGATCGAGGATATGGTCGCCGAAACCCGTGCCCAAGGGAAGTCGGCCGAGTTTTGCGTTCCCACCGGCGGCGTCAGCGACGATCAGCTTCGCCAAGCCTACATTACCTGGGGGCAGGCGAACGCTTCCGAGATGCGCCAAGCCGCGCATGACGCGGCGTTGGCGGCGCTTCGCGCCACCTATCCTTGCGGTCCTTAAGGGGAAGCTGTGTCGGGCGGGGCGTTTGCCGAACCAAAAATCACGCCCTGGGACGCCTTAACTTTCACACCATGCGACGCTGTTGCGCTCACGCCGCATGGCTGGCGGCCTCTTCGGTGATGAGGGCGTAAAGGGCATCCGCACTTTCGGTGCCGCGCAGTTTTTCGCAAATGCCTTTATTGCGCAGGAGGCGGGAAACCCGGGCCAGCGCTTTCAAGTGATCGGCGCCCGCGGTTTCGGGGGCCAAGAGCAGGAAAATCAAATCCACCGGCTGCTCGTCGATCGAATCGAATTCGATCGGGCGTTCGAGTTTGGCGAAAAGGGCGTAAAGCCTATCCAGTCCGGGGAGCTTGCCGTGGGGAATGGCGATTCCCATGCCCACCCCGGTCGTCCCCAGCCGCTCACGCTCCAAAAGCACGTCGAAGATCTCGCGCTCGGAGCGCCCGGATATCTCAGCCATCTTTTTCGAGAGTTCCTGAAGCGCCTGCTTCTTGCTCGTCGCCTTCAGGTGAGAAACGACGCATTCGGGCGTAATGAGTTCGTTGATTTCCATGATCAGCTCGCCCGCGCATTGTTGTTTTGAGGACTGTTGCTTTGAGGGTCGATCCAGCCGACATGGCCGTCATTTCGTCGGTAAACCATATTGAGCCCCCCATGCGCACGATTGCGGAACAGCATCGCCGGAACATCCGCCAAGTCCATCCGCATCACCGCTTCGCCGACGGTCAGGGTGTCGATTTCGGTCGCCATCTCGGCGACGACTACCGGATTGTCGGCATGCCCGGCTTCTTCTTCGTCACCCTTCAGAATGTACTGGCTCGCCACCAGCACCTCGGCCGCTTCGTCCTTGCCGAGGCGGCGGCGATCGCGCAGCCGGCTTTTGTGCCGGCGCAGCCGGTTGGCGATCCGCTGGCAGGCGGTGTCGAACGCGGCATAAGCATCGTCCGCTTCGCAATGGCCCTGAAGCAAAAAATTGTGGCCGATATGCACCGAAATGTCGGCGCGGAACTGACGGCCGTGCTTGGCAATCACCACGGAGCCCTCGATCGCATTGTCGAAGTATTTCGAGACCGTCCCATCGATTGTGGATTCGATATGGCCTCGCAGCGCGTCGCCCACATCAATTTGCTTGCCCGTGACGGAAAGCTTCATGACCGATTATTATTAATTTTCGTCTCGAAGATTGCTGCGCCGGACGGCGGAGTGGCCAAAAAATCAGCCAAGGCGCGGACGTTAAAGAGCCTGGCCGGCGAAGTCAACAGACCCGCCCTGAGGTAGCTAAATTGTTATATTTTAACGTTTTTTAGCCGCCGCCGCTCGATCGACGAGGGAATGCGCAACGACTCGCGGTATTTTGCTACCGTGCGCCGGGCGATATCGACGCCTTCGGCCTTGAGGATATCGACGATCTCTTCGTCCGAGAGGACTTCGGTCTCGGCTTCGATCAGATCCTTGATTCGGTGGCGCACGGCCTCGGCCGAGTGGGCCTCGCCGCCGGCGGACGCCGGGATCGACGAGGTGAAGAAATATTTGAGTTCGAAAATGCCGCGGGGACCGGCGATGTATTTGTTGCTGGTGACGCGGCTCACCGTACTTTCGTGCATGCCGATGGCGGCGGCGATGTCGCGCAAAATGAGCGGCCGCAGCCGCTGCACGCCATAGCGGAAAAATGCATCCTGTTGGAGCACGATCTCCTTGGCGACCTTTAAAATCGTCGTCGCACGCTGATGCAGCGCCTTAACCAGCCAGCTGGCGGCGTGATAGCGCTCGGTGATGTAGTCGCGGTCGGCCTTGGTTTGGACGCTTTGATTGACCTTGGCGTAATAGACGTTGTTGATGAGTACGCGCGGCAACGTGTCGGGATTGAGTTCCACACTCCATCCGCCCTTCGGCAGCGTGCGCATCAAAACATCGGGAATGATCGGCTGGGCCACCGCATGATCGAAGGTAAGTCCGGGCTTCGGATTGAGGGCGCGGATTTCGGCGAGCATTTCGGTGAGGTCTTCCTGATCGACGCCGCAGAGTTTCAGGAGGCTCCGCATATCGCGTTTTGCGACCAGGTCGAGATTCTCAAGAAGGGCCTGCATCGCCGGGTCGAATCGGTCCTGGTCCTTCAGCTGCAAGGTCAAGCATTCCGCGAGATTGCGGGCCAAAATCCCGGGCGGATCGAAGGCTTGCATCTTGACGAGGGTGGCTTCGACCCGCGCCACATCGCAGCCGAGGCGTTCCGCCACCGCCGACAGGTCGCCGATCACGTAACCGGCCTCGTTGACCATGTCGACCAAGTGGGTTCCGATCAATCGATCGGCCGGGTCCTGTATATCCATCGAGAGCTGGTCGAGAAGATGATCGCGCAGGCTTTCTTCGCGCTTCAGCGTTTCTTCAAGCGCCGGCGTTCCGTCGTCGAAATCGCCGCGCCCGCCGGTGCCCCAATCGGCGAATTGATCGGGGGCGTCGGATTCAACGCCGCCTTCGCCTTCCCAAATATCGGTTTTGCCGTCGAGCGGCGATTCCGAATTTTCCAATGGCGCGTTCTCGGCGCTTTGGACCGGTTCGTCGCCGCCGCCCGCGACATCTTCGCGTTCAAGAAGCGGGTTCTGTTCGAGCTCTGTCGCCAGATAATCGGAAAGCTCAAGTGCGCTCAATTGCAGCAGCTTGATGGCCTGCTGCAATTGCGGCGTCATCACCAGAGATTGAGCCTGGCGTAGGTCCAGCCGCGGAGTTAAAGCCATGGGGGTCAGTCCTACAGGCTAAACCTTTCCCCCAAGTAAACGCGCCGAACCTCTTTATGGGCCACGATTTCCGACGGCTCGCCTTCCATGAGGACCATGCCGTCATTGAGGATATAGGCGCGATCCACGATATCGAGCGTCTCGCGCACATTATGGTCTGTTATGAGAACGCCGATCCCGCGGTCCTTGAGGTGGGAAACCAGTTCGCGAATTTCGCCGACGGCGATTGGATCGATGCCGGCCAGCGGCTCGTCAAGCAGGATGAAATGGGGCTGAGAGGCCAGGGCCCGCGCGATTTCGACGCGCCGCCGCTCGCCGCCGGAAAGCGCCAGCGAGGGCGTGCGGCGCAAATGCGATATCGAAAATTCGGCGAGCAAAGTATCGAGAACCGCTTCGCGCCGATCGCGCAGCGGTTCCACGACTTCAAGAACCGAGCGGATATTTTCTTCCACCGACAAGCCGCGGAAGATCGATGCTTCTTGCGGCAAATATCCGATGCCGAGCCGAGCCCGGCGATACATCGGAAGATCGGTGATGTCGTAGCCGTCGCGAAGAACGGTTCCGTAATCCGGTGCGATGAGGCCGCAGATGATATAGAAACATGTCGTTTTGCCGGCGCCGTTGGGGCCGAGCAAACCGACCGCTTCGCCGCGCTTCACCGCGACCGAAACGCCGCGCAGGACCGGGCGCTTCTTGAAAGATTTGCCGATATTGTGCGCGACCAATCCGGAATTGTCGGCAACCAAATGCGGCCGCACGGCGCGCTCCTCATCGTTAGCCGTGTTGCTCTGTTCCGTAGAGGCGCTCATGGAGGCGGTGACGGGGCTTGGGTTGGGACGAGACGCGCCGCTGGCGGTTGGCTTGGCGCCTTGACGGGGGCTTGGACCGGCTCTTGCGTCGACGACGAGCCCGACGGAGACGTCATCTCCGGCTTCTTCTTCGGCGAAAACAGGCCGTGGACCGGCTGCGGCCCGGCGGACCCCGGCGGACCGCTCAGCATCCGGCTTACCCCCGTGTTCAGGTTGACCTCCCCATATTCGCCATTCAACTGATTATCCTCGCGCGTGATCTTAACCGACCCGTAGAGCGTGGCGATACCGGATTCGACATCATAAACGCCGGTATTGCCGACCGCGATCTGGCCGGGAGTCGAGATATGGACGTTTTCGAAGGCTTCGATGCGGCGGATTTTCTGTTGCTGATCGCCGCCGCCCGTACCCGCGGTCTTTTGCGACTTGTTTTGGCCGCCGGCCTTACCCTGGCCGCCCGGCTTTTTGCCCTGGCCCGAGCCATTGCCGCCAGACTCGCCTTGAGACCCGCTCGGGGTGAAATAAGCGGTAACGATGCTGCCGCTTAAACGCTTGTCCTCGTTGACCACCACCGCGTTGCCGCGGGCCACCGCCATCTGCTTGTTGTCCCAGTATTCCAAACTATCGCGCGCGGTCACCGTGTAATCCTCGGAGACCATTTTCAAGGCGCGCCCCTTGAGAACCATGAGCGAATTGTCGACGTCGTAAACGCCGTTGTCGCCATTGGCAGTGCCGTTCGCTGACGTGACGACGACATTGCCCACGGCATCGAGCTGATAAATATCGGTGCCGCCGCCTTCCACCGGATGGTAATGAGCGGTCAGCGTATCGGCGTGTACCGTGACGTCGCCCTGCTTGGCGCTCGCATTGCCGCGCGCGATGTAAACATTGTCATCGCGGCGCCATTCAATTCCTTGATCGGCGTTGATTTCGACCGGTTGACCCGAATTTTTGTTGAGATTGAGCCCCTGTGCATCGGCCGCTCCGGCAACCATCAGCGCCAGCGCCGCCCCAATCTGCGCGAGGCGGGCCGTTACCCCCGGCGCTTGGATCATGACGCTCCCTTGTTGGAGCTCGATCCCTTATGGGCGTTCGGATAGAGAATCAAATTCGCTGGGCCGGTGAAGACTAGATAGCGGCCGTGGTCGGTCACTCTGAATCCGTGCGAGCGAATATGGCCGAAGGGTCCCTGGCCTTCCACCGGCTCTTCGCCATGGGCAGTACCGGCCTGAAGATTCATGAAGGCGCGCGACGTTTCGAACTCGTAGCCCGCGTCGTGGAACAAATCGACCGAACCACGGAGATCGAGATCGTGAGTGGTCTGATCGTAGGTTCCCTCGGCGGAGCGAAGCACGATCCAGCTGCCGTCCTTCATGGTCATGTCGGCGACCGGCTGGTCAAGATCGATGAGCGGCGACCCACCGGCGATCTGGGTAGCGTTGTCGGCCGTCACCGTGTAGGGACGCTGGCTGTCGTCGATGCCGGTAAATCGCGGCTTCACCATGGTGAGGCTGCTGGCGGTGCTGGGCGCAATGTTGGCGAAGTTGAGTTTGAAGCGAACCTTTCCCGTATTTTGGACGTGCGGCCAGGCGATGACGAGCCCAATGAGGGAAAGGGCTATTGCGGGCAAAACAAATCGCATCGCGTTGACGAAGAGGCTGTACCGGGCGCTGAACTTTTGCGCCCGGGCGAAGGCTTCGACGGAGGTTCCGGCGATCTGAGCCGCCGCGCGTTCGGCGAAATTTTTTTCCCGGGATTCAAACATAAATCAGGCGACACCCGCGCGCAGGCAGTCGTGGATGTGGATGATCCCGACCGGGCGCCCGTCTTCCACCACGAACAGGCTGGTGATCTTTTTCTCGTTCATTACGCCGAGCGCCTCGGCGGCCAGCGCTTGCGGGCGTATGGTTTTCGGCTTTGCGGTCATCACGTCGGGTGTGCGCAATTCGAGCAATTTCGGGCTCATGCGGCGGCGCAAATCGCCGTCGGTAATGATTCCGGCCAGCTTTCCCTTGGCGTCGACGACGCCGACGCAACCGAATCGCTTTGCGGTCATGACCAGCAAGGCTTCGGACATGACGCTTTTTTCGCCGATCAGCGGTAATTCTTCGCCGCTGTGCATCAGCTCGGTGACCCGCAGGAATTTCCGGCCCAATTGCCCGCGCGGATGAAACCGGTAGAAATCCTCCGGTTTGAACTCCTTGCGCTCAAGAAGGGCGACGGCGATCGCATCGCCAAGCGCCAGCATCAACGTGGTCGAGGTCGTGGGCGCCAGGCCCATCGGGCAGGCTTCGCCATTTTCGGGCAACACGAGCGCGACATCGGCCGCCTCGGCCAGCGAGCTTTCCGCGCCCGCGGTGATCGCGACCAGCGGAATCCCAAATCGTTTCGTATAGTCGACGATGTCGGTCAACTCTTGAGTCTCGCCGGAATTGGAAAGCGCCAGCACCGCGTCTTCGTCGGTGATCATGCCAAGATCGCCGTGGCTAGCTTCGCCGGGATGAACGAACAGCGCCGGCGTTCCGGTCGATGCAAGAGTTGCCGCGATCTTGCGCGCGATATGGCCGCTCTTGCCCATGCCGGTAACGATGACGCGCCCCGGTGCACTGGAAAGCTTGTCGAGCGCGCGGACGAATTTCTCGTCGAGCGCAGCTCCGAGTTTTTTCAGCGCGTCGGCCTCGACGGACAGCACCCGCCGCGCGACACCGAGGTCGGTTGCCGCCGAGTGCAAACGCAAGGAGCCGGCGTCCTTCCGCGCCTTCGCGTCGACCGTCTTCAATTCGGTCGGGGCGCGGGGAGTTTCATGATCGAGCTTTGTTCTGGTTGCCATCGGGCGAATTGCGGTTGGACGCGTTGCGATCGAGAGTGGTCCAGAGATTCCGGCGCCCAACACTCGTTAGTCGGGGTGCCTTTCCGGCTACTTCTTCCGACGGTTGTCTGGTTCCAGCGACTGCCCGGACGCTGCCGCGGCGGTCTGGAATTCATGAAGTCCGCCGGAGACCCGCGGAAAAGCTAGACCAACTATGCCGGGAGACGCTCTCAAGGTCAACCAATCCCGGCCAATTCAAGGGCTTGCGGTAAGGGTGCCGCTTAAAGCCGGCTCCGGTCGGGTCGGCACCTAGAGCATGATCTTGTCAGTTGGAACCGGCCCTTTGGGTTGTGCCTTGGCGGGCGCCCGCGGCGTTGCGCCCGCCCCGCCGGCTTTGCCGGCAAACGTTTGCGCACAAAGCGCGCTGGGCCGATGCCCCACATCGCCCTTCACGGCGCGCCTGGCGGATCGCCGCACCCAAAGCGCAACGCAGCCGATTCGAACCGACAAGACCATGCTTCTAGTGGGCGAAAATGTCTTCCGCCGCCCATCCGGCGAGATCGAGGACGGCCCGTGCCGGGAGAAAGCGGAAGCAGGCCTCCGCCAATTCGGTTCGTCCCTCCCGCGCCAGCATTTCCGTCAGCCGCTCTTTCAGCGCGTGCAGATAGAGCACGTCGGACGCCGCGTAATGAAGCTGATCCTGGCTCAATTCGGAAGCGCCCCAATCCGAGGATTGTTGCTGTTTCGACAGATCGATGCCCAGCACTTCCTTGCACAGGTCTTTCAGGCCATGCCGATCCGTATAGGTGCGAGTCAAACGCGAGGCGATCTTCGTACAGAACAACGGCGTGCATAACACGTTCAAATGCCGCTGCATCATCGCAACATCGAAACGCGCGAAATGAAAAATTTTCGTCCGCGCGGAATCGCCGAGAATTTTGACGAGATTCGGCGCGTCATAGGAATCTTGCGCGAATTGCACGATGTGGCAAACGCCGTCTCCGCCGGAGATCTGCACCAAGCAAAGCCGGTCGCGATTCGGGTCGAGACCCATGGTCTCGGTATCAATGGCGATTTCGTCGCTCAGCTTGAGATCGGCGGGAAGATCGCCGCGATGAAGCTCGATTGATTTCAGAGACGGGACCTTGCTTCGCGCCGACATCGCTTACGCCCTTATCCGGATGTTCACATTCCGGACTTCCTTCAATCGAAGTGCCCCGGACGAAGCCGTCCCAAATGGTGCCCAGGAGAAAACTCGAACTTCCACAGCCTTGCGGCCACAGGTACCTGAAACCTGCGCGTCTACCAATTCCGCCACCTGGGCAATAAAGGGCTTTTCACAATGGGGCTCTTGTTGAGCATGGCGAGTTAATAGGTCGGCGCGCCGAAGTCAACCGGGTTCACCTTGCCGAAGCGAAGAAATCCGCCCAGCTTCGCCATATTACACACGATATTACACAAGGGGGCGCGGCGGGCCGATACAGTTCCATATGGCGGGCCCTGGTGGGGCCTTGTATAAGCGAGAAACCCGAGGCGGCCGGTTCTCGCCCGGGGTTTGAGGTCGGCGATGGCACTTCCTTTCCGGCTGGCGGGCAGCCAGGTCACGGTCTTTGGCGGCTCGGGTTTTGTCGGCCGCCATCTGGTGCGGCGCCTCGCCGCAACCGGATGCGTCGTCAGGGTCGCGGTCCGGAATCCAGATCGCGCCCTGTTTTTGAAACCCTTGGGCGACGTCGGCCAAATCGTGCCGTTTCGCGTCGACGTCACCAATGAGACGCACCTTGCGGCGGCGATATCGGGCGCGCAAGCCGCCGTCAATCTCGTGGGCATTCTCTTTGAAAAGGGCAAGTACAGCTTCGATGCCGTTCATCATCAGGCTGCCACGGCGATTGCCGAAGCCGCGAAGCGCGCGGGGGTTCTGCGGCTTGCCCATGTTTCGGCGCTGGGAACGGCCAAGAATTCGGAATCGCGCTATGCCCGAACCAAGGCGCTCGGTGAAGAATCGGTCCTGCGCGCCTTTCCCGAGGCGACGATTCTTCGCCCCAGTGTCATCTTCGGTCCCGAAGATGGATTCTTCAATCTTCTCGCCGCCATCGCGCGAATTTCGCCGATCATTCCGGTCATGGGCGCATCGCCCCAACTCGTGTTCCGGGAGGGTGCATTGCCGGAGTTCAAGCCATTCGGCAAAGGCGGCCCGCGATTCCAGCCGGTTTATGTCGGCGATGTCGCCGAAGCGATCGTCCGCGCGCTCGATTCTCCCGAAACCCAAGGCAAACGCTATGAGCTTGGCGGCCCGCGCGTTTACACGATGCTCGACATCGTGCAACTCGTGCTGCGCCAAACCGGCCGCAAGCGGCTCCTGCTGCCGGCGCCGTTATGGGTTCTCGGCATCGAGGCGACGCTGCTTGAGCTGGTCGGCGTGAAACTCCTGACTCGCGATCAAGTGCGGTTACTTCGCCGCGACAACGTGGTGTCGCGCCGCGCGCTCTCGCTTTCAGATCTGCGGATTACGCCCGCAACCGCCGAAATCATGCTGCCGACTTATCTGAGCCGCTTTCAGCGCCCCGTTACGGCGGTCTAGAGCAAACTCCAAGCCGCGATGCGGATCGAACCCGACGACAAAATCATCGGCTATCCGATTCTGACGATTCGCGAATTGATGCGTAAGCGCCTATTCGATCGCAAGGCGGCCGCGGCGGCTCTCAAGATCGACGAAGCCGAAGCGACGCGCATCATCGGATTGCTTTCGGACCAATTCTATATTTGTCCGTTTCCCGAGCGCTCGACGCCGGAACGTCCGGTTTGGCAAACGACCCCCAAAGGCACGCAGCTGGCGAACGCCGGCACCTTGCCTTCGATCAGCCATACCGAAGCGGAGAGCATTCTCGCCGCTTTCATGGAACGCGTGAAACAGGTCGCCGTTTCGGAGGATTTTCACTACGAAGTTCAAGATGTCGTGCTGTTCGGCAGCTATCTGCGGGGCGCCGAAATGGTCAACGATATCGATCTCATCGTCCGGCTGCGGTCGAAGACAAAATTCTCAAAACCTTATCCGGATTTACTGGCGGTCAAACTCGCCGCGATGCCACGAGAGCGGATCAAGGGACCGCGCGATCTGAATCTGGCCCTCCAGGTCGAAACCCAAAATTACCTGAAGTCGGTGTCGCCTTACATCAGCCTGCATCGCGCGGACGCGTTGCGCCTCATCGAGAAAGCGGCACAAACCGAAAAAGACCTGAATCAGTCTTCGGGCATCGTTCACGATATCCGCCACCAGGTGATTTACCGGGCGCCGTCCTGATCGATTTTAATTGCCGCCGTGATAGACGGCCGTCAGCAGGATCGCACCGAGGATCAGCCGGTAGATGACGAAAGGCGCGAACGTCGCGCGCCGCAGCCAACCGACGAGAAGCGGAATGACGATTAAGGCCGAAGCAAAGGAGACCGCGACGCCGAGGATCAAGTCGTTGCCGATCTGAAAATTTCCCTGGCGATACAGATCGAGCCCATCGAACACCGCAGCGCCGGCGATCGCCGCCACCGACATGAGGAGCGAGAATTTGACCGCCTCGGTCCGTTCGAAACCCATGATCCGCGCCGCGGTCATGGTGATGCCGGAACGGCTGACGCCGGGAATGAGGGCTATCGATTGCGCAATCCCCATGACAAAGGCCTGGGGCACCGTCATGTGTTCGATCCGGCGCAGCGTCATGCACATCCGGTCGGCCAGATAGAGTGGAACAGCGAAAATCACCGTCATCCAGGCGATGACTGGGATGGTGTTGAATTTCTCGCCTACGGTCTTCGTCATGACAAAGCCGGCAATGATCGCTGGGATGGTCGCTACCACGATCAATCCGAACAGGCGGGCACCGGGAGTCATCCGGCCGCCCAAGAGGCGGACGAGGCCGATCGCGATGAACCAGACATCGCGCCAGTAGTAAGCGAGCACGGCCCCCAGAGTGCCCACATGAACCGCGATGTCGAAGGTGATGCCGCCATCCGGCAGGCCCAATAGATGGCGGGTGAGGATCAGGTGAGCATGGGAACTGACAGGCAGGAACTCGGTGACACCCTGGACGAGCGCCAGGGCCACGATCTGAGAAAAGGTCAAGAACCGCTCCCCCGAAGCCGTTTGCCGCCCGCACCGGGGCCGGTGGCACCCCAAGCGGGCCGCTTATACCACTGCACAGCCTTGTTTCATAATTCGTTCCGGGTTGCATAATTCGTCCCGGCGAATACAGTGCGGCGCCTCGCGTAGATCTTCGGTTGGGTTTACTGCCGTGCGCCGTATCGAATAGCAGTGTAAAAGTGCGCATGACGATCAACCCGTGGTTATCGTCGGACCAGATTCGGACCTTGAATCGAAGGGTAACTTCGCATTTCGGCGTCTTCCATGTTAACGGCTGCTCGGAATACCCGATTTTGCAATAACATCCGGCCTGGCCGCCGATCCGTGCGGAGGAGCCCTTTCCGTATCGGCCGACGAGATTTACGCTAGACACACCCCAGGAAGGCATGTTTTTCCATCCTGAAGCCGCGCCCAGCGCGGTGCAAAAATGGGTCGCGCTGGACCGGGATGGAAGCCATATTAAGAGGTTGCGCGCCCGGGCTGCGGAGGTACGACGGACCGGTGAGGCGTTATGTCAGGAGGACCAGTTGGTTAGCGTTAGTTCAACAAGCGGGGCAAAGCCACCAGAACGGCAGGGTCTTTACGATCCGGTTTACGAGCACGATTCCTGCGGTGTCGGCTTCGTCGCCCATGTGAAGGGGACGAAGAGCCACGACATCGTCCGGATGGGTCTTCGCATCCTCAAGAACCTGGAGCACCGCGGCGCGGTGGGCGCCGACGCCTTGGCGAGCGACGGTGCCGGAATCTTGTTGCAGATTGCTGATGCCTTTTTCCGGGCCGCGTTGGCAGGAGCCGGAATCGAACTGCCCGCTGCAGGACGCTACGGCGTGGGAATAGTGTTCCTTCCGCGTGACGACACAGCGCGCAAAGCTTGCGAGGATCTGGTCGAGCATTTCATCGCCGCCGAGGGACAAAGGCTTTTGGGCTGGCGCGATGTGCCGGTGGACGACCAGGGCCTTGGCGTCACGGTGCGGGCGTGCGAGCCCTACATTC
Source organism: uncultured Alphaproteobacteria bacterium (assembly GCA_963841995.1). Taxonomy (GTDB): domain Bacteria; phylum Pseudomonadota; class Alphaproteobacteria; order DATDPM01; family DATDPM01; genus DATDPM01. Next base: position 54,410 of record CAWJEX010000021.1, read on the forward strand.
GGCAGGTCCTCATCGGCTGCGCTGACAACATCCGCGATCAGGACGCTTTCGAGCGCAAGCTATTCGTCATTCGCAAGCAGATCGCCAACGTCAACCGCGAGCGGAAGCTTGACCCGGGCCATGATTTCTATGTGCCCTCCATGTCGTCGCGGACCATCGTTTACAAGGGCATGCTACTGCCCGACCAAGTCGGCACGTATTACACCGATCTTCGGGACGAGCGGCTGACCACAGCGCTTGCCCTCGTGCACCAGCGGTTTTCGACCAACACCTTCCCGTCGTGGCGGCTGGCGCATCCCTACCGGATGATCGCCCACAATGGCGAGATCAACACCCTGCGCGGCAATCTGAATTGGATGGCGGCGCGCCGCCATTCGATGAAGTCCGAGCTGTTCGGCGGCGATCTCGCCAAGCTTTGGCCGTTGATTGCTGAAGGCCAATCGGACACCGCCTGTTTCGACAATGCGCTCGAGCTCCTGGTCCAGGGCGGATATTCGCTGGCCCATGCCATGATGCTGCTGATCCCCGAAGCCTGGGCCTTGAACCCGCTGATGGATGAAAAGCGCCGCGCCTTTTACGAATATCACGCCGCGCTAATAGAACCTTGGGATGGCCCCGCCGCGGTCGCCTTCACCGACGGGCGCCAGATCGGCGCGACGCTGGACCGCAACGGGCTTCGCCCCGCGCGCTATATCGTGACCGAGGATGATCTAGTCGTCATGGCGTCCGAAGCCGGTGTGCTGGACGAGATTCCCGAAAGCAAAATCGTGAAGAAATGGCGGCTGCAACCGGGCCGTATGTTCCTCATCGACACGGTGGCGGGCCGAATCATCGACGACGCCGAATTGAAGACGACGCTGGCAAACGCCAAGCCCTACCGGGAATGGCTGGCGAAAACGCAGATCGTGCTGGAAAATTTGCCGGCGGCGTCTGGCGAGGGCGCGGAGCCGGTCGAAACCGCGCCGCTGCTGGACCGGCAACAGGCCTTCGGCTACACCCAGGAAGATTTGAGTTTCTTCTTTGAGCCCGAGGCGCTCAATGGCGAAGAGCCGGTGAGCTCGATGGGCATCGACACGCCGATTGCCGTGCTGTCGCGGCGGCCGAAGCTTCTCTACCAATATTTCAAGCAGTGCTTCGCTCAGGTGACGAATCCGCCGATCGATGCGATCCGCGAGGAGCTCGTCACGTCTCTTGTTACGCTAATCGGACCCCGGCCGAACCTGCTGGGTCTGGGGCAGAGCGATGGGCATTGGCGGCTCGAGGCGCGGCAGCCGATCCTGACCAACGAAGAGCTCGACAAGGTGCGCCATATCGCAAGGCTTGCCGGCGACCGCTTCCGTTCGCGGACCCTCGATATCTGCTATCCCGTCGAGCTGGGCGTCGATGGGATGGCGCCGGCGCTGGATCGCCTGTGCGCCGAAGCCTGCCGCGCCGTGACCGACGGCGACAACATCCTGATTCTTTCCGACCGGCAGATGGGGCGCGATTGGATCGCCATCCCCGCGCTTTTGGCCACCTCCGCCGTGCATCACTTTCTCGTGCATCGCGGCTTGCGCACCGAAGTCGGCTTGATCGTCGAGACCGGCGAAGCCCGCGACGTGCATCAATTGTGTCTGCTGGCCGGCTACGGCGCCGAGGCGATCAATCCCTATCTCGCCTTCGAAACGCTGGAAGCCATGCGTGCCAATCTCCCCAAGCCGTTGAGCGCGGAAAAAGTGCGCGCCAATTACGTCAAGGCGATGGACAAGGGCGTGCTCAAGGTGATGTCGAAGATGGGCATCTCCACCTATCAATCCTATTGCGGCGCGCAGATTTTCGATTCGGTCGGGTTGTCGAGCGAATTCGTGAAGAAATATTTCACCGGCACTGCGGCCGTCATCGAGGGCGTGGGATTGGCCGAGATCGCGCGCGAAACCGTGGATCGCCACAAACTGGCTTTCGGCAATGCCCCGATCTACCGCGACGCGCTCGATCCCGGCGGCGAATACCAATATCGGTTGCGCGGCGAGGAACATGCCTGGGCGCCCGACACCATTGCGAAACTGCAGCACGCCGCGCGCGGCGACAGCCGCGAGACTTACCGGCAATACGCGAAGTTGGTAAACGACCAGAGCGAACGATTGATGACCTTGCGCGGGCTTTTGGAATTGAAGCCGGGGGAAACTTCCGTGCCTTTGGACGAGGTCGAGCCCGCCAAGGAAATCGTCAAGCGGTTCGCCACCGGGGCCATGTCCTACGGCTCGATCTCGAGAGAAGCGCACACGACACTAGCGATCGCGATGAACCGCATCGGCGGCAAGTCGAATACCGGTGAAGGCGGCGAAGAGCCTGATCGGTTCGTCCCGTTGCCGAACGGCGATTCCATGCGGTCCGCGATCAAGCAGGTGGCGTCGGGCCGGTTCGGCGTCACCGCCGAATATCTGGTCAACGCCGACGATCTGCAGATCAAGATCGCGCAGGGTGCAAAACCCGGCGAAGGCGGTCAATTGCCGGGCCACAAAGTCGCCGGCCCGATCGCCAAGGTGCGCCATTCGACGCCTGGCGTCGGCTTGATTTCGCCGCCGCCGCACCATGACATTTATTCGATCGAAGACATCGCCCAGCTGATTCACGACTTGAAGAACGTGAACCCGCGCTCGCGGGTCAGCGTCAAACTGGTTTCCGAGGTCGGCGTCGGCACGGTGGCGGCTGGCGTCGCCAAGGCGCGCGCCGATCACGTCACGATTTCCGGCTTCGAGGGCGGCACCGGTGCCAGTCCGCTGACCTCGATTACCCATGCCGGGCTGCCCTGGGAAATCGGGCTGTCCGAGACCCAGCAAACGCTGGTGCTCAACCGTTTGCGGGGCCGGATCGCGGTTCAGGTCGACGGCGGCCTTCGCACCGGCCGCGATGTGGTGGTCGGCGCGCTGCTTGGCGCCGACGAATTCGGCTTCTCCACAGCACCCCTCATCGTTCTCGGCTGCATCATGATGCGCAAATGCCATCTCAACACCTGCCCGGTCGGCGTGGCCACCCAGGATCCGGTGCTGCGCAAACGATTCGCCGGCAAGCCCGAGCACGTGATCAATTTCTTCTTCATGCTGGCGGAAGAAGTGCGCGAACTGATGGCCTTGATGGGCTTCCGCACCTTCAAGGAAATGATCGGCCGGGTCGACCGCTTGGACGCGCGCCACGCCGTCAACCATTGGAAAGCGAAGGGCTTGGACCTCTCGCCGCTGTTTCATAAGCCCGCGGTCGGACCGGAAGTCGCGATCCACAATTGCGAGACCCAGAACCATCAGCTGGAAAAAGCCCTCGATAACGCCATCATCGCCCAGGCCAAGCCGGCGCTCGAACGCGGCAAGCCGGTGCGGATCGAAACCAAGATTGTCAACCGCAACCGCACCTTCGGCACCATGCTCTCGGGCGAAGTGGCGCGCCGTTACGGCCACACCGGGCTGCCCGAAGACACCATTTGCATCACCGCGCGCGGCAGCGCCGGGCAGAGCTTTGGCGCGTTTTTGGCGCGCGGCATCAGCCTCGAACTGATCGGCGAGGCCAACGACTATCTCGGCAAGGGCCTTTCCGGTGGGCGGATCGCGGTTTACCTGCCGCCCGAATCGAAACTGGTGCCGTCGGAAAACATCGTCGTCGGCAACACCGTGCTTTACGGGGCGATTGCCGGCGAATGTTACGTTTCGGGCGTTGCCGGCGAGCGGTTCGCGGTGCGCAATTCGGGCGCCATTGTCGTCGTCGAAGGTGTCGGTGACCACGGCTGCGAATACATGACCGGGGGCTGCGTCGTCGTCATCGGCGGCACCGGGCGCAATTTCGCCGCCGGGATGAGCGGCGGCATCGCCTATGTGCTGGACGAAGCGGGCGACTTCGAGCGTCGCTGCAATCTGCAAATGGTCGGGCTCGAGCCGGTGAAATTTTCAGCAGACCCCGGCAAAGCCGATCTATCGGGCCCGCTGCTGGGCAACCCCTTGGCCGACGACGAACCGCGGCTGCGCAAGCTGATCGAACGGCACATGCACTACACCAACAGCGCACGGGCGCGGCACATCCTGGCGCATTGGCGCGAATTCTTGCCGAAATTCATCAAGATCGTGCCGACCGATTTCCGCCGCGCCCTGGCCGAACATCAATTCGAGCCCGATGCCGCGCCGGACCGGCCGGTGGTCAAGCCGCGGGAATTGGCACGTGGGTAAACCCACCGGCTTCCTCGAAATCGAGCGGCACGACCGGGGCTACATCAAGATCCCCAAGCGTGTCAAATCCTGGCACGAATTCGTGCTGCCGCTGCCGGCCGACGAGGTAAGCCAGCAGGCCGCGCGCTGCATGGATTGCGGCGTGCCGTTCTGCCACACCGGCTGCCCGGTCAACAATCTGATCCCGGATTGGAACAATCTGGTTTATCGCGGCTCGTGGCGGAGCGCGCTCGAAACCCTGCACTCGACGAACAACTTTCCCGAATTCACCGGCCGCATCTGCCCCGCACCCTGCGAAGAAGCGTGCACGCTCAACATCAACGCCAAGCCCGTCACCATCAAGACCGTCGAATGTTCGATCATCGACCGCGGATTTGCCGAAGGCTGGGTGGTGCCGCAGCCGCCATTGCGCAAGACCGGAAAAAAAGTCGCGGTCATCGGTTCGGGTCCGGCGGGCATGGCCTGCGCCCAGCAATTGGCACGCGCCGGCCATCACGTAGCACTATTTGAGAAATCGGACCGCATCGGCGGGCTGCTGCGCTACGGCATCCCCGATTTCAAGATGGAGAAGCATCTGATCGATCGCCGCATGGCGCAGATGGCAGCCGAAGGCGTTACCTTCAAAACCAGCGCCCACGTCGGCGTGAGCGTCAAGGTCGAGGATCTGCTGTCCGCTTTCGACGCCCTGGTGCTATCCGGCGGCTCGGAAAAGCCTCGCGATCTTCCCATACCCGGGCGCCAGCTCGCCGGCATCCATTACGCCATGGAGTTTCTGACTCAGCAGAACAAGCGCGTCGCCGGCGATGCCGCGCCCGCGAGCGAAAAAGAAGGCGGCATTTTCGCGACCGGCCGCCACACCATTGTGATCGGCGGCGGCGACACCGGATCGGACTGCATCGGCACTTCGACCCGCCATGGCGCGGCCGCGATCACCCAGCTCGAAATCATGCCGCGCCCGCCCGACCGTGAGAACAAGGATCTGGTCTGGCCCTATTGGCCGCTCAAATACCGCACCTCGTCCTCGCAGGAAGAGGGCTGCGAGCGCGAGTTCGCCGTCGCCACCAAGGAATTCGTGGACGACGGCAAGGGCCGCGTCGGCGCGATCAGATGCGTGCACGTCGAATGGCGCAAGGGGCCGGACGGCCGCATGACCATGGCCGACGTGCCGGGCAGCGGATTCGAGATCAAGGCCGATCTGGTGCTGCTGGCCATGGGCTTCGTCCATGCGGTGCACGAGGGCATGATCAAGAATCTTGGCATCGAGCTCGATCCGGCCGGCAATGTGAAAGCCGACACGAACAAGTATCAGTCGTCGAATCCGAAAGTGTTCGCCGCCGGCGACATGCGCCGCGGCCAGTCCCTGGTGGTATGGGCGATTCGGGAGGGCCGCCAGTGCGCAAGAGCCGTGGATGAATATCTTTGTGGATCATCGGACTTGCCGCGGTAACCAAGCTCGGTTTCGCCCAAGCGAAACCCAATCGAAATTCGCCAAGCGTATACTGCTCGATTGGGAAAACGCGCGCACCAAATTCTGGCAGGTGGTGCCGAAGGAAATGCTCGACAAACTCGCTGGGTCGGTGCAGCGCAAGGCCGAAGAAGCGGCGCGGGCGTAAGCGGATCGGCGTCGCGCCCTATTTTTCGTCGAGCTTTAGGCTCTTCGCCGCCTCCGAGGGCTTGGCGGTTATCGCGACATAATGACCTTTCTCGAACTCGATTCACGAGCCGCCGGCGGCGTTTTGCAAAAACGGAACACGGCATCCTCCTGTTTTGCCGAAAATCGAATCGACGAAGGCTATGCCCTGTTTGTGACAGCATCGTGATAAGCCACTGGAATTTTTGGCTAAAATTGCCTGCCACCGTATGCAATTGGCGTGGGCAGCAATGGGCGTCTCCTCAAAATCGGGGATCCGGGCTGGAGGGAAAAATGGACGACGCAACCATCCGGCGAAAGCGTCGGCGGCACCGTCAATGCTGGTCCCGCGCGATGAGCCCGGCTAAACTCCCGCGCCCATGCGGACGCTCTATCATCTCGCACTTTCTCCCTATTCGCGCAAAGTGCGCCTCACCCTCGCCGAAAAGAAGCTCCCCTTCGAGTTGAAGGCGGAAAAAATCTGGGAGCGGCGGCACGATTATCTGGCCCTCAATCCGGCCGGCAAAGTCCCGACGCTTGTTGACGAAGACGGCACGGTGGTGCCGGATTCCTATGCGATCTGTGAATATCTGGAGGAGCGCTACCCGGAGCCGTCCTTGCTTGGCAAGAGCATCGCCCAGCGCGCAGAAACCCGGCGCCTGGTGGCTTGGTTCGACGACAAATTCTTCAAGGAGGTGTCCCGCAATATCGTCGGCGAAAAGGCGCTGAAGAAATTCTTAGGCCTGGGGGAACCGAATTCCGATGCGATCAGAGCCGGCTGCGAAAACGTCCACCATCATCTCGCTTACATCGAGCATCTGGCCGAGCAGCGGAATTGGCTCGCCGGCGACGAATTCTCCCTGGCCGATATCGCCGCCGCCGCCCAGATCTCGTCCTGCGACTATTTGGGCGATGTGCCGTGGAAGGATCATCCTGGCGCCAAGACCTGGTACGCCCGCATCAAGTCCCGGCCCGCCTTCCGCCCGCTCTTGGCCGATTTGATTCCCGGCATGCGGCCCCCCAAATACTATGCAGACCTCGATTTCTGATGCCCAGCTTTGGATGGCCTGCGACCGCGCCCGACTTCGCCCCCGACTTCGCCATGAAACCGCCACCATGGCCGGCTATTCCTCCCTTCGCGCCAAAATTCTTAACGGCGCCGTGATCGATGAGCGAATCATATTGAAGCGATTGGTTATTCCGATAATCCCGGTGATTCTGGCCGCCGTCATTTCGGCGGCGCCTACCCTTGCTGACGATCATCCGCCCTTGCCGCCCGATACCGTTCAGCTCAGCCTTTCCGCGGAAGGCTGGGTCGAAGCGGAGGCCGCGCGTGTTCGCATTGCGGTCGATTCCGCGCTTTCCGGCGGCGAGGTTGGCGACCTGCGGGTAAAGCTGAAAGATACCCTTGCCAAACTCGTTCCCAATGCGGATTGGTACATCACGGCGCTTGATCGCTCGCGGGATCAGGCGGGGCTGGAGCGCTGGCATTTGGAAGCGGAAGCCCGCGCCCCCGAGACCGCCCTGGACGGGCTCTACGATCGCGCCAAATCGGCCAGCAAACCCGGCGAACAGATTACGGTCAGCGATATCGATTTCACCCCGAGCATGGCCGAGCGCGAAGCGGTGATGGCCGATCTCCGCGCCAAGATTTATGCCGCGGCAAAAGACGAGCTGGCAAAATTGGCCCAGGTTTATCCGGATCGGAATTATAGGCTGCGCATGTTCGACTTCGGACCGCAGGGACCGATGCCGATGATGAAAATGGCTCGGGCACCCGCGCCCGGCATGATGGCGAGCGTGGCGGAATCGGCATCTTCGCCATCGCCCATTGGCGTTGCCGAGCATGTTGAATTATCGGCGAATGTCGTGCTCGCCGCCGATCCGCCGAAACCCAAATCGGAATGAACAAAGAACCCAAAAAGCAACGCGGCAAAAAGCGCCACAACGATGGCCGCAAGCTGTTCTGCTTCGGTCTCGGTTATTCCGCGCGTTGGCTTTCCCGGATGCTCCTTGCCGAAGGCTTTACCGTCGCCGGCACGACCAGGGACCCGCCGTCGGCACCTCACGCCGAAGGCATCACGGTCTACCCGTTCTCCCGCGAGAATCCCCTGAAGGATCCGGCGGAAGCTCTGGCGGGCGTCACCCATATCCTGAACTCGATTCCGCCGGATACCTGCGATCCGGTGATCAATCTTCACGGGGCCGATATCATCGCGCTGGCGCCCAATCTCCAATGGGTCGGCTATCTTTCGACCACCGGCGTCTATGGCGATAGGCAGGGCGATTGGGTCGACGAAGAATCGGTCTTGGAGCCTACCGGAGAGCGCGGCCGCCGCCGCATGGGGGCCGAAGCCGCTTGGCTCGATCTGTGGTTCGATTACGGCCTGCCGGTCCACATCTTCCGTCTGGCGTCGATCTACGGGCCGGGCCGTAACGCGCTCGAAGAAATCAAATCCGGCAGGGCCAAGCGAGTGGTGAAGGAAGGACAGGTTTTTTCGCGGGTTCACGTTACCGATATCGCGAACATCCTCCGCAGCTCGATGGCTCATCCGAATCCCTCCCGCGTCTACAATGTCTGCGACGATATGGCTGCACCGCCCCAAGACGTAATCGCCTTTGCGGCGTCGCTGTTGGGGCGCGACCCACCGCCGGAAACGCCGTTCGAGCAGGCGGAGCTGAGCGATATGGCGAAAAGTTTCTACGCCGACAACAAACGGGTGCGGAACGACCGGATCAAGGAAGAGCTGGGCGTAGCACTTGCGTATCCGGATTACCGGACGGGGCTTCGTTCGCTGCTCGAGTCGCTATAGACCCCCACCGTCCAGTCGACACTCATCCGATTTTTGACAACACGCGTTCCAAACCGGCGAAGACCTGCTCCAGGAAGGGCGGGTCCGACATCCGGTGATCGCCGTCCTTCACCAGCGTGACCGTCACGTCGGATGCGGCAAGCCCGCCGGCAAGCTTGATCGATGTATCAAAGGGAACCTCCAGGTCCTTCATGCCGTGAACCAGGACCACCGGGCAATGGATCGGGATTTCGCCGCGCAATACGAGCTGGGTACGGCCATCTTCGATGAGCGCGCGGGTGATCGGACAGCGAGGCTCGCCCTGGTCGTCGGGGAGATAACAAACGCCATTCCGTTTCAATGCGGCGCGATGTTCCGTCGTCATCCATTTTCCGAACAAATCTTCGGTAAAATCCGGGGCGGCCGCGATGCCGACCATTCCAGCGATGCGTTCGGGTCTGGCTCGCGCCACGAGCAACATGATCCATCCGCCCATCGACGACCCGACGAGAATTTGCGGACCCTGGGCCACGGTATCGAGTACCGCCAGCGCGTCTTTGGCCCAACTGCCAATCGTGCCGTCGATGAATTTGCCGCTGGATTGGCCATGTCCCGTATAATCGAAGCGGACGAAGGCTTGGCCCTGGTCCCGGCAGAATGTTTCCAAGGCCGTGGCCTTGGTGCCGGTCATATCCGACATAAAGCCGCTGAGAAACATCACGCCCGGAGACCGTCCTGGCGTAAAATGGTAAGCGATGCGCCGTCCGTCCGTTTCCAAAACTTGCGGCGCGTGCGGTGTTGGACTAAGGGGATCGTTCATGGCGCGTTTAGCATAATCCGGGCATGACGGCTCACGCAAAGCTTGCGGATTTATCCTCGACCCCGGCGGCCGCACCGGCCCGCTCGGGACACCCGATCGTGCTTCAGGTCCTGCCGTCCCTCGACACCGGCGGGGTCGAACGTGGAGCCGTCGATATCGCCGCCGCCATCGTGAAATGCGGCGGCACCGCCATCGTCGCTTCCTCGGGCGGATTGATGGTGCGGGAACTCGAGCGCAGCGGCGCAGTACATATCGTCATGCCGGTTAATTCAAAAAATCCGCTGGTGATGTGGCAAAACGTCTCGCGGCTCGTGCGGTTAATCGAAAAGCACGATGTCGACATCGTCCATGTTCGAAGCCGGGCGCCCGCCTGGAGCGCTTACTACGCCGCCAAACGCACCCAACGCGCCTTCGTTACGACCTTTCACGGCACTTATAGCCACGCGAATATTTTCAAACGCGCCTACAACCGCATCATGCTGCGTGGCGATCGCGTCATTGCGATCTCCCATTTCATCGCCGATCACATCCGCGATGTTTACGGCGTCGAAGGACCGCAAATCCGCGTCATTCACCGCGGCATCGACCTCGACCTTTTCAGCCCCCGTTCGGTAACGCCGGAGCGGCTCATCGGTCTTGCGGAACGCTGGCGGGTGACCGAGGGCATGCCGATCGTCATGCTGCCCGGCCGCCTGACGGCCTGGAAAGGTCAGCGGCTTTTGATCGAAGCGTTGGCCCGGCTCGGGCGCAACGACATCCGTTGCCTCATCGTTGGCTCCGATCAGGGGCGCGAAAGCTATCGCCGCTCCCTCGAGAGCCTGATCGACCGGCGCGGGCTTATGGGCGTCGTGCAAGTCGCCGATCACTGCCGCGACATGCCGGCCGCCTATATGCTGGCCGATGTGGTGGTTTCGGCGTCGACCGATCCGGAGGCGTTTGGGCGCGTGGCCGCCGAGGCCCAGGCGATGGGCCGTCCGGTGGTGGCGAGCAATCACGGCGCAGCCCGCGAAACCGTCCTTTCCGGCCAAACCGGAATTCTCTTTCCGCCTGGCGATGCCGAGGCCTTGGCGATGGCGTTGGCCGAAGCCCTGGCGCTCAAATCCGCCGCTCGCGAAGCCTTGGCGAAGGCGGCAATCGCGCATATCCGCGACAATTTCTCGAAAGCGAAAATGTGCGCCGAGACGATGGCTCTCTATGCCGAACTCATCGCCGAGCGCGCGCGAGGGGACGAATCGCAAGCCGGCCGCGCCGAGGCGGCGGTTTGATCGCCGGTCATCGTCGTCGGTCCGGATATTGACGTGGAACGAATTCTCGTCATCAAGCTCGGTGCGCTCGGCGATTTCATCCAGGCGCTCGGACCCATGCAGGCGATCCGGCGGCACCATGCCGGGGCCTCCATCGTACTCCTCACCACCGCGGCTTTTGCGCCGCTGGGCGCCCAAAGCGGCCTTTGCGACGATGTTTGGGTCGATCGTCGCGCGCCGTTTTGGAACATTCCGGCGACGCTGCGGCAAACCCGGCAGCTCATCGCCGGCCGGTTCGACCGGGTGTATGACCTTCAAACCTCGCAACGGACGACGTGCTACTCGCTTTTGTGGCGGGCCCTGAACGGCGGACGGATACCGGAATGGTCCGGTATCGCACCGTTTTGTTCTCACCCCCACGCAAACCCCGCCCGCAATTCGATGCACAGCATCGACCGGCAGGCCGAGCAACTCCGGATGGCTGGAATTGCCAGTACCGGCCTGCCCGATATCGCATTTCTGTCCGCCGATGTCGCGCGTTTCCGCCTGCCGGCGCGCTATGCGGTTTTGATTTTCCGGCAGCGGCCGGCCATCGTCCGGAAAAGCGCTGGCCCGCCGCCTCCTACAGTGCGATCGCCCGGCATTTGGCGGAAAAGGGCGTGACGCCGATCATGCTCGGCGGCATCCGAGCGGGATTTGGGTGCCGCCATCGCCGCCGCCTGTCCTGCCGTTCGCAATCTGATCGGCCAAACGGTCCTCGCCGAGGCGGTCGGCGATCGTCCGGGTGCGGCGGTTGCTATCGGCAACGACACCGGCACCATGCACGTGGTGGCCGCGGCCGGCTGTCCCGCCATCGTGCTGTTTTCGGGCGCTTCTTACCCGGCGCTGTGCGCCCCGCGCGGGCGTTCGGTCCGGATTTTCCGGCGCGACCAGCTGACGGAAATGGTCAACGACGTCATCGCCGCACTTCCCGCAGTTGTCTCGACCGCCGGCCTCGCTTCGGCCGGTTCGCCTTGACAGTCTGCCACCTGCCTCTACATTTCCGCGCGGACTGCCTATTGGGATTTTGATTGATGGTTGCGCTTATGCTGCCGGATGGAAGTGTCCGCCGCTACGACGGCGTGGTGACGGGAGCTTCGCTCGCGGCCGATATCGGCCCCGGCCTTGCGAAGGCCGCGCTGGCGATTCGCGTGGACGGCGAGCTTCGCGATCTCAAGCGCGAAATCGACCGCGACGCCAAGGTGGCGATCCTAACGGCGAAGGACCCGGAGGCCCTCGAATTGCTCCGCCATGACGCTGCCCACGTCATGGCTGAGGCGGTGAAAGAACTTTATCCGGAAACTCAAGTCACGATCGGCCCCGCGATCGAAAACGGATTTTATTACGACTTTTCACGTGCGACGCCGTTTACGCCCGACGATCTGACCGCCATCGAAATGCAGATGCGCGAAATCGTCGCCCGCAACGAAGACGTCACCCGCGAAGTCTGGAACCGCGAAGATGCGATCGAATTCTTCAAGTCTCAAGGCGAGCATTACAAAGCCGAGATCATCGAGGCGATTCCCCCAGGCGAATCGATCACGCTTTATCGCCAGGGCGATTTCATCGATCTCTGTCGTGGACCCCATCTGCCCTCGACGGGCAAGCTCGGGAACGCGTTCAAGCTGATGAAGGTTGCGGGCGCCTATTGGCGCGGCGACTCACGCAATGAGATGCTTCAGCGAATTTACGGCACCGCGTGGGCGAATGAGAAAGACCTCAATGAATATTTGAAGCGCCTGGAGGAAGCGGAAAAGCGCGATCACCGCCGTCTCGGCCGCGAGATGAACCTGTTTCATATTCAGGAAGAGGCGGTGGGAAGCATTTTTTGGCATCCCCATGGCTGGACGCTTTATCGCACCATCGAATCCTATATTCGCGCGCGCATTTTGGCCGAAGGCTATGTCGAGGTGCGCACGCCGCAGCTTGTCGATCGTTCGCTGTGGGAGTTGTCGGGCCATTGGGAAAAATTTCGCGAGGATATGTTTACGTCCGAATCCGAGAACAAAATCCTTTGCATCAAGCCGATGAACTGCCCCTGTCACGTGCAGATTTTCCGCCAAGGCTTGAAGAGCTACCGGGATTTGCCGCTGCGGATGGCGGAGTTCGGTTCTTGCCACCGCAACGAGCCGTCGGGCGCGTTGCATGGGTTGATGCGGCTTCGCGCCTTTACCCAGGACGACGCCCATATCTTCTGTACGGAAGATCAGATCACCGCCGAGACCAAGGCGTTCTGCGAGTTGCTGCTTTCGGCCTATCGCGACTTCGGCTTTACCGACGTGGCGGTGAAATTCTCCGACCGCCCGGCCAAGCGCGCCGGCTCCGATGCGGTGTGGGACAAGGCGGAATTGGCGTTGAAACAGGCGTCCGAGGCGGCCGGTCTCACGGTGACTTTAAACCCCGGCGAAGGCGCATTTTACGGCCCGAAACTCGAATTCGTGTTGCGCGATGCCATCGGCCGCGATTGGCAATGCGGTACTCTGCAGGTGGATTTTGTCCTGCCCGAGCGGCTCGATGCCTCATACATCGGCGAGGACGGGGCGCGTCACAGGCCGGTCATGCTGCACCGGGCGATCGTCGGTTCTCTTGAACGCTTCATCGGCGTGCTCATCGAACATTACGCCGGGAAGCTGCCGCTGTGGCTGGCGCCGCTTCAAGCGGTAGTAGCAACGATCACCAAGGACGCCGACAGCTATGCCTATCATGTGATGAAGGAATTGGCGGCTGCCGGAATTCGAGTGGATTCGGATCTGCGGAATGAAAAGATCAATTACAAAGTGCGCGAGCACAGCCTGGCCAAGGTTCCGGCGCTGTTGGTGGTCGGCAAACGCGAGGCGGAGGATGGAACGGTCGCGATCCGAAGAATTGGGTCGCCGGATCAAGAAACGCTTGCGCTCGACGAGGCGGTCAATAGACTGAAACGCGAGGCGGCCGTACCAAGCAGTGCAGGGGGCGCCGCAGGGGCTCGTTAATGGCTTTGCACGTTCAAGAAGTCCCGGTAGGGGATTGCGATCAATGCGCTTGCCATTAAATGTTTGGTAACGGCGGCAGCGCGAAAATTGTATCGGGTGAAAATTGCACCGTTGGATTTGTAACATGACCGGCCATATCGGAAACTTAACGAAGGGGAAATCTACATAGCTACGTTCACACCAAACGCGCCGCGCGCGCCCAGCGGCCCGCGCTTCAACGAGTTGATCGATAATCACTCGGTTCGACTGATCGATCAGAACGGCGAAATGATCGGGGTCGTACCCACCCGCAAAGCACTGGAAATGGCATTCGCCGTCGGTCTCGATTTGGTCGAGGTCGCCGCCAATGCCGATCCGCCGGTTTGCAAAATTCTCGACTACGGCAAATACAAATTTGCCGAGCAGAAAAAGCGCGCCGAGGCCCGAAAAAGGCAGAAGGTCATCGAAGTCAAGGAGATCAAGCTGCGTCCCAACATCGACAAGAACGACTATGACGTGAAGATGCGTGCCATCGTCCGCTTCCTCAAGGAGGGGGATAAGGTCAAGGTGACCATGCGTTTCCGGGGCCGTGAAATGGTGCATCAGGAAATCGGCATGAACGTCTTGATGCGGGTTCGCACCGACCTCGAATCCCTGGCCAAGGTCGAACAGACCCCGATGATGGAAGGCCGCCAGATGACCATGGTCATGTCGGCCAAATAGGGCGATCACCAAAGAGCGGTGCCTAGCCGGGCTGGAAAATCGCTCCGGCGGCTGCTTTCCGAAGGTCTATCAATGACTTGCGCTGAGGTGCCGGGCCTTGCTTTTGGCCCGGGCTCCCGTTATAACCCGCCTCTCATTTGAGCGGTGCGGCCGAGCTCCGGGCATGCCCAACCGCTTTTTTCCAATCCGTCCCAATGCGAGGAACGCGAAATGCCCAAGCTCAAGACCAAGAGCGGTGCCAAAAAGCGGTTTAGAAAGACCGCGAGCGGCAAGATCCGGATGAACGTGGCGCATAAGCGCCATCGCCTCATCTCCAAACCGCAGAAGATGAAGCGCAAGGCGCGCGGCACCCGGATCATGGATGCCAGCGACGCAAAGATCGTCTTACGCTATATGCCGTATTTGAGGGGTTGAGCGATGGCCAGAGTCAAACGCGGCGTTAGACGCCACGCACGTCACAAGAAGGTTCTGAAAGCGGCGAAGGGTTTCCGCGGCCGCAATAAGAACGTTTTCAGCGTTGCGATCGAAAAGGTCGAAAAGGCGCTCCGTTACGCCTATCGCGACCGGCGCGCCCGCAAGCGCGATTTCCGCGGCTTGTGGATTCAGCGCATCAATGCCGGGGCGCGGCAATACGGCCTCAGCTATTCGCAATTCATCGGCGGCATCAAGAAGGCCGGCATCGAGATCGACCGCAAAGTGCTGGCCGATCTGGCATTGCGCGAGCCCGACACCTTTAAGGCGCTGGCCGAGCAGGCCAAGGCCGCACTGACAACGGCCGCCTGACGCGGTCTGACGCCGTTTTGGGGGATCGCCGCGGGCCTTCGTGTCCGCGGTTCGTTTAATCCATGGACAATCTGGACGTGCTCAAGTCCGAATTAATGGAAGCCGTCAAAGCGGCGGCCGATCTTGAAGCGCTTGAAGCGGCAAGGCTCGCGGCTCTCGGCAAGAAGGGCCGTCTTTCCGAATTGATGAAGGGCTTGGGCGCGCTCGAAGCCGAAGAACGCCGCGAAGCGGGCTTCACCCTCAATCTTCTGAAAGACCAAATTTCCGACGCCATTGAAGAGCGAAAGCGCGAATTGTCGGACGCCGCGATCGAAGCGCGCCTAGAAACCGAAACCATCGATGTGACGCTCCCCCACCGCCCCGATGCGGAAGGGAAGGTTCATCCGATTTCCCAGACCATCGACGAAGTCTCCGCCATTCTTGGCGAAATGGGATTTGCCGTCGCTGAAGGCCCGGATATCGAGGACGATTTCCACAATTTCAGCGCGCTCAACATTCCGCCGAGTCATCCGGCGCGGCAGATGCACGATACCTTTTATTTGCCGCGTGACCGCGCCGGCGAAATCAAGCTGCTGCGCACCCACACGTCGCCGGTTCAGATCCGGACCATGCAGAATGGGGCACCGCCGCTTCGCATCATTGCGCCCGGCCGCACCTACCGATGCGATTCCGACATGACCCACACGCCGATGTTCCATCAGGTTGAAGGACTGGTCGTCGACAAGAGTACCCATATGGGTCACCTGAAGGGCTGTTTGATTGATTTCTGCCGCGCCTATTTCGAAGTCGACGATCTACCGCTCCGTTTCCGCGCCAGCTTCTTTCCGTTTACCGAGCCCTCCGCCGAAGTCGATATTGGCTGCTCGCGCAAGGGCGGCGAATTGCGCATCGGGGCCGGAGCAGATTGGTTGGAAATCCTCGGCTGCGGAATGGTCCATCCGAAAGTCTTGGAAGCTTGCGGCATCGATTCCTCCGAATATCAGGGATTCGCCTTCGGCGTGGGCGTCGAACGCCTGGCCATGCTCAAATACGGCATCCCGGATCTGCGCACCTTCTTCGAAACCGATGTGCGCTGGCTGCGTCACTACGGCTTTCCGCCGCTCGATATTCCGTCGCTCGTCTTTGGGGCGATGCGATGAAATTCACCCTGTCCTGGCTTCGCGACCATCTCGACACGAAGGCGTCGATTCCCGAAATCGCGAATACCCTGACCAGCATTGGGCTTGAAGTCGAAGGTGTCGTCGACCGGGCCGCCGAGTTGGCGCCGTTTACCGTTGCCTATGTCTTGTCGGTCAATCCCCATCCCAATGCCGACCGGTTACGCCTGTGCAAGGTCGATGCCGGAAACGGCGAGATGTTGGAGGTGGTCTGCGGCGCACCCAATGTCCGGTCCGGCATGAAAGCGGTGCTGGCCCGGCTGGGCGCGGTCATCCCGGCCAGCGGCGAAGCCTTAAGAAAAAGCAAGATCCGCGGCGTCGAGAGTACTGGCATGTTGTGCTCGGCGGCGGAATTGCTGACCGGCGAAGACGAAGACGGCATCATCGACTTGCCGGATGACGCGCCGGTGGGCGCATCTTTTGCGCCGTTGCTCGGTCTGGACGAGCCGCTGTTCGATGTGGCGGTCACGCCCAATCGAGGCGATTGCCTCGGCGTGCGGGGCATTGCCCGCGAATTGGCGGCGGCTGGGCTCGGCACCTTGCGCCCGCGCAGACTCGATTCGGCCGCCGCCGAATTCCCATGCCCAATTCCGGTCAAATTCGATTCTCCCACAGAAGCGGTGCCGGTGCCTTGCGAAATGTTCGCAGGCCGCGTGATCAGGGGCATCAGAAATGTACAAAGCCCGCGATGGCTGCAAAACCGGCTGAAGGCGATCGGCTGTCGCCCGATCTCCGCTCTCGTCGACATTACCAATTATCTGGTGAACGATCTCGGCCGGCCGCTCCACGTCTTCGATGCCGATAGGCTCAGAGGCGATCTCACCGTCCGGCTCGCCCAGCCCGGCGAAAGATTGCAGGCCCTGAACGGCCGCGAATACGTGCTGGAAGCCGGCATGACCGTGATCGGCGACGATAACGGCGTCTTAAGTCTCGGCGGCATCGTCGGCGGCGAAACTTCCGGCTGCACGGATCAGACAACGACGGTCTTTCTGGAATGTGCTCTGTTCGATCCGCTAAGAACCGCCGAAACCGGGCGTGCCCTCGCCATCGAATCGGAAGCACGGTACCGGTTTGAGCGCGGCGTCGATCCGGCCTCGGTCATTCCCGGCATGGAAGCGGCGACGGCGATGATTCTCGAACTCTGCGGCGGCAGCCCAAGCGAAATCGCGGTCACCGGCCGTGAGCCCGATTGGCGGCGGTTCATCGAGCTTCGCCCGTCGCGAGTCCATCACTTGGGTGGGCTCGACCTGTCCGAGGCGCAATCCAAGAAACTGTTGGAAAGCTTGGGCTGCACGGTCAATGTCTCGAGCGGCGTCTTGAATGTCGCGGTTCCGTCCTGGCGGCGTGATCTCGAAATCGAAGCGGACCTCGTTGAAGAAGCCCTGCGCCTGACCGGCTTCGATAAAATCCCCGCGGTGTCGTTGCCCCGCGATGGCGGGCTGCCGAAACCGATTTTGACCGTGCGCCAAATGCGCGCAATGACGATCCGGCGGACGCTGGCGTCGCGACGGATGATCGAAGCGGTGACCTGGTCGTTCGTTTCCGACAGCGAAGCGCGGCTCTATGGCGGCGGCAATGTGCGTCTGCGCTTGGTCAATCCGATCTCTTCCGATCTTGTGGTGATGCGCCCTTGCGTGCTGCCCCATCTCGTCGGTGCGGCCAGCAAAAACGCGGCACGGGGATTTTCCGATATTGCGCTGTTTGAAATCGGTCCCGCTTATGCCGACGACACGCCGGAGGGCCAATCGCTGGTGGCCGCCGGAATTCGCGCCGGCAATGTGGGCCCGCGCCATTGGGGCCGCCGTCCACGGCCGGTCGATGCCTTCGACATAAAAGCCGATGTGATGGTGGCGCTGTCCGTTGCCGGGGTTCCGCTGAAGGCGCTGCAATTCACCCGCGAGGCGCCGAGCTGGTATCATCCAGGGCGATCTTCAGTCGTCCGCCTGCCGGACGGCACCATGGTTGCGCGCTGGGGCGAGCTGCATCCAAAGGTTATCGCTGCGCAAGAAGCGCCGACGCCGATCGTCGCCTTTGAAATCTTTCTCGACGCGTTGCCGGAGATGAAGAGGAAAGCCACCCGCAGCTCCTTCAACCCGTCGCCCTATCAATCGGTCGAGCGCGATTTCGCCTTCCTGGTCGACGATGCCGTCCCTGCCGAAGCGGTGGCGAAAGCCGCGGAATTGGCGGATCGCTCACTGATCACCTCGGTTTCGGTCTTCGATGCTTATGCCGGCAAGGGAATTCCGGCGGGCAAGAAATCGCTGGCGATTTCGGTGCGGCTGGAGCCGCCTGACCGGACATTGACCGATGAGGAGATCGAGGCCGTGACCAAGCGCATCATCGCCAATGTCGAAAAAGCGACGGGCGGAACGCTACGCACGTAGCGGGCGTTTGTACCGGGAACAGCAATAGGCCGGAGGTTCTTATGCCGGTCCACAACAACGATATCGCCAAGGTCTTCGAGGAAATCGCCGACCTCCTCGAGCTGGAGGACGCGAATCCGTTTCGCGTCCGGGCTTACCGCAACGCCGCGCGGACCTTGCGCGGGCTCGGCACCGAAATCTCCCAAATGATCAAAAACGGCCGGGATCTGACTGAGCTTCCCGGCGTCGGCGCCGATCTCGCCGGCAAAATCGCGGAGGTCGCGAAAACCGGGAGCTTGGCGCTTCTCAAGAAACTGCGCCGCGAATTTCCGCCGGCCTTGACCGAAATGTTGCAGATTCCCGGGCTCGGGCCGAAGCGGGTGCAAGCCCTTTATCACGAACTCGACATTCACACGCTCCCGCAATTGCGGCGGGCCGCCAAGGACGGGCGAATCCGCTCGCTGCCCGGTTTCGGCGCCAAGACGGAGAAGCTCATTCTCGAAGCGGCGACGGCGCAGGCCAAAGCACCCCAGCGATTCAAGCTCGCGGCCGCCGCGGTCTATGCCGAAAGCCTGACTGCGTACTTGCGGAAAATCCCGGGCGTCAACCAAGTGACGGTGGCGGGGAGCTTCCGCCGGATGCGCGAGACCGTGGGCGATCTCGACATCGTGGTGACGGCGGGCGCCAAGAGCCCGGTCATGGAAAAGCTGACATCCTATGACGAAGTAAAAAAGGTCGTCGCCACCGGGCTGACGAAAACCACCGTCATTTTGCGATGCGGTCTCCAGGTGGATGTTCGGCTGATGCCGCAGGAAAGCTATGGCGCGGCGCTCTATTACTTTACGGGGAGCAAGGCCCACAACATCGCGGTCCGGGCGATCGCCCAGAAGCGCGGCCTCAAGATCAACGAATACGGCGTGTTCAAAGGCGAAAGGCGGATTGCCGGCGAGACTGAAGAGTTGGTGTTCAAATCCGTTGGTCTGAACTTCATTCCGCCGGAGCTTCGCGAGAATCGCGGGGAGATCGAAGCGGCGGCGAAAGGAAAATTGCCGCGCCTGGTCGAACTTCAGGACCTCAAGGGCGACCTTCATGTCCATACCACAGCGACCGATGGGCGCAATTCCATCCGCGAGATGGCGCAGGCGGCAAAGAAGCTCGGGCTCGATTACATCGCAATCACCGAACATTCGCGCCGGTTGACCATGGTCCACGGCCTTGACGCCAAGGCGCTGCGCAAGCAGATGGCGGAAATCGATCGCCTGAACGACGAGAAACTCGGCATCACGCTGCTCAAAGGCATCGAAGTCGATATCCTCGAAGACGGCAAGCTCGACTTGCCCGACGAGATTCTAGCGGAGCTTGATCTGGTGGTGGGCGCGGTCCACAGCAAATTCAATCTCTCCCGCGCCAAGCAAACCGATCGCATTCTTCGCGCGATGAACCATCCGTCGTTCACGATCTTTGCTCATCCCACCGGGCGATTGATCCCCGAGCGCGAAGCCTATGACGTCGACATGGCGCAAGTCATCGCCGGGGCCAAACAACGCGGTTGTTTCCTCGAGCTCAACGCGCACCCGGAACGGCTCGATCTCACGGATGTCTATTGCCAGGCGGCGAAATCGGCGGGCGTGCTGGTCAGCATCAATTCCGATGCCCACGGCACGGAGGAATTAAACAATCTTCGCTTTGGGGTGGGGCAGGCGCGGCGCGGGTGGTTGGAAAGCTCCGACGTGCTCAATGCCCGGCCGTTGAAAGAGCTTCGCGCGATGCTGAAGCGGACCATACTCTAATGGGCCGGTAGCCCGCTGGGTCGTGCCATGAGAAAAGACCTCCGTTCCGGGCAAAGCCGGGCGCCCGGGTCCCTCCGCCCGGAGCCCCACCCAACGGAGCCGGCCCGGTTCGGGCTCGACAGCGGCCAAGCCGAAAGGGCCGGAATCCTCTAGGCGGCAGAACTAACAAGAAGAGGGCTCACGGCGGGCCCTTATGTCGGGGCTTCCGCAACGGCGCCATGACTGATAAAAGGCAGGCGCCTTTGCCCCCGGCCTTTGCGCCGCTTCTAAGCTGAAATGACCGATCTCCGCCATATCCGCAATTTCGCGATCATCGCCCATATCGATCACGGCAAATCGACGCTGGCCGACCGGCTGATCGAGTTTTGCGGCGGTCTGGAGGCGCGCGAGATGCGCGAGCAGGTCCTCGATTCCATGGATATCGAGCGCGAGCGCGGCATCACGATCAAGGCTCAGACGGTTCGGCTGACCTATAAGGCCAAGAACGGCGAAACCTATGAGCTCAACCTCATGGACACGCCGGGCCATGTGGACTTCGCCTATGAGGTGAACCGGAGCCTGGCGGCCTGCGAAGGTTCGCTTCTCGTGGTCGACGTGACCCAGGGCGTCGAAGCGCAAACCCTGGCCAACGCCTATCAGGCGATCGACAACAATCACGAGATCATCCCGATTCTGAACAAGATCGATTTGCCGGCGGCGGAGCCGGAGCGCGTCAAACGCGAAATCGAGGATGTGATCGGCATCGACGCTTCGCATGCCATCGAAATTTCGGCAAAGACCGGCAAGGGCGTGCCCGATGTGTTGGAGGCGTTGGTGGGGCGGTTGCCGGCGCCGGTGGGGGACCGCAATGCGCCGCTGAAGGCGCTTCTGGTCGATAGCTGGTACGACTCCTATTTGGGCGTCGTCATTTTGGTGCGGGTGAAGGACGGCGTGTTGAAACCCGGCGTCAGGATCAAGCTGATGGCGACCGGGGCGCAGCACCAAGTGGACAAAGTCGGCATCACCACGCCGAAGAAAGTCGACGTGCCGGAATTGACGCCCGGCGAAATCGGATTCATCACCGCCGGAATCAAAAGCGTCGCCGATTGCCAGGTCGGCGACACTATCACCGATGCGCGCGCACCGGCGGCCGCACCCTTACCCGGATTCAAACCCTCGGTGCCGGTGGTTTTCTGCGGCCTCTTTCCCGCGGACGCCGCCGAATTCGAACATCTCCGCGACAGTCTGTCGAAGCTGCGGCTCAACGATGCGAGTTTTGTTTACGAGGGTGAGACCTCGGCGGCCCTGGGTTTTGGTTTCCGCTGCGGATTTCTAGGACTCCTCCATCTTGAAATAATCCAGGAGCGGTTGCGCCGGGAATTCGGGCTCGAGCTTGTCACCACGGCGCCGTCGGTCATTTATCGCGTTCACCAAACCAACCGCACGGTGCTGGAGCTGCACAATCCGGCGGACATGCCGGATCCGGTGAAGATCGAAAAAATCGAGGAGCCGTGGATCAAGGCGACGATTCTGGTCCCGGACACCTATCTCGGCGCGGTTTTATCGCTGTGCGAAGAGCGGCGCGGCATTCAGATCGATCGCACTTATGCCGGCGGCCGCGCCATGCTGGTTTATGAATTGCCGCTCAACGAAGTCGTGTTCGATTTCCACGATCGATTGAAATCGGTCAGCCGAGGCTATGCCAGCTTCGACTATCAAATGCACGGTTACCGGGAATCGGACCTCGTGAAGCTGGCGATCCTCGTCAATGGCGAGCCCGTCGATGCGCTCTCCTCCGTCGTGCATCGAATTCACGCGGAAGAACGTGGCCGGTCGGTGCTGCTGCGCCTTAAGGATTTGATCCCGCGACAACTGTTCAAGATCGCGCTGCAGGCGGCCATCGGCGGCAAGGTTGTGGCACGGGAAGATATCGGCGCCATGCGCAAGGACGTGCTCGCCAAATGCTATGGTGGCGACGTGACGCGCAAACGAAAGCTTTTGGACAAGCAGAAGAAGGGCAAGAAGCGGATGAAGGAATTCGGCAAGGTCGAAATTCCGCACAGCGCCTTCATCGCCGCCCTCAAGACCGACAGCAAATAGGATCAGCCGAACCGGCGGCGGTGATCGCGCTTGCGTCCCAAGACGAGAAGAGCAATGCCGATGACCGCGGGGATAAGGACGGCAAAGAGCAAGGCCTGATAGGCCGGCTTATTCAAGAGCGGGAGCAATCCGTAGGTCCACAACGCCGGGTGCAGATAGCGCTGAAGGCCAAGCTGGACGGTCCGAAGGCTCTCGCAGTCGTCCAGGCCGCACCATAAAGTGCCCGCCAACTGCGCGAAATTCTGGCCCTCCATCCATAGGACGACGCCGGTCACGGCGATCGCCAATGCCGCGACAAGCAATATCCAGCCGAGGATGCGCGCGGCGATCATGCTCCCCCTTCGGGCCCGCCCCAGCCCGCTCGCGCGTCGCGAATACCCGAGTAACTTAGCAGGTGAAATGGTGCGCGCAACCGTTAACCGGGGATTCGCGCAATCGAATGAGAGACTTCGCCGCCGCCGCGCTCCCTTGGCTTGGTTGCGCCGGGGCTGGTATGGTTGGCGCCCTTCGCCGGTGCGGCCGCGAAGGAGCGGGGAGGGGTGGCCGAGTGGTCTAAGGCGCACGCCTGGAAAGTGTGTATACGGGCAACCGTATCGTGGGTTCGAATCCCACCCCCTCCGCCAGTTACACGTCACGAAATCCGGAAGCAGGGGCTCAATCCGGATATTTGCTGTGCTGCCGCCAGCACCCGGTCGCCGAGTTCGGGAGTGCGTTTTCACCTCAGCGCCGGTTGTAACCATGAATATCGATGATCCGGTCGATCAACTTATTTACGTAAACTCATCCTGTCGTCAGATGAGCGAGCCCGAGCTTGAACACCTGCTGACAGCGGCGCGCGAAAAAAATTCCGCACTCGGCATTACCGGAATGTTGCTCTATGTGGGCGGCAATTTCATTCAAGCTCTCGACGGATCAAAAAAAGCGGTTGACGCGATCCTGCGCAGTATCAAGAGCGATTCGCGCCACACTGATATTCGAATCCTCCTGCGCTCGGAGAATGTGCAGCGGGATATTGTCGAATGATCGATGGGCTGCTACCGCTGCGAGCCTGCCGAGCTCGTGCCGCTCGGCGACCTCGATCTTGGCAGGGACACCGATAGAATCGCCATCATCCTGGCCAAGGATCGCTGGGGCCGCGCACTCCCGGCTCGTTTTACCGACTGAATCGATAGCCCCGACGTTAACGGACCTAAGAAATCGGTCCTAAAGCGGCGGCCGGTCTGCCCCATTCTTGCCATGGTTTTGAGCTTAATAATGTTACTTATTATGGGCATCGCCATCCTGTTTCGCCGGCTCGGGCCGCCGCCGTCTTGTGGGTGGAGATGAGCTTTTGGCTGGGGTGAGTTCAAGGGCAGCCGAGGGGTTTCGGGAAAATGTGCATAATGGATTGGGTCATCCCCACCAATTCGCCGTTATGGTCGCCCGCTGCGGATTATCCCGCTAGAGTGCGCGGCGATGCCGCGATCGCCACAGGATAGTCACAACGAGACCCAGGGAGGTTTAGCCATCACGATGAAGGCCTCCTTCCCGATTGGAATTTGCCTGGCCGCCGGGCTGCTGATTTCTTCTTGCAGCTTCCTGCAGCCGCCGGCGCCTCCACCTCCACCGGTTGTTCAGGCCGCCCCCGAAGCCGATAATTTGCCGTCGGCCATTCCGGTGGTTCAATCTCCCGAGCCTGAGCCTGTGCGGGTGGCGGTCGTTCCGCAGGTGCGGCCCGAGCCCAAGCCCAATCTTTTCGATCCGAAAAATCTGGTGGGGCTCGACCAGATCGCGGTCGAGAACATGATGGGAAAACCCGCCGCAATTCAGGAAGAGCCGCCGGCGACGATCTGGCAATATACTGATTATTCCGGGGGCGACGGGTGCGCACTTAAAGTGTATTTTTATCTCGATATCGGCACGCACAAGCTCCGTGCGCTGTCTTATGATATAAATGCGCCGGCGGATTCGGATCACGCTGCGGATGACAATCGATTGTGTGTCGGAAGGATTCAGGCGGAGAATCTTGGCAAGCAACGGTGATGTGATGGGAAACCACACGCGTATCATCCTGGTTGATGACGACGATCTTTTTCGCGAATCGCTTTATCAAAACCTGACGGACGCCGGGTTCGACGTCGTAACGTTCTCTGACGGCCCGGCGGCCCTCGAACATATCACGGACGACGATTTGGCGGATCTTATCCTGCTGGACTGGAAGATGCCGGGAATGAACGGTATCCAAGTCTTGCGCCAGATCCGCGACAACGGAATCGAAATTCCGGTGATTTTCCTCACCGTGCTGTCCGACCAGATGTATGAAGAAGCGGCCTTGTTGAGCGGGGCGGTCGATTTCGTCGAGAAGGCCCGCAGCTTTTCCATTCTGCTGAAGCGAATCGAGCTGATCCTGTCCGGCGCCAAGGCCAAATCGGCCGATGCCGAATTGGAGTCCGCCGAAGAAGAAATCCTGCGCCGCGGCAAGTTGGAATTGCGTCTCGAAATGGGACGGGCCTTCTGGGAAGGCACCCAAATCGACCTGAGCCTCACCGAATTCAAGATGCTGCATTATCTCGTCTCCCGGGCGGGAAACGACGTGCGCTACCGGGAGCTTTACGATCTCGTCCACGGCAAGGATTTCGTGGCAGGTCCCGGCGACGAAGGCTACCGGTCAAATGTGAGGACCTTCGTCAAGCGAATTCGCCAGAAATTCCGGAAGGTCGACGATTCGTTCGGCCACATCGAAAACTACTCGAATTTCGGCTATCGCTGGCGCGACGATGTTAGCAGCGCTCCGTGAGCTGTTCGCTCGTCTTCGCGCCGTCGGGCGATCCCTAGCTTTCAAATTTTTTCTTCTGCTGGCGATTTTTCTCGCGGTTCCGCTGATCCTTTACGGGCGATTGCGGACGATCGACGAGCAGAAGAACCTCGTTCTGGCGCGCAGCATTCAGGATGAAGGGAATCTGATCGCGATCACGATGTCGCCGCTGCTCGCCAGCTTTCAGGAAGGCTCCGCCAATGCCCTGAAACAAAAGCTGGTCGAGCTTGCCAAGGGCCGCGGCAACGCAAAACTTCTGTTCCGCCCGAAGAATGCCTCCGACCCCGGCAGTTTCTTCTATATCGCCTCCGCGCCGCAGGCTTCGGCCGACTATCTCAGCCAGGAAATGGCGGTACTGGTGAAAACCGGCATTCTCGACATGCTTCGCTACACCTGCGAAGGCGACCATACGCTGTCGACACGTTATCAAAATCCTCACGGCGACGAAGAAATTCTAACCTCGATTGCACCGATCAATCTTCCCAATGGGTGCTGGGCGGTTTTCACGTCGAGCTCGAATCAGGAATTCGCCAAATCGTCGTTCGCGCAACCCTATTGGAAAACACCCCAGGTCCGCGTCGCCTTGGGCATTTACGTCCTCATCGCCGTGGTCGTCATCGCTCTGTTCGCGAGCGTGTGGCGAAGCCTGTTGCGGTTCGAGCAATTGGCGCGCCAGATTCGCACCGAACGCTCCCGCGAAGCCTCGTTCGCGGCGGATAACCGGATTCCGGAACTCGCCGGCGTTGCGCAGGAATTCGATCTTTTGGTCAACGCCTTGCACACGTCGTCCAGCAGCATCCGCCAGGCTGCGGAGGAAAACGCACACGCCTTGAAAACACCGATCGCCGTCATTCGCCAGTCGCTGGAGCCGCTCAAAAAAGTATTCGGGCAGCAGGAGGGGCGAACCGGGCGATCGATCGAATTGATCGAACGGTCCGTGAGCAAGCTCGACGCCTTGGTTTCGGCCGCCAGGCGCATGGATGAGGCGGCTGCAGCGATCATCGACACGCCTCACCGCAAGGTCAATTTTTCGACCCTTCTGTTGGAGGAACTGGTTGCGAGCGGAGAATGGCCGCGGGCGCGCGGCCTCAGCATGGTCCAAAGGATTGAGCCCGGCGTTACTATCTGGGGCGGCAAGGAAATGCTGGAAACGGTCGTCGAGAATCTCCTCGAGAACGCCATCAGTTTTTCGCCGTCCGGCGGGACGATCGGCGTCACGTTGCGGCGCAATGGGCGCTTGGCGGAGTTCGTGATCGAGGACCAAGGGCCGGGGGTTGATCCCCTCAATCTCAATCGCATCTTCGAGCGCTACTTTTCGGAACGGCCCGCGCGTACGGCGGACGAAGAAAGCCATTTCGGAATCGGATTGTGGATCGTGCGGCGCAATGTCGAGGCGATGGGTGGCACGGTCGCCGCCGCCAATCGCGAGACCGGCGGATTAAAAATAACGATTGGGCTTCGCGTCGCCGCATAGTTGCGGAACGTTATCGCGCTCAACCAAAATCGGAAAAAATTCCGAAGGCCTCTGTCGGCCCCGCAGTAGTTGGTGTTGTGACAAAATTCGGATCGCCTAAGTTTTGCCCGGTCGCCTAAGTTTTGCCCGGTTTGCGCGGCAACCTCTTTGCCGGGGCCGTCGTTTCATGGACGGCCTTTATGTTGATTGAATTGTGCCCGTGAAAGGAGGTAATCGTGTCGCGATTAACCTGTATCGGAATCATTCTGCCGGTGCTTTTTCTTGCGGCGGCCTGCTCGAATATGACTCCTCAAGAACAGGGAGCCGTAAGCGGTGGCGCGATCGGCGCAGCCGGTGGCGCCATCTTGGGTGCGGTGGCCGGCGTTCCGGCACTTGGCGCGGCACTTGGCGGTGCCGGCGGCGCTGCGATCGGTGCGGTAACCGCTCCCTCGCACGACAACAACCGCTAACTTCGCTCTGCCGGCGCCCCGGATGTCCTTGCGGATGGCCCGCGCGGACGGTCTGGGGCACTTCTTTTCCCGATCGTACCCAGTCACGATCCTGCCAGCCGCGAGGTGCTGCCCGCCATCAATCGGCGCAGGGCCTCGCGGCCGCGCGACAATCGCGACATGACGGTACCGACGGGGATACAGAGCAGGGCGGCGACTTCTCGGTAGGTCATGCCTTCGACGCCGACAAGGAGGACGACTCGGCGCTGTTCCTCCGGCAGTTTCCCCAGGGCCCAAGCCAGATCGCGAATTTCCAGCTGGCCGAGTTGGGGTGGTTGAATGGCGATTTTCGGCGTTGCATCGTCGAGCGGGATTGCGAAGGACGCGCGCTTCTCGCAGATCACGCGGTCGACGTGCACGTTGTGAAGGATCGAGAATAAATAGGCGCGGACATCGCGGATCTGACTCCAGCGGCGCACTCGCTCCAGCGCGCGCGTCAGGCATTCTTGAACGAGATCCTCAACCTCACTCGAATTTCCTAGCAGCGCGCGCGCATAGCGGCGGAGACCGTTGATTTGGTCCGCGAGGTTCCGCGGCACGTCCGCTGCGGCCCGGGTCGGCGGCCGACCCTGCCAAGCCGCGAGATCAGGTTGCGCGAAATTGTCGCCGGCAGGACGCTCTCGATCGAGGCTTCTCCTGGCATGAAAACCCGAGCGCCGGCCGCGCGGCATGAACTCCCGCGATTCTTCCCAGAGACTTTCGCCAATATCGGATTTCCGGTCTGGTGCCTTCATGCCGTTCTCCAAAACCGTTGAAGCGAAATTTGTAAGGCGCGTCAATTTGACGCTGTCGAAAAGGACGCGGCCAATGCACGTCTGGTTTACCTCTTAAATCACGCCTTAAATCATGCCGACAGGCGATCGCAGAAAATGATGAAGCGCTTTTTTCGCAGATCGCGGACCGACGCAAAAAGTTCCGACGTGACCGGATAGCCCTCGGCGGGTATTCAACGCATGATCTCTGTGTTGATATTGCGTTTGCAAGGCCGACGCTTCGAAATAGCTTCGATGTCGTGAGCCTCGCTCCTAATTGTGGCATTTGTAGAAGTGGGTTAGTGCATTTGTCGTGACTAAATAATGTCAAAATAAGTCGCTAATCTGGCGTGGAAGCGAAGCGGAAATGAATTTGGTGATCAGGAAAAAATTCAAGACGGTATTCGAGAGGGACGGCGTTCGAGAAGGCAGTGGGGAGCTTTCTGAAAAAACTCGGTAATTTTTTGCGCAAGCCTTCACACCAAGGCTTCGCAGTAATTGCGCATCGATGACTCCGGTTGCGGCAATATCCATGCGCATTTGGTAATTTCGAATGGCGTCGCGGGTTTCGCTGCCAAGTTTTCCGTTGATGCAGCCAGGCGCATAACCGAGGGTACTAAGCAAATTCTGTACGTGTTTGATGACATCGCGAAACAACGATGTGCTGGGATTTGGCGCCCGAATGGCGGCTCGGCGCCGCTACCGGCGAGGCGCTGCCGATTGGCTTGTGCACCGACATCGGTTTCTGCACGGATTTTTCGGGAGTTGGCGCTGGTTGCGGCATCGTCTCCGATTGCGGCGGGATCGCTGGCCGTTGGGGCAGGGCCGGCGGCGGTGGTCCGGCTGCGGGTGCGATGGCGGCGATGGGGTCGCCGGCCGGCTTGGGGAGTGGAAATGACGCGGCGTCTTCCGCGGCTGGTAAAGTGGTCGTGGCCGAAGCCGGCGCTTCGCCCGCGTCGAAATGGGCCGGCATCCCCCGTTCAATCTCAGTTCCAATGGTGGCGACTTGCTGGAAAAGCGCCGACCAGCCTGCGGCCGCAATTTCATAAGCTCCGGCGGTGACCGCCATCGTCAGCGCGAGAACGCCGACGATCGAAATGAACGGGAATCTAATCCCACCATAGTCTGCGCGCGGCCAATTTGGACGATCGATATCGGGCTGATTATGAATATCCCGGTCATCGAAACTCCATCCCGGCGCGCTCGAATTGCGGTGCGGCGGATAGGTCGTCTCGCCTTCGGGCGGCGCGCGGCTGGGTTTCGCCATTTTGCCTGGCTGCGTTGAGGGGGCGCGCAACGAGGGACCGTTCGGAGTCGCGGCGGAATTCTTGCCCATTTGCGGCAGCCGGAAATCGGCCCAAGAATTGCCGAGGTCTTGATCATTGCCGAGGCCTTGATCATTGCCGAGGTCATGATCGCGGACTGCGGACTTAGCGCCGAAATAGGAATTCCAAGAGTAGCGCGTTGCGTCGTTGCGGCAGCGATCGCGGCGGACGAATTGCGGCCCCTCCTCGGCAAGAATGGCGTGCGGAAATGCTAGCGGAAAGAAAAGCGCTCCATAAAGCCACCACCGTCCAAAGGATCGCCCCTTTTCTGCCGCGACGATGGCGGGAATGAGCCCAAGACCCGCAACAATCGCGAGACAAAGAATTTGTAAAGAAATGCCGGATGTCATCGCTGACCCCCTCCTTACGATCGGGGCGGTTCCCGTTGAAAATTTGCCGAGGAGCGGATCCGCCTTGTCGAATCCGCCCCCTTTCGACGAATTGTCGAAATACCCTTTGGGTCTAGTAGCCCGACCCGCCTGAGCTGCTCGAACCGCGGTCGTTTTGCTGCGGCTGACCGCCGCTGCCACTGCTCTTCAAGCATCGCTCCTTCTTCACCGGATCGGTGATGCATCGCAGGCGGCAGCGCTACTGCCGCTGGAACCCGACGGCGCCGTGCCTGAGGATTGGGCATGAGCCATCGTGGTCAGCGGAGCGACGAGAATCGCCGCAAGAGCTGCGGTGAGAATCAACGTGGTCATTCTTCCCTCCTGATGTGGTTTTTGTTTTCGGGACCGGTGCGGAAATTGATCGACGGAAATCCGTCACCGGGATGGACCGGGTCGCGTAGGGCAACTCCGGTTTGTCGCGCCGTCCGTCCCCCTACCTTTGGAACGAGAGGTGACGAACCCCGACGGATTGCAGTCTGTGGACGGATCCACAGACCATGTCCTAACCCGATTATTGCGATATCGATCCGGCGCGGCTGCGTTCAAACGATGTCAAAAATCGGGCGCGGTTGACCAAATCAAGTGCGGGATCGGGCCGGATTCCCAATCGCGGTATGGAAAATACGACAATCCAATCGATTATTTTTTGTGCGGTGCGGAATAACGCTCGCCCGAAGCGGGTCTAACGGAAGGATAGGCGTAAATGTCGTGACAACAAGCGAATAACGGTGGGCCGCAAGAGATGTCCGCCGCCGTGGCAAACAATTGATGAGGTCAAGGGACATGCTGCCAACGAATGAATTGGAATTCGATACCCAGTCCGATCAAGCGAAGCTCAATCCTCAACGCCGTCGCCAAATAGCCGAGATGGCATGGAGCGACGATGACCGGGCGATCCAGATCCCGACGGTGATTGCGCTCATCGACGATGATGAAATGTACCGGGAGGAACTCGCACGCAACCTCGTCGACGAGAACTTCGAGGTCATCGCGTTCGGAGAAGGCCGTAGCGCGCTCGACTATTTTCGCATGGGCAGGCGTTGCGACGTCGTACTTATGGACTGGAGAATGCCGGCGCTTTCGGGTGCGGAAATGCTTGATCAGTTCCGGGGGATGGGCCTGTCCGTCCCCATTGCAATCTTGACCGCGTTTTGCGACGAGAAAACCGAGGAAGATGCGCTCGACCGTGGTGCCATCGACGTACTCCATAAATCGCGCAGTCTTTCGATCCTGGCAAAGCGGCTGCGAATTATCGCCAATGGCGTAAAACCGCTTTATAGCCGCGATCTTTCATCAGGCGTCCAGTCCTGCGGGCCTCTCGCCGTCGACGTCAAAATGCATCGGGTCTCGTGGAGGGGCGAGCGTGTGCCGTTGACGGTCACGGAATTCCGGATTGTAAATTTGCTTGCAAGCCGGGCGGGCGAGGACATCGCCTATCGCGAAATCTACGACGTCGTTCACGGCAAGGAATTCCGGGCGGGTGACGGCGCCAACGGCTTTCACGCCAATGTCCGGTCTTTGATCCGGCACGTCCGCCGGAAGTTCCGATCCTTGGACGCGGATTTCTCGGCAATCGAAAATTACTCCGGATTCGGCTATCGCTGGCAGAACGGCAATATCCGGCGCGGACAACCGGCGCCGAGCGATGCAATCGATTCGGTGCAAGGACAAGGCGACACCCCGGTGACGGCATCGCCGGAATAGTTTGCGCTCGGCAGCGTCTAGGGGACGTGACGGCGCTATTTTGTGAAAGCAGATTTTATCGGCCTTCGCGCCAGGAGAGTGTTTTGACGAAGATAAGGAGGGTGACGAATCCCTTATTTGCCGTAGCGGCCATCGTCGGCGTCATGGGGGCCGTCAATTCGGCATCCGCGGCTCCGCCCGCGCCGCAGAAACCGAACGATCAAAATGTCCCGCAAGACGTTGGAAAGGCAGCGCTACCGCCGACGACGCCGGATGCGGTTCAAGAGCGGGATCCGACGACCCAGTCCAGTGAACTAGGTATTCCTTCGCCTGTCGCTGCCGCCGCCGGTGTGCCGAAAGCGCAGGTCCCCGGATCACCGATCAACGAGCAGATCGCGGTCCTCCCGGTCGAAGGGGTCACTCAATTCAGGGCCAGGACCGCGCTCGAATTGAAAGTTCCGGACGCGTCGGGCGAAGATGTGGGCGAAGTCGAAGACCTTGTTCTCGATCAAGATGGGCGCCTGGCGGCGGTCGTCATCACGATCGGAGGGTTTCTCGGTATCGGCGGAAAGAATATTGCTGTTGCTGCGGAGAAGGCGCGGCTTATCCCGGATGAGTTGGGAAAGATCGTCGAACTCGAGGTTTCAAAAGACGACTTGGCGAATGCGCCGGAATTCAAGACGCAAGACGATCTGAAGTCCGAACTCAAGTCGAAGACCAAAGCGTTGCAGTGATCGCCGGACTCCAGCGGAAACCGGCGACCTTTCCTCAGAAAGGTTAAGCGCGGCACAGGGATTAGAGCATGATCTTGTCAGCTAGAACCGGCTGCGCCGGAGGTATTTTGCGCCGTGGGCAGGAGAAGCGCGTAGCGGGACTACGGACGAGCGCTTCGAAGAACCCGGGGCGGCAAAAAACCCCGGCCCTTTGGGTTGCGCCTTGGCGGGCGCCCGCGGCGTTGCGCCCGCCCCGCCGGCTTTGCCGGCAAACGTTTGCGCGCAAAGCGCGCTGGGCCGATGCCCCACATCGCCCTTCACGGCGCGCCTAGCGGATCGCCGCACCAAAGGCGCAACGTAGCCAATTCGAACCGACAAGATCATGCTCTAGCCGTTGGGCAACGCCCGGTGGAGCCCTTTGACATCGGTACATCTCCCATTTTGGATCGGTTGGATCGCTGCGGACAGCAGCTGCCGGCGATTATTGAAGTTGCTATGATGCCGGCCGCAATCTCTAGTCGAGGAACAGCCGATGCAAGAGTGGGATAGTCACGTCGACGGGGACATTGACAGTCAAGTAGCAAGCCGTTCACCGAATTGGGATTTTTCGCGCCGCGGCTTCGTGCTGACGGGGCTTGCTGCTGGATTTGCTCTTGCGGTCATGCCGGTTTCTGCACAAACCATCACCACCGATTCGAAAGGGCTCGATGCCGGCGAAGTTAAGGTGCCGGTTTCCGACGGCGCTATTCCGGCGTATCGCGCGATGCCGGCCGCCGGCGGGCTGTTTCCGACCATCATCGTGATTTAGGAAATTTTCGGCGTCCACGAACACATCAAAGACATTTGCCGCCGCTTCGCCAAGCTCGGCTATTTTGCGGTGGCGCCCGCCCTTTATGCGCGGAAAGGGGATGTCTCGACAATGACCGACATTCAACAGATCCTGGACAACGTCGTCTCCAAGGTTTCCGATGCCCAGGTTGCGTCCGATCTGGACGCGACTTTGGCTTGGGCGATATCGACGGGTAAGGCCGATACGACCCGTCTCGGAATCACCGGTTTTTGCTGGGGTGGGCGGCAAGTCTGGCTCTACGCGGCCCACAATCCGGCAGTCAGGGCGGCGGTGGCATGGTATGGGCCGCTTGCCGGTGCAGCGACCGCGCTAAAGCCGAAGCAGCCGCTGGATCTGGCAGGCACCGTCAACGTTCCGGTATTGGGGCTTTACGGCGGGGCCGATTCCGGAATTTCGATGACCGATATTCAGACCATGCAAGCGGCGTTGAAAGCCGCCAATAAGCCGTCGCAAATCGTCGTCTATCCCGATACGCCGCACGGCTTCAATGCGGATTACCGGCCGAGCTATCGCCCCGACCAAGCCAAAGACGCTTGGGCGCGGATGTTGGCCTGGTTCAAGAATCACGGCGTTGCGTAAATTGCGGATGCGCTCCGGATTTCGAGTGCGCTAGACCTCGAAAACATAGGTGCCGGGGGCGGGTCCCAGCGGTACATAACCCTTATCGGCGGCGCCCATCGCCGGCGGCGGCGATTTCTTGACCGCCCCACGCGATTCCAGCCAGTCGGCCCAGGCCGGCCACCAAGATCCTTCGACACGGGGTGTGGCCGCATACCACGTCTCCGGATCGATGTAACGGCCGCCGCCTTCGCGATGGGACAGCCGGTAGAAGCGCCGCGGATGGCCGGGCTCGCTGACGATCCCGGCATTGTGGCCGCCGCTCGTCAGAACAAAGGACACCGGCGCATCGAGCAGCAAATTGAGTTTGTAGACCGAACGCCAGGGGGCGACATGATCGGTTTCGGTTCCCACCGCGAAGATCGGCACATGGATATCGGATAAGGCGACCGGCCGGCCCGCTACTTCATACCGCCCTTCCACCAGATCGTTATTGAGGAACAACCGGCGCAGATACTCGCTATGCGTACGGTAAGGCATCCGCGTGGCGTCGGCGTTCCAGGCCATAAGATCGGTCATCGGCGTGCGCCGGCCCAGAAGGTAGTCGCGCACGCTCCGCGACCAAATCAGATCGTTCGATCGCAAAAGCTGAAACGCACCCGACATCTGTTTGGTGTCGAGATAGCCTTGATCCCACATCAAATCTTCCAAATAGGCGAGCTGGCTCTCGTCGATGAACAGCATGAGCTCGCCGCCATCGGTGAAATCGACCTGCGCCGCGAGAAGCGAGACGGTATTCAGAGAGGATTCTTTGTCATGCCCCATCTGTGCCGCGGCGATCGACAGCAGCGTGCCGCCCAAGCAATAGCCGACGGCATTGACTTTGCGCTCCGGTACGATCGTCTTGACCGCTTCGAGTGCCGGCATGATCCCGAGGCTCAGGTATTCGGCCATGCCGAGGTCGCGATCGTCCGGGCCCGGATTGTGCCACGAGATCATGAAGACGGTGTGACCGCGATCGACCAGATATTTGACGAGAGAATTTTGGGGCGAGAGATCGAGAATGTAATATTTCATGATCGGGGCGGGCACGATCAGAACCGGCTCGGCGTGAACCTCCGATGTCGCCGGTTTGTATTGGATAAGCTCCATCAACGGGTTCCGGTAAACAACCGCACCGGGCGTCAGAGCCACGCGTTCGCCCGGCTGAAAGGTCTCGCTGCCGACGGGCGGGCGCCCGGCAACGGCCCGTTCCCAATCCTCAATCAGATTGACGGCGCCTTGCACCAGATTTTTCCCGCCTTGCTCGATAGTGACCGCCAAGACCTCGGGATTCGTAGCAACGAAATTCGCCGGCGAGACGACGTCGAGAACCTGCCGTGCCGCGAAGGAAACCACTTGTTCATGGTGGCGGGAAACGCCGTGAACGCCGGTGGTCGCGTTGTGCCACCATTGTTGGGTCAGGAGAAACGATTCGTAAATGAAGCGATAGGGAAGCTGTTGCCACGCCGGATGATCGAAGCGGCGATCTTGAGCGAGTGGCTCGATACAGGAAGTTTCAGCAGGATCGGCGAGCGCGCGCATCGCGTGAACCGCAAATCGTGCGGTCTTGCGCGCGGCCTTCTCGAACAGCGCGGCTTGTTTCCCCGGAGACATCGCCAAGTGAGTCGCCCAATCGAAATAGGCCAATGCCAGGGACACCGGCGAAATCGAGAACGTGGTCTTGCCCAAGGCGGTTTGAACGAGACGGTCGACGCTCGGCGGCGGCTCGATCGGCTCGCTGGCGCCGGGCGCACGCGTCGTCGGCGTCGCCGGGGGGGCTTCCCGGCGTGCCGCGAATGCCGTCATGAAATCGCTCATGCCCGGAAAGAATTGATTGAACTGCCACGGCCATCCGGCAAATTCGCTGGGCTGGACGGTCTCTTTCGGGAATCCAGATTTGAGTTCGTCCGATGCAGTACCGCGGGTTCCGGTATCGCTTGAATCGAGTTTCTTCGATTCGATCGCCTTATTTTTTGGCAACGATGAATCGCTGCGGCGACTGCCTTGCATCATGCGAATGACTCCCGAACCATTAAGACTTTTTAATCAATGCCGGGTCGCCCGCCATTGATCTGCGTCAATTCATATTGGTTCGGTAGATAGTTAAATAAAGTCGAATTCGGGTGCTTCCCAAAAGAGAGTGTGGCAGTGCTTGCCGCGGGTTAACTTATGGAAAATCGGCTGATTCCCCGCTTTTTCGACAAGGCCATGATCGAGCAGGCCTATCCGATCGTGCGCACCCTGGCGCCCGGGGTTACGCTTGAGCGGTGGGTTCAATTCGCCCGGCCGCGAATAACCTCGCGCTCTCCGGATTGGCCGCACGGTTTGATGGCCATTCAAAATCCCAGCGGTTACATCCTCGGTTTGTTCGCCTTCGAGGTTCGAGACGATCTTCACGAAAGCCGCACCCTCTGGATCAGCAATATCGTCGTTCCCGCTATTCCCGGCCGGGACCAGATCGGGAAATCCATTATCGATGCCGGCGAGCATCTGGCAATGATTTATGGGTGCCGGGCGATCCGGGCCGACCTGAACAATGAGATTGATCCCGGCGACTGGGACCGAACCTGGCTCTCCGCATCCCTGGTAACCTGCGGCTATGCCTTGGGCGGCGTTCGCGCGTTCAAGCGGTTGACCGGCAATTCTCCCGGAACGCATTGATTTGACTGGCAATAGTTATCAATCATCGGAGCCGCGGCCGATTATCCGGCTGTCGGGCGGCACCTTTTCTTACCGCGTCTTTCGGGCGTATTATTTGGCTATGTCTCGTTTCAGCGTGGTCACCCAGGCCGAGCGCCATGCGCCGCATTTGGCGCATCCTTGCGATACCTGTGCGGCGCGGGATTTTTCAGCCTGCGCGCCGTTGAACGCGGACGAACAGAAAAGGCTGACCTCCATTATGCAGGTGGTCGGCATCGCACCTCACCAGGTGGTTTTCGATGAGGCTGAGCCCGCGGATCATGTTTTTAACGTAAAAGAAGGGGCGGTCAAAATCTTCAAGCTGCTGGCCGACGGCCGGCGGCAGATCACGGGCTTTCTTTTCCCCGGGGATTTTCTGGGACTCACGCATAACGATTCCTATGCCTACAGCGCGGAAGCGCTGACGCCGACTCAACTCTGCCGGTTCCCTCGGCGAAAGCTCGAGGCCTTGTTCGACGAAGTTCCGAAGCTGGAACAGAGGCTCCTGAACATGGCCTCCCATGAATTGGCTGCGGCACAGGATCAAATGATGCTGCTCGGCCGGAAATCGGCGCGGGAGCGAGTGGTGTCGTTCCTGCTGTTGCTGTCAAACGCCTCGATTCGCCACGGACAATCCGGCAACCCGATTGTCTTGCCGATGAGCAGAGCGGATATCGCCGATTATCTGGGTCTGACCGTCGAAACGGTGAGCCGCACATTGACGCAGCTCAAACTGCAAGAATTGATCAAGCTGCTTGACGACAAGCAGATTTCGCTCGTCAAGCCGCAGACTTTGCACGGAATCGCTACCGGCTATTGAGATCGTCGCGGTCGATAACCATCGGGACGCCGGCGAAGGCCTCTAGGGGCAGTCTCGTCGCGGCCCTTGCACGATGTAGCCGTACCAGCCCAACCCGCGATAGGTCTCGTAACCGGGGGTGAGGGCAAAGCTCACCGTATTTCCTGACTGATCCTCGTAGCTTCCGCGCTGCGCGCCCTCTGTTCGTAACGGCTGGCTTTCGACTCAAGACGCCTTGATGATCGGAAGACGCGATAATGCGATGGTTGGAATCGAGCAGCAGCACGCGTGCGGTCGCGCTCTTCCGGCGTGAGGCGCACGCCATCGACCACCGTCTGCGCTTGAGGCGTCCAATCGAAATGCACGACGATCACGCCGGTCACGGCGCATCCAACTGGCCGTCTTCGCGAATGGCGGTTGAATAGGCGGCGGCCACGGCCTTGTCCAGCAGCGGGATGGCCGCAACATGGACCACGGCAAAATCATTGCCGGAAAGTGTTGCCACCGCCTTCTTGAACCATTCTTCGGACGAAACCCGGGCGCCGCGCACATTTGAATATCGATCCGGACGGCCATTGGCCAGGACGGCGCCCTTACGGTCGCATATCCAGATATCGAGATAGACGGTATAGGCGCCGAGAATGACGCCGAGACGTTCGGTGCAATGCTGGGCGTTCTCTGGGCTTGGATCGCTCGCGCAATCGACCACGGCGTTGTCGGTTGCCCACCAGCGAACGTCGCAAGTCCGTTCATAGAGATTTCGATCGATGATTTCGATGGCATTGAGCGAAAGATCGACCAGACGCTCGCCGCGCAGCTCCCGGACGATGCGCCGCCCGAGATTTTCAAGGCGCCTCGTCTCGCTGGCGAGTTCTTGTTCGAGCTGCCTGGCGACGTCATTGATCTGGGTGGAAATATTTTTCATTTCCGAAGCGACGACGGAAAACCCCCGGCCGGCGTCGCCGGCTCTGGCCGCTTCGATCGTGGCATTGAGCGCCAGGATCTTCGATTGATTGGTGATTTGTTGAATGTCGCCGGTCTTTTGCTTGGCGAGCAGGCCGACGCGTTCCGAGAGTTCGACGATCTCTTCGGGATTGGCGATCGATTCATCGCCACCGCGCAGGGCGAGGGAAGCATTGTCTGGCATTTACCCACCCCCACGACGGGCATGTTGCCGAGGCGATTCCAAGTGGAACAAGAGCCAAATGAAACAAGAGCCAAATGGAATAGGAGCAAGTGACAGAAATTCGGTTAAAAAGTTCTTACATTTATCGAATCGAGTGAATATATTCAGCAATGAGTCGTCTTATTCATGAACGAGAATCACCATCATCACGGACATCAACATGGGGCGCCGAGCGATATTTCAGGCGCCAAGGATCCCGTCTGTGGCATGTCGGTGGATTCCGCCAGCGCGAAGCCCTGGGCGGAGCACGGCGGACAGACCTATTTTTTTTGCAGCGCCGGCTGCCGGGCGAAGTTCATCGCTCAGCCGGATACCTACTTAAAAAAGCATTCCTTCACGCCGAAAACCCAGGAAGTTCCCTCGGCCTCCGGCGGCAAGATCCTGTGGACCTGTCCCATGCACCCTCAAATCATCCGCGAGGGCCCGGGCGGCTGTCCGATTTGCGGCATGGCCCTGGAGCCGATGACGCCAACGGGCGCCGAAGGCGAGAATCCCGAGCTTGCTTCGATGACCCGGCGATTCTGGACCGGCGTCGCACTATCCGTTCCGCTCGTTTTGATTGCCACCGTCGATGAATTGATCGGCCGCCCGATTCAAAACTTGCTGCCGGCAGGCTCGGCAGTTTGGCTGCAATTCCTTTTGGCGAGCCCCGTCGTCCTTTGGGGCGGCTGGCCGTTTTTCGATCGGGGCTGGGCTTCGCTTGTCAACCGGCGGCTTAATATGTTCACGCTCATCGCCATCGGAACCGGGGTTGCCTACGCTTACAGCATCGCGGCGGCGCTATTCCCCGGCATTTTTCCGGCATCGTTCCGCGATTCCAGAGGTGAGGTCGCAATTTATTTCGAGCCGGCTGCGGTCATTACGACGCTCGTTCTTCTTGGCCAGGTGCTGGAGCTTCGAGCCCGTTCGCAGACATCGAGTGCGATCCGCGCCCTTCTCGATTTGGCCCCGAAGACCGCGCGGGTGGTACGCAACGACGGCCGCGAAGAAGATATCCCGCTGGAGCAAGTGACCGTGGGACTGAAGCTTCGGGTGCGACCCGGCGAGAAAATTCCCGTCGATGGGGTCGTTGTCGAAGGGCACGGTGCGGTCGATGAATCGATGATTTCCGGTGAGCCGATCCCGGTCGAGAAATCGCCGGGCGACAAGGTGACGGGGGCGACGCTCAACGGCTCTGGGATGTTCTTAATGCGATCGGAGCGTGTCGGCGCCGATACCCTATTGTCGCGGATTGTTGCGATGGTCGCCGAGGCGCAGCGCTCCCGGGCACCCATACAAGGTCTCGCCGACCAGGTATCGGGCTGGTTCGTGCCCGGGGTCGTGCTCGTTGCCATCACCTCATTCGCGGTCTGGTCAGCTTATGGCCCGGCGCCAGCCATGGCGTTCGCGCTGTTGAACGCGATCGCCGTGCTCATCATTGCCTGCCCTTGCGCCCTAGGCTTGGCGACGCCGATGTCGATCATGGTCGGCACCGGCAGGGGTGCCACGGCCGGCGTGCTCGTCAAAAACGCCGAAGCGCTGGAGCTTATGGAGACAATCGATACTCTTGTCGTCGATAAGACCGGAACACTGACCGAGGGCAAGCCACGGGTGATGGGCGTTGTGGCGCTAGCTGGGGTTTCCGAGAACGACATCCTGCGCTTGGCTGCCAGCCTTGAGCGAGGGAGCGAACATCCGTTGGCCGCCGCGATCGTCAAATCCGCGGAGGCGCGCAATCTATCTCTGGTTTCGGTCCCGCAATTCCGATCGGAAGCGGGCAAAGGCGTCATCGGTACGATCGAGGGCAGGCAAGTCGCCGCCGGAAACCTTGCTCTACTCAAGACATTGAACATCGATCCGGTCGATCTCCCGACCCGTGCCGAAGCGCTGCGGCGGGAAGGGCAGACCGTCATGTTCATCGCGATCGATGGCAAACCCGCGGGATTGATTGCCGTGGCCGATCCCATCAAAGAAACGACGGCGGCGGCGATTAAAGCGCTGCGAAGCGATGGCGTGCGCGTGGTGATGCTCACCGGCGACAACCGGACAACCGCCGAGGCCGTGGCAAAGCGATTGGACATCGACGAAGTCGTGGCTGAAGTTCTGCCGGATCAGAAAGCGGCGGCGGTCAAGAAATTCCAGGATAGCGGCCGGAAAGTGGCGATGGCCGGCGACGGCATCAACGACGCCCCCGCGTTGGCGGCGGCGCGTGTCGGAATCGCGATGGGAACCGGAACGGACGTGGCGATGGAAAGTGCGGCGATCACCCTCGTTAAAGGCGATCTTCAGGGCATCGTGCGGGCCCGCCGGCTGAGCCGGGCGGTCATGCGCAATATCCGCGAAAATCTGTTTTTTGCCTTTGTTTTCAATGCGCTTGCAATTCCCATTGCGGCCGGCGTGCTCTATCCTTTCTTCGGGCTCCTGCTCAACCCGATGATCGCCAGCGCGGCCATGAGTGCCAGTTCAATTCTCGTCATCGGCAACGCCCTTCGCTTGCGCCGCGTCGCGCTATAATAACGGTTGTTTAGGACGAGCGGAGCCGGCCGGATGAAAAAGACCGTCACCAAACCGGAGCCGATCTCGAAACACCAATATCTCCGGGATCTCCACAAGCTGCAAATTGCGCTGGTCAATCTCCAGAGCCACGTCATAAAGCATAACGACAGGATTCTCGTCATTATTGAAGGACGCGATGCCGCCGGCAAGGACGGCGCCATCAAACGCATCATCCAGCACCTAAGTCCGCGCGAAACCCGCGTCGTGGCCTTGGGCAAGCCTTCGGACCGAGATCTCAATACGTGGTACTTCCAGCGTTTTGTTCCCTATCTTCCGGCGGCACAGGAAATCGTCCTCTTCAATCGCAGCTGGTACAACCGCGCCGGCGTCGAATCGGTGATGGGCTTTTGTACGGACAGCGAGTACGAGGAATTCATGCAATCGGTTCTTCTCTTCGAGCAGATGCTCGTCGATTCCGGGATCAAACTGTTCAAGTACTATCTGGATATCAGCCGCAAGGAACAGAAGAAAAGGCTTGAGAGCCGCCGCATAGATCCGCTCAAGCAATGGAAAGTCAGCCCCATTGACGCGGTGGCGATGGACCATTGGAAGGATTACAGCCGGGCGCGCGACGAAATGTTTGAACGCACGCACAATAAGGTAACGCCCTGGATCGTTGTGCGCGCGGATGAAAAACGCTCGGCTCGCCTCAATCTTATCCGGGATCTGCTTATGCGTTTGCATATCAACAAAAAGAACATCGCCAAGATCCCGCCAGATCCGGCGATCGTCTTTGAATATGACAAGAAATATCTGCGCGATGGCATGATCGCACCTTAATCCGGCCGCCTATCGGGATCGGTCATGTCGCTCATGAAAGAGTGACGCCATGCACAAAATCGGCGATGTCGTGGTTGTAAATGACCGGATGCAAAAGGGCTATCGCTAGCGGATCACGGCGCGGCCGGCCCGGGATTTTGCCGAAGGCTTTATGCCGCATTTTGCCCCCGCCCAGACGCTCAAGCTCGGCGTATTCGAGGGAAAATATTGCAATGATTGCCGCAAGGAATTTTCTGCGAATTGGTTTTGCTCCGCGCGCACGAGCCAGATCGCCGATCCGACGCTCAATGACTTCAAAGTGAAAAGCCGGTTGCCGCTTTCCGAATGGCGGCGCCGGACATGGATCATCGCACCCGATCCGCGGGGCTGGTTCCAAGGGTATTGCCGCTATTATCTCGGTCGCCGTAACCCCGAAATCGAAGCGATTCAGATCCGTCGCTGGCGCACGTTTTTGCGGCACGCCGGCCAAATCCGCGCCAATTGCGAACCTGGTGACCTCGGCTGCCGGCCCCGGCAGCGCCAGGCGCTGGTGCAATGGGCGCATAATCCGTTTATTCGAACCGGTTCACTTGACCATAGCCATCGGCTTGTTTTGCCGCGCGTGTACCGGACTTTCGGCGCTTCCGGGACAAGCCCCGGCCGCTGGCAGGCTATGTGCGCCAGCTGGGCGGCAAGATGCAGGTGATCGAGAATAACGGAACGGCGATCACGATCGAGCTTCCCGATCTCCGATAGCTGGCCCGGCCCAGCGGATTACACCCGCCGACCGAGAACAAAGCCGACAACCGCCGCCGTTCCAAAGGCAAGCAAGGGATCCATATCGGCGCCAAGAGAGCGGCCCATTTCGAAAATCAAATTGTCCGCCGTGCCGTCAGCCGATTTCGGCGCCCTTCGCTTGCCTTTCGAGCGGCCCATCAGCGATGCGGTGAGAATGAGTACAACGGCGAGCAACGCGAGGGCGCCTGCGAAGACCACCGCGGTCGGTAGGAGGCCGAAATAGGGAAGGATTGCGAGAAAAGCCGCCCAGATGCCAAAGCCAACAGCCACAAACAATAATAGAGCCGCCGCCAGTATCAGCGCCGTCCGGACCAGTATCGACCGAAACATCATCCCCTCCTCCGCCGCACCTTCGAACAAGCCCGGCGGAAATTCCGCCGCCCGTTATCGGCGGCGCGACATCAGCCCCAAAATGAATCCGATTGCCCCCGCGATGAGTACGGCGCCAAGCGGATTCTGTCCGATCGTATTGCGGGCCGCGCCGACGGCGCCGTTCAAACTTTCGCCCGCACGTTCCATAATTTCTTCGCCCTTCACCTTCATCGTTCCCAGATGCTCGGCGGCACCTGCCGATGTGGCATCTTTGGCTAAGGCAATCAGCCGGCCGGCATCCGCAACCAGCGCTTCGAAATCGTGACGAAGTGTCTCTGCCTGATGGCCG
Organism: uncultured Alphaproteobacteria bacterium; assembly: GCA_963841995.1. Lineage (GTDB taxonomy): Bacteria > Pseudomonadota > Alphaproteobacteria > DATDPM01 > DATDPM01 > DATDPM01. The sequence goes on from CAWJEX010000021.1 coordinate 97,456, forward strand.
AAGTCTTCAGCAGGTTTTGGGCCATTGGATTTCGAACGCATGATCTCCTCCGTACTGTTCAAAATTTCAGAGGCAGCGCGGAAGCGATCATTAAGACACTTCCGCTTCTACCACCATGGTAATCCTAAACTCGAGGGAACCGAAAGGGTTGCACGGCGGGAACATTCCTAGGCCAACAAGGTTTAATTCTTCGTAGCGAAGCTTCGGCCTTGCGAATCAATCGCATATCCAAAGGCTTGGAGGGGTCACCATGTCCCGTCCTGCTCCACAGGAAGCTCGCGAGGCGGTGCCGGTCTCGTCAACGCGGCCGTCGATCCGGAAACCAATCCAGCTTCGGGCCAGCCGGAGTTGAAACATACTCCCGCGCGCCTTACCGCGATCGATTATGCGTGGCAGGGATTTGCGCTATCGCGCCGCGCCTTGGCGAAGCCCGATGCCAATTATTGGGTGCAAATTCGCGGCGCCGGATTCTGGCGCTATGAGCTGGCGGGGTTCTCGTCGCCAGCGGATTGGACGTTTTGGGCGCAAGAATTTCTCGGGGAGCCCGAACGCCCACGGGATTGGATCGCATTCGCGGATTCGGCCGCCGGGGATTATCGCTGCGCCCGGTTCCGGGACGGACGGTTGGACGCTTATCTATTCGTTGCCAAAAACTCGCCGACGATATCGAAAGCTTGGCTTGCGGAAATGTTCGCAAAGCCCCGACTGAATGCCGCCGAACGCGTGGAGCTCCGGTCCGGAAAAATCGGGCGCGACGGCGAGACGGTTTGTTCGTGCTTTGGAATCGGAAGCGGCAAGATTTGCGATGCGGTTGCCAACGGCGCTCGTTCGGTGGATGACGTCGGGCGAATGCTGCGGGCGGGGACGAGTTGCGGTTCTTGCCGGCCCGAAATCGACAGTCTCATTCAAAGGTCGCTCGGCCAATCCGGCGATGCGGGGCAAAACCCCGTGAAACGGGCGAGCTAAACTCTTTGCCGCTTGCCGCGCTTTCTTATTCGTCCTTGGGGCCTGCGAATTCAAGCTCGCCTCTGCCGATGGCGCCGTCGGAGCGGCCTTTCAGATAAGCATAAAGCGAATCAATATACTTCACGATGGTGGGATTGGTGCCGAATGACGGCATCACATTGTTGGAAACCGAGGTGATATTTTCGCGGCCGTTCATGACGGTGCCAACAAAATCTTCGTAACTCAGAACCTTGAGCGACTCGACGAGCGCCGGTGCGAAGGAACTGCCGAGACCGGCGGGACCGTGGCAAACAAAGCAAATGCTCGAATACATGTTGTAGCCCCGATACGTCGCGAAGTTCACTTTCCCGTCGGGGTAGACCTTGTAAGGCTTGCCGTCGAACCGGGTGAGGTCATCGACCGGGGCCGCCGCCGGATTCGCGGCGGTATTTGTGTCCGCGGCCTTGCTATCCGCAGGCTTGGCGGCTGGAGCGGCAGTATCCGCGGTTTTGGCGTCCGGCGCTGGTGCGCTTGAAGCGGCTGTATCTGAGGTCTTGGTTTCAGCCGCCTTCTTCTCCACAGTATTTGCGTCCGGTGCCTTGGTATCGGCGGCGCTCTGCTGACGGCCGCTTTTGTCTGAATTCGCCGTGAAAATGGCGTATGCCCCAATGGCGAGGGCACCGAGGATCACTGCGATAATCACCTTTCGCATCGGGTTCTGGCGCGAATTCATGGGAATTCCCTTCATTCAAATGACAAATATGTGTAAGCGGAATATGGCGCGGGGGGCCAGCAAAAAATGAATTACAGAATATTTACGTTGCAGCACAAAACTCGATATTAAGGTCTTTTCCGGCTCTTTGCGGCGTTTCGCGATAAATTCAGCCCCTCTGTGCAGGCAGGAGCTGTCATTCATTTGTCACCTCGGAGGCCTATGTTTCCCTGCGCCGTCGCGGTCGAAGTATTTTCGCCATGAGGTCTCGAAAACCCCCGTCCTAGCCCTCGCAGGCATCATGGCCACCGCGGCGGCGGCCTCAGCCGGCAACCTGAAATCCGAATTGAACGGGGGCCGGCGTCGGACCGGGCTCGCCCTTATTTGCATCGTACGCGATCGACATCGGTCTCGATCAGGAAAACCGGCGCGCTGGCGCCGATGTCGCCCTGGCCGAATTTTCCCACAATGGCGGCTTGACTGCCGTCGCGGCAAAGAATGCGTCCGTTGACAAACACCCAGATATCGATGTGGCACGGCAAATTCGTATCGCGGATGAAAAATTGGCTCTCGTCGTTCTCTTTTTTGTAAGTGAAATCCGAGACCGTGCCGGTCGCCGACACAACTGTTCCGAGCAAGGCGCTGCACGCATTCTGAGCGCGAGCCGGAGCGGCGGCGCCAACGAGGATGATGACAACAAGGAAAATAAATAAGCCGCGCATATCCCGACTCTGGGGAAAGGGCCGCTATTTTAACGGCACCCCGAGCCGAAGAAAGCCCCAATTCCGCAAGAGGCTCGCGATCCCCGGCGATGCCTAAGAACGGCTACCAACGGGAGTTAAGGCCGTGATAGGGTCGGGGAAGTCGATGACGTATATTAACAGGCTTTTGCGCACCCTTGCGAGCGGCCTCATCGCCTTCTGCTTGGCAGTACAGGCGCCGGTCGCGCTTGCTCAAGCCACACGCTATGCCGCCTTGTCGGATGACTTGGCGTCGTCCCTTTGCGGCATGCAAAAACCCGCATCGCACAATAATCAGAGCCCAGGGGAAACTGGGGTTCCCGCCGGGAAATCCGTTCCCTGTCCCGTGTGCCAAGCGGGCCATTTGGCCGCCAACCTGCTCCCTCCGGCACCGACTGCGATCATCGCCCGCCGCGCCGAGGCCGGATGGCACCCGATCGCGTCCGCCGCCGCGGCACCCATCGATCTTTTCGTCAGTCCGCAACAGGCGCGCGCTCCCCCTTCGGTCTAACGCTCGCATGCCCCCGCCAGCCTTTTCGCAGGCTGGCTTAACGCATTAAGACCGAAGGAGTTTCAAAATGATTCGACCGCTTCGCGCGGCGACGTTCCGTCGACGGGGCATTGCCCTATTGCTCGCCCTTTCCACTTCGCTCTGGTTCGCTCCAACCGCCAGCTGGGCCTGCGCCTGCGGCTGCGGTATCTTCGATGTCGGTGCCGGCACGATGCTGCCGACCGATTCCGAGTCCGGCCTCTCCGCCTGGTTCCGATACGCCTATATGGACCAGAATCAGAACTGGGAGGGTAGCTCCAAGGCACCCGCCTCGGACAATTTCGACAAGGAGATCAACACCAGCTTCTACACGGTCGGCGGCCAATACATGATCGACCGCAACTGGACGGTGATGACCGAACTACCGGTCTTTGCCCGCGCGCTGACCACGACCGACGACGGCACCGTGTTCGGACCGGCTGGCAGCATCTATACCGGTCATATAAACGATCTTGGCGACTTGCAGGTCACTGGCATGTACACCGGGTTCTCGCCGGACCTGTCGACTGGGCTAACCTTCGGCGTCAAGCTGCCGACGGGAAATTACACCGGCCCGATCGGCCCGCTCGGTGGCGCAGAGTTCGACCGCGACAGCCTGCCCGGTACCGGCAGCACCGATCTCATGTTCGGCGGCTACCATATCGGCGGGCTGAATTCCGACAACTCCCTCGCCTATTTCGTGCAGGCGAGATATCAGTTTGCGGTCTTCACGCGGGATAGCTACCGGCCCGGCAACGAGCTCGACAGTGCGGTCGGGCTAACTTACGATTTCGGCGCGATCGGGCGGCTGACCAAGGTGGCGCCAGTCCTGCAGATTCTCGGGAGCTATCGCGAGCACGATACAGAAGCCAATGCCGACCCGTTGAACTCGGGCTACAAGCGGCTATTGATCGCGCCCGGTATCGAGATGCGGCTCGACAAAGTGAGGCTCTACGCCGACGTCGAGTTGCCGATCTACCAATTCACCAATGCCGCCTCGAGCACTTTGATTGAGGGCACAGCCGGTCAGCTAGTGGCACCTGCGCTCTTCAAGGTACAACTCGCGTATGATTTTTAAGCATCGCGTTGCGCGGTGGGGGTGAATACCTCCCACCGCGCAACGCAGCAAAACCAACGGCGGTTCGTGCCGTCAGAAAGCGTTAGGACATGACGACAATCCGCATTGCCTTGACGTCGGCCTGGATACTCGCGGCTCTCGCAGGCCCGGCCGGCGCCGCGCCTGCGGCCGGGGAGCCGGCGCCCGCCCTGGTCATACCGGAAATCGACGGCGCCCATTTCGATCTGGCTGCATTGCGCGGCAAGGTCGTGATCGTAAATTTCTGGGCGACCTGGTGCCCGCCCTGCCGCGAGGAGATGCCGGCGCTCGACGCCTTCTACGCCCGGTTCCGCACCCGCGGGGTGGAGGTACTCGGGATCAGCGTCGATCGCAGCCGCGACCGCCAGTCCGTCATCGAGGCGGCGCAGGCGGTGCATTATCCCGCCGCGATATTGGCCGACGCGGAGACTAACGGCTTCGGCAAGCCGGCCGTCCTGCCGGTGACCTATATCGTCGATCCGACGGGGATCGTTCGTGCCCTCATGACGCCGGACACGACCGCGGTCACCGAGGACGCGCTCGAGCGGGCCGTGACGCCGCTCCTGCCCGGCGACCACCCCAGCCCATGAGGCGGAATTCATGAAAATGCGAACCGTCGGTATCTTCATCCTTTGCGCCCTGATAAGCATCGCCGCAGGCCTTGCTGATGGTCAAATTCAAATAGCGGAAGGCGGGAAATCCATTCGAATCGATCACGCCTGGTCGCGTCCGGCCGACGCATGGGCCAATGGGGTGGTCTATTTCACCGTCATCAATGACGGTGCAACGGAAGATCGTTTGTTGAGTGTTTCGACCGCGGTCGCGGACAAAGCCGAGCTTCATGTCACGCTCAACGATAACGGCGTCATGAAGATGCGGCCGGTGGCGTCGGTAGAGATGAAAGCGCATGGAAGCACGCCGCTTGCTCCCGGCGGAACCCACGTCATGCTGATCGGCCTGAAACAGGCTCTGCAAGCGGGCGCGACATTCCCGCTCTCGCTCACTTTCGAAAAAGCCGGCACCATCGAAACCACGGTGGTTGTGGAAAAATCCGGCAGTTCTGGCGATGGCAAAATGGATATGCCCGGCATGGATCATGGTGGCGACATGAAGGGGATAAAAATGTGAGAGACACTTCGCGGGCCGCTTCGGTGAGATATCGCCAGATGGCGACGTGGTTAGGATCGGCCGCATCATCGTTGGGGAGCTGGGCACTCGGCTCGCCATTACGGGGGCAAGCTCTGGATGGTCCTCCCCTGCGCTCCATTGGAACGCTCTGCTCGATGATCCTTCGACCCTCAAGCCCCGCATCGTCGCGATTTACGCCGGCTTGATTACGGCCAATGTGGCGGCCTGGCTCTGGGCTCTTGCCGAGTTCCGCGAACGTCCGCTGCTGCTCGGCACGGCACTGCGCGCCTATATCTTCCGCCGCGTCACGCAGTCGATCCCGACCGCATCGCGGCGATCGACAACGTCACCCGCAAGCTGATGCAGGAAAGGAGACGTCCCGTCGCCATCGGCCTGTGGTTCGCGCCGGGACATTCCACCATTGTCATCGTCGTAGCGGCTGTCGTGGCAGTCACCGCGGCGAGCCTCGCCGGCAGCGCCTTCGAGAGCTGGCGCGAGATCGGCGGTGCCATCAGCACCAGCGTTTCCGCCGGATTCCTATTCCTGATCGCTCTTTTTAACATCCTGGTGCTGATTGGCGTCTGGAGAGTCTTCCGACAGGTGCGGCGCACCGGCCGCTACGTCGAAGAAGACCTCGACACGCTGCTTGGCAAGCGCGGATTCTTCGCCCGTATTCTCAAGTCGCGGTTCGCGCTCATCTCGCGCAGCTGGCATATGTCCCGCTCGGCTTCTTGTTCGGCCTCGGCTTCGACACCGCGACCGAAATCAGCCTATTCGGCCTCTCCGCCGCCGAGGCCGCCAAGGGCGTCTCTTTCTGGTCGATCATGGTCTTTCCGGTGCTCTTCACCGCGGGCATGACGCTGGTCGACACGACGGAGGCTGTGCTGATGCTCGGCGCCTATGGCTGGGCCTCTGTAAAGCCCGTCCGCAAGCTCTTCTATAATCTGGTGATCACTTTCGTCTCGGTCGCCGTCGCGTTCGTCATCAGCACCGTCGAAGCTTTGGGTCTGCTTGCCGACAAGCTCCGGCTCACGGGCGGCTTCTGGGCTTCGCTCGCCGGCATCAACGCGCATTTCGGGATGCTCGGCTTCGTCATCATCGGTCTGTTCGTCGTTGCGTGGCTGGTATCGTGGCTCATTTATCGGCTCGGGCGCTTCGACCAAATCGAAGTGGCGTTGTCAAAGTGACCGATACAGATTGCATCCACGCGCCTTGGCGGTAATCACGGCGGGTTTCTGATTGGTAAAACCGTCCTGTTCGCCGCCGCCCTTAATGTCGCCGCCGTCAATCGCTGGGGGTTTTTGTCGCGGCTGGCCGGCGATTCTGCGGAGGGGTGCGCGCATCTGTCGCTTGTCCGCAGTTTGCGACCGAGGCAATTATTGTCATGATGATTGTGTTATTGGCGGGTTTTGTTGCATCCACGCCGCCACCCCACGGCTAGGGCAATGGAAAAGGCGACGCAAAAATGGACGGCCGAAGGCTACGCGGCAAATGCCCGGTTCGTGTCGGATTTGGGCGCGCCGGTCATAGCGCTTCTCGATCCGAAGCCCGGCGAACGGATTCTGGACCTGGGCTGCGGCGATGGCGCCTTAACCCAAAAGATCGCGGCGGCCGGGGCAAACGTCATCGGCATAGACGCGTCGTCGGAACTGGCGGCCGCGGCGCGGCAACGCGGAATTCACGTCGATCTTGGGGACGCTCATGAATTGCCGTATTCGCAGCAATTCGATGCGGTGTTTTCCAACGCAGCCTTGCACTGGATGACGAAGCCCGACGCGGTCATCGAGGGCGTGCGCCGGGCGTTGAAGCCGAAGGGACGCTTCGTCGCCGAAATGGGCGGCCACGGCAATATCGCCGCTATTCGCGTGGCCCTCGCCGCGGTCTTCGCCAAGCGCGGATTGGATTTCGTCAAACTGCGCTGGCAGTTCTATCCCACCGCCGAAGAATACGGTGTGCTTCTCGCCGAACACGGTTTTGTGGTTTCCTCGATCGATCTGTTTCCGCGCCCGACGCCGCTTCCAACCGGCATGGAAGGCTGGATCGAGACATTCGCCCAGGGCGTTTTGGCGAAGCTTCCCGAATCTGAACGTGCTGGAGCAAAGGCAGAAGCGATCGAACTTCTGCGTCCGGCACTTTGCGATCATTCGGGCCGCTGGACGGCCGATTACGTGCGGCTGCGTTTTGCGGCAAAGCTGACAGGCTGATCACCGGCTGGCCGCGGATTTTGCTGCACTTCCCCGCCATGCTATTTTGCGTTCCATGGGGGACGCCAACGAAACGACGAATTGCCGCCGAACGGCCACGGCATCTCGTTTGGCGAAGCCCTGAAGGTCTGGGCCAAGATCGGCTTTGCAAGTTTCGGCGGGCCGGTCGGCCAGATCGCGCGCATGCACCGGGTCCTCGTGGATGAGAAGCGCTGGATCGGGGAGGCCCGGTTTCTCCATGCGCTGAACTATTGCATGCTACTTTCCGGTCCCGAAGCGCAGCAGCTTGCGACCTATATCGGCTGTTGCACCGGACCTTGGGCGGAATTGTCGCCGGATTATTTTTTATCTTGCCCGGTTTCGTCGTGATCCTCGGATTGAGCGCGCTTTATGCCGGCTTCCAGGAAGTGACGCTGGTCGCCGGCATGTTCTTCGGGATCAAGGCCGCCGTTCTCGCGATCGTCGCCCATGCGCTGGAGCGGATTGCAAAGCGGGCGCTCCGCAATCCGGTGATGATCGCGGTGGCGATTCTCGCTTTTGTCGCGATCTTCTTTTTTAAGGTCGCGTTCCCGATGATCATCGTTGCGGCAGCGGCAATCGGATTTTTGGGGGGATGCGCGTTCGCTAAAACATTTTCTGCACCTGCCGCTCAAACGCCGTCGGAAGGGCGCGATGCGCCTACCCTCGACCGATTCCTAGCCGCTGGCGGTGCCGATCATACGCGCCCAATTGTTGCCCGCGCGCTGAAATCCGGCGGCGCATTTCTAATCCTTTGGCTCGCGCCGGTCGTCGCACTCTATGCGGTGCTCGGTCCCGGCAATGTGTTCACCCAGATCGGCCTGTTCTTCAGCAAGATGGCGGTCGTCACCTTCGGCGGCGCCTACGCGGTCCTCGCCTATGTGGCGCAGGAGGCCGTCAATCATTACGGCTGGCTACGGCCCGGCGAAATGCTGGATGGCCTCGGTATGGGCGAAACGACGCCGGGACCGCTCATCTTGGTCACCGAATTCGTCGGCTTCCTTGCAGCGTTCCGGGCGTCCGGGGCGCTTCCGCCGATGCTGACAGGCGTGCGGGGCGCCGCCCTCACCGTTTGGGTCACCTTCACGCCCTGTTTCCTATGGATTTTCCTCGGCGCGCCTTTTGTCGAGCGATTGCGGGGCAATGAGATGATGGCATCGGCCTTGACCGCGATCACCGCGGCGGTGGTTGGCGTCATACTCAATCTCGCAATCTGGTTTGCCCTCCAGGTGCTGTTTGCCACCGTGACCGAACAGCATGTCGGCGTCTTGCGGCTGTTTATTCCGGATTGGCGCTCTTTGGATATCGTCGCTCTGCTCTTCGCCGCGGCCTCATTCCTCGCTTTGTTCCGATTCAAGATCGGGGTTATTCCTCTCGTCGGGGCTGCAGCCGGACTCGGCGCGCTTTAGATCGTGGCGGTGAGATAGAGCCTGATCTTGTCAGTTGGAACCGGCTGCGCCGGAGGTATTTTGCGCCGCGGGCAGGAGAAGCGCGTAGCGGGACTACGGGCGAGCGCTTCGACGAAGCGGCGGCGCATAAGACCCGGGCCCTTTGGGTTGCGCCGTTCGGCCGATGCCCCGCATCGCCTCCCGCGCGCTTTGCGCGCAAACCTTTGCCGGCAAGGCCGGCGGGCTTGGCGCGCCTGGCGGATCGCCGCACCAACGGCGCAACGCAGCCGATTCCACCTGACAAGATCATGCTCTAGCCCGCCTACCAGGGCATTTGTCCGGCGACGATCAGCCAGCCGATCGCGACGGCCATCGACAAAATTGTAATCGGAACTCCACAGCGCGCGTGATCCCAGAAACCGATCGAAGCGCCGGTGCCCTTGGCGCGTTCGACGGTGATGATATTGGCGAAGCTTCCGGGAATGAACAGATTGCCGGCAAGGGTGGACAGCAACGCCAAACCATAAAGCGCGCCGGCGCCGGCCGGTTTCCAGAGCGCCAAGAGCATGATCACTGCCGGGACGTTGCCGATCGAATTGCTGGCGGCCAATGTCAGCGGTCCGAGCACCGCCAGGCGATCCGGAAGCAAGCCATGCTGTGCCAGCCAAACGAGGCCATCGGCGGCGATGCCGGTTCTCCGGAAGGCTTCGTTGACGATGAAGAGGCAAGCGAACAGCAGCAGGAGATGCCAATGGACCTGCGCCATGATTTCGCGGATGGCGAAACGTCGCGAGAAAAGGAGGAGGGCTGCAATCAAGAGCGCGCTCGATGCGCGGGGAAGCGGCGAGATGAAAAGTCCGATCAGTACGATCGTCGCGGCGAGACCCTTGATGACTTGCCCACGATCCACGGGAGGCAAGGCAAGTCGGGGCGGCTCGAGGCGGTGTGCGATCTCGGCATGGAAAACCACGCGGACCAAGACGAAGACGATGATGAGGGTGACGAGCGCCGCCGGACCGCAAACGGCCAAGAAATCGAGAAAATGCAGATGGCCGGCTTCGCCGATCAGAATATTTTGCGGATTGCCAATCAAGGTCGCCGCCGATCCGGCATTGCTGGCGGCAGCCAGCGCAATGAGATGGGGCCGCGCATCGATACCCCGGCGTGTCAGCCCCTGGGTCAGAATGGGGGCGATTGCAAAGGTCACGATGTCGTTGGCGAGAACAGCCGAAAGGACACCGGCGACGGCAACAATCAAAGCCAGCAACACGCTTTGGCCTTGCCGCGAAATCGCGATCCGCGCCGCCACCCAATCGTAGAACCCGGCAAGTACGAACTGGGCGGAGAGCACCATCAGCCCGAAGAGAATGCTGAGCGTGGAAAAATCGACGGCCTTTAGCGCATCGAGCGGGACCAGCGCGTCGACGACGACAACCGATACGGCGGCAAGGAGGGCAATGCCGGTTCGATTGATGAGAAGGCCCGGGACGCCGCCGACGGCCATGCCGAGATAGGTCGCGGCGAAAATCGCGGCGACCACGACATTGAGCGTTTCAGGGGAAAACATGGGAAATGGATCGTTCGCCGGAACCGAAAAAGCCGCCGATGATCCCCGACCGACAGCCTCAGGGCAAGGCTGGCAGCCGCTCGGTTAGGTGCGAGGCGAGACCGTTTGCGGCGGAACGAGGGCCGGTGCGAGGGCGCGCGCCATGGTGGGCAAATCGGAAAGCGTCGTTGCCAAGGCGGGCGCCAGCTTGGCGCGGCCCGCCGGCATGACCGAGAGTGCCGAGGTGGACACTGCGGCGGCAAGCGGCAAGGATTGGATCACCAGGAAGGAGATCCAGAGCTGGAGATCAAGCGTATCGGCGCCATAGGTCACGGCAATCCCGGCCGCCGCGGCCCACAACCCGACCATGAGCAATCCTTCCTGCCAAGCTGCGGCGACGGCCGCGACCAGAGCCGGCCGGCCCTCACATTTGGGCGTCCGGAGGAACGGACGGTTCGAGGTGAAGATGCCGCTCAAGACGGCGCGGCCGACCGCATAGGAAAGCGACAGACCGGCAAGGGCCGCCAGCCAATGCTGCCGCAGCGACCCCGGCACCCGCACGGCATAGAGCGAGATCGTCTTTGCGAATTTGAAAAGGAAGAGGCCCAAAGCGGCCGCCACGGCGATGGCGGGCGGAAATTCAAATAGCCGGGGCCAAATCGCCAGGCCGGCGCTCCAAATAACGGCGGAAATGGTGAAGATGACATTGAGGCCGTCGGCGGCCCAGGGAAGCCAGCCAGCGAGGAAATGAAAGCGCTGGCCGGAGGTCAGGGCGGAGTGCTTTCCACTGAAGAGTGCGCGCCAATGATGCTTGGCGATCTGAACGGCGCCGTAGGCCCAGCGGAATCGTTGACTCTTATAGGCGGCAAAGTTGTCGGGCATGAGGCCGCGGCCGAAAGAGTGGGTGACGTAAACCGATTCGCATCCCGCCTCGAGGAGTTGCAAGCCGAGCTCCGCGTCTTCGCAAATGCACCACTCCGCCCAGCCACCCAGCCGCTCCAAGGCGGCGCGGCGGACCAGGGTCATGGTGCCGTGCTCAATGATCGCATTGCGTTCGTTGCGCTCAACCATGCCGATATGGAAGAAACCGGCGTATTCGGAATAGCAGGCGCCCTTGAAGGTTCCGTCATTCGCGTCCCGATAATCTTGCGGTGCCTGCACGAAACCGACCTGTTCGCTCGCAAAATAGGGCACGAGGTTCTTGAGCCAAGTGGGATCCACGACATAGTCGCTGTCGATGACGCCGATGACCGAGGCCTTGGGATCGGTCTGGTGGAGAGCAAAATTCAGGGCGCCAGCTTTGAATCCATCGCAGTGATCGAGGTGGAAGAATTGGAAGCGTGGACCTAAGCGGTCGCAAAGGGCTTGAACCGGCTGCCAAAGCGCTGGATTGGTCGTGTTGTTGTCGACGACCAAAACTTCGAAGTCCGGGTATTCGAGCCTGGACAGCGCTGCCAGTGTTTCGATCACCATGTCGGGCGGTTCGTTGCACGCCGGCAGATGAATCGAGACTTTCGGCAAGCGATCCATCACCTGCGGCGAAACGATGGGGAATCGCCGCGCAAGACGCGCGCGCCAGAACGCTTCGGCGAATTCGACCGCCTCGGCGAGAAGAATGAGAAATACGAAAGTCAGAGCGAGATAGCCGGCGAAGAAAGTGACGGCGCTTCCCGCGCTCATATAGCGCGCAAGCCCGGCCTGAGCGGCAAAGACCAGAGCTGCGGCGGAAAGTTGAAGGACGATGGGGAGGAAGCCATGACCGGCTGGCCGCAACGTCGTTGTCCGGCGCAGAATGAAAACCGCGGGAACAAGACCAAGAAATACGGCCAGTGCTCCGAGCCAGGGCCAATCCGACATCGGTGCGATCGGCCCGGTCAATGGGAATTTCATGTCCCGGGCGGAGTCGAAAATGCCCCAATACGCGCCGACCGCACCTTCGAGCTCGATCTTCCAGGGCTGATCGAAGGCCTCCATGACGTAGTAGTCGAGGCCGTATTCGTCGGCGGCGTTGAGAAACCCGCGCAGAAACTGCGCTTCATTGGCGATCGAAGCCTTGGCATCCTTGCGCGTGCGTCCGTCGCTCGGCCAGCCAACTTCGGTCAAGACGACGTGCTTACCGGGGAAGACCGCTTGAACCTGACGATAACGGTCCATCACGAAATCAACCGCGTGATCGACCGAGACGCCTTCCCAATACGGCAGGATGTGGATGGCGATGAAATCGGCCTCGCGGGCCAATTCCGGATGCGCGAGCCACACATGCCACGGTTCGGCGGTCGAGACGGGAACTTTCACTTCGGCTTTGACTTGGTGCATGTAGGCGACGAGCTGGGCGGCGGTGACGTCTCCGCGAAGCAACGCTTCGTTGCCGACCAGAACGCGATCAACATTGTGATTGTTGCGGGCCGCCGCGATCACATGGCGAATTTCTTCCTCGTTGCGGTCGAGCCGGGTGTCAATCCACGCGCCGAGCGTTACACGCAGGCCGTAGGGCCTTGCCAGATAAGGAACAATATCGAGACCGTCGAGCGCGCTATAAGTGCGTACGCTGTCGGTAACCCCACGCAACATCCGTAAATCGCCGTCGATTTCCGCTGGGCTGGGATTGCGTCCGGCGACGGGATCGTGATCGCGTTGATAGGGGCTGAAAGAAACGCCGCGGAGCTCGCCCGAAAAATCCGGAGCGGTGACGGGGCGGCCCATCCAAGCCCAAGCCGCGAGATTGGCGAGAGCAACGAGAAGAAGAGCAATCAGTCCGGTCTTGGACACGTTCACGCCAGCCTGTCGAACCGCACCGTTTTGTCCGTCCGAGCCCTTCGCGCCCTCGATTCGAAAGGGCGCGGACTTTGAAGTTTTCGACGGATATCAGTCGGGAGGATCCGAATTATCGTTATTGGGGTCGCTTTCGAACCCCCTTAAAACACACCACGAGGCATTCCGTTCCATTTGCCGCAGAGCCGCCGTGTTCGCAATTGCAACACAAATACTAGGATTAGAAAAACCTTTTGTCTAGTCGGGTTAGCCACGACGAAAGGCTATCTCATTGGTGCATATACTGCAGCGCAAAAAAAGGCGAAAATGAGGCCCCGGGGCAACGGTCCGGGCGCCAACCTAAGCCGCAATATGGTTAACGCTGACGACCGGATTTGGCGCCGCGCTTTCGGACCGGATGTGCCGCGCGTGCGCCGGGCTTGGGAAGCGAATCGTCGATCAGGATTCGCGCCGCCACCGTCGCTTGGCGGATCGGCTCGGTGTTGCCGCTCAGATGGGTCAATACCATGGCGCCATCGATCAGCACGCAGAGTTGCAGCGCCAAGGCATGGGGGCTTTGCGCGCCGGCCTTGACGGCCAAGCCATGAATAAAATCTTCCATCCACCGCTTTTGCCGGTAGGCCTCAGCATGGATCGGGTCGTCGACATCGTGAAACTCGGCGGCGGCATTGGTAACAATGTACCCGTAGAACTGCGGATCGGCACAGCCCTCTCGTAACGCGTCAAATATCGCCAAGAATCGGTTGCGGCCGCCGCGGGCCAGCGCCGCGACACGCTGCGCAATCCACGGGTGAAGTTCGTCACCTTTTCTCTTTAAAGTGGCAAGAATGAGTTCGTCCTTAGAGGCGAAATGTTTGTAGAGGGTCATTTTGGCGATTCCGGCTTCGGCGAGAATCGTGTCGATCCCGGTAGCATGAAAGCCGCGCTCGGAGAAAAGGCGCAAAGCCATGCCGACCAGCCGGTCTCGGGGCAACTCTTGCATTCCTTGATTTTCCCGTACCACGTCGCCTCGCCGATAAAGGCCTCTCGGACTTTAAAGCCCGATTACCTGGGCGATTGCAAGAGCGGCAGTCCGCGCCAGCGACAAGAGTGTTACGCCGCAACGGAGCGGCAATTCAGCGGTTGTAGACCGATCTGTATAGCGAGGCGGGGTGGCCAGGAAACGGCGCGCCGCGGCGATTTCAAAACGCGCTTTCCGATCTGGCGAGATGATCGCGTATCGATTTTTGCGAGAGCGCCGTCGATCAGCATTCGCGCGGCGGCCGCCGCTTGGCGAGCAGACTCGATGCCGCCGCTGATGTGAGTCAGCGTGAACGCACCGTCCATGAGAATCCAGAGTTGAGACGCAAGCGACTCGGGATTGCATGCTCCCGATTCCATGGCCGAAGCGCACAGAAAATCCGGAATCCAGCGCTTCTGCCGGCTTGCGGCCAAATGAATCGGGTCGTCGGCACGATGGACCTCGGCTGCCGTTGACAAAAATGCAGCCGGTATATTGCGGATTGGCGCACCACTCGCCTGCTGCCGTGACTGTTGCCAAGAGCCGGTCGCGAGGCGCCCGTCCGGATACATTGACCCGTTCGGTGAGCCAGTCGCGGAACTCCGCCCCTTGCCGCTCGAGAGCGGCAAGGATGAGCTCGTCTTTCGACGCGAAGTACTGATAGCGCGTCATCTTGGCCACACCGGTTTCCGCCAGGATCGTGTCGATTCCCGTGGCGTGGAAGCCGTGTCGGGAGAAAAGGCTCAGGACCGTGTCGATCAGCCTGTCCCGCGGTGATTCCCGCGGTTTCCGGATTTGTTGCGTGACCATACCCTGCCGTTCTGTTTGCCTGGGACCTTTAAGCCGAAACTCTCGCGCAGCTGCAGGAGCCGCACAACTTCCAATAGGGGGTGCGACGGCTATCCTGGAGCGGCGGTCGTGAGGCTATAAGCCGCTTTGCGTATAGCGGTGCGGGTCCGTCAAGAACCAGAGCCAGCCATCGGCACGAGAGACCAAAAGGATGATCGGAAATCGGGGAATGCAGCTGGCCGTCGCGCCGCCGGAATTTTCGACCCGGGGACCGATAGCTTGACGCGTCAGCCCGTGATATGACCATCCGCCGATCGGATCTCAGGCCGTGCGCAAAAGGTGCCGGCGGGATGGAATCGTGGAAGAACCGACACAAAGATTGAGCGGATGCCGCCCTGGCTGGCGCAGTCGTTCCTGTGCGCTTTTGGCGGCTCTCGCAGCGTGCCTCGAAATCCACGCCTTTCCGTCCGCACTCGCCGACGAGCCGGGCTCGACCAACGAGCCGCCGGCCACTTATTTCCGGATCGGGACCGCTGCCGCGAACGAGGATGTCTTCCCCGTCGGCGGCTTGATCGCCGACGCCATCTCCTTTCGACCCGGTGGGCAGGGCTGCGATTCCGGCGGCTGCGGCGTATCCGGGTTGATCGCCGTCGCACAGGCAACTCAAGGCTCGCTGGAGAACGCCGAGGCGGTCGAGGATGGCAAGCTTGAATCCGGGATTATCCAGGCCGATATCGCGTATTGGCGGTACACCGGCCAATGGATCTATGCCGCGCGGAAGCCGGCGGGCGAGCTTCGGGTCATCGCCAATCTGTTTACGGAAAGGATCCAGCTCGTTGCGCGCCGCGACTCCGGTATTCGATCGGTGGGGGATCTCAAAGGAAAGCGCGTGGCCGTCGGCGAACTGGATTCGGGAACCCATGTCGATGCCGATATCGTGCTGGGCGGCTTCGGGCTTACCGAAAAGAATCTCGTCGCCCGGCATCTTCCGGTCATTGCTGCGGCTGAGCTGCTTCGCCAAGGAAAACTCGACGCATTATTCCTGGTCTCGGGCACACCCGCGGCATCGATCGCCAAATTGGCCGAAACGACGGCGGGAAGCTCGTCGGCGATAACGCTCGTTCCCATCGATGGAAAGGGCGCTCGGCGCATTCGCGATGCCTATCCTTTTTACTTTGAAACCGTCGTTCCCGGCGACACCTATCGCGGGATCGAGCCGACAAAAACGCTCGGGCTATTCGCGCAGTGGGTGACGTCGGAGAAGCTCGATTCCGGCCTGATCTATGAGATCACCCGGGCCCTGTGGAACAAATCGGCGCGGGCGCTGCTCGATTCGGGCGCTCCCGAGGGGCGCGAAATAAACTTGGAGCATGCACTCGACGGGTTGAGACTGCCGATTCACGAAGGGGCGGCGCGCTACTATCGGGAGGCCGGAATTCTAAAGTAAATGTGCGTTCTGCCCTAACAATCGAGAGTGGGCCTAAAATTCGAATTCCGGAATGATCCAAGGCTCGTTGCGCGCCGCCTCGTACCAGAGCTTCACATCGGGCATGTTCCATAAGGCGTCCGCATAGGCGCGGGGCAAATCGTCGAGAACGACGTCATAGGTTCTAAATCGGCTGACAACCGGCGCAAACATCGCATCGGCGATCGTGAAGTCTCCGAACAGAAAATCCCCGCTTCCGCCATAGCGCATTCGGCAATCCCGCCAGATCGCGGTGATCCGGTTGATATCGGCTTGCGCCGCCGCCGTCACCTCACGCCCGGGAAAGGAACTCCGCATGTTCATCGGCAGGGTGCGCCGCAGGTCGAGGAATCCCGAATGCATCTCAGCGCTGACAGAACGCGCCAGATCGCGTTTTTCGGATCGTCTCGGCCAAAGCCTGTTCTTCGGATAGGTTTCGGCGAGGAATTCGGCAATGGCGAGCGAATCCCAAATCACATGGCCGCGATGATGCAGGACCGGCACCTTGCCGGACGGCGAAAAGCGCTGAATCATCTCGTGGGTTTCTTTTTCGCGCAGAGGAATGACGACTTCCTCGAATTCCTGGTCGAGCCGGCGCATTGTCAACCAGGCGCGCAGCGACCAGGAGGAATAGTTCTTATTGCCGATATAAAGCGTGATGTCGGCCATCGGATAGTGCGAACATCGGGGCCCGCGAGGGCGCCGTCCCCTTTTCAGACTCGAACCTTCCTGCCATTCTAATCGTTTCTATTGGCCAAAGGGAGATATCCGTGGCGCCTCCCCTCATTGCGCGGGCCGTCGGTGCAACGCCCCTCACACCGTTGTCACCGCCGGATTTTCGCGCCTGGTTGTCCAAGCAGAAGGCCCGGGTGAAATCCTGGGTTGCGGAAAACGGCTTTTCCGCGAAACCGAACGAGATTTGTCTGATCCCGCGACAAGCCGGGCCGGGCCGGGCCGGGGGAATCGAGCGCGCACTCGTTGGATATAACGCGGACGACGCGCATTGGGCTTTTGCGGCATTGCCGGGCGCGCTGCCGCCGGGGATCTACCGACTCGACGGTGATGCGCCGGCGAGGCTTGCCACGCCGCTGGCCCTCGGCTGGGATCTCGGCACGTATCGATTCGCGCGCTATAGCAAGAAGAAATCGAAGCCGCCTGCCAGCCTCGTCTGGCCCGCCGGCGTCGAACGTGCCGCGATCGGGCGCACGGTCGAGGCGATCTTCCTCGTCCGCGATCTCATCAACACCCCGGCGAGCGATATGGGCCCGGCGCAATTGGCCGAGGCCGCAGCGGGCCTTGCCAAACGATTTGCCGCGCACTGCGAGATTATCGAGGGCGATGCCCTTCTCGCCCGCAACTATCCCCTTATTCACGCCGTGGGCCGCGCCAGCGCCAAGGGTCCGCGGGGAAGTGCCCGGGACCGTCAGCCGCGCCTGGTCGACCTCCGGTGGGGCCGGGAAGGCGCGCTCAAGGTAACCCTCATTGGCAAGGGCGTGTGCTTCGATTCCGGCGGCCTCAATCTCAAGACCGAAGCGGGCATGAAGCTCATGAAGAAGGACATGGGCGGTGCGGCCCATGTCTTGGGCCTTGCTCTCATGATCATGGATGCCAAGCTCGACGTTCGTTTACGGGTCCTCATCCCGGCGGTCGAGAACAGCGTTTCGGCGGAATCGATGCGGCCACTCGATGTGGTCAAGAGCCGGAAGGGACTCACCGTCGAAATCGGCAATACCGACGCCGAGGGCCGGTTGATCCTGGCCGATGCCTTGACCGAAGCCTCGCGGGAGAAGCCCGCCATCCTCATCGATTGTGCAACCCTGACCGGGGCCGCGCGTGCGGCATTGGGCCCGGACCTGCCCGCGCTCTTCTGCAATGACGAAGCGCTTGCCGCCGATATTCTTCGTTTGGCCGTCCAAGTGACCGACCCGGTTTGGCGTCTGCCTCTATGGTTCCCTTACTGCGATGGGCTCGAAAGCAGCGTTGCCGACATTTCCAGCATTTCCGAAAGTCCCCATGGCGGGGCCATCACCGCCGCCTTGTTCCTCTCGGAATTCGTCGAGAAGGGCACTCCCTGGGCCCATTTCGACATCATGGCCTGGAACGTCTCGAGCAGACCCGGCCGGCCCAAAGGCGGGGAAGCCATGGGTTTACGCGCCCTGTTCGCGCTCATTGCCGAGCGCGCGGCGGGCTCGCCGGTCGAGGGATCATCGCCAGTCAAATCCGCCCGCATGCCCACACGCCGCTTGCGCCGGAAGCGCCGCCGCCGCTAATTTGATACGACACCGAAACGAATATAGACGGCCATGAAGATCACGGCCCGCGAGTCTCTTGAGCTCTGGCGGGGAGCATTCTCCGAGACCGTTCGCCGGGATGTGCCGGATCTTTCGGCGCGCCAGCTTGCCGTGCTCCTTGCGGTGTATCTCACCGACCCGCCGCACACCGTGCGCGGACTGGCAAAGGATTTAAATCTTCGCAAACCGGCGGTCACCCGCGCCCTTGATCGGCTCGAAGCGTTGGGATTGGCAAAACGCAAAATCGATCCGGAGGATAAGCGGAGCATCTTGGTGCAACGCACCGTCCGCGGTTCGGTTTTCCTGAGCGAGCTTGGCGATCTTATCGTCCGCTGCGCGCGCGTGATCAACTAGCGGCGATTTTTGCCACCAGGGGGCGGCGCTATGTGGTGCCGCTACATAGCGACAGCGCCGGTTTCCACCGCTTCGAGATTGAGTGCCGCGGCGATCAGCGCGCGTGTATAGGCTTGGGCAGGACGCGAAAAGATCTGTTCGGCGGGGCCTTGTTCGACCATTTTGCCGCCCTGCATGACGAGAATATCGTCGGCCAACGCGCGCACGACGCGAAGGTCGTGGCTGATGAACAGAAAGGCGAGATTGTGGCGCGCCTGCAGGTCGCGGAGCAGGTCCACGATCTGGGCTTGGACCGACATGTCGAGGGCCGAAGTCGGTTCGTCGAGTACGACGAATCGCGGCTTCAAGATCATGGCGCGGGCAATGGCGATGCGCTGGCGCTGGCCGCCCGAGAATTCGTGAGGGTAGCGATCGCGGGATTCCGGGTCGAGGCCGACTTCCGTCAGTGCCTGTGTAACCAGCGCGCGCCGCTCTTTCGGGTCCCGAGCCAGGCCGTGGACGTCGAGGCCTTCGCCCACGATCTCGCCGACCGACATGCGGGGGCTCAAGGAATCGAAAGGGTCCTGGAAGACGATCTGCATCTCCCGGCGGAGCGGACGCAGCTTATTGGAGCTCCAGCCTTGGACATTTTGACCGCGGAACAAAATGTCACCTCGGCTTCGCTCGAGTCTCAAGAGCGCGAGCGCCAAGCTAGTCTTGCCGCATCCGGATTCCCCGACAACGCCCAGGGTGTGGCCTTCGCGCACCGAGAGCGAAACGCCGTCCACCGCTTTGACGTAACCGGTGACGCGGCGCAGAAATCCCGTGGTGATCGGGAACCAGACTTTGAGGTCGCGGGCCTCCATCACTACCGGCGCATCGGCGATCGCCGGCGCTTTGCGCCCCTTGGGGGCGGCGGCCATCAACTTTTGAGTATAGGGATGCTTGGGGGCGGCGAAGATGCCGCCGGTCTCGCCCTGCTCGACGATTTCGCCGTTCGTCATCACGCAGGTGCGATCCGCCATCTTTTCCACGATGCTTAAATCGTGGGTAATGAGAAGCACCGCCATGCCCAAGCGCGCCTGAAGGTCTTTCAGCAAACGGAGAATCTGCGCCTGAATCGTAACATCCAGAGCCGTCGTCGGCTCATCGGCGATCAGCAAATCCGGGTCGTTCGCCAACGCCATGGCGATCATCACCCGCTGGCGCTGGCCGCCCGAGAGTTGATGCGGGTAACTGGCCATTTTCTGCTCGGCCTCTGGCAAACCGACGAGGTGCAATAGCTCGATCACCCGGGCGCGCGCGGCCACCCGGTTTAGTCCCTTGTGCAGCGCCAGCGTTTCCGAAATCTGCTTTTCGACGGTATGGAGCGGATTGAGCGAGGTCATCGGCTCCTGGAAGATCATCGCGATCTGATTGCCGCGCACCGAACGCAGCAGCTTAGGCCTCGCCCCCACCAGCTCGCGGCCCTGGAAGAGAATGCTTCCGGATTCATGAAAGGCCGTGGGGTAGGGAAGAAGCTGAAGAATCGAAAGGGCGGTGACCGTTTTGCCGCTGCCGGATTCGCCGACCAACGCCACCGTCTCGCCCTTTTGAATATCGAAAGAAATGTGGCGGACCGCACTTACCTTGCGGTCGCCGGCGTGGAATCCGACGGAAAGATCGCGAACCTCGAGAAGTTTGCTCGAATGATCTTTGTTCATCGCCGCAGCCTTGTTCATGCGAGTGTTTTCCTCGGATCGAAGGCGTCACGCACCGCCTCGCCGATGAAAATCAGCAGGCTCAACATCACCGCGAGCACGAGAAATGAGGTGAAACTCAGCCACGGCGCAAACAGGTTGGCTTTGCCTTGCGCCAGCAATTCGCCGAGCGATGGCGAACCCACCGGCAAACCGAAGCCGAGAAAATCGAGTGACGTGAGGGTGGTGATCGACCCGTTCAAAATGAAGGGCAAGAAGGTCAAGGACGCGACCATCGCGTTGGGAAGCACATGGCGGAACATGATGACCGAATTCCCCACGCCTAGCGCACGGGCCGCGCGCACATAAAGGAAATTACGCGCTCGCAGGGTTTCCGCCCGGACCACGCCGACCAGGGACATCCAGCTGAACAGAAGCATCAATCCCAGCAGCCACCAGAAATTGGGTTCGACGATTGACGACAAAATGATAAGCAAGAATAAGATCGGCAATCCGGACCAGATTTCGATGAAGCGCTGGAAGATAAGATCGGTCCATCCGCCGAAGAATCCCTGCACGACCCCGGCGGTCACTCCGATGATCGAGCTGAAGAATGTGAGGGCCAAACCGAACAAAATGGAGATGCGGAACCCGTAGATGAGTCGTGCCATCACGTCACGGCCCTGATCGTCGGTGCCGAGCCAGTTTCCGGCCGAAGGCGGCGCGGGTGCGGGCACCGTAAGATTGAAGTTGATCGTTTCGTACGAATAGGGAATGAGCGGCCAAATCATCCAGCCGTGCTGGTTGATGAGCTTGTGCACGACCGGATCGCGATAATCGGTCTCGGTCTCGAAAGTTCCGCCGAAAGTGGTTTCGGGATAGGATTTAACGGCCGGGAAATAGAGGGCGCCGTCATAGGAAATCACGAGCGGATGATCGTTGGCGATGAACTCGGCGAACAGGCTGATAACGAATAGTCCGAGGAAAACCCACAGCGAGTAATAGCCGCGCTTATTGGCCCGAAAATTGGCAAGCCGTCGCTGTGTCAACGGCGAGAGTTTGGCCGGGGGAATGATTATTTTTGGCATGGTCAAACCTCCCGCGTCGCAAAATCGATGCGAGGATCGATCGCGATATAGGTGAGGTCGCTTACCAAATTGAGGACGAGGCCCAAGAGCGTATAAATATAGAGCGTTCCGAACATCACGGGGTAGTCGCGGCCGATGGCGGATTCGAAGCCCAATAGCCCCAAGCCGTCCAATGAGAAAATGACTTCAATCAGCAGCGAGCCGGTAAACAGAATGCTGATGAACGCCGAAGGAAATCCGGCAATCACGATCAGCATTGCGTTTCGGAAGACGTGTCCGTACAGCACGCGCCGCTCGCTTAGCCCCTTGGCGCGCGCCGTGAAAACATATTGCTTGTTGATTTCGGCCAGGAAAGAATTTTTCGTCAGCATGGTGAGGCCGGCAAATCCGCCGATCACAAGCGCGGTGATGGGAAGCGTGATATGCCAGAAGTAATCGAGAATCCGGTCCGGCCAGGACATTTGACCCCAATCGGCGGAGGTCAGGCCGCGCAGCGGGAACCAATCCAGGAACGTCCCGCCCGCGAATAGGACAACGAGAAGAATCGCAAACAGAAATCCGGGAATGGCGTAGCCGATAATGACGACCACGCTGGTCCAAATATCGAAGGCGGTGCCATCGCGTACGGCCTTCGCGATGCCGAGCGGTATCGAGATGAGATAAATGAGAAGAGTCGTCCACAGCCCGAGCGAGATCGAAACCGGGAGCTTCTCCAAAATAAGATCGATCACCGGCCGGCCGCGGAAGAAGCTCTCGCCGAAATCGAATTTCACGTAATTTCGAATCATGATGAAAAATCGCTCGACGGGCGGCTTGTCGAAGCCGTATTGCTTTTCCAGCTCTGCGATAAATTGCGGATCGATGCCCCGCGCGCCGCGATATTTGCTTGCAGCGGTGCTTTGACCGGCACCGCCGGGTCCGGTTGTCGCTTGATTCGACAATTCGCCGGGTCCCGTGCCGCCGACCCGCGCCGTGGCCTCGACGGTTTGCCCCTTGATCTGAGCGATCACCTGTTCGATCGGTCCGCCGGGGGCCGCCTGCACGATCACGAAATTGACCAGCATGATCCCGAACAAAGTCGGGATAATCAGCAAAATGCGGCGAAGTATATAAGCGAGCACGGCTTACTCCGACGAAGACGGACGCGGTCCCCGCGCCACCCAATTGAGCAGAAGGGCGGAACCGGCAAGGAGCAACGACAGCCACAATTTGTGCGGCCAAGCCGGGCGCCCCGTTTTGGATGCGCTGGCAATTTCAGCCTTATGAGCTTCGATATTCGCCGCCTTGCTAGCGTCGATCCACCAGGTGTTGAATCCAAGAGAGTATTTCGGTGTGACGGCGGGATGCACAAATTTGTCCCAATAGGCAACGCGATAAACGCGGGTGTGCCAATGAGGAACAACGTAATCGTTCCACAACAACACGCGATCGAGCGAGCGGCAGCGGTCGATCAAAGCCTGTCGATCGGGCGACGCAATGAGAAGGTCGACAAGCTCGTCGACCACCGGATCGTGAATCCCGATTGTGTTGCGGCTGCCCGGCGTTTCCGCCGCTTTCGACGTCCAGAAATCGCGCTGCTCATTGCCCGGCGAGAGCAACTCGCCGAAGCCATCGACGATCATATCGTAGTCGAATTGATCGACCCTATTCTGGTATTGCGAGGTATCGACGGTCCGCAAACGGGCGACCACGCCGAGTCGCCGCAAATTGCCGATGAACGGCAGGACGACACGCTCGAAGACAGGGTTGTCGAGTAGAATCTCGAATTCAAACGGCTCGCCGGTTTTTGCATTGACAAGCCGGTCGTCTCGCACGATCCATCCCGCCCTTGCCAGCATATCCCGCGCCGTCAGCAGATTGGTACGGATGCCGTCTTCGCCTGCGGTCGACGGCGGCACATATTCCTTCGCGAAGACATCGTCCGGAATTCGGCCGCGATAAGGCTCGAGAATTTTGAGTTCGGCGGGAGAGGGGAGCCCATGAGACGCAAGCTCGGAGTTCGAAAAATAACTCTTGGTGCGCGTGTAAGCGCCGTAGAACAAATGCGCATTGGTCCATTCAAAATCGAAGGCGTAACCCAATGCCTCGCGTACCGTGCGGTCTTGAAATATTGGGCGGCGAATATTGAACACGAAGGCCTGCATGCCCGTCGGCTGCTCGTTCGGAATCTCCTCCTTTTTTGCCAGGCCCTGATGCATGCCGGGGAAATCGTAGCCGGTCGCCCAGACTTTAGCCGCGCTCTCGGCGCGAAAATCGTACTCGCCGGCCTTGAAGGCCTCCAAATCGACCGTGCTGTCACGGTAGTAATCGTAGTAGATCGCATCGAAATTATATTGACCGCGTTCCGTCGGCAAATTGGCCGCCCAATAGTCGCGTACCCGCGTGTAGACAATGCTTCGCCCTGGTACGAAACTTTCAACCTTATAGGGACCGCTGCCCAAGATCGGTTCCAATGTCACTTTGTCGAATTGTCTTGTCGCGAAAAAATTCTTGGAAAGGATCGGCAATCCATTGCCGATGATGAAAGGAAGCTCGCGATTGTTGCCGGGTATGAAGGTGAATTTCACCTTGCGGTCGCCGATCTTCTCCACCGATTTCACGCTGGCGTAATAGGCGCGATAAAACGGATGGCCCTTCGCCTTGAGCGTTTGAAATGAATAGATCACGTCGTCCGGGGTGATCGGGCTTCCATCCTGGAACCGGGCCTCGGGCCGCAGAGTAAAGATTACCCAAGAGCGGTCGGGCGGCGTTTCGACGGATTCGGCGATCAAGCCGTAAGCGGATGCCGCCTCGTCTTCGGAACCCGAAAGCAGGGTCTGAAAGGTGAGCAGTAGACCTGCCGCCGCAACGCCTTTGAGGATGAAAGGATTGAGATTGTCGAATGTCCCGATGGCGGAAAGATGAACATTGCCGCCCTTCGGGGCATCGGGATTGGCGTAATCGAAATGGGTGAAGTCCGGTGGATATTTGAGATCGCCGTAAATCGACAGACCGTGGCTGACGGTCGATGCCAATGCCGGGGATGTGGGCGCCGGTGACGGGGAAGCAGGCTTCGGCGCGTCCTTGGCCGCCGCCGGCGATGCGGCAAGCACAAGCGCCAGCACAAATCGCGTAGAGTCCCGCCTTCATGAGGGGTGGAATTCGTCGAAGAAGGAAAGAATGCTTGGGCTTGCGGGCGTCACCTAACCACCCTGCCCGAGATCGCGGCCGCTCTGCAGGATTTTGAGCGCCCGGGCGTGGATTCGGGCGTCACCCGCGGCGATCACCCGGCCATCGGAATGGAGGGTCAAAGGCCGGCCGTCCCAATCGGTCATGGTGCCGCCCGCGGCCTCGACCACCGGCGCAAGGGCACAATAGTCGCTTGGCTTCATGCTGGCTTCGACCACGAGATCGATAAAGCCCGAAGCCAGCAGCCCGTAAGCATAACAATCAGCCCCGTATTGCGGGCGCTTCACCGCCTCGCAAAGCGCTTCGAAGGCGTAAGCGTCGCCGCCGCCGAACATATGAGGGGTTGTGGCATAAAGCATAGCGTCGGATATACGGGCGCAGCGCCGCACCCGGGCGCGCGTGCCGTTGAATGTCGTCGCCACGCCGGCGCCGCCGATCCAGCGTTCGTTAAGGGCGGGATGATCGATTAAGCCTGCAACCGGCAATCCTTTCTGAACGCAGCCGATAAGGGTTCCGAAAAGCGGCTTGCCGGTGATGAATCCGCTCGTGCCGTCGATCGGATCGAGAACCCAGACCGTATCGGCGCCCTCGCGTACCGCCGGGAATTCTTCGCCGACGATACCGTGATCGGGGAACTGCGCTTCGATCATCGCCCGCAGGATTTTCTCCACCTCGCGATCGGCGGCGGTGACCGGCGTCATGTCGGGTTTGTCGTCGACCCGGATGTCGCTCCGGAAATAGCGCCGGAGAATGACGCCGCTCGCATCCGCCATGTGCCCGGCAAGGGTTAGGATTTCCGGGACGTTGATCGATGCCGCCAGCTTGATTTGGGGGTCCACCATGGCGGCAAGTGTGGCGCGAATCATCGCCTAAGGAAAGGGTCCGCGGCCTCGGGAAATATGGCCCTAACCGCCCTCATATTTGAAGTTCAGGGCCCCCAGCAAGTGATCGACGGAGGTCCCGCTGTCACTCAAGGGCAGGATGATCGCGCGATAGAGTGCGACGCGATCGTTCCCCGTGGCAAAACGTCCGCTCGCGGTTAGCGGTTTCATCGAAATCTGGACGGTTTCGAAGGAAGAGCGGAATTTGTCCCATACCGGCGAGGGCAGGCATTGGGCGACCAGCCGGCCGGCCGGCTCACCGTTGCAGATTTCAGCCACCGCCTCGCCGCAATAGATGAAAGTGCTGGCCTCCACCGAATCCTTGAGCGCGACCGTAAAGAAGCTGGGCCAAAGGCCTTCGCCCCGCTTTACCTCGGCGGAATCGAGGGCCAAAGCCGAATGCTGCGGGAAAGCGCGGTCGCCTTTCAGGCTCCACCAATAGAGGAGCGCACGGCCAGTGAGACGGCGTTCGTTCTTGCGCCCGATTCCGATATTCGCGGCTAGCGCCCACGGGAATTTCGGATCGGTCATCTCCCGCTCCTTCGCGGCTTATGTCTCCCGCCGCGTGACAACTGGCCGCCGACGTCCGTTATTGACCCGCCGCCTTGGCCGATTCGCGCTGGATATAGGCGATCAGGTCGGCGCGCTCTTTGGGATCCGTAACCGGTTTGGCGAGCATCATCTTGGCGTCCGGAACCACGGCCTGGGGGCCCTGCACCCACTTGCCTATCGATTCCTCGTTCCAGATGATCCCGGAATTTTTCACCCCGTCGGAATAGGCAAAGCCCGGCGCTTGCCCGGCCTTGCGCCCGAAAACGCCGGCCAAGCTCGGCCCGGCGCCATTGTGGCCGGCTTCGAAGCTATGGCAAGCGAAGCAAAGATGCCCTTTGAACACGGCGCCGCCGGCATCGGCATCACCGGCTGCGGCTGGAGCTGCTGCGGGTGCCGGCGCTGTTGCCGGAGCGGGCGCTGGCGCTGGCACCGGAGTGGGGGCGGCAGCTTCCTTGGCGGGAGCGGCGGCCGGGGCCGGTGCTGGAGTTCTCGGGCTTGGCTTCGGCAGGCGCGCCCTCGGCGGGCTTCGTCGGAGCCGCTTGTTCGGTTGCCGGCTGCTCGCCCTCGGGCTCGTACATCTTGTTGCTGATGACGCGGATGCCCTGGAAGACGATCGCGGCGAGTAAAATCGCGCCAAGAATTTTTATGGTCCCCTCGCTCATACTTCCCCTCTCTATAGACCCAGTTCGGCAGATCCAGTTCGGCCGGCCGGATTTCTGGCCGTTCGTCATCCGTCACCTGCGCGAACAGGTTCGGCGCGCACGACCCAAGCTTATGGCGAAGTTAGCCCCAGCGCCCCAAGGCGCGCAATGCGATTTCGCCTCGGTCCGAAGCCCGTATCCCGCGTTGACGGCAGCGGCCCGCCCGCCCGATACTCCGCCGGCTTTTAAAGCGCCCGCTCGGGCGGCCGATGCGGCCCGGGGTTGGCCTGAACATCGAGCCTCATGACGAAACGACCTCCCCGGCCTTCACGAACGATCGCCTTCCAGGGCTTGCCTGGCGCCTATTCGGAGCTTGCCAGCCAAACGGCCTATCCGAAGATGCGCACCCTGTCCTGCGAATCCTTCGAAGAGGTTTTCGCCGCGGTGGAGAAGGGCCGCGCGCAACTGGCCATGATCCCGGTCGAAAATTCGGTCGCCGGGCGGGTGGCCGAGATCTATCAGCTATTGCCGCATACCCCGCTCCAAATCGTCGCGGAGCATTTCCAGCGGGTGAATCATCATCTGCTGGTCGTTCCCGGCGCCAAGATGTCCGATATCAAAACCGTGCACAGCCATGTCCACGCTCTGTCTCAATGCCGCCGGTTCATCCATGCCCATCGCTTGAAGCCGGTGGTCCACGCCGATACCGCCGGCGCCGCGGCCGAAGTCGCGCGGATGGGCGATCGCAGCGCTGCCGCCATCGCCTCGGCTCTCGCCGGGAAAATCTACGGTCTGCGCTCGCTGCAGTCGGGGATCGAGGATGCCGAGCACAACACCACGCGCTTTCTGGTGTTCTCGCGAAAGCCGATCGATCCCGATCCGGCCAAGGGTCCGGTGGTGACCACCTTCGTGTTTCGCGTCCGCAACGTGCCGGCCGC
This sequence comes from uncultured Alphaproteobacteria bacterium, assembly GCA_963841995.1. GTDB lineage: Bacteria > Pseudomonadota > Alphaproteobacteria > DATDPM01 > DATDPM01 > DATDPM01. The sequence goes on from CAWJEX010000021.1 coordinate 125,359, forward strand.
TGTCTACAAGGCGTTGGGCGGGTTTGCCACCAATGGCGTCAATATGACGAAACTCGAAAGCTATTTGATCGGCGGGAATTTCACCTCGGCCCAGTTCTATGCCGATGTCGAAGGCCACCCAAAACAGCGCAATTTGCGGCTGGCTTTCGAGGAGCTTGCCTTCTTCTCCCATGAGGTGAAGATCCTCGGCGTCTATTACGCCGATCCTTTCCGCTTCCGCCGCCGGACAAAGCCCTGATTTATTGCCGTCTTTAACGGCCTTGCGACTCACGCGATCCGTCCTGTTATAATGTCCTGGGAGGTTGGCGGCGGACGGGCTGCTCGCCAACCCGGCCAGGTCCGGAAGGAAGCAACCGTAACGAGATTGGTTCGGGTCGATCGACCAACCTCCCACCCATTGCCGCATCGATCGCGCGCTAAAGCGCGCTCCGGAGTCATGACGGAACGCGACAAAAACGCTCCTTATCTCGTTCTGGCGCGCAAACATCGTCCCGCCAGCTTTGCCGGCCTGATCGGCCAGGATGCGATGGTTCGCACCCTGAAGAATGCGATTGCGACCGGACGTTTGGCCCACGCCTTCATCCTGACCGGTGTCCGCGGCGTGGGCAAAACCACCACCGCCCGAAATCATCGCCCGCGCCCTCAATTGTGTCGGCCCCGACGGCAAAGGCGGGCCGACGGCCGAACCCTGCGGCGTTTGCGAACATTGTGTCGCGATCGCCGAAGACCGGCATGTCGATGTCATCGAAATGGACGCGGCGAGCCGTACCGGCGTCGATGACATCCGCGAACTGATCGATGGGGTGCGTTACCGTCCGGTTTCGGCGCGTTACAAGGTTTACATCATCGACGAAGTCCACATGCTCTCGAAACAAGCGTTCAATGCCTTGCTAAAGACGCTCGAAGAACCGCCCGAGCACGTCAAATTCGTCTTTGCGACCACGGAGAATCCGGCGCGTGCCGGTGACCGTGCTCTCGCGTTGCCAGCGCTTCGATTTGAAGCGCGTGGAGCTCGACATCATGACCGCCCATCTGGCGCGCATTGCGGAGTTCGAGGGCGCGAAAATAGCACCCGAGGCCGTGGCACTCATCGCCCGCGCCGCGGATGGTTCGGTGCGCGATGGGCTCTCGCTTCTCGATACCGCGATTGCCCACGGATCGGGAGAACCGGGCCAGACCGTCGACGAGAGTTCGAAGTTCGCGACATGCTGGGGCTGGCCGACCGCAGCCTCATCATCGATCTTTTTGACCGGGTCATGGCCGGCGAGGTGGCCTCCGCTCTCGATCTGCTGTCAAAGCTTTATGCGAACGGGGCCGATCCGACCGTGGTCGTGAGCGACCTTCTGGAAATTTGCCATTGGCTGACCCGTCTGAAGCTCGTTCCGGGGGTTGCCGAAGCGCCGGAAGTGCCGGCCGCCGAACGCAAGCGCGGAGCGGAGATGGCGGAAAAGCTCTCGGTTGCGGCCTTGGCTCGGGCTTGGCAGATGCTGCTGAAGGGTTTGGGCGAGATGCAATATGCCCCAGCCCCCATCGATGCTGCTGAAATGATCCTGGTTCGTCTTGCTTACGCCGCCGAGCTTCCGCCTCCTGCCGAATTGGTGCGGCATTTGTCGGAGAATGCTTCGGGCGCGGTGTCCGGCCGTGCCAGCATCTCTGCGGGCGGGCCGGCAAGGGGCAATGGCGGCACCCCGAAGATTCGGCCGGCGCCATCGCGGCGAGTGGACGATTCCGAAGCCTATTCGGACGACCGGCCGCGCGCCGTCGGCGGAGGGAGTGCCGCGATGCTGACCCCGGTCCCTCAGCCCCGTTCGGAAAGTGAGCCGGCCCTCCAAATCGGTAAATCGGTCCCAATCGAATCGGGGACGGCCGAACCGGTGCCGGTGGAAAATTTCGACGCAGTGGTTGCGCTGTTCGCCGCCCATCGCGAAGCGATTTTGCATGCGCATCTGGTGACCGACGTCCATCTCGTTCATTTCGAGCCGGGGCGCATCGAAATCCGGCCCGGACCGCACGCACCGGCCCATCTCGCCAATCGAATGAGCGAGCTCTTGGGCCGCTGGACCGGGCGGCGCTGGGTCGTCACGGTTTCGCACGGCGAAGGCGCACCTACGCTCAAAGAGCAATCCGAACAGAAAAACGCCGATGCGCGGGCGCGCGTCGCCGCCGACCCGCTGGTGCGCGCGGTCTTGGAAACCTTTCCCGGTGCGGTCATCGAGCGGGTTCAGCCGCGAATCATCGCCGCTCCGGTCACAAGCACGGAGGACGATCAGCCGTGAAGAATCTCGGCCAAATGATGAAGCAGGCTCAGGAAATGCAGGCGCGGATGGGCGAATTGCAAAAGCGCCTGGAAACCGAGGAAGTCACCGGGCAATCGGGTGCCGGGATGGTGATTGTCACGATGACGTGCAAAGGCGATGCCCGTCGCATCGCCTTGGATTCGAAGCTGATCGATCCGGCGGAAAAGGAAGTGCTCGAGGATTTGATCGTCGCTGCGATCAACGATGCGCGAATCAAGGCCGAAGCTCGAATGGCGGAAGAGACGACCAAACTCATGGGCGGGCTGTCATTGCCGCCCGGCTTCAAGCTCCCGTTCTAAGGGGCAGCACCGGCGCATGGCCGGGTCCGAAATCGAGAAATTGATCGAATTGTTGGCGAAGCTGCCGGGTCTCGGACCCCGTTCGGCCCGCCGCGCCGCCCTCTTTCTCATCAAACGCAAGGAAACGTTGCTCGAGCCGCTGGCCGGGGCTCTAAAGGACGCCGCCGCCAATATGCGAAGCTGCAGCGTCTGCGGCAATCTCGATACCCGCGACCCTTGCGCGATCTGCGTGGATGCAAAGCGGGAGCGCGGGATCGTCTGCGTCGTCGAAGAAGTCGGCGATCTGTGGGCGATGGAGCGCTCAGGCGCTTTCCGCGGGCTCTATCATGTGTTGGGCGGAACGCTGTCGGCGCTCGATGGCATTGGGCCCGACGATCTCTCGATCGGAAAGCTCATTGCCAGGGTCGAGCAGGGTGGGATTTCCGAAGTGATTCTCGCCATGAACGCGACAGTCGACGGCCAAACCACGGCCCATTACGTTGCCGACCGATTGGCGCCGTCGGGGATTAAAGTGACGCGGCTCGCTCACGGCCTGCCGGTTGGCGGCGAACTCGATTACCTCGATCAGGGAACGCTGTCGGCGGCGCTGAAAGCCCGCCGCGCCGCGAGCTAGCTTCCGTCGGCGGCGCGCGGCGGCGCCAAGGCCGGCGTCTCGGTCTCTTCAAGCTCGACCTCGCGGATCCTCTCGCCCTTGGCCGTGATCTTTTCCGTCGAGGTGCGGATCTGGCGGATGTCTTCAACGGCTTGATCGAAATGCCGCTGGAGATTGGCGGCGCGATCGGCGAGCCGGCCCACGTCGTCCATCATCTTCGCGACCTCTTGCTGGATAACGCCCGCCTGTTCCCGCATCCGCACGTCCTTCAAGACGGCGCGGATGGTGTTGAGCGTCGCCCAAAGGGTGGTCGGGGAAACCGTATAAACACGGGCGCGATGGGCCTTCTCGACGATCTCAGGAAAATTGGCGTGAAGCTCGGCATAGACCGCTTCGCTCGGCAAGAACATCAATGCCGAATCGGCGGTCTCGCCGGGAAGGATGTATTTTTCCGAGATCGCGCGGACATGGCCCATGATATCGCTGGCGAATCGTTTAGCGGCTTCCCGTCGGGCCGGTTCATCGCCCGCCGCCCGCAATTCGCGATAACCCTCCAGCGGGAATTTCGAATCGACGACGATGCTGCCCGGCGGATTGGGAAGCTTGATCAGGCAATCGGCGCGCTTGCCGTTTGATAGGGTCACTTGAAATCCATAGGCCGACGCGGGAAGGACGTTCGTCACGAGATCTTGCAATTGGATTTCGCCGAATTCGCCGCGCGCCTGCTTGTTCGCCAGAATATCTTGCAGGCTCACCACTTGGGCCGAAAGCTCGGTGATGTTTTTCTGGGCCGAGGTCGATGACGGCCAGGCGCTCTTTGAGATCGGTCAAGGAGCTGTTGGCCTGAGTGGCCGATTTTTCAAGGCTTTCGCCGACCCGGCGGGAAAGGTCCGCGAGGCGGTCTTCCAGATGCCGGCTGAGCTGCCGCTCCTGGGATTGCAGGCTTTCGGCCAGCCGGGCGCTGGCGGCGGCCTGGGCGTCGGCCATCTGGGAAAGGCGGCCGGAGAGCCGCGCCTGGGCGGAGATCAGCACCACCGCCACCAGGAAAACGGCGGCAACAGCGATCACAATGATAACAGTCGGGTCCACGGCCACTCCTATTTTGACAAGGATATCATGGCGAAACCGGGCCTGCACGACCGCGTCCTCGGGCGGGTCAAGCCTCGGCGGTCTGCTTGACGGCGACAGGGACGCGGCATAACTAGGGGGAATCGAAAGGAAAACTCAATGGCCGTCCTTCCCGTCCTGACCGCCCCTGATCCGCGCCTCAAGGCGACCAGCAAGCCGGTCGCCAAGGTCGACGATTCCGTGCGCAAGCTAATGGATGACATGCTCGAGACGATGTACGTCTCGAACGGCATCGGCTTAGCGGCGCCTCAGGTCGGCGTGACCAAACGGATTATTGTGATGGATCTCGCGCGCCAGGGCGAGGCCCCCAATCCGCTTCGCATCGCCAATCCGGAAATCGTCTGGCAGTCGGAAGAAAAAGTGGTGTGCGAGGAGGGCTGCCTTTCGGTGCCCGACCAATATTCGGAAGTGCTGCGCCCGAAGGCGGTGAAAATCCGCTATCTCGATTATCAAAACGAAATTCGCGAATTGGAGACTGACGGATATTTGGCCACCTGCATTCAACACGAAATCGATCATTTGAACGGCGTGCTCTTTATCGACCACCTATCTTTCCTGAAGCGCAACATCATTCTCCGCAAGCTCGCGAAGGTGCGCAAACTTTCCACCGCCGCTTCCGTTTAACATGACGCAATTGCGCGTCGTTTTTATGGGGACGCCGGAATTTGCGGTGCCGGCCCTCGAATCGCTGGCCGCAGCGGGGCATAATATCGTCTGCGTTTACTCTCAGCCGCCGCGGCGTGCCGGGCGCGGCCAAAACGAGCAGCCCTCGCCGGTGGAAGAAGCGGCACGCCGGCGCGGCATTCCAGTGCGCACGCCCGGAAAGCTCAAAGACAAATCCGAACAAGAAGATTTCGCAACCCTTAAACCCGACATTGCGGTGGTTGCGGCTTATGGATTGATTTTGCCGGCTGCCGTATTGCGCGCACCGCGCTTGGGCTGCATCAACATTCATGCCTCGCTCCTGCCGCGCTGGCGGGGTGCTGCCCCAATCAATCGCGCCATTCTTGCCGGTGACGAAAAAACTGGCGTCACCATTATGGCGATGGATGGGGGCCTCGATACAGGACCCACATTGTTGTCGGAATCGGTTTTGATCGGACCGAAGACGACCGCCGGGGAATTGACGGCAACGCTTGAGGCTGTGGGCGCGCGGCTTGTCCTGAAAGCGCTCGATGGATTGGAAGCGGGCACCCTGCAATCGCATCCGCAGCCGCAGGAAGGTGTCACCTATGCGCCGAAATTAGCGCGCGAGGAAGAACGTCTCGATTGGCGCGAAAAGGCAAGCGCGCTGGAACGAAAAATTCGGGCGTTCACGCCGTCGCCTGGGACCTGGTTCGATTACGCGGGCGAGCGCATCCGGGTGATGGGCGCCGAATCGGCTTCCGGATCCGGAAAGCCGGGCACCGTACTCGATGGGCGGTTGGCGATCGCCTGCGGCGAGGGCGCGTTGCGGCCGGTCATCGTGCAGCGAGCCGGACGCGCGGCCATGGCGGTCGACGATTTTTTGCGAGGCAAGCCGGTTCCGCCCGGCACCGTTCTGCCGGTTCCGGGCTGATCGTCGTGCCGCGCTATCGCATCACGGTGGAATATGACGGGCGCGGCTTCGTCGGCTGGCAGCATCAGGACAACGGCCCGTCGGTTCAAGCCGCCCTCGAAGAGGCGATTTTCCGTTTCTGCGGCGAGAAGCCGCGGGTCTATGGGGCCGGACGGACGGATGCCGGAGTCCATGCTTGGGGGCAAGTCGCTCATTTCGATCTGACCCGCGCCGCCAAACCGAAGACCATCCGCGACGCGCTCAATTTTCATCTGAGGCCGGCGGCGGTCGTCGTTTTGAGTGCTGCGGAAGCTCCCGACGGTTTCAACGCGCGAACCAGCGCCAAGGAACGCGCCTATCTCTATCGTATCGTCAACCGGCGCTCGCCGCTGGCCCTCGATATCGGCCGGGCCTGGCACATTCCGAAAAAGCTCGATGCGGCAGCGATGCATCGCGCCGCTCAACACTTGGTCGGGCGGCACGATTTCACGACGTTCCGGGCAAGCGTGTGCCAGGCGAGATCGCCGGTGAAAACCCTCAATCTGCTGACGGTCGAGCGGCAGGGAGACGAGATACGGATAACCGCCCGCGCCCGCTCCTTCCTCCATCATCAAGTTCGCAATATCACCGGAACCTTATGTCTCGTCGGTGAGGGAAAATGGAGCGAGTCGGACGTGGCGGCGGCGCTGACCGCCCGCGACCGCACCAAGGGCGGACCTACCGCGCCCCCGCAAGGGCTTTATCTGACCGAAGTCGTGTACGCGCCGCAAACGGGCTCTAGAGCATGATCTTGCCGGTTGGAACCGGCTGCGCCGGAGGTATTTTGCGCCGCGGGCAGGAAAAGCGCGTAGCGCGTAGCAGGGACTATGGGCAAGCCTTTCGACGAACCCGGGGCGGCAAAAAGACCCCGGCCCTTTGGGTTGCGCCTTGGCGGGCTTGGCGCGCCTCGCGGATCGCCGCACGAAGGGCGCAACGCAGCCGATTCGAACTGACAAGATCATGCTCTAAGTGAGCGGGTTCGTCAGGTAGTGCGCGATCTCGGTGATGATGAAGGTCAGGGTGAGATTCAGAGAGACGATTCCGGCGGCGGCGGTGCCGGGAACATCCAGGGCGGTTCGTGCGATGAACCAGTAATAGGTCAAGACCAGCCCTAGCGTCGTGAGGCCGGCCAGACCGTTAAGAACGGAACCAAAGCCAAGGCCGTCGGCCACGATCGTAACCGTCAGAATTAAGAGCATCTGCGGCACCTGTCCCCAATTAAAGGCGACGATGTAGCCGATATACCGGTCTTCGCGTTCGAGAAGCCGCGTCACCGGGATCATTGCCGAAGGGTAGGCGACCCACACGATGACATAGGCGAGAATTCGCACGATGGCGTCGTGAAGCGGAACGGCGGGGACGCTTTCCGAATCGATCAGGCCGAGAATGAAATAGCCGGGTGCGACCAGAGCCGCCGCAAAGAAGGAATGCCAAAATCCTTCCGTTGTACGATTGAAAAATTCCATGCCGTCGGTATGGCCGGCGGCAAGGCGGAACGCCCCGTAAAGCGATGAAGAAATTTCGCGCGCGCTGATCATTGCGCGGCTGCCGCGAAATAGCGTTCCAGGATTTCGCCGTAGACCGCGGTCAGCGCCTCGAGATCCGCGACCGCCGCGCATTCATCGACCTTGTGCATGGTCTGACCCGGAAGGCCGAACTCTGCCACCGGGCAATAGCGATTGATGAAGCGCGCATCGGAGGTGCCGCCTGCGGTGTTGAAGTCGGGAGTAATGCCAAGCTTGGATTTAATGGCCTGCCCAATCAGGTCCGCCAGCGATCCCGGTGCGCTGAGGAACGCTTCGCCGGAAACCTCAACTGTAAAATCGTAGCCCCCCCCGATTTCGGATTGGACTCGATCGAATTTTTCGCGCAACTGGCGGGTCAAGCTCTCGCCGGTATGCAAATCGTTGAACCGGATATTGAAGCTTGCCCGGGCCAAGGCGGGAATCACATTGGAAGCCGGATTGCCGACATCGACGGTGGTGAGGGCCAGCGTCGACGCTTCGAAATGCGCGCTGCCGGAATCGAGCGGTGCCTCAGTGATCGCATCGAGCATGCGCAAGAGTTTCGGGATCGGATTGTCCGCCAAATGCGGATAGGCGGTATGGCCTTGGACGCCACGAACGGTCAGATGCCCGGTCATGCTGCCGCGCCGGCCGATTTTGACCAAATCGCCAAGACGTTTGACGCTCGTCGGCTCGCCGACAAGGCAGACGTCGATGCGTTCGCCCCGATCCGCGATCCATCGTAGAACCTTGACCGTGCCGTTCAGCGCGGGGCCTTCCTCGTCGCCGGTGATCAGCAGGCTAATCGAACCTGGAAATTTCTTGCGTTGCGCCGTCAAGAATTTCGCTGCCGCCGCAACAAAACAGGCGATGGCGCCTTTCATATCGGTGGCGCCGCGGCCAAAAAGCTTGCCGCCGGTCACCTCGCCGCCGAAGGGATCGACGGTCCAGGATTCGCGGTGGCCGACCGGGACCACATCGGTGTGACCGGCGAAGCAGAAATTGGGCGGGTTACTCCCAATCCGGGCATAAAGATTCGCCACGTCCGGCATTCCGGCATGGGAAAAGGTCAACCGGTGGCACTCGAATCCCAGTTCCTCAAGCGATGATTCAAGAATATCGAGCGCACCGGCGTCTTGGGGCGTCACGCTCGGGCAACGAATGAGCGCCCGCGCCAGATCCAGCGGCCCGGAAGCAAGCGAGGTCACGTCCGGAGCAACTCATTGATCGAGGTCTTGGCGCGGGTCTTTTCGTCCACCTGCTTGACGATGACGGCGCAATAGAGCCCCGGTCCCGGGCTGCCGTTCGGGAGGGCCGGACCGGGCAATGTCCCGGGCACGACGACGGAATAGGCCGGAACCCGGCCTTGGTGAACCGCTCCGCTCGCGCGGTCAACGATCTTGGTGGAGGCGCCGATATAAACGCCCATCGACAAAACCGAGCCTTCCTCGACGATGACGCCCTCGGCGATTTCGGCCCGGGCGCCGATGAAACAATTGTCTTCGATGATGACCGGCGCTGCCTGCACCGGCTCCAATACACCGCCGATGCCGGCGCCGCCCGAAATGTGCACATTGCGCCCGATCTGAGCGCAAGAGCCGACGGTTGCCCAAGTGTCGATCATGGTGCCCTGGTCCACCCGCGCGCCGACATTGACGAAGCAGGGCATGAGCACGACCTTCGGCGCAATATAGGCGGAATAGCGGACGATGGAGCCGGGGACGGCGCGGAAACCGCCGGAGCGGAATCGCTCTTCGTTCCAGCCCGCAAATTTCGGCGGCACCTTGTCGAACCAGCCGGCTTCGCCGATCGATGCATCGCGCGGGCCGCCGAGCGTCACCACCATGTCGCGCAGCTGGAAAGAGAGCAAAATCGCTTTCTTGATCCATTCATGAACGCGCCATTGGCCGTCACCCTTTTCGGCAACCCGAAGCCGCCCGGAATCGAGCCGCTCGAGTGTCTGATCCACGGCGTCGCGGATCTCGCCCCGCGTATAAACGTTGATCTCGTCGCGCTTGGTCCAAGCCGCTTCGATGGCCTGCTCGAGTCTCGGGGATGACATAGGGCTCGCGCCTCGCCGACTATCGTCTTGGGGCGGGTTGAACAAAAAGAGGTTGGGCAATAAGACCGGAAGAACATGCGGGAGGCGGGGGAGGCTGTCAACGCCCCGTGCTTGGGTCCGAACGGCGTGCTTCGATCACATTTTCGAGCCAGGAGACCAGATTTTCGGTCTCGTGATGCACGTAATCGGGGCGGGATTTTAAACCTTCCGCGGATTCGGCCCAGGCCGTCCTGTTCCTCACCCATACCGTCGTCATGCCCAGCTCGGCGGCAGGCGCCAAGTTCCGCGACAGGTCCTCAAAAAGGGTGGTGGCGCGCGGACTTAAGCGATGGCGCGCGATCAGGGCACGATAAGCGGCGGGATCGGGCTTGGAGAGGTAATCCGCGTCGGCGACATCGAAAATCGCCTCGAAATGATCGGCGACACCGAGCCTCGTCGCGACCTTTTCGGCGTGGCGAGAAGAACCGTTGGTAAAGATGATCTTTCGGCCTTCCAATTGCCCGAGCGCCGATTGCAGGCCGGGATCTGGCGCCAGCACGCCGACATCGATGGCGTGAACGTATTCAAGAAAAGAATCGGGCTCGATCGCATGATTGATCATCAGCCCGCGCAGCGTTGTCCCGTAATCGCGAAAATAGCTTTTCTGAATCCGGCGCGCCTCGGTTGCATCCACATTCAACCTGGTTGCAATGAACTCGCCCATGCGCCCATCGATGGCGGCGAAGAGATTGGTCGACGCCGAATACAGGGTGTTGTCGAGATCGAAGACCCACGCGTCGATATGGTTAAAATTCGGTTTCAAGGCAACGTCCGATAGCCGAATTGAAGCATGTCCCAGTGTGGGCGCGCGCTCACGGTCTTGCAACCCCATCAAATGCGCAGAAAACGGTCGGCACACAATTCATTAAGCTGTTTTCTTTAGGCTGTACCGCGCTGCCATTCGCCCTCAGCACGAGGCGGAGGAAAGCGCCTTTTCGATGCGCGCAACGAGTTGCTGCTAGCTGCATGCCCGAACGTCATGAACACCGGCCGGAAGGCCGATCGCCGTCGTCCCGGGTTCGCGCCGAGCGCGATCGCTTTGTCGCGTTTGCATTTTGCAATGCTGATATCTTGCTTGAGCTCGATTCGCACTATGTCATCAGCTATGCCGGCGGAGCGACCGTAGCGCTCACTGGCCGTCCCTCGGGTGGGCTGCTCGGCCTTCCGATTTTCGATCTGGTTCCGGAGTCCGATCGCGACATTCTGCGCAAATTGCTCAATCGCGCGGCCAACGGCCAGCGCTTGGAGCAGGCGACAGTGCACCTCGTCGGCCCTTCGGACCATGTCTTCCCCCTGATCTTCGGCGGCTATTACCTGCCCGATCTCGGCGGCCACTATTTCCTGGCGCTGCGCATGGAAGGCGCGCAATCGGCCGACGCTTTTACCGCCGTGTCGCGCGACGCCGAAACCGGGCTGCTGTTTTCCGACGACTTCTCCGAGACGGGTGCCGCCTTGCTGCGCCAAGCCATCGGCGTGGGCGAATCGCCCGTTTTCACGGTTTTCGACCTGAAAGGCTTAGGCGGATTGCGCGCCCGGCTCGACGCGGAATTGCGTGCCGAGCTGATGTCCACGCTCGGCTCCTTTCTCCGCGAAAGCGCTCTCGGCGAAGACGCGGCGGGCAGCTTGGGCGAAGATAGTTACGGCCTTCTGCACGACGCCAATCTCGACGTCAAACGGCTCGAGACGCGGATCGATCAGATGGCAATCAGCGTCGATCCCGAGCGCCGCGGCATCGAAGTCAAAACCGCCGCGGTCAGCATGGGCGTCAAAGGTCTTGACGGTGCCGACGCTGCGCGCGCCTTCGTGCACGCTGTGAAGCGCTTCGAGAAGGCTGAGGGCGAAGGCATCAACATCGACAATCTGTCGCAAGCGCTGTCGAAGCAGATGGAAGAAACGGTGCGGCGAATTGGCAACGCGCGTTCGGTGATCACCAATCGCGCCTTCGACATCGCCTTTCAGCCCATCGTCGATCTGACCTCGCGGCGAATCCATCATTTCGAGGCGCTGGTGCGTTTTACCAATGGCGCGGAGCTGAGCCCCTTCCAATTCGTGCATTTTGCCGAAGAAGTCGGCATGGTGCGGGACTTCGATATGGCGATGTGCAAACGGGTGATCGGCTGGCTCGATCATGCCGTCAAGGCCGGCAAGGATTTCATCGTTGCCGTCAATCTCTCGGGGCGCTCGCTCGCCTCGCTCGATTTCGTGGCCGAGCTTTTGAGCATTTTGCGGCAGAACGACTGGCTCGATGGCCGCATCTTGTTCGAGCTCACCGAATCGGCGACGGTCGCCGATTTGGTGCAAACCAATGCCATTATCCAAAGCCTCCGGCGCACCGGCTTCCCGGTTTGTCTCGACGATTTCGGGGCGGGCGAATCGGCGTTCCACTACTTGCGCGCGCTCGACGTCGATATGGTCAAGATTGACGGCAGTTACGTCCGCGACGCGCTGGCCGAGCCGAAAGACCGTTATTTCCTAAAATCCATCGCCGGTCTTTGCAACGACCTCGGCATCAGCACCATTGCCGAAATGATTGAACAGGAAAAAACGATCGAGTTGCTGCGCTCTTGCAATGTGAAATTCGGCCAAGGCTATTTATTCGGCCGGCCGTCGCTGGACATCACCGCCTTCGACGTGCGGCGGTCGGCGGGGCCGCCCGCCCGGGTCGCCGCGGCGCGGAAAATGCGATGATTGCCCGATTGCTGCGCGCCGTCTTCCATCGCTTCGAGCAAAGCCGTACGGAGGCAACCGCAAAATTGTTCGAAGACGGAGGGCCCTTCGCGCGGTATCCCGGCCCAGCCGCCTATATCAACGGCGAAGGCAGCGTGCTTGCCGCCAACGATAAGGCGGGGCCGATGCTCGCGGAAATTGCCTGCAGCGCCGAATCCAAATTGACCGTGGCGCTGCGTGAATCGTTGACCGCGGGAACGGTGATGGCGGCGAGCTTCCTCGTTCCCGAATCGAAAGCCTCGATCGCGGTGACCATTGTTCCGGTCATCGACACCGGCTTCAAAGACGGCAAGCATGCCGACTCCGCTTTGTTGCTCGGACAAGACATGACGTTGCTGCGAAATTTGCGCACGGTTCTCACCGAATCCCGGCAGCGGTACAAGGACCTCGTCGAAATTTCGAGCGACTTCGCGTGGGAAACCGGCGCGGACGGCAAGCTTGCCTTCGTGTCGCCGCGCGGCGCTCTCGGTTACCGCGCCGACGAGTTGGTCGGCCAGGATCCGCGCATATTGTTCGTCGTGCATCCTGTGGACGATGACACATTGCCCTTTTCCAGCCGGGATCGGCGGGAAGACGTTACGGTGTGGGTTCGCCGCGCCGATGGCAATCTCGCTTGCCTGCTCGTTTCCTGCGTGCCGGTAACCGACGAACATGGTGCATGGCGCGGTGTCCGAGGCGTTGCCCGCGACGTCACCGAAATGCGCGAGCGTGACGCGGCCCTTGCCCGCGCTCGGGCAAGGGAGCAATTGCTGGCCCATATTGTTCGTCAGATTCGCGACGAAATCGTGCCGCAACGGATGATGGATGCCGCCGCCGCGGCGATCGCCAAGGGAATTGGCGCGTCAGGCTGCCGAATTTACCGGGCGTGCGACGGCGAGGGATTCGCGGTCACCGCCGAATTCGGAACCGTCCCGGCGATGCCCGAGGCGCCGCTTTCGGCCCTTGGACCTGCCACCGAACGCTGCCGCGTGGAGGCCGGCGGACATTTGGCGCTCGCCATGGCCACCCGCTACCGGCGTGCGGTCAACGGCGCGATTTCTCTATGGCGCCAAGCCGGCGGCCGCGACTTCGATGCCGACGATCTCGGCTTGTTGAATGAAACCGCCAATCAGATCGGCATTGCAATCGAACAACTCGCCAATCACGAGGCACTGGAACGATTGGGCCGCACCGATGCGCTGACCGGCTTGTTCAATCGCCGTGTCTTCATCGAGGAAGTGCAGCGCCGCATGGCCGAAGCCGAGCGGAGTCTGCGCCCGAGCTCGCTCTTCTATATCGATCTCGATAATTTCAAATTCATCAACGACAATCTCGGCCATCAGCGCGGGGATCGGGCATTGATTGCCTTGGCCGAGTTGCTGCGCGCGAATAGCCGAGAAACCGACGTTGTCGCCCGTATCGGCGGCGATGAATTTGCACTTTGGGTCGCCGACGTGCAAACCGAGGCAGCGGGCGTAAAGGCCCGGTCGCTGCTCGAAGCCGGCCGCACGCTGACCAAACATTCGGCCGATGCCGGGCATCCGCTCGGCTTTTCAATCGGCGCTGCGGTGTTCCGGCCGGGCGTGGGCGAGCGTCTGGAACAGTTGATGGCGCGTGCGGATGAGGCGATGTACGCGGTGAAGAAAACCGGCAAGGGCGGCTTCGAAATGGCGCCCGATTATCAACCCATAGCGGCGGGAGCGGCGGGGTGAAGGACGTTCTAAAGCGCATCGCCGGCACATTGAAGCTTCGGCCCGAACCGCTCGGCTACGATGAAGAAAAGCGTCTGGCTCATCACGGCGACATCAAGGCGCGGACGAAGCTGGCGGCGCGGGATGACGTCCGCCCGGAAATTCTTTATTACCTCGCCGAAAATCCTTCGCCCGAAGTTCGCCGCAGGATCGCGGCGAACGCCAATACGCCACGCCACGCCGACCTCATTCTCGCCCGCGATGATGACGACGTTGTGCGCACGGACTTGGCGGGCAAGATTGCGCGTCTGGCACCCGGCCTCTCCGCCAATGAGCAGGAAAGCGTTCGGCGGATGACCTATGAGATCCTCGAGATCCTCGCTCGCGATCAAATCCCGCGGGTGCGCCGGATCCTGGTCGAGACCTTGAAGGATTTGGCCGACGCCCCGTTCGAGATCATCGGCAGATTGGCCCGCGACACCGATGTCTCGGTGGCAGGTCCGGTGCTGCGGTCATCGCCGGTTCTGACCGACGAGGATTTGATCGAAATCATCCGGTCCTGCACCGCCGGCGGCTTGCTGACGGCAATTTCACAACGGCGGAGCGTGGGCGAGCGAGTCAGCGACGCGATCGCCGGTTCCGGCGATGTCGACGCGATCGGTGCCTTACTCGCCAATCCGAGCGCGCAAATTCGCGAAGAGACTTTGGACCGCATCATCGACCACGCGCCGGAGATTGAGGCCTGGCACGCGCCGTTGGTGCGCCGGCCGAAGTTGTCTCAGCGGGCCATCACGAAGATTGCGCGGTTTGTCGCGCATTCGTTGGTCGACGAATTGGAGGCCCGCGGCGATCTCGCGCCCGCGACCGTTGCGGCGGTGAGGAAAGAGTTGTCGAACCGGCTGGATCGCGAGGCGGAGGAAGGGAAAGAAGCGGCATCGGAAGAACCGCCCTTGGCGCGCGCCCAACGTCTCAAGGCGGAAGGAAATCTGATCGAAAAAACGATCGCCGACGCACTGGCATCGGGCGATCGGCGCTTTGTCGGTGCCGCGCTTGCCGTGCTCTCGAAATCTTCCCTTGCCGCTAATCGAGAAGGTCGCCGAATCGAAAAGTGCCCGCGGCATCACCGCGGTCTGCTGGAAAGCGGGGCTCGGTATGCGCTTTGCCACCCAGCTTCAAATCCGCGTCGCCCACATTGCGCCCCAGTCGGCCATCAATCCGGTGAACGTGGATCAGTATCCGCTGACGCAGGAAGAGATGGAGTGGCAGCTCGACTTCTTCGGCTCGATGGTGCCGCCGAGTCCCGGGAGCACTTAATTCGTCCCAGGCGGACGTTCAATTTCAGCGGCCCGAGTGAATGAGCGTTCCGACGCCGTGCTCGGTGAAAATTTCCAGCAATAGGGCGTGAGGTACCCGCCCGTCGATGATGACGGCGCCGCCAACGCCCGATTGAACCGCTTCAATGCAGGTCTCGACCTTCGGGATCATGCCCCCCGAAATCGTGCCGTCGGTGATGAGAGCCCGCGCCTTTTTCGCCGAGAGTTCCCAAATCAGCCGTTTGTCCTTATCGAGGACGCCGACGACATCGGTCAGCAGCAGGAGGCGCGTCGCTTCGAGTGCCGCGGCAACCGCGCCGGCCGCGGTATCGGCGTTGATATTGTAGGTCTCGCCGTCGGTCCCGACGCCGAGCGGCGCAATGACCGGAATGATCCCGGCCTGTTCGAGCAGGTTCAGCATATGGCGGCGCACCAGCACCGGTTCGCCGACGAACCCAAGATCCAACACCTTCTCGATATTCAAGTCTTCGTCGCGAACGGATCGCGTCAGTTTCCGCGCTTCAATCATCCCGCCGTCCTTGCCCGACAACCCGATGGCGCTTCCGCCGGCTTCGAAAATCGCGCGCACGATGTCTTTATTGATCGAGCCCGATAGCACCATCTCGACAATTGCGACCGTCGCCTTGTCGGTAACGCGCAAGCCGTCGACGAAGGAACTCTTGATCTTGAGACGTTCGAGCATGGCGCCGATCTGCGGACCGCCGCCGTGCACGACGATGGGATGAATGCCCACCTGCTGCAGCAGCACGACGTCACGCGCAAATTCACGCGACAGCGTGTCGTCGCCCATCGCGTGGCCACCGTATTTGATGACAAAGTCGCAGCCAGAATAGCGCCGCATATAGGGCAGCGCCTCGGACAAGGTCTTGGCCTTGGCGAGATAAATTTCCCGGTCGCTGTCGTTTTTCGGCGTCATGGCGCGGAACTTTAGCGGAATTGGCTTCGAGGAGCCACCTCCCGCTCAGCGGTCCTGAAAGGCGATGGCGGCGAGATCGGCGCGGAGTTCGGCGATGCCGAGACCCTGATAAGCGCTGGTAGCCGCGATTTTCGGATAGGCCGCGGCGTGGGTCTGTAATTCCTTGCCCAGGCGGCACCGCAATTCCGCAAGCGCCGCGTCGGCCACTTTGTCCGCTTTGGTGAGCACGACTTGATAGGATACGGCGGCTTTGTCCAGCCGTTTGACGAATTCGCAGTCTCGCGCGTTGAAACCATGGCGCGCATCGATCAAGAGGCAGACCCGGCGCAAAACGGCGCGTCCCTCCAGATAAGCTTTGAGCAGGCGGTTCCAGGCGGCGATTTCGCGCCGGTCGGCCTCGGCATAGCCGTAGCCCGGCAGATCGGTGAGCATAAGATCATTGCCCAAAACGAAGAAGTTGAGCTGCCGGGTGCGGCCAGGGGTGCGCGAGACGCGAGTCAACGCGTTGCGTCCGGTCAGCGCATTGATGAGCGAGGATTTGCCGACGTTGGATCGCCCGGCAAAGGCGATTTCCGGCAAGCTGCTGGCGGGGATTCCGTCGATATCGGCGGCGCCGGTCACGAACCGGCATTCTTGCGCGAAGAGACGCCGGCCGCGTTCGAGGCGCTGGGAGTCATCGGCGTCCGAACCGGCCGCCATGCCGGATCTCAGCCCTTGTGCTTCCCGGCTTGGCGCATGATGAACCATTGCTGGGCGACCGAGAGGATGTTGTTCCACGCCCAATAAATCACCAGCCCCGCCGGAAATCGGGCGAGCATAAATGTGAACACGAGGGGCAGGAACATGAAAATCCGCGCCTGGACCGGATCGGGCGGCGGGGGGTTCATGCGCTGCTGCAAGAACATGGTGACGCCCATGATCATGGGCCAAGCGCCGATCAGGAGAAGCGCCGGCAAGGAAAACTCGTGATTCAAAAGCGTCACGTGAAAATGCGCAGGATCCCAAGGGATCAATCCAAAAAAATTCCAAACATCGGTGGGGTCGGGGGCCGAGAGATCTTTGACCCAGCCGTAAAATGGCGCATGGCGCATTTCGATGGTGACGAACAGCACCTTGTACAGCGAGAAGAACACCGGGATCTGAATGAAGATCGGCAAACAGCCGGCCGCGGGATTCACTTTCTCGCGCTTATACAGCTCCATCATCTCTTGATTGAGACGCTGGCGATCGTCCGCGAAGCGCTCGCGCAGTTTCAGCATCTCGGGCTGCAGCGCCCGCATTTTTCCCATCGCCCGATAGGAGCGATTGGCCAGCGGCAGGAACAGGAGCTTGATGACGACGGTCAGCGCCATAATGGCGAGGCCGAAATTGCCGAGCCAGTCGTGGAGATAATTCAGAATATAGAAAAACGGTTTGGTCAAAAAATAGAACAGCCCGAAATCCACCGCGAGGTCCAAGCGGTCGATTTTTTCGGCGCTGCCGTAATGATCGAGCAATCGCACTTCCTTGGCACCGGAGAAGAGCCGGCTCACATATTCGCCTTTGTCGCCCGACGCAATGGATTGGGCATCGGCCAAGAAATCGGTTTGGTAGCTATCGACGCCCGCATCGCTCCAATATTTGAAACGCGCGTGCGCCCTGACCGACGGGTCGGGCACAACCGCGGCAAGCCAATATTTGTCGGTGAAGCCGAGCCAGCCGCCGCTTGTTTCCAACTCGACTTGCTGTTTCTCCTGGAGGTCCTTGTAACCGACATGGCGGTCGCCGGCGAACCATGGATTGCTGTAAAGGTTGCCGTCCAGATACCCAATCGGCCCTTCATAGAGGATCGAATAGCCGAGAAGTCTTCGGTGTACCGGTCCGTAGGACGCGCGCATAGGGCGAAAGCGTTACCGGGTTGGCGCCGTGATTTTCGACGCCTTGCGTTACCGTGAACATGAAGTTCTGGTCGAGCGCGATCGTGCGCGAGAAGACGAGGCCTTGGCCGTTGTCCCAGGACAAGGTCACGGGCTGATCCGGCGTCAGGGTGTCGTGATCGGCTTTCCACAGGGTATCCGGCCCCGGCACGGCAATTTTCTCATCGGATTTGGTGACCCAGCCGAAATCGGCGAAATCGGCGTTTTCCGTGCCGCTTGGAGTCAGCAACTGCACTTCCGGGCTGTCGGGATCGATGGTGTCGCGATAATTGACGAGATCGACGTCGTCGATCCGCCCGCCGATTAGCGCGATCGACCCGGTGATGCGCGACGACTGGATTTTAATCCGCGGACTTTTGGCGAGAGCCTCGTCTCGGCTCAGCGGCTTGGCGGCCACTGCCGTCGGCGACGGAGCCGCGGCCGGAGTCGACGGCGGCGCAACGGCTGCTTGCTGCTGTACCGCCAATTCGCGTTGATGCTGCATGCGCGGCATTTCGACGAAGAATTCCCAGCCGAACAAGATGGCGGCGGAAAGAATAACGGCGACGATGAGATTTTGCCGATTATCCATGGCGGCACGATGGCAAATGGGTGGATTGAGCCTCGGGCACCGGATCGTATCCGGCAGCGCCCCAGGGATGGCACCGCAGCAGGCGCGATATCGTCAGCTTGATGCCGGTCGTCGCTCCGTGACGCTCGATCGCCTGGCGCGCATATTCCGAGCAACTTGGCTCGAAGCGGCAGCTCGACAGCAGGAACGGCGAAATCGTCAATTGATAGAATCGAATGAGACCGCGAAAAATCAGGCCGAGCGGGAGTGTGGGTTTTCAACTCATGATGCGCGCTCGCGTTCCTGCCGGCCCCGCTCTCGCGCCGGCCCCAATTTGCGCAACGCTTCCGTCAAATCGTTCAAGAGATCGGCATAGGGCCGGTCCAGGGTTTCGCGCCGGGCGATCAAGACATAGTCATGGCCGGGAAGGGCGGAGCGCTCCAACACCTCGTGGACGGCGGCACGCAGTCTACGGCGCGCCCGGTTACGGGCGACCGCGGAGCCGATCTTGCGAGTAGCGGTGAAGCCGACACGCGGATTATTCATGCCGTCCGGACGCTTTGCAGTTTGGAGGATGAGGCCAGGTCTGACGCATTTCTGCGACGCCGCGGCTACTCGCAGGAAGTCGGCGCGCAACTTCAGGCGCCCGAGTCCCATGCAAGCGCTCCGGCTAAGCCGAAAGGCGCTTGCGGCCCTTGGCGCGGCGGCTTGAAAGCACCCGCCGACCGCCTACGTCCGCCATCCGCGCGCGAAAACCGTGCCGGCGCTTGCGAACCAGTTTGCTCGGTTGGTAGGTGCGTTTCACGAATAGAACTCCGTTGCCTGGAACCAAAAGGAGAGGCCGCGTGTATACGGGTTTGCTCTTTCCAAGTCAATGACCGAAGTCAGCCGTCGGCCCCCGATTTTGGGCACTTTTCCGCGGTTTTCCGCGGGATTCGCCGCGTGACCTAAGCCGGCTCCCGGAGCCCTGCAGCCGGCGGTAAATCTCACTCGAAGGTGAAGAAAGGTGAATAGGGGGCTTTGGACCCCCATGCTACATAGCAATGGCGCGTCATGGCTTGCTTTGCCGCCCAAGCTTGCCGCCCCCCTCCCCGTGGCGGCGGCCTCTGTCCGGGGAGGGGGCTTTGAAAGGGATTGGTCCTGAATAGCCCCGTATCCATGAACGAGAC
Organism: uncultured Alphaproteobacteria bacterium; assembly: GCA_963841995.1. GTDB lineage: Bacteria > Pseudomonadota > Alphaproteobacteria > DATDPM01 > DATDPM01 > DATDPM01. The sequence continues at coordinate 145,139 of CAWJEX010000021.1, forward strand.
GACGAAAAAGCCACCCTTGTCGCCGTTGCGGCAATTCCTGCCGCTTGCAGTCCTCATCGCCGGCCTCATCGCCTTCTTTGCACTGCGCCTCGACCGGTATCTTTCGCTTTCGGCTTTGGCCGAGAACCGCATGATGCTGCTCGACTGGGTGACGAAATCGGGGGCTCTTGCGCCGCTGGTTTTCATCGCCCTCTATGCGGTGGTGGTTGCAACCTCGGTGCCGGGCGGGGCGGTGATGACGCTTGCCGGAGGCTTTCTGTTCGGCACCGCTCTGGGCACGGTTTATTCGGCGTTGGGGGCTACGATCGGCGCTGCTGCGGTTTTCCTGGCCGCGCGCACGGCGCTCGGCGAAATCTTATGCGCCAGGGCCGCGCCCTTCCTGCGCAAGATGGAAGCGGGATTCCGCGACAATGCGGTAAGCTACATGCTGCATCTCCGCCTGATTCCGCTGTATCCTTTCTGGCTGGTCAATCTCGTGCCGGCGCTTCTGGGCGTGCCGTTTGCGGTCTATATCGCGACGACGGCGATCGGCATCTTGCCGGGCACCGCCGTTTACAGCAGCGTCGGAAACGGGCTTGGCGCGCTGGTGGATGCGGGTCAGATGCCGGATCTTCACGTCATCTTTAAACCGTCCGTGTTCGGACCGCTTTTGGCGCTGGGCCTGCTGTCGCTGGTGCCCGTTTTTTATCGGAAGTACAAGGCCCGCCGCGAACGCGCATAGCGCATCCGGTTCGGGAACAGGGGGTCCGTCAATGCGGCATATTGCGGTCGATATCTGCGTTGTCGGCGCGGGCTCCGGAGGCTTGAGCGTTGCCGCGGCGGCAACACAGATGGGCGCGTCCACCGTCCTCATCGAAAAAGCGAAGATGGGCGGCGATTGCCTCAACTACGGCTGCGTTCCCTCGAAATCCCTTCTCGCCGCGGCGCATGCGGCAGCCTCGGCGCGCAAGGCCAAGCAATTCGGCGTCGAATGCGGTTCCATTTGGGTCGACGGGCCGCGGGTTTACGAACATATCCGCGGCGTTATCGCCGCGATCGCACCCAACGATTCCGAGGAGCGTTTCGAGGGCTTGGGTGCCACCGTCATTCGCGCGCCGGCTAAATTCGTCGGTCCGTCGGAAGTGGAAGCGGGCGAATTTCGCATCACCGCCCGGCGTTTCGTCATTGCGACCGGATCGTCGCCGGCAATTCCGAATGTTCCCGGGCTCGATCGGATTCCCTTTGAAACCAATGAGACGATTTTCGATCGCGAGAGTTTGCCGCGCCATCTTCTGATTGTCGGTGGCGGCCCGATCGGATTGGAGATGGCCCAGGCCCATCGCCAATTGGGCGCGGACGTGACCGTTCTCGAGCGGATGACGATCCTGCCCAAGGACGATCCGGAATTGACGGCAATCCTCCGTGATCTTCTGATCAAAGACGGCATTCGCATCGTCGAGAATGCCGTGATCGAAAATGTGGAGAGCTCCGGCTTCGGGATTGCCGCGCGCCTGCGCGTCGATGGCCAGATTGAGACCGTCGAAGCCAGCGATCTCATGGTGGCGGCAGGACGGAAGCCCACCGTCCACGGGTTGGGCCTGGACGCCGCCGGGATCGAATATTCGCCGCAGGGGATTTCGGTCGATGCCCGGCTGCGCACCACCAACAAGCGGGTCTTTGCCGTCGGCGATGTGGCAGGCCCTTACCAATTTACCCACATGGCCGGCTATCACGCCGGAATCGTCATTCGCAATGCGTTGCTGCGCCTCCCCTCCAAGGTGGATTACCGGGCGGTGCCCTGGGTCACCTTTACGGAGCCGGAGCTAGCCCAGATCGGCCTTTCCGAATCCGAAGCGAGGGCTCGACATCCCGAAATTCGAATTGCCCGGTGGTCGTTCCACGAAAACGACCGGGCCCAGGCGGAGCGCCTGACCGACGGTCTGGTCAAGGTCATCGCGACCCCGCGCGGCCGCGTGCTGGGGGCCTCGATCTTGGGGGCCAGGGCGGGGGAGCTCATCCAGCTTTGGGGCTTGGCAATCCAGCAAGGGCTGAAATTGAGCGCCGTCGCCCGCATGATCGCCCCGTACCCGACCCTGGGAGAGGTCAACAGACGGGCGGCGGGCAGCTACTATACGGCGGCTCTGTTCGGACCGCGGCTGCGCCGTCTCGTCCGCTTCCTCGCCAAATTCGGTTAACCTCGCCACCCCTCAATATGGACCGGTCCGTCTTGCTCCCCCGGAATAGTCCTTACGGCGGGATTTAACCACCGGCGGTGCTATAATTTGCATTATGGCGGCGAAAAATGGCCCTCTTCCGAAGCGGGCGCTCGGGCTTTCAGCCCGGCTTCTCGTATTCACGATTTTCTTCGTGATGCTGAGCGAAGTTGCGATCTATGTGCCGTCGATCGCGCGGTTTCGCCAGCAATATCTCCAGGAACGGCTCGCCGATGCGCATCTCGCCACGATTGCGGTTGAGGCGGCGCCCAGCGACCAAGTCACTGACGAGTTGGCGATGAAGCTGCTCGATCAAGTGGACGCCTACGGCATCATGCTCAGCGGAGCGGGAATGGCAAAGCGCGCGATCTACCGCAAAATGCCGCCGCACGCGGATATGGTCGTGAGTCTCGACGACGACAACGCTTTCGATCTGGTCGCGGATGCGTTCGACACGCTGAAGCAACGTCACAATCGCGTGTTGCGCGTCATCGGCTACTCGCTGCAGGAGGGGCGCGCGGTGGTCGAGGTCGTGCTGGATGAAACGCCGCTGCGTCTCGCCATGTACAATTACTCGGCGCGGATTTTGGGACTCTCGATCATGATCGCGTTAGCAACGGCGACGCTGGTCTTCATCAGTCTGCAATGGATGATGGTGCGCCCGATCCGGCGCTTGACCGAGAACATGGTCGGTTTCCGGGCTGACCCCGAAAATCCCGCACAGATGATTGTGCCAAGCGGCCGGCGCGATGAGATCGGTATGGCGGAGCGAGAGCTCTCGATCATGCAACGGGACTTGCGAACGGCGCTGGCGCAACGGGGGCGTTTAGCGGCGATTGGCACCGCGGTCGCCAAGATCAGTCACGACCTTCGCAATATTCTTCAGACCGCGAGCGTGGTTTCGGATCGGCTTGCGGCGGTCAACGATCCGGAGGTTGCTAAGATGGCGCCGCGCCTCGTGCGGTCAATCGACCGAGCCATCGATTTATGCCGCCAGACGCTCGATTACGCTCACGACGCGCCGCCAGCGCCGCGGCGGAGCGTTTTTCCGCTTCGCGGACTCATCGACGAGGTTGCGGCGGATCAGTCCCTGGCCAACGGCACCGAAATCCGATTCGAAACCGATTTTACGGCGGATACCGAGATCGCGGCCGACCGCGATCAGTTATTCCGCGTGCTTGCCAATCTCGCCCGCAATGCCATTCAGGCCGGTGCCAGCATCGTGCGCGTGACGGCGATGGATCGCGACGGCTTCATCGATATCACGATTTCCGATAACGGGCCGGGATTGCCGGCCAAGGCGCGCGATCATTTGTTCCAGCCCTTTATCGGTTCGACCAAGCCGGGCGGTACGGGTCTCGGCTTAGTGATCGCGCGGGAAATCATGCAGGCCCATGGCGGCGACATCATTCTGGTCGAGACGTCGGAGAACGGCACGGTGTTTCGATTGTCGCTGCCGGTCGCCAAATCGGGTTCGGCTATTGTCGTCGTCAATCGAGCGGCCGCCCATTCGTGACTGAATCCGCGGCTTGAGCGGTGGGGTTCGTTCGTAATTGTCTAGGACAGAACGCCTCGCCCGCGATTGCCGTGGTGCCAGGGCGTTGTTGCGAGGAGGGTGGGCATGCTTGCCGGTATCGTCGCCTCGACCATCCTGGTCGGTCTGACACTGCTCGTCCCCTACGAGATCCTGCGACTTGCCTGGGCGCTGCTGCCGTCGCTCCCTTTCCCGGTGCGCCTCAGGGTCGTCTTCATCTCTTTGCGGCATTCCTCGCGCACACCATCGAAGTCCGGCTTTAGGCGATTGCGTTTTACGTCTTCGTCGACCTATTTCAGTTTGCCAGCTTCGGCGGCGGGGTGATGGCGGACTGGCGCGACTATGTGTATTTTTCCGCGATCACCGATGCCTCGCTCGGCCTCGGCGACGTCTTCCCGTTGGGCCAAGCGCGGCTGTTGACCGGGGTTGAGGCTCTGAACGGCCTGGTCCTGATCGGTTGGTCGGCCTCCTTCACCGATGTGATCATGAAGAGATTGTGGCCGCTTCATATGGGCCGTCATGGTCGGAGCAAGGATGATTAACGAATTATTCGGGCTTGCGGACCCAAGCTTCGGCCTTATGTAACGGGTACCGGCTTTCTTTGGCCGGGCATTTTGCAGTACACAATCTGCCGTATCGGGGCGGTGCCTTTCCCGGTCAGGAGATAAGCCGTTGAGCACGATCGGCCATATCCGCCGTATTTCTGTTCCTGAAATCGCCGCCCGCAAAGGTGGCGACAAAATCGTGTGCCTCACCGCCTATAACGCGGCGATGGCAAAGATCCTCGATCCCTTCGTCGATCTTTTCATCGTCGGCGATTCGCTGGGCATGGTGCTCTACGGGTTCGAGACCACGCTTCCGGTGACGCTCGACATGATGATTCTGCATGGTAGCGCCGTGGTCCGCGGCTCCGAGCACGCCTGCGTCGTCGTTGATCTTCCCTTCGCGACCTATCAGCAATCGCCGCGCGCCGCGTTCAAAGCCGCCGCGCGGGTGATGGCCGAGACCGGCTGTTCCGCGGTGAAGCTCGAAGGTGGCATGGAAATGGCGGAGACCGTGGCGTTCTTGGCGGCTCGCGGGATTCCGGTTTTGGCCCATGTCGGATTGCAGCCGCAGTCGGTTATGAAGACCGGCGGCTATCGCGCCCGCGGCAAGAGTGAAAAAGAGGCGACGCGGGTTCTCGCAGATGCGCGCGCCATCGCCGACGCCGGCGCCTTCGCCCTGGTGATCGAAGGCACGATCGAATCGGTGGCGCGGCGCATTACTCAGGACGTCGCCATCCCGACCATCGGCATCGGCGCGTCGCCGGCTTGCGACGGCCAAGTTCTCGTCACTGAGGACATGATCGGCTTTACCCAAGGCGTGGCTCCACGCTTCGTGAAACGCTATGCCGACACCGGCCGCGAGATTGCCGCAGCGGCAGAATCCTTTGCCCGCGACGTGCGCGAGGGCAAATTCCCCGAGCCGGGTCATTGCTACGGTTCGGGGCGCGAGGCGCCGGCACCGTTGCGCAAATCAGCAAGCCGCCGCGCCGGCGGAAACGAACCATAGCGGCCGGCCTCAATCCCGCTTGCGATGGAAACGCTCCGACGCGTATCGGAAATCCGTGGCTTCGTTGCCGCATCGCGTGCGCAATCCGCGAGCATCGGATTCGTTCCGACGATGGGCGCCTTGCATGCCGGGCATCTGGCTCTCGTTCAAGCGGCCCGCGCGCGATGCCAGAGCGTTATCGTCAGTATTTTCGTCAACCCCACGCAATTCGGTCCGAACGAGGATTTCGCGACCTATCCCCGCGACGAAGCGGGCGATGCGCGAAAGCTTAGCGATGCGGGCGTCGATGTCCTCTATATGCCCGACGCCTCGGAAATGTACGGGGAAGGCTTTTCGACCTCGGTCCGGGTCAAGGATCTGAGCCAGGGATTGTGCGGCGATTTCCGCCCGGTGCATTTCGAAGGCGTGGCGACGGTCGTCACCAAATTGCTGCTGCAGGTTCTTCCCGACGCCGCGTTCTTCGGCGAAAAGGATTACCAGCAATTGCAGATCATCAAGCGCCTCGTCCGCGACCTGAACATTCCGGTACGGATCGAATCGGTTCCCACCTTGCGCGAAGGCGACGGCCTAGCGCTATCCTCGCGCAATCTTTATTTATCGCCTGACGAGCGGAAGATTGCGCCGAGCCTTTATCGAATCCTGAAATTGACGGCGGAGGACATCCGCGGCGGCCAGGCGGTTAAGGCCACGGTCGAGCGGGCTATCGCCGATTTGCGGGTGGCTGGATTCGCGAAAATCGACTATCTCGAAGTCCGGGATGCGCAATCGCTGGAGCCGGTCGCCAAGCTCACCCGTCCGGCGCGACTCCTGGCCGCGGTATGGCTCGGCCGCACCCGTCTCATCGACACCGTTGCAATCGAGACGCCATAGCCGCGAGGGCTACGGCGCCGCCTCCCAGGGAAATTCGAGCCAGCTTTCCTGATCGATCTCAACCGCGAAGGCGTCGACGACCGGTTTCCCCGCGGGCGTCGCATACACCGCCACATAGAACGCGCGGGGCAGGAGAGTGCGAACGACGCGGATCGTCTCTCCGCTGTCGGCGACGTCATCGACCACGATCGTATCGGCGCCATCGCCGCCGTCCGGTCTCTTGAGAATTTTCACCTCGCCGCGAACCCGTCCTTCGTATGACGCGACGCTGATTGATTCGACGACGCGGATATCGAGTTCCTTCGCAAGGATAGCGGCGGGGACGAGCCCGCCTCTCGCTATTCCGATGACGCGCGTCCAAACCCCGCGGTTGCGGATCCGCCCGGCAAGGGCGCGGGCTTGCCGGTGCAATTCGTTCCAGGTTACGGGGATCGTGTTGGGTTTCGTCATGCAAACCGACCTCAATAAGGCTTGCTGCGGAGGATTCACTATCGATAAGAGTTCCGATAGAGTAAATCGCCACAATGCGAGCTCAACGCATTCTCTGCCTGTGTCGCCGATGGGTGAAGCAAACCGATGACGAACCCGCTTTCGCTTCTTGTTTTACTGCTGGCCGCCGTTCTTGAAGCGGGCGGCGACGCGTTGGTCCGTCACGGATTGCACGGCCAATCTCTGATGATGCGCGGCGGATTCCTGCTCCTCGGCGGCGCGGTACTGTTCGCCTACGGAATTACGGTCAATATGCCGCCTTGGGATTTTGGGCGGTTGCTCGGAGTCTATGTGACGTTGTTTTTTCTCGTCGCGCAGACGATCAATTGGCTTGGATTCGGCTTGCCTCCGACCATTCCGATTCTGGTGGGCGGCGCCTTGATTATCGCCGGTGGGCTGACAATCACATTTTGGCGCGTATAGGCCCGCCTAGGTTCGGAAGTAATTCGCCGACACCCCAAAACCAGACCGGCGCCCGATGGGGCGCCGGCATCCTGTTCCCGATCGCTCGAGCGGCTATCGCACGTAGAGGTGAACCTCATTGCTCGAAGCGGTGTTGCTGGTCGCCGACGACATCGTCACCCGGCCGGGCGGCAATCCCATGCTGTTCAGGGATCGCATGACGTCTTCGGCGTTCTTCTTCGCGGCGGTGGCGTTGATCGCGGCCTCGGCCGGCGAGCCTTTTTGCGCGCTCACGGCGACCAATTCGAAGCTGGCGTCGGGACGGCGCTCCAAGGCTTTGCTTACAGCGCCATAAAGCGCCTCCTTGTATTGGACCCTGGGCCGATCGAAGCGGATGACGACGAGCGGTCTGCCGCCTGCGGCCGACGCATAACCCGGCATGCCCGGGCCGGCCGGTGTGGCAGACCGGTAAGCGCGATTGGCCAGGCTCTGCCCGTAAAGCTCGCCATTGCTGATGGCCAGGGACAGAGTTCGAGAGGTTGCCGCGCTCGCGGGAAATGTAATCGCTCTGGCGGCGAACATCCTGATTCAACTCGTTGAGGAGCCGGTCGATCAGCACCACGGTGCGATTGGTTTCGTCTTCGAGAATGGCAAGCTGCCGGTGATCCTCGTCCACGGCACCCGACAATCCGTAAGCCGCCTTCACGCTTTCCAGGAGGAAGGACGACATCGCCGAATCGGCGGTTACCTTTGTCTCAAGGCTGTTCATGCCGGCGATGTCGCTGTCCAGCCGATCGAGATCGGCCTGGGCCTCGTTCCATTGCTGGACCAGCACGGGATTGCCCGGCGTGGTGCCGACCTGAAGGCGCGCGCTGATGGCGGCGACGATGCCGTGATAAGCCTGCGAGTGCTGCACGGTGGTGTTGCGCACTTGCTGCAATTCGTTGTTATGCCCCGAAATCGCCGCCTGCATGTTGACGAGATCTTGGCGCAGCTGCTGCACCTTCGCGCCGACATAAGTGCCGGTCGGCGCGCCCGGCGTGGGCGGCGTAGGCTGGAAATTAGTCGTTCCGAGCGCTGGCGGCGGCGGCGGAGCCGGTGGATAGGCGCCCGCCTGATTGGGCGGCGGCGGATATCCCGGCGGCGGCGCACCGGGCTGATATCCCGGCGGCGGCGGATATCCCGGCGGTTGCTGCGCCATTTGTCCTGGCACCTGCTGCGGCGCCGGTTGCGGCGGTGGAACCTGAGTTACTTCCGGCTGCTTCGAATTATCTTCGTCGGATGGCCAAACCAGGTCACCCAAATCCTCGAAGACCGAACATCCCCCGAGCGCAAGCGCCGAGGCGATCAAAATCACTTTAATTTTCCAATGAGCCATCCGAAACGATCACCTAGTATCGCCGCTCCAAAACCTTACGGTTCGATGGCGGCAAACCCCTATTTTTGAATGAAATTAAGGTCGAAACGGAGCCCCCCTAAAGCCCATCGAGGATACTAGCCAAAGCGATTAGGGGGGACAAGCCGGATTCGTCCCACAACCGCGCGCACCCCGGCGCAAGCCACGGAATTCCAAGAACTTCGCCACCTTGCCAATACGAGGTGTATTGGCTAGTGTCTCGGCCCTCCCGAAGCCCCATGCAACGGCCTTATTTGAAGCCGCATATCAGGATGCTTGGGGGCGGCGAGCGCCCGTAGCTCAACTGGATAGAGCACCAGATTACGGATTTGGGGGTTGGGAGTTCGAATCTCTCCGGGCGCGCCATCCTCCGAATGAAATTTTATAGTGGTATCCGGCAGGTGCTGTTTGCGCGCCGTGGTTCCACAATTCTCCCGATCCCCTACCAATCCACTTACCAATCCACTTACCAATCCACTTACCAATCCACTTGGGCGCGGAGATCGAGGATGCTCGGATCGTGGTAACCGGCGGAGGTATTGTCCGGCAGCAGAATTGCCGCGTTGCCCATCGCCGAGGCATTGTTGCGGACCCAGATGTAATTCATCATGAAACGAATGCATGGATTGACATATCAGTTTACGCCCAAGGCGTAATCGCCTTCGGTGCCGAATTGGAATCTCAGTCCATCGTCCAGACTTAACTGGCTGACTCGCGCCGCCGATTCGATCGCACCGATGCCGTATCGGCGTATCTTCGTTCAGGTCAAGCGCTGGCGAGAAAATTTGCGTCGGGCGAATGGGACCCGGTGACGTTAGGAGCTTAGCCCCAGCGGCGAACCGGCCCGGTATCGACGTGGACGAAATCCGAGCTCGGGTAATAGCCGACGCCGCCCGCCCCCATCGATAGCGCAACGCGATGCAAATCGGAAAGCGCCCGGTCCGGCAGACTGATATCGATGGCCATGCCCTTCGTATGGAAGCTTTTGGCGGCAACGCCGCTGCTGTGTTCGTGGAGCATGGCGTTCGTCGCCGGCGACCGGTAACCGGAAATCACATGGAAGGGATCTTTCGTATCCATCCGGCCGCGCAATGCGAATAGAAGATCGAGAAGCTTGGGATCGATCGCCATCACCTGGTCGGTGCGGAAATCGCGAAGCACATGATTGATGTCGGCGAGTGCTGCGGGAACGTAACCACCGTCCGCCCAAAAGGTGGCATTCAGGCTCTCGCCAGTATGCAGATTGTATAAGGACAGCGAGCGTTCCGGGGTCGCGGCAAATACCGCGCGGGGCGCCATCGCCAGCGACACGGACACCGCGGCCCCCGTCTGAAGAAGTCGCCGGCGGGTCAGTAAATATTTGTTTTTACTCGTCAAATCGTCCCCTTACTCGGGTAATTGACGGCATGGAGAGTATGGGAAATATAATAACGATTCATTGATTTGGTAAGTCAAAAACTTAACGTTGGTCGCCTTTCGAGACGGCAAGGAACAGCGGCCGGTCGCGGTTATAGACATCGCGACGGAATTGTACCGATCCATCATCATCGACCCATGCCGTGAGATACGTCACTTCGACGGGAACGGGTTTCTGCAGCAATACGGTTTTCGTGTCGTTCCCGTTCACCGCCGCTTCGATGGCTGCAGGAGGCCAATCCGGATCGCCATCGAGGACGAAAGCCGCCAGCGCTACGGCGTCGCCGACGCGAATGCAGCCGTGACTGAAACTACGAACTTCCTGGCTGAAGAGCTTTTTCGCTGGAGTATCGTGAAGAAAAATTCCGAATTCGTTGTGCAGGGTGAAACGAAGCAGTCCCAAAGCATTCGATGGGCCGGGCTGCTGCACGAATTTGTGTTGAAGCGTAGCGGGACGCTGGGATTTCCAATCGACGTCACGCGGGTTCACTTCGCAAGCATTATCGTCCCAGCCACTATAGACCTTCATGTTCTCTTTGGCGAGATAGTCGGGATTGCGCTTCACCTTCGGCAGGATTTCCTGGCGCGCGATCTTTGGCGGCACCGTCCAGCTCGGGAGAAAAGTCAGAGCCGTGACCTCATCGGGGAACACCGGCGTACGCCAGTTCGCCTTGCCGGCAATGACCGGCATCTTCAAGACCATTTTACCGTCGGCAAACGCCCGGAGTTCGAAGGCGCCGATATTGATAATGATCAAACGCCCGGATGGGGCGAAAGGGAACCACCGCAGCCGTTCAAGATTGGCCGCAATTTGATCTGCCCGCTCGCCAGGCGGAACATTGAGGGCAGCGCGCGTCTGTGCGCCGACGGCGCCATCCGGCTTCAGGCCGTTTCGCTGCTGGAATCGACGAGCCGCCGCCCCGATGGTGGCGTCGAATTCGGCGGCGCTCGATCCGCCATCGCTCGCGAGATCGCCCAAGCGTTGAAGCTGCTGGCGAAGCGTCGCGACCTCGGGCCCTGCCGCTCCCTCTTTCAGTGTCGGTCCATCCGGCAGGTCCGGCCACGGCGCTGCCGCGGCGATCCTCCGGTATGCGAGAAGTGCCGCGATCAGACGACGGTATGCCGGATCGGCCGGCGGCAGCGAGGACAACCATCCTTCAAAATCATTCGCGGCTAATCCGCTTGCAAGGATGGCGGCGGCATCGGGCGGCACGCGTACGACCGCGTAATCCGAATCGACCTCCCGCGGGACAACGCGTCCCGATCGCACAACGACGATGTAGCGGAGCATTTCTGCCGAGAGCAGAACGTCGGTTCGCACCGCGGCTGCCGCGTCCACTCGATTCGGAAGACCCTCCGTTTCTTCGAGGAGATAGTCGTCAGGATTCAGTCCCTGGTTGTCGGCGGATTTGAGCGCGGCAACGGCTTGGCGAGCCTGGTCGCTCCACGCGCCGTTCCGCCACCATGCCAATGAACCGTTCCGCGACGCATAGAACTTACGCAGCGTCCCGACGTTATGGAATTTGGTAAGGACGCCATCTTGATCCGCTCGCGACAATAAAGCGTCTAAAGCGCCGGCCGCGGAAACGCTGTCGGCGCAAGCCGGCCCCATCAATGCCGCCAGCACAAGCGTCAAAACCAGCAAGCGTAATGCACGCAATCGTATCATTGAGTTTCCGACATGCTGTTGGGGCCGGATCGATTCCGCCCTAGAATGTGGCCAAGATTATACGGGCAATCCGCCGCCAGCGGCTTAGGGGCCGTTATAGATCACGCGCCCCAGCCCAGCGGTGTCGTAGCCGCCGAGACTTCGCGCCTTTTCCGAAAAACGGGCATTGCGGGCGAAGGATAAAAGCTTTTGAAAATTCGGTTCGAAAAATTCGCGCCGTCGAACCGCCAGATCGTAACGCTCGCGATGCAAGGATATGAATCCCAGCCGGAATTGCTCGGCCGCGGCCCGTATGCCGAATCCGGCGGCGGCCTTCCCCTCGCTGACCGCAGATGCCATGTCGGTTTCGTTGCGGGCCGGCGGGAACGGCGTGGTGAGATCGGCGAGTGACAGATCCTGCTGCGCCAGAAGATGCATCAGAAGAAGGTGGCTGCCCGCGCTTTCCTGCCGGTCGATAAACGGCAATTTTCGGGTCTTGAGGTCGGAGAGCTTGGATATCCCGTGTGGATTGCCGCTCGCGACGATTAGACCCTGATCGCGCCATGCCCATTCTATCAGAACCGTATCGAGATCACGAAGGACATCCTTGACCGCGATTTCATTGTAAGTTTCGGTTTCGGGATCGAAGACGTGAAGGCCGCAGAAAGCCGTTTCGCCTTGGGCGAAACGACGCAGCCCATCCAGGCTGCCATCGGACAAGACGGGGATCTCGCATCCCGATTCGCGGATCGCCCATTCGAGCAATGGATCGTGGCTGCCGACGAACAGCAATGCCGGGCGGCCGGGCGGCTCGATAGCGGGGTCGGAGCGCGTGTTTTGAAGAACCCACAAATCCACCAACGCCTTGGGGAACAGCCATTTGCCCGCGACCCGGCTGCACGGGATGCGGCGCAGTCGGATGAGGTCGTAGACCTTCCGCTCTTTGATGCGGAGATAATCCGCAACCTCGCGGGTGTTCATCATTTCGGACAAGGCCGTTCTCCTGGACCGTCTCATTTCTTACTTTCGGATGATCGGGCAAGCGCCGCAAGCGAATCGGCGCGGTCCGGGGATAGGTTCAGCTGTAGCGCTCTTCGCGCCACGGATCGCCGTTATTGTGATAGCCCCGGACTTCCCAGAATCCGGGCCGATCTTCTGCGGTAAATTCGATCCGCTTCACCCATTTGGCGCTTTTCCAAAAGTAGAGCTTCGGGATCACGACGCGGAGCGGGCCGCCATGATCGCGGGTCAGCGGTTTTCCTTCCCAAGCATGGGCAAGCAGGACATCGTTGTCGAAGGCCGAGAGCGGCACATTCGTCGTATAAGTATCGAAGCTGTGAAAGGTGATGAATTTCGCTTCGGGCTTTGGCTGCACGGTACGAAGAACATGCTTGGCGCTAATGCCCGTCCATTGATTGTCATAGCGTGACCACGCGGTGACGCAATGAATATCCGAAGTCGCGTGCAACTCCGGCTGGCCCAGAAAATCCTGCCACGTCCAGCGAACCGGATTTTCGACCAATCCGTCGATCGTGAGCCGCCATTTGTCGAGGGGAATATCGGGCTGGACGCCGAGGTCGAGTACCGGCCAATTCTTGACTTGGCGCTGACCGGGCGGCAGCCGTTCGCGCCGCGGATCGCCGGTGGTTCCGGTCAACAGCCGGCCTTCGCGCGCCCAAGCCTCTTTGGTCGCGATCAGCTTGTCTTTGATTTTGCCGACCCAATCATCGGCCATGCGGGACTCCTCGGGGAATGCGCATTAGACTATAATACGAGGCGATGACGCGTCCGCGCGCCTCAACCTCATTGCAGAATTTCGAGCACGGATTCGGGCGGCCGTCCGATCGCCGCCTTGCCGTTTGCCAGGACGATCGGCCGCTCGATCAGAATCGGATTTTCAACCATGGCCTTGATGAGCGCAGCATCCGAAAGTTTCGGATTGTCCAGCTTGAGCTTCCCGTACGGTTCCTCGTGCCGGCGCATGAGGTCGCGAGGCTTCATCTTCAATAGCTTGAGAATGCGCCGCAGTTCCGTGGCCGATGGCGGCGTTTCGAGATAATTGATGACGATCGGGTCCTCCTCGTGAGCCTCCAAGAGCTCAAGGGTCGCCCTTGATTTGCTGCAGCGCGGGTTGTGATAGATCGTGACGGGTTTGGGCATGGTCTGTGGGATCCAATCATTATTTTTTGCAGGGGCCCCGGGCAAAGCCTCCTGACTTCTGGAACCCGAGGCGGTACTCTTCGCCTCCCATGATAGCAATCGGGCATCGAAAGAAAACCATCTCTCTGCGGCTGTTGTATGCCGTCGCGGTGCTCATGGTTATTGGGACCGCCGGATCTGATGGGGCGGCCAATGCCGCCATCCAAACCGCAGTGCCTGCTGCGGCGGCCGGTCCTGGCGCCGCGGACCAGCCTGCCACCCAAGATCTTCAGACCCTCCTCGATACGCTCAATAACCCGCAGGAACGGGACAAGTTGGCGGCGGACCTTCGCGCCATGATTGCCGCGCGCGCCGAGCAGCCCCAGGCGGGAACCGGGGAGCATCTCTTCGACGCGCTTTCGCAGTGGATCAAGGATACGAGCGATCAGATCACCGGCGCTGCGGAGGCTGTCGTCAATGTGCCGTCACTGTTCCGATGGCTGGGCAAGCAAGCAAGCGATCCGGAAGCGCGGGCTAATATCGCCGCCGTCCTCATCAAATTGCTGATTGTCGTCGGCGTCGGGCTCATCATGCATCGCGCGACGCGTATTCTGCTGAACTCGGCCGCGGCGGGCGACGGAAGCGAAGGGCACCTCCGGCAGTTTCATGCGTTGGGCCATGCGACTCGTGCATGTCGGGCTCGATATTATCCCGATCGTCATATTCGCCGCCGTCGCGTTCGGCGTGTTGCCCATTATCAATCCGGACGAAACAACCAGGGCAGTGGCCATCGCGGTCATCAATGCCGTGGTCTTGGTCCGCGTCATCCTCGTTCTTGCACGAGCCATTCTCGCTCCGGATGCGCCGGGCCTGCGGCTCATTCCGGTGGAAGACGAAACCGCCCACTATGCCGAGCTCTGGATACGGCGGCTTGTCGGCACTGCGGTCTATGGCTATTTCGCCGCCGAAGCGGCGCGCTCGTTGGGCCTTTACCATCATGCCTATATCACGATCCTCAACATGTTGGCTCTTGCCGTGACGCTGATGCTGGTGATTCTGATTTTGCAAAACCGGCGCGTCATCTCCGATTCCATTCGCGGCCATCGCCCGGCACCCGGTCCTGGAGTAAAACCAAGCCCGCTCGACAATTTCCGGGCGGTTCTCGCCGATGTCTGGCACGTCATCGCCATTCTGTATTTGATTGCGCTTTTCTTCGTCTGGGCGCTGCAGATTTCGGGCGGCTTCAATTTCGTGCTCATGGCAAGCATTTTCACCGTCGCCATTCTGATCGGCGCGCGGGTGGCGGCGGCGCTGGTGGACCGGGCCATCCGTCGCGGATTCTCGGTCGGCGACGATTTGAAGCGCCGCTTTCCGTCGCTTGAAGACCGGGCAAACCGATACCTGCCGATTTTGAACGGGGTTGCAAAAACCGTGATCTACGGATTGGCGGCGATCGGTTTCCTGCAAGTCTGGGGCATGCAGTCCCTCAATTGGCTGACCAGCGGTCTTGGCCGCGATATCGTTAGCATGTTGGCCGGCATCGCGGTCGTGCTCGCGGTCGCCGCTGTGATCTGGGAGGGCGCCACCATTTATATGGAAAGTTATCTCGGCCGCAGCGAATCGGATTTCGATTCTTACGAGCATTACGCGCGGGTGAAGACGCTACTGCCGCTGTTCCGGAAGGTATTGTTCCTGCTTCTGATTGCCGTCGTTTCGCTGGTCATTCTGGCGCAGCTTGGAATCAATATCGCGCCGCTGCTGGCGGGCGCGGGAATTATCGGCCTTGCCGTCGGATTCGGGGCGCAGAAATTGGTCCAGGACATTTTTAATGGCCTGTTCGTCTTTCTCGAAGCGGCGGTCGCTGTCGGCGACGTGGTCGAGCTTGGCGGTCATTCGGGTGTCGTCGAGTTGATGTCGATGCGCAGCATAAAACTGCGTGACGACGAAGGTGCCGTGCACACGATCCCCTTCAGCGCGGTGACGGCGGTTTTGAACCGGACCAAGGGCTACGCTTATTACCTCTTCAATATCAGCATCGGTTATAAGGAAGATCTCGATCGCGTGATTGCGGCCATCAAGGACGTGGGTGCGGCCATGCAGGCCGACAAGTCCCTATCGGCCTATATTCTCGAACCGCTTGAAGTGATCGGGCTCGACAAGTTCGCTCAGACGGCCGTGGTCATTCAGGGCCGCCTCAAAACCCTTCCCGGCAAGCAATGGCTGGTCGGCCGCGAATTCAATCGCCGGCTCAAGCGCCGCTTTGACGAGCTCGGCATCGAAATGCCGTTCCCGCAGCAGCAGATCGTGGTGAGATTGGCCAAACCCGGCGGCGATGCGAGCGTAGAAACGCTGGACGCCCCTCCCGGTGTCGGGGAGACAAGTCGATGATGACTCCGGATTTTCAGCCGGTCGGTGCCGTCAATTGGCTCGGCCTTTATACGCTCGTTCTCAAAGAAGTCCGGCGCTTCATCAAGGTCTATACGCAGACCGTCGCCGCCCCCGTCGTCACCACGCTCATGTTTCTCGCCATTTTTTCCTTGGCGCTCGGCCGTTCGGTGACCTTGGTCGCCGGCGTTCCGTTCAACCAATTCCTGGCGCCTGGGCTCATCATGATGGCGATGGTGCAAAATGCCTTCGCCAACACTTCGTCGTCGATCGTCATTGCCAAGGTCCAGGGCAATATCGTCGATGTCTTGATGCCGCCACTCTCGGCGGCGGAACTCACCTTCGGTTACGCGGCGGGTGGGGTCATCCGCGGCATCTTCGTCGGGATCGTCACCGGGACCGCCATGTGGATCTTCGTACCCATCCACATTTACGCGCCGGGCTTCGTTCTCTTTCACGCGGTCGGCGCCTCTCTTACCTTGTCGCTCATCGGCATGATCGGCGGTATTTGGGCGGACAAGTTCGACCATATCGCCGCGGTCACCAATTTCATCGTGATGCCGCTTTCATTTCTGTCGGGGACCTTCTATTCGGTCGATCGGCTGCCGGGGGTCTGGAACACGATCGCCCATTGCAATCCGTTCTTCTACATGATCGACGGTTTCCGTTACGGCTTCATCGGCCACGCCGACGGGTCGCTTGCCACCGGAATCGGTGTCATGCTCGCGCTCAATGTATTTCTGTGGACGTTGTGCCAGGGCATGTTCGCCAGCGGCTATAAGCTCAAGGACTGAGGCCCCGCGGACCCCGATAAGCGGCCCGCAACCGGAACTGGCATATCCGTAAACACGGTCCTCCCCGCGTTGACAGGGCCCCCGCAAACCCAGATACTGCCGCGCTTTCCGGAATTCCTGGCCAGCCCGAAAGCGCATCCGCCGTGTCCGCCCTGCTTCCCACTTACAAACAGGCCGACCTTGCCTTCGAGAAGGGCGAGGGGGCCTATCTTTATGCGACGGATGGGCGGCGCTATCTCGACTTTGCGACCGGCATCGCGGTCAACGCGCTGGGCCACAGCCACCCAAAATTGGTCGCGGCCTTAGCCGAGCAAGGCGCCAAACTTTGGCATTGTTCCAATCTCTACCGGATTCCAGGCCAGGAGCGCTTGGCCGAGCGGCTGGTAGCGAACAGCTTTGCCGACTACGCCTTCTTCTGCAATTCAGGCGCAGAAGCGGTTGAATGCGGCATCAAGATGATCCGCAAATACCACGACGACACCGGGCATCCGGAGCGTTACCGGATCATCTGCTGCACCAATGGATTCCATGGCCGGACCATGGCCACCATTTCGGCGGGCGGCCAGGAGAAGCACGTCAAAGGTTTCGATCCGTTGCTCGACGGCTTCGACCACGTCGCCTTCGGCAATCTGAATGAGCTGCGGGCGGCCATCGGTCCGACCACGGCCGGAATCCTGGTCGAGCCGGTGCAGGGCGAGGGCGGTATCGTCATCGCCGACAAGCAATATTTCCAAGGGTTACGCGCTGCCGCCGATGAATTCGGTCTTTTGCTCTGTTTCGACGAGGTGCAGACCGGCATGGGCCGTACCGGCCATCTCTTCGCCCATGAATGGCTGGGCATGACGCCGGATATCATGGCGCTCGCCAAGGGGCTTGGCGGGGGATTCCCGGTCGGTGCTTGTCTTGCGCGCAAAAGCGCTGCGGTCGGCATGACCCCGGGCGCTCACGGTTCGACCTTCGGCGGCAATCCACTGGCGATGGCCGTGGCCAACGCCGTGCTCGACGTGATGCTGGAAGACGGGTTTCTCGATCGCGTTGTCACGACCGGCAAGGCGCTGCAAACCCGCCTCCAGCAGATTGCGGCGCGCTTCCCGAAGGTGATCGCGAAAGTGCGGGGGCTCGGCCTCATGATCGGTATCGAATGTGCCGTTCCGAATACCGAGCTCCAAGCCAAGCTGCGCGAGAAAGGTCTGCTCACCGCGGTTGCCGGCGGCAATGTCATTCGCATCTTGCCGCCGCTCATCGTCGGCGAGGCGGAAGTCCGCGAAGCCTGCGCCATTATCGAAGGGGCGTGCGCCGCGTTTGCGGCGTAACGCGGGGCAGCGATGGATCAGCTTTCACTTAATCGGCCCAAACATTTTCTCGATCTCGATCGGCTGGATACGGCGACCTTGCGCGAGATTCTCAATCTCGCGGTCGAACTCAAGGCGGGGCTAAAACAGCCGGGCAGCGCCAAACCGCTTGCCGGCAAGACCCTGGCGATGATTTTCGAAAAACCATCGACGCGAACGCGCGTGTCGTTTGAGGTCGGGATGCATCAGCTGGGCGGAGACGCGGTTATTCTGACCCATACGGAAACCCAGCTCGGTCGGGGCGAAACCATCGGGGATACCGCTCGCGTGTTGTCGCGCTATGTAGACGCGATCATGATCCGCACCGACTCCGCGCAGAAGCTGCTCGACCTTGTCGAACACGCGACCGTGCCCGTGATCAACGGTCTGACCGATCGCACCCATCCTTGTCAGATCATGGCCGACATATTGACCTTCGAAGAAAAGCGCGGGCCGATCGCCGGCAAGACGGTCGCCTGGATCGGGGACGGCAACAATGTCGCGACCTCGTGGATTCAGGCTTGCGCCCGATTCGCATTCACCCTGCACATCGCCGGCCCGCGCAAATTCTGGCCCGACGAAAAAGCGTTGGCCTGGGCTCGGGCCCAGGGCGGCACGGTAACCGTCGGCGAAGACGCCGGCCAAGCCGTGGAGGGCGCTCATTGCGTCGTCACCGATACCTGGGTTTCCATGGGTGCGAAGGACGGCGAGGAGCGGCGCAAAATGATGAGCCCCTATCGGGTCGACGACGCCTTGATGGCGAAAGCCGACCCCTCCGCCATTTTCATGCACTGCCTTCCCGCCCATCGCGGTGAGGAAGTCACCGCATCGGTGATCGATGGGCCGCAATCGGTGGTTTGGGACGAGGCGGAAAACCGCCTTCATGTGCAAAAGGGCATTTTGATTTGGTGTCTGACATAAGACGCCCCATATAAACCGGGCGCGCATGACCATGACCCCGTTTCCCGCCGACTTTCTTCTGCCCTTCCAATTCCGCGATCTTGGAATCCGCGGCCGGCTGGTTCGCCTCGGCACCGTTGCCGATACGGTGCTGCGGACGCATGCCTATCCCGATGCGGTGGGTGAGCTTTTGGCGGAGGCGCTTGTCTTGTCGGCGGCGCTGGCGGGAGCGTTGAAGTTCGACGGCATTTTCACCCTTCAGACGAAAGGCGACGGGCCGGTCTCGATGCTGGTCGCCGACACCACGAGTGCCGGCGAAATGCGCGGCTACGCGAAATTCGACGCGGAACGCTTGCACCGCGCCGCCGGTGCCATCGCGGCACCGGTGCCAAAGTTGCTGGGTGTGGGCTATCTCGCATTTACCGTCGATCAAGGGCCGCACACCGAGCGCTATCAAGGGATCGTCGAACTCCACGGCGCGACCCTTGCCGATTGCGCGCACCGGTATCTGCGCCAATCGGAACAAATCGAGGCGGGCATCCGTTTGGCCGCACATCACCAGGCCGGTGCCGACGGCGTCTCCCGTTGGGGAGCCGCGGCGCTGACCTTGCAACGCCTCCCCGAATCGGACGGTGTGCGGATAAGCGATGAGGATCGGGAATCGAGCGCCGAAAATTGGCGGCGCGTTTTAGCGCTCATGTCGAGCGTTACCGACTCCGAATTGTTGGACATGAATCTCGGCCCCTATGATCTGCTGCATCGCCTGTTCCACGAGGAACGGGTAAATGTTTCGAATGCAAAGCCGTTGTTGCATCGATGCCGGTGTTCGGAGCTTCGTGTTCAGCGGGCTCTGGCGTCGATTCCCGAAGAAGAACTCGAAAATCTGAAGATCGACGGGCGAATCGAAGTGACTTGCGAATTCTGTAATGCCTGCTATGTATTCGACGAGTCCGTGCTGCGCCGTTTCCGGGCTGTCGGCTAAGGCCGTGCGCACGCGGTTGTGTCGCGGCCGTGTCCGGGAACCATTGCCGGTCCCAATTGTTTATGAATCCGGTCACTCAATTGTGGGAAATTTCAGATGACCCTCCGCATCGTCTCCAGGAATATTTTTGCGTTGCTCGGCGCGTTCGCACTACTCTCCTGCGCCGCACCGCCGGCCAAGCAAACTTTTGCCGAGACCACCTGGAGTCACCTGCCGCCATTCAATTTCAATGCCGCGAAGGTCGATGTGGTTTCAGTGTACAAACCTACCTTCAAGCCGCCCTATGTCGAACATGAGTTCGAAACGCCACCGGAGCGGATGATCCGCCGCTGGGCGCAAGATCGAATCGTGCCCGCCGGGCCGCAGGGCTATGTGAAGGTCGTCATCAACGACGCGTCGGTCAGGGAAATCGAGCTTGAACATCCGAAGGACTTCAGCAGCCACTTCACGACCGAGCAGGGGCAGGAATATGACGCCATCGTCGACGTGACGATCGAGATATACGGGCCGCGGGGGTTCAAGGACGGGTTCACCAACGCACGGGCCGAGCGCACCCAGACCATTGCCGAAGACGCGACTCTCAATGATCGCGACCGGCTTTGGCACGATCTGGTCGAAGGAACGATGCAGGACTTCAACGCGCAAATGGAAACGAATATCAATACATATCTGCAGCGGTTCTTGGTCGCGCGATAGGCGGGTCAACCTCGCCAGAATGCCGGCACCAGCAGCACGAGAACCGTGTAAAGGTCCAGCCGGCCCAGCAGCATTCCGAAACTCAAAAGCCATTTGGCGCCGTCCGGCAAGGTTGCGAAACTGCCGGAGGGACCGATGACCGGGCCCAGTCCCGCGCCCACATTCGATAAGGCGCTGGCCGCGCCCGACAGGCTGGTGAGCAAATCCAGTCCCAATAGGCCGAGCCCAAGTGCCAGAAGAGCGAAAGAAACCGCGAACAGGAAAAAGAATCCCATCACCGCATTGGCGACGGTGTCGGGGATTGGCCTCCCGTTAAAATAGGGGATGAAAAGGCCGTTCGGCCGGACGAGGCGGCGGATCTGCATATCGGCCGAGGCGTAGATCACCTGAAACCGGAAAATCTTGATGCCGCCGGAGGCCGAGCCGGCGCATCCCCCGACGATGGTCAGAAACAAGAACGCCGCAATTGCGAGGCCTCCCCACGAATCGTAATGCGCCGTCGTGAATCCCGTGCCGGTCACGATTGACACCACGTTGAACGCGCATTCGTCGAGAACGTGGAGAAATCTTTCGCCGCTGTGATGCCAACGCCAAGCCGTCATTAAGAGAATCGTGACGACGAGCACCGCGAGAAGCCAGTGAATTTGACTTTCGCGCAGGAGCCGTCGCGGATTGCCGCGCAAGGCCTGCAGGTACAGAAAAAACGGCAGGCTGCCCAAAATCATGAAAACGATCAGGATCGCGTCGATCAGCGGACTGCGGAAATGGGCGATCGATTGATCGGAGGTGGAGAATCCGCCGGTCGAGATTGCCGCCATCGCGTGGGCGACCGCTTCAAATCCGGTCATTCCTGCCAATCGCAAGCCGGTCGCGCACAGCGCCGTGAGCGCGACATAGACGAGTGCGATGCCAGCGACGATTTGGGCAGCCCGGGGCATGGCGCGGTGTGCGCTCTCGGCGGTATCAAGGCGGAACAATTGCATCCCGGCGACCTGAAGATTGGGGAGGGCAAAAATCACGAAAGTGATCGTGCCCATGCCGCCCAGCCACTGCAGCAACGCCCGCCACAGCAAAATGCCGGGCGGCGCGGAATCGAGGCCGGTAATGGCGGTGGATGCGGTTGTGGTAACGCCCGCCATCGCTTCGAAAAACGCCCCCGCGGCGGAAAGGCCGAGATTCGAATACGCGAATGGAAGGGCGGCGAATCCCGCCAGCACGATCCAGGCCAAGGTCGCGAGCACAAAGGACTGCCGGTTGTCGATGACGAGCTCGCCGGTACGCGCGGCCAGCATGGCGCTAACTCCGATAAACAACGCACCGGCGGCGCAAGCGGCAAAAACCACGGCGTCCTGTTCGAAGCCGTTCAGCCAATCGGTCAATACCGGCAACATCATGGCCGCGGCGAGAACAGCCAGCAAAATGCCGATGACATGAATGATGGGGCGGAAATCGATCATGCTCAGCCGCGCCAGAAATCCGGCCAACACAGGATAAGCGCGCTGTAAAGCTCGATCCGGCCCAACAGCATGCCCAAACTCAGCAACCATTTGGCGGCATCCGGGAGGGCGTTGAAATTGCCCATCGGACCGATAAGTCCACCCAATCCCCGTCCCACATTGCCCATCGCGGCTGCGGTTCCGGAAACGCTGGTGAGAAAATCGAGACCCGTCGCCGTAAGACCGATCGAGAGCACGGCGAAGGTCAGGGCGAATAGGAAAAAGAATCCCGTCACCGAGCTGGCAACCGGATCGGGAATTGGACGCCCGGCATATTGGGCCGCAAAAAGGCCGTGCGGCTGGGTGAGACGGCGGATTTGGGATCGCGCCATCGCATAAAGCACTTCAAGCCGATAAATCTTAAGTCCGCCCGCCGGTGAGCCCGTGCAGGCGCCGACCACGGTCAAAAACAGGATCAGAACCATGACGAATCCGCCCCAGTTCTGATAATCGGCGGTCACGAAGCCGGTCGTGGTCATGATCGACGCGGCGGTGAACGACACCATGCGCACCGCGTCCCCAAATTTTTCGCCGCCGAGCCACTGCCAGAGAAGTCAACACGATGACGGTGGCGAGATAGAGACCAAGAAACGTGTGAACTTGGCTGTTGGCGAACAAGCGGCCCGGCCGGCCGCGGACGAGCTGCAGATAGAGCGGAAACGGCAAGGCTGCGATGAGCATGAACACGGTTGTGATGATTTCAATCGGAAGGCTTTTGAAATGGCCGATCGAATCGTCGAAGGTCGAAAAACCGCCAGTCGAAAGCGTTGCCATGGCGTGGCAGACGGCATCGAAGCCGCGCATGCCGGCCGCCCACAATAGGGTGGCGTCAACAGCGATGAGGCCGAGATAGATCACCGCAATGCCGCCGGCGACTTGCGCCAGCCGCGGCAATGCGTTCTCGGACCGGTCCGCGGTTTCCATCCGGAAAAATTGCATCCCGCCGACTTTGAGATAGGGCAGCACCGCAACGCCCATGAACAGGAAGCCCATGCCGCCCAACATTTGAAGGAGGGCTCGCCAAAGCAGGATACCGGGCGGCGCCGACGAAAGACCGACGATGACCGTGGACCCGGTGGTCGTGATTCCCGACATCGCCTCGAAATAGGCGTCGGTGAAGCCGAGATGCAGCCGCGAGAACATCATCGGCAAGGCTCCTGCCGTTCCTGCGACGACCCAGGCCAAAGTGACGAGCAGAAAAGCCTCGCGGACATCGATCTCGAAGCGCGGCGTCCAATTCGCGATGATGAGGGCGACGCCGAGGAACAGCGTCAGTGCCGCGGAGGACGCGAAGACCGTCCAATCAGGGTTATGCGCGAGGGCGTCGATGAGCGCAGGAAACGCCATCACCACGGCGAGCGTAGCGAGCAAAATACCGATGACGAAGAATACGGGCCGGAGGTCAATCACCGCGGCGCCGATGGCCCCCTATTTTTCCGGTCCATCATTGGCCATTGCGGCGCGGGTGTCCATAGCTGGATAACGTGGCCGAAGCCGGCCGCACGTAACGCAGTAAAATGAAATCGCCGCTCAGCCGATATGCTAGCGAATCGACGGATTGCCGATGATGGACAGGAATTCGCGGCGGGTCGAGGGATTGGTGCGGAACAGGCCAAGCATCCGGCTGGTCACCATGGTGACATCCGATTTATGAACGCCGCGCGTGGTCATGCACTGATGCGCGGCGTCGACCACGACCGCAACGCCCTTGGGCTCCAGAACGTCTTGCAACGTGTTGGCGATCTGCGCCGTCAGCTTCTCCTGGATCTGCAGCCGGTGGGCGTAGATGTCGACGATGCGCGCCAGCTTGCTGATGCCGACGACGCGCTTGTTCGGCAGATAGCCGACATGGGCTTTACCGATGATGGGGGCGATGTGGTGCTCGCAATGGGATTCGAAACGGATGTCCCGCAAGATCACCATTTCGTCGTAGCCGTCGACTTCTTCGAAGGTCCGCTTGAGGATATCCACCGGATCTTCGGCGTAGCCCGAGAAAAACTCTTCGTAGGACCGCACCACCCGCGACGGCGTGTCGAGCAGACCTTCGCGCTGGGGATCGTCGCCAGCCCACCGCAGCAGCGTACGAACGGCGTCCTCCGCCTGTTCGCGGCTCGGGCGATCTTCGTGTTCCGGATTATTGGCTTTGGTAACGGCGATTGGGCGCGATGCGGACAAAGGACGACTCCTGGTTAAGAGACACGGACTTGCGCGATAGCGTCTATCCCCACGGGTGCCACCGGCGATTTAGGGTGAAAGGGGGCGGAAATCAAGGAGAATCGAGGAATCATCGAGCCCGGGTAATATTCAATGATCGACGACGGGCGCTGGAACCGGACGAGTCTCTGCCTAATTAATCTTTCGTTCCTGGTGTGGGCTGTCGAGCGAGAAGGGCGGGACCGCCACGTCGAAGCCCTCGCCATCGCTGGTTACCATGCGATAGGTGCCGACCATGATGCCGGAGGGTGTGGCGAGCGGCGTGCCACTTGTGTACTCGAAGCTTTCGCCGGGATGCAGGACCGGCTGTTCGCCGACCACGCCGGCGCCGCGCACTTCTTGCGTGCGGCCGAGTGAATCGGTGATGCGCCAATACCGCGAACGGAGCTGCACCGTTTCCTTGCCGCGGTTCTCGATGCGGACGTGATACGCCCAAACGAAATGGCCTTCCTCGGGCGTCGATTGATCGTCCAAATAAATCGGTTCGACGGTCACCCAAATTTCGCGAGTCGTTTGGCTGTACATTGGCAACGCCTCCTTGCGATTCATCGCGCCTTCACCCGGCGTCTTTGCCTGCCGTTCACGACCGTCAAAATCAGAGCTGTGAGCGAGGGAATCATTGGTATCCATGATAGAATTGATAGGGCGGCGCGTCCACGGCAATCCATGGTAAACGCATTCTAAGGTGCCGTTAACGCCTGGGATAAATCCTCCCTTAAATCCTCGGGATCTTCGAGCCCGACCGAAAGGCGTATCATGCCTTCGCCAATACCCATCCGTGCCCGCTCCTCCAGGGGGATGCGCTGATGCGTGGTCGTGGCGGGGTGTGTCGCCAGACTCTTCGCGTCTCCCAGGTTGTTAGAAATATCGATGAGTTGCAGGGCATTGAGCACCCGAAATGCGGCCGCCTTCCCGCCCGAAACCTCGAACGAAACCATCGAGCCCCCGCCTTTCATCTGCTTTGTGGCAAGCGTGTGCTGCGGGTGGGTCTTAAGTTCCGGGTAAATTACGCGCGACACGCCTTTTTGTGACGACAGGAAATCCGCGATCGCCCGGGCATTGTCGCAATGGCGCAACACCCGCATCTCAAGGGTCTCGAGACCTTTCAAAAGCACCCAGGCATTGAACGGGCTCATTGTCGGGCCGGTGTTGCGGAAAAAGGGGGTCAGCTCGTCATTGCAGTAGGCGGTGGGACCCAAGATGGCGCCGCCCATGCAGCGTCCTTGCCCGTCAATGTGCTTGGTCGCCGAATAGACAACGATGTCGGCACCAAATTCGATCGGCCTTTGCAAAACGGGTGTCGCAAACACATTGTCCACGACAACGCGCGCGCCGGCCTCATGCGCGAGATCGCTGACCGCGCGAAGGTCGATGATCTCGAGTGCCGGGTTGCTCGGCGTTTCCAGAAATACCGCTCGCGTCTTTTTTGTCAGGGCCCGTTTCCATTGATCGAGATCGCCGCCGTCGACGGTCGTCGTGGCGATGCCGTATCGCGGCAGCAATTCCGTGATGATGAATTGGCACGATCCGAACAAAGCGCGCGACGCCACGACGTGATCGCCGGCGCGCAATTGGCACATGAGGGCGGCGAACACGGCGGACATGCCGGTCGCGGTCGCCCGGCACGCTTCCGCGCCTTCGATCAAACGCAGACGTTCCTCGAACATGGCAACCGTCGGATTGCCGAAGCGCGAATACATGAAGCGCTTGAGATCGCCTTTGAACGACGCTTCGGCGTCTTCCGCCGAGGTGTAAACGTAACCCGAGGTGAGATAGAGAGCCTCGGAAGTTTCCCCGAATTCGCTGCGCTTCAAACCGCCGCGAACGGCCTGGGTTTGCGGCCGCCAGGATGCGCCGCTTTTCTTGCCGCCCGAGTTGCTTTTCGCCATGCGAGCCTCCTTCCCGCTGCCGGGGCAGGTTGGGCCCAGGCAACAAAAAACCCCGACCGGACGGATCGGGGCTCAAAGCCTCCGACCTTTTAGCGTTTATTTTTACGTGGCCGCAAGCCGGTCGGCTCAAATCACCACGGATCAAACTGATTAGGCGCTTGGGCTCCAGCTGTCAAGCGGCTTGGGTCCGTGCAATGGGGCGTTATCCCCGGCTGCATGCCCCGCCGCCGAGCACGCAAAACCGCGCGCAATGGGGATGATTGAGCGAAACGTCGCGGCCCGCCTGGACCAAATTGTTGCTCATTTCAAATTGCTCGTCATGGGCAATGAGCGTGCACGCGACCACGGCGGGCCGCTCTGCGTTACGGCGCTTTACCACCATCCGCGAACTCGCACACATCATGGTCTCCGGTTTGACGCCTAGGATACCCCAACAGTGCTCGGTGATTTCCGGCACATCGGCGGCGGCATTCATTTCCGGAAACAACATCAACGTGATCGGATCGGCGGCATCAATGGCGATTTCGTTCTGCGCGAACAATCGCGCGTAACCTTGACGCAAACTTTTCCCTGGTTCGTTCCAATAGGTGCGGCCGGCGACATGAATCGTAAAATCGTTTTGCGAAAGCCAACGCAAGCCTTCGAGCGTCGGCGCAAAGCTTCGTGGGCCGCGTTCGATTTCGTGGGAGGCTTGCGCATAATGATCGAGCGACACACGGATGACTAGGCGTGGCCCGTATTTGTCGCGAAGGTCGAGGAGCGAGGAGCGCAGATGCATCATCGGCTTCATCGCGTTGGTAAGGACCAGCGTTTGAAACCCGCGCGACAGCGAGTCGTCGAGCATGTCGACAATTTCCGGATTCATGAACGGCTCGCCGCCGGTAAATCCGATTTCGCGCGTTCCCAGGTTTTTGCTGGCGATTTCGTCGAGGAACAGACGGACCTCCGCCGCCGTCAAATAGACGAGCCGGTCATTCGTCGGACTCGATTCGATGTAGCAATTGCGGCAGGTGAGATTGCATAGCGTCCCGGTGTTGAACCATAGGGTTCGCAGGGCCTCGAAACCGACCTTGGCGCGCTTTTCGCCCTTGGCGGTAATCTCGGGATCGCGGAACTTGCGCGGATCGAGTAAGGGCGACGCCGCCCCGGGTCGGATGGAAGAATCGACTTCGTTCATTGCGGGCCCATTTAGCCCTCGAGTCGGACGCCCCGCCAATCACTTTTCAGCGGGATTCCGGGCGGTTAGCGGCGGGCCGGCGTGCCTTGCCGCCTCTCCCACCCTCGGGTATAGAATCGTGCGGCGCCGCGGGCCCCGATCCGCGGGTGTAGCTCAATGGTAGAGCAGAAGCTTCCCAAGCTTAAGACGGGGGTTCGATTCCCCTCACCCGCTCCACGGACCTGGGACGTGATGGAAGTCGCCTAAGATCCCGGAAGGCCATGCGCATCCTCGTCATCGAAGACGATCCGCAGACCGCTCTCTACCTTCGCCAGGGGCTGGAGGAGGGCGGCTATATCGTCGATTGGACCGCCGACGGCCGTGACGGGCTGTTCATGGCCGCCAGCGAACGCTACGACCTGATCGTTGCCGACCGCATGTTGCCGGGTACCGACGGACTGTCGATCATCAAGATGTTGCGCTCGCAAGGCATCCGGACGCCCATTCTGGTTTTGAGCGCGCTCGGTCAGGTCGACGACCGCGTGCGCGAACTCGAGGCGGGTGCCGACGATTATCTGGTGAAGCCCTATGCTTTTTCGGAACTCATCGCCCGGGTCGAGGCCTTGCTTCGCCGCGGCAGCGCCAGCGCGCCCGATACGGTGCTTCGGGTCGGCGACCTCGAAATGAATCTGCTCGCGCGCACGGTCACCCGCGGCGGGCGCGCGATCGAGCTCAAGCCCCGTGAATTCCGCCTTCTCGAATATTTGATGCGTCATGCCGATCAAGTGGTGACGCGCACCATGTTGCTCGAAGCGGTGTGGGATTATCATTTCGATCCACAGACCAACGTGATTGACGTTCACATCAGCCGGTTGCGGCAGAAGATCGACAAGGGATTCGGCAACGCCCTGCTGCACACGGTGCGGGGTGCCGGATATTCGCTTCGTGCCGCTTCCTAAAATCTTTCAGACCTCGACATTCCGTTTTTCGCTGGTGAACCTCTTGGTGTTCGGGGTGTCGATGATCATCCCCTTCGCCTTCGTTTATTCGAGCACGGTCGGCTCCATAGACACCGAAACCAACGCGGCGATCAGCGCCGAGATTCGGGCGCTGTCCGAAGACTACGAACGCCTGGGACATCAGGGGCTGATCGACGAAATCACCGAGCGCGGGAACGACCCGACCGATAAAGATGCGATCTATCTGCTAGCGGATGCTTCTCTTAAACCGCTGGCTGGGAATCTTTCCATTTGGCCAAGCGAAACCGCCAAGAACGGCCAATGGGTGCAGTTCAGCATCGACAAAGTTGGCGACGAAGACGAGAGCGCGCCGGATACCGTCCGGGCCCAAATTTTCAGGCTCCCCGGCAATGAGCTGCTGCTCATCGGGCGGGATATCCACGAGCGCCGGTTGGTGCAGCGTCGGATCACGGTGGCGCTGGGATGGGCCTTGGCCATCACCCTCGGCTTGGGACTGACCGGCGGCGTGCTGATGAGCCGCTACATGCTTCGCCGCGTCGACGTGATCACCCAAACCAGCCGTATGATCGTCGACGGCGCTCTTTCCCGGCGCGTGCCGGTGCGAGGCACCGGCGACGAATTCGATCGCCTGGCGGAGAATTTGAATCAGATGCTCGATCAGATCGAGCACCTGATGATGAGTATGCGAACGGTCACCGATAGCATTGCCCACGATCTTCGCAGTCCGCTCACGCATCTGAAGGGGCGGATCGAATTGGCATTGCGCGGCGCTCCCGACACCCGGTCTTATCGCCAGGCGCTGGAAAGCGCGGTTGCCGAAACCGACCGCATCCTGTCGGTTTTTAACTCATTGATCGAAATGGCAAGAGCGGAATCTGGGGTGGGCCGAACCGAACTTGCTTCGCTCGATCTCGGCGCGGTGGCGGCTGACGTCGTCGATCTCTACGAACCGGTTGCCGAAGAGCGCGGCCTGACCATGGTGGCAGCGATCGACAGCGGCGCTGTCCTTCTGGGGAACCGGCAATTGCTGGCTCAAGCCATCGCCAATCTCGTCGATAACGCCATCAAATACACGCCGTCGGGCGGAACGATCAGTCTATCGATCGAATCCGAGCCGAGCTTCGTACGGCTCACGGTCAGCGACAATGGTCCGGGCATTGCGCCTGCCGACCGCGGACGGGTGTTGGAACGGTTCGTTCGAATCGGTCACGACCCGGCGGTTTCGGGAAGCGGGTTGGGGTTGAGTTTGGTTGCCGCGGTTGCGCGGTTGCATCGCGCTACGCTAGAGCTTGGCGACAATGGTCCGGGACTTCGCGTGACGTTGATATTTCCGACCGCGCCATCCGCATTCAAACCGTCCGAGCTGCCGCGCCCAGAACCCGAAATTGAGCGGAGGCCGGCGGTGAAACCCGCAATCGCCAATACCTAAGGAATCGCCATGGAACGCCATTACAACCGCATCGCCGGTTAAAGCCTGGAGCGCCTGGCGGCCCTGAGCGACAGACTGTTTGCGATTGCCATGACCCTGCTGGTGCTCGATCTGCGCGCCCCCGCGAGCGGGGCGATCCACAGCGAGCAGGATTTATGGCGCGCTCTCGTCGCACTCTCCCCGCGGCTCGTTATTTATCTGATGAGTTTTTTGACGCTGGGCATTTTTTGGATCGGACAGCAGACGCAACTGAATCACTTCGCGCGTGCTGATCGCAATCTCGCCTGAATTCACATCGCATTCTTGGCGGCGGTTTCGACGACGCCATTTTCAACGGCGCTCTTGGGCGAATTCATCACTTACCGTCCGGCGGTCTTCGTCTATTGGAGCAATATGTTCCTGCTTGGGGTCGTTGTCTATTGGAGTTGGTTTTACGCGAATAGAGCGGGCCTGGTGAAGAGCGACACGGCGGCGGAGGTTTCGGTCGCCATCAAACAACGTATCGTCATTGCGCAGTCTCTATACGCGCTGAGCGCATTGCTCTGCGTCATCAACACCTATTGGAGCATCGGCGCCATCTTTCTCTTGCAGCTGCACTATGCGATAGGGCTCCGGATTCGCTGGCGGTCTGAACGATAAAGAATCCCCATAACGAAAACGGCCGGCCCAAAGGCCGGCCGAATGCCGCGACACGATGGGGTTCGGGGGTTACTTCCGCACCGGCTTAACGTGGAGGGCCTTAAGCCCCGACCGGTAGCTCTTGACGCCGTCCGCGTATTTGTTGGCAGCGCAGGCCGCATCGCCGTCGGCCTTGTCCTTTTTAGCGGCATCAAGCTTGGCCGCCTTGGCATGGGTCGAAATGGCGTCGTCGAGCTGCTTGGCATAGGACGCACAGGTATCGGCTGTGGCCTTCGCCTTGCTGGCCGCGAAAGCGGGCGAGGCGAGGGTGATCGCGGCAAGAGCGGCAATCACCGCAAGGGACTTCTTCATCGGTAATCCTCCGGAAGCAAAATTTAAGGGGTCAAAAAATCCCCTCCCGAGTCGCGCAGGCGAGTCGAGCGACGGGTTATGGCGTCTGGCGCATTGCCGAGCCATGGCGGAAAGGTGAATTCTTTGTCATTGATGGCGCCGGGTGGCAGCCATCGAAAAATCTGAGCCATTTCAATATCTTCTGAGGCCATAGCCGCCCCGTGTTACGGTTCGGTCGCCGTGGTCAAGCCCGCCGCACGGGCGAGCTGCAGCCGGGACCCTGGGTCCCGGAGTCGCCCGGAATTCCGTTCCGGTCAATCTATCGGAAACAATCCTCGCGTAGACTGAGACCTCGTATCACAGCTGCAGGCGGTAACCCGCGGCAACTGATCTGAATTCATAAATACCCGTTAAGGTTGTCCATCGCGCGCTATACTCGATTGGCCGGCGGGGGTGTGGGGGCAAATCGGCAATGAACGACGTTCAAAGAAGGGCAGCGGATTTCGCCGTTCCGGCGCGCCGGGTTCTCGTCATCGATGAGGACGGCGCCTTTGCGCGGGATATCGCCGCCGTCCTAGCCGCCGCAAACTATCGGGTCGCCACCGCAACATCCATGGAAGCGGCACAGCGCGTCGTCGAAGAGCTCTTCGCCGAACTCGCGGCTACCAAGAATTCCGCGGAGTCCGTCCGCGACCTCGCCGTGATCGTCAAAAATGCCAATTCCTCGGTCGTGTGTCTCGAGGCGACCGCCCATCCTTCTATCGAGGCATTAGTGTCGGCGATGGGCGTGGCTACGGGCGAGCCGGGCCCCCTTAACGCCGTCCTAACGGCGCTTGACGCGTCGTTCGGCGCGGCGCGCCTGGCGGAAGAGCACGCGAATTTGGGGGCGGCTCACCGCGACAATGAAATGCTACTCTGCGCAATTCTCGACAATGCGACCGCGGTCATATACGCCAAGGATCGCGACGGCCGTTATCTGTTCGTGAATAAAAAATTCGAGGAGATATTCGGTTTCACCTCCCAAGTGCTCAAAGGCAAGCGCGACCACGACATTTTCCCGGCCGAGAGCGCCGATGTGTTCCGGCGACATGATCTCAATGTCATGCACACCGGTCAGCCGCTCGAAACAGAGGAAACCGCGCCGCATGCCGATGGACTTCATTATTATCTTTCGGTGAAGTTTCCGCTTTACGATGCCAAGGGGGCCATCCGGGGGGTGTGCGGAATTTCCACGGATATCACCGACCGCAAACTGGCGGCAGAACATTTACGTCAGGCCCAGCGGATGGAGGCGGTCGGGCACTTAACCGGCGGCATCGCCCACGATTTCAACAATCTCAACGCCGTGATTCTCGGCAATCTCGAACTGATTCAGGAGAAACTCGGCGACGACAAAGTGATCAGCGCCATGGCGGAACGCGCGATCGCTGCGGCCCAGCGCAGCGCCCTTCTGACCGAGCGGCTGCTCGCTTTCTCTCGCCAGCAAGTCCTTCAGCCGCAAGTGATCGACGTCAACGCCCTGGTCTACAAGGCCACGGATTTTCTGCGGCGGAGCCTCGGCGAAACCGTCGCCATTCGCACGGTTCTTGCCGGCGATGCGTGGCCGGCATTCGTCGACCCGGCTCAACTCGAAAACGCGATCATCAATCTTGCGATCAATTCCCGCGATGCCATGGCTGATGGCGGGGTTCTGACCATCGAAACCCACAACCGGCTCTTTGACGATTACGAGGCGATGCGGGCGGGCGTTCGCCCGGGAAGCTATCTGCAGCTTTCGGTGCGCGATACCGGTTGCGGAATCCTGCCGGAAATTCAAGATCGCATCTTCGAGCCGTATTTCACGACAAAGCCGACGGGCAAGGGTTCGGGGCTGGGCCTCAGCATCATCCACGGTTTCATCAGCCAATCCGAAGGCAAGGTCGAACTCGAGAGTGAACCCGGGCATGGCACGACGGTGAGAACTCATTCTGCCGCGGGCTCATGAACGCGGCATGCTTGCTGGAACGGTTATTCAGCGTCCCAGCGATATGCATGTCGCCCGCGGCGAAACGATTCTGGTGGTGGAAGACGAGCCGGAAGTGCGCCGCATTGCGATCGCGTTCCTTGAAGATCTGGGATATCGAGTTCTTCAAGCCCCGGATGCAGCCGCCGCGATGGCCTTGGTGCGTGTCTCGCCGCCCATCGATCTGATATTGACGGATGTGGTATTGCCGGGCGGCACGAGCGGGCGCGATCTCGCTGCGACTGTTCGCGAGCATCACCCAGGAACCTGCGTCGTACTCATGTCCGGCTATGCGCGCGAAGGCGCGCACAACGCGGAACTCGGGGAAGCGGGCGCCAAATTTCTCGACAAACCATTCACCAAGGCGAAGCATCGCCGATGCCGTGCGGGAGGCCCTGGCTTACAATGCCGCGCATTTGGGCCACAAAACGGTCTAGCCGCCGGACCGGATTTACTCAGGCGGCGGATCGTCGTCGAAAAGAATTCGCCGCGCCGCACCCTCCAAGTCCTCGAACTGGCCGCTCTTGAGCGCCCAGAGGAATGCTGCGAGCCCGAGAACTCCCAAAAACAGCGCGATTGGAATCAGATAAAGAATGATGTCCATCAGGGTGCCTTTCGTGCCAGGCGCAGCGCGTTGATGGTGACCAGCAGGGACGAACTCGACATCGCCAGCGCTGCCAGAAGCGGCGTAATCAACCCCAGCATCGCCAACGGTACCGCCGCAGCATTGTAAAGAATAGCCACCGCGAAATTCTGCTTTACCAAGCGTTGGGCTTTGCGCGCGACATCGATGGCCTCAAGAATGGGCGCGAGGCGACGACCCTGAAATACGATGTCGGCGGCGGTTTGGCTGATTTCGGCGGCGGAAGACGGCGACATCGAGACATGCGCGGCCGCCAGGGCCGGGGCGTCGTTAAGACCATCGCCGACCATAAGCACGCGATGCCCCGCTTCGCCAAGTTCGCAAAGCCGCGCGGTCTTATCGGCCGGCATGCACCCGGCGCGGAAGCGCTCGATGCCGGCCGCCGCCGCTACGGCCGCTGCCGCCGGCGCATGATCGCCGGAGAGCATTTCAAGGCCATAACCGCGCTCGGCCAAGTCGGCAATGACGTCCCGTGCATCGCTGCGGATTCGATCGCTAAAAGCAAATCGCACCGGTGGCCGATTCGGTTCCGAGAACCAAAGTTCTGGCCCATCGCCACCGCCGGCGTCGATGCCGCACCAACGCCGGCTGCCGAGGCGAATTTCGCCGTCGGCAAGTTGCACACGCAAGCCGGATCCGGGAATTTCCGTCACGCCTGCGGGCGGTTTCGATTGCGGCAAGACCCGATGAAGCGCTTGGGCGAGTGGATGGCGGCTGGCTCCGGCCAGCGCCGCGGCGGCGGCCAAAATATGGGGCGGCGTTGCAGGGTCGCGTATCAGTACGGGTTGGCCATCGGTAAGCGTTCCGGTCTTGTCGAATACGACGGTGTCGATCGAAGCTAGTCGCTCGAGCGCGGTCGCGGATTTAAGGAGAATGCCTTGACCGAAAAGACGAGAACTCGCGACGACTTGTATCACTGGAACCGCCAATGCCAGCGCGCAGGGACAAGTAACGATCAACACCGCGACGGCGTTGAGAAGGGCGGCCTGCCAGGGTGCGCCGAGTACTACAAACCAGACGAGGAATGTCGCCGCCGCAAGGCCGTGCACCGCCGGTATGTAAATACGGGCCATGCGATCGGCGATGGCGCGATAGCGCGCGCGGCCTTGTTCGGCGATTTCCATGAGCCGGGTGATTTCGGCCAACAAAGTCGCTGGTCCGGCCCCGAGGACTTCGATCCGCAAGAATCCGCTCAGATTGAGCGTGCCCGCGAATACGCGGGAGCCTGCCGTGACCGATCCCGGCGCGGTTTCGCCGGTAATGAGGCTCATGTCGATGTCCGATGCACCTTCACGTACGGTGCCGTCGGCGGCAATCCGTTCGCCGGGCATCGCTAAGACGATCATTCCGGGCTTGAGTTGCGCCGGCGGCAACATCCGCCGGGCACCGGAGGGTTCTTCCACCGTTGCCGCGGTGCCCGAGAGCGCCACCAGGCGCTCCGCGGTCCCGCGGGCCCGGCCTCGTGCGCGCGCGTCGAGATAGCGTCCGATCAGAAGAATAAACAGCAGGGTTACCGCGGCATCAAAATAGGCGTAACGCCCACCGGTCGCCGTTTCATAGAGGCTCATGCCGGAGGCCAGAATGACGGCGAGTGAAATCGGCACGTCCATATTGGCGTATCCCAATCGCAGCGCACCAATGGCCGACCGGTAAAACGGCCACCCGGAATAGACGATCGCCGGCAGTGCGATGAGCGCCGAGAACCAATAGAGCAGTTCGCGGGTGGCGGTCCCCATGGTGCTCGCAAATCCGCTCCATACCGCAACCGACAACAACATGACATTGCTAGCGGCGAAGCCAGCCACCGCCATCGCCCGCAGCAATTCCCGTTCGCGCGCCGCGGTGGCGCCGGCCATCAAATCCGGATCGAAAGGAAGCAGCCGGTAGCCAAGCGATTCGACGAAGGCGGCCAGCGTATTGGCGTCGGATTTTGAACCGTGCCAGCACAGCACCAAGCGCCGCGTTGTCATATTGACGCGGGCGGTGATTACATTGGGTTGACGGGCCAATGCGGATTCGATGAGCCAGACGCAAGCCGCGCAGTGAATCCCTTCGACCATAAGATGGAGGCGCTGGCTTCCGTCTTCTTCGCTGATGACGAAGGCGGAGAAGTCTTCATGCGGCCGGTCGGTTTCGGGCTTGAGCGCCCGTTCCACCGGGTTCAGCGCACGGCGCCGGTAATAGGAATCGAGGCCGAGCCCGCGCACGATTCCAAAAGCAGTCTCGCAACCCCTGCAGCAAAAACCGGTGCCGGCATCCCGCGGGCTTAAGGGTGCACCGCAATGCCGGCAAGCGGCATCCGCCGGCTCGCCGTCCGCTAACGCCGCGCCGGTTTTACTCAGGAATATAGACGCGCTTTGTCGTTTGATAGCTTGCGCCGTCATGATTCGCCTTCACCACCATATCCCATTGGCCCGGCAGCGCGAGGACGGGTCGCGCTTCATAGCGGCCGGCGCCGACGTCCTGCAGAGCGATTTCGGAATCGAAGCCTTCGCGTGTCGGGCGGATGAAGTGCGCCGCCAGCGATGCGCCGGTAATCGCACCGCCCGATTGGTCGTGCAGTGTCACGGCGAGACGCACATGGTCCCTGTCGCGGGCGGAAAAATCGAGCGTCACTTGCCAACCAAGCCGTTCTTGAGCCTGCGCCGCGGCCAAGGTCTGATTGTAGGCAAGACCCTTATCGTAAGCATTTTCCGTCGAAATACCGGTAAAGCTTTCGAGCGCAAATATGACCATGATGCCGTTGACGATAGCAACGACCACAAAGAAGGCGACGAACATCCAGGGAATGAGGCGGTCGCGCCGCGTCATTTCTCCGGTGCCGTTATTGGATCTCGTTGGTCGGGATGCGCTCATCATCGGGTTGGCCCTATGAATACGGTATCATACGATACGGCTTCGCCGCTTTCCTTATCGCGAAGAATGAGACGCAAGGGGGTTGAGGTCCGGGAAAGCTTGTCCCTGGGGACATGAACGAAGACTCGGAATTGGGTCACGGTATCGGCGTCGGCGTGCAGTTCCAACTCTTCCTCCGGTTCTTCGTCTTCGCTGACGACCCTGAGATCGACGTCGTCGATTCCTTCGGCCGTTAAGTCAAATTTGGTCGGCACCCGGTGCTTGTTCAGGATTTTGACGGTATAGGCATTACGGATGCTGCCGTCATGCAACGCCACGAATAGCGGGCTGCGGTCGCGAATGACGTTCATGCTGAAATTGGGCCGCGTGACGAGGCCATAAAGCATCAAACCGCCGACGACGGCGAGCAGAAGGCTATAAATGACGGTGCGCGGCCGGATAAGCCGGTATCCGGCGGGCTGGCCCGCCGCGCGTGCTTGCTGGTTGGCGTCGGTGTCGAAGGCGATGAGGCCGCGCGGCAATCCGACCTTGTCCATGACCGCGTCGCAGGCATCGATGCACAACCCGCAGCCGATGCATTCGAGCTGTTGACCGTCGCGGATATCGATGCCGGTCGGGCAAACCGCCACGCAATTGTTACACGCGACGCAATGACCCCGGCCTTCCCAGCTCTTGCCGGATTTGTGATGGCCGCGCGGTTCGCCGCGCCATCGTTCGTAGGTCACAACCAGCGAATGCTCGTCCAGCATCGCGCCCTGAAACCGCGCATAGGGACACATATAAGTGCAGACCTGCTCGCGGGCGTGTCCGGCCAAAAGATAAGTGGTGCAGGTAAGAAGTCCGATGGTGCTCCATACCGCGGACGACGCCTGCAGGTGAAAAATATCATGCACCACCGTCGGTGCGTCGGTGAAATAGAGAACCCAGGCGCCGCCGGTCAAAGCCGCGATCATGATCCATACCGCGTGCTTGACGGCGCGCTTGCCGATCTTGCTTCCCGTCCAAGGCGCCTTGTCGAGCTTGATGCGCGCGTTGCGGTCGCCCTCGATCCAACGCTCGACGAGCATGTAAAGATCCGTCCACACGGTTTGCGGACAAGCATAGCCGCACCAAATGCGGCCCGCCAAACTCGTCATGAAGAACAGGGCAATCGCTGCGACGATCAGGATTCCGGTGACGTAATAAACTTCCTGCGGCCAGATCTCGATCCAGAAGAAATAGGCGCGCCGGGCCGGAAGGTCGATCAAGATCGCTTGATCCGGCGCACCCGGCCCGCGATCGAATCGGATCCACGGGAGGGTGTAATAGATGCCGAGCAGCAAAACGAGCGCCGCCCATTTGAGCCGCCGGAAAACGCCGTCGACGCGCTTCGGATGGACAGCGACGCGCGGCGCGTAAAGCGGCTTCTTGCCGTCTGCGTTTACCGATACCGCTTCTTCGACATGAACGGTTTCGCTCATGGTGGGCGACCGCCCTCCATTTTATCGCCAAATCAACTGGCGTTCTTTAGAAGCTGACGGCGGGCAACAAGGGCGGCCGCCCGGCCCTATTGCCCGCCGCCCAGGGAGTGGACATACACGGCGAGCATCTTGATCGTCGCATCGGGGAGACGATCAACCCAAGCCGGCATAACCCCGCGCCGCGCATTGGTGATGGTCTCGACGACCGTGGCTTTATCGCCGCCGTAAAGCCAAATGGCATCGTTCAACCGCGGCGCGCCGATATCGGGATTGCCGTCACCCTTGTCGCCGTGGCACGCCGCGCAATTGTCGGCGAAAATCTTGGCGCCGCGAACAAGCACCTGCGCATCGGCCTTCGTCCCCGACAGAGACAGGACATAGTCGGCGACGTCCGAAATTTCCGCGGGTTTCAAGATGCCGTCGGCGCCGAAGCGCGGCATATCGGTCGAATGGGCTTTGGGGTGTCCCGAACGCGCGCCGAATTGAATGGTCGTGTAGATCTGTTCGATCTTGCCGCCCCAAAGCCAATCGTCGTCGGCCAGGTTCGGATAGCCTTTGGCGCCGGCACCGCCGGCGCCATGGCAGGGCGTGCAATTGTCGGCAAAGGCGGCGCGCCCGCCCGCCTGCGCAAAGTCGAGAAGCTGCTTATCGGCGATGATCTGTTCCAGCGAGGCCGACTTGATCTTGTCGAGATAGGCGGCTTTGGCTTGATCGGCCTCGTGGATCTGATCGGCCAAGCGCTGATATTGCGACCAGCCGAGAATCCCCCGGGTGTAATCGTGAAGCGTCGGCCAAGCGGGGTAGAGAATCCAATAACCGACGGCGAAGGCGATGCACACATAGAAGGTCAAAAGCCACCACCGCGGTAGCGGCGTGTCGAGTTCCTTGATGCCATCCCATTCGTGCCCCGTTGTCTGAGTGCCGGTGATGGCGTCTTTTTCGATTTTCGTCGGCATGATCGCGCCTCCGCCTATCGGGGGTCGTCGTCGAGTGGGATTCGGCCGTAACTTTCGATCCGTTTCTTGTGCGATGGCCAGAAGGTCCACGCCGCGACAACGACGAAAAACGTGAACGCCACCACGGTCCAGATCGAATGAATCAGGTGATACACGGGATCAACGGTCATGGCGCCGCCTCACTTTTGTCCGCCGTCTGGGTTGTAGCTGCTGAAATCGACAAGCGTGCCCAACATCTGCAAATAGGCGACGAGCGCGTCCATTTCGGTGACGGCGCCGGGTTTGCCGTCGAAATCGCTGACTTTCGTCTTGCCGTAACGGCCAAGCAAACCCTTGGTGTCGGCATCCGGACTGTCCTGAGCTTCGAGATCGGCGGCCGCATTGCTGATCATATCGTCGGTATAGGGCACGCCGACGATGCGCAACGTGCGCAGGTGGTCAGCGATATTTTTATAATCGAGAGGCCGTTGCAGAAACGCATAGGTCGGCATCACCGATTCGGGAACGACGCTGCGCGGGTCGATTAGATGCGCGACCTGCCAGTCATTCGAATATTTGCCGCCGACGCGGGCGAGATCGGGCCCGGTGCGCTCGGAACCCCATTGAAACGGATGGTCGTACATACTTTCGGCAGCGAGGCTGTAATGGCCGTAACGTTCGACCTCATCGCGGAAAGGACGGATCTGTTGGCTGTGGCAGAGATAGCAGCCCTCGCGGATGTAGATGTTGCGGCCCATGAGCTCGAGCGGCGTATAGGGCCGCATGCCCTGGACCTTCTCGATCGTCGATTCGATCGTGAAGAGCGGAATGATTTCCACGAGGCCGCCGATCGCGACGGTGACGAGAATCCCGATCAAAAGCAGGATGACATTGGTCTCGAAGGCTTCGTGCTTCAGCATCACCGCACCTCAGCGCGCGGCTGCCGGCGCGGGTGCGGCGTAAGGCTCGCCACTGCGAACGTCGCCCCGCGCGGTGCGCCACAGATTGTAGACCATGATCAGCGCCCCAGCGAGGAACAGGATTCCGCCCAAGGCCCGGATCACATAGAAGGGATGCATCGCTGCCACCGATTCGGCGAAGGAATATTCGAGGAAGCCGAGCTGATCATACGAGCGCCACATCAGCCCCTGCATGATGCCGGCGACCCACATGGCCGTGATGTAGAGCACGATACCGATGGTGGCGATCCAGAAGTGATAGCTGACAAGCTTGAGGGAATAGACCTCTTTACGCCGCCACAGCTTAGGCAAGAGGAAATAGATCGCGCCGAAGCTGACAAAGGCGACCCATCCCATGGTGCCCGAATGGACGTGGCCGATGGTCCAGTTCGTGTAGTGGCTGAGCGCATTCACCGACTTGATTGACATCAGCGGCCCTTCGAAGGTCGACATTCCGTAGAAGGCAATGGCGACGACCATAAATCGTAGGACCGGATCGGTGCGAAGTTTGTCCCACGCGCCGGAGAGCGTCATTATGCCGTTGATCATGCCGCCCCAGGACGGCATCCACAGCATGACCGAGAATGTCATGCCGAGGGTTTGCGCCCATTCCGGAAGCGCCGTGTAATGCAGATGATGCGGTCCCGCCCAGATGTAGAGAAAGATGAGCGACCAGAAATGGACAATCGACAGCCGGTAGGAATAGATCGGCCGGTCGGCGCGTTTGGGCACGAAATAGTACATGAGGC
Source organism: uncultured Alphaproteobacteria bacterium (assembly GCA_963841995.1). Lineage (GTDB taxonomy): Bacteria > Pseudomonadota > Alphaproteobacteria > DATDPM01 > DATDPM01 > DATDPM01. The sequence goes on from CAWJEX010000021.1 coordinate 185,601, forward strand.
CAAGGAATCCCGCGGTCAGAAAAAATCCAACCGCGTTGTGTCCGTACCACCACTGCGTCATGGCGTCTTGTACGCCGGCCGACATCGAGTAACTCTTGGTCCCGAAGAACGAGACCGGCATCGCCAAATTATTCACCACGTGCAGCATCGCGATCGTGACGATGAACGCGAGATAAAACCAGTTCGCCACGTAAATGTGCGGCTCTTTGCGTTTGATGAGGGTGCCGAGGAAAATCAGCAGATACACGACCCAAACAACGGTGAGCCATATATCGGCGTACCATTCGGGTTCGGCATATTCGCGTGCCTGGGTAATGCCCATGACATAGCCGCTGGCCGCGAGCACGATAAAGATCTGATAACCCCAGAACACAAAGGCGGCGAGCGCAGGGCCGCCCCACAAACTCGCGCGGCAGGTGCGCTGCACGACATAGAAAGACGTGCCCAACAGCACGCTCCCGCCGAAGGCGAAAATGACCGCCGAGGTATGAACCGGCCGTAGCCGGCCGAAATTGGTCCATTCGAGGCCGAGGTTGAAGGCCGGGAAGGCGAGCTCGAGCGCGATGTAGACGCCGACCAGAAATCCGACAACGCCCCAGAACACCGCGGCAATCATGAAATGCCGCACAACGTCGTCGTTATACGCCGTCGACGCGGTAACCGAAGTTGCGTTCATCCCCTACTTCTCCTTGTGGTCGCCAAGTCAATTACCGATTTGCCTCGGCGCACGGTGGCACGCGGCGGCAACGCCCGGCGGGAAATAAGAGAAAGAATTTCTACGCTATCCCTCTGTTGCGTGCATCCCCCGAGGCGCACAATAAAATAGGCCATTAAGATAGAACTTGATGTAGATCAACGTTATTACCCTTTGGGCCTAGGTTATAATATCCATTTCATTTATGCGGTTATTTGCCGCGATTGAGCCTCCGATGATTCTCGACGCCATGCTCGGCCATTCGCATCACCTTATGGCAATGCCGCAGGCAACCGGTTCGGCGCTTTATGGCGCTATGTTCCTGGCCGGGTTGGTCGGAAGCCTGACCCATTGTGCGGGGATGTGCGGTCCTTTCGTCCTGACCCAGGTCGGTGCGGAGCTGGAAACCGTTTCTGCCGCCAAGATGACCGAATGGACGCGGCTTCGCGGTGCGCTGCTGATCCCGTATCACCTGGGCAGGTTCACAACTTATGTGTTGCTCGGGGCATTGGCCGCGGCGTTAGTCCGAGGCTTGGCCGAATTCGCGCCGCTTCGCTATGTGTCGGCCGGACTGCTGGCGCTTGCCGCGCTGGTATTCCTGCTTCAGGCGTTGGGGCGCGGTGCGGCGCTTTTCAGGACCCGCATCGGCAACAAGATAGAAGCGCCGCTGATGCGGGGGCTCTCGGTCCTCGCCCAGCCCTTACTGGCGCGATCGGCCCGGCCTTCGGCGCGCTACGCATTGGGGGTCGTTCTCGGATTTCTCCCCTGCGGGCTTCTATACGGGGCGCTTGCGGCGTCGGCGAGTGCCGGTTCACCGGCCGCAGGCGCCATTGCCATGGGGAGCTTCACGCTCGGCACCGTGCCGGCATTGGTCGCGGTCGGGATGGCTGGCCTAGTTTTGCTGCGCCGCAGCGGAGCCGTCTTAAAGGCTCTTACGGCCGGGTTCATGCTCCTGAACGCCGCCACTTTGTCCTATCTGGCGTTTCAGGCGCTTGCCTAAGCCGCTTGAAATCACGGCGATTCGGGGCGAATTGCCCGGTAAATCGCGATAATTTGCCCCTAAGAAGGACCCAAATCGTCCAATAGACTATGTTCAGCAGACGTTCAGGCCGTGCCGCCTAGGGTGGCCGATTAAGGGCTCGGCCCTTCGGAACCGCCCCCGAGGCCGGCTTGAAGCCCGCAGGCGATCGGCGATAATCGCCGATCGCCGCGACCGTGAATTCCGAACCAAATCATCCGCTGTCGAAGGATCATGAAACGGCTTCTGGCATTTCTTTGCGTTTTCGCAATCGCGGCCACGCTTCCAGCCGCACGTGCTGACGAACCGCAATCCGGCAAGGCCGCCGATCGGGCGCCTGCGGCGGAAGCGCCGACAGGAAGCGCGACGCCTGCGGCGTCACCGCCGGTGAAGCAGCCGGCGCCCGAACAGGGGACGCCCGAGCAGGAGAAAGCGGCCGCCGAAAAATCCGCGCCGGCCATGAAGAGGCCAACTCCGCCGCCGGGCGGCCAGGTCGTCGACATCGCCTATCTGACGCAAGAGGTCGATCTTCCGCCGGCTCGCTCCAATGTTCAGCCGCATCCCAATGACGAAGGGAAACTCGGCGCCGATCTTGGAATCGACGACGACAATACGACCGGCGTCTTCACGAAGCAGGATTTCAAGCTTGAGGCGGTGACCGTTCCCGTGAAGGGCGACGTGGTCGCGGCATTCAAGAAGCTGGTCGCCGACGGCCAGAAATTCATCGTCCTCAATCTGCCGGCGGCGAATGTTCTGCAGCTCGCCGATCTTCCCGAAGCCAAGGACGTGATGATTTTCAATGCGGGCGCGCCCGACGACCGGCTGCGCAATGCCGATTGCCGCGCCAATGTCTTTCACACCTCGGCCAACCGGGCCATGCTCGCCGACGCTCTGGCGCAATACCTCATTAAGAAGAAATGGACGCGCTGGTTCCTGGTGTCCGGTTCGGACGAAGGCGACAAGCTTTATGCCGACGCAATCAAGCGGGCGGCCAAAAAATTCGGCGCCAAGATCGTCGATGAAAAAACCTGGACCTATTCCGGCGAACAAATGCGGCGCTCCGCAGAATCCGAAATCCCGGTGCTCACGCAAGGTCCGGATTATCAGGTTCTAATCGCCGCGGATGAGGCGGACAACTTTGGCGATGATCTGATGTACCGGACTTGGGATCCGCGGCTTGTCGCCGGTACGCAGGGGCTCGTTGCCGCGGACTGGCATCCCGCCTTCGACATGTGGGGCGCCTCGCAAATGCAGCACCGATTCCAGAAGCTTTCCGGCCGCTATATGACGCCGAAGGATTTCGCGGCGTGGGTCGCGGTGCGGGCGGTGGGCGAGGCGGCGACAAGAACCAAATCGACCGACTTCAACACCATCCGCAGTTTCGTTCTCGGACCCGATTTTACGGTCGGCGTATTCAAGGGCATGGGCGCAAATTTCCGCGACTGGGACCGCCAGCTTCGCGAGCCGATTTTGCTTGCCGCACCCTATACCGTCGTGTCCGTGTCGCCGCAGCAGGAATTCATTCATCCGGTCAGCAATCTCGACACGCTGGGCTACGACAAACCGGAAACTTCGTGTAAATTCAAATGATTGATATGAACCGATTCGACATGAGCCGAAATCTTGGACGCGGCGGAATAGCCGTTGCAGTACTGGTGCTCGCTCTTGCCCCCGGCATGGCGCGGGCGGCGACCGCCTATGTCTCGAATGAGAAGGGCAATACGATCAGCGTCATCGATACCGACAAGCAAGTGGTGACCGCGACGATACCGGTCGGCCACCGGCCGCGCGGCATCGTGTTCAGCCGCGACATGAAGCAGGTCTATATCTGCGCCAGCGACGACGACACGATCGAAGTTCTCGATCTTGTCACCCAGAAAATTGTGGCCGATCTGCCGTCAGGCCCCGATCCCGAATTGCTGCTCCTCGATCCCAACAAGCCGCTGCTCTATGTCGCCAACGAAGACGACAATATGGTGACAGTCATCGACATCCCGAGCTCCACGGCGGTTCAACAAGTGCCGGTCGGGGTCGAGCCGGAAGGCCTCGGCATTTCGCCGGACAGCAAGACTTTGGTGAATACCTCCGAAACCACGAATATGGCGCATTTCATCGATACCACCACGTGGGAGGTGAAGGACAGTGTGCTGGTCGACGCCCGGCCGCGCTTTGCCGTTTTCACCAAGGACGCGAAGGAAGTCTGGGTCTCCGCCGAAGTCGGAGGTACGGTAAGCGTGATCGACACGGCAACCCATAAGGTCATCAAGCGCATCACTTTCGACATCCCCGGCGTCAACAAAGAGCTGATTCAGGCGGTCGGCGTCAATTTGAGCGCCGACGGCAAATATGCCTTCGTGGCGCTGGGTCCGTCCAATCGCGTGGTGGTCATCGATCAAAAGACCCACGAGGTCATCAAATATCTGCTGGTTGGCCAGCGCGTCTGGCATATGGCCTTCACGCCCGATGAAAAGCAGCTTTACACCACGAACGGCGTCAGCAACGACGTGTCCGTGATCGATGTTGCCGACCTCAAGGTCACGAAATCGATTCCGGTGGGAAGGGAGCCTTGGGGCGTCGTGATCAAGCCATAGCGGCGCCGATGACGTCGCCCGGTGTACCGGCCCTGGAAGTCGCGGGGCTCGTCCATGAATTCGGGTCGAAGCGCGCGCTGGACAACGTTGCCTTCGCGATCGATCCGGGCGAGTTCACCGTATTGCTGGGCTTGAATGGCGCCGGCAAGACTACGCTCTATTCGCTAATCACCCGGCTCTATAACAACCGCTCCGGCTCGATCAAGATTTTGGGTTTCGATGTGCGCAAGCAGTCGTCGGAAGCTTTGGCGCGGATCGGCGTGGTGTTTCAGCAGCCGACCCTCGATCTCGATCTCACGGTGTCGCAAAACCTGCATTACCATGCGGCGCTGCACGGCATTTCCCGCCGCGAAGCCCAAGCGCGTATCAATACTGAATTGGCGCGTATCAATCTGACGGAGCGGGCGAACGACAAGGTCCGCGCGCTATCGGGCGGCCAGCGCCGCCGGATCGAGTTGGCGCGCGCCCTGCTGCATCGGCCCAAGCTCTTGTTGCTCGACGAGCCGACGGTGGGTCTCGATATCGGCAGCCGGCAGGCAATCATCGCCCATGTGCGGAAGCTCTGCCGAGAAGAAAATCTGGCGGTGCTTTGGGCGACGCATCTGATCGACGAAGTGGATGAAACCGACAAAGTGATCGTCCTTCACTTGGGCCGCGTGCTGGCGATAGGCCGCGCCAGCGAGGTCGTCCGGCAGGCTTCGGCCGGGCACATTCGCGAGGCCTTCACCAATCTGATCGAAAAGACGGCGAAGCCTTCATGACGCTCGTTCACTACTATCGCTGCCTTATCGGCATCATCTGGCGCGAGGCGCTCCGGTTTGTCCATCAGCGCGAGCGGTTCTTCTCGGCGCTCGTTCGCCCCTTGATCTGGCTTTTGGTTTTTGCCGCCGGTTTCCGTTCGGTGTTGGGTGTTTCGATCATTCCGCCCTACGAAACCTATGTAACCTACGAAGTCTATATCGCGCCGGGGCTGATCGGGATGATCCAGCTCTTCAACGGCATGCAAAGCTCGTTGTCCATGGTCTATGACCGTGAGATGGGGAGCATGCGCACGCTGTTGGTCAGCCCGCTGCCGCGCTGGTATCTTTTGGTCTGCAAGCTCTTGGCTGGAACCGCGGTTTCGGTTCTTCAGGTCTATGCGTTCCTGGTCATCGCCTATTTCTTCGATATCGAGCCGCCGCTTTACGGTTACGTCACCGTGCTCCCGGCGCTCATCGTTTCGGGCTTGATGCTGGGAGCGCTCGGCATGTTGCTGTCCTCCTGGATCAAACAACTCGAAAATTTCGCCGGGGTGATGAATTTCGTCATCTTCCCGATGTTTTTTGCCTCGTCGGCGCTGTATCCATTGTGGAAGATGCAGGAATCGAGCGAAATTCTCTTTTACATCTGCACCTACAATCCGTTCACGGCGGCAATCGAAATCATCCGCTTCGCGCTTTATGGCGACGTCAACTGGCTCTATCTCGGCTATGCGGTGGTGGCCACGGTGGTGTTCATGGCGCTGGCCATATATGGATACGATCCTTCGCGCGGCCTCATCGCCCGCAAGGCCGGAGCGATGGCTTAACACGCAGCGTGCAAATGGAAGCTTTCATGAAAAATTTCACTCGATTGGTAGTTTGCGCGAGCATCGCGCTCGCTCTCGGCGCGATGCCGGCGGAAGCGGCCGGCGATCTGGCGATCAAGGCGACCGCTCTAACGCCGCTCCAATTGGGAATCGGCGACAACGACTACGCGCTGTCAGTCAAGGAATACCGGCTCGAGACGGGAAAGTCCTATCGCCTCAAGATCTCGGCGGGCGGATACAAGAAGTATGAATTCCAGGCACCGGAGTTCTTCCGGAATATCTGGGTTCGTAAAATCGTCGCGGGCGACGTGGAAATCGACGCTCCTACGATCAATGCCCTTGAATTTGAAGAGGAATCTTCGATCGACCTGCACTTCGTCCCGGTGCGTACCGGCGACTATGAATTGAATATCGAAGGCCTTGAAGAAAAGGGCATGGTCGGAAAATTCGTGGTGAGATGATGAAAATCCGGGAGGAAAACGTGATCGGAACAGGTGAAACGGCCATTCGGCGTGGCTTGACTGCCGCCGCCGCTTTGATGGCGGGATTCTTGATGATGGCGGCAGACCAGCCGCCGCAGGCGGAGGATCGATCTGCAGCGCCTGCCGACAAAGCGTCGGTCAAGCACGCCCCCATGAAAGAGGCGCCGGCAGATGCGGCGGCCGGCGATTCGGCAGCTCCCGCCAAGGAATTGTCGGAAGAGGCCGATTGGCCATGCCAGCAGAAATTTGTCGCCGAATTGTCGCCCGGCACGATCTGGAGCGGGCCGCCGCTCAATGACGCGATGAAGGCTTGGCATGACAACGACAAGATCCGCGATTTGGCAGGTGTGCTTGCCCAGGACACGACGGAAGAAACCGATGGCATCAAGCAGATCAACGATTTGGCGGCCGGGCTGAAGGACGATAAGAACAAGCAATTAACGTTGCTCTTTGCGGCGCTGTTCGAAAATTTCAACAACGAACGCAAGTTCATGCAAGGCGGCATCAAGAAGTTCTTTCACCGCCAGGAGGATGTCGCGGCGAAGGTCAACAAGATCTCGCAAGAAATTCGGCAAGCCCAAAAGAAGGGCATGAAGGAAAATTCTCCGGAAGACAAGACGCTTAAGACCAAGCTCGATTGGGCCAACCGGGTCTATGACGACCGGCAACGGCTTCTTCCCTATGTTTGCGAGGTGCCGGCTCTGCTCGAACAGAAGCTCGGCAGCTATGGCCGCGCGATTCAGGCTCAGATGAATGGTCAGCCGACGCCGGCGGCGGCGCAGCCGGCCGCCCCTCAAGACGGTGCATTGGTCGCGCCGAAGGCGGCTGCTCCCGCCAACGCCGAAGCCCCGGGCAAGGCGGAGGCCCCGGAAGCGCCGCCGGCAAAGACGCCTTAGGAGGAGCGACTTTCCTGCGGCTTGCCCTGGGCGGCGGGGGCTTGAAAAGCGCCGGCTAGTTCAACACGCTAAGCCAGTCATGGCGGGAATCGTTCGTGGACAAGCTATTGAATTTTATCGGTATTTTAGTGCCCCAAGACGGATTGACCTGAACGGTTTCTGAACGGACCGCTCACGACGGGTTCAGTGACGGAAAGCTAGGATCGCGACCGTGGGTCAACTCTAACAAAGGGAGCACAATCATGACTTGGACAACCCCGAAGATCGTTGAGATTCTGCGTCGGCCTCGAGATCAACAGCTACGCTTGCGCTGAGGTCTAATTAGAGGTCCATCACCTCCGGCGGAGCCCGCCGGACCTGGAGAGCACGATGTTGCATATCCTCGTTCTCGGAGCTGCTGCCGGAGGTGGTTTCCCCCAATGGAACTGCAATTGCGCGGCCTGCCGCCGTGCGCGTTCCAAAGATAAGGAAGCACGCCCCAGCCATCAGGCCTCGGTCGCGGTCAGCGCCGATGGCGAACATTGGTTCGTGCTGAATGCCGCGCCCGATCTGCGGCAACAGATCAGCGAAAATCCGAAATTGCATCCCCAAGGCGCATTGCGGTCGAGCCCGCTGGCGGGGGTCATCGTCACCAATGGCGACGTGGATGCGATCGCCGGCTTGCTGAATTTGCGCGAAGGCACGCCGTTTTCGCTTTACGGCCATGACCGGGTGCTGAATGTCTTGCGGGCCAATTCGATTTTCAACGTGCTCGATTCCAAGCTCGTGCCGCGGCACTCGCTTCCGCTCGACCGCGAGCTGCCGCTCGAATTGGCGGATGGGTCGCCCTCGGGGCTGACCGTCGAAACCTTCGCGGTGCCGGGAAAAATCGCCCTTTATCTTGAAGAGATGAATAAAGGCAATTTCGGTTCCGAAGCCGGCGACACGATCGGCCTCCATATCCGCGAAACGGATGGGCCAGCGAGTTTATTCTTCATTTCCTCCTGTGCGCGAATGACCGGCGATATCGAAAAACGGGTCACGGATGCCGATCTCGTCTTCTTCGACGGCACGCTGTGGGCAGACGACGAGATGATCAAGGCCGGTATGGGCAGCAAGACCGGCCAGCGTATGGGCCATATGAGCATGTCCGGCGAGAACGGGACGATCGCCGCGTTCCGCAATCTTGGCGTGAAGCGCAAGGTTTTTGTCCATATCAACAATTCCAATCCTGCCCTGTTGACCGATTCCCCCGAGCGGCGCGAATTGGAGGCGGCGGGCTGGGAAGTGGGTTTCGACGGCATGGAAATTACATTGCCGGGTATGGCCGGATCCGATTCATCTCGGGGGCCCGCCACGGTGAAAAAAACTGCCGCCGTTTCGTGACGGCGGAATTTGCTAAACTGAGAGATGGATCCGCGCGCGTAAGCGGATAAGGGAGGGAGACATGACGGTATTTATGAGCCCCGAGGAATTGGAAGCCCGGCTGCGCAAGATCGGCGCGGAGCGTTACCACAACCTCCATCCGTTCCACAAAATGCTGCATGGCGGCAAACTCAACAAGGGTCAGGTCCAAGCCTGGGCGCTCAACCGTTATTATTACCAGTGCATGATTCCGATCAAGGATGCGGCGCTCATGTCGCGCATCTCGGATCCGCAAGTGCGCCGGGAATGGCGTCATCGGCTCGAAGACCATGACGGCAGCGATCAGCTCGAAGGCGGTATCGCGCGCTGGTTCAAGCTGACCGACGGCTTGGGACTCGATCGCGACTACGTCAAATCGACGAAGGGCATTCTCCCCGCCACACGTTTTGCGGTCGACGCCTATGTCACCTTCGTCAAGGAACGGACGCCGCTCGAAGGCATGGCGTCGTCGCTGACCGAATTGTTTGCGCCCACGATTTATCGCGAGCGCATCGCCGGCATGCTGGAAAATTACGATTTCGTCAACGACGAGACGATGGCTTATTTCAAGAAACGGCTGAACCAGGCGCCGCGCGATGCGGAATATGTGCTCGAAGTCGCCAAACGCGAGGCGCGGACGCCGGAACAGCAAGAAGCCGTCTGCAACGCATTGATCTTCAAATGCGACGTCCTGTGGACGATGCTCGATGCGCTGCATCATGCCTATGTCGAAGGACACATCCCGCCGGGCGCCTTCGTGCCGGAGGGGTTTGACAGAGGGACGGATGGAAAAGGTCGTCATTGAGGCTGCATCCGTGCCCCTGTTCCCGCGCCATGTGAAATTTCATTTCAACAAGCAGCGGGATCAATGGGTGATTTTGGCGCCCGAAAGGTTGCTGGTCCCCGACCCGACGTCGGTTGAAATCTTGCGGATGTGCGACGGGGCCACGAGCGTGAGGGGAATCGTGGGAAAGCTGGTTGAAAAATACAACGCACCCCACGATGTAATTTTAAAGGACGTGATGGCGATGCTTCAGGATCTCGCGGATAAAGGATTTTTGACGACATGAGCATGACGACTGAAGTGCAGGAAGCCCCGAAAGCGGCGTCGAAGCCGAAGGTCCAGGCACCTTTGGCCGTTCTGGCGGAGCTGTCGCATCGCTGCCCGCTGCAATGCCCCTATTGCTCCAACCCGGTAAATCTGGAGCGGTCGAGCAATGAGCTCGATACCGCGTCCTGGTGCCGCATCATGGACGAGGCGGCGGCGATGGGCGTGCATCAAATCCATTTCTCCGGCGGCGAGCCCACGGTACGCAAGGATCTCGAAGATCTGACCAAGCACGCCAGCGACATCGGGCTTTATACCAATCTTATCACTTCGGCCGTGCTGTTGACCGAAGAGCGGGTGAATAAGCTGGCCGATCTGGGAATGAATCATATTCAGATCAGCTTCCAGGATTCGGAAGAGCTGAACGCCGACCGGATCGGCGGTTTCAAGGGCGGCCATAAGAAGAAGATCGAAGTCGCCCATTGGGTGCGCGAAGCGGGTCTGCCGCTCACCGTCAATGCGGTGATGCATCGCCAGAATTTGCATCATCTCGAAGACGTCATCGAATTGGCGATGGATCTCGACGCCGAGCGCTTGGAAGTGGCGCAGGTTCAATATTACGGCTGGGCGCTGAAGAACCGCGCCGCCTTCATGCCGACCTATGAGCAATTGTCTTGGGCAACCGAAGTGGTGGAAAAGGCGCGGGCCCGGCTTAAGGGCACCCTCGTCATCGATTACGTCGTGCCCGATTATTACGCCCGGCGCCCGAAGGTCTGTATGGGCGGCTGGGGTCGTCGTTTCATCAATATCAATCCCGCCGGCTTGGTTCTTCCCTGCCACGCGGCGGAAAGCATTCCGTCGTTGAAATTCGATTCGGTGCGGGATCACAGCCTGCAATGGGTCTGGGAAAACTCGGAGGCCTTCAACAAATTCCGCGGTACCGACTGGATGCCGGAGCCCTGCCGTTCGTGCGATCGCAAGGAAATCGATTGGGGCGGCTGCCGCTGCCAGGCCTTCGCCTTGACCGGCGATGAAATCGCGACCGATCCGGCCTGTGAGCTGTCGCCGCGCCATGAGGAGATTTTCGGGATCGCCGCCCACGAGGCCCAGGAAGCGCCTCCACCCTTCGTCTATCGCCGGATTGGGTGAGCGCCGGCAAAACTGGAATAGGCCCAAACCAATAAAAAGGCCCGCAATTCGCGGGCCTTTTCGTTTTATTCCCGCGGCAACTTATTTTACCCGCTTCCTATTTTGGAGATGCCTCACCGGCCGCGGGTTTCGCCCCGTCTTTCTCGGGTGCCGCCGCGTTGCTCTCGCCGGCGCTTGGCTTCTGCGGCGCCGATCCGGCGGCAACCGGCGGGCCTACCATGTTCAGGACCGGCACCCCGTAAGATTTGAGGATCTCGTTGATCTGAGGCTGGGTTTTGCGGATCGCATCGTTCAGCTCGCGTTTCCAATCGTTTTCGCCGTGGCGGACACCCATGGTCATAAGGTAATCCATCCGGCCGCCCGGCCGCTTGGCGTTCTCGAGCGGAATCATGACGACGTCGACCTTCTCCTTTTTCGCCCAATAGGAGACGGTGGGCCCGGCCATCAGCGCGACGTCGATCACTTTGTTCTTGAGGTCTTCAAGCATCTGGTCCGGAACGGGCTGAATTTGAACGTCATTGCGCAGGCTATAGCCGGTCATGCTGTTGAGCAGATTGTTCTCCTCCATCAAGAAATTGGTCACGGTCCCCGCAACGACGCCGATCTTAAGTTTCTTCATCGCCGGGTCGGTGATCGACGTCGCCTTGATCCCGGAATCCTTGCGATAAACCATCACATAATTCATCCGGTAATAGGGATTGGTATTGAGAACGGACGCCGCGCCGGCGGGAATTCCAATGACGACGTCGCAAACCTTGGTGTTCAGCGTGGTGACGAGAAAGGCGGGACCGAGCGGCGCCCATGTGTAAAGCAGCGGCCGGTTCATCTGCTTGGCGAGAAGCTCGGCGATCTTGTTTTCGAACCCCGCGCCCTTCTCGCTTGAATAGGGGAGATTGTCCGGATCGGCGCACACCCGGAAATGAGAGGGATCTACCGCTTCGATGCTGGTGGTGGCAAACGCCGCGCTGGCGGCAGACAGCAGGGCAACGACAAAAGCGGCGCTGCCGGAAAAAAGACAGTGCCGCTTTGGTGTCCGCAATGTTAGGCAACGGAACAGTTTCTTGAACGGAGACAATTCTGTCAATCGGAACAAGGGCAAACTCCTACTCTGGCGGTTTCACCGTCCCCCGACCGGCGCGAATACGTGACTCCTTCGGACCCTCCCAATCGGGCACTCCGGCTTCAAGAGCGCCGTCGGCGCGGGCCTTGAGGTACTGATAGAGCGAGTCGATGTATTTGACGATCGTCGGATTCTCGCCAAAAGAGGGCATGGCGTTGTTCGATACCGGCGTGATGTTCTCGCGGCCGTTCATGATCGTGCTTACGAAATCTTCGTAAGACAGGTATTTCAGAGAATCGATCAAGCGGGGCGCAAAGGAGCTGCCGCGCGCCTCCGGGCCGTGACAGACGTAGCAAATGCTGTGGTACATGTTGTAGCCGCGGTACACCGCGAAATTGAATTTCCCATCGGGGAATTTCTTGTAGGGCACGTCGGTGTTGAGCTTGACGCCCTTTGGCACCGCATTATCCGCCGGTGTCGTCTGGGCGTTGCCTTGATCGGCCGCCGGGGGCATCCGCGGCAAAAACGATTTCCGGACCAAGGGCTGAAGCCGCAACCGCACCGATGACAATGACCGCGGCGGACAGTCGCCCCTCGGTCCATGCCCATCTCCTGAACACGATTGGTATCCTCCCAATTTATTATGCCTATTTTGTGGGGGAACTTATAGCGGAAGGGCCTAGCCGCAACAACGGAAAAACCGCGGTAGACTGGCCCCTTTGGCTCGGATCGACGATCGAAAGGGCCAAAAAAAAGCCCGGCATCCTTTTGGGATGCCGGGCTCTTACTGAGGTTAAGATTTACGGAAGCTGGAAGACGGTCAGGGTACCGCCGAGACGGGTGTACTCATAGAGACCGGCATAACCGCCGATCGCACCGAGGCCGCCGGTGGCGTCCTTGCCCCTCGCATCAGTTTCAGCGATGCCGAGGGCGAGGTTGATACCAGCCCAACCGCCGACGCCTGAGAAGACGCCGAGTTGTTCCTTGCCACCATGGCTCCATGCATTGGTGTTGCCGATGATGCCGGACGGGCTCTTGAACTTCCACAACAGCTTGCCGCTCGAAGCGTCGACGGCCTTCTCATACCCATCGAGGGTACCGTAGAAGACAACGTCGCCAGCCGTGGCGAGAGCGCCGGCCCAAGCCGAGAACTTCTCGGGGTCGGACCAAACGATCTTACCCTTGGCGCCATCCCAAGCGAGGAAGTTGCCCATGTTCGTGGTGCCATCGCCCGTGACCTTGCCGGCCGGGAACATTGCCAAGCGCGCATTCACATATGCATCGCCAGGCGAGTACTCGTTACCGCCGCCGGTGTAGGACAGGGGCTGATAGTCCATGCAAACATGGTTGGACGGCACATAGAACAGGTTGGTCTTGGGCGAGTAAGCCGCAGGCTGCTCGTCCTTGCTGCCCAACGCTGCCGGGCAGATATTCGTGTAATTGACGTCTTCCCCCTTCGAACCAGGGGCAAACGCCTGCACGACTTCCGGACGGCCAGTCTTCATGTCGATTTTGGTGGCCCAATTCACCGCCGGATCATACTTCTCGGCGACGAGCAGCGAGCCATCGGCACGGTCGAGCGTGTAGGCGAAGCCGTTACGATTAAAGTGAGTGATCGCCTTGACCGCCTTACCGCCAATGTTCTGGTCGGTGAGGATCATTTCGTTGATGCCATCATAGTCCCACTGGTCGTGCGGGGTCATTTGATAGAGCCAACGGGCCATGCCGGTGTCCGGGTTGCGAGCGTTCATGGTCATCGCCCACTTGTTGTCGCCGGGACGCACGACCGGGTTCCACGTGCTCGGGTTGCCCGTACCAAAATAGAAGAGATTCAGATCCGGATCCCACGCCCAATAGCCCCAGATCGAACCGCCGCCGATTTCCCAGGCATTGCCTTCCCAGGTCTTCAGGCTGCTGTCCTTGCCGACCGGCTTGCCGAGCTCGGTGGTCTTGTCCGGATCGACAAGGATGTCGGAGTCCGGGCCCATCGAGTAAGCACGCCACACGCGCTTGCCGGTCTTCATGTCATAGGCGGTCATGTTGCAACGAACGCCGAATTCCGCGCCGGAGCAGCCAACCATAACCTTGTCATTGATGACCATCGGCGCACCCGTGCCGGTGGAAGCGGAAATGCCCCGCTTGCCTTTGCCGGAGTCCATGTTTTGGACATGCCAGACTTCTTTGCCGGTCTTGGCATCGAGAGCGATCAGGGTGGTGTCGGCGACGTGAACGAAGATCTTGCCGTCGGCATATTGAGCGCCGCGATTGACGTTATCGCAGCACATCACCGAGACGACGCGACCTTCGGTCTCACCCGACGGATACTTGCCGCCCTTAACCGGGTCGTATTCCCAGATGATGCGGCCGTTGTCGTTGAGGTCGAGGGCGTACACTATGTTCGGAATCGCCGACACGATGTACATCGTGTCGCCGATCACGAGCGGGCCGCCTTCATGGCCGCGCAACACGCCGGTCGAGAACTGCCAGGCGACGCCCAGATTGGCGACGTTGCCCTTGTTGATTTGATCCAACGCAGTGTAGCGCCAGCCGGAGTAATTGCCCGACTGCTGCGACCACTGATTGGGATCAGCCTGGAGCTTCAACAGTTCTTGGTTGGCGAGCGCCATGCCCGGCAACGCAACAACGGCTGTCGCAGCCAGTAAAGCTTTAAACGAAATTTTCATGTGGTCATTCCTCCCCACTAGGTTGTTGTCTTCCGGAAGACGGAAAACTTACTGGGGCTGTGCCCAGCCATTCGACTCGTTGCAAAGCAGGACTTTCATTCCTCGCGCCGCGGTGAGCAACGCGAAGAGACGCAAGCTAGTTACACTGCAAGAGAAGCACGACTTAGCCTACACAACCCGGGCGCATGATAAGGGCCTTCGTGAAACGGGGTCAAGATTCTTTTGTTTCACGATTATTATGAAGGCGCGGAAATCCAAGGCGTACGCATGATATAAGTTCATTCGATACGACAATGGCAAATTGCGGCATAACGGTTGACCAAATTGCCGTCGCGATGAGTCCGGATGCTCAAGTAGAGTGCCCTTTTAAAGCGCTTTCGTGCATTTCTGGCGGCGGCAATTTCCGCTGCAGCGCACAACGAAATGCGACGCGCAAGACACTCGGTCCAAATTCATGGCTATTATTTGATTACGGTGCCACCCAAGACCAAACGGCGGCGAAATCTTTGATATATTTTGATCGATTCTTACATCGCTTCGCGCTAACTGATGTGGGATCCGCCCGTTTTGTTCGCATTCGCAATTGCACGATCGACCGACGCCACAGAAATTTGCGACGAGGGGCAATTTGGGCGGTTCATGAGTATTTGCGTAATGCAATTTGATGCGTCATATGTGCAATGCACAATAAGTCCAACTGCAATGGTGCAGTGCGATAAATCGGCAGCGTCGCGATGCTAAGCCGCGCCATCTCCACCATCCTCCTCATGATTGGGGTCGTGTTGACCTTGCACGGCCCGCTGGTTGCGGCAGAGCCTCTGCCGATCACGGAAATTGCTCCTGGGATATTCGTGCATAAGGGCGCTTATGAAGACGTCAACCCCCACAACCGGGGCGATATTTCCAACATCGGTTTTATCGTCGGAGAACAGGGGGTGGCGGTTATCGATACCGGCAATGCCCGGTGGCTCGGCGATGACTTGCGCGCGGCGATCAAAGCCAAAACGAGTCTTCCCATTGCCTACGTCATCAACACCCACGCCCATCCCGACCATATTTTCGGGAATGCGGCGTTCAAAGACGACAAGCCGGAATTCGTCGGCCATGCGAGACTCGAAGCGGAGATGCGCACTAAAGCGCCCTATTACTTGCAGACATTGAAAACATTCGTCGGCGAAGCCGCCACCGAGGGCATCGAAATCATCCCGCCGACCAGAACGGTAAACCCGGGTGAGGCAATCACTCTCGATTTAGGCGGGCGAACGCTCACCATTACCGGCTATCCGACCGCCCACAGCCAAAGCGATGTCACGGTGCTCGACGACAAGACCCAAACTTTGTGGACCGGCGATTTACTGTTCGTTGATCGGGTGCCGGCCATCGATGGCAGCATTCTCGGCTGGGAAAAGGCTATCGCTGAGCTGAAAAAGATCCCGGCTGCCCGGGCCGTGCCGGGACATGGGCCGGCCGTCGTTCCCTGGCCGCAATCCCTGTCCGGGGAAGAACGGTATTTCGGTCTTCTGCTCAGGGACATCCGCGCCATTCAAAAGGCGCATGGAAAGATCGAAGACGCAACGAAAACCGCGGGAACCGAAGACAAGGATCGCTGGGCCTTGTTCGACGAGTACAATGCGCGCAACGTAACAGCGGCCTTTGTCGAGCTCGAATGGGAATAAGGCTCACCATAACGTGATGCAATGTGATGCCGAAAAAGTGGGGGGGGCCTTGACCCGCGCTATTTTCCCCCTAAATTCCTGTACAAATCCCAAGCGAGGCGGCTTAGACCCTGAAATGGGGCGCCGCCGGCATTTTCAGGAGAGATCGATGCACCCCAAGGCAAAGAGGTTTTTAGCGTTGGGCGCCGTCGTTTTCGGCGTCGCGAGCATGATGAGTGGCGTTTCACGCGCCGACATGTGGGACAATCAGCGCACGGAATCCCAGGAGGTCGTCAAAGGTGATACCGGCAGCTGGGACAACATCAGGAAAGGCCTGTTCGCGGATAAAGAGATTGCCGACGGCACCGGCGTTATCAATTTCGAAGCGCCGCCGCGGGTTACCGATGCCGCTTTTATCCCGCTCACGATCGGTGCGGCAAAACCGCAGACCGCGGATCACTTCATCAAGAATATCTATCTCGTGATCGACGAAAATCCGTCGCCGGTTGCCGCGGTGTTTCATCTGTCGCCGGACAGTAGTCTTGCGAATATTTCAACCCGGGTGCGGATCGACAAATACACCTATGTTCGCGCCATCGCCGAAACCAATGACGGCAAGCTCTATATGGCGAAAAGTTTCCTGAAAGCGGCGGGTGGCTGCTCGGCGCCGACCATGAGCGATAACGACGAGGCGCGGGCGCGGATCGGCAAAATGAAAATGAATTTCGTCAAGGCGGCATCTAACGGCCAACCGGGCGAGGCGCAAATTTTGGTCAGCCATCCGAATTACACCGGCTTCCAATACGATCAGATCGAGCGGCGCGAAATTCCTGCCGATTACGTCTCTTCAATCGAAGTGACCTATGGCTCCTCGAAGGTCTTCAGCGTCGATTCCGGAATTTCGATCAGCGAGAATCCGAGTTTCTTTTTCAATTATAAGGACCAGGGGCCCGCGGAGATGAAGGCGACGGCGAAAGATTCGGAAGGCCGCGTCTTCGAAAAGTCTTGGCCGGTCGGCAAGAGCGACGTGAACGGCTAAGCCTCGCTCCAGACCTCCCGGCCCCAAGCCGGGGCCGCAAAAACGAATCGGGGCGCCTTTGCGGGCGCCCCGATTTCTTGTCGCCGCGTTTCAGCGGTTCAGAAGCACTTCAACTCGGCCAAAGCCTCGGCGCGATAGAATTTATCCAGCGATTCCTTGGCGATATCGAGATTGCGATAGACATCGGCATGGGCATTGAAAGATTGCTGCACGCTGCGAATCGTCTGGGCATCGACGAATTGATCATAGGTCAAATGCGCGGCGATGGTATCGACCGCGCAGGAGCATTTCTGCATGTAGACGTAATCCGACGCCACGTCCGACATGCAGGCCAGAACGTATTCGACCCGCGCTTGAGTCGGGAAATCGTTGATTCTCGGCGCCGCATCCAAGGGCCCCGCAAGGACAAGACCTGCGGCCAAGAAAGCGCCGAATGCCACGGCGCGCTTCATCGAATGAATCACCGTCTCCATGTTTCTTTTCCTTCTAGTTTGTTTTTCCGCCGCCACCGCCGGTTTCGGCGTGGTTGCTGCCGGAATGGATTTCGCGGAAAGTAACACTGTCGTCGGTAATTGGCTGATCATCGGTCGGACCAGGGGTGATCGCGTTCACTTTGTAAATGCCCCCGGGAACTTCATCCGACAAGATGAAGACATAGGTCTTCTTGGCAAATTCCGGATACCGTTCGTTCGTCGGATCGTTGATATAGGGCTGAACGCGGATTTCGGTTCCTTGGTGCTTAGCGCCGTTGAAATCGAAAGTCGTCGGCGCCAGAGTTGCCGCGCCGGCGAGCGCCTGCCGAATGAGCGTGCGGAAATAAAGCGCGTTGCCATGAGTTAGCCGCTGCAATTCGCGCACGTCGCGCTCCAAGAACAGCATGAAAACCGGATTGCTGGTGAAATCCGGAAAATCGTGAAATTCAACGTGATTGGTTCCGGTAAGGAAATGGAACGACAGATCCTTGTGTCCGTTCGGCCAAACCTTGGTGATCGTTTCTTCGACGGTATCGGTGAACCCGGGCTCCAGCGACCCCTTCTTCTCGAAGGCATAGACGAGAACCGAAGGTTCGTGGATCGAAGCCAGATGGTTGGCGGTGAACAAGGCCTGATTGGCCTTCGACAGAGCGTTCGGGTCCATCGTGGCATTCCCAGTCTGGCTCAGCGCCATCAGCGCCCCGGCGGCCAGCAGGGCGGCGGAAAAAAGGCGTACAATCTTCACGGGCAATCCTCCCATATTTGGGCTTGCTTTCGCTTCTCTGAGATAGGGCGAAGCGCAAATTCTATCACCCGCGACCTGGGGAAAACAGGCCCGGAAAATAGCCTTTCTCCCCCTGAATGGGCCCTGAACGGGCTATCGGCGGCGGAGAGGTGTTAGGACCCTTTGCCGCCAGGGCTGCGTTTGTTAGGGTGAAGCCCTTGATCGGGCGGGAAAATCGGAAAGTATCGTGGCGCGCAGGAAATCCGCATCGGGAGGGGCCAAGAAGCAGGCTGCAATGCGCGGCTACCGCGTTTTCGTGCGCGATCTCGTTTTGCCCTGCCGCATCGGCATCCACCCCCATGAGCGGGAGCTGGCTCAGCGGGTCCGGTTCAATGTCGAGATCGATGCCATCGAAAGCTCGGCCGGCGACGACATCGCGGGCGTGGTCTCTTACGAAGATATCGTGATCGGCATCAAGCGGATCATCGGAACCGGCCATATCAATCTCGTCGAAACCCTGGCGGAAGCGGTGGCGGAGCTGTGCTTGAGCGACTCCCGGGTTAGCGCCGCCCGCATCCGGATCGAGAAGCTCGACGTGTTCCGCGAAGCCGGCAGCGTCGGTGTCGAGATCGAACGGCGGAGCGGTCGCCGCTAAGTTTGGCCATGTGGGTCGTCAAACTGGGCGGAAGCCTGATCTTTTCGCCCGAATTATCTCCCTGGATTTCCGCCCTGACGGCGCCGGGAAATACCCGGCTGGTCGTGGTGCCCGGCGGGGGTCCCTTTGCCGATGAGGTCCGGCGCGTGCAACAGGCGAAAAGCTTCGACGACGCCGTGGCGCATCGCATGGCGGTGATGGCGACCGAGCAATACGGGTTGATGCTCTGTGCGTTTTCCGACCGCTTGGTCCCGGCCGCGACGGCCTCGGAAATCCGCGACATTCAACAAGCCGGCCGCGTTCCGGTGTGGATGGCCGGCATGATGACGCGAAATGCGACCGATATCGAAGCGTGCTGGGATGTCTCTTCGGATTCGCTGGCGGCATGGCTCGCCGCCAAATTGGCGGCATCGGCGCTTCTTCTCGTAAAATCCGCACCGCCGCCATTAAATCTGGTACCGGCGAGTGCATTGGCACAATCCGGTCTGGTCGATCCCGCATTCCCCGGGATGGTGCGGGGTGCCGCCTTTTCCATTCGCTGCCTCGGACCCGGCGGTCAACCGGAATTCGCGCGGGCACTTGCCGATGGTATTTTACCCGGCGCCGCGATCTCCCCCGAATAAGCCGCCAGGCGTTCAGGGTTTTCGCAACGGATCGTTGACAATGTCCAAGGCCTGGCTGAGCCTTGGCCCGACCGCATCGAAGGTGATTTGAATCATCATGGACGGCACGGGACGCAAACAGAAATGGGCCTGGGTCTTGACCGGCTCTGGTCATTTTTTCGACGAATCGCTGGCGATCATGAAAACGCTGGACGGTTACGACGTGTTTGTGAGCAAAGCCGCCGAAGAAGTGCTGCGGATGTATCGTCATCGCGACGGCATTTTTTCGCCGGGCGTTCAGGTTTATCGCGATACCACCGCGAGCGCGGTGCCGGTGGGGCAATTTTACAAGGGTGAGTATCACACCCTGGTCATGGCGCCGGTATCGTCCAATACCGTGGCGAAATGCGTTTATGGAATTTCCGACAATTTGGCGACGAATGTGTTCGCCCAAGCCGGGAAATGCCGCGTGCCGGCGATCGTCTTTGCCTGCGACACCGCGCCCGAACTCGACACCATGGCGCCGAAAGGCATGGTGAAGGTCTATCCGCGCCGCATCGATCTCGAGAATGTCGTAAGGCTCCGCGCCTTTGAAGACACCAATGTGGTCGAGAGCATGGCGGATCTCGAGAAGGCGATTGCCGAGCGAGTGAAATGGCTGAACGCATCCTCTTCCTGACCGGCCGGCTCGCCGAAAAGCCGCTCAATCGCGTGCTCGAATCGATGCCGCCCGGCGCTTTCGATTACAGGGTGCGGCAAATCGGCATTTCGGTCGCCGCATTGATGACGCCGCAATTGATCGAGCGGCGCGTGCCCGATGCGATGGGTGCGGACTGGATCATGGTGCCGGGGCGCGTGCGCGGCGACCTCGAAAAACTTGCCGGTCATTACGGCGTGCCGGTGCGGCGCGGGCCCGAAGACCTTAAGGACATTCCCGACTATTTCGGTCGTGGCGGCAAGTCCGTCGATCTCAGCCGGCATGACGTTCGCATCTTCGCCGAAATTACCGATGCGCCGACGTTGAATGTGTCTGCGATCATCGAGAAAGCCCAGGCTTATAGAAAAGACGGCGCCGATGTCATCGATCTCGGCTGTCTTCCCGACACGCCCTTCCCGCATCTCGAAAAGGCGATCAAGGCCCTGAAGGCCGACGGATTCTCGGTGAGTGTCGATTCCGCCGATCTCGAGGAATTGCGGCGCGGCGGCAAAGCGGGTGCCGATTACGCCCTCAGTCTTACCGAAAAGACTTTGTTTCTCGCCGACGAGATTCCGTCGGTTCCGGTTTTAATCCCAACGACGCCCGGCGATCTCGAATCGCTTTGCCGCGCCATGGATAAGCTGCGCGCGAAGAAACGCAAGTTTCTCGCCGACCCCATTCTCGATCCGATCCATTTCGGATTCACCGAGAGCCTGACGCGCTATTGGGAATTGCGCCGGCGCTATCCGGATGCTGAAATCCTGATGGGCGTCGGCAATCTGACGGAATTGACGGGAGCCGATACCGTCGGCATCACCGCAGCGCTCATGGGTGTCGTCTCGGAGCTCGCGATCCGCAACGTGCTGGTAGTTCAGGTGAGCCCTCATGCCCGCCGGGCTGTACGAGAATTGGACGCGGCGCGCCGCATTTTTTTCCGGGCGCGCGAAGACCACGCGCTGCCCATCGGTTACAGCGGCTCCTTGCTTTGCCTTCATGACCGGAAATTACCGCCGACGGCGGAAGAAATCGCCGAACTTGCCGCGGGAATCCGCGACCCGAGCTTTCGCATCCAGATCAGCGCCGACGGCATCCACATTTTCAATCGCGATGGGATGCACAAATCCATCGATCCGTTCGAACTATTCCCCCATCTTGGATTGGAAAAAGACGGGGCCCACGCGTTCTATATCGGAGTCGAATTGGCGCGCGCGCAAACCGCCTGGCAGCTCGGCAAGGCCTACAATCAGGACGAAGAGCTCGACTGGAACTGCGCGGCTGATAAGATCCGCAGCGAACAGCCGACAGACAGCGTTACCGCACCCGGGCATACCCTCATGGCCAAAAGGAAACGGGCGGATGCAGGGCGTGAAAACAAGAAGCGCGAGAGCAAACAGCGAAAGAGCAAAACCAAGGCCAAGCGATGATTTTCGAGACCATCGTCACCACCCAGGCCCCGGATGGCGCGGTTCATATCGCGCCCTTCGGGATTACCGAGGACGAGGCCGGTCTCGTCATCGCTCCTTTCCGCCCGTCGACAACGCTCGACAATCTTCTGGCGACGCGCTGTGCGGTCATCAATCTGACTGATGACGTGCGAATTTTCGCCGGCTGCCTCACCGAGCGCCGCGATTGGCCGACCAAACCGGCCCGCGTCGTTGCCGGCCGTGTTCTTGACGCCGCACTTTCCCACCGTGAGGTTCGCGTTGCCTCGATCGAGGAAGATCCGCTCCGGCCGCGCTTTCGTCTCGAAGTCGTGCACGAGGATACCCATGCTCCCTTCCGCGGCTTCAACCGGGCGCAGGCCGCAGTCATTGAGGCGGCGATTCTGGTGAGCCGTCTCCCTATGCTGCCGCCGGAAAAGATCGAAAGCGAAATTGCTTATCTCATCATCGCGATCGACAAGACGGCAGGCGAGCGGGAACGGGAGGCTTGGGGCTGGCTGATGACCCGGATTGCGGATTATAAGGCGAACCCGAATATGCGACCCAAAGCGGAACGAGCCGGATGACAGCCCTTCTTGCCAGTGTCGCCTGTTGCGACGAGATCGATGCCGCTTTGTCCGGCGGTGCGGATATCATTGACCTCAAGGATCCCAGCATGGGCGCGCTGGGCGCGTGGAAAATCGAATCGATTCGCGAAGCGGTTGGGAAACTCAAGGGCCGGCGGCCGGTCAGCGCCACCATCGGCGATTTGCCCATGCAGCCCGAAATTATAGCGACAGCGGTGCGGAAAACGGCAGAAACCGACGTCGATATCGTGAAGATCGGATTCTTCGATGGGTCGACGCAAGCATGCGTTGCGGCGCTCGAACCCATCGCCGAATTGATTCACCTCGTTGCCGTGCTCTTTGCCGATCGGAGCCCGGATTTCGATTTGCTGCCGTCGTTGGCGAAAGCCGGGTTCTTCGGCGTCATGCTGGATACGGCGAATAAGTCCAAGGGTACGCTCTGCAATCATGTGGACAGATGCGCACTCGCGCAGTTTGGCGCCTTGGCGCGCGCACGCGGGCTTTACTTCGGCTTGGCCGGTTCGTTGGCAATGACCGACATTCCGCCGCTTCTGTCTCTATCGCCCGATTTCCTCGGTTTCCGCCGGGCGCTGTGCGGTGCTGCGGGCCGGACCGGAAAACTCGATTCTGCGGCGGTGGCGAATATGAAGCGGGCGATCGAGACTCAAATTCCGGCGGCGAGAACCGCGACCGCGACCGCCGGGGCGCAAATCGCCGCCGAATGACGGGCGGCCGCGTCGACCGGCACGAGATCCGCGAAATCGACATAAGCCCGGTCCAGTCGCCGGGCAATCGCCTCGACCAGAAATCGCCCGCAGCCGGCGCCAACGAGCGGAGCTTGCAAATTCAGGCCCGCGCGATCGATCACGCGGATCAGCGCCTCGGCGATTTGCGCCGTCTGAATCGC
Organism: uncultured Alphaproteobacteria bacterium; assembly: GCA_963841995.1. Taxonomy (GTDB): domain Bacteria; phylum Pseudomonadota; class Alphaproteobacteria; order DATDPM01; family DATDPM01; genus DATDPM01. The sequence continues at coordinate 208,933 of CAWJEX010000021.1, forward strand.
CACCAGCGTCTCGGCGAAGCGCTGCCAAGCGGCGAAGGCCGCGCTTTCGACGTCCCGGCCAAGCATGCGCGCCAGCCGTCGCGCGCTATCTTGCGGGGTCTTTCCACCATTGTCGGCGGCGGGGAAATCGTCGGCGTCCTCCGGCAGCAATCCGGCGACCCGATAGGCATCCGCCATCGTTGCGAAAAGTTCCGCCATGACACCCTGGGTTTGTCCCTCGAAGACGACGATCGAGGCCAGCGCCATCACCGGAGTGCGTACGATTCCGGTGTAGACCAACTCGTTGTTCACGAGTCTTTCCGAATCGCTGCGCCCACGCGCCCGAATTTTACCGCCGCCGACCGGCGCAATATCCGTCGTCGTGCTGCCGATATCGACGAGTACTGCTTGCGGCAGTTTCTTTGCCGTCAACACGGCCGTGGCAAGCCAATTGGCCGAGGCAACATTTTGCCAAAACGCCGGCGCGTCGCCCGGCAATACGAATCCGGCGTCGCCGGCAAATACCGAAATGTCGCCGAGTCTGTTTCTGGCGGCGCCGACCAAAGCCCGTACGCCTTCTTCCCGCGACGGGAAAATATCGGCCATCTCGCCGGTCATGGTCACCGCGTGCCGGTGCGCCGGACCAAGTCGCGACAATGCCGTGTTCATCGCGGCATCGAGATGCGGAAGGCCTTGCCAAAGCGGGCAGGGGATTTGGATCGCATCCGTAACCCGCCCGCTTTCAACGCGCGCCGCCTTCAGATGCGCGCCGCCCAAATCCCAGCCGAGCACCGAATCACCCATTGACCTGTACGAGCACTTTCTTCCGCGGACGAAGTTTTGGAATGGGGTTTCCCGCCGGGAGATCGAGAACGAGTGCCGCCACATTGCAACCCAAAGCTTCGCCCAAACCGACGTAAGACGTTGTCAGCCGCGGATTGACTTCGAGAACGACGGGCCCGCGTTCGGTCACGATGACGTCGATTCCGGCATAGCCGAACAAACCGGGCAAGGCTTTGGCGACCCCCTTCGCGACCCGCTCGAAATCGGTGCGCGCGGCCTCGAAGGCGCCGACCACGCCGCCCCGATAGGAAAACCGTTTTCCGTCATGGATCACATTCTGGCTGTTGCACGACAAGACCTCCGCCTCGCCATCGCGGAATAGCGCGGAGATGCTCGCGGAAAATCCGGGAACGAAGGGCTGCACGACGAAACGATCCTGATCGTCGCGTCCCGCCAGGAATCTCGCCAATTCCCTATCTCGCGCGAAGAACCAGGTGTCGCCGGCGTCGACCCCGTCATCCGGCTTTGCCACCCAGCCGGAATCGGATGGCGATAGCGGCGCCGACGCGGGCTGGGTGGACACGACCGGGATGTCGAGCATGGCCAGAATCTCGGCCGTAGCAAACTTGGATCCGGCAAGGTGGACGGCGGACGGCGAGCTTCCAAGCAAGAGTCGCCCCGAATCGCGGGCCAGCTGCGACAGGCGTTCGAGAACGCCGCCGGTTTCGGGAGCAAGCGGCCAGACCGCATCGCTGTCGTGGATGATCCGGGACCACAGATTCCAGATGCTTTCGCCCTCATGGGCGGTGACGAAATTGGCCCGCAGACGAGGCGTCTCGAGACGACGGTCCTGGGTGCAAGTAACCTTAATGCCCGGGATTGCCGCGAGCTCGGCAACCAAGGCCCCCAGCATCATCTTGCCCTCCTGCTGCATCGCCGGATCAAGCGGCTTACCCTCGAGCCCGCCGCCGGTGATATATTCCAGCGCCACTATACGCATGCGCCCCGTGATCCTTATCCCCGTCATCGATCTGAAGAATGGAGTCGTGGTCCACGCCCGGGCCGGCAAGCGGTCGAGCTACCGCCCGATCCGCTCGATACTATGCGACAGCCACGACCCCGCCGAGGTTATCGGAGCTTTGCTGCGCTTGCATCCCTTCAAGAGTGTTTATGCCGCCGATCTCGATCGCATTACCGGAACCGGGAACAACGACGCGGCACTCGATTCCATCCGAACCCGGCATCCCGACATCGAACTTTGGGTCGACGCCGGAATCGGAACGCGCGCTGCCCTCCGGGAGTGGGGCACCAAAGGGCTCGGCCTTCCCGTGGTTGGCAGCGAGAGCCTTGAGAGCTTCGCGGAATGGCGGAGAATCCGCGACGACGGGGAGGTTGTTCTATCCCTCGATTTTAAGGGGGCGCGGTTTCTCGGGCCGGCGCCGTTGAGTCATTTGGGCACCACTTGGCCCTCGCGGATTTTGGTCATGGACCTGATTCACGTCGGAACCGGGCGAGGCCCTAATTTTTCGCGTATTGCGGAAATCCGGCGTCGCGCCGCAGCGAGCCAGGTCTTTGCCGCGGGCGGCGTGCGTGGCGTCCTCGATCTCAAATGCCTGGCGGCCATCGGCGCCACAGGGGCCTTGGTGGCGAGCGCGTTTCACGATGGACGACTTGGCCGGGCGCAGTTGGCTCGCTTTATGCGCAATGCCCAAAGCCGAGGGAGACGACCGTGAGGGGACTCACGGCTCTTGGATGGTTCGCGGTTACGGCGATTTGAATCCCACTCAAAGCGTCGCCAAAAAAATAGAGGGAGGCTTTTGGCCTCCCCCCTTATTCTTTTGGATTCTCTTGGAACTCGCCTTTTAGAATGCCACGTCGAGCATCATCCGCCCGTCAGCATCCTCAGCAACTTCGACAACCAACCCCCGCCTTGTTGCGAGCCTTTGGCCGGCCCGGAGTCGCGGGACTGTCACCCAGCCGCGAACGGATGCTTCGCCGTACCGCGCTGTGCCACCACGTCGCGGGCCTTCGGCTCGCCGGCAACTGCGCGCTTGATCGACATCTTCACGGCTTCGTAGTTGAACTTCTGGATCTTGGCGTCGTCATTGGCTTGCCAGTGGATGAACACGCCGACGGAGATGAAAATGTCATCGGCTTCTTCCGCCGGGATGGTGCCGTCCGCGACGCAATCCGTCACGGCTTGTGCCACGCCAGCCTGGGCCGGGCCGAACATCTGCACGGCCTGCTTCGCGCCCTTGATCGTGACCTTGTTGAACATCACGGTCGCCGGTTTGCACATCAGATTCGGGGTGAGAACGGCGAGCAGGCCGTTCACGCCTTCTTTCTGATTGGTCAACGTCAGCATAAATGCGGTCTCCGCGGAACCGCCGCGAGGGCCCAAGATCAGATCAATGTGAGCGACTTCGTTGCCGTCGCCGACAAGCGCCTCACCGACCATCGTTTTTGTGATTTTCGCCATAAGTACTCCTCCCCTGTGTTGACAGACTCATCCGAATTGCGAATTTTTTCGCAAATTAAAAAACCGCATACGTCGCAGGTGGGGGCAGACCTTACGGCGCCAACCCCCCCATTCGGCCAGCGGTGCGATGGGCCACTATATCCAGAAGCCGGTAGGCGAGCAAGCTGGCAACGGTCAGATCGGCGCTCGTTCCCGGGTTAATTCCACGGCGTTTTAACTCGGAATCAAAGGCTATTAGCACCCATTCCATGCGCTCGGGGTCGTCGAGATGCGCGAAGGCCTTGGCAATCTCAGAGGCTTCGCCCTGCACCTCCGCGGCCGGTTTTGGCCCGTGTTTGCGGACGATGTGCGAATTGGGAAACTGGCTGAGAAAGGCGAGATAGACGGCGGTCGTCGCCCAATTCCGGCCTTTTGGGTGCCCTGCAAATCGCTTGACAGCGGCGCGCAACGCCGGAACACCGATTTCAAAAACATTTTTGAAGGAATTCGCATATTGCCAGGCGATCCGATCGCGCTTCGCCGCTTCGCGCATGGCGGTAATCAAGCTCGATTTGGCCGGCGCGTTCACGTCGTATTTCTTGCTTTTCCCCAATCCGGCGGGGCGCGCCTGGGCAATCGCGGCGAAGGCGTTTTTCGCGTCGTCGATACTGAGGCCCTTCAGAATTTTTTCCAATGCGTTGCGGAATTTCTTTTCGGTCACAGCACTGGCCGGGCTGACGGAGAGAGCCGCATGAATCAGCGGCGCTGCCAGCAAGACGATTCCAAGATTCGTATTGCATTGGACCTGAGCCAGCGTCGCGTCGACCGCGGCGGCGATTCGGCCGCCGACCGTCAAATCCGGTTGCGCGATGGCGCGCGACGCAACCTTCGCGCTGGTTTGAAAATCGCGCACCGTCATGCCCTGGCCTTCGGCATAAACGTGCACATTGCCGGGTTTCAGTGCTTCGAGCTCATCGAGACAGGCGTGCTCGAACGCGTCTCGAACGGCATCGGCGAAGGTCCTTGGGAAAACAGACTTTTTCCTTCGTACCGTCACGGACGCCCCATCACCGGTGTGCCATCACGAAACGGCGGCGCGCGAACCGGCCTGGGGAAGACGCGTCAGAAAATCGTCGACGATCGCTTGGGCGACGTCGAAATCGGTGACGCTCTGCAATCCCTTCCAAGCGGGCACGCTGTTGACTTCGAGAATAAGAAACTTGCCGTCGCGGTCGCGGACGATATCAACACCCGCGTAACCGGCTCCGACCGCGCGCGCGGCGGCGACCGCAAGATGCGCCGGCTCGCCCTCGGCCGCGGTCGCTTCGCACTCAGCACCCTGCATCACATTGGTGATCCAGTGGCGGCCGCGGCGGATCATTGCGGCGATCGCGCGGTCGCCGGCGACGAAGATGCGCCAGTCATGCCAGCTCCCGGTTCCGGTATCGATGAAACGCTGCAGGTAATAGGCGCCGTTTACCTCCGCCGGTTCGGGAATCGCCGGCGTTTCGAGCAGCCGCAAGCCCACACCCTGGGAGCCGAATAGCGGCTTCACGACCACCTTCTCGCCGGCGGCAATTTCGGCGGCGACGACGGCTCGCGCCCGCTCGGCATTTTCCGTCACCCATGTCGGCGGTGTCGGCAAGCCGGCATTGCGCACGAGAAAGCTGGTCATGGATTTATCGACCGTGCGTTCGAGGCAGCGGGCGTCGTTGTGAGTGACCACGCCCAGGGCCTCCATTGCATGCAGCATGCCGAGCCGGAGCGTGATCTGTTCCAGACTCCCCGAGGAGATCAGCCGGACCAAAGCGCCGTCGGGAAGCGCGTCTTCGAAACCGGGAACGCGAAGGCCGGTTGGCGCCGCCGTATCGATCGCGCAGTCCATCAGGGAGAGCACGGTACTGGCGACTCCGCGCGATGCCAGCGCAGAGGTTAGGCGGCGCGCATGCCAATCGGGCGCGTCGCTGAAGATGGCGACTTGCCTAGCCGCCCTCAAATCCGAAAGACCTGTCGAGCAGGCCCTCGTTCACGCCGCCGCTGTGGAAGGTTCGTCCGGAGTCCAGCGCCGTGACGATAGCGCGCGCGGGGCTGAACAACTTGTCGTCGATGGCGTAGAAATCGCCCTTATAGGCTTTGAAAATCTCGGCGAAGGGCCTGCCGTAATCGCGACTGCTTTGGCCAGGAAGGTCATGGGCCAACTTTTTCGCTTCGTCGTCGGGGCCACGGACGAAGAGATGCACGGCGCCGCCGAAGATGATCGCATCGTTGGTACGGCCCATGCCGGTCAGAAAATCCTTGCCCGGAGGGCTAAGGGGCGCAACACCGCCGCCATCGACAATGCGCTCCAGCGGAAAATGCAAAGCATGCGCCTTGTGAATGGCAACTTCGAGAACGCGGCCCACCACCTGAGTGGCGCCGGCAAGACTGGTTGTCGGCGTCAAAATAATGGTGATGTCTTTTTTCGCCACCGCACAGTCGCGGCTCACCTTATCGATAATTTCCGCCGGCGGGAGCTTGTCGACCTCAAGGACGAGGCAGGCGGTGTCGGCTTTGTCCTTGTAGCCGAGTTCGGCGAACAGTTCCTCGCGCGCGGCCAAAGCGCGGGCCGGGCCGGAGCCAAGCGCGGTAAACCCGCCGCCGGACAAACTCCATCCGGCGTATTGACTGCCCAAACAGGCGAGCACCGGATTGAAGGAGCGGACGGCAATCGACCACGGCCAATTGCGGAATGTCGGTTGCGGCCCAATTCCAACCTGGCCCAAGCCGCCCATGCAAATCTCGGTGATGATTTGCCCAGCCTCGAGCCCGCCCGGATGCTTGATACCGGCGTCGACAATGGTGACGCCATCGGCGGTCTTTTCGACGCCGACGCGAAGCGTTTGGGCATTGTCGATGAGATGACGGACGAGCGGCTGAACGAGATGGCCGACGCTCGGCCAATCCGGTTTCGCCGCGGCGGCTTTCCCAGCTGCTTTTGTGTCGTGCTGGCTCACGATTCCCGTTTCTTCACGGTTGTTCCCCCTGTTCGCGCAGCGACGCCGCTCGCGCGAAACAGGACTGCATACACTGCTCTATCGCCACCCGTAAAGCCTTGCTGCGGGCGTGAGCGGCCTTTCGAGCATCCCGCGCAGTCGGTCCTTCGCCAAAAACCGTGCAGATCGGCTCTTCAGGTTTGATGCGGAATCGCGCTTTCGGCCGGTCCGCGGCCCATTCCGGCCAGGGGAATCCTGGTGGAAAGATCATCTCTTCCTTCGTATAGAGAATGACGCTTGCGACGGCGCGCGGCCGACCGCGCGCAGCGCCGATGGAAGGCATTTCGCCGCAACACGCCCGCACATGCAGATCGAGGAGCGAGACGCCCAGGAGACGTTCGTAAACCTCGAGCGTAGCGCCGGGCCGCGGATTAACTTCGATCACCGAAAATTCACCGCGCGGAATATCGGCAATGAAATCGACGCTGGTGAGGCCGACGAGTTCGAGTCGTTGCGCGAGTTTCAGCGCCGCGTCGGCAATCTGCCGTTGCAGCGTGGCGCCGAGCGCTGCGGGCGCAGCGGCGCCGCCGAACCGAAACGGTGTGGCGGAAGAGGGCGCGGTCCATTGCTCGCTCAGTCCCAAAATTTTGGTCACGCATCCATTGGCCAGGACAAGTGCCGAGACCGGCGTTCCAGCGACCAGGCGCTGATAATAAATTTTCGTGTTCGGCCGTGAATTTCGGGCGGCGTGGATATGAATGCCGCCCGAGCCGCCGGTTCGCTTGACGAGCCAGCCTTCGAGTTGTTGCGGCCGATCGAGGCGGATTTCGGGGTGGCGCAAGCCAAGTTCCCCGAGGATCGCCGAAAAACCGACGGGGTTTTTGCAGCGGGCGATTACCGTCGGCGAATTGCCGAGCAGCCGGCGGCCCTTGGCAAGCTCGGCTAATAATTCCGGCCGATCTTCGAAACCCGAGCCGTAGACAAAGCCGCCGCGCGGCTTGCCGAAGGCCGGCGCCACGCGGTTTGCCGCAGCGACGAGGTTTCGGCTCTTAAATCCGCCGGTTGGCGCGCGTGCCACGCGTTCGAACGCGAAGGCGACTTCGGCCAAGTCCTCGTCGCCGAAAAGATCGAGTGCCGCGATCTGGTAACCGCCGCGCCGCCCGGAAGCCGCAAGGGCGCGAGCCGAGGACGCAATGACCAGGAGGCTATTTGAGCCCCACGAGCTTGCGGGCAACTTCAGTCGCTTCCAGGAAATTGAGATAGACCGGCTTCTCCGATGTGCACAGCGTGACCAGAAGTTCACGCTGCGTCTTTATCTTGATGTCGCCGGAAGCCAGCGGGCCGATGGAATAGGCGCCCGATTCGAGCTTCACGCCGTCGTCTTTCAGCCCAACGCCTTCGATGCCGGGAGGCGGCACCGCGTTGACGTCGGCCACGACCTTGATCTGCGGCGCGGCCGCCAGTTGTTTCTTGCTCAGAACCTGCACGCCGGCGCGGGCCGCGCAGAACACGATGTCCGCGTCCTTGAGAATGGCGGCATTGAGCTCGTCGCTGCTGCCGTCGGCGGCCAGCACGGCGACGCCGAAGCGCGCTTTGAATTCCTCGGCCTTGCGCCGGACGTTGTCGATGCCGTCATAGCCGACGAGGGTGGCTTCGGCGCCGGCTTGCGCCGAAATGACGCCGCTGATGCTGCCGACAATGCCCTTGCCGCCGAAAATTTTGACCTTCAGGCCTTTTAGCGTCGTCTGGAACTTGTCCTTCAGCATCTTCTCGGTGCAAGCGACCATCGCCGCCGCGGTCGTGAACGAGCCCGCGGGGTCGGGGAAGCAGGAAATCTCGTAGGGTGGCACCATCGCCGCTTTGGCCTTGTCGAGCATGTCGAGGGCGAGCGACGAGTCGCGGCCGCAAATGAAACAAGCGGTGCGTTTCACGTCGTTTACCGAGCGCGAAAAAATCATGTCTTGGATCAAGCCGCGCACATCCTTAACCGCGACATTGGGATACGGGATCACCGCATCGAAGCCGGCGTCATAAGCCATGTTCACGTCGAACGGGCTGACGTTTGGTTCCGGTGTGATCATGTGCAACAAATGCGGCCGTTCCATACCTGGATCCTTTTCCTTTCAAAATATCCGATTGTTGGGCTTTTTTGCCCGGGATCAGCGGAGTCAGTTTTTATTTCGCGGCCGCCATCGGGAACCCTATGGCAACCCGTCCCCCTTCGTTCCGGCCCCGGCATATCATGAAGCGGAGCCGATCGTCACCAGCCCATTTGCGCCTAGCCGATTGGAGGAGAGCCGAGGCCTCGGCGGTATTTTCGATGAAAGCAAAACCGGTCGGTCCCCAAGAACTTTGCCCGATACCCTCCACCCCTTCGCATTTGAGCCAATCGAGCACGGTTGCAACCCTGGGGCTGGCAAAGCGTCCACCCTGGAAAGGGGCGAAATAGTCGCCGACAGCATTCTGAATTTCTGCCGCCGCCGTGGCAAAACGGCGAAAATCGCCTTCCGCCGCGGCCGGCAATAGCGCCATGAGAACTAAACGGCAAAGATGGCCCGAGAGGTCGGCCGTAAATGGCGGCAGTTTGCCAAAGGCCGCGCGCTCGGCTTCCCCATGGAGCCCTGTTGCCGATTCGTCCAGCACAAGTAGTACGCGCCAGCCTTGTGGAAACTCAACGCGGCTCACGATGGGGGCTGATTCATCCCCATCGATGCGCCGGCCGCCATCGACAAGAAGCCCGCCCTGCTCGAATGCGCCGATGCCGACGCCCGAACGCTCGCCGCGCCCGAGCATTTTGGCGATTGCCCGAGGGGTCCAATCGCCATGATGGGCATCTGGCGGGTAGAGCTGGACGATAGCGGTTCCGACAGCCAAAGCCATTTGAGTCCCGGAGCCAAGACCGGCGTGCTCCGGAATCGCTTGAGAAATCGTCAAATCGATTCCGCTCTTGACCTTCAGCGCGGCGAGCATGCGTTGTGCGAAATCGGTGGCGCGCGCCGACGATGGGCCGGTGGCCCTCAAGGTTTCTGCGGGAACGGCCGACAGCCGCATTTCGACTTCCGCCAAAGCCAAGCCAATGCTGCCGAAGCGGCGTCCCAAGCCACCATCGAGATCGAGAAATCCCAAATGCAGACGCGCCGGTACCGCAACTTCGACGGAAGCCGTGGTTCGCTGCGGGAAGCTCAGATTTTTCAATCCGGAGTCCATGGTCTTTGCATACACCAAGTGTAGGGTAACCAGTGTAAAGGAATGGCGGGGTCTTGTCGCCCGCCCTTGCCCCGGTGTCTATGGCAGCATTAGCTTAGGGCGGCCATCGGGAGTCCGGCCAAGGAGGGGGCGATGACGGAGCGCACGAAGGAACGGGTCTATAGCGACGCGGAGGTCGAGGAGCGGTTGAAGAAGGATCTGCCGCATTGGTCGCTCGATCGCGGCTGGATCCGGCGCAAATACCGCACCCATAGTTGGAAGGGGACGTTGATGGTCGTCAACACAATCGGTCATCTGGCCGAGGCGGCCTGGCATCATCCGGACATCACGGCCTCCTATGCATGGGTCGAGGTGCGCTTGATGAATTATGCGGCCAAAGGCATAACTGACAAAGATTTCACCTTGGCAAAAAAGATCGAGGACGTTATCCAGTGGCAGCCGGGTAAGGAAGGTGTCTGCGAAGGGACGCCGACCGATCCGCGGTTTGCCTATCTGAAATACGACGACTAAATCGTATTGGCCCTGCTCAAAAACAACGGCTACTCAATCATAACGAATGGCTAAAGCCGGAACCCCGGAACAGCGCGACTCGGTCGTTTGCCCCTTCTGCGGCTTGTTTTGCGACGACCTCTCGGTGGCGATTTCGCGCGACCGCATCGAAGTTCTCGGCAAAGGTTGCGCGCTCGCCAAGGAACTCTACGCCGCGATCGAACCGCCGCTCCCGCCACGAGTCGACGGCCGTGAAGCGAGCTTGGAAGCGGCCTGTGCGCGCAGTGCCGAAATTCTCGCGGCGAGCCATTTTCCGCTCGTGGCGGGGCTCGGTTGCGATTTGGTCGGCGCCAAGGCAGCCGTTTCCCTGGCCGAATCCATCGGCGCCGTGATCGACCATGCCGCCTCCGACGCAATGTTCAAAAATCTGCTCCCGCTTCAGGACAAGGGCTGGATGGCGACCACCTTTGCGGAAATCAAGAACCGCGCCGATCTGGTGATATTGGCCGGCACCGACGTGGTGTCTCGTTTCCCCCGTTTCTTTGAACGGTTTGTATGGAACACCGATTCGCTGTTCGGGCCGAAACATCCGCCGGACATCGTCTATCTCGGAGGCGGTTTCGATACTCGGGCCGGGCATGCTCCCGATGGCAAAGCGCCCACGGCGATCAATTGTGACACCCTGCGCCTCGCCGAATTGTTCCAGGCGCTGCGCGCGATTTACCGGGGCCGGGCGCTTCAAGCAACCGAAGTCGCGGGCGCTTCCAGGGCGTCGCTCGAGGCCCTCGCCCAGAAAATCAAGGGTGCCAAGTACGGCGCGCTGGTATGGGCGGTCGCGGATTTGGAAGGACCGCATGGCGATCTCGCCGTGCAAGCCATGTGCGACCTGGTCACCGAAATAAACGAGACGTCGCGATTTTCCTGCGTGCCGCTCGGCGGCAGCGAGAATGCACTCGGCGTTCAGCAGGTCTGCACCTGGCAAGAAGGGTTCCCATTGCGCACCAGCTTTGCCGGCGGCGTCGCCAGTTACGATCCGTATTTGAATTCCTGGCGCCGCCTGCTGGAAAGCGGCGAGGCCGATGCGGTGCTGTGGCTTTCCGCCTTCAAGGGCGGCAGTCTGCCGTTCGAAACCAAAGTACCCACCGTCGTTCTGGGCGCACCGGGAACGGCGTTCGCCCGTGAACCTGAAGTTTTCATTCCGGTGGGTACACCCGGAATCGATCATGCCGGCCATGTAATCCGCAGCGATGCCGTAACCTCGCTCCCGTTGCACCAATTGCGTCCGACCGAATTGCCGCGGGCCGCGGATGTACTGCGCGCGATCGACGTTCGCACCACAGCGCGCAAGCAAGTGTCGTGATGCTGATCAAGCTCGCAGGCGCACGCGTGATCGACCCTGGCAATGGTGTTAATGGCGAGATTCGCGACATTTTCATCCGCGACGGCCGCATCGTTGCCAATCCGGGCACAAAGCCGGACCGCATCCATGACCTGACGGACAAAATCGCCATGGCCGGCGCCATCGACATGCACAGCCACGTCTCCGGCGGCAAAGTGAATATCGCTCGCGCCCTCCTTCCCGAGGAACACCGCCGCGTCCAACGCCCGCGCAAGAACGGGCGGCGGGCTGGAACCGGCGATGCCACCGCGACGACCTTCATGACCGGATACCGCTATGCCGAGATGGGCTACACCGCGGCTTTCGAGCCGGCGATGGTGCCGGTCAATGCCCGTCAGAATCATATCGAGATGTGCGACATCCCGATGATCGATAAGGGCACTTACGTGCTGCTCGGCAATGACGACTATATGCTGCGCGCGATTGCCGGGAATAAGCCGCAAGCCTTCATCAACGATTACGTCGCCTGGATTCTTCATTCGACCCAATCGCTCGCGATCAAGATCGTGAATGCGGGCGGTATTTCCGCCTTCAAGTTCAACGGACGCTCGCTCGATCTCGACGAAGCGGGGCCCTATTACGGAAATACGCCCCGCAAGATTTTGCAAACCATAGCGCGCGCGGTTCATGAGCTGGGCGTGCCGCACCCCGTCCACATTCACGGCTGCAATCTCGGCGTGCCGGGGAATTACGAAACGACGTTAAAAACGATTTCCGGGGTCGAGGGGCTGCCGATCCACCTCACCCATATCCAGTTTCATTCCTATGGCACCGAGGGCGACCGGAAATTTTCTTCGGCCGCGGCGCAAATCGCCGAGGCGGTCAACCGCACCAAGAACGTTTCGATCGACGTCGGGCAAATCATGTTCGCCCAGACCGTCACCGCGTCCGGCGATACGATGGCCCAGTACCGCAACCGGGTATTCGCCAAGCCCAAGAAATGGGTGTGCATGGATATCGAATGCGAGGCGGGATGCGGCTTGGTCCCGTTCAAATATCGCGATCAGAATTTCGTCAACGCCGTGCAATGGGCGATCGGGCTCGAGCTGTTTCTCCTGGTCGATGATCCGTGGCGGATCTTTCTCACCACCGATCATCCTAACGGCGCGCCGTTCATTTTCTACCCGCATCTCATTCGCTTGTTGATGGACAAGACCTTCCGCAACGAGATGTTGGGCCGCATTAACAAGGATGCGGCGGCGCTGAGTTCGCTGGGATCACTCACCCGCGAATATTCGCTTTATGACATCGCCATTCTAACCCGCGCCGGACCGGCGAAAATTCTCGGCCTGGCCGACCGCGGCCATTTAGGGCCGGGGGCGGGCGCCGACATCACGGTCTATGCCGAGCATGAGGACAAAGAGCGCATGTTCGGCCGCCCCGACTACGTCTTCAAAGACGGGGAAATGGTGGTGCGCGACGGCGAGATCATCGCGGAAACCTGGGGCGGCACCCACGTCGTGCGGCCCGAATTCGACCGCGCCTCTATCGAGAGCGATTTAAGCGGCTATTTCGATCGATATCTTGGCATGAGCATGGAGCATTTCAGATTTTCGGAGGCTGAACTCGCCGATCAAAATCGCTTTCGGTCGATCGTTCAGCCCTGCCGCAAGAGCGACCGTTCGTGATCGTCAACGGCGTCGCCATCGACGATACGTTCGCCGAAGCTTTCGGCATGAAGGCGACGCGCCTCGTGATCACGGCGGACACGCCGGAATGGGCGATGCACGCGGCGACCGCCATGACCGGTTTTGCCACTTCGGTGATCGCTTGCGGCTGCGAAGCCGGCATCGAACAAGTGCTTCCTCCAGATCAAACGCCGGATAGTCGGCCGGGGATTTCCGTTCTACTGTTCTCGATGTCGGGCAGGGAGCTCGCCAAACAGGTTCTGACCAGAGCCGGTCAATGCATCATGACCTCGCCGACTTCGGCCCTGTTTTCGGGGATCGCCGGCGAAGACAAGATCAAGCTGGGTGCGGCACTCCGCTATTTCGGCGACGGATTCCAGACCTCCAAGAAATTCGGCGGGAAACGTTATTGGCGCATTCCGGTCATGGACGGTGAGTTCCTGTGCGAGGACAATGCCTACGTCACCACGAAGGCGGTGGGCGGCGGCAACATTCTCATCTTGGCGCGGTCGCGGAAAAGCGCGCTCGCCGCAGCGGAATGCGGGGTTGCCGCCATGCGGAAGATTGCCGGCGTCATCATGCCCTTTCCGGGCGGGGTTGTTCGATCCGGCTCCAAGGTCGGCTCGAAATACAAGGCTCTTGTTGCGTCGTCGAATGATGCGTTCTGCCCGACCCTGAAGGGCGTAACCGCCACGAAATTGACGCCTGACGTCGAAGCCGTGCTCGAAATCGTCATCGACGGTTTGACGAGCGATGCGATTTCCGCGGCAATGCGTGCCGGCATGGTCGCCATTTGCGAAATGGGCCAAGCTTTGGGCGTGACCGCGATTACCGCCGGCAATTACGGCGGCAAGCTCGGTCCGTTTCATTTCCATTTGCGGAAGATATTGTCGTGAGCGGCCTCGTGTTCACCCTTCGCGAGGAGCCGCGTCAGCGCGTCGACATGACTCCGCTGACGCCCGATCGCGTCGCGGGAAAGAGCCTGACGGACGCCGGAAGCATCGAATTGCTATGCGGTAATGGGATACTGCGGACCGATGCACTGTTCGAACTATCCGGGTCGCCGGTTACCGCCGGAGATCAGGCCACGATCACGATTAGAAAAAGCTCGTCCAAGCTCCATAATATCGGCGCCGCGATGATCCAAGGCACCATCGTGGTCGCCGGGGATGCCGGTGCCTATGTGGGTCTCGGGATGAAGGGCGGCTTGATCCGGATCTCCGGCAATGCCGGGGCCTTTGCCGCCTGCGCCATGCGGAACGGCGAGATTCGGATTTCGGGCAATGCGGGCGAATTTCTCGGCGGCGCGTTGGCCGGCGATCGCAAGGGCATGCGGGGCGGCATCGTCCGCGTTTCGGGCAATGCGGGTCCGCGGGCCGGCGATCATTTGCGCCGGGGCGTCCTGATGATTGCCGGCAATGCCGATGATTATTGCGGCGCGCGGATGACCGCGGGCACCATCATCGTGCTCGGCCAGGCGGGCGATTTCACCGGGCTTGGCATGCAACGCGGGACGATTCTGCTGGCAAATCCGCCCAAAGGAGTCCCGCCGACGTTCAATGATTGCGGGCATCACGACCTGCCGTTTCTGAAACTTCTTCTCAATTCCGTGCGCGGCGATCAAAGCGAGTTTGCGGCCCTCGATTCCTTCGGCAATCGAGTCCAGCGGCTGGCCGGCGACCGCGGCGTAAACGGTCTCGGCGAAATTCTGATTCGGGCGTCTTGATCTTTTCGCAATCCGGATTGGCGACCGGATTAGATCTTGCGAACGTCTCGCATGTCATTGACTCTTCTCATTGGTAGGGCGGTTTTCGTTACCGATCCTTAATCTCCGCATAAGCATTTGTTAAATCGGTAATGGTTAATTTGGCGTCGAATCGGGAACGATAAGCAATTTTGCCGCGTTCTCCATTCGCTTCGGCCCCAGGAGCCGAGGAGGTGCTCAGTGGAACCATCGACGATGAATACGATCGTGGTGAGTCTCCTTACGTGGATCACCGCGCACACAAATTACCCGATGCCTGATCAGACACCGGTCGTCGTTCTTGCTCCTCACGCCTATATCGAGCAGCTTGCCTGCGGCGAACCGTGTGAAGCGCTCGGCGCTTATGCCGACGGCAATGTCATCTATATCGACCAAGCGCTCGATGTTAATCAGAACGTCTGCGCCAAATCCGTGCTGCTGCACGAAATCGTGCACTACCTTCAGGATAAGAACGAACGGTTCATCGACACGCCTCCGGTGGTCCGCGAGATGTACCGGGAGTATGAGGCTTATGGCGTGCAGAAGATCTTTCTGCGCGAAAGTGGGCGGATCGTTGCCTTTGACCGGAACATCCGGCTTGGCGCCTTTATGGGCCCGACATGCTGATTTACTTATTGAATCAACTATTTACCGCACTGCGACAAAATATCCCTAGATTGGTCAGACGACCTGTCTTATCTATGGTAAGAAGCCGCAACTCGCCGAGAGGGTTCGGTTTCGGGCCTCGCTGTAGGGAGCTTGGCTCGGTAGCGTTTTACGAGGGGTCATAGAACCAGGGAGGGTTCACAGAGGTGCCACGGTTTAGGAGGTCTAAGATTTCCTAACGCCGGTTTCGGTCCACGGGAGGTCGCGCAAGCGGTCGTAAAGGGGCTGAGGAGCTGGTTATGGAACCGGGTACCATGAACACCATCGTGGCTGGGCTGCTCGCCTGGATCACCGCCCATTCGGGCTATCCAATGCCGGATCAAACGCCGGTCGTCGCCCTCGTTCCCCACGCCTATGTCGAGACTTTGGTCTGCGGCGAGAAATGCGCGGCGCTCGGCGTCTATACCGACAAAAACGTGATCTACTTAGACGATGCACTGCAGATCGAAACTAATGTCTGCGCGCGGTCCGTGCTGCTCCACGAGCTCGTCCATTACCTTCAGGACAAGAACGGACAGTTCTTGAATTTGCCGCCCTTATTACGTCCGCAATTGCGCGAGCAGGAGGCCTATGGGATGCAGGAGGTTTGGCTTAAGGGAAATGGGCGCACCGTCGACTTCGGGCCGAATTTCTATCTCGGCGCGTTTATGGGGCCGACCTGCTGAATTAAGTGGCTAAGCGAATGGCCGGCCAAGGCCGGCCAGGCGCGCGTTAGGGGACCTTGGAACCCGGCGGCGGATCGAGCTTCGGATCGCTCTTGGCGCTGGCTTCGGCCCTGGCCTCTGTCTTGGCAAGACCCGTAACCTTTTCATTGAGGGCCGCGATCAGCGCATCCATCCCGCCAGTTTTCAGTACGTTGGCGTAGTCGGACTTTTTAACCGCGAGCTCGCTGATCGCCCCATTCAAATAGACGTCCACCGCCTTCCACGCCCCGTCGAAATTCCGCAGCAGATAACTGATTTGAGTATGGCCGCCGTCCCGGTCGGTCAGTTGTGTGCGAACCACAACTGAATTCCGGCCTTCTTCATCGGCGCCCTCCGTTGCAAAGGCTTCGCCGCCATAGTCGTCGAATTGTTCCGCATAGGTCGCGGTACTCATTTTGCCGAAGACTTCGACGAACTTTTGGCGCTGTTCTTCGGTGGCCTTCGCCCAATAGATGCCGGCCGTGACTTCCGCCATGAAGGGAATGTTGAAGGTGTCCTGGACCGCCGGCTTGAGCCATTGGAACCGGCCGTCATAGCCGAGGTTCTTACTTTCTTTCATGACGTTGATGAGCGTGGCGTGAAATTGCTCGACGACTTTCTGGGCCGCGCCGTCTTGCTCGGCCGACGCCGAAGCGGCTATAAGCACAGCGGTCGCGAGTGCGGCGGAAAAGATTCTCAGGCGATGGAACGCCATTGGCTCTCCCTATCTCGGGGGGCAGATTTCCCATATATCGGCGAAATCCGATCGTCTTTCAACCGCTACCGAGCGAAGGCCATTACCGCCGTTCCCGTCATTAACGGTTTCCGCCCGTGATCCGACGCGGCGCCAATCTATTCCGGCAGTCGGTCGGGCATTGGGTCGATTTCGCCCGGCGAGGCGCCTGGGCCGTCATCGCCGCGGCGATCCTAAGTGCCGCCGCCGGGCTGTATTATGCCGCTGCCCACCTCACCATATCGGCCGACACGACCGACTTGCTCTCGAAGAAGTTGCCCTTCCGGCACGACTTTGAGGCGCTCAAAATGGCCTTTCCGCAGCTTCACGACAATATCGTCATCGTGATCGACGGCGATAGCGCCGACGTTGTCGCCACTGCGAGCGCGGAAATAGCGGCCAGGCTGCGGAAGCAACCACAGCTTTTCCCGTATGTCTTCGACCCGGCGGACGATCCGTTCTTCACCCGCAACGGGTTTCTCTATCTCGATATCGACACGCTCGGCAATCTCTCCGACCGCTTGGCAAAAGCCCAGCCGCTGTTGGCTTCCCTGGCGAACGACCCGACCGTGCGGGGATTTTTCGGCGTGCTCGGTCTTGCTTCGGACGGAATCGCTTCGGGCGATGCCGATCCGGCGATGATGGAAACGCTTTTCGCGAAACTGCAGCAGGCGCTAAGCGCTCGCCTGGACAAACGGCCTTTTCTATTGTCCTGGCACGACATGATGAGTGGGGCGTCAAGCGAACAAGATCTGCGGCACGTCATCGTCGTCCAGCCGGCGCTGGATTTTTCGTCGCTTCAGCCGGCCCATGAGCCCTTGAACGCGATCCGACGCATTTCCGCACAGCTTTCACCGATCGACGGCGCCCGGATCCGCGTCCGTCTCACCGGCGAAGCGGCGTTGCAAGACGAAGAACTCGCGAGTGTTTCCAGGGGGGCTAGTCTCGCCGGGGCTCTCTCGCTGGTTTTGGTCGCCGGCTGTTGGCCGTGGGCCTGCGATCGACGCGCCTGGTTGCGGCAATCCTCGTCACGCTGGTCATCGGTCTTGCCTGGGCGGCGACATTCGCCGCCGTCGCCATCGGCCATCTCAACCTCGTTTCCGTCACCTTTGCCGTTCGATTCATCGGCGTCGGCGTCGATTTCGGAATTCAGTTCTGTCTGCGATACGCCGAACGCGTTGCGAAGGGCGAGGGGGTCGGTCAGGCTTTGCCCAACGCCGCCATTGGCGTCGGCGGGGCGTTGACGCTCGCCGCCGCCGGGTTCTTTTCCTTGGTTCCGACGGCTTATATCGGCTTGTCGGCGCTCGGAATCATCGCCGGGGTGAGCATGCTCATCGTCTGGTTCGCGAATTTGACGGTGCTCCCGGCTCTGCTCGCGGTGATGCCGCTGAAAAACGATCCTGCGACCCGAATGCGGCTCGGCAACGGCGGCGAACCGACGTTGGGCTTTGTCCTGCGCCACCCCTGCACGATTGTAGTCGCGGCAGTCACGCTTGGACTGGGAGCGGCAATCCTGGTGCCCCGGGTGCATTTCGATTTCGACCCGCTCAATCTCAATGATCCGACCACCGAATTGGTGCAGACCTTCCACGATCTTCTGCGCTGGGACCCAAGTGCCGCTTACACGATCGCGGTCGTCCGGCCGACCTTGAAAGAAGCCGATAAATTGGCGGAGCGGCTGGAGCAGCTGCCCGAGGTTGCCGACGCCCTGACGGCTTCCAATTTCATGCCGGCCCATCAGGACGAAAAACTTCGCCTGGTCGACAGCATGGCGCTGTTCCCGGGGGCCGGCGCTGCGATCGCCGCACGCACCGCCGGCCTATGATTCCGAGGCGCGCATCACAGCCGCCCACGAATTGCGTAATAAACTGGCGGTATTGGCGCAAAGCCCCCATGCCGGCAGTTTGGCCGGGCCGGCGCACCAACTGGCTGGAGATCTCGGAAAGCTAATCCAAACCCAGGGCGCTTCGGGGCTCATCGAATTGGAAAACAGCCTGCTTGCCGGATTTCCGGCACGACTCGACCAATTGCGGCAAGCCCTGCACCCGGAGAAAGTGACGGTGGACGACCTTCCGCCGGATTTGCGCGCACGGGCCATCGCCGCGGACGGCCGGGCGCTGATCACCGTCGTGCCCAGGGGCGATATGAGTAACAACGCGGCGCTGCGCCGCTTTGTCGCGGCGGCTCAGAAATTGGCCCCGGACGCCACCGACAATCCGGTCGTTATTCTCGCCGCCGGCGACGCCGTCATTCAATCTTTCGAGGAAGCCGGGATCTACTCCGCGATCGGGATCATTCTGTTGCTGCTCGTCGTCATGCGCGATGCGGTGGACACCGTCTTTGTGCTGGTCCCGCTCGGCTTGGCCGCGGCCTTTACCATCGCCCTCATGGTTCTTTGCCGGCTGCCATTCAATTTCGCCAATATCATTGCGCTCCCGCTCCTGCTGGGTCTCGGCGTTGGTTACGGCATCTACTTCGCGTTGCGCCATCGCGCCGTCGCCGATGTGGCGACGGTGCTGGCCACCGACACGCCGCGCGCGGTGTTGTTCAGCGCGCTGACCACCATGTGCTCCTTCGGCACGCTGGCGATCTCCCATCACCGCGGCACCCAAAGCATGGGAATCTTGCTGTTTCTATCGTTGAGCTTGGCCCTCCTCTGCACGCTCATCGTGCTCCCGGCGATGCAGCAATTGCGCGAGCGCCGCGCCAAACGGATGCACCGGCCGCGCGATTCCTGATCCTTGCTGCTCCCAGCCAAGCTTGTGTTGAACCGCGATGGCAGGGGCGCTAGCATCGCTGCCTTCCAATCATGACCGGATCCCATTCATGACGACCCTTGTCACCGGCGGCTCCGGCTTCGTCGGCTCCGCGATCATTCGCCGGCTGCTCGACGCCGGCCATGAGATTCGCGCGCTCGTCCGCGGCTCCAGCGCGCGCGACAATTTGGCCGGGCTTCCGGTCGAAATCGTCGTCGGCGATTTGCTCGATCCCGAGTCGCTCAGCCGCGCCGCGCGCGACTGCAAAGCGGTTTTCCATGCCGCGGCCGATTATCGGCTCTGGAGTCCCAAACCCGACGAAATCTACGCCGCCAACGTTTCCGGGACCGTCAATCTGATGCGGGCGGCGGCGGAATCGGGCGTCAAGCGCATCGTTTATACCAGCAGCGTCGCCACCCTTGGCCTCAACGCCAACGGCCCTCCGGCCGACGAAGAAACGCCGGTCTCGCTCACCGATATGATCGGCCATTACAAACGTTCGAAATTTTTGGCCGAGGCGGAAGTTCGGCGCCTCGCGGCGGAACAGAAGATCCCGGTGGTCATCGTCAATCCGTCGGCTCCCGTGGGGCCGCGCGATATCAAGCCGACACCGACGGGCCGCATGATCGTCGAAGCCGCGGCGGGCCGCATGCCGGCCTATGTGGAAACCGGGCTCAACATCGTTCATGTCGACGACGTGGCCGAAGGACATTTGCGCGCCTTCGAACGCGGCACTATCGGACAGCGTTATATCTTGGGCGGCACGAATATGACCCTGCACGAGATTTTGGGAATCATCGCCGAGATCACCGGCCGGCCGGCTCCCCGCATCAAATTGCCGCATGCGGTGGTGATGCCGATCGCCTATATGGCCGAAGCCATAGCGCGGATCGGCGGGTTTGAACCGATGGCGACCGTCGATAGCGTGCGCATGGCCAAGAAGCTCATGTACTTTTCGAGCGACAAGGCCCGCCGCGATCTGGGTTATTCGCCGCGGCCCGCCCGACAGGCCGTGGCCGACGCGGTCCAGTGGTTCGATGCCCACGGCTACCTGGATTGAGGGACGGCTGCCGCGGGGGAAGCCCTCGATCCCCGCAAGTTATTGTCATAATCTCGAAACTTGGCCGCTTTGCAGTTGCGATAAAGCCGGTTATGGTAGCCACGCCAATTGTGCCTGAAACCGGTGAAATCACACATAAGTAATTGTAAAATCAGCCATTGTAGGAAAAATCCCGTGTAAAATCCGCCCCGCCAAAATCCCGGGGCATATGTCACGGAATGATCGAAGGAGTGACGTGATTTGCGAGTGATCCTGGCCAAACCGAGAGGCTTTTGCGCCGGCGTCGAGCGGGCGATTGAGATTGTCGAACGCGCCCTCGAAATCTACGGCCCGCCGGTTTATGTCCGCCACGAGATCGTCCACAACAAGCGAGTCGTCGAAGATCTGAAGGCGAAGGGCGCTCGGTTCGTCGAAGAACTCCACGAAATTCCCGACGGCGCGGTGACGGTATTTTCGGCCCACGGCGTCGCACAAAAGGTGGAAGACACCGCGCGCCTCCGCTCGCTCCCGGTCATCGATGCGACCTGCCCGCTGGTGGCCAAGGTGCATAAGGAAGGCCAGCGCTACGCCGAACAGGGATTCGAAGTCGTCCTCATCGGCCATGAAGGCCATCCCGAAGTCGAAGGCACAATGGGGCGAATTCCCGGCAAGGTCTATCTTGTCTCGACCGCCGAAGCCGCCGAGAAACTCACCGTCGATAATCCGGACAAGCTTGCCTATGTCTCCCAGACGACGCTTTCGGTCGACGATACCCGTGCGGTGATCGAAGCCTTGAGCGCCCGGTTCCCGAAAATCGTCGGGCCCGATGTGAAAGACATCTGCTACGCGACCCAGAATCGCCAGCGCGCAGTGCGAGAATTGGCGCCCAACGTCGACTTGTTTCTGGTCGTCGGCGCGCGCAACAGTTCAAATTCGAATCGCTTGCGCGAAATCGCCGCGGATACCGGTGTTGCAACTTATCTGATCGAGGACGCGAGCCATCTCGATCCGCAATGGCTCGACGGCGTGGAAGCGGTCGGCATCACCGCCGGCGCGTCGACCCCGGAAGAACTGGTGCGGGAGCTGATCGAGCGCCTGCGCTCCTTCGGCGATATCGAACTCGAAGTCCTCGACGGCGAGGAAGAGAACGTTCAATTCAAGCTGCCCGAGGAACTCCGCAATCTTCCCGTGGCGCGAATCGCTTAGCGCTGCCGCAATTCCCCGACACTTGGATCGATAAGAAAAAGGAACGCCGGTGGCCATCCCTCTCATTCAACAAATCAAAGTCGGCGCTTATGTTCTAAAGCAGCGCCTGCGCGGCAACGACAAATATCCGCTCGTGCTGATGCTGGAGCCGCTGTTTCGCTGCAACCTGGCCTGCGCCGGTTGCGGGAAAATCGATTATCCGGACGAGATCTTGAACAAGCGTCTCAGCGTTCAGCAATGCCTGGACGCAGTCGACGAATGCGGCGCGCCCATCGTTTCAATCCCCGGCGGCGAACCGCTGCTGCATAAGGAAATCGGCGAGATTGCCGCCGGCATCGTGGCGCGCAAGAAATTCGTCTATCTCTGCACCAACGCGTTGCTGCTGGAAAAGAAGCTCGATCTGTTCACGCCGAGTCCCTGATCTGACCTTTTCCGTCCACCTCGACGGCGATCGCGAGCACCACGATATTGCGGTGTGCCAAGACGGCGTCTACGACAAAGCCGTGCAGGCGATCAGGGCCACCCGTGCCCGCGGATTCCGCGTCAACATCAATTGCACGCTCTTTGATGGATCTGAGCCCCACAACGTCGCCGCCTTCTTCGATTCGGCGATGGATCTGGGAATCGAAAGCATCACCATGTCGCCGGGCTATGCCTATGAGCGCGCGCCCGACCAGGAGCACTTCCTCAACCGGAAGAAGACGAAGGAACTTTTCCGCGGGATCTTCCGCGCCGGCGGCCGTAAAAACAAATGGCGATTCAGCCATTCGCCGATGTTCCTCGATTTTCTCGCCGGGAACCGCGAATATCGCTGCACGCCCTGGGGCAACCCGACGCGCAATGTCTTTGGCTGGCAGCGGCCTTGCTATTTGCTGGGTGAAGGTTTTGTCGGCTCCTTCCGCGAGTTAATGGAAGAAACCGACTGGGATCTTTACGGCACCGGCAATTACGAGAAATGCGCCAATTGCATGGCCCATTGCGGCTATGAGGCAACCGCCGTCGCCGATACCTTCGCCCATCCGCTGCGAGCTTTGGCGGTGACGATGCGGGGCGTTCAAACCGAAGGGCCGATGGCGGCGGAAATCCCCCTGGAGAACGCGCGGCCGGCCGAATACGTCTTCGAGCGGCGGGTACACGAAGCGGTGACGCAATTGCACACGCCGAAATCAGAAACGGGTCAGCGCAGCAAGATTGGCGACGCGGCGTAACGCACTAAGCGCCGCCTTCTGATCCTTCGCGAGTTCCAACAACCTCAGAATCTCCCACGGGCGGAACAGAAGCTTCGCCAGCACGGGTGCGATGCGGGTACGCCCAGCGCTATCGACGCCGATCATTACCCAATCCGGAACATCCCGTCTTGCCGGGTCCGCAATCGCACGAAGGGCGAGGAACGGAACGTTCTTTTCCTTGGCAGCGCGCGCCACTGCATGACTTTCCATATCGACGGCAATCGCCCCGCTCTCGCGGAACAGCTTCGCTTTGCTGGCTTGGTCCAGAACCGGGCTGTCGCGGCCAGCGATCGATCCGTCGGTAAACTCGATGCGGCCACGAGCGTCGCTGCAAACCGCGCCGCGCCAATTGGGATCACTGTCGAACCGCGTGCCATGGGGGCCGATGACGGCGCGCGCCAAAACCAGCGTGCCCGGAGGAAGTTTCGGATCGAGCCCGCCGGCGATTCCGAAGCTGAGCAAGGCCTTCGCCCCGTCGGCGACGAGCCGAAGAGCGCCGCCATAGGCATTCACGGAGTTTCCGGCGGAGACGGAGATGGGCGGATTGGATGACGAGTCCGACAGGCAATGGGCCTCGACCAAGAGGCCGGTGACGACGCCGACGGTTTGCGCAGCCGCTCTCACATCCCGTACATCGCGGACGGCGTGTTGCCGCGCGATAGATTGCGGTATCGCGCGAGCGCCCACAGCGGGAAATAGGCGGCATAGCCGTGATAGCGGAGATAAAACACCCGCGGGAATCCAACGGCGGTGAACCATTCCTCGTCCCAGCGCGCACCCTGGCGCGGGGCATCGAGCAGATATTGGACGCCGCGGGAAACCGCTTCGCTCTTCACTTCGCCCGCCGCCATCAATCCTAATACCGCCCAAGCCGTCTGGGAGGCCGTGCTCGCCTTCGCTTCGGATTTGCGGTTCGGCCAATACGTGGCGCCGTCCTCGCCCCAACCGCCGTCTTCGCGCTGGCGCGATTTGAGCCAGTCGACGGCCTTGCGGATATGCGGCGCCTTGGGGGCCTCGCCCGCGGCGTTGAAGGCGCAAAGCACCGACCACGTCCCGTATATATAATTGGTGCCCCAGCGCCCAAACCAGGAACCATCTTTTTCCTGCTCGCGGCGAAGGTAATCGAGTCCGCGCGCGGTCGCCGGGTGTTCGCGGGAATATCCGAGCTGCGCCAGCATGCTGACACATCGCGCCGAAACATCGGCGGTCGGCGGATCGAGCAGGGCGCCATGATCCGCAAACGGGATGTTGTTCAGATAATAATAAGTGTTGTCGGCGTCGAACGATCCCCAGCCGCCGTTCTTGCTTTGCATGCCGATGATCCATTCGGCGGCACGGGAGAGATTCTCGCGGTAGCGCGCGCCGTCGCTGCGCTCCAGCGCCATGGCGACGACTGCCGTGTCGTCCACGTCGGGGTAATAGTCGTTCCAATACTGAAATGCCCAGCCGCCGGGGCGCAATCCGGGCCGGGCCCAGGCCCAATCGCCTTCGACCTCGAGAATTTGGCGCTTGGCGAGCCAATCGAGGCAGCCGCGGACCGATTGGCCGTTCCGCGGCTCGCCGGCTTCCATCATCGCATGGGCAGCAAGACCGCTGTCCCAAATCGGCGAAACACAGGGTTGGCAATAGGTCCGGCCGTCGAGCCGGATCATCAGCTTTTCGATGGATTGGCGCGCGATCGCATAGTCCGGATGATTCTTTGCGTAGCCGAGCTGGTCGAAGACCATCACCGTATTGGCCATGGCCGGAAAAATGGCGCCAAGCCCATCTTCGCCATTGAGGCGCTTGGTCACGAAATCGACCGCCGCCTGAATCGCGCGCTGTCGCGGGCGCTTCGGAAAGAACGGCTCGATCCTGCGCAAGAGCCGGTCGACAGCGAGCAAGACATCGCCGAGCTTCTTGCCGGTCGGATTGACGAAATAGCGGGTTTCTTGTTCTGGCGGCACGGCGAAGAGTTCGGGAATGGAAACCCGCCGCGGATTTCGCGCCAGCGGCTTCAATGCCATCAGGACCAGTAGCGGCACGATCACGGTCCGCGACCAATAAGACACTTTCGCGAGGTGAAAGGGGAACCAGCGTGGGAGCAGCATGATCTCGATCGGCATCACCGGAACCGCGCGCCAGGGTACCTGGCCGAAAATAGCGAGTGCCACACGGGTGAAAACATTCGACCGGGCAGCACCGCCATAGGCCAGAATCGCGTCGCGTGCGCGTTTCATGTGGGGCGCGCTAATATCGTTGCCCGCAATCTTGAGCGCGTAATAGGCCTTAACCGAGGCCGAGATATCGAAATCGCCCTTGTGGAACAGCGGCCAGCCGCCATGCTCGCCCTGCAACGAGCGAATGAATTCGGCGACCTTCTTCTCCAAGCCGACGTCGATTTCGGCTTCCGTATCGGCGAGGAAATGTTTCAGCAGAATGTATTCGGAGGGGATGGTGGCATCGGCCTCGAGCTCGAACACCCAATGGCCGTCTTCGGCCTGAAGCTTTTTCAGGGCCGATTTCGCGTCCTCGATCACGCTATCGAGGCGGGATTCGATCTCGGGGCTTTTGACAGCGCGGTGGAGCGGCATAAAACCGGGGTTACGGGTTGAGGCGATTAAAGTCAAGCTGCGATCGCCGCCGCGGCGGCAAAGCCGGAACGGATCGCACCTTCGATGGTGGCCGGCAATCCGGTATCCGTCCAATCGCCGGCCAGGAATAAATTCGAGATCGCCGTTCGCGTTTTGGGGCGGAGAGACAGCAATTCCGGCGTCTGGGCGAAGGTCGCGCGCTTCTCCTTGATGATCCGGTGGGGCGGCAGGGAATCGGTGCAGGTGGCGGGAAGGCTCAGGGCTTGAACGACTTCCGGCCAGACTTTGGCGGCGATCGTCTCCGCGTCTTCGGTCGCCAGCGCGTTGGCGGCACTGACCGTCACCGAGGCGACGTCGCCGCGCCGGAACATCCATTCCGAGACGCCGCCGATGATGCCAAGAAGGGGGCCGTCCAGCGACGTTGGCCTTGCCGTCTGCGGCAGCCGGAAATGAGCATTCACGATGGCGCTGAAATCCCGCGGTACGGGAAGGGAGGGCAAAAGCTGGGCGGCGTTCTCCGGCGGGATGGCAAGCACTACCGAATCCTTCGGAGCCAGGAGAATTTTCTCGTCGCCGAAATCGAGGGCGGCGACAGCGTCATCCTGAATCTCAAAAGTCCTCAGCCGGCGATTGAAGCGGATATCGGCGCCGGCATTGCCGAGCTTCGCAATGGCCGGATCGATGAACGTCATCTGCAATCCTTCGCGGGCGATGCAAGGGCGGCTCGCGGCAGCGCCCTTTCCGAAGGTGAGCCGAAGCACAGGCCACAGCAATTTTGCGGAGCCTTTCTCGGGCGCGATATTGAGGACGGCGATGGCGAGCGGCCGCCAGAATCGTTCGAAGGCCGGCGAACCCTGATCGAAGCAGTCGGCAATGGTCGCCTGATCCGACGCGAAAGCGAGCTTGAGTCCTGCGAGATAGTCGCGCGGCCTGGTGCCGGGGATCCGCCGCTTCGCCGAAAAAATCCACCACGGGATCGGTCCGTTGTTCGGCCGTACTGTCCAGTGCAGCCCGGTCCTCAAATCGACGAAGGGGATCGACGCGTCGGGCGCGATCAGAAGCCGGTCCCGGGCACCGATGGCGTCGAGATAAGAAAGGGCCGCGGTATTGCCGCTCAGGAGCAGGTGATTGCCGTTGTCGACGATGCGATCCATGCCGGGATCGGACAAGGACCGGCAGCGCCCGCCGCCATGGTCGGTCGCCTCGCAAAGAATCACCCGCCTGCCGGAGGCGGCCAAGCGGATGGCGCAAGCCAGCCCGGCGACACCGGCACCGATTACGAAAACCCAATTCATGGATTGTTGTTTACAGGAGGCCGTGGCGCAGCGCGATCCAGATCTTGGTCGGCTTGCCGACCGCGATCGGCTCATCAAGGCGCTGCCAACCGCGGCGGATCAATTTCTCGAGAATCCGCCGGTAAATTTTCATCATGATGATGGCGGGCCGGAGCGCGCGGCGGTCGCAATCGCGCAGCGCTTCTTCGGCTTCGGCGAATTTTGCGCGCGCCATCTTCGCCATTTCGGCGCAGACGGCCGGAAGGGCGGGATGGGCGAGAACGCTTAACGGATCGCTTGGCGCGATGCCGTGTTTCTCCAAGAGCTCGCGAGGCAAATAGAGGCGCCCGCTGCCGGCGTCTTCCGCGAGATCGCGGAGGATGTTGGTGAATTGCAGGGCCTCGCCGAGTGACAACGCCAGATCGCGGGCGGGGCGCGAGCAATCCCCGAACGCGCAAATCGACAACAAACCGACCGCACCCGCCACCCGCGCGCAATACTGCTTGAGCACGGCCATTGACGGTGCGCGCATCTCTTCCCGCGCATCCATGGCGACACCATCGATGACCGCTAGAAAATCGCCGCGCTCGAGCCCGAACATGCGGGTCGCCCCGAGCAGAGCCCGTCCCGTCAGCGTCAGCGGTGTCCCTGCAAACAACCGGTCGATTTCGGTGCGCCACTCATCGAGAAGCTGGACGCGCTTCGCCGGCGTCTCGGGGCCGTCGGCGACATCGTCGACTTCGCGGCAAAAGGCATAGATGGCATACATCGCCTCGCGCCGGGCGCGGGGCAGAATGCGCATTCCCCAGAAGAATGACGAACCCGATTGGACGGTGACTTGAGCGGCATGGGCAGCCTGCGCCCGTGCCGCGGTGCCGGACGGTTGAAGCTCAAGCATGATGCTTGGACACGCCCCAACTCAATCCGGGGCAATGCCACCGGAGACGAGGATTAGGCGCGCTCGCGCCGTACGGCAAGTGTCGCCTCGCGTCCCAAGGCCGTCAGCGCGGTCGTGACGATCTGCGGCGCGTTAAGCCCCGCCGCGTCATACTGCAATTGCGGCTTGTCATGCGCCAGGAAGCGGTCCGGCAGGATCAACGGCCGGAATCTCAAGCCCCGCATCGAGCATGCCTTCGGTCGCCAGGAATTGCAGGACGTGGGCGGCAAATCCGCCGACCGCACCTTCTTCGACCGTAATCAGAACTTCATGTTCGCGCGCCAGACGCTTGATCAAATCGGTATCCAGCGGCTTCGCAAACCGCGCGTCCACGACCGTCGTCGAGAGCCCGCGGGCCTGCAAATCGTCGGCCGCCTTCAGGCATTCCTGCATCCGCGTTCCGAAGGAGAGAAGCGCCACCACACTGCCTTCGCGCAAGATTCGGCCCTTGCCGATCTCCAACGGCGTGCCCCGCTCCGGGAGCTGGAGGCCGATACCTTCGCCGCGCGGATAGCGCACCGCAGACGGGCGATCGTCGATCGCAGCGCAAGTGGCGACCATATTCATCAGCTCCACCTCATCCGCCGCCGCCATGACGACGAAGCCAGGAAGCGTCGCGAGATAGGTCACGTCGTAGGCGCCGGCATGGGTCGGACCGTCGGCGCCGACCAGACCGGCGCGATCGAGGGCGAAGCGCACGGGGAGCGATTGGATCGCGACGTCGTGGACCACTTGGTCATAGGCGCGCTGCAGGAAGGTCGAATAGATCGCGGCAAAGGGCTTCATCCCTTCCGAGGCGAGCCCGGCGGCGAAAGTCACGCCATGCTGTTCGGCAATGCCGACGTCAAAGCAGCGCTCGGGGAAATGCTTTGCGAATTTATTCAAGCCGGTGCCGGACGGCATCGCCGCGGTGATGGCGACGATCTTCGGGTCGGCCTCGGCTTCGGCGATCAGCGCTTTGGCGAAGACCTCGGTATAGGTCGGAGCCTTGGCTTCAGGTTTGACTTGAACGCCGGTTACCACGTCGAATTTGTTGACGCCGTGATACTTGTCCGCGGCGGCTTCGGCCGGGCCGTAACCCTTGCCCTTTTGCGTGACCACGTGAACCAGCACGGGGCGCTTGGCGTCGGCATCCCGCACGTTCTTGAGGACGGGAAGCAAATGATCCAGATTGTGGCCGTCGATGGGACCGACATAAAAGAATCCCATCTCTTCGAACAGCGTGCCGCCGGTCACCATGCCGCGGGCATATTCTTCGGCGCGGCGGGCCGCCACCGCAAACGGCCGCGGGAAGCGCTTGGCCATCGCCCGTGCGATATCGCGGAGGCTACGGTAGCCGCTGCTGGAGATGAGCCGCGACAAATACGCGCTCATGGCGCCCACCGGCGGGGCGATCGACATGTCGTTGTCGTTCAAAATGACGATCAATCGGCTGTCCATCGAGCCGGCATTGTTCATCGCCTCATAGGCCATGCCGGCGCTCATCGCGCCGTCGCCGATCACGCAGACGACGTTGTTGTCTCTGCCCATTAGATCGCGGGCGACCGCCATGCCGAGGCCGGCGGAAATCGAGGTGGAGCTGTGCGCGGCGCCAAACGGATCGTATTTGCTCTCGGCGCGGCAGGTGAATCCGGAAAGACCATTGCCTTGACGGAGGGTCCGAATCCGGTCGCGGCGTCCGGTGAGAATTTTGTGCGGATAGCTTTGATGGCCGACGTCCCAAATCAACCGGTCGCGCGGCGTCTCGAAAACGTGATGAAGCGCCACCGTCAACTCGATCACGCCGAGGCTTGCCCCCAAATGACCGCCGGTCACTGAAACCGCATCGATGGTTTCGTGGCGCAACTCATCGGCGAGCTGCCGCAACTCCGCCATCGACAAGCCGCGCATGTCCGCCGGCTCTTTCACCCGATCCAATAACGGTGTTTCAGAGGTCATGACGTTTTTTCCCAGTGGTTGATCGTGGATTTGCCAGCGCGATAGGCCGCCGGAAGATGGTTAAGGCGATCCGCAGGATTCAGCCCCAACCCGCGGGTATTCCCTGATATGGCATCTTGGACAGCGAGTTTATTATCATGGCGCTGCCAGGGAAAGCTTATTTTACCCCTTGCTTTTGCTCAGGAAATTTTATTTTGCGAGCGATTCGCACGTGCAGAAACCTGAAGTGCAGTGCGAACGACGCCTTTTATGCTGCAAAGCAATAAGGCCAAGGACGAGAGTTCCACCCGCTCCGCGATCGGATCGCGGCGGCGCAAAAGATGGGTTAAGCGTACCGCGATTTCGACGATGACGGCCGACTCCATAGCCAGTCTCCGGCTTCGCAGCTTCTTTGGAAGTTGACGGGCGAGAACCAGCAAACCTTCCACGCCATCGAGGGTGCGATCCATGACCCGGCGCAGAGCCGGCGTCGAGCGATCGCGTCGAAGGTCGGAAATATCCGCGCCTTCTGCCGTCATGAAATCCATGGGCAGGTAGACGCGATCGAGATTGCGGCAATCATCCGCGCAGTCCTGCAGATGATTGATGATTTGAAGCGCATTGCAGAGTGCGTCGGATGCGGGGTAGCCGTCCTTCGTCTCGCCGTGAAGATCGAGCAAATAGCGTCCCACGGGCGAGGCCGACAAATAGCAATAACCCTTTAAATCGTCCCAATCCCGGTACCGCAATTTGGTTGCGTCCTGTTTGAAGGCGGCCACCAAATCGACGGCGTGTTGCGCCGGCACGCAAGTCTCGGTCAGACTTTGGCGGAGGCGGTAGGCTTTCTCGTAACCGGGAACGTCGTTGATGCGGCCGGTCACCGCTTTTTCAAAGGCGTCGAGCCGGGTGAGCTTGTCCGTCGCGGGTAATCTCGGATTGTCGGCGATGTCGTCGATGGCCCGGGCAAAGGCGTAGAAAACGGCGACATGGCGGCGCAATCGCCGCGCAATGAGAAATGAGCCGACGGGAAAATTCTCGTCACTCGATCCTTTCCCCGACGGGGTTTCGACTGCGGCCACGACGCTCGCTTCCATGACTACGGATTCGGTCCATTAGTTTGGGGTGCACCGGCGTTATCCGGCCCGGAACAGCCGGCGTAAACGCGGCCTTTCCAGCCGCCGCCGCGGCCGCGATAGTGGCGCAACGCCGAATCGAGGGTCATCGCGCAGTATAACAGGCAAATAAGCGGCAGAAAAATCGCCGTTCTGCGGCGCAATCCGTAAAGCATAAGGGTCGGGCTGTAGGCAGCCGCCATCACCAGCCAGACCGATAGCCCGAGCCAGGCTGCGAGGAAATTTCCGTCGCTTGCGCCAACGAAGAAGGCCGCCGGTGGGCTGGCATAAACGATGACGAGACCGATCATGCTGCCGAAAAGCAGGAACGGCGAGCAATTGAGCTGCGCATAGGCGCTGCGCGCGACCATCTCCCAAATCCCACCGAGCCCATCATAGGGGCGAATGCTTTGCGTTTCCTCGGTCAGGCCGACCCAAATGGCGCCGTGCGGTTTGAGGCCTCGGGCAAGGGCGCAATCGTCGATCACCGCATTCTTGATCGCTTCGATCGATCCGGCAATCATCAATGTCCGCACGCGCACCAGCATGCTTCCACCGGCGGCGGCGGCTGTCGATTTCGCGCGGTCGTTCACCCACCGGAACGGAAAAAGCATTTGAAAGAAGAACACGAAGGCGGGAATCAACAGCTTCTCCCAGAAACTTTGGCACCGCAGCTTCACCATGAGCGACACAAGATTGCGGTTATCGGTTTCTGCGATCCGCACAAGGTCGCGCAATTCGCTCGGGTGATGGGCGATGTCGGCGTCGGTGAGCCAGACGAATTCGGGATCGCGCGTTGACGCGTGACGGATACCTTGAGCAACCGCCCACATCTTGCCCGTCCAGCCCGAGGGAAGTGGCGCGCCCGTGAGAATGTCCAAGCGCTCTCGCGCGTCCGCGGCGCTCGCCGTTTCCAGGGCCAGCGCCGCCGTGCCGTCGTCGCTGCCGTCATCAACCAGCACGATGCGAAACGGCCCCGGATAATCCTGGGCAAAGAGGGTGCGAAGGCTGGTTACGATCCCTGCGGCTTCATTGCGGGCGGGTACAACGGCGACGACAGAAGGCAGCCGACCTTGCCGCGGCGCGGTATTGGAATCGCTGTGATGGAGCCGTGGCCCAGAACGCCAAAAACTGCCCCGCGCGGCAATCAAATAAATCCAGGCACCGGCCGCGATTGCCGCCGCTCCAGTCAATACTGTCGAAGAGTGAAACATTTATAGATGGAGCATCAATAAAGGCCGTTTGAGCTTAGGGTGAGTGCGAAAAATTATTAGAAATCCACCAAAGTGAAATTGAAACGCGACGGTGACCTAGGTTACTGTACCTGCGGTTAGCGGCCGCCCGACGCGCCGTCCATGGGCTTTTACACGAAATTTGATATTGGCCTAAAAATTAAGCTTCGTTTCATCGAAGTCCAATTTTTATGCAGATTTTTTTATATTCTGACCAATACAAGCTTTCGGTCAAAACCTTGAGCCCGTCGAGATCGAGGCGAATAATTGAAGTTTTTTAACGACTTGGGGTGGGCCGGGATTGGCATTGTTTTGAGGTAAAGGAATCCGGCACGGCTTTTGCGACCAACGAGGTCGCAGCTGCCTGTATCCAGCCGGTGCCGGGCCCGGAAAAGCGGGCGCCGGCAGAGCCGGAGGGGTTAGCGCGTAGGTACGGGGTCAACCGCATCGGGCTGAAATAGCGGTGCGGTTCAACGAATGAAAAAAAGGGGATGTCACAGATGAAAGCAGCAAATGTAATTTTAAGGGCGGCGATTGCACTCGTTCCGCTCGCGCTCGTGCCGGCAATGGCGTGGGCCCAAGATCAAGCGCCAGCACCTGCTCCAGCAGCCTCCGATCAGCCCGCAGCGCCGGCCAATTGGTGGGACACCGTCACCTATACCGGCCATATCGAAGGCGGTATCACCGGCAATCCGCAGGATCCGAAAGACGGCATCAATTTCGGCCAACTCAGCAACGATAAGGCGAGCACGCCGCTCCTGAACCAGTTCACGTTCATCGTGCAGCGGCCCTTCGATCCGAAGGCTGATTACGACACGTCTTTCAAATTTCAACCGCTGATTGGCTCGGACGCGCGGTACAGCCATTCGGTCGGCTTGTTGGGCGACGCCGCACATAATTCAAATATCCAATATGACATCCTCGAAGCTTGGGTGTCCGAACATACGCCGTGGCTGGGTGAGGGCGGCACCGATATCAAATTCGGCAAGTACGTCACGCCGATAGGAACCGAAGTCGTCGACGCGACCGGCAACTTCTTCTACACCCACTCCTATGAATACAATTTCGGCGTGCCGATTAGCCATTTCGGCGGCCTGGCGGTGACCCATGTCATTCCCGAGCTTGATGTCTATTACGGGGCCGATAGCGGCGAGAACACCACGCCATGGGACGACAATAACAACTCGGGCGGTCTCCTTGGCGGCTTCGGGTTCAACTTGATGGACGGCAATCTCACCATTCTGGCGCTAACCCATGCCGGGCCGGATACACCGAACAACAATCATTCATGGCGCTATGAGAACGACATCTTGTTCACATACAAGGCCTCCGATACTTGGACCTTGGGCGGCGAGGCCAACTGGATTTACGACGACACCGGCTTCAATGGCAGCGGTGCCAGCGCCTTTGGCTATGCCCAATATGCGGCCTACACCATCAACGATTGGCTTTCGGCCGGCGCCCGCGCCGAAGTCTATCGCGACAATCAGGGTTTCTTCGTCGGCCAATTCGGGAACAATTCGGATTTCATGACTGCCCAAGAAGGCAACGCAACCACTAGCGCAGCAACGCGCTTTCCCGGCCGCGAGACCTATGGCGAGTTCACGCTCGGGCTCAATATCAAGCCTCCGATACCGGATGAGTACGCGGCGTTCAACGGCATCGTCTTCCGGCCGGAAGTCCGCTACGACACGGTTTTCAGCCCTGGCAAGCCGTTCATCGGCCAGACACAGCCGACCGTCACTGGGACGTCGGATCACCAATTCCTGATCTCCGCCGACGTCATCGTCCCGTTCTCGTTGTAGGACCGACCGATCAATCTGTGACGACCTTCACCGGCCTCCCCGAAAGGGAGGCCGGTTTTTTATTTGCGATCGCCGTGACGTTCCGAATTTATATGGGCCGTACGCGTTGCGCCCAAAGCCGGTTGGTGACCCAAAGTCCCGCGGTGTAAAGCGCCAATGCGCCCGCCTGATGGGCGGCCGCTAAGGGCATGGGCACGACGAGCAGAAGCGTCGATATCCCAAGCCCAACCTGGATGACGACGAAAGCGAAAAGAAGATTTGCAGGCAATGCAGCGTCGCCCAAATATTGGCGTCGCGCGGCGAGCCAAAAGACCGTGACGTAGAAAAACGTCGTCATCGCCAAAATGCGATGGGTGAACTGAACGGTCGCGATGTTCTCGAAGAAATTGATGTACCAGGGCTGAAGCGCGAAAATGCCGTCCGGTATGAAATGACCGTCCATGAGGGGAAAGGTATTGTAAGCAAATCCGGCCTTGAGCCCGGCTACGAACCCGCCCGCCAGCACGGTCGTGAAAATTAGAGCTACGAGACCCAGGGCTCCGTGCACAAAGGATGTAGCGCCGGCCCTTTTTTCGTTGCGGCCGGCGTAATACAAATCCAGTGCCAGCCACAGGAGATAGCCGTAAAGGATGCAGGCAAGGCCAAGATGGGCCGTCAGTAAATACTGGCTGACCGACGGCCGGTCGGAAAGCCCGCTTCTCACCATGATCCATCCCATCAAGCCTTGCAGCGAGCCCAAGACAAAGGCGAAGGCGAGGGGCGGCCACAGCCGCCGCTCGATTTTACGGCGCGCCGCAAGCACCACGAACGGGACGAAGAAGACGAGGCCAATGATCCGGCCCCAAAGCCGATGCACGTATTCCATCCAGAAGATCGGCTTGAATTGGTCGAGCGATAGGCTGGAATTAATTTGCTGAAATTCCGGCGTCTGCCGGTATTTTTGAAATAACCCCTGCCAATCGGCTTGGCTTAACGGCGGGATCCAGCCGATCAGCGGCTTCCACTCGACGATCGACAAACCTGAATGGGTGAGCCGGGTAACGCCGCCCAGAATCACCATCACGAAGATCGTGGCGCAGCAGGCTAGCAGCCAAGCCGCGACCAGTTTCGATGAGGGGTCTGGGGTTCGGGCACCAGAGGTCATATCAAGAGATTTCCTTTAGGGTCAGCGTGTCGATGGTATTCCTCGTGGGCCCCGGATCTTGTTGATGCGGTATGGAGGCAGTAAACACTAATATATATTGTAATATAATATATTTTACGGAACTTTAATTGACAAAAACCTGTATTACCTGTTGAATAGTGGAAATAATGCCATCGCTCGGGGTGAGAGATGGTACGGGGTGATAGCAATGGCGGGCACAGGCGACAACCGCAGCGTTGACGCACCGCGCCGCGACGGCAGCGGTTCGAAGGGCAATGGGGCGAACGGAAGTTCGCATTCCGCGGCGCTTGCCGACATGCTCGAATTCGAGCCGATGGCGCGCAATTCTGATTACGAGGAATATCGCGCGGCCCATCAACGCTTCAAATCCGGCGAATGGGACCAGGAACAGTGGACGGCATTTCGCCTGCGCTTCGGCATTTACGGCCAATTGCAGCCGGGCGTGCAAATGGTGCGCATCAAGATTCCGGGCGGCATCCTTTCTTTCGATCAGGCCCGCGTCATTGCCGACGTCAACGAGAAATTCGCCGGCGGCCCTAAGCATATCCACGTCACGACCCGCCAGGATATCCAGCTCTATTGCATAAAGACCGACGACACGCCGGAATTCGTGCGCGAGCTTTACGCGAGCGGCGTCACCACGCGCGAAGCCTGCGGCAACACGCTGCGCAATATGAATGGCTGCATGCTCGCCGGCATCTGCCCGCGCGAACATGTCGATGCCGATAAGGTCGCGGAACAGATCGCCCATATGTGGTTGCGCCATCCTCTCGTCCAGCACATGCCCCGGAAATTCAAAGTTTCGGTTTCGGGGTGCGAGACGGATTGCGGCGCGTCGGGCATCCACGACATGGGCCTCGTCGCGACTGCCCGCGACGGCAAGAAGGGGTTCATTCTTTACGGCGGCGGCGGCACCGGCGGCATTGCGATCGTGGCGGTCAAGCTCCTCGATTTTATCGAAGAGCAAGAAGTCGGCACCGCGCTGGAGGCGCTCGTCCGGCTCCATCAGCGCTATTCGAATCGTATCAACCGCAACCAGGCGCGCATCAAGTTCCTGATCAAGCGCTTCGGCGCCGACAAATTCCGCACGCTCTTCTTGGAGGAATTCGAGCGCCTGCGCGGCTTGCCGCAGCGGCCCTGGAAGCCGCTGGAATGGCGCGAGCCGGACGATGCTCCGGAGCCAACCTCTCCTGGCGGCGTGGTGCATCAGCATGACGGGCGTGTCGCCGTGGTGATTCAGCCGTCGCTGGGCCTATTGACGACGACGCAACTTGTTGCCCTGACCGAGTTGGCGGAAGAGGCCGGCGCCGAAGGTTTCCGCACGACGCGCGATCAAAATCTCATCATCTACGGGCTTCCGATAGGCGCCGAAGACAAAGTGGTGAAGGCGGTACGGGCTTTGGATCTCGACGTGCAGGAACATGAAGGCGACGTGCCGGACGTGATTTCCTGCCCCGGGACGACAAGCTGCCGCCTCGGCATCACCAATTCGCAGAATTTCGGAAAAGAAGTTGTCGGCGTGGTGCGCAATTATGAAGCGCTGCCCGGCGTGTCGGTGAAGATTTCCGGCTGCCAGAACGGTTGCGGCTTGCATCACGTGGGCGATTTCGGATTCCGCGGCATGGGCAAGAAAATCGAAGGCGAAAACGCCCCGCATTACCAGATTTATGTCGGCGGCAATTCCCGCATCAATGGGGCGATTGGCCTTTCCGGGCCGATCGTTCCCGCCCGCTACGCGCCCGAGGCGCTCAAAAAATTCCTCGATACCTATGCCGCCGAGCGGAAGAATGGCGAAACCATCCGTGATTGGGCTTTGCGTCTGGGCAAGGATGGCCTGCGCGAGGTGGTGAAGGAGATCACAGACCGGCCGGCGGCGTCCGACGAGCGGGTGTTCGTCGACTGGGGCGAGACCCGAATTTTCGAGACGCCGGAAGCGGCCCATGCGGAATGCGCGGCACCTTTCGCCATCGACAATCTGCTGCGCGATCTGGCTGACGACGCTTTGATCGGCCTTGACCGCGTGATGTTGGTCGATGATGTCAAGCGCGGCCTTCCCTTCGGCCAGGAGGGAATTTACTACGCGGCGCG
This sequence comes from uncultured Alphaproteobacteria bacterium, assembly GCA_963841995.1. GTDB lineage: Bacteria > Pseudomonadota > Alphaproteobacteria > DATDPM01 > DATDPM01 > DATDPM01. The sequence continues at coordinate 246,007 of CAWJEX010000021.1, forward strand.
CCGGCTGCTGCTGCGCGCCGGCGTGGCCGGAACCGATATCAGCTTCGACGAAGCAGTGGCGCAGGTCCGTGGCACCTATCTTGGCGAACAGCGCGTCTCCAACGCCTTCGAATTGGCAATTTCCGCCTTCAGCGCGGCGTCGGACGGCGGCGTGGAGGCTTTCCGCGAGAAGCTCGCCGTGTTGATCGATCTGGCGCAGGATTTGGCGACCAAGCCCTATGAGGCACCGGCTTTCAATGCTGCCGGTCTGAGCGATTCGAGCGGCACCGTGCTGGATATGCTGCGCTCCCAGGGTGCGGCGGAATAGAGACGGGCCATGACCTTCGATCCAACCGCCGGCCGCATCGATTGGGCCAAGCAGCAAGCGGAAGCGCTTAAAAAGCGTTATGGCGACCTGGAAGGTCTCGATTTGCTCGGCGCGATGATTACGAAGGAGTTTTCGGGGCAAATTTGTGTCACGTCGTCGTTTGGAGCCGAGGCGGCGGTCCTTTTGGACCTCGTTGCCCGGGTAGACCCTTCGATCCCCGTCTTAGTACTCGACACCGGCAAGCTCTTCCCCGAAACTTATGCTTATATTGAACAGCTCTCCAATCATCTGGGCTTAACCGATGTGCGCCTGCACCGGCCGAGCGACGAAGACGTGATGGCGAAAGATCCCGACGGAAACCTATACCGGACCGATCCCGATGCGTGCTGCGCCATGCGCAAGGCGCAGCCGTTGGCTTCGGCGCTGCGCGCTTTCGATGCCTGGATCACCGGCCGAAAGCGATTCCACGGCGCCGAGCGCTCGAAGCTTCACATCATTGAAGCGCAAGACGGCCGAATCAAAATCAATCCGTTGGCCACCTGGGAACAAGGATGGATCGACGACAGCTTCGAGGAACGGGGTCTGCCGCGTCATCCGCTGGTGGCCGAAGGTTATCTGTCGATCGGGTGCGCCACCTGCACCGCGCCCGTAGCACCAGGAGAGAACATTCGCGCGGGACGCTGGCGCGGATCGGACAAGACGGAATGCGGCATCCATTGCGCCGGGCGCACCGCGTTATGAACCAACTCGACGCGCTCGAAAGCCAAAGCATCTACATTCTGCGCGAAGCTTTCCGGACTTTTGACAAAGTGGGAATGTTGTGGTCCATCGGCAAGGACAGCAACGCGATGCTGTGGCTGGTGCGCAAGGCGTTCTTTGGCTACGTCCCATTTCCGGTCATCCATATCGATACGTCTTATAAAATGCCCGAGATGATCGAATTCCGCGATCGCTGCGCCAAGGAATGGGGACTCAATCTCATCATCGGCCAAAACACCGGAGCGCTGGCGGCCGGCATGAATCATACCAAGGGCCGCGTCGTGTGTTGCACCGCGCTGAAAACCGAAGGCTTGAAAGCGACCATCGAGGCGCATGGGTTCACCGGCGTAATTGCCGGGATTAGGCGCGATGAAGAAGGAACGCGGGCCAAAGAGCGGGTGTTTTCCCCGCGCAATCAGAACGCGGAATGGGATTTCAAGGATCAGCCGCCTGAATTCTGGGATCAATTCAAAACCGATTTCGCGCCCGGCACCCATGTCCGCATCCATCCGCTCCTGCATTGGACGGAACTTGACATCTGGCGCTATGTCCGCCGCGAAAATATTCCGGTGGTGGACCTCTATTTTTCGAAGAACGGGAAGCGCTATCGTTCGCTCGGCTGCGCGCCGTGCACCGCACCCATCGTGAGCGAGGCCTCGACCGTGGACGAGATCATCGCCGAGCTGGAGACGACGAAAGTTTCCGAGCGCGCGGGCCGCGCCCAGGACCAAGAAGCCGAGGACGCCTTCGAGCGTTTGCGCGCCGAAGGCTATATGTAGGGATCCGCATTCTATGACCGTGCAAGACGCCAGTGTGCAGCCGCTCCGGATCGTAATCGTCGGCCATGTGGACCATGGCAAGTCGACTCTGGTCGGCCGCCTCATTCACGACACCGGCTCGCTGCCCGAAGGCAAGTTCGAGGCGATCACCGCGATGTGCCAGCGCCGCGGCATGCCCTTCGAATGGGCATTCCTGATGGACGCGCTCAAATCTGAGCGCGACCAGGGCATCACCATCGACACGGCGCAGATCTGGTTCTCGACCGACAAACGCAAATACGTGCTGATCGACGCACCGGGCCACAAGGAATTTCTGAAGAACATGGTCTCGGGCGCCGCCAGCGCGGATGCCGCGCTCTTGGTCATCGATGCTCTGGAAGGTGTTCGCGAGCAATCGCGGCGGCACGGCTATCTCCTGCATTTGCTCGGCGTCGCTCAGGTTGCGGTCGCCATCAACAAGATGGACCTGGTTCAATATTCGAAGCAGCGCTTCGAGGAAGTGGAACACGAGATTCGCGCCTATCTCGCCGAAATCGGCGTCACCCCGACGAGCGTCATCCCGATTTCGGGCCGCGAAGGCGATCAGATCGTCAGTCCATCGTCGAACATGCCGTGGTATCACGGGCCGTCGGTGGTTGAGGCGCTCGACCGATTCGAGCCGCCGGTGCCGTCCACTGATTTGCCGCTGCGCCTCCCGGTTCAGGACGTGTACAAATTCGACGAGCGCCGCATCATCGCCGGACGAATCGAGAGCGGGCGGCTCAAACTCGGCGATACGCTTCTGTTCTCGCCGTCCAATAAGACCGCCAAAGTCATCAGCATCGAAAGCTGGAATGTGCCAGCGCCCGCAGTTGCGGCTTCGGCCGGGCAATCGGTCGGCGTCACTTTGGATGAACAGATTTTCATCGAGCGCGGGGAGGTGGCGAGTCACATCGACAGCGCGCCGATTGAAACCAACGTATTCCGGGCCCGAACTCTTCTGGCTCGGCAAAAAGCCGCTCAAAGTCGGCTCGCGTTATATCCTGAAGGTGGCAACGGCCCGGCATATCGTCGAAGTTCAGGAAATTGAACGGGTTGTCGATACCACGGATCTGTCGTCGGGCGAATCCGAAAACGTCGCCCGCAATGCGGTCGCCGAGGTCGTGCTGCGCTCGCGTTCGATGCTGGCGCTTGATGAATTCCACATTTCGCCGCGCACCGGGCGCTTCGTGCTGATCGAGGATTACGACATCGTCGGCGGCGGCATCATCAGCATGGAAGGTTACGCCGATCAGCGCCAAAGTGTCACGGTCAAGTCGACGAATATCTTCAACGTCGAGCATCGGATTAACACACCGGCGCGCTGGCGCGCCAATGGGCATAAGAGCGGCGTTATCTGGATGACGGGGTTGTCGGGCTCGGGCAAGACGACCTTGAGCCTGGAATTGGAACGCCAGCTTTTCCTGAAGGGCTATCAGGTCTACGTGATCGACGGCGACAATATCCGTCACGGCCTTTCCGCCGATCTGGCTTTCTCGCCGGAAGACCGCACCGAGAATATTCGCCGGGTCGGCGAGGTGGCGGCCCTCTTTGCGGATGCGGGCTTCATCGTGATCACCGCCTTCATTTCGCCTTACCGGTCGGACCGGGACCGGGCGCGCGGTGTCCGCCCGGACATGTTCCACGAAATTTACGTCAAGGCCGATCTCGAAACTTGCGAACAGCGCGATCCCAAGGGTCTTTACAGGAAGGCGCGCCGCGGCGAGATCGAGGTCTTCACCGGCATTACCGCACCCTATGAGGCACCGGAAAGGCCGGAACTCGTCGTCGATACGACCAATTACGATATTGCCGAATCGGTCGGGACCCTGTTGGATTATGTCGAAACCAATTTCGGCAACGTCAACTCGAGGCTCGATTCGGAAAAACTCGACACCCTCGGCTCCCGCACCCGCAGCGCTTCGGCAAAATAGGAAGCCGCCCGGCCTCGTCGGTCCGCCAAGTCGCGGACGCGATTTGATTCAAGGATCGCCATGAGTGACCTACACCTCGCGCACAGCCTGACATTCGCCGATCTTTACCGGCGCGAGGGATTGGCCAAGATAGACGCGCTGTTCGTCGACCATGTGCGCGGCAGCGACACCGGGCTGGCCGAGCGGCTGGTTGCGGCGCGCGCCTCCGCTGGATCCGTCGACAAGGTCCAGGAATCCGGGTTGTTGATCGCCCTGGCGCCCCATCTCGAGGATTTTCTGGGCGGCTTGTTCGGAATCGAAAAAGAATTGCGCGCGCAGGCCGAATCCAAAAATCGGCTCGCTCCGCTTTTTGCGTGCAAGCGCCTCTTCGTCCAGCGCCAAGCGATCAAAACCTATAAGGAAGCCGAGGCAGAGTCATTCGACGGCGATGCGCTGCGGGCGGCGCTCGAAAAGCGCCTCGGTGGGCCCTTCGATGAAGTGAGCTTTGCCCGCCAAGTGATGGCATGGCTTGAGGATGAGACCGCGAACGCGGAGACTCTCGGCCTCGCCGAGAAATACGCCGCCTGGGCAACGCTCAGCGGCAAGGGCAAAGTCCGGCACAAACACGGCGTGCTCTTCAAAACACCCCACAAACTCGACCAAGTGCATTTGGTCCCGGTTGAAACCGGGAAGGTGGATGGCGTCGATGTCTTGAAGTTGCCGGAATCGAAACTCCGGCGGCGCGAGGGATTCAAGCTCACCGATTCTGGAATGGACGAGACCCACGCGCTAGACGCCGCCCATTACTGCATCTATTGCCACAACCAGGGCAAAGATTCGTGCTCCAGGGGATTCCGCGAGAAAGCCGGCGGCTTCCGGAAAAGCGTTTTCGGCGTGACCTTGAACGGCTGCCCCCTCGAAGAAAAAATCTCGGAAATGAATCTGCTCTTCGGCGAAGGGCATGCCTTGGGTGCGATGTCGGTCGCAATCGTCGACAATCCGATGCTGGCGGGCACGGGGCACCGCATCTGCAACGACTGCATGAAATCCTGTATCTATCAGAAGCAGGAACCGGTCGATATTCCCCAGATCGAAACCCGCGCTTTGCGCGATTCGCTGGCGCTGCCTTGGGGCTTCGAGATTTATGGGCTGTTGACCCGCTGGAACCCGCTCAATCTGCAGCGGCCGGTGGTGAAGCCCGCTTCGGGCTACAAGGTTTTGGTCGTGGGCCTCGGCCCTGCCGGCTACACGCTGGCCCATCATTTGATGAATGACGGCCATTCGGTCGTCGCTATTGATGGGCTGAAGATCGAGCCCTTGGATTCGAAATTTTCCGGTGTCGCCGAAACCGGCACGCGGGTGCCGTTCAAACCCATCCGCGATCTGTCGGAACTTTCGGAATCCCTCGACGACCGGGTCATGGCCGGGTTCGGCGGTGTCGCCGAATACGGCATCACCGTGCGTTGGGATAAGAATTTCCTGAAGGTGATCCGGCTGCTGCTTGAACGTCGGGCGGAATTCTCGATGTTCGGCGGCGTGCGTTTCGGCGGCACCATCACGGTCGAAGAGGCCTTCGCCTTGGGCTTCGATCATGTGGCTCTGTGTGCCGGTGCCGGTCGGCCGACCTTCGTCGCCATGCCGAATGCGATGGCCCGCGGCGTCCGCCAGGCATCCGATTTCCTCATGGCGCTGCAATTGACCGGCGCCGGCAAGACCGATTCGGTGGCCAATCTTCAGCTTCGCCTTCCCGTCGTCGTCATCGGCGGCGGCTTGACCGCCATCGATACCGGGACCGAGGCCTTGGCCTATTACCCGCTGCAAGTCGAGAAATTCCTGCAGCGCTATGAAATCTTGGTGGCGGACCGCGGCGCGGCGGCAGTGCGCGCGTCGTTTTCGCCGGAAGACACGGTGGTCGCCGATGAGTTCATCGCCCACGCCAAGTTAATTCGCGCCGAGCGCGCAGCGGCTCAGCGCGAAGGGCGCGAATCCCGCATCCGCGAGCTCCTGGAGTCGTGGGGCGGCTCGACCGTCGTCTATCGCCGCCGTATGATCGATTCGCCGAGCTACACGCTCAATCACGAAGAAGTCGCCAAAGCTTTGGAAGAAGGCGTGCGTTTTGCGGAAAAATTGGCGCCCGTCGGCGTCGAGCTCGATCAATTCGGCCATGCCTCGCATCTGAAGCTCGCCCGCAAGGACGTAAACGAGGACGGGCACTTGATCGATACCGGCGATACGGTAATGCTGGCCGCGCGCAGCATTTTGATCGCCGCGGGCACCCAGCCGAATACGGTTCTGGGCCGCGAAGATCCGGACCACGCGCCCGTCGATGGCAAATATTTCCGCGCGGTGGATGAGGCGGGTTCGCCGGTGAAGCCGGCGCGCGTCGCCAAACCTGACGTGCCGCAGGTCCTCCTCGATATCCGCGCCGACGGACGTTCACTGAGTTTCTTCGGCGACCTTCACCCGTCCTATGCCGGCAATGTGGTGAAGGCGATGGCGAGCGCCAAGCAAGGCTACCCCGTGATTTCCCGAGCCCTGGCCAAGGTGAAGCCGAGCGCCACGTCGGCGGACGATCTCGCGGCGCAATTGAATGATGCCTTCCGGGCGACAGTTCACGAAGTATCGCGCCTGACCCCGACCATCGTCGAAGTGGTCGTGCGGGCACCGGCGGCGGCCAAAGCGTTCAAACCCGGCCAGTTCTTCCGCCTGCAGAATTTCGAGACCCGCGCGCCGAAGGTGGATGGGACGAGATTGGCCATGGAAGGTCTTGCCATGACCGGGGCTTGGGTCGATCCCGAGAAGGGCTTGGTTTCAACCATCGTTCTCGAAATGGGCGGTTCGTCCGATCTCTGCGCCATGCTGAAACCCGGCGATCCTTGCGTGCTGATGGGCCCGACCGGCACCCCGACCGAGACCCCGGCGAACGAAACCGTGCTGTTGGCGGGCGGCGGGCTCGGCAACGCCGTGCTGTTTTCGATCGGCCAGGCGCTGCTCAAGGCCGGTTCCCGCGTCGTCTATTTTGCCGGCTACAAGAAAGCGATCGACCGCTACAAGATCGAGCAGATCGAAGCGGCGGCCGATCAGGTGATCTGGTGCTGCGACCAAGCGCCGGGATTCATGCCGACCCGGCCGATGGATAAATCATTCGTCGGCAATATCGTGCAGGCCATGACGGCTTATGCCGAAGGAAAGCTCGGTACGCCGGACATCCCGCTTGGCGAAGTGGACCGGCTCATCGCCATCGGTTCGGACGCGATGATGGCCGCCGTCGCCCGGGCGCGGCATGGCGTGCTGCATCTTTTCTTGAAACCGGGTCACAAAGCGATCGGCTCGATCAACTCGCCCATGCAATGCATGATGAAGGAAATCTGCGCCCAATGCCTGCAGCCGCACCGGAATCCGATCACCGGCGAGGAAACCGTGGTCTTCTCCTGCTTCAATCAGGATCAGCCCCTTGATTTTGTCGATTTCCGCGCCCTGCACGAACGGCTGGGCCAGAACGCGGTCCAGGAGAAGCTCACCAAGCTTTGGATCGACCGCTGCCTCGCGCACCTCAATTTGCGGGAGATGGCGAGCTAGCGGCTCGCGCAACGCCAGTTGCGCTATGCCGCAAACGTTGGCTGGGTTTTCTTCCAGCAATCGAGCGCCGTGATCCGGGTAAGCCACGCCTTGATATTCGGATATTCGTCGAGAGAAACCGGCATGCGGTCCGCATAGGTGAAAGTCGCCGAGACGGATAGATCCGCGAGGGTCAACGAATCCCCGACAAGATATTTCCGACCTTTGAGATGCGTATCCAGCACCCCGTAGAAACGCCGGATTTGTTCCAGGGCGGGCTTGATCAAAGCGTCATCCGGCGGTCCCATGTCGAAAAGTTTTTTGATGACGGTTTCGTAAAGGACGGTACCAGCATGGCGGGAAAGATGCGCCGTGTCCCACAGAATCCAGCGCATGACATCGGCCTGTTCGCGCTCGTTCTTGCCCAACATTCCACGCTCTGGCTTTTTCCCGGCGAGGTATTGGATGATCGCCCGCGATTCCCATAATTTGAAATCGCCGTCGGTGAGAGTAGGGATCATCCCGTTGGCGTTCATCGCCAGGTATTCGGGCGTCTTGTGGTCGCCCATGGTAAAATCGATGGTTTTCTCTTCCAGCGGCAAGCCGAGATAGGCGGCGGTCATGGTGACGCGCCGGCAATTGGTCGAAAGCGGATGGTGATAGAGAATCATTCGCCGTCCCCCTCCCGATGATGGTTTTGTTTTTGCGCGAATCGGCTTGCTAACAGAGGACAAGTCTTTGGCGGCTCCATGACGGTCACGAGAATGTGATCCGCGCAGCAGAAAATCCTCGTCATACCAAAGGGTTATTGAAGCGGCGAATCTGCTTGGCACTCCCTGGCAATGAGTGCTAAACACCCGCCCTCGGCCGCGCTCCATGCGGCCGAGTTAGCCGAAATTGTTGAGCCGAAATTGTTGAGCCGAAATTACAGGGAGAATTGGAAATGGCAGCGACGAAGTTCCGACCGCTCCACGACCGAGTGGTTGTGCGCCGGCTTGAAGGTGAAGAGAAGACCAAGGGCGGAATCATCATTCCGGATACGGCCAAGGAAAAGCCGATGGAAGGCGAGGTCATCGCGGTGGGGCCGGGTGCCCGGGGCGAAGACGGCAAGCTTCACCCCCTCGATGTCAAAAAGGGCGACAAGATCATATTCGGCAAATGGTCGGGCACCGAAGTCAAGATCGACGGCGAAGAGCTGTTGATTATGAAGGAATCCGACATCATGGGCATCATCCAGTAACGAATACCGCAATCGAGAAATCAGGGAGCCTTATATAATGGCAGCAAAAGATGTGAAATTCGCGGCAGACGCACGCGCCCGCATGATCCGGGGCGTCGATATTCTCGCCAACGCGGTCAAAGTGACGCTCGGCCCCAAAGGCCGCAATGTCGTGCTCGAAAAATCCTTCGGCGCACCTCGCATTTCCAAGGACGGCGTTACCGTCGCCAAGGAAATCGAGCTTTCCGATAAGTTCGAGAACATGGGCGCGCAGATGCTGCGCGAAGTGGCGAGCAAGACCAGCGACATCGCCGGCGACGGCACCACGACGGCAACCGTGCTGGCCCAAGCTATCGTCCGCGAAGGCGCCAAGGCTGTCGCTGCGGGAATGAACCCGATGGATCTGAAGCGCGGCATCGACATGGCGGTCGAGGTCGTGGTCGACGATATCAAGAAGCGTGCCAAGAAAGTCTCGACCAGCCAGGAAATCGCCCAGGTCGGCACGATCTCGGCCAATGGCGAGCGTGCCATTGGCGACATGATCGCGGAAGCGATGGAAAAAGTCGGCAAGGAAGGCGTGATCACCGTTGAAGAGGCGAAAGGCCTTGAGACCGAGCTCGAAGTAGTCGAAGGCATGCAATTCGACCGCGGCTATCTCTCGCCCTATTTCATCACCAACGCCGAGAAGATGATCTGCGAGCTGGAAAGCCCGTACATCCTTCTCCATGAGAAGAAACTTTCGGGCTTGCAGGCGATGCTGCCGCTGCTCGAATCGGTGGTGCAGTCCGGACGGCCGCTCCTGGTCATCGCCGAAGATATCGAAGGCGAGGCGCTTGCAACCCTCGTCGTCAATAAGCTCCGCGGCGGGCTCAAAGTTGCAGCGGTGAAGGCGCCCGGTTTCGGCGATCGCCGCAAGGCCATGCTGGAAGACATCGCGGTTCTGACCGGCGGCGAGGTGATTTCCGAAGACCTCGGGATCAAGCTCGAAAACGTGACCATCGGAATGCTCGGCAAGGCGAAACGCATATCGATCAACAAGGACGACACCACCATCGTCGGCGGCGGCGGCAAGAAGACCGATATCGAGGCTCGCTGCGGCCGAGATCCGCGCTCAGGTCGAGGAAACGACGTCCGATTATGATCGCGAGAAGCTGCAAGAACGCTTGGCGAAGCTCGCCGGCGGTGTTGCGGTTATTCGCGTCGGCGGTGCCACGGAAATCGAAGTGAGGGAACGCAAGGATCGGGTGGACGACGCCATGCACGCGACCCGGGCGGCCGTCGAAGAAGGCATCGTCGCCGGCGGGGGTGTGGCCCTTCTCCATTCGGCCAAGATTTTGGATAAGTTGAAACCCGCCAACGACGATCAGCGCGTCGGCATCGAAGTGGTGCGCCGTGCGCTGAGCACTCCCACCCGCCAGATTGTCGAGAACTCCGGAGCCGATGGCGCCGTGGTTGCGGGCAAGCTCACCGAATCCAAGGACGTCAATTTCGGCTACGACGCCCAGTCCATGCAATATGTGGACATGGTCAAGGCCGGCATTATCGATCCGGTGAAGGTCGTGCGCACCGCGCTGCAAGACGCGGCTTCGGTCGCCGGCTTGCTGATCACCACCGAAGCGATGGTCGCCGAAAGGCCGGAACCGAAAGAAAAAAATGCCGGCGGCGGCCACGATCACGGCGGCGGCATGGGCGATATGGGATTCTAAAAATCCAAGATATCCGAACCGTACTCAAACGAAGGGGCCGCAAATGCGGCCCCTTTTTTGTGTGTGCCGAGCATGAACGACAGCTTGGAGGTGCAAGTCCTCTATCCAGCCTGATGGCGGCGAAGGATTAGCGAAGCGCAAGGGCGTCGCCGCGAGGCGGGGTCTGAAGGAAGCGTGGAGCAAAGCCGCGGCCCGATGGACAAGAACCGGATAACGAGGCCTACCCGGCCGGACGAGCGAGCAACTGATCGCGAAGTCCACGGTCATCAAGGATCGGGGTGGTAAATCCGGCGGGCGTGCGGCGCGGCGCCTTAGGCCAGATCGTCGGCTGGGCCTTGAATCAGTAACCCGAAGCTTTCATTGCCCGTCCCCGGCTTTGCCCAGGCTGAAGTAAAACGTCGCACCCTTGTCCACTTCACCCACCGCCCATGTCCGCCCGCCGTGGCGGCGAATGATCCGTTGAACGGTCGCAAGCCCGATTCCGGTTCCTTCGAATTCCTCCGGTGCATGCAATCGCTGGCAGACCTCGAACAACTTGTCCGAATAGGCCATGTCGAAACCGGCGCCATTGTCGCGGACGAAATAGAAGGACTTCCCGGCTTCGACGGCATGTCCAAAGTCGATGCGGGAGATCGGGCGCTTGGAGGTAAATTTCCAGGCGTTGCCGAGCAAATTGTCGATGACAATTCCCAGTAGCCGTGCGTCGCCGTCTTCCACCAGATTCTCGGCGATCACGACTTCACAGTTCCGGTTGGGGTCCGCCTTTTTAAGGCGGTCGATCGCCTCCGTCGCAAGTTTGCTGAGATCGACCGGCTCATGTTGGATCTCCGCCTTCGTCACGTGCGCCAGGGCAAGCAAATCGTCAATGAGCCTCCCCATGTATTGGGCCGAATCCCGAACCTTGCGGAGATAACCTCGGGCTTCTTCACCAAGCTTGTCGCCGCAATCTTCGAGTAAGGCGAGGCTGAATCCGTCGATGCTGTGAAGCGGCGCCCGCAAATCGTGAGAAACGGAATGCGAAAACGCTTCAAGTTCTTCGTTCGCCGTAGCGAGCCGCCGGTTCGCCTCCTGAACTTCCCGTGCCCGCAAGAAAATCTCGGCTTCGACCCGCTCGGTATAGCCTTTCAGCTCTTCGGCGGCTTTGTCGTTCTCCATTTCCCGTTGCTTCAGACGGACGAACTCGGTTACGTCCTCGGCGCGGATAATGATATAGGCGATCTTGCCGTTGGCCCCGAACACCGGCGTATTGACCGGACTCCAGTATCGCTCCTCGAATTCGCCGCCTTCGGATTCCGGCTTGCGAATGTCGTATTTCTGCATCGCCATGGTGTCCGGCATCCCGGTCTTCAAGACGCGTTCCAGAGAGTTACGCAAATTGCGAACGCCGGTCGTTGCCGGATCATCAGGATTGTCCGGAAAGACGTCGAAAATGCTGCGGCCGAGAATCGCGTCGCGCTCGGTCATGGTCGCGCGCAGATAGGCATCACTGGCTGCGACGATTATGAGATCCGTCGTCAGCACGACATAAAGATTGGGACCCTGCTCAAAGAAAAGCCGAAAATCCAGGAGCGACGGTAACGACGAGAGTTCCCTATTGCGCGCTGACGAGTCTTTCATTGCCCTTTTCCGGACGCGATTGTCTTGCGGTTGTGTATGGTCATTGTGCAGACGGGAAGGAGAAATAGCCTTAAGGTTAGGGTGCCGTCCTGAATGAGCGTCCGCTTGGAAATCGGGAAAAGCCGCGGCGCCCTTTTTGCGAATCAGATGGGCGGTTGGTTGACAACGAGCCAGTATAAACCCAGCTGTTTGACCGCATCGCTGAATTGGGCGAAATCCACCGGCTTCACGACATAGCTGTTGCAGCCGCTTCGATAGCCATCGAGCAGATCGCGCTCTTCCTTCGAGGACGTCAGAATGACCACCGGCAGCGTCTTGGTCTTATCATCGGCCCGGATCTGCTTCAGGACTTCGAGGCCACCGATCTTCGGAAGATTGAGATCGAGGAGAATGACCTGGGGCACTTCACTGATGTTGCGGCTTGCATGAATGCCCCGCCGGAATAGGTAGTCGAGTGCCTCCGCCCCGTCCCGCGCCACCACCACCGGATTCAGGATATTGTTTTTCTTGAGCGCCCGGAGGGTGAGAGCCTCATCGTTGGGATTGTCCTCGACCAGCAGGATAATTCTCTCGCTCAAATCTCGTGTCCGCCTTCGCCCAGGGTGAAATAGAACGTCGCGCCCTTATCCACGTCGCCCGTGGCCCAAATGCGCCCGCCGTGCCGGCGGATGATCCGCTGTGCGGTAGCCAGGCCGATGCCCGTTCCCTCGAATTCCCCAGGCTGGTGCAAGCGCTGAAACACGCCGAACAGCTTCGCCGAATAGGCCATGTCGAATCCGGCCCCGTTGTCGCGGATGAAATAGACGGCGGATCCGTCCCGCTTACAGCCGAATTCGATGCGCGCAAATTCCTGCTTCCGGGTGAATTTCCAGGCATTGCCGAGCAAATTGTCGAACACGATGGAAAGAAAACGGCCGTCGCCGTCCCGCACCAACCCGTCGGCGATGACGAATTCGACCTTCCGCTTGGGGTCCGCGTTTCGCAGGCGCTCAGCCGTCAGTCTCGCCAATGTGCTCAAATCCACCCGCTCATGGCAGATTTCCCGCTGGCTGACCCGCGCCAGCAGCAGCAAGTTCTCGATAAGCTGGGCCATGTATTGCGCCGATTCGCGGATCTTGCCGAGATGATCCTTTGCCTGCGGATCGAGCCGGTGTGAATAATCTTCCAGCAATACCAAGCTGAACCCGTCGATGCCGCGCAACGGCGCGCGCAGGTCATGCGCAACCGAATAACTAAACGCCTCGAATTCGTGGCTCGAGCGTTCCGCCGCTTCTTTCGCTTGAGTCGTCGCGTCCAGAAGTTTCTTGCGTTCGGTAACGTCGCGGATCGTGCTGAGCGCAAAGACGCCCTCTTCGGTCTCGATCGGCGCCAGCGAAATTTCCACCGGAAATTCCGTGCCGTCGCTGCGCGCCGCGAAAAGCTCCAGCCCCGAGCCCATGGGCCGGACTTTGGGGTTCGTGAGATAGTCCGTCCGAAAACCGGGATGCCGGGCCCGGAAGCGCTGGGGAATCAGAATCTCGATCGGCTTGCCCAGCAGCTCGCTGCGGGGATAGCCGAATAGTTTTTCGGTCTGGGCGTTGACCAGCGCGATGCGCCCGTCCTGGCCGACGATAATAAGCGCATCGGGAGCGGATTCCATCAGCCCGCGGAACTTTGCCTCGGCCTTCTTGCGTTGCGTCATGTCGCGGACAATTTTCGATGCCCCGACGATTTCGCCGGATGGGTTTTTGATCGGGGAAACGCTGATGGAAACGTCGAGGCTATGACCGTCTCTGCGCAAGCGCACCGTTTCGTAGTGATCGACGTGCTCGCCTTTCCGCAGCTGTTCGAGGATCTTTGACTCCTCCTCCGCATACTTTTCGGGGATCAACCGGGAAATAGGCTTGCCGATCATTTCCTCTGCGGAATAGCCGAAAATCTGTGCCGCGCCGTTGTTCCAGCTCGTGACGATGCCATCGAGTGACTTGCCGATGATGCCGTCGTCGGAAGCTTCGATAATCGCCGCCAGCTGGGCCCGGGCGTTGTTGATTCGCTGCCGCTCGGTCACGTCGCGGATCGCGCTGGAGATAAAAACGCCGTCTTCGGTCTCAAGAGGACTGAGAGAAATCTCCACAGGAAATTCGCTGCCGTCCCGGCGCAGCCCCTGGAGCTCGAGGCTCGATCCCATGGCGCGGAATTTGGGGTCGGCGAAATAGCCCGTCCGGTGGCCGGGGTGCTTGGCGCGGAAACGTTCCGGGATCAGAATCTCGATGGGCTGCCCCAAAATCTCGTTCCGGGGATAGCCGAACAATTTTTCAGCTTGGGCGTTGAGGAGCGCAATCCGCCCGTCCTTGCCGACGATCACCATGGCGTCCGGGGCCGATTCCATCATCCCGCGGAATTTCTCCTCGGCCTTCTTGCGCCTCGTGACGTCGCGAATGGCGCTCACGACCAAGAGACCTTCTTCGGTCTCGATCGGACTTAAGGAAATCTCGACGAGAAACTCGCTGCCATCCTTACGCAGCCCGTAAAGCTCCAAGCCCGACCCCATGCCGCGCGCCTTGGACTCGGCGAAATAGGATTTTCGGTGGCCGGGATGCTGGGCGCGGAAACGCTCCGGCACCAGGATCTCGACTGGCTGGCCGATCAATTCGGATCGCGTATAACCGAACAATTTTTCCGTTTGCGAATTGGTCAGCACGATCTTGCCGTCCCGGTTGGCGACGACGACCGCATCGGGTGCCGCTTCGAGAAAGCCGCGGAATTTTGCTTCGACCATTTTGCGCTTGGTGATGTCCCGGATTGCCGCCGTCACCACCACCCCGTGTTCGGTCTGCATCGGGGCCAAGCTGATCTCCGCCGGGAACTCGGATCCATCCTTGCGGGAGCCGTAGAGGTCGAGGCCCATGCCCATGGGCCGTGTTTTCGGATCGCCGAAATAGCCGCCGCGATGCTTGGGATGTAGACCGCGAAAGCGTTCCGGGACCAGGATTTCGATCGGCTGATCCAGCAATTCCTCGCGTCTATATCCGAACAACCGCTCCGTTTCCCCGTTGACGAGCATGATCCGGCCATCCTGCCTCGCAATGACCATGGCGTCCGGTGCGGCGTCCAAGATGCCGCGAATGCGCGCGGTCTCTTCCCGCAACCGTCTAATGGGCGTGACATCCCGTGCATGGATGGCGACGAATTGATTGCTGCCGTTACCGCCCGGCACCAGGCGCATCGTTATGGCGAGGTCGTTGAAATGGCCGGTGTTACGCTCGCGAAGCGTATCGAGATTTGCCGAGCCGGTCTTCAGCGCTCGTTTGAACGCCGCGATCAAAGCGGGCTGCCGGTCGGAATCGGCGGGCGCCAAAAACTCGTGGAACGGCCGCCCGATCGCCTCCTCGAGTCCGCGCTCGAAGAGGATCTCGGCGCCTTTGTTCCAGAATAGGATGGTGCCGTCGGGTGCGGCGGCAATCAGCGCATCCGGGGATTCGTCGACGAGGATTCCGGCAAAGGGAGGAATCCCCGGCTCAACCGGAGGCTGGCCGGCATCGGCTTTCCGGCGCGGGCGCGCATCCTTGGCGCGGCGCTCAACGGGCTTTTCCCGCCGGCTGTTACCGGCCGGCGTGCTGGAACGGTGCGGCTTGCGCGGCATACGCTTGTCCCCTGGGGCGCACCCTAACCTAACAACCCTATGTTGCAGCCCCGGGGTGATTAAAGGCAGCTAGCTTTAAGGTTAGGTAGACGGGTTTGTTACCGCGCCGATTTCTCGGCCGAGTCAGGCTGGCACAGGTCATGCGTCGGCAGGCTGGGACCTAGCCTTTCGATTGACGCTTTCGGCCTCGCACCCTACGGTCGCTTCACTTCATTGCCGGTCCTCTTTCCGTCGACACCCTTGTCTACCTTTAGCGACGCGACGGTCTCATGGCACTCGAATCCAGGCGCAGTCCCATCTGGCTATCGGATGAGCGATTCGACTTCGCGACGCATCGGACGCCGGAATATTTTTATATCGTGGCGGCGACCGAACGCTCGGGAAGCTCCTATGTTTGCGCGCAGCTTTGGCGAACGGGGATTCTCGGCGCGCCGATCGAATACTTCAACACCGAGACCGTCATGGTGCAGATGATCCGTCGGTTCGGCGTCCGCTCGCCCGCCGATTACCTTCAGCGCCTCTTCGAGGTTCGCACCTCGCCGAATGGCGTCTTCGGATTCAAGGCGCATTGGCCACAATTTCAATTCGCGGCCCTTGCCGGCATTATGGATCGGTTCCCGGCGGCCCGCTGGATTTACAGCGACCGGCGCGACACCGTCGCCCAAGCGGTTTCGCTTGCAAAAGCGCAGCAGACGCGTCAGTGGAGCACGCTGATGGACGCCCTCGCGGTTCCGGAATACGATTTCGAGACGATACTCTCGGCTTACCACCAGCTCCTCGATCACAAACGGGACTGGCGGGCGGCAATGACGCGCGGGAATATCGAACCGATTCCCGTATTCTACGAGGATTTTATCGAACGGCCGGAAGCGGTCGTTGCGGGCATTGTGAAAGATCTGGGTTTTCCCGGCGAGCCCCGTGCCGATATCGCCTTGCCGGAGCCCGCACGCCAGAGCGACGATACGAATAGCACCTGGATCGACCGGTTTAGAATAGAGGCGACAGAGCGCGGGATTGAACTCTAGCGCCTCGCCCCTATTCGAAGCGCCGTTCAGCTATAGGCCAGACTCCATCCCGGGGCCTGCAGCCAGCAACGCTCGATCGGCAGGTCGCCGCTCCGATAAAGCCGGCGCACATTTTGCCAGCCGCCTTTGCCGAATGCGTCGGCAAGGGCCGCCTCGGATTTCGGATCGCGGCCGCCCTCGCAGGGGAAGACAGCGACGGGCGAAATCCATTTCGCGAAATAATCGTTGTCCTTGCGCTCGATGCGAAAGACCGCACCATGCCGTGACAACGGAAGCGGATCATTGGGGACGAGTTGCGGTCTCTTGGTCAGCGGCAAAATAAGGCGTCCGCCATCGGCAAGCCCGTCGAGCCAGGCATCGGCGGGCCGCGTCGCCCCCGCGTTAACGTAGATGACATCGGCGGTATCGAAAGTGAGTTTGGCGCCATCCCCTTGAATGACGCGCACATTGGAGCTTGACGCGAAAATCGCCGCGGCGCGCCCGGCAAGCTCGGGATCGAATTCGATCGCGGTCACCTTGCCGGCGCGCCCGACGAGTTCGGCCATGATCGCGGTGTAGTAGCCGGTCCCGGCGCCGATATGGACGAGGTGTTCGCCCGGCTGCGGCGCGGCGGCGGCGATCATCTCGGCATGATAGGACGGCTGCCCATTGTTGAGCCGGCGTTCGGGGACGATCCCGACCAGCACGTCGTCGTAGAGATAGGCGGGATCGGCATCGGGCGTCTGGACATAGCCTTTGTCGCCGCGAAAGACGTACCAGGGCCCTGGCCCCAGATAAGCCTCGCGGGGAACCGCAGCGAAAGCAGCTTCGATCCGCGCGTCGGTGACGCCGACCGAAGCCAGGATCTGCTTGGCATAGGTCCGGCGGATGATGCCGAGTTCGGTTTCACGGTTCATGGTATTTCCAGGATAGGCTCGTTGGCGCCGGGATTGCTTGGGGGATTATCCCTGGGCGGCGGAATGGGGACAATGCTCCATTGAAGCTTCGAATTGGGACGCTCGTTCAAAATAGGAAAGCACGGGTTGACGCGGGAGACCGCCGCCCCTAGGTTCGGCGCTCTCCGCCGCTGAGACCCGCCGATTTGACCTATGCCCGACAGTCGCGATTTAGCTCTGGCCGCCAAGGCTTGGCCGTTCGAAGAGGCGCGCAAGCTTCTGGAACGGTTCAAATCCGGACTGCCGCCCAACGGGCATGTGCTGTTCGAGACCGGCTACGGGCCCTCGGGTCTGCCTCATATAGGCACGTTCGGCGAGGTGGTACGCACCACCATGGTCCGGCGGGCGTTTCAGGCCATGTCGGATATCCCGACGCGGCTCTTTGCCTTTTCCGACGACATGGACGGGTTGCGCAAGGTTCCCGACAATGTGCCGGAAGCCAGCCGGCCGTTTCTCGAACGCTGCATCGACCGGCGCCCCAATCTCGGCGGCGTGCCGCTGACCAGCATTCACGATCCTTATGGCGATTGTCATGAGAGCTATGGCGCGCACAACAATGCCAAGCTCCGCGAATTCCTGGATGCGTTCGGGTTCGAATACGAATTTCAAAGCTCGACCGCAATCTACAAGAACGGAAAATTCGACGCGACGCTGCGCAAGGTTCTCGAAAATTACGATGCGATTCTGAAAACCGCGCTTGGGACCATCGGCGAGGAACGGCAGAAGAATTACGGGCTTTTCCTGCCGCTGATCATGGATCAGGAACTGCGCCTGCCGCGCTATCTCTATGTGCGGCCGGAAGAGATCAAGCCGGAGACAGGCACCATCGTCTTCCGCGATCCTGGCGGAAGACTGGTCGAGCATGAGGTCACGGGCGGCAAATGCAAGCTGGTCTGGCGCGCCGATTGGGCGATGCGCTGGGCCGCTCTCGGCGTCGACTACGAAATGTCAGGCAAGGATTTGATCGATTCGGTGAAGCTCTCCAGCCGCCTCTGCCAGATCCTAGGCAGCAAGCCGCCGGAAGGATTCACCTATGAATTGTTCCTCGACGAAAACGCCGAGAAAATTTCCAAATCCAAGGGCAACGGGCTGACCGTCGAAGAATGGCTGCGCTATGCGCCGCCGGAAAGCCTGGCCCTGTTCATGTTCCAAAGCCCGAAGCGGGCCAAGCGGCTTTATTTCGACGTCATCCCGCGCGCCGTCGACGATTACCTGACCTTCGTCGAGAAATTCGACAAGGAAGACGCGGCGGCGAGATTGGAAAATCCCGCCTGGCATATCGACAACGGCAACCCGCCGCGGGAAGAAGCGCACTTAAGCTTCAGCATCCTGTTGAATTTGGCCAGCGTGTGTAACACCGAGGACAAGGCCGTGCTGTGGGGCTTTATATCGCGTTACGCGCCGACGGCAACGCCGAAGACGGCGCCGTTTCTGGATCGCCTGGTCGGCCACGCTATCGCCTATTACCGGGATTTCGTGAAGCCGAAAAAGAGCTACCGCACGCCCAGCGACATGGAACGCACCGCGCTTGAGGATCTGTCGAACGCGCTTGCAAAGCTGCCCGCGAATGCAACCGCGGAGACGATCCAAACCGAAGTCTACGAGGTCGGAAAACGCCACGCCTTCGCCGATCTCAAATCCTGGTTCCAGGCGCTTTACGAGATTCTGCTCGGCCAATCCCAAGGCCCGCGCATGGGCTCCTTTATCGCACTCTATGGGCTAAGCGAAACCTTGACGCTTATCGGGCGCGTGCTGGCCGGCGAAACGCTGGCCTAAATCGAACCACCGATTTCTCCTTGTGGAGGGATGGGGTGGAGACCAATCCGCGCATTTTGCGAAAAATACGCGCCGCATTTCGGCATTTTTTGCCGGCGGCTCGTATCGGTTTTCGTGCCGCCGCAAGGCGCTTTTCCCGGCTCTCCATTAATCAGAAATTTACTTCGTTGTCAGTAACTTCGAAGGAATTTCCACAGGAAAAATAACGAGGCCGCCATGGCCGCCGATCGGATTACGGAAAGAAAAAAGGTCGATCAAACGACCGTCCGGCAGATGGTGGAAGCCAATGCTCGGTATCGCCGCGGCCAGGCCGGCGGGAGGCGGCCCCGTCTCGCCCATCACGATCTTTCCGGCCTCGATCTCACCGGCCTCAATTTCTCGGGCGCGGATTTGAGCGGCGCCTTGCTGAGCCAAGCCATTTGCCGGGGCGCCGATTTCAGCGAGACCAACCTTTTTTGCGCCGATCTGCGCCTTGCCAATTTTCAGGACGCCAATCTGAGCCGCGCCGATCTCCGGGGCGCTTGTCTCCGCGGCACCGATCTCAGCAACGCCTTGATGTTCGAGGCCGATCTCCGCGAAGGCAAATTGATGCGTTCCTCCAAGGGCAGATTGACGACCATGGATTTGGAAAGGCTCCCGGTCGAAATTGCTATCGCCAATCTTTCCAGCGCCGATCTGACTCGCGCGAAACTCATCGGCGCCATCGCCATTCAAGTGGATCTCACCAATGCGGTGCTGCGCGGCGCCGATTTGACGCGCATCGATCTGCGCAAGGCCAATCTCACCGGCGCCGTTCTCGAAAACGCCAATCTGTCCGGGGCGAATTTTTCCGGCACCACGCTTCACGGCACGGTGCTGACGGGCGTGCGCTGGCAGGGCACCAAGATGGAGGGCGCGGATATGCTGGGCGCCGTGCTCGACGACCAGGCCCGCGCGGCCAGCGGCGGCGCTCTCAATCTGCCAAAGATGCCCGGCGCGCTCGGCATGCCGCTCGACGATCTGGTCGCCGCCCATGAAATTTGGGTGCGCACCGCGAGCGCCGAAGGCAAGCGCTTGCAGCTCTCCGGCATCCGACTCGGCCCCGTCAATCTCGCCGGACGCGATCTGAGCGGTGCGGTGTTGACCAATTGCGTGCTGACGGGTGCTAATTTCGCCGATGCCAAGCTGGCGGTCGTCGATTTCACGCATTCGGCTCTCGATCGCGCCGATTTCCGGCGCTGCGACATGCGCGCGGCCATGTTGAGGCAGGCCTTCCTGAGCGGTGCCGATCTCACCGACGCCAATCTCGACGCCATCTCGTTGGACGGCAATATCAGCCTTTCCCGCTGCGCCGTTCTCGACCAAGGGCGGCTGTGGGAAGCGCGGCTGTGCAATGCCTCGCTCCGGCGCGCCTCGCTCCTCGGCGCGGATTTGCAGCGCGCCGATCTGACCGGCGCCGACTTGACGGAAACCCGGCTGGCCGATGCGAGCTTCGACGGGGCCACGGTCAAAGGCGCGAAATTCGACGGCGCCGATTTGAGTTTTGCTCGGGGCCTAACCGGGGCGTGAATAGCCCCGGCCGGCGATCCCCGAGACCGGAACGCCAGAAATGCGCGACGTCGTCCCGACCCCCCGAAGCGAATTGCGTGATCGCGACCCATCACCGTGAGGGCCGAGTCTCAACGGCTCCTTGAACACATATTTTCCGTAGGCCATTGCCGGCTGCTGCCGGTCAATCCCGATTCGTCCCGTTGTTCGACGCCAGAACAGACGGCGGCGAACGCCACCGGGCCGAGGGTCTCTTTAGCGGCGGTCGTGGTATTCGCTTGGCTCCCCAAAAAGCCGACATGCTCTGTCAAATGTCTCTTCAGGGTACTGCCGCCTTCCAAAGATCGGGCATGGAGGCTTATGCTGTTGTCCCAGGTAATGCTATAATTCGGCGCCGAACAGCCGTATAATGGTTAATTGCGAGTCGTACATGTCCAATCGTCAGTCATCTATCATCGACTTCCAGAATCGCTTCCGGGACGATACATCCTGTGCGCGATTCCTCTTTGAGAAGCGCTGGCCTGGCGGCTTCATCTGTCCCAAGTGCGGCAATGGTCGCGTCTCGTTGTTGCGAAGCCGGGCGCACACATTGGAATGTCTCGATTGTGGTCGTCAGACTTCCGCGCCGGCCGGCACCGTGATGCACAGGAGCAAGCTGCCGCTTACCGTCTGGTTCTGGGCTGCACACCTCATGGCAACCCACTCCAACGGAATGTCGGCCCTTCAGCTCAAAAACCAGCTCGGCATCTCCTACCGTGCCGCCTGGCTCCTCACCCAGAAGCTTCGCCGCTCTATGGTCGACCCCGAGAGAGAACCCCTTGAGGGCGTGGTCGAGATCGACCAAACCGAGATGCCGTTCCGGGACGCCCAGAGCTATTTAAACCCTGACAAGAGCGGCAAGATCCTAGTCATCGGCGCTGTCGAGGTGATGGACCGGACCAGGAAGCAGCGGCAGAAACCGCTCAAAATAGGGGCGAAATATCTCGATACGCTATCAGGCCGTATTCGGCTGCAGGCCATCCCGAGCAATCAGGCCAAGCATATCCACCACTTCGTTCGCGCCAACATCAAACCGGGGGCGACACTGCTTTCGGATGGCCATCAGTCCTATCTAAACCTAAAGGAGTACCGGCACGATCCACGGGTCGTCGGTACGATAGCGGGACATGTTGTCCTGCCCTGGATCCACAGGGTCTTCTCGCTGATGAAGCGGTGGGGTCTTGGCACCTACCATGGCCTTCGCCGCCGGCACATCGATACTTATCTCAATGAATTCGTCTTCCGTTACAACCGGCGTTTCTATCGCCACATCTCGTTCGAGACCATTCTGGGCCTTGCGGCTAAGCTGCCGCCGATCACTCGCTGGGACATCATAGGTCGTGTCAATCCTCGGAAGGGGCGCAAGCCAAAGAGGCTCAATCCGCGCCGCCGCCGGACCGCCGCCGGAATGCGCCAGGACCTCATGTCGCTGGTTTCCGCAACTGATAAAATTAGGCTCTAGGCGTGCAGCCTTTGCGGTTTCAGTGGGCCTCTCACAGGCGATCCTGGCCTGGCCCATATACGCGCAGGATGTACACGTTCCCGGCAGTAAGCCGGTCGTTGGTGTCCGGCTCGACGGAATAGATAATGGTGTACTCCTCGACGACGCGCTGGCGCGTGCCGGGCAACTCACCCTTCGGCCATATGACTGGATCGGGTTGGAGTTCCCGGACCGCATTGATGATGCGGCGCGCACGTTCTATCGCCCGCTGACCTGAGCCGGACTGGTTCATCCAGCGGCGCATCAGATCGAGATCTCGCAACGCGAGTTTCGAATATTCGAGTTTCCTGGCCATGACGGCCATAGACCGTGCCGGTCAGCGGCGACGTGGCTCCGGCGGCGGCAACTCGTTAGGCGCGTCCCAGGAGTTTACCCATGCTTCAACATCCTCGGCAGGAACGGTTTGGCCATTCTTCACCTGAGCCATTGCTGCCCTAATGCCGGCCTTGCGCCTCTTGCTGTGGTCAGTGGGCTGATTATTCGGCGCGCTCACGTTACCTGCGCGGTAGAATTTGTTGTCCGACATCGCGTCTCGATCCTTTCCTAAGTGATTATCATATTCCGATGCGGGCACTATGGCCATCGAATCTCAAGCTCCATCACGCCCGCATTAAGGTCTTCCAAATATTCAGTTTAAGCTCACAAATTCACCAGTCATCATCCCATGCAAATCCTTAACAATCATTGAACATTGTTAATATTAACCTGGGACAACAGTCTTACCTGGGACAACAGCATAAGCCTCCGGGCATGTCCGAAAAGTTAAGCGCAGCAATCATCGGAGGCAGTTAAACGATAAAAGTAAGGACAATTTAAAGTAAACGTTACTTAAAATAATTAATAATTACTTGATTAATATTATTAATTATCACTTGATTAACCATACAGAGATCACTTATTATTTATAAATGACGAATTCTACAAATACTCCAGCCAGAACCGGTGCTCAACCATGACGATGATCAACGAGGAATGGGGACCGATGGACCACCTCAAGATCCGCTCCGCCAGCCCCGAGATGAGGTGCGAAGCCGCTAGGTGATCGCCATGTCCAGCGCCGTTACATATGAACTCTGCGTTTTTTACGATGGCCAATGGAAGGTCGACTCGTTGTACGACGACCGAGAGATCGCGCTCTATGAGGCGCAGCGCGTGCTCGCCAGATCTCATTGCACCGGTGTTCGTATTGCCGAGGAAAGATTCCGCGAATCAACGGCGACCTATGAGACACGGACTATTTTCCGTAAGACCAGGGTGGATGGTTCGAACGATGACGGTCTGGAGCGGGAGAGAAAATCGCGGCGAGACGCCGAAGCGCGCACCCGCGCTGCTGAATTACAGAATGCGAACTCATACAATGAAACCGCCGGTCCGGTTTCGGTTCAGACCTCTATCGAATACGGCCTGATATTCCGCGTGCTGCTGGGAGCCGTCATCATCCTTGCCGGCATCGGTGCAATCCTAGCGTTGCGCAGCTTCCATTGATTGGTGAGCAGACAGCATCCGCGGGATCACCGACGCCGAACGCGCCCAGAAAGCGCTCGGCCAAATGAAAGGCCGCAGGCTCACCTATCGGCGGACGGGTGACGGGCGACACGGCTAAGGAGCGCGAACTGCTTTCTTCCGGCTCGGTTTTGCTGAGGCTTTTGGCCCGCATTTGGGACCGTTAGCCTTATGCGGTTTCGGCGGCATATTGAGAGCCCGTTTTAAGGCTTGATCGCGGCGCTTAAGCTGTTCGTCGTCGCTCAATTTCTCAGTCATACCCAGAGATTACCATAGATGAAGAAGTCAGCAGCGATGCGCGCTAGCTTCTCAGTGAACGCTGCAAGATTTAATGAGTTGCCCAACCATCATAAATGTAAAGACATAAACCAAAATCCGAACAGGCCGTTTAGCCCATGCCATAATAAGAAAAGGGCCTATCTGATCCCGAAGTACAAATAACATGGCACCTCCCCAAGTCGGGCCAATCATATCATAAAGAAATTCCTCAATGAGCGGAGCGTGAAGGATTCCCTCCCCGTTCCGTCGCTATCCTGGCGATGGCAACCAGCTTGGGAGCGAAGGTCATGATAAATACAGCAATGCCTGTCTTGATCCGCATAGCGATTGGAACGGAGCAGTCTGTTTGCGTCGCCGACATCATCCAAGAGGAGGATCGGTTTTTTGCTCAACCAACGCTAATCGTTCCCTCATTCCACGCCCATTTTCCGAAGCTAGAGCTTTTTGAAAGTGATCTTGAACTAATTCCAAACATCGGTGGCGGTAGGCCAACTTATCATCGCTTGGGTTTATTGGTTCCGGAGAAGTGATCTCCTCAAAAGCTCGCAAAAATTCTGGCGAAGAGCCAATCACCGGAAACCTGCATAGGTTATCTCCTGGGGATCTGCTCATGCGCGACGATCTGCTATGTGCTCACGTCAAAAGGCGCTGACCCATGAAACACAGGATAAAAAGGTCTCGATTCCCTGCCGATGTTCCGATTAGCGACCGCGTAGCACAAGCAATCGGCCATGCAGTGGTCGAATGGGGAAGACTTGAAGACCTCGCCGGAGTTGTGACCGCATGTCTCCTCCAAGCGGATCATCGCGAATTTAGGAGTGTCACCGCCAACATGACGGGGAAAGGAAAGTTTGACACCCTTTGGGCGGTCGCACTTCTCAAAATGCCTCGGCGCAAAGCAGCGACGATCGGCAGGATCGTTGAAGCGGCGAAGGGTCTGAGTGCCGAGCGCAACCGCATTGTTCACGGATGCTGGATTCCTACTGGCAAAATCAATACCGCACAGCGGCACAGCTTTCGCGCTAATTTGTCCAAAAAGACGAGCAGGTTTCGGCCGCCAGGATTGATGGACATACAGTTGATGTCGTCAAACTGACGCGTCGATTAAATTACGTGCTGGAACGGCAGGGCTTTTGGCGCGCTGAAGACATCGCTAAAAACAAAGCCGCAACAAAGTCGGGCAATTCGTCCGCGTCTAAATCATCAAAAGAGGCAAGACGCGGGATATAGCGGTGAAACGCGGATATTCCCGCGTTCACCATTTCTGGAGTGATCGGGGTATTTTGGCCATCGTGGTTGAGCAACATAGCGAGACCTCATTTTGAATATCTCCGCCAGGCCAACCCGCCATCACAACCGCCTCCACAATCACCTGCTTAGACTTGGTTAGAACGCCGGCCTATCAGTCATCTATTAACGCGGGTCCTAACTTGCGTAAAGTATCCAATTGTGACCAAATTCCTGTAAATTTTATCGGAAAAAATACCTAAAATGCCGTGGAATTGGACTATTGGGAGGCCCAGACGATGCGCGCCAGCCACGCCACTTCCTCGACCGCCAGGCTGCGGTCCGGATGGCTCGGATTGAGCGGTTGCAGGTCGATACGGTGGGCGGTCTGGCGCACCAAACGCTGCGCCATCACCTCGCCTTCCTTGGTCTTCAACACGACGCGATCGCCACGCCGGAGCGTTGCCGCCGGCGAAACCACCAGAACATCGCCGTCGCGATAGACCGGCTCCATGCTGTCGCCGCTGACCTCCAACGCGTAGGCGCGGGGATCGTCCAAATTGGGGAAGATGATCTCGTCCCAGCCTGAACCAAGCGGATATCCGGCATCATCGAAGAAGCCGCGCTCGCCCGCCTGCCCGTAACCGAGGACGGGGATTTTCTGAATCGTGCGCGTTCCCTTCGGGCCGGTGATGTGACCGGTGAATTCGTCGAGGGAGCTTTCGGTCGCTTGCAGAAATCTTGGAAACGCTTTCGGTGCTCGGCCAGCGCGGCTTGCCGTCGCGAGTAATGCGCTTGCTCTTGTTGAACGTCGTGGGGTCGAGTCCGGCCCTTCGGGCAAGACCGGAGGCGGTCATCCCGTGCGACGAAGCGAGGGCATCGATGGCCCGCCAGATGTCCGCATGGCGTAACATGGGAACAGTTTCATAAATCGGATTATGCAGCGCACTAGGACTCTATACCTTGACGCGATCAAGGTTTTGCGCCAAGCGGAATCAGCGGCTTAGAGAAATCCTACAGAAGTCGAATCATTGCGCGATAAATGCGCGCCGCCACTTTCGGTGAAATATCGCCGGCGGTGGCCCCCGCCACCACCATTTCAAGGCTGGGCTCGAGGGGGGCGAGCACCAGGTCCGCGTGCTTATCCATGCGTTCGACAGCGGCAAGCGCTGCCTCTAACGCGGACGATCTCGTTTTGAGCTTCGCCAACATCTTTTTTCTCCTGCGTGTTTTTGGGCTCTTTTCAACCATGGAATGCAGTAGAGCAAGGATGATGCCAAATCCCGTAACAATTTTATGGCTTTTACCATATCGCGTGAAGCTAAATGATTTCAAAAGGTTCCAGTTTGGACGACCGTCCCAAAATCCTTCGGGCGGCCAAACGTGTCGCAAGCTGCAATACCGGTGTGGCCCCGCGTCGCTTTCTGCAACTGTTTGTCCCTTTGCGCGGCTATCGGTTAGGGTCCGCGGCGGGGGATTTGCAGTTGATCGATTTTTCCAGGTTGGCCATGCCGCTGCTGCGCCTATTGCCGCCCGAGTGGGCGCATCGGGCGACGATCGCTGCGCTTCGTCTGGGCTTGGGACCGAGATCATCGCGTGGCGACGATCCGATCCTGGCCCAACATCTTTGGGGATTGGATTTTCCGAACCCGATCGGGCTCGCCGCCGGCTTCGATAAGGACGGCGAGGCGATGGATGCGATGCTCGATGTCGGGTTCGGTTTCGTCGAGGTTGGAACCGTGACGCCGCGCCCACAGGGCGGGAATCCGAAGCCGCGGCTCTTTCGTCTCGCAAACGACGAAGCCGTCATCAACCGGCTCGGCTTCAACAGTCAGGGCAGTGCTGCGGTACGGGTGCGCTTGGCCCGGCGCTGGCAGCCGGGCAACCGCCGCGGGATCGTGGGCATCAATGTCGGCCGCAATCGCGACAGCGACGACGCCGCCCTGGATTACGCCGAAGGGCTGAAGGCGCTGGGCAGCTTTGCCGATTATGCGGTGATGAATATTTCGTCCCCGAATACACCGGGCCTGCGCAATCTTCAGGAGCGCGCTCATATGGCCGATCTGGTTGCGCGGGTCCGCGCCGCGCGGGAGGAGCTCGAATCGTCCGGGGCGAGGGCCGGAGGCGCCCCGCTGCCGCTTCTGTTTAAGATCGCCCCCGATCTTTCATTGGCGCAGCTGGAAGGCATTGCCGCCGCGGCCCTCCAAGGCGGGATCGACGGGCTCATTGTCTCGAACACCACGATCACGCGGCCGCACGGCCTCAAAAGCCCCGATCGCGACGAAGTCGGGGGATTGAGCGGCGCACCGTTATTCGCCCTTTCGACCGAGATCCTTCGAATTCTGTTCCGCCTGACGGCGGGGAAGATCCCTCTGATCGGCGTCGGCGGAATTCGAACCGGCCAAGACGTCTACACCAAGATCCGGGCCGGCGCCTCGCTGGTTCAGCTGTACACCGCGCTGATCTATCGGGGGCCAGGATTGGTTGCGGCGCTCAAAGCCGAGCTCGCCGGACGCTTGCGCCGGGATGGATTTGCCTCGGTGGCCGCTGCGGTCGGCGCCGACAGCCGTTAACCACGGCCCCCGCGGCGGCCCCCTGAAAATCGCAGCTTTTCCGCGGAAAGCCTTGGCTGTGCGGAGCTTCCGGGTGGGTCCAAATGACCTCCTCGTTAACCTTATTTCAAGACCTGAACGGCCACACTTCGGCCCGTCATTATTGGGGGCGAAATGCCGTTTTTGTTCCATACCATCATCTTCCTTTCCTACGCCTCGATGGCGGCCGCGGTCGCCTTGATGCTGCCGCAGAACGTTCCCGGATTTGACAGCAACATGTCGGCGGTGGCCGGGGGCGTGGTGCTGGTTGCCTGCGCATTGCTGCATGAGGCTTATGTCCGACTCGATGAACGCCGCCAATTGTTGGGCGAGGTCGGATCCTTGCGCGAAAGCCAGCACGGCGTCATGGAAGAGCTGTCGCGGGCGCGCGGCGAAACGCGCGGCATTTTCGAAGCGCTCGAAGGAGCGGGGGCGAAGGGCAGGTCCAAGCCCGATCTCAACGAGGTCATCGCCGAAGTTAAAGTCCTCGAAAAACTCGTGGAGCAACTTTCCAAACGCGAGCCCGGGCCGGAACAAGACGCGGAGCAGCGGTCGGAGTCGGAGCGCAAAGGCGCTCCCGTGCTGCGCATTGCGATGGATCTCGAACCAAAGCAGATTCTGGACAAGGTGCGCCAAGGCCTGAATACCGGCCGCGTCGATTTATTCCTGCAGCCGATCGTCAGCCTGCCGCAGCGGCGCACCCGCCACTACGAATGTTTCTCGCGAATTCGCGTTGCAGACGACCTGATGATTGTGCCCGATCAGTATATCGGGCTGGCCGAACGCGAAGGGCTGATCGGCGCCATCGACAACATGTTGCTGTTCCGCTGCGTACAGCTGGTTCGGAAATGCCAGGCCCGCAAACGGAATGTCGGCTTCTTCTGCAACATTTCCTCTCACAGCCTCAGCGACAAGCCGTTCTTGCAGGACTTCAGCCAGTTCCTGGCGCTCAACACCAATCTCGCCGGAAATCTGGTTTTCGAATTGACCCAGTCGGCGGT
>CAWJEX010000022.1:0-91714 GCA_963841995.1 uncultured Alphaproteobacteria bacterium
TGCGCGAGATCCCGGGAGTTCCGCGCCGCGGCACCGACGGCCGCGACGTCCTCGAACTGCACCTGCCGCCCGGGCATCACCACATCCTGGCCCTGACCGCCGGTCGCAACGCGTCGGTGACTAGCAATACCGCCGAGGTCCGACTGGTCGGCCGGTCCGGGGGCTGTCCGCCGACCGGATGCACGACGAGGTGCGGCTGGGCTGGATCTGGCCCGACGGCGCCACCGACGCCCTGATCTGCTGGCCCGGTGGCGAGCGGCACTGCTCACGGCGCGTCTACGACGACGAGGGCGGCGCGGTGCTCACTATCGGCCGGCAGGAGACGACCGTCGAGGTCCGCGCCATCTATCCGCTGCGCGACGGCAGGCTCACCGCGCCGCTACCCGGGTGCGCGTGCCCGCGCGCGGTGTGGCGGTCAGTTACCGGATCAGGCGCACCACTGGCACCGGCGGCGCCGACCATCGAGTTCGCCACCGAGCAGGCCACTCGGCTGCCGGGTCTCGTCGTGGTGCGCAGCACCGGGCGGTACGCCCCGGACGACCCGTCGGAAGGCGAGACGGTCGCGCGGGTCAGGCCGCAGGACATCACGCCGGGCCAGCCCGCGGCGTTCCCGGTCAAGGCGACCAAGGGGCCGGCCTGGCTGGCCTGCTTCGTCGACCCGGATACGCCCGAGGCGGACGGGCGGGGCATCCTGCTCTTCCCCCCGCCCGCGGAGGAGATGAGGATACGGTGAGGCTGGCCGGCGGCACACGCAGCCACTGCCCGTATTGCTACGAGGAGATCTCGCGGCGGCAGACCTGGTTCGCGCTGCCCGGCCGGATCACCCGCAACGGCCGACGCTGCGCGCCGGAGCCCGACCCGGTGCTGCAGGACCGGACCGGATTCGGCGGCGCCTTGCCGCCGGCCTTCGCCGCCGATGGCCGCCACGGCGCGGCGGACTGCCCGGCCTGCTCGGGCGAGACCACCATCATGATCTGCCCGGTCTGCCACAACCGCCTCCCGGTGCACTTCGCCAAGGTCGGCAGCCGCCTGATCGTGCCGGTGGGCGCCAAGGAGAGCCGGCAAGACCGTCTTCATGACCGTGCTCGTGCACGAGCTCATGCACCAGACCGGGCAGCGGTTCAACGCGGCGATCACCGGCGCGGACGATTACACCCGCCAGCGATTCACTCACGAGTACGAGCGGCCGCTGTACCGCGAGGCCAAGCTGCTGCCGCCCACCACGGCGGCGGGAGCGCACAACCGGGCGCCGCTCGTGTTCCGCTTCACCACCGAGAGCCGCGGCGGCGTCTTCGGGAGCGGGGACCCGCAGCGGACCCTGCTGTCGTTCTTCGATACGGCCGGTGAGGACCTGCGCTCTGAGCAGTCCATCGAGCAGAACGTCAGGTATCTCGGCGCTGCCGACGGCATCCTGCTCCTGCTCGACCCGCTGCAGATGCGCGGAGCGCGGGAACTGGCCAAGCCAGGCACCCGGTTGCCGACGCCGGACGGCCCGGACGACGAGCCGGCCAAGGTGCTGGAACGCCCCGCCCCCCTTTCCGCCCACGCGCACCATGGCGAAGTCGGGGGCTGCGTCGACGACGACCTCGAACCCCAGCGTCTCGCCGTAGAACTTCATCGAGCGACGGACGCTCGAGACCGCGAGGGTGAGCCCGTCCAGGTGAACGTCGATGGCCATGGGGCATGGTACACGCAGTCCCCGGGATGTCGCCGCGACGGGGGAGCGATCGAACTGAAACGTCGACCGACCTGAAGGGGGACGGAAGCGATTGTGGTGACGTGAGAGACGCGCTCCGGCTGCGTGCCTTAAGGCCCCCCGCCGGGCGGCGCTTTGGAGGATGATACATCGATGCGTTGCACCCTCGCGCTGCTCCTCCTCGCTGCTTGTGGAGACACTCCGAGCCAACCCGCGGCCACGCCGACGTCGCCGAGCCCGACCAGTCCAATCACGCCGTCGGGTCCGGCGGCCAGCAGCGGCGCGGGCGCGGGAGCGTGCCCGGCCGTGAGTCAGCCCACGTGGCTGCCGGACCCCAGCAGCTCGGGCTGGGAAGCGAACTGGAACCCATCCACGGCGGGCTCGTGCCAGCAGGGAAAGTTGCCCAACGACCCCTGCACGTGGACGCGTCCCGCGCTCTGCCAGCGTGGCGCCCCCGATGGCGCACGATCCCGAACCGAACCCTAGGAGCCGGATGGCTCGCTACGCGCTCGATCCCAGCTGCGCGCGGCACGGGACACCTGCAGTGCACGAAGTCGCCGGCCACCGGGGTCGTCGGCGGCCCGGCGACGGCGTGCGTCGACATCGAGCTCGTGGCCGGGCAGGACGAGGCCAAGAGCTACCCGGCCAACAACGCGGGTCTGGTCTGCGTGCAGTGCCCGTCGACCGACCTGGACCCGCCCCCGCCCATCCCGAATTGCGTCGACGAACAGCTGAAGGCTGCGAACACAGAGGCCACTCTTCAACATGCAGGGGTCGACGCTCGCCCAGGCGTCCGCCATGTTCGACGACGCGATGTGCCGGAGGAGCAAGACTCGGCTGCGTCGCTCGCGTGGCAGCTCGAGCTTCTCAACATCGTGCGCCTCATCGCGCCGTCGCTCGGTTATTGCGTGGACGATTCGCCAGGTCCGTACACTTCACCGAGGTCAGCACCAAGTGGCGCTTCAAGGACAAGCGCATCGACATGAACCGCAGCGCCATTTTCGCCGACACGGGCGACAACACGGCGTTCTCGATCTCCCCGACCGACGCGCACTTCAATGTCACCCTGAACGGCCTCGCCGACGTCCTCGCCAGGTGCGGGATGAAGCCCGCCACCTGTCACTTCGACGCGGAGGGGTCCATCCTCGGCCTCATCCACGAGATGCGTCACATGGGCACTCCCAACTACGGGAACGGGGACATGGCCTCGCTGTCGCTCCCCGTCCAGTTCGACCCGAACGGCAAGGTCGAGGCGCAGAACAGCCGAATCGCTGGCGCCCAGCACATGCTGAACGAGCTCGAAGACTACGTGATCATGTTCCAGCACCCCTGGGCGATGGGGATGCCGGCCGACAGTCTCGCGAGGATGCGCGAGGAGTTCGCGGCGGGGGCGAACCAGGAGCGAGCCTGCTTCGCCTGGCAGTGGACGGACAAGTACCCGCGCGACGACGGGGCCCCGCCCAATTCCTCCGGGGGCCCCATGGTGGCGCCAGCCATGCCCATGGGTATGGCAGGCATGGGACTCATCGGGCTGGGCGGGCTCGCGGCGCACCCCGTGCAGCTCCCGGCTCTCAAGGCGCTCCCTGCGTTTCTGAAGCAGACGGCAGACCGTGGACACTGTGTGGGCAACGACCCGCTCAGCTCCGACAACATCGAGCGCTGCGCCGTCGCGCTCTGGGTGGGCGGAGCGCAATGAATATTGGCTCAAAAAGACACCCTTAAAATCGCGACGTTTTTCTCGATGGGGGAAAGCCCGTCAGGCTCTCATTTTGAATGGTCATGGAGTCCGCCTGCGCGTCGATCATGGCGCTCTTTTGGTCCAAAACGGTTTTACCCACTATCCGCAACAGCGTGAGGAATGGCGATTTTTTCCGGCGACTGGCGCTTGCCATCGCGGATTGTCGTGCTCGATGTGGATGGTGGAATTACCTTCGATGCGCTTTCGTGGCTTTCAAAACACGAAATCCCGCTCGTGCAAATCAATTGGCGCGGCGAGGTCACCAACGTAATCGGGCTCAGTTTTAAGACCTCAGATTCCGTGCTGGCAAAATCACAGCTGGCGGCACGGACCAATGGCCGGGGTCTCCATGTGGCCAAGCAGCTTCTCATGGAGAAGATTGAAAATAGCATGACCACGCTACGCCATGCACTGCCGAGATCGAGAGCCGTCGATGTGGTCCTGGAAAAGCTCGAAAATGACCTTCAGCTGGTGAGACGCCATACCCCCACGAATCTAGGCCGTTTGATGGGCGTCGAGGGAAGGGTCGGCTACGCGTATTTCAATGCATGGCGGGTAGTCCCGATCCGCTGGAAAGGCATTGACCGGCATCCGGTCCCCGAAGATTGGCACCGGATCGAGAGACGGGCTTCCAAAGTCGCTACTCGGGCTCATCCAAATCGCAATGCGACCCATCCAGTCAACGCCATGCTCAACTACGCCTACGCCATACTCGAAAACCAGGTCCGTATGCATGTGTTAGCGGCAGGGCTAGACCCAGCAATTGGGTTTCTCCACGGCAGCTACAGTGGCAAGCATGGTCTTGTGTATGACCTCATGGAGCCTCTGCGGCCGGTTGTGGACTGGAAGCTACTGGAATTCGTTCAGAAGCACACATTTTCGCCGGGCGATTTCACCCTGTTGAGCAACGGAGTCTGCCGGCTGAATCCGCAGTTAGCCCGGAACGTTGTTCGGGCAATCGATGTTTCGGAAGATGTCGGAAAATCCGTAGGTCGATTTGTAGCAGCGCTAAATCAGGGGTGAAAATTGGGCGCTCGGCGCGAGGAATTGTGCAGCTTGCGTTTCGAGCATGTGAAGAGGAACCGCTTTGAGATCGTGGACGCGAAAACCGAAGCCGGCATTCGCACGGTGCCGATCCACCCGCAGCTTTCCAAGACCATCAAACGGCTCTTGAAGGCCAGCAAGGACGGCTATGTGTTGCCGGATTTGGAGCCGAACAGCAATGGTGATCGCGGCGACGCCATCGGCAAGCGTTTCGCCCGATTAAAGCGGTCGCTGGGATTTGGGGACCGGCATACGTTCCATAGCTGGCGCGCTACGGTCAGCACCGAGCTTGAACGCGCGGGGGTGCCCGAGGGTACAGTGCAAGATATCGTGGGCCATGCGCGATCCACGTTGGCCGGCTCGATATATAGCGGAAAGTCCACGCTCGAAATGCGCGCCGAAGCTCTCGCTAAACTCCCGTATTGACCCCTTAGTTGGCTGGCGGATGCCAAACTCGGTGTCTGCCGCTCGCACTTTTATGCAATCTGGAGTAGTGTTACCTGGTGTCTGACACCGGGAATAATCGCGCTGATCCGGGCGAAATATTTGATCGGATTAGTGGGAAAATGATAGGCGGTATTGCGCGCATCCGGCTTGGGCCGGGCGTCATAGGAAATACCTCTGTCGTGATGATTTCTGCCATCGTCGTCGCTGGATTCGTTGCGTGGGCGTTTCGCTCAAACCCGCCTCTCGCATTAGGTGCTATGGGATTAATCATCGCTGGCGCGCTTCTTTTTGTTTGGGGCTCGTGGAAATTTGCGCATAAACAACCTGATCTTGCCCTCATTGGCGGCGCTGAGCTACTTCAATTACGTCGGATACAAATGGCCGGGAAAGATGCGCCCAATATTCCTTTGTTACCACCCGTAGAAGCGCCGCCAACTCCTGTGATCGAGTCGAGACCCGGTGATACGAATGGCGCCTAAGTTCCTTCATATCGGCTGCTTATTTCCAACGTTACCAAAGACGGAGACGCTGGATATGGCCATCAATGTGATGGGCGACGACTGGATTCGTTACACACCTAATAATTGGATTGTCTGGACCGATCGATCCGCCACGGATTGGTACACTCATCTTCGCAGATTTATCTCTGGGGATGATCAAATCTTGATTGCGGAAATGAATTTTATGGAGCGAAGCGGAACTCTTGCGAGTTGGATTTGGGTTTGGATCGATAAGAAGCTCACGGGCCAAAACGTCGTGCTAAACCAATTGTTGCTCGACATGTACCCGTTAGCTCCAACGGATATTGAGCGTGCGGGCGGATTCGGTAGTAATCCGCTTTTCGGACCGTTCAAGAAGCCGTAACACCGAGAACATGTTTTCTGATCTCGACATCTGCCGCTCCGCCGATGTGCTGATTAAGCAGCACGGCGAAGACGCTGGCATTCTTCACGCGGCGACGAAGGCGGATAAGCTTCTCGCGGCCGGCGATTTTGAGGGCGCTGCGATGTGGAAGCGGATTGTGCACGTGATTGATGAGCTTCAATCCGTGATTCCCGCTGAAGGCGCGATACTGAATTGAGTTTCGATCCCATTTCAACCGCGGTCAATTCCGTTGCAGTTCGTAAGCCCCCGAAAGTGACGGCATGAAACGGCTGACTAACCGGCGCAGAAAATGGTTTGCCAACCGCCATTGGCACGCCCTTAAGAAGCGGCGGAGGAAACTAGGCCGACCGATTGTTATGGCGATAAGTCCACACGGTGTATGGTCTGGAAAAGCTCCACGCAAGCTCCCAGATATGCCGCAGGTGCTTTGCTTCGACAAAAATCCGGAAGAGACGGTCGCCGTGCTTAGCGAGTTCGGACGGAGAATGCGTTTGCCAATGCGAGGAATGCGGTCGTACGCACGGCCTTCAAAGCATCGAGGTGCAAAAGCTTCATCCATTTCGCCGTTCCGGTCCTTTGAACCAATAACGACAATAACCCCGGCTGCGGCACTTGTACTTGCCGCCGAATTTGAAGGCGCAAGCCATATTTGGGGAGGGGCGCCGTTTGTCGCAAACATACATAAGTGGAACAAATCCGTGGTTGAACGATTATGGGAAATTGGATTTTTCCAAATCGTGGGTTTCCCCGACACAGAACCGCGGCCCCGCCCCGATGGCGACGTCACAATTGTTCCGATGCGGAGCGGAATGGCCACAGATAGCGACGCGGTCGCCAAGCTGGTCGATGATTTGAAGCGGCTTTTCCCAGGAGCAAAAAATGAAGCGGAGGAAAGACTCCTTCACTTATATGGCCCGATGATAGAAGCCGTGGAGAATGCCGTGCGCCACGCATACCCGGAAAAAAGCAGATATTGGGGTCCACCCAGCCGAAGGTGGTGGATGACTGGCGCCGTAGACAAGCGCGCACGGTCGATGACGGCGGTGGTATATGATCAAGGCGTCACAATACCGATGACGCTTTCGGACTGGCGTCGGTTTGCCGGTTGGATGCGACGATTCGCAGACCTATTTGGTGTCCCGCCGGCGGCATCCGACGTAAGTAAAGACGGTCAAGTCATCAAAGTTGCGATGGAGGAAGCGGTTACGTCAACGGGAGTTGACTATGGTGGAAACGGGCTTGCGCAAATGCAAGAATTCGTTAACAGATGCCGCGAAGGCCGTCTCCGCATTTTCAGCCGATGCGGGGAATATGTGTGTGAATCCAACCGTCAACCAGTGGTTAAGACTTATCCCGTACCAATTCGCGGTACACTGATTGAGTGGACGGTATCGCTCTAAGTGATTGAGGTCACCAATGTTAATCCGGGTAGTTGACTTTGCCCATTCCCCAGGCGGCCGGTACATTGCGGACGGACCGTACAGCGGAGAATTGTTTCGCGAGCGGGTGTTGGTTCCCAAATTGGCCGAGGCAAAGAATAAAGGCGAGCACCTTACGGTTGAGCTTGATGGCACATCGGGCTACGCGGCGTCATTTCTGGAGGAGGCTTTCGGCGGTCTCGTTCGGACGGGGCACTTTCGGAAAGACGAATTAGAGAAACTGCTTTCTGTGGTGGCCAGAACACCGCTTTATGAGCCCTACGAAGCTCTAGCGGATCGGTTTATCCAACAAGCTTTCAAGGCGGCAGCGTAGAACCGGCCCGCCAAATGGACAACTTCCCGAACTGGGTCGCTCCCGTCGTTGCTTCCTTGTTCGGAGCGTCAGTTGTCGCATTAGCGAATTTTCTTGTTCAGCGGTGGCGATACCTTGCGGATCGTCTCGGGACGTCAATTGATAAGCTTTGCGACGAGATCAATAGTGCGGCGCAGTGTGCAACTGATTATTGGCTTCTCGACATGACGCAGCGCGATGACGTGCGGTTGGGTCAGAAATTGGAGCCGATTCTCATTGGACGCCAGCAACGAATCCAGCAATTGCTCTTGGCCCTGGCCGCACGCGATAGGAAGCTAGACCTTTCCCCCATCCAGCCCTTGCAGCTGAATCTTTTTGACGCCATGACCGGTCGCAATTTTCGGGTAGGGAACAGGCCGCCCCAACCGGACCTCGCGCAAGAGGTGCAGGGAGTGGCCGCTGCTCTGAATGGGGAATTGCATCGGGCGTTGGCAAAACGCAATCGAGGCTGCTGCTAAAACAAAGAAGCTTCCGGAACCGGCCACCCTCTCCCACCTCACCTCGCACGGCGTTGATGTTTGGTGCTACTGCGAGAAGTGTCAGCACAAGGCGGTGCTGCGAACGTCCGATTTGATTGCGCGTCTCGGGCCGGCGTTTCCGGTGCCGAAGATTGGCCGGCTTCTACGCTGCACCGCTTGCGGATCGCGTGAAGCGTTTGCACGGCCGAATTGGATTAATTGGTAGTCGCGGCCCGCCCCATGACATTTAGTCTTCTACTAGTTGTTGCCATCAATTATTGTGATCCTTCCGCCGCATCGAATGCGATGAGAACAAGCGTGGTTTGAGGAAATGTTGAAAAAGATCGCGACAGCTAAACGCGCGCCTTCCACCACAAAGAAAGGGCGCAAGTGAGATCGCTTTTTTATGGCGACAATCTCGCGGTGCTTAGAGAGAGCATCGCAACCGAGTCCGTTGACTTGATCTATCTTGATCCGCCATTCAATTCAAATGCCTCATACAACGTGCTTTTCAAGGCACCGTCAGGTGAGCAATCGCAGGCGCAGATCGAGGCATTTGAGGACACTTGGCATTGGAATGAATCGGCGGAACGTGCCTTCGATGAAGTGGTGACCGGGCCACATTCTGACGCAACCATCATGCTCCGCGCGATGCGCTCGGCACTAGGCGAGAACGACATGATGGCCTATCTCGCCATGATAGCCGTCCGAATGATTGAGTTGCACCGCGTGCTGAAAGCGACGGGTTCGCTATATCTTCACTGTGATCCAACAGCTAGCCATTATTTGAAAATCTTACTGGATTCTGTTTTCGAACCTAAGAATTTTCGCAGTGAAATTATATGGAAGCGCACGTCTGGCCATAGTGACGCACTCCGCTATGGGCCAGTTCACGACACCATCTTGTTTTACACGAAGACAAACGGCGCAATTTGGAATGACACCTATCAGCCCTATGATGAGGATTACGTAGAGCAATACTACCGCTACAAGGACGCCAACGGCCGCCGTTTTATGTCCGGCGATCTTGGTACCGCAGGTTTACAGGGCGGCGGATATGAATACGACTGGATGGGCATTACGCGGATATGGCGTGTTCCAATCGAAACGATGAGGCGCCTCGATAAGGAGGGGCGAATATTTTACACAAGAAACGGCATCCCTCGAATAAAGCGGTATCTCGATGAGGCCAAGGGGATGCCGACACAGGACATATGGACTGATATTGAAGCCCTGCGGTCTTGGCACCAAGAACGACTTGGTTACCAGACGCAAAAGCCGGTTGCTCTTCTTGAGCGGATAATTTCCGCCTCATCTAGTGAAGGCGATCTCGTGCTAGACCCATTCTGTGGTTGCGGCACAACGATTCACGCGGCGGAAAAACTCAAACGCCAATGGATCGGGATCGACGTGACGCATCTCGCAATTGCCCTTGTTGAGCGCCGATTGAAAGAGGCATTTCCGGGCATCGTCTATGAAGTTCACGGTGTGCCGAAGGATTATGCCGGAGCCCGCGATCTTGCCCTGCGCGACAAACACGAATTTCAAAAATGGATCACGGCGACAATCGGCGCGCAGCCGTACAAGAGCGGCAAAAAGGGCATGGACCGGGGCATCGACGGCTATTTGCATTTCCGCGACGGGGATAAAACACCGCAATTCGGCATCGTGTCCGTCAAGGGCGGCGAAAATATCACTTCGGGCATGATCCGCGACTTAAAGGGCACAATGGAGCGGGAGAAAGCGGCCATAGGGCTTTTTCTCACGTTGAACGAGCCCACGCGCGAGATGGTGAAGGAAGCCGCCTCTGCGGGCTTCTATGAGACAGGCGGCCAAAAGGTGCCGAGGCTCCAAATTCTCACCGCCGAAGCTATCCTGGGCGGGGCCAAGCCCAGGGTGCCATTCGGGCATACCGAAGGCTTCAAGAAGGCCACCCGCGAGGATCAAGACAAGCAGGGAAACCTCATCTAGGGCTTCGGTTTGCGACGCATAACATCGCCTTCTTTTTAGATAGTGGCCGAGATTTTAGAACCGGGCGCGTGCTAGGAAGCTCACCCGGATACGCAGCGGCGCTCGCAATCCGGGGGGGTGCCGGCACCCCACCCCGGTCTTTTCGGCGTCGGATGCCTACGACCATGGCCGGGGCATCACCCAAGAGAACTATTGCCAGCACATCGCCCTAGCGTTAGCCCAGCTTGACCGTCGATTCCTCATATGTACAAGATGGCCTAATGCTCGTTACACTATTAGCCCACCATCCCCTCGAACTGGGCTCTTTTGTGGGGCCATGCAGCCCCGCCGCAACTTCAGAGTTTTTCAATTAAATCGGTCATTCTGCGAACTAACCACACTCGTTGCCGAAGTCTGCTATCTAACCAACGCCGCAAATTCCAGCGTGGCGTTGACAAATCTGGCAACTGCCAGCCGTATCCCTGTAACACCCGACGTATGAACTAGGGAGTTTCTGATTTGGCTTCGTCAGATGGTGCCAAAAGTGCGGCTCATCGCGTACTTAGCTATATCCCCTACGAATTGGAACAGGGAATTTTTTCGACACATCAGGGAGGCTTCTGACGCGATCAGGGAACTAATCCAACCGATCAGGGACCGTTCCGCCATACTAGCCCGAGTGAAGTTTTCGGCAGCCACAGATCGCGGGCGGCCTCAGTCCAGGTCTTGTTCATGCCTACGGATGACGGTTTGCCGCGCCCATCGCAGTCCGAGCCAAATGATCCCCAGCAGAAATGGCGTCGCAGCGCCGGCAACAAGCTCAACGTCCAACGGAACTCCGGCCGCCTTCACCGCCTTTAATATGGTCGTCAGCAGCACTGCGAGATAATAGGTGAGGGCAACCATGGAGATAACTTCCAGCGTCCGTTGTAGCCGTGATTGGAGGCGGGCACGCCGGTCCATGGAGAGGAGCAGGTCACGATTCTCGGCCTTCGAGCGCGACATCGACTTGAGTGCGAAGCAAGTCGCTTGCCCTGGCTAGACGGCGTGACAACGAATCCAGCCGCCTTGCGGCCGTCTCACAAGTCTGCATGGCCGGCGCTAGACGGCGTTCCATGAACTCGTCGATAGTCTGCAGCCGCTCAAGCCGCTCTTCCCGCAGGCGCTCGATGCGGCGCAGCACGAGCGCAAAGTAGGCGCGTGTCGCGTCGAAACGGTAACTGAGGCGGGCGGTTATACCCTCGACATCGGCGGAGAGCCGAGAGAGGCTGGTTAGCATCGCCCGCGTATCATCAAGGCCGGCAATTTCACTCATGCTTCGGGCGATCTTGGCGGTCTCTTCTTCGATTCGCCTGATCTGTGGGCCATGCTCTTGCACCAGCGGGAGGGCAACCAACGCCATCATGCGGTAAGTCTCAATCTCCAGAAGACGTTGTACGAGCCGTCCAGCCTCGAAATGATCGAGACTAATGTCTCGAACTAAGATCCGACCGAACCCATCTTCATGTACTGCAAAGTCGGTCCACGTTAAGGCCGCTCCTCCGAAAACACGGCTGCCAGAAATTGTCTCGGATCGAAAAATCGCCGCCAGATCTTCCGCAGAGCGGGACGGTCTGTCGCGCGGCTCCACCGCAACATGGACGGCTACTAGCCGTTTTCCAGGGAGCGCCTCCAACCAGTCGCGGGGAACAGTCGAGATCGCCGGGACTGAAAAAGGTTGCTCGAAGGGGCCGTGGCAGAAAAACGTGTACGTGCAGAACTCGCCGTGCCGCTCCCATTTAAGCCGGAACGTCCCAAAGTCGCAGGTGAAGTGTTTTGACCCGTCGGCGGGTGACGAAAGGCCATAGCGTTGGCACAGGCGGACGAGATGCGCAGAATCCGCCGCGGCCCCGTCTTCGCCAGAAACAAGCGCAAGATGCGACGCGCGCTCGGGCGGCTCGAGGGCCGCAAAGGGCCGGGCATGGACCTCCTCGATTAATGCCGCTCGCAGCGGATGGTCCACGAAGCATGGGCCATTCGGCGGTTCACCTCCGGTCACCGAAGCATCATCTCGGTCGGACCTCGTAGTCACGATCGCTCCCTGCGGCGATTTGAGCTGGTCCTGGTTGGTTGGACAGGTTGGCAGCGAAGTTAAGGTGTATTCCGATTGCTGATCACGCTGCCATAATCCCATTCATGTTGAACGCCTTTTGTTGCTGTTGGGCCTGTGGAGATGTGGGCAAGGCGCGAGCCTTGTTCATCATATCCACAGGCCGCTTCGTCGCGTAAGCCTCAGCCGGGGTCGCGCCGTCGA
Organism: uncultured Alphaproteobacteria bacterium; assembly: GCA_963841995.1. Classification (GTDB taxonomy): domain Bacteria; phylum Pseudomonadota; class Alphaproteobacteria; order DATDPM01; family DATDPM01; genus DATDPM01. The sequence continues at coordinate 12,303 of CAWJEX010000022.1, forward strand.
GGGCGGAGTGCGGCCGCTCGGTGTTGGAGAACGCGATCCGCTCGCCGATGACGCGCTCGGCGGCGAAGCCGTCCGTCATTTCGTGCAGGTAGACGGCCTCGTATTTCAGGGACCGCCAGAGGCGTTCGATGAAGATATTGTCCATGCACCGGCCCCGCCCGTCCATGGAGATCGCGACATTCGCGTCCTTGAGCACGCCGGTGAAGTCGAGGCTGGTGAACTGGCTGCCCTGGTCCGTGTTGAAGATTTCCGGCTTGCCGTATTTGGCCAGCGCCTCGTTCAACGCCTCGATGCAGAACCGGGCGTCCATGGTGTTGGACAGACGCCACGCCAGGACATGGCGCGTCGCCCAGTCCATGATCGCGACCAGGTACAGGAACCCGCGCCGCACCGGGATGTAGGTGATGTCGGCGCACCAGACATGATCGGGGCGAGCCACCGCCACGTTCCGGAGCAGATAGGGATAAATCCGGTGCGCCGGGTGGGGCGCGCTGGTCTTGGGCGCCTGGTAGATCGCTTCCAGACCCATGAGGCGCATCAGGCGGCGGACCCGGTGACGCCCGGCACGAACGCCGTCGCGCCGCAACTGACGCACCATTTGCCGGCTGCCGAAGAAGGGGGATCGCAGAAACATCTCGTCGATCCGGCGCATCAGCGCCAGATTCTCCGGGCTCTCCCCTCTGGGGGTGTAATAAAACGAGGACCGGCTGATCGCGAGAAGGCGGCATTGGCGGCTCAAGCTCAAGCCGGGGCGGTCCGGCACGATCATCGCCTTGCGTTCCCCCGGCTCATCGCTTGAGCCCTCTGGCCAAAAAATCCCGTTCCACCGTCAATTGGCCGATCTTGGCATGAAGGTCTCGAACCTCGGTCTCGTGATCCTGGCGCTCGTGGTCCGCGCCGTTCGAAAACACTTCCGACAGGCCATCGACCGCTTGGCGCTTCCATGTGCTCACCTGATTCGGATGCACCTTATGCCCCGCCGCGATCTCCTGGACCGTCTTGTCGCCGCGCAAGGCTTCCAGCGCCACCCGTGCCTTGAACTCGCCCGTAAACCGTCTCCGCGTCGTCATTTCGTATCCCTCCGTTACCCGAGGGAATACACCTTAACACCCTGTCCGATTTCCCAGGACCAGCTCAATTCTCAATCCATCCTCCGCCGTGTCTTTGGCCCCGGATGCTAATCGCGGCCTTGTTGCACAATTCTCGAAAACATCAATAACACCAAGGCCCTGCTCTATTGTGGATCAACCGAAAAATTTTCAAATATCAGCGAGTTACTGATTTATACAACAACGCCCAAAATCCGGAGAAGAGGGAGGTCGAGAGTCCAGGTTTTCCGCGCCTCTCGGCAATTCGCGATCGAGTCCTGTCTCCTGCGTCATCGAGTCTCCAAATCTATTCGATCCACTTGTCTCGGAATATGCTGCCTTTTTTTCCCGCGGCAGCTCAAAAATCCGCCGTGGCCGTCGTGAAACATTCGCCTGCAAGCGTCGGTCAGCCGAGCGCACGTCGTGCAGCCAACGTCCGCCCTTGGCATAGGCTTTCCGCGGAAAGTGTCCCACCGGTTTCGCGTCATATACACGGAAAACTGACGAATCCACTTTGAGCTCGGCTGCGGATGCGCCTGGAACTGGTTAGAAAGCGGTCGATCCACCCCTGCCTCAGAAAATCCGATTTTCTGCCAGTTACCAACTCGCTTTGTGAACGTGACGCGGCGTTACGGTTACGGCCGGTTTCAATCAGACCGAAACGCCGCTTTCGAGCGGGTAGTGGTATCCACGATTTCGAGATGGGACAAAATCGCGCTCTAACCGATTGAAAAATTTGGCGCGAAAAAAGAGTTTGGTGCCCAGGGGCGGGATTCTCCAAGTTATAAAAATCAACGCCTTACAAAAAAGCGGGACACTGAATCTTCCTATACCGTTATTAGGCTTTCCACGGAAAGTGTCCCACTGTTTCCGCGTTATCAGTGCTGGGAATTGAGCCTCGGGCGCTTCCCGAGACGTCACAACAGCCGGAAATTCTCACTTAATCCGGTCTAGATTCCGGGATGCGGCCACAGACCCGAAAAGTTGCATAGCTCCTGGGTCAGAGTCAGGGGCAGGACCAGGACTCCCCCGGGCACATAAATTCGACGAAGTTAAGCCTTGATGTTGACGCCGGACCCGTCGTTGTCGCCGTCGCTATCGGTCGCGACCGGGGCGGCAGCCGGGCTATGTGGCTGTGGCGGCTTTACCGGGATCATATTGGCTGCTGGGAGTTGGGGGTTCGACGGCAGCGTCACTGCCGAAATGGCGGTCATCGAAGGACCTCCTCAATCCAAAAAACGAAGCACCACCAGCATTTCAGCAAAAGATTAATGCGGCCCTAAGCTTCATGGTAAACGCCGGATCAGCCGATTCGCGTTCTGCGCCGCCGCCATCAAGATCTGATCGCGAGTTTGTGCCGGTTTATTCCTAGTTTCGCCGCAGGAGATCATTCCCCAAACCTGCTATCGCGCTTGGTTGTTCTGACAGTCTAGGCTGGATCTGCCGCCCCCTGCCGGCCTGATGACCACCCTGGGAAAGAGACACCCTGGGCTGAAAATCGACAACCCCCTAGCGTTTCAGTCGCTGGTCGCAGAAAAAAGGGCGAGCGCCTCATCGCAGGATTAAGGACCCTGCCCCGTGTACTGGTTAGCTCGACCCGCCTTGCATGTCATCGTTCGGCTGAGAACGACGGGACCGTCGGGCTTTACCAACGGAGGATCGCAAGTTTGAAATCGATTTTGTTCCGCAAAGTTGGGTGGCTTTATTATCCCGTATCAGTCATTGGCTGGGCGCTGATGGTTCTCACTATCATATTGCCGGTATGGGCTTTTCATATGATAAACCAGCACTTACATTCCATCAGTCATACATTGATGTATGTATTTCCGTACGCGGTCGCACTTCTCGTGCTGCTGTGGTGGACCGCGTCCAAGACATCCCCTCGTGACATCCGTTAATTCTACCCCGGCCCCGTGGGCACCGTGAAACGCGCTTCATGGCGGCAAAGTCCGCGTGGCCGCACTTAAAGCCGCACAGCGCATTGATCTCATTGGCTCTACCCCATCAGCCCAAGTTGGACAGAATGGGACGATTGAAGAAGCGACGGCAAGACGCTCATAGTGAACGTGTTCGCGGCCGCTCGTCGCGACCCTGCCGCGCCGATAGTGCGGCTGCCGAATGCGCAGACGTGATCGATACCGATCTTATTTATGTGATGGACGGCAGTCGCATCTGCGAATCCGGCACGCACGCCGAGCTGTTGGCGCATGGCGGCGTGTATGCGCGAGTTTATACCCTTCAACTCGCGGAGGAGAAAGCGGATGCAAAAGAGCAGGTCCTTCGAGCCGAGGCTGCGGCATCATAATGTTGTGCCGAGATTTTGACCTGCAGGCCCGAATGTCCGTTTCACGCAGCAGGCCGGATTGCGACGCCCATTGGTGTGAGGCCAGCCGATTCGGCATTCCAGTCATGAACGAAATCCAATGAGCGCTGCTGAACTCCTGGTGTGCCCGCTATGCCATCGGCGCGGGGCGGCCTTCTTTGCTCGCAAAAACGGCTGCGCTCTGTCGCGCTGCAGCGATTGCGGTTTCTTGTTTCTTGACCCGATGCCAACGCCCGATGAACTCGCATCGCTCTACCGGGATGAGACAAGCATCACGCCGGAGTTCTACCCCAAGGCAAGCTCGCGTTTTCGCCATGCGCTCATCAAGGCGATCAAGCTTATCCGTTACATTCGAAACAACGACGTGATCGATGTCGGATGTGGCGGCGGCTTCATGGCCGAGGCAATGCGGCGTTTAGGCGGCCGTGCCATCGGCATCGACATTAGCCCGCGTGCGATTGCCTATGCTCGCAATCATTTTCCCAGCGTCGACTTCACGTGCGAAATCCTGGAAGACTTCCAGAATAGAGGACGGATGTTTGATTTTGTCTATTGCTCGGAAGTGATCGAACACGTGGCCAACGCAGAAAGGTTTGCCGCGGCGCTGGCTCAAATTTGTAGGGCCGGTGGATATCTTTTCATAACTACGCCCGACATCGGCCACTGGCACGTGCCCAAGGACCTGGTGTCTTGGCCTCTTGTCGATCCGCCGCGGCATGTCCGGTATTTCAACACAGCGAACTTGCGCATGCTTTTGGAGCGCCACGGCTTCACGCTCCGCCGCAAGATTTTCAAACGCAAGCCCGGACTGCATGTGCTGGCGCAGCGCTATATCTAATCGTTTCTGAGCGAAGAACGCAAAAACGATGCAACGGCTGGATTGCTATATTGGCGCGAACGCGTTCTCCCAAATTAGGAACGAATGCGTCCCACTTTCCGGCTCGGTTGCGACAGGCGAGACAAAATCGCACTCCAACCGATTGAAAAATTTGGCTCAGAAAGAGGTCTGGTGCCCAGGGGCGGGATTCTCCAAGTTATAAAAATCAATGGCTTACAAAAAGGTGGGACACCGAATCTTCCCGTATCGTCATTACGCTTTCCGGGGAAAGTGTCCCACCGGTTCCACATCTTAGCCGCCGAAAATTTCTGATTTGCGCCACAAGCAAACAAATCGGATCTGCGGCGTACAATCCCACCTTTTGCCACCGCGCCCCGGGCGTACGGCATGCTTGGCCATGATCTCATTTCGGCTGCACCAAACTTATTGCCAGTTTACCATACCCGCCGGCAAACCCTGGAGGTCGTATGCGCAAGGGTTGGACATGGAAACTGACGCGTTTTACTGCGAACGCTGGGCTAATGTCTCGTCTCGCCTCGCTTTTTTCGACGAACGACCGCAACCCGAATGTGATGTCAGAAGATTTTATCCGACGTTTGTTCGCGGACCCGGAAATGCTGCGCATGGGTCATTTACAGCGGCAAGAAGATCTTAATCTGGGCCTTGGCTGGCTGTATTACGCGCTTGGACGAATCGTCCGGCCGAAGCGCGTCGTGGTGATAGGATCGCTTCGAGGCTTTGCGCCCAGCATCATCGCGAAAGCCTTGTTGGACAACGTTGAAGGCGGTGATGTTCTCTTCATCGATCCGTCTTACATCAATGAATTTTGGGCCGATCCGGCGGAAGTTGACGCCCATTTCCGGCAGTTGGGGACTTCAAACGTCCGTCACTACCGTTACACGACCCAAGAATTCACGGCGACACCCGCCTATGCGGAGCTAAGTGATGTCGGATTGTTGATGATCGACGGCCTTCACACGGCGGAGCAAGCCAGACTCGATTATCTCGCTTTTCTCGACAAGCTAACCGAGAACGCCGTCCCGCTCTGTACGCGGCGCCTCCTTGATAGTTGACTAAATTAATTACTCTGATTCAACTTGTCGTGCCACCCCAAGTCGGCCTAATCGATCTGTCCTAACTCGCCCCGCTGGCTCACCCTGGACCGCTTGGGGTGAGCCGATCGATGTGGCCCGTCATCAGCCCGCGGCGGAAATTAAGGGCGCGACTTAGGCGGGGAAGGACGGCATTATGCCGCCGCGGACGTCGCAAGCAACCAAGGGGGACAAATGAAAAATGTGGGTACGCGATTTATTTCTATCGCCATCATTTATGGGCTGCTCGGGATGGGGTTCGGGATTTGGATGGGCATGACCCAATCCTTGGCCTCTGCCCCCCTCCATACCCATATCAATTTGATCGGCTGGGCCTCGTTCGCGATATTCGGTCTGATCTACCGGGCCTTTCCGGCGTTGGCCGAATCCAAACTCGCCGCCGTGCATTTTTGGGTCGCCAATCTCGGCGCGGTCACCTTCATTGCGGGAATCGTCATCGTCATGCCCACCGGCAATATGCTGCCCGTCGCCGTTGGCGCGTTGATCATGCTGATTTCGATGATCATCTTCGCGGTCAATTTTTGGCAGAACGCGCGGGGATAAACTGCATGGTCCCGCCGCTTCCTTCAATTCTATAGCCGGCCAGCGTGACGCTGGCCGGCTGTGCGCCCGCCCCGGAACCTGAGGAAAATTGCTTCGCCATAAATTCATCAGATGCTTGCGATTGATTAGTGGCAGCGGGTGAATATCCACTGGCAATTTCCGTTCGCAATGCATTGTCCGCTTGAGGCATCACAGCCGAGCGGCGCTATCGGTTTAATACCACAGCCAAATTGCGCAGCGAGCCTTTTGAGCGAGCGTTCAAGAAAATTGTTTCACCAAAAACACCACCCTCAAAAAGCAAGAGCGCATCAAACGATTCCAAGTAGTGCTCCGACAAGATCATTAAATGTTGGATTCATTACTAGTATCAGGTCCGGAGTCTGTGACCGCAATTTCCCCAACCCTATAGCCGGGTTCTTCTTATTGATTAAAGCCAATGCGCTGTGTACGCGAGCTTTATCCCGCGTCGGCTTCATCGTCACCAACCTGTTACGCCCGGCCGAGCGCGTCGTCGGTTTCTACAATCAGCGCGGCACGGCGGGGCAATCGATCAAGGAAGGCAAGAACGCGATGAAGTGGACGCGGCTGTCATGCTGCTCCTTCGCAGCCAACGCCGTCCGGCTTCCGCTCCATGCGCTGGCCTACAATCTTGCCAACTTCATGCGGACGCTGGCATTGCCCGAGGCTGTCGCACACTGGTCGCTGACCAGCGTCAGGGAGAAGCTCGTCAAGATCGGTGCCAAGATCGTTACAAATTCGCGCTATATCATCTTCCAGATGGCCGAGGTTACGGTGTCGCGGCAGCTGTTCGCTGCTATCGTGCGGCTCATTGCGCGATTGCACGCGCCCCCAGTGCCAGCGTGAGGGGATCGGGGATGACGTGCAAAAGCGAACCATGAGCGAAGTACGTCTCGATGATGGAGAAACAGCGGCCTTCTGCCAAGCTAGAGGCGGAACTCCTCCACCAAGGCCCCCAAGTTCGCCGCCGACCGGCTCCGCCTTGCTACACAGTCCGAAAAAGGTGGATTGTGACGCGTGCAAGACCGGTCATCGGAGGAATGTCGGATAAAGTGAAATCGGTATCCCGTGGTGTACCGACGGCTATGCGGATGCCGCTGGTCCAGCGGCCGAACTTGGAAATATGATCACATTTTACGACTTTGCCGCAGCTGTCATCAGGCGGATCTTCGACAGCCGCATCGCCGGCCCGCCGGTCATGGGCTGCGAAACGTTATTTCCGGAGGCCAAGGCGTTTGCGGGCTCCTGGCGCGCAATTCGCGACGAGGCGTTGAGCATCGCCGGACAGCTTCAACAGGTGCCGCGGTTTCACGAGATCATGCCGGAGCAAACAGCGATTTCGGCCAATGACGGTCACGATTGGCGCATGTTCATCATGAAGGCTTATGGAGTCGAAGTTCCGCGTAACATGGCGCGATCTCCGACGCTGGCGGCACTTGTCGCGGCGAGCCCGGCGGTACTATCGGCGTCGTTTTCCTTCCTTGCGCCGGGAAAGCACATACCGGCGCACCGCGGCCCCTTCCGCGGCGTGCTGCGATTCTATCTCGTCTTGCAGATGCCCAAGGCAGAGGACGGGCGGCCTGCAGCGGTGCTGAAAATCGCGGACGAGGAATATCGACTGGCCGAGGGCGATTATCTTTTGTGGGATGATACCTTCCGTCACGAAGTCTGGAACGCCGGCGACGAGACGCGAACCGTGTTGCTGCTCGATGTCTGGCGCCCCAACATGCCGATCGACATGATTCTTTTCTCCAAGATCCTCATCGCCATTGTCTGGCTCGGCATCCGATGGCGCGGCGTTGTGTGACGGACCATCGGCCCGGGAGGACATGAAACACTAGCGAGTGCGGGCGACCCAGGAATAAGCTTTTAATCCATATATCGGTTAAATTCGCTTTAGGAGATCATAACGCATGGCTCTTTCTTTTCGCAAGCAGGTTGGTCGTTTTCTTGCGTCATGTCTTGACGCTTGGAATGAGGTGCGACCTCCAAAAGACGATCGGGAGAGATGCTTGGGCCAATCTATTTCACTTCCTGAAGAAGAACCATTATCCGCTCCCGGAGCAATTGATCTTTCACGGGAAGAAAATCTGAACTTGGTTTGACGTATTCCTTAACCGCTTTGCGTCTGAGATTGTCAAGAATGTCTGGTTTCAAATCACTCGGGGAAGTCAATACTTCTATAACAGCGGCTCGTAGCGCGCACAGTTCGGCGCGCTCACGATCCAAAGTCGTGTAAGTGGGGCTACGCATGACATTCGCTCCTAGTTTGGTTGGCACCGCTAGGATAGCGAAAGAGGGAGTGGCCGTCATAGCCGCTCCCTCTGACTACCTGTATTCTTGACAACTATTGAACATTCGGACCACGCCTCGATGATCATCACACGGCAAAACCGGGATGATACTCGCAACGCGACCGATCGGTGCGGTCCTAATTGGCAATACCTTGTATGTCTGGCACGGATATTCTGACGAGCTGGCGAGCAATCGGCGATTCTCGGACGATTTTCTGCAGTCGTTAACCCGCTTTATTCTCTTGACGCAGCGTTGCCGCAGTTCTCGATCGCATCGACATGCTGCTTTGAAAGAGATAGTAGTATCCAGGATTTCGAGGTGGGACAAAATCGCGTCGTAACTGATTGAAAAAATCTGCCTAGGAAAAAAGTTTGGTGCCCAGGGGCGGGATTCTCCAAGCTATAAAAAATTAATGGCTTACAAAAAATTGGGGCACCGAATCTTCCCGTATCGTCATTACGCTTTCCGGGGAAAGTGTCCCTCCGGTTTTGCGCCATAAACACGAAAAACTGACGAATTGGCTTGCAGAGTTAGCAAGCGACCATGGCGTCAGTAGCCCGGTCCCGTTGCAATCCATCTATTTCGGCGGTGCTACCGAACCGGCGTAGAACACTTCGCACTCTCCACCAGTCAAGATGTCCCTTCCCCTCTTGAGCAAACCGAGCGCTGGCCCGGCGAGGGACTTGAGTATATTCGGCTGCTCCACGACCGGCTTCTCGAAGGAGCCACGTATCTTTTGCTGCACCTTGGCGCAGCCCTTGGCATCGATCAGCGCGATGGTCACGTCATTGAACTGCTCCTTAACGAAATCGAGCCCCCCCTTGAGGGCGATCCGGTTTTCGTTCGTCGCCATGGCCACGTCCTGCGCCTGCGCCACACCGCGCTCGACCCCCCAGTCGGAGACGAGTGTCCGGATTCCGCTACTGCCCCCCGATCCTTGAAAGATACTTGCAAATTTGTACCCCTTCGTGACCATCAAGCCGACAGGTCCGGCAAAGAAGAAGGCGCCCACATCCACGAGGTTGAAGTTCTGACTGGACTTAAACCGGGAGAACTCCTGATCGAGATCACTGCCATTGAGCATGAGGTTCTTGCCCCGCAGCGAGATCGGCCCCTCCATGGTCTGTCTCATCTCGTTCACGGTCTTTCCCTGCATCGAAAGATTTGCGGAGAAATCCATCGCCCCTTCCGCGACTTTCTCTGGCGCCAGGGTTTTGAGGAACTCCTCGATGCGGAACTGCGGCAGAGAGAAACCGGCGTGGTAACGGGGAACTGCGTCCGAAAAGTCCGCTTGGATGCTCCCCGATCCCTGCGCGCCGAAGACACGCATCGTAACCGGCTTGAGATCGAAGACCCCATTCTTTCCCTCGGCCGAGAACTTCAGGTCGGACGCAGCGACGTTTTTTGTCCGGATCTTCCCGCAGGCGAGTTCCGCCTTGAACGAAAGGTTCTTCAAGCGGTCCGGGCTTTCCCGGCTTGATAGTTGCAGGCGGGGCACGTCCAGATTGCAGTCCTCGGCCTCGAATCCTTCCCCGGATTGTTTGTCGGCGTAGAGGAGAGTTCCGTCCGAAAAGGAAACTTTTTCCAGGGCGGGTAACGTTCCTCTGGCCGCCTCCGGTTTCTCGACGTTGAGCCGACCGTCGTGGTCCCGTTCGATGGAGAATCCTCGGGTATTTCAGCGCGATCTTCCTGACCCGAACTTCCCTATGGAGCAGAGGGAGGAGGTCGATCCCAAGCACGGCCTCCTTTGCGGAGGCGACATCTGCCCCTCGGTTGCGAATGTGCAGGTCCTCCAGCGTGACGACTAAACCCGGGAAGAAGCCGATCCCCATCCGGCCGCCGACCCTGACCTCCATCCCCAAAGCATCCGAGGCGGTCGCTTCCAAACGGGGCTTGTAGGCATTGGCATCCACAAAAAAAAGCAGGGCCACCGCGCCGAAGACGAGGAGAGCAACAAACCCGCTGACGGCGAAGAGGATGATTTTCGATTTTGACATTGCCCTGATCCAGTCTCGCGCTAGCTCTACCGGCACTCGGCCGAACGCCTCAACCGCCGGCAACCCCTCGCGAAACGGGCCACGCCGAGCGGAAAAAGAGACCGGAGGGACCGCGGGTGCCCGGCGCGACGCAAAGCTTGACGCCAAACCATCGCGGCGCAGACATAGGTCAGTATTTGCGTAGCGAACGCCAGGAACACCCACTCTGGGCGCGAGCCGCGCGCGAGCTCAACGAACTGTTCGATCGAGCTAAACTGCAGAACGACGACGATGAACGTCGACAGAATGGAAAGACTGAGAACCCAGGGCCAGATTCTTGCTGACGGCTCAATCCCCAGTCTGCGAAAGAATGCTCTTGTCCACGATCAGGCCGTGATTCGACCTCGAATGGCGATCGAGCGGGATTGTGGCGCACCGGCGGATGCTTCATGGCCCCGTTCAGCCTCTATGCGTGGCGCCGGCAGTGGCTAGCGCCCGAATACCTGCTTCAGAAGGTCACTCTTACGCTCGACGGGATTCATGCGGATCGTGGCCTCTTCCTTCCTGATGTAATAAAACAGCCTGTCGAGGGCCCTTGGGCCCGGCCATCGATTGCCGCTGCGCTCGAGAACGCCCCGCCCCCGAGATCAGTTACACGACGAGCCGGCGCGACCCGAGCAGCAGCCAGAGAATGAGACCCAAGACGGGTAAGACGAGGATCAAAAGGATCCAGATCAATTTGTTGACCGGCGGCAGGCTGCTTTGCAGCACCTGGAAGATCGCGAATATATCCAGGACGAGGATAATGATCGCTGAAATGCCATAAAGATCCATGCCCGTGCTCCCTCGGATTTACCATTTGGTCTGCCCATCGGCAGTCGTCACACAGAATTTCTCGGCCGTCGGCCGTCCGATTTTCTAACCGACGTTCCCCCAATAACTAACACTCCGATTAGACGAAGAAAATGAACCTCTATGGTGGGGATCCCGATCGGCGCCGCTGGGGGAACTGCCAGGGGAACTTGTGTAGGCGGCTGAGTCCTCTTGTTTTCGTTCAGCGGCTGATTCTAGAAATCTTCGTTCCTTCAATGCTGACTCCGACCATCAGCCCTTGCTGATCGAATATGAAAGCGTAAGCGTCATCCTTCAGCGTTGATGTAGACAGATTCTTGGCAACACCCTCGTTCACAATGACGACCGTCGGCCCCACGCCGATCTCCCATCCGTGTGAACGGTGGATGTAGCTTACTGCCTTATTGGTCATCAGAAAGACGGCGTATCCGTATGATTGAGCGCCGGCCTGCAGGCCCCAGGATCCAGTAAAAGAATTGTAGTAGCTGTCGATCTTCGATCCCTGTTTCAACTCGCCTTCGCCATAGGCCGCACCGAACACCAGACCAGCTTTGACGATGTTGGGGAAAATGAGCACGGCCCTGGCCTTCTTCGAAAGGTCCTCTGCGAGGGGATTGGTTCGGTAAAGCATTTGCAGCGCGTGATCGGCGTCCCTATTGAGATCGTCCGCTGTTGCCGCGTTTGCGCGGTCAAGCACACTCGCTGATACCATGGCGCCGATAGCGACCGAAATCGCCAGAAAAAAGCCTCGGATGTTCATCATCGTTGCATTCCTATTTTGAGAGTTATCCGACATTACCCAGATAGACGCGACATCCAGCCAAACATGACGGCATGATAGCTCAAACGCTCCCGTCCGAGAATGCGGAAAGAGCCGGTTCTGGGCTGGATGTACCCAACATGCGGCTCCTTCCCGCTGCCAAACCAGTTTTCGCGCCAAATTGCCTCGCTTCGGACTCACTTCGCCCATCGGCAGACCCTGAAATCGGGTTCAAAGGCAGCAGCATCGGCGTGCCGGAATAAGAGTCCGCCGGCCGTCGATTATTAGGCGTTGTCAAAACTGTTCAAGTCCGCCACCTTTCTCTTAACCCCAATCAGCGGGTCGCAGGTTCGAGTCCTGCTGCGCGCACCAAATTCCCTTTGAAAAGCAAATGATTACACAGCCGCGCAAATCGGCGCCGTTCTTAGCGAAATTAGCTTAATATGTTTCCGTTGAACCCTTCACAAGCGGCGATATCGCCACGTCGTTTCCAAAATCCAGAAAGGATACCACCATGTCATCTTTCGCCCACCCGATCGCCATGTCCGCGCCGTTCACGCGCTCGGTTGCGATCGCGGCGCTGATGGGCGCCACGATGCTCGCCAGTCCGCTGACCGCGGCTCGCGCCGATACCGCCACTAACGCGCCAATCCAGCTGGCGCAGGCCGCTGCTCCACAGAGCCAGCCCGCCGCGGGAGCCACCGAGACGAAGGCGGAGACCGTCGAGCAGCGGATCACCAGCCTTCACACGTCGCTGCAGATCACGCCCAACGAGGAAGCGAAATGGAACAGCGTCGCGCAGGCGATGCGTGACAATGCCGCCGCGATGGAAAAGCTGGTCGCGGAAACGAACCGCCCAGGCCCCGCAAAGCATGACCGCGGTGGACGATCTGAAGACCTACCAGAAATTCGCCCAGGCGCATGTCGACGGGCTGAAGAACCTGATCTCGTCGTTCGAAACGCTCTACAATTCAATGCCTGATCCGCAGAAGAAGGTCGCCGACCAGGTGTTCCAGGAACTCCGCGTCACCAGGGCGCTCCGGTCGCATAGCTAGCAGGGCCAACGGTCGCGTTCCGCGACGTGACATCATGCTCATCAGAGGAGGTCGCCATGACCTGCATCATCGACACTAAATCGAAACGCCACCTGTCGGCGAAGCTTGCGGCAGGGCTCGCAATCTCCGCCTTTCTCGTGCTCGGGACGTTTGTCGCATCGGCCAACGCGCAACCGCACCGAGGCGATCATCACCGTGGCGGGGATCACCGCGGCGATCGTGGACATGGCGACTGGGGCGGCGGCTATTATCCCGCGCCCCCGGTGGTCTACGCCGCGCCGTCGCCGTACTATTATCCGCCGCCGGTGGTTTACGGCCCTGCCATCGGCATATATCTGCCGGGCGTCAGCATCCTGATTCGGTAAGCGCCAGCCTGACCCGGAAGGCAATACCGGCCAGCAATGCCGGCCGTTTGCCGTCGTCTTCGGCGTAGTGGCTGCACATCCGGCAGCACTCTCGGCGATGCGTGTCCAGGAGATCGGCCATCGATCCAAATTTAAGTTGTGATTTCACCGGCCTGGTACCGAATCTGCCGCATTTTCGGGAGCACACGATCAGTAGCGATCACAACAACAGATCGGAACCGAGGATTACTGAATATGAAAGACTTTGAAATTCAGCATGCGGCGGCGGAGCTCATTATGCGCCATGGTGCGAACGCTTTGGCGGTGGCGCGGGAGTGGGCAGAAAAACTCTCTGGTTCACGGGACAAGGCTGCGTTCAAGGCCGCCTTGCGGGTCCTCACGGCGCATCCCTACTAAGTCGCCTCGGGTATCCCGGGCGGCGTCTATGACGGCAATCCGGAGGATACGCCGACCTTTGGCACCCAGACGTTGATCATTGCGTCGGCGCGGATGCCCGACGATCTCGCCTATGCCGTGGTCAAGGCACTGTTCGAGAATTTCGACGATTTTCGGCGCTTGCATCCCGCGCTGTCGACGCTCACGAAATAGGACATGGTGCCCAGCGACGCGGTGATGCGAATTCCATCCGGGGGCGCTCAGGTACTATCGCGAGGCAGGGCTGCTGCGCTGAATATCGAAATCTGAGTTCGCTTGCTCCGGACTGCTATTGTCGCGGGAGCAAGTCGCCGTAAGAAACGCCTTGGGCGAACGACAGGGTAGCGTGCTATCAGGGACGGCACGAGCCCAGCGGAGGGCCGAATGGCAGTGTGGTGGCTGATACTGACGCGCACGTGGCGACGGGCGCGAAAGGACAATCTCTTGGGCCTCGCCGCCGGAGCCGCTTATTACGCGGTCCTTTCCATCTTTCCGGCGCTCACGGCAGTTGTTTCGCTTTACGGCCTCGTCGCCGATCCGAACATTGTGGAGCGGCAGGTCACGGCCATACAGGGGCTCTTACTGCCCGAAGCCGTCGAGTTGATCTCAACATGGCTTCAGACCCTTGCGCAAGGCCCGCCACTCAGGTTCGGCATCGGCCTCATCCTGAGCGTGGTGCTGGCGATCTGGAGTGCCTGGTCCGCAACAGGAATGCTGATGGTCGCCGTCAATGTCTGCTACGGGGAGACGGAGAAGCGAAATTTCATCTGGTTCCACCTGCGTGCCTTGGCGCTCGCTCTCGGACTCGCGCTGTTTGGCATTGCAGCGCTCGGCCTCATTGCGGTGTTGCCCGCGGCAATCGGCTTTTTGCCGGTGTCCAAAGCCTGGGGCGACGTAATTGCGCTCGTTCGCTGGCCGATCCTGGCTGGGATGGCCATCCTCGCGCTCGCCATCGTATATCGCTACGCCCCGGACCGGGTGCAGCCGAAATGGCAATTGCTCAGTTGGGGAGCGGCCACAGCGACAGCGCTGTGGCTCTTCGGCTCGATTGTCTTCACAATGTTCGTTTCAAAAGTTGGCAGTTACGACAAGACCTACGGCTCGCTCGGCGCCGTCGTTATCTTGCTGCTGTGGCTCTACTTGAGCGCCTATATCATCTTGATCGGTGCGGAACTGAACGCGGAAATAGAGCGTCAAGCGGCGCCGAAGGGCAAGCGGTAGGCGACCCCATGGCAAAGTTCATGCGCGGCTTGCTGGTGACCATCACCGCGATCGTGAGCACCTCGGCCTCCACATACGCCGGCGATGCAGCCTTTGGCACAATCGCTCCTGGGGCATATCTGGGAAACCAGCAAGCCGGAATGCAACAGATGTGTCTCAAGGCGCAGAACAATTATGTCAATCACGCCGGACCGCCGCCGCCACCAGCCTGTCAGACTGCCACGGCCCCGATGCTGCCTAATCGTAAGGCAACACAGGCCACGCCGCAGACTTCGTGCCTGCCTTTCGGTAACGGCGGGACGCGCTGCACGACCTTGGTTCCCAGCAAGCCTCCGAGCGCTACGACTTGTCTACCCCTTGGAAATGGAAAGATGGCCTGTACGGCGCAATAAATCGTTGGCCGTCTGCGCCGAAAAATGGGGCACCCGGCGAAAAGAACGGAACAGCCTAAAAAAGAGGCGCAAGTTATTATGAAAGTGCGGCCGCCCAAAGGCTAGGCGGCAACCATTGCCACGTCACGCGAAGCAGCGCGCTCGATCGCCGCCACCAGGTTCCCAAGTCATGACTCATCGGCGCGAGCCTAGACAATGAAAAGCTGCTCAAGCTCAGCTTCGAGGCTGGGGGAGAAAACGATGGTTCGTCAGACTTGATAGCTGGCGAGGCTCCCACGGAGTTAGGGGGTCTATCCGATTTTTCGTACCAAGGCGTGACAGTTACATTCTTCGCCTATTGCACCGTGATTGGAATACGGATATCGACGACGGAGGCAATCGGCTTGCCTTCCTTCAAGGCGGGGAAGAAGCGCCATTTCTTCAGTGTGTCGAGAAGGGCCTGGTTGAGCTGGAGCACCGGCGTCGCCTCGATCAATTCCACATCGGCCGTGCCGTCGGCCCCGACATGGAAGCGCGCCACCGCAACAACATTCAGATTGCGCTGGCGAAGTTCGTCGGGGATTTCAGGCATCGGTTTATAAACCGCCCGCGCACTCATATAGCCGCCGCCCAATTCATGCTCGGTCGCTGGTGGGGTGGCGGGTGGTTGCGTAACCGGCGCCACCGGAGGCGGCGTCTCGGCCTTCACCGACGGCGCGCTTTCTGGGATCGGTTCGGGCGGCGGATTGTTGACCGGCGGGGAAACGACCGGTTTCTCGGGCGGTGGCTTTACGGGCTTAGGCTTGAGCTTCGGAATCTTTGCCGGCTTGGGCGGCGGCGGAACCTCGAGCGGTTTTGATTCGGGCGGCAAAACTTCGACCGGCTTAACCGGTTCAGGTTCGCGAGGCGGCAATTCGAGTATGCTGACGATGACCGGCCGCGGGGGCGGTGCGAGCGGCGGCTGTTCGAGAGTAAGCCGAACGAATCCCAACAGCGCAGCAAAGGCGACGACGACCGCCAGGGGTCCAACCCAAGGCAGCCGCGCCCACGGACTATCGATGCGCCAGACTGCGGACACGGGCGGTCAGTCCGGTTTGATGGCAAACATGAAATGCTCGGCGCCGGCTTCACGGGCGTGAAGCATCGCCTGGATGACGATTCCGTTCGGCGCCTGTTTGTCGGCGGACACGATGACGTCCGAATTTGGCCCCGACAGCATCGACTTCAGGGTCGGCGCCAGCGTGTCGAGCGTCACCGCAGTCTCGTTGAGGAGAAGGAGGCCGTCATGGGTCACCGTCAGGGTCACCGGCTGATGCGGCTGTAGGAGTTGCGTATGCCCTTCCGGCAGATCGACGCGTAAGGAATGCAGATTTTGCATCGCGAGCGAGGCCAACATGAACGTTGCCAGCAGAAAGAACATCACGTCGATCATCGGAATGATTTCGATGCGACCTCGCCGCGAGCTTCGTGAAAGACGCAACTTCATGCGGCACCTACTTCATGATCGAGGCGGATATGGTCAACGAGTCGCGTTCCGAGCCGCTCCATCTCGTCCATGAACTGCGCCTGCCGATTGGAAAAGAAATTGAAGGCGAAAAGCGCAATTAGCGCCACGAACAATCCGACGGCGGTGGCGATCAGGGCCTCGGCGACACCGCCGGTCACCCCGGCCGGGTCGACGAGCCCTTGCGCACCGAAGAGATGGAAGGCACGGATCATGCCGGTGATGGTGCCGAGCAAGCCAAGAAGGGGAGCTGCGGTGACGATGGTTTCCAGGACCCAGAGCCATCGGCGAAGCGCCTTTTCGATAAACGTCGCTTCGTCGGCGGCCCGCGATTCGACCCACCAGGGCGGTCGATCGCGGTTTTCCGCGATCACGTCGAAAAACCGTTTCATGTAATTTCGGCGGTCTATCGCGGCCAACCGATGTTCCAGATCCTGCCACTTGAAGCCGAATGTCTCCACCAAGCCGACGACCTCGCCCGGAAGCCGCGTGCGGGCAAGGTAGAGATAAGTCTTGTCGAGAATGATCGCGGTCGCGATCACTGCCAGCACGACCAACGGATAGATCATGACGCCGCCGACATTCAGCGCCGAAATAAGCTCGTTCAGATTCGTCATTGCTTGCACCCTCTGTTTAGAAATAAGGCGTTTTCTAGAACTCTTTCACGAGACCGGCGAAAAGGCCTATCCGCGGTCCGTATTGGGGCGCGAACACGCCAACGCCGGTTCCCGAGCGGATTTCATAGATCTCGTCGAAGGCGTTGATCAGGTTGAGCCTCGCCTCGATCGGCCCGCCCGGCGCGTTCTCGAAACGGCGCGAGACGCCGAGATTTACCTGGATATAAGGCGGGACGGTGCCGCCGTTGGGGATCCCGTCGGCATCTTGCCGCAGCCCCGAGCCATAAAGGAGATCGGCGCTGAGGCGGGTGCCGAGCCAATTGTAGGAAATGCCGCCCGAGGCCGTGACCCACTGGCTGTGGTCGGTATAGATGTAGTTGCTCGCGATATAGGCGAGGTCGGCGGGGCTGAAATTGAATTGCTGCGAAACGACCTGGGTGGCGCGCTCCCGGCCGTAGGAGAGATTGGCATAGGTCGACCAGTTGCCGAGATTGTAGCTGCCGCTGAACTCGACCCCGTAAACATTGGCGTGTGCGTAATTGAATACGGAGAGGATTATCGGGGCGCCGAACTGGCCCTCATCGATCAGATCGCTGGCGAGTTTGTAATAGCCGTCGACGCCTAGCTTCAGTCCGGGCAGGAAGACGCGGTCCGCGCCGATATCGAAATAGTCGGCGCGCTCCGGCAGGATCGGCGAATCCAAGGGCGGCGCGGTCGACGTATAGCCCGCGGGATAGCCCGTCGTGCCGGCGAATTTGGCGATCGATTCTCCGGAAATCAGCTCCATCGCTGGCGGCGTGAAATAGCGCGAATAGCCGGCGTGAAACGTGGTGTCGTTCTCGGGCTTCCACACCGCGTTGACGCGCGGGCTGAGCTGGCTGGCGTCTGTATAGGCATTTAGGACATCGAAGCGCGCGCCGTAATTGAGCGTCAGCGTCGGCGTGAGCTTCCATTCATCCTGCAAATAGGCGCTGTAGGTCCAGCCGGTCTTGCCGCCGCTATCGGCGATCGACGTTGGGCTGGTGCCGACGCTCGAACAGTCCGGGCTGAGGCAGGGAAAGACCAGCGAATTGGTATCGGAAGTGGCGCGTTCGGTGGTGACGAGCGCGCCGTAGCGCAGGGTGTGGGCGCCATCGGCACGATAGGTGCCATCGGCCTGAATGCCCTCCGCGATGTCAGTGCGGGTCGCGTTCTGCGCGAGGCCGTAAAACATCAGATCGCCGACAGAGTCGGGCGTATAGGCGAGTTGGGAGTAACGTCCGAAGGTGGAAATCTGGAAATCGTAATCCTGGGTCGTTTGCAAATATGAGAGCGCCGCGTAATCGTTGGTCTCCTGCTGGTTCTCGTTGAGCAGCGCGGAATCGAAAGTCGTCTGGCCGCCAAATTGGAAGGCGGGAGTTTGGCCGGGGTTGTCCGGAATCTGGAACGAGCCCTGATAGAGTCCCACGATCGCACTGATTTTGCTGCTGGGGTCGAGAATGTCCTCGAGATAGGCGAAGCCGTGACCCTGTTGAGTGGCGTCGTGAATCGCATGATAGGAGCCGGTCGGATTCTCGATGCCGATATCGTTTTGCAGGTAATCGCTGGCGACGTAATAATTGAAGCTGCCCGAGGAGGCGGCATATTCGGCGCTGGGTTGCAACCAGCCTTGGCTGCCGCCATAGATGCCGGCCGAACCGCCAGGCTCGAACGCGCCCGACTTGGTTTGAATATCGACGATGCCGGTCGTCACCAGCCCATATTCCGCCGGCAGCGAGCCGGTGATGAGATCGATCGAGGAGGCGAAGCGCGAACTCAGTGCCTGGCCGAAAAAGCTGATGCCTTCCGGAAGGATCACGCCGTTGATGCGGTATTGGATGTTCGCGTGGTCGTTGCGGAGGTGAATTTGGCCGAAGGAATCCTGCGACACGCCCGGTGCCTGCAACAGGGTTTGATTGAGCGGAATGTTCTCGCCGCCGGGTTGATTTCTGGATCGCCTGGTCGGTCAGGGTATAGGTCGTGGCGCCGATGCGCGGTTCGATATTGCCGCGCGCCTCGTTGAGCTTCTGCGCGGTGATATTCAAATTCAGCGCCTGTTTTGCCGCCATCACCAGATCGGCTTTGGCGCCGGTCTTGTCTTGCAGGGTTACGATCGACACCGCAGGCTCGAAACCCTCTTTTTCGCCTTTCAGGGAGTAAACGCCGGGGGCGATGCCGGTGAATGCAAACGCTCCCTGCGGGTTGCTCGTGGTTTTGCCAATGGTTCGTCCGTCGGCCGCTTCTAATGCCAAACGGGCACCGTCTACGGGCCGATCCAAAGCATCCTTCACGTGTCCTTCGATGTGACCTACGGCCGGATTTTCAGCGGCGCGCGCGCAGCGCGGCAAAAACACCGCGACTGCCAGTAGCAATGCTACTGCCAAACGAATATTCCCCGACGTCATCGGTTCCTCCGATCATGATCCAAACCTGACGAGCCGCCCGCCCGCATGCACGCGATACCGCGTTGACGCGGAGCGAGCCGGCGTTGGCGTAGTCAAGGGATCAGGCGATCGGAGGATCGCGGGGCGAGTAACCGATTGAGGATGGAAGGCCATCAATCTCGTGGCTGGCCGTAACAACGAAAGATACCGGCACGAAATCGGGCAGAGAGACTTCGAGGATCGGAGGAGCCGTGCCGCCGCCAAGACTTCTGAACCAGACAGCACTGGCCGTCGTTATGGGCGAAATGGCCGTCTTGGTCGTTGCTGGCGAGATGAAGCCAGCCATGGGCAAGCCCGAGGAGAAAGACAGCGAGCCACAAAACCGCCGTGTACCGGCGGTGCGGCGATTTGCAGCGCTCGCAAGTACATGAATGCCTATGGCTCTGTCGGCTCATTCGCGCCGCGTCATTGGCCGCTTTCTCCAAGCCCAGGCCGGCTTGTCGGTCCAATGTTATCGGACTGAGCTCAACCCGGGGCAAGCGATATTTTTAATGATGTGTACAAGGAGCATCATGCCCGTGGTGCGCTCTGATCAAATTACCGAACCCACGCCAAACTCTTCGCTGCTGATCTCTTTCGGATCGCTTCGCTCACCGCCTTGCCTTGTGCCGTCAGCACATCTAATTGGCGCAGCTTCGCGACGATCTCTTCAGCTGTATGTCTTATCTTTGCCATTGATGTCCTCGTCCATAGTCAAAACCATAATTCAGGGAGGACCACTTCTTGGCGGCAGATCAAAGGGACGTAATCGAGCAACTCGGCATGCGCCCAGCGCAGATGCCTGCGTTGGGTCATGGGCCGCGGTCAGGCGATGTCCGCGCTTGGTCAGCTCAACTACGCATAGTGGATATTCGACTTGTTGCCGATCAAGACCGTTCGGTGCCAAAAGCGGCCCCACCGCAATAAGCAGAGCAGCTCCTATAGAGCTTTCCATCTGGCGTCCGGGTTGAAGGCTGTCATTTGCTTGGCGATCGTCGCCGTCTTTGGGCCGAGGTTCTTCTGATAGACGACGCCGTCCTGGTTGACGATGAATGTCATGACGCCCGAATCGCCGTACTTTGCCGGGAAAGCCACCAGCGCAAAACCGGCGATCATATGGCCGTTGACAACATAGTCCCGGGCGCCGTCATGGGCGGCCTCACCCTGCCGCTTCAGAATCCGATAGTAGTAGCCGTGATAGGGGACGTGCTTGCCGCTGGTATCATACCCTTCCGCGCTGGCGCGCGCGACCAGTGGTCCAAGAGGGCTTTCGTCCCCGCCCGGTTCTACTACCCAATACAGCCCATCATGCTTTCCTGAGGTGCTGAGGAATTTATGTGCGTATTCGGGCACCCCGCCGCCATCGCCTTTCTTCGCGGCATATTCACGCTGCGCGTCGACATAAGCGCGGCATACTTCAATCGTGTTAAGCTCATTGCGCCCGATTCGGCGGTCGAGGATAGCCTCGGCGCCTGCTTTGGTGTCGAAGCGCCAGGCATCGCCTTGCCTAACAATCGGGATCGGGTAAGGCCAGTCGTGCTCGCCGATGACAAGAACTGCCTTGTCGTCGCCTTCCCTTTCGATCTTGTTTTGTTTGTCGTAAGCGGCGACGAATTTCCCGCGCCATTCCTTGTCGGCCACAGGATCACCGGAATAAATCAGTTTTTTGCCTTCGACGCCGAAGATGCTCTCAAGACTGTGCGTATCGCCGGAGCGATCCGCTGCGACGAGTTCGGCGACCGCTTGCTCGGGCGAAGCGAAGGTCTTCTGCTTGGTTTCGGCAGCGAATGCCGGCGCCGCGGCCAATGTGAAAATCGCTACGCCGACCCCTAACAAGGTCCAGAGCTGTTTAAATTTTATGCGAATCATCATGTCCTCACGCGATCTGTCTCGAATTAATCTCAATGCTGCGCACCGCTCGATCTCCCGCCGCCGCTACGCCCGCCGCCCGACGGCGCGCGGCCGCTAGGAGCAGGGGTAGACGGTGCGCGGCCCGCAAGTGCCGCGGACGGCACTGCCATGGAGCTTCGGCTTGCTTGGCCACGTTGTTCGTGAACTTGTACATCGGATTTGGACGTTCCAAGGCCTTCGAATACGGGCGCTGCGGGACGCGCCGCTGCCGATGGACTGACCTGTGTGCCATGCACCTGCGCCGCGGGACGCGCTGCTACTGATGGACTGACCTGAGTGCCATGCGCCTGCGCCGCGGGACGCGCTGCTACTGATGGACTGACCTGAGTGCCATGCGCCTGCGCGCCGCGCTGCACTTGCGTGCCAGCCGGCTGTTCGAAACCACGGAACTCGCGGCTAGCGGCAGCCGGCCTGACCGGAGCTGCTTGGAATTGTGCACGAGTTCTCTGGAGTGGGATAGGCAACACCACGGCGGTGATTTGAATCGTGCTGCCAAGTGTCGCCCATTATCGCCTGACGCCCACGGTGGTCGATATTGTACCTGTTGATGGCGTTGTACCTGTCGTGATCCCAGTGGACGAAATGATGGTCCCAATCCCACCATTCCCATCCCCACAGCGCGCCGATAATGGCGAAGCCTAAGCCAAAATCGATCCCCGGATAGCACCCCGACAGCGGATAATAGAATGGAGGGAAAGCCGCATACGGCCATGGCCCGTAGACCAGCCCCGGATTGTAACAAGGGACATAGACTGTTTCGGGATTCGCTGGCTCGATCGTGACCGTTTGCCCCTGAGTTGAGATCACTTCTTGGGGGGTGGTGGAAAGGGTTCCCGCAGATTGTGCTTCTCGGCGTAGCCGCTGGACGGAATCCATGACGTCGTTCGGCTGCGCCAGGAAAGCGTTGCCAATTTTCTGTGTCCAATCGAGCTGGGTGTCCATCATTTTCAGAACTTGAGGAAAAGGGACCAGCGATTTGACGCTGGGATCCCAATCCTGCGGCTCGAGCGCGACAGCCAGCTGGTCGCCATGGAGCCCTGCATTCTTTGGGTCTTGCTCCCAACGGTCCGCTTGGACGATCTCGAAGGGATAGGTGGCGGCGGTTAGAATTTGTGTCAGAAGCTGATCGGGATAGAGCGCGATGGGCGCCAAGAGCTGGTCAAGCTGTTCCGGCGAAAAGACAGGGGCAGGGGCTCCCTGCGGATAAGCCATGGTTGGGATATTCATGACGACGATGGCAAGAAAGCCGGCCATCATACGGATCAGGGTCGCCTTCATGTCTTACCCTTTCCTCCTACTGTGCCGTCTATCCAAGCGGCCACAACCGCAATCGCGGGCTGAAATTGAGACCAGCCATAATTTCAGGTAGTGCCCGGCAGCTATCAGATCAACCCTGTGGAATTACTTGTTTCCTAGGGTTGAGGCCGGCCCGCCCCGGCAATGAATCACTGTAGCCGTCCCACTTTGAAATCTGGACACCACCACCTGCTCTGAAACAATATCCATGCCACTCAGAAACACAATCGCTAACTCAGCTGTGGCCAAGCCGAAACAACGCTTGTATCGCTCTGAGCTGATGCTGGTTCCAAGGGCACCGAGATTAGCTGTCTCATGATGAAACCGGTGGGACACTTTCGGCGAAAAGCTTAGGGGGCGCATTGCCTTCGCCAAAGCAGCGGCCGCCACCCAATCCACTTAAAAACGCGACCTCTGGGATTCTTCACGGACGACTTTGTAAGCTAGTTTCTCTGACGCGCACGTCGTCGCGAGATTGACGGTCGACTTAATGAGGCGTTACTGCACTTCGTTATTGCCCTTGAGCTCATTTTCGGAGAGCGACAATACCGCCATTGATCTCATGGTGATTTCTTCACACCTGGGGCTGAGGGAATATTGAACTGGAGCGAATGCGGCCCGCATCGTGCGCCACGCGCATGCGTGTCGGTCGTGCGTGAGTAAAAGCCGTGGAGGATCACGCGCCTCATCGGCTTTGCGGAGCCCGTAGCTCCACGAGCTTGTCCCCCAACGCTTCGATTAGGCCCGCCATGCGGCCACCGTGCTGCTGAATTGCGTTCGCGAACTCGTCGCGATGGCTGATGATCATGCTTACGCCTTCGATCTTAACGTCCCGAATTTTCATCTTGCCGCCGATGCTCGCGACCGACCAATCGATTTTGGTCATTGGTCCGTCAGGTCGCGCGACGGTCGATTTCGACGGTCATGATCTCCTCAGACTCCGGGCGTGCGCGGTCGACCCTGAAGGTTTCACCAGAATAGTGGCGGAATTGCAGCGCGTAGACCCAACTGATGTAATCCTCGAATAGAGGAACGTAATCGGCCCTTTCCCGGTCTGTAGCCAGTGGCCAAAACCGCCCCAAGGCGCTGCGTGCGATGTAGGGAACGTCGAAGCCTTCGTCGAAAAGCTCCCGAAATCGGCCGACAAGCTCCTCGTCGCTGAGGCTAGGGGCGGTTAGCCTCACGATGGCGCGATGGCCGAACTCGTCGATGAATGCGGACGCGTCCTGTGGCGCTATGCCGCCCCCTTGTGCGGCGACGCCCCAGGAAACGACCACCAAGAGAAATACGGAAAGAATGCAACGTGGCGTCACTATGGACATAGAAATCCAACCCCGCCAGTCACGAGACCATCACAGCTCGTTCGGAATCCCATCATCCCGCCGTTATTGTTCGTGCCGATGTCCATTCGCACAATTGAGCCCCGACATCTTCGGCATAGGCCGATAACGGCGTTACGCTTCACTCCTCTCCTTGCCTCGGGCTCAAGGAATAGCCCTTTGCCCGCATGCACTCGCCGAAGATGTCGGCTTCGCGCAGCGCTGTACCCGGCTCGATATTGCTATAGCGCTCGCCTCGCGCGGTGGGCACCAGAACGGACCGTCTCGTGGCATCGAGAAAACTGTAACCGCGCGATTCCTCCTGACAGGCTTTGCGCGCATCCTCGATCTCCCCTGAACTCGCGCCTTCCTTGGACCATCGGTAAGCGGAAGTGCAGGCAGTGGCCGTGGCGGCCACGAGCAGAAAAAAGGCAATGCGATTCATGGAAGTCTTTTCGCTCCCCATGCGACATTCTGCATTGACTTGAATCAAGCTAAAGGGGCCGGAACCGTCTGCTGCTGGCTTGACGCCAATCGAGCACCTTGTGGTCCGGGCGATCGACGTTGATTGAAATTAAGGCGGTTGCCGCGCGAAGGAGTTGCCGATTCAACGATTCACAAAGGAAGGCGTGGAGCGGTGGGTTAACGTGTCAACGCCTTTCTTTGTGCCAGTGAGCTGACCGATTTTCTGTACCAAGAGATGAGCGAGGTTACTACATTCCGCCGCGCCTAAAGTCTATCAACAGGTCGCACCTTGACCCTTTCCAGACCTTTCGGCTCGCGCACTCTCCTGTAAGATTGCCCCGGCCGCGTAGGCGGCTTCAACCGAGCAGGCCAGGTCAAGTTTGCAATCTGCGGCTCGAATAGAAGAGATTGCTGCGATACTATCGCTGCGATACTGACGTTTCTTTGAGTTCAGAGAGGGCATCCTGAACCAACTTTTCCATTCGCGACCGGAAACGATGGCACTTGTTCCCAAAGTAGCAGTTGTGGGTTCAATTGTTTTGCCTTCGCGAAGTCCGCGGCAGCGCGAGCCTGCCACCCTTGAGCGCGGATGGCGATGCCTCGCCGAAAAAGGCTACTGCTCGCCGCCGAGCCAGTTGTACTGGTCGAAGTCCTCCATGGCGCGGTCCTTTTGGCCCTTGAGCATGTAGGCGGTGCCCCGGGCGTAGTAGGCATTGCGGTAATTCGGGTCGAGCCGGATGACCTCGTCGTAGTCCTGAATGGCGCGGTCGTATTGGACCTCGCCAGCGTAGGCCTTGAAAGCGTAGGCGGCGCCCCGCATGACGAAGGCTTCGGGGAAATTCGGGTTGAGCCGGATGGCTTGGTCGTAGTCCTGAATGGCGCGGTCATGTTCGCCCTTCAAATGGTAGGCACTGCCCCGGTAGTAGTAGGCTTGGGCGAGATTTTTCTGCGTCTCCTGGCCCGACCGGATAATCGCCGTGCAGCGGGGGATCGTGACATCGGGATTGGGGTCTAAGCACCTCTGATGATCGAGAGTCTGGGCGGCCGCTGCGACGCTGAAGCCGACGATATACATGAGCACGAATAGCGGTGCCCACCTACTGCGCATTGCCGGCGCCTCCTCGTTCTTGTCGGGCCGATTATAGCGGCGTTCAAGGCCGGCTAATATCTGCTCCTGGCACGGCTCGGCCCAAAGAGGGTGGGCAGAGCATGTCGGCTCTGCCCAGGTATTTCAGACATCGACCTGCTCGGCTATGGCGAGAGCGTCGTCCACCTCGATGCCGAGGTAACGGACAGTGCTCTCGATCTTGGTGTGCCCGAGCAGCAATTGTACGGCACGTAGATTGCCAGTGCGGCGGTAGATGAGGGTTGCTTTGGTTCGAGTTAACGAATGCGTCCCGAAAAAATGCGGGTCCAATCCGATGCCTGCAAGCCATCCAGACACCAGCCGAGCGTACTGCCGTGTCGTCATGCATCGACCGTGGTTGCGGCAACTCGCGAAAAGGTATTCGCCCGGCCTCTTACCCGCAACCTTGATATAGTCGTCGACCGCTTCTCGGGTCTGTTCGGTCAATTCGAATTTGACCGGATGTCCGGTTTTCTTTTGGCGGACGGATGCGCGACCCATCGTAATACCTTGGGGAGCTACGTCTTCGACCTTCAGGCTGACGACGTCGCAGCCCCTGAGCTTGCTATCAATGGCCAGGTTGAACATGGCAAGGTCGCGCTTCTTGCCGTCGACCTGCGGCTTGGTCCGAATGGACCAGACATGCTTGGTTCGCAACGGCGGTTTGGCCCCGACCACCTTTCCCTTATGCCATGGGGTTCGACGCACTTCCTGTTGGTTCGTATCGTTTGGTTCCTGCATGGCGTTCCTCCATTGAAGTAGAGGCTGATCACCATGCGCCGTTATTACGTCGCTGATTCACACAGTTAAACAAATCAATCGCTTACTGGAATGGCCCAGGTCACCAGCCTAGGCTTTTGTTCGTGCTGCCGAAGAAATGCGAAGGCAAACCGTCGAAGTCGGAGCGGACGCGATGGTTTCATCAGCCGCATTTGGTGTGACCTTCACCGTCGCCTTGCCGCCTCGATGAGTCCGAAGAGCTATCGTACCAGAGGTATGCCGAACTTAATTGGCGGCATTTGGGCCGTATAACCCAATGGGTTATTTTTCTCTAGTATGGAATAACCCATTGGGTTATATAGAGCCATGCAAACTGTCGCCGAGACAGGGTACTTCAGCCGGCGCGCGGCAAAGCGTCTGACGGCTAACGAGCTGCAGGACGTTATTACATCGGTCGCAGCCAATCCACTTTGTGGCGACCTGATCGAGGAAACCGGCGGCTTACGAAAGGTCCGCTTTGAGGCTGGTGGCAAAGGCAAAAGCGGTGGCGTTCGGATCATCTATTACTGGTTTTCAGACAATGCTCCGACCTTCCTTCTGGACGTATTCAAGAAGGGCGAGAAGGACAATCTGAGCAAGGCCGAGCGCAACGAGCTTGCCAGGCTCGCGGAACGACTCAAAGCAACCTATGGGAGAGCCAAATGAGCAAGAAGGTTTTCGAGGGCCTCAAGGCCAGCATGATCGAGGCGCTCGCATTCGCCGAGGGCGACAAGACGAAGGCCAAGGTGCATCAGGTAGAGGTACCGCTGGTCGATGTCAAAGTGGCCCGCCGGAAACTCCAGATGAGCCAGGACGAGTTTGCTACCGTCCTGTGCATTCCCGTTTCGACGCTTCGCAAATGGGAACAGGGACAACGGCGTCCCGATGCCGCTACGCGCCTATTACTTCAGGTCATCGTGCATGAGCCGCGAGCCGTGGAGAAGACGCTCGCTTCTCTGGTGCGCGAAGCGTTGTCCCAGACACCGCAAGTTTTAGCCGGGAAGGCGCGGGAGGCATGACATGACACCGAAGGATCGGCCACAGGCCGCGAAGGATACATCACCGAGCGAAGCTGATATGGCGCGCCTCATCCTTGGCCTACCGGAAGAGATGCCGGAGAGCGGGCTCGCGCATCGCAATTGTGGGGTCCGGGATGGGGAATTTCTTCGACGGTGGCGGAAGCACATCAACGATAAGTCGAAGCAGAAGGGCTGAAAAAAATAATAACCCTTCTCCTTTTGATAGTCGGCTTAGCAGCCTAGCCTGATCGCGTCAGGTGCGTCTGGTTTCGAGGAAGCCCCAGAAATGCCCAGCATACTCCTTGAACCCTTTGGTCCCGAGCACCTGCCCTCCCACCTCGACGCCCTTGCGATAATACTCCAACGCCTCCTCAACCGATTTGGCCTCTTCTTCTGCGAGCAGAACATAGGCCTCGGCGCGAGCGGCGAAATTGCGAGCGCCTTGTGGGCGAGAGGGACGCGCGCGCGGGCTGGTCTGATCCCATGCGTCGTACATGACCTCCTGTGCTTTGGCTGTCGTATCGTTGGCTCGGCGCCCGCCAATCGCCGACATGAAACCTTCCATGGCGCGCCGATCGGGATTATATGGGCAATGAAAATGGAAAGACCTGATGACCATCGCCGCG
Organism: uncultured Alphaproteobacteria bacterium; assembly: GCA_963841995.1. Taxonomy (GTDB): domain Bacteria; phylum Pseudomonadota; class Alphaproteobacteria; order DATDPM01; family DATDPM01; genus DATDPM01. The sequence goes on from CAWJEX010000022.1 coordinate 40,617, forward strand.
CACTCTGCCGAGGCTAAAGGCCAGCAGATCGGTTCGCCTCTTGAAGTTCTGCTTGCCTTCCTCAAACTAGGCGTCACCTGTTTCGGCGGGCCGATCGCTCACATCGGATATTTCCGCGAAGAGTTCGTCGTGCGTCGGCGCTGGCTCGACGAGTTGGCCTATGCCGATCTCGTGGCCTTGTGCCAGTTTCTGCCCGGCCCGGCCAGCAGCCAAGTCGGATTTTCCATCGGCCTCATGCGGGCCGGCTATCGCGGCGGTCTCGCGGCGTGGACCGGCTTTACCCTTCCTTCCGCCATCGCCCTCGTGCTCTTCGCCTACGGCGCGAGCGCACTTGGCGGCCCGACCGGCATCGGGCTGCTTCATGGCCTCAAGCTCGTCGCCGTGGCGATCGTCGCGCAGGCCGTTTGGGGCATGGCGCGCACCCTATGCCCCGACCGGGAGCGGGCTTCCATCGCCGTCGTCGCGGCGCTGATCATTCTGTTCAGCACCTCCTCGGTGGCGCAAATCGCGGCGATCTCCTTGGGCGGCATCGCGGGACTGTGGCTCCGCAGCGCCGCACCGCCAACATCGGCGGAACATATTGCAGTGCCGGTCTCGCGCACCGTGGGGCTCGTGGCGCTGACTGCCTTCTTTCTCCTGCTCGCTGGCCTTCCGGTTCTGCGTGGCCTCGGGATATCGCAGAGCATAGCTCTCTTCGAAGCCTTCTACCGCTCGGGCGCGCTGGTTTTCGGCGGCGGTCATGTGGTGCTGCCCTTGCTGCGCGAGGCGTTTGTGACGCCCGGCTGGGTGAACGACGACACTTTCCTCGCTGGGTATGGCGCCGCACAAGCGGTTCCCGGCCCGCTCTTCACGTTCGCCGCCTATCTTGGCGCCGTCGTCAGCCCATCACCGCACGGATTGGTGGGCGCTGCGCTGGGTGTCACCGCCATTTTTCTCCCCGGCATGCTGATCCTCATCGGCATGTTGCCCTTCTGGGAAACATTCCGGAAGCGTGCCAAGGCTCAGGCGATGATGCGCGGTGTCAACGCGGCGGTCGTCGGCCTGCTCGGCGCAGCGCTCTACAATCCGATTTGGACGAGTTCGGTCAAAGCGCCGGGGGATCTTGGAATCGCGCTTATCGGCTTTGTCCTCCTGACCGTGTGGCGCGCCCCGCCACTGGTCATCGTCATCATAAGCGCGATCGGCGGAATTGCGCTTGCGCAGGTCACGTCATGACGGGATCAGAAGTCGTCCGTAGCCAAGGCACCGCCCCGACGCTATTCGCAACGTGGTGAACCACCTCGAGGACAACTGCTCGCCCCAATCTCTGTTTTCGAGAAGCTGGTGGTATCCAGGATTTCGAGGTGGGACAAAATCGCGTCGTAACTGATTGAAAAATTTGGCGCGAAAAAAGAGTTTGGTGCCCATGGGCGGGATTCTTCAAGTTATAAAAATCAATGACTTACAAAAAAGTGCGGCTCATCGCCTACTTAGCTACATCCCCTACGCATTGGAACAGGGAATTTTTCCGACGTATCAGGGAACGTTTTGACGGGATCTGGGAATACATCGAACCGATCAGGGACCACTCTGCCTCAACCAACTTGGACGAGGTATTCGGTAGGACAGCTGATCCGCCTACCCCATTGCTGTGCTGCGGGTCAAAGGCGGAAGCTGTACGATCTTTGCCCAATAGTTCTCGATCACCCCGACCATCTTCACCAACTTGTCGAAGGTTCCCGGCTTGGTGATGAACGAGTTCGCCCCCAGGTCGTACGTGCGAAGGATGTCCCCCTCGGTATTCATGTCGGCCAGGATCACGACTGGGATTCGCCGCAGCTCCGGGTTCCGCTTGATCTCAGCAAGCGCCTCGCGGCCGTCCTTCTTCGGCATATTGAGGTCGAGGAGAATCAGAGCAGGGTAGGGCTTTCCGATTAGTCCCGCGAATCTTCCGCGGCGGTGCAGATAATCCAGAAGTTGTTCGCCGTCCTCAACGAACTGCAGCTCGTTGCCGAGGCGTCCCTTCTCGAAGGCCTCTTTGAGCATCATGCGGTCGTCGGCATCGTCCTCGGCTACGAGGATCGTGATGGGCCTGCCGGCTGAGTCCATTGAGGCCATTCCTTTTTAGTGTGCCGAGTTGGGAGCGAGACGAGGAAGGTCGAGCCTTCGCGCGACACCCATCGCCACTCCCTGTTCCAAAGTCGAAATGACGCGCAGGCGCTTTCGCAGGCGTCGCCACGACTCGAATTGACCGTCGCGAGAATAGTGCCCCTGGGCTTCGCCCCTGGCACGTTTAAGATGTTATCGGGCCGTAGTTAATGTCCGATAAACGCGCTGGGCCGGTTGCCCCGCCCCTTCCCTCCGATCGAGGTCGCATCCTGGCGTCGGAGTGACGGGATAAGGTGGCGGAGAATCATAAAGAGAATGCCCCCATGTTCTGCTGGTCCATATATAAAAACCGGCTGCCGGTAAGGGACCGGCTCAAGAGAGCCTCGGATCAACATTCAGGCGCGACCACATTTCGTGACGTAGATGCCAGTACTGAATGTCATGCAAAGTTAATACATTTTTAACCATACTTTCCTTATGATTATCCTGCACTTTTTAGTCATCTGAAGCTTTGCCGCTTTTTCTTTTTGGTGGAGTGTGTTTTCAATGTTCACTCGCTATCACAGCACCTTGGAAATCAGGGTAAGACCGCCGCGCCGGCGGCGCGGATGGTCTGCAACCTGGATCCCTGCGCGGCCGGACCGCATTGTTGTGACGTTGCCAACACTCGATCGGGATCCAGTATCCCGACTAAAAACCTGATCCCGACCGTCCCAGAATCGGGTTTTCGCTGGAGACAGGGAATGCGTGAGCGACATATTTTTTGGGAGAACAGCCGATGACCGCGACAAAAACCCCCATCGAAACTGATCTTTTCGCCAAATTCGCTGAGAGCTTGGCATTACCCGAGACCTTGGCCCGCCAAACCCACGACATGCTCAAGTCTCACACCGAGATGCTAAACGGCATCGAGGAGATCGCCCACGGATGGTTTCAACTCCGGCGCGATGCCAATAAATCGGCGATCCGGGCGGCGGAACGCATGTTTTCGTCCAGTGACGTAAGCGAGATGCTGGTCGCCTATTGCGACTGGCTGGGCGGCGCCATTCGCCGTTTCACGGACAGCGCCACAGAATTGAACGAGAAGGCGCTTGCCGTCACGGCCTCGGCCAGCAAGGCCGGGACCAACGGCGCATCTGCGGCCAACTCCGAGGCCCAACCCGTCAAGCCGATGTCGAACCCCAATGCCAATGCGGCGCAAAAGGTCGAGCCGAAGCCAGCGGTCCAGGCGGCACCAAAACCGATCAGCATCGCCCGCCCGACCGAACAGAAGCGGCGCGTAGCCGGCTGACGCGGTCAGAGTATCTTTCATCGAATGCGGGTAGGCGCGCATGATGTGCCCGCCGCGCCTGTGCGGATCGTGACCTTTTCGCCTCGGCCGCAGCGTTTCTTGTCGTCGCGCCGTGTCCCTTCCGAAAACCTCATCCAGTAAGGTCAGGGTAGGGTTCGGTAGGGACGGGGAAATTTTTCGACGTATCGGCGAGCATTCTGCCAAAACGAGTCTCGATGAACTTTTCGATAGGCACAGAGAGCATGACGTGCGGACGAAACGACGCGGGTAGTGCGCCTCGATGATGGGAAAACCATTCTCCCGAGGTCGGACGATTCCCAAATTGGCTGCTTCTCGGCCCTTGGGGAGGTCAGCATCTTCAAACTGCCTTGTCCGTAAGGCTGAAATTGGCACATCATTCCAAGGAATTCCTAGTCATCCGGGGAATGTCGGCTAAGTCGAGATCGGAATTTAGATGCGCGCAAGGCGCGGGCGGCCTCTGCGAGGAGCGATGACAGAAGAAACAAATCCCATGGAGCGCCGTTTAGTGATTCGGCTGCTGAAATATTGGCGAAGCCTCTCCGACGGCGAAAGATTACCCGCGCAAAGCAATATTGACCCTCATGCGATTCCCGATATGTGGCCGAATTGCGCGGTGCTCTACGTCGCCGGAAAGGAAATCGATCCCGAGTTCAGCTATGTGGGCACGGCACTGTCGCAGGCCGCCGGCATCGAATTGGCGGGGCGCAAGCTTTCGCAGACGCCGGCCGATACGCTCGTCTCCAACGGCTTTTCTTATTTCGGTCAGGTTCTCGTGAAAAAAGTACCGATTACATTTGGCGGCGAATTCGTGAGTCCCCGCGGCCTGAAAGTTCTTTATCGCAGCATCATCATGCCGCTGGCGAATGACGGGGAGCGTATCAACGGGCTGCTGGGCGCTGCGAATTGCCGTGAGGTCACTCAAGACTAGGCAGCGGACTCATAAGCGCGGAGCCACAGGCGGATGGCAGCCAGCTTGACCATAGCCGAGAAATTGGCGGCGGATTTTTCGAAGCGAGTGGCCATGTGGCTTACCCATCAGTCTCCGCATATTTGGCTTTCGTCGGTCGGTCGACTCGCCTCGTAAATTCGTTACAACGTTAGGGCAGATTTCATTCACTTGGAACTGCCACTTCCGGGCGGGTGGTGGTATCCAGGATTTCGAGGTGGAACAAAATCGCGTCGTAACTGATAAAAAAGCTTTGGCTTGGAAAAAAGTTTGGTGCCCAGGGGCGGGATTTAACAAGTTTGGTGAATCAATAGGTTAGAAAAAAAGTGGGACACAAAAACTTCCCGTAGCTTTCTAAGGTTTTCGCCGAAGGTGTCCCACCGATTTCATCACTAGACAGCTAATCTCGGTGCCTTTGGAACCGGCAGCAGACCATGGGCCATTCCAAACCCATTCTCCCCCGTAATCCGCCCGGCCTCACGGTCACGGAGACCTTTCCACTTGGCACGCATAGGTGCGCAAAGGAAAGGACCCACTGATGGGATCATAAAACTCGTTGCTGATCAGCTTGCTGAAATTCAGAGAATTGCCATCTGCACCTGCCGAGTCATCCGCCTTGTCGGACCAGCCGAATTGAGCGCAAACGACATCCCTTTCGAGGCTTCGATTGAATTTTACGCGTGCCCGGATAGCACCTTGGGGAGAACGAATGATTACCCAGTCAAGTTCCCTAATGTCGCGAACTTTCGCCGTATCAGGATGCACCTCGATCAGTGGATCGGGCATTTTGTCGCGCAGACTGGAGAGATTCCGAAACTGACTATGGCAAAACTGGATCCATTTGGCCGACGTCAGCCTCAACGGAAAGCGCGTCCGCCATTCCGGATGTTGTTCCGCGCTGGCGGCGGGCGCCACATAATCCGGCAAAGGCGACTGGCCGATATCGCGCAAGGTCTGTGAATAGATTTCGACGCGGCCGGTGGGCGTGGCAAAACCACGATGCGTGTATTTCCGATATTCCGTCGAGAGGGGAAGCGCGATGCCTTCCGGTCGCGCCCGCAGCATCTCCAGCGTCACGCGTGACGGCTCCAGCATGTACCCGATGCCCGCGTCGATATCGCCATTGAAGAATTGGTCTTTGAGACCCAGACGCTTCGCTAGCTCAAAAACGATCCATGTATCCGAGCGGGATTCGCCGCGGGGCGGCACGACCGCGTTACGTAACTGCAAGAGCGCGTCGGCTTCCTGGCTGACGCGAAATCCGTCCGCTATCCCTTCCCGCTCCCATGCCGACGATACCGGCAACACCATGTCGGCTTCGGCGGCCATCGGGGTGAGGAATAGATCGCAGTGAACATAAAAATCCAGCTTTCGCAGCGCGCGCACCCCCTCTTCGGGGCTGGGGCGGCTGAGCAGAAGATTAGATCCGAAGGCCACCAACCCTTTTACCGGGTACGGCTGCTCCTCGAGAATGGCGCGATACAACTCACGTGTCGTGATCCAGCCGTCTTTCGCGGGACCGAGGGGGCGTTCCGTCATCCCGAGGGTCTTGGCCTGCTGCGCGGGAGAGATGAGCTCGCGACCGAATACGTCGTTCAATTTCGGCTTGGCGAAATAGGTATTCCCACCCGGCGCATCGATGTCGCCAGTGAGGGCATACAAAAGGCACATCGCCCGGCTGGTCTGCGTCGCATTGGTACTCTGCCCGACGCCCGACCATGCGTAGTAGGAAACCGGCCTGTGCGCATGCAGCATTTCCGCAACAACTCGAATCTGTTCGGCCGGCACACCCGTGATCTGCTGCGTTCTCTCCGCGGAATATGTCCGGCACAAGCTGGCATATAATTCGAACGCCGGCCGGCAAGCTATCCGGCCACGCAATGTGTCTAATTCAAACGCGCCAAACAGGGAAAGGTGACGTGACGATGCGTCCGGTTGTGATCCGGGACCGCAAACCACAGGCCGCCCGGCCGATCCGTCCCATGCCACGTAGCGGTCTGCACGGCCATTTTCTTCCAAATCGGATTCGACGACATAACGTCCATCGTCATCCCGAATCAGAAACGGGCCGTTGCTCCAGGTGGAGATAAAATCGCGATCATACCATCCGTTTTCAATCATCACGCCGGCGATGCCCAACGCCAGTGCGCCATCCGTACCCGGCCGCACTCGCAGCCACTGGTCAGCCTTATGTGCCAGTCCCACCTGCCGTGGATCGATGACGACAAGCTTCATGCCACGCTTCTTCGCTTCGGCGACCGCCGAGGCTTGCGCCAGCCAGCAATTGGTAGGGTTGAATCCCCACAACACCAGGCAGCCGGTGCGCTGGAAATCCGGCACGCCGCTATCGGCGCCAAAGGTGAAGGCGGTGGCGTAATCCTTGTGCCAGTTGCAGATATGGGTCGTCCCGACCGTGTTGGGGCTGCCAAAACTATTGATCAGACGATAGATCCAGGGCATTGCGTCGCCGATCGCTGTACCGCTGGACGTGGTGACACTGAAGGCGACGGCTTCAGGGCCGAACCGCTTCGCCGTTTCCTTCATGCGGTGGGCGGTGAAGCTCAGCGCCTCTTCCCAGGAAATGGCTTGCCACCCTGCGTCGGGATCGCCCTTGGGGCGGGTTCTTTTAACCGGCGTCAGCAGGCGATCGGCGCTGTTGACAAGCTCGGGTGCTGCCTTTCCTTTGATGCAGAAATTCCCGCCGGTCGGATGGTTCGGGTCCGGCTCGACCTTGGTCAAAACACCATCTTCGACGGTGGAAATACACCCGCAGTGTGAGATGCACAGCGCACAGTATCCTCGGATCCGCTGCACGGTCATGGGACATCGTCCGTATCGACAATCCAATACGAAAATGTGAGCCCCTTTGCCTCGGCAATCAAGTCGTCGGTGCTGTGTGGCAAAGTGCGGATTCCGATGAAGTCGCATGGGCGTTCCGAGCGGATGCCGCGCGTGAATTCCAACATGATGTCGCCCAGGGCGTGGGCCACCTGTCCTTATCGAAAACTCCATCTGGGAAGGTTGGGACTAGGTTTTTAGAGCCGGCCGCTCACCAGCAAGCTGCCGAACTTCGAGGCGCATGGCGCCATTAATGATACCGTGCTCCCTGATAACGACCGCCAATTCTGCGGCCACGAGGACCGCCATCCGCATGAGATCTTCCCGAGCTCGAAGGCATCGAGCAGAAACCCTGCGTCAGAACGGTCGGCGTAGAACGACTCGCCACACCTTCGGTGGCGATGTTCACGGCGCACTACCGACCGCTCCCGAAACCGCATGCGAGCTCAGAATCAGACGCTCGACAAAGCGTGGGAACAATGGCCGGAGCTTCACGATGAAATCCCAGGCCATCAGCAGGGCACCGAGCGCGAACACGACGTCGCCCGGCAGCCGCATCCATTGCCAGACCACCGTCGTGTCATAGAAGGCACTGCTCCGCGCATAGGCCAGCCCATGCTCGTAGACCGCATCCAGTTGCGGCCATCCGATGGGGAAGAAGTTCAAAAGGATCCAGAGCACCAAGCCGCCATTGTAGAGCCAGAAAGCCCAACGCCCCGCCTTCTCGCCGAACCGGTACTTCTCGGCCGCAACATAGCGCAGGCAGAAATAGATCAGCCCGATGCCAAGTAGACCGAAGGCGCCGAATAGCGCGGTATGCGCATGATTGAGCGTCAGAAAGGTGCCGTGCTCGTAGTAGTTCACCAGCGGCGCGTTGAGTGTGCCGCCGCCGAAGACGCCAGCACCGACGAAATTCCAGAAAGCCGCACCGATGATATAGGTATAGGCGAGCCCGTATTTGAATTCGCCATGCCTCTTGATCAGCCGGTGATGCTGGATCGCCTCGATGATCAGAAGCACAAGCGGCAGCACTTCGATGAACGAGAACATCGTGCCGAGCGGGACCCACAGGCCGGGCTCGCCCGCCCAATAGAGGTGATGCCCCGTGCCGAGCACGCCGCCGAGGAAGATCAGGATCAGTTCAAGGTAGACGGACCGCTCGGCGAGCTGACGCGAAACGAGACCGACCGCCATCAGCAGATAGGCGCTGATCGCCGCGGCGAAGAACTCGAAGGACTGCTCGACCCAGAGATGGACGACCCACCAGCGCCAGAAATCGGAGATCGTGAAGGACTTCTCGACACCGGTCAGCGGGATCATGCCAAAGACGTAGAGCAGCGCGATATTGACGGTGGACGCCCAAAGCAGATGCTCGAGCTTGATCCGCCCGGTCCAGAATTGCCGCGTCGCCGCCACCAGCTTCGCGCGGGTTGGCCAAAGCGCTCGGAATACGAGCAGGCTCCAAATCACGAGGCCTGCGAAGAAACCGATCTGCCACGCGCGCCCGAGCTGGATGTAAGAGAGGCCCTGATTGCCAAACCAGAACCAGCCTTCCTGAATGTAGCCCATGATACCGAGATAATTGCCGGCGAGCGCGCCCACGACGATGAACAGCGTCACCCAGAACAGCAAATCGACGAGAAAGCCCTGTCCCTTCGGCTCCCCGCCGCTGATCGCCGGCGCCAGGAATAGGCCAGCACCGATCCAGGAGAGCCCGATCCAAACGATGGGCGATTGGATGTGGACGTCGCGCAGGAAATTGAACGGCAGGAAGCGGTCGACTTCGATCCCATAAAAACTCGTCCGATCCGTGTAGTAGTGGGCCATGATCGATCCGACGAGAATTTGCAGCAGGAGAACAGCCGCGACCACGAGGAAATATTTTCCGATCCGCCGCTGGCTGACGGTCAAGGGCCCGAACTTGGCCAGCACGGGATCCATCGGTGCTTTGTCGGGATCGTTCAGGTAGCGCTCATAGATGAACAGCACCGCGCCGAAGGCGAAGAAGGTGAAACAGAAGCTGATCCACGTCCACCGGAAGGTGCTGGTGGTCGGCGCATTGCCGACGAGCGGTTCGAACGGCCAATTCTGCGTCCAGGACGCCGTCGTCCCGGGCCGCCGCGCAACAGTCGTGATCGAAGAATAGATCAGGAAGTCCGCGGTCTGGGCGGCGCTTTGCTCATCGAGGCTGTAAGCCTGGGTCCAGCCCTTGGCGAAATCGTGACGGAGCAACGACTGCGCGATCTCGCCACGCAGCGTCGTGATTGCGGCGGCAACGGCGTCGGGAACGGTTGCGACGGGCTTAGTTAGATCGATGCCTTGAAGCTCGAACTGCATCGCCGCTTTGACCGACGCTTGCTCCTCCGCCGTCAAATCCGGCAGTGTTTTGCGGGTCTTGGCCGCGGCGATGTTCACTTCGGTAAGCGTGGCGAGCCGGACGAGGTTGCTGGCCGTGTAATCCTCGCCGAAATACGATCCCATGCCATAGAGGCTGCCGTAATCCATAAGATCGGCTTTCTGGAAACCGGCCTTGCCTTCTTGAATGTCGGCAGCCGACATGAGAACCGTGCCGTTGGCCGCTACGAACCGGTCGGGAAAGGGCGGTGCCGCCTTGTAGGTAAGGTCGGTCGTCCAGCCAAGAAGAGCAAAGGTCACGACGGCGACCGCCAACAATATCCATTTCAGCACGTTGCTCACGGGGTCTTCCATCGGCCGATCGAGCACTCCCGCATTCGTTGTCATTTTTCTTCCCCTCTGTCAGTTGGCATTCCAGCGTTGTTGCCGTCCGCTTCGCAAAGGCCTCATCCGGGACAGCACAAATGCCTCCGGCTCAGAACACGGACCATCCGTGGCTGCCCGCGACTGCGCCGAAGACCGTGATGAGGCTGAGCGTGAGTAAAACCCAGTGCGCCCAATGCAGCCATGCGAAGGCGCCTTCCGGTGCCACCGTCGCCCATTTGTGGAAGTGCCGGCGCAGGATGAACGGCTCGATCACGAACAGAACCAACGTGAATAGCAGCCACACGCAGACCATCGCGTGCATCCACCAGAACTGCGCGGACTGGAACCGCTGCCACAGATCGAGGCGTGCTGCCATGTAGAAGCCGGTCAGACCGACGATGATGACAGCCGCACGAGCCTGCCAGACGAAACGGCGCTCGATTGCTTGGAACGCCGTGAGCCAATCGGTGCCCAGATCACCGCGCCGGATCGCCGGCAGCACAACAGTAGTCGCCATCGCCACGCCGCCGATCCAGATGACCACGGCGAGGACATGCAAGACGCGCGCTATGACGACACCATCCATGCTGTTCCCGCTCTGTCTCCCGGTCACACTGTGAATACGTACATGACTTTGACCCCTACCATTGAAGCCGCTCAGCGGATTGATCTCGTTGGCAAAGATTAGAATTTAGTGGGGTCACCTCTCCCGCTAAATGCGAACCCTCCCGGGAATTTGATTGACCCACATAATCAATGTCATGCGTTCCATCTTGGGCGGGATCACGATTGGAATCGGTAACTTCTCTCGAGCTCGGTGAATCTGGGAATGAGATCTGAATGCCCGCGCACACGGAAGATGTAACGTGGCACCTCCTTGCCGACTGTATGGGACATGAATGGTTCGCCCCAAAAGCTAAGCAACGCCTCGATCGCACCTTCTGGATTGGTTTCGGAAAGAATGAAGGAAATATTTTCGTGCATGTCGCACCAGCGCGGCTCGCGAACGTTCTTAGAGTGCCTGCAGGCGGCAATTTTCGGTGCGATTTCCGCGCGCCACAGGTCCTTCTGCCGATCGTCCAGGATGAACAAGATGGAGGTTACCAGCGGATTCTCGATGCAAGGACGCAACAGCAGGTCGAACATCTGCTGTGATTTATACATGAGGAGGCATACATTAAAGAAAATCATCTCGCCGCGTGCCTGACGAGCAAAAGCTTCGTTTTCGACACGCAGCTGCCGGGGGCCAATAAGGATTACGTCCGGCTGCCGCAGTGCGGATTGGATTTTCGCGACGGAGGCGGCAGTATCCCCGATGAGTTCTGCGAGCCGCTCGTTCTTACGCTCGCGCCGCAAGTCGCGGATGAAGAGCAGGGCGATCAGCACAAGGATGATAGGCAGAAGTATGGCCTGATCGGCGATATGCAAGAAATGCAGAACCACCGCGACGATCGCGGCCAGCACCCCGGCGATCGCATCCCAGTCCATGCTGAGCAGATGTTTCAGTCGCACGTGTATCCGCTCCCCTTGCACCAGCAGCTCACGCCATTCTAGCCATCTATTAGGTCAGTGATAGTCCATGAATGAGACCTGCGGGACGAGACTCGCAAGTCGCCTTCATTTTGTTTAGGTTATGCTCCGGGGGACGGGCAGCTTGCGATAAAGATCAGCTATTTTTCGAGAACTGATTGCGAGGAGACGCGCTGATCGTGGCTCCGGAGGAGGCACGCAAGCAACGCATCGATTTGAACGGTTCGGATGACTTACGTACGCTTCGCTCCCGCAGATCAGAACGCAAATGGGCGATTAAATCGGTCGCGCGTTTTCGTCTTTAACGCGGGGCAGAGTCAGCGGACGAAAATAAAACCGCGCGAATAGTCCAAAAGCTCCACTCCATGCCGCCCCTGCGAGAGAGAGAACGAGCACATACTGCGAGCCGCCGAGCGGCGCTAAGAGACGCAATACGGCGGCAAGCGTCACCAGGACATAAATCATCGTTGTTCGCGGTCCGGCGGTCAGGGGCCGGCCCGTGTGGCCGAGCGATGTGCGCGTCATGACGGCAAGGGTCATGGTTCCGATGGCGCCGGCCGTGAGCGCGTGAAGCGCCGTAGTCTGCGGCAGGACGGGTACGAAACCGTTCAAGGCGAGAAGCAGGAATCCGAGCGCCAGCCAGCCATAGCCGAGATGGAGGATCCAGAGAAGCGGCTCGCGCCCCGCGAATATCCCGCGCCAGCGCAAAAGTCGGGCGGTCAGCGTGATACCGGCGGCAAGCTCGGCCCAAAGCGCGACCGGTCCATCGGGTGCTGCGACCCAGAAGACCAAGGCAAGCGCGGTCATGGCGAGCGCCACACGGTCGAGCCCATCGAAGGCCGCCGGCCTTGCAATATCCGGCCGCTGCTTCGCAAGCCAATTCCCGGTGAAACTCGGAATGATTCGGCCGCCGACGAAGCTGATGAGCATGAGGAGCGTGGCGACGCCGAGCCGATTGCCGACCGCGGCGGTCGAGGCAAGGCCGAGGACCTCGAGATGAACGAGGAGATTCCCCGAAAAAAGTAGAGCGAGTGCCACGAGCATGGGCAAGTTGCGCCAGTTGCGTCCCGCCAGAATTTCGCGAGCAACCACGGTGAAAAAGACGAGCGGAAATGCGAGATCGAAAACGGTGGCAGCATTTGCGCCGATCTTTGCCGAAAGCAGCACCGCGATCCGTCCCGCAAGCCAAAGCAGCACGAGAATGGCGAGCGGTCTGCCTTGAATTGGCATGCGGCCGGTCCAATTCGGAATCGCCGTCAAGAGGAAACCGGCGACGGTCGCCCCACCGAAGCCGAAGATCATCTCATGCACGTGCCAGACAATAGGCGCGAGCGCGCTCGGCACCTGGATGCGTCCGGCAAAAAGCGCGAGCCAGAGCGGGACGGCAACGGCGGCCCAGAGGGCAGACAACAGGAAGAACGGACGGAATCCCGCGGAGAACAGCGCGGGGCCGATATGCGGGCGATAGCGGGGAATTGCGGTCATGGCATCCTACACGAGGCGGATCGCGCGTATCTTGCTATGCCGTGCGCTTGCGACGCCTTGGCAATCGTTCCCCGATTTCTCTGCCGGCTGATGAGGACGGGGCTCTGTGAGGTATTCGGCTTTCTTCGTACCAGCGCAGCTAAGCTACTGCCGCTTTCATTGAAGCACGACATCGAGGCGGATGGTTGTATCCAGGGTGGGACACCGTCCTAAGACATTGGCAATATTCGGCATTTGGGAACTGGTGCCCAGGGGCGGAATCACATAAGCTATAAAAATCAATGGTTTACAAAAAAGTGGGACACTGAATCTTCCCGTGGCGTTATTAGGCTTTCCAGGGAAAGTGTCCCACCGCGAACGTCATTGTACGCGCCTTTCCTATCGGTTCCCTGATGTCGGAATTCCGATTCGAATGCGTCATGCGATTGTCTCCCGCAGACTGGGCAAATAAGGGTTACGAGTTACCCTCAGTGCAGAAGACCCGCAAGTCGTTCGCCGCGCTCGAACTGTTCCATAATGGCAGGGCTGAGAAGACTTATATTACTTCCCGGTTGCCCTTGGGGTGAGATCTGGAGCATCTGCGCTGCGGCGTCGCGAGCTTCTTTTTCATGGCCGAGGAGCGCCTGAACGACCGCCAGATACAAGTGATTCGGCAAGAACATCGGATTGAGCTCCACGCCTCGCTTCAGTGGCGCGAGAGCTTGTTCGTAGGCTCCTGTGGCGAACAGACAATTGGCGAGGCCGAAAAAATAAAAGGTGGACGGCTGTGGGTTGAGATGCATCGCAGTTTCGATGTGGTGGAGAGCTTCCTGTGCCCGATCAACAAAGCACAAGCTGAAAGAAGCGAAGAGGTAAGCATCGGCATCATTGGGGTCAAGCATGCAGGCGCGCCTCGTTTCCGCAACTGCTGAAGCGGCATTGTTCCGCCATAACTGTACCCATCCCAAGATCGAGTGACCGATGGGGAGCAGTTCATCCAGCTCGACGGCACGCTCGGCATGAATGAGCGCCGGATCGAGTGTCCGCTCGCGGATAGGAACCCAATTCTGCGACCATTGCAAAGTGTAACAGCGGGCCAACCACGCATGCGCTAACGCATAAGCAGGGTCGAGTTCGATTGCGCGCTTGAAGTGCGCCTCGGCCTCGAAAGAGCCCTCCCGCGTATATCGCCAGTGACACTCCAAGCCTCGCATGAGCGCATCATGTGCGGCGGGACTAGCCGTTCCTTCATATCCAAGCCGTTCGGCTTCAAGGCTCGTAAGCTTGATCTTGAGCGCATCTACGATCGCATGGCTCACATCGTCCTGCACCGTAAAGACGTCGTCTAAACTTCGATCATAGCGCTCGGCCCAAAGCGTTCGGTCGGATCGCGTATCCACGAGCTGGGCACTGATGCGCAGCCGATTATCCGCGCGCCGAACACTGCCTGTGACGAAGTAACGAACGCCGAGCTCTTCCGCAATTGCCGAAGATCGCTTGTCCGTGTGCCTGTATGCGAACGAAGTGTGGCGGCACAGCACGAACAAGCCGGAGATTTTGGAAAGATCCGTGATTATGTCGTCAGTAATGCCGTCGGAAAAATATTGCTGCTCGGGCTCGCCGCCTTCGTCCGCAAACGGAAGCACTACGACCGATGGTTTTTCCTCAAAATTTCTTACGGTTTCTCGCATCCACGCGGATTTCTCGCCTCCCACCGCTCCTTCGCTGCGGATCGTTATGGCGTAGGAACCCTTGGGCACATCAATGTGGACGGGATCCAACCGGCCCTCGCCGTCGTAATACTCGCGAAGCTTTGCGCGCAGCCGGCCGGCTTCCACACGCACGATGGGATCGGACACCGGATCGAACCCGTGATCTCGGCCAAAAACCTCGATTCCGAGCGTGTAGCCCTTAAGCCGGTCCGCGCGTCCGGCCAAGGTCTCGTCGACAATGAACTGAAGGAACCGCCGCTGGCGGTCGGAGTGGGCAAACAAGGAACTTTTGACTATCCGATCTGCGGCAGACCGGACCGCAGTCAAATCGGCCTGTAGCCCTGCTTCGCCGATGCTTTCCTTGTTACCCATGACACGCCTAGTCCCGCCTTACCGCTGTCCTCTGTCAGCGGAATAAGCCAAACGTCCGCCCCGAGAGGGCGGGTTGTTATCTACTGTTACATACTACTTTAACGCTCAATGGAGCGCCAAGCTTACTCCCGGCCTACGAAGCCATGAACGAGTAGCCGCCACGATTTCCCAGAAAGAGATGCCATTAAAGATGGCGAAAATTGGCGGCTACCAGGCAAAACAGAGCCCCCTTAAAGGGGCTGGGGTCATAGAAGGGCCGCCAATCCCGGCAGCCCAACGAGTTCAACAGGGAGTATTTTCATGAGCAATGTTTCCAAACAATCCTTACGGATCTTGTCGGCCTTAGCCCTGATCGCCGTTGGGTCGAGCGATGCTCTTGCCGGCAATATGAAGGACACCGGCAGCATGGATGCGACCTATGCCAAACGCGAGGCGCTGCCCATTGCCGACCGGGACGGTCACGTGCTGATGCTCAGCGAGGCGGTGGGAACCGATGTCAATACAAGCCAGTCCGCATATCTCGAGGGCTTTGCCTTCAGCGCCCGCGAGATCAACGATCTAACGCAGGGCACCGGCACTCAGCATGGCTATGTCATCTTCAGCAAAGGTGACGACAGCGAGGTGGTCAAGTACGACGGCAACATCACCACTGTCATGAAGGACGGCCATCCGGCTACGAGCTTCAAAGGCAAATGGTCGGCCGTGAACGGTACCGGCCGTTACGCCGGCATTCAGGGCGACGGGACCTATGAGGGTCACTTCACGGCCGAGGACAAGTGGCACGTCGACTGGACCGGCTGGCATTCCTTGTCCGAGACTCTCGCCAACGTCCAGTAGCTTCAACAACGGACTGCACGGGACAGCCTCGTGCGGTCCGCGCTTTTTGGTATTAGGCATCGCCGGACGGCAACCAATCGGCCGAACTCTTTCGAAGCCGGCGGCGCCATTACAAGGGGAGGAAACGATGCAAAATCAATCCGCACTTCGTACTTCGCAAGCTTCGGTGACTCGCTCCAACGTCGCTGACTTGCCGCGCGCGACCGGTGTCAAAAAGATGGATGAGATCGTTGTGCGCCTGCGCGATGGAGCGCCGCGATTCGCCTCGCTGTCGCTTGCGGAGCGCATCGAGCTCGCACGGTCCATGCAACGCGGGTATCTTCATATTGCCGAGCGATCCGTCGCCGCCGCCTGCCACGCTCGCGGTTTGCCGCTGGAACTGGCCGGCGAGCAATGGGCAAGCGGGCCTTCGTGCGTTGTACGGCATCTGCGGCTCATAATCGAATCGTTGGAATCGATCGCGCGAACCGGCAATACGCGAATCGGCAAGGTCAGTCGCATGAGAGACGGCCGCCTTTCGGTGCAGGTTTTTCCCGCGAATGGGATCGATGGGATGCTGTTTTCCGGCGTGACCGTGGATGTGCGCATGCAAGAGGGCATCGGCGAAAACGAGATGCATGCCGCGCGAGCCCGCTTCTATAAAGAAAAACCCCATAACGGCCGGGTGGCGCTGATTCTTGGAGCCGGCAACGTCGATTCGATCGTCTCTTGCGATGTCGTCACCAAGATGTTCAACGAGGGCAAGGCCTGCATCGTGAAGATGAATCCGGTGAACGCTTTTCTCGGTCCCTATCTCGAAGAAGCTTATGCCGAGCCGATTGCTCGCGGTTTTCTTTCGATCGTTTACGGTGGCACGGAAGAGGGCGAATATCTCGTCAACCACCCGGGCGTCGACGAAGTGCATTTGACCGGCTCTGACCGGACTTATGACGCGATCGTGTGGGGTCCGCCGGGGCCGGAACGCGAGCGGCGCAAAATCAAAAACGAGCGGCTTGTCACGAAACCGGTGACGGCCGAACTTGGCAATGTCTCGCCGATTATAGTGGCGCCCGGCCCTTACAGGCGCAGGGAGCTCCTCTTTCAGGCCGAAGAAGTGGCGGGGCAGCTGGTGATGGGGTCATCCTTTTACTGCTGCACCGGCAAAGTCGTCATAACTCCCAAAGGCTGGCCGCAACGGGAGGCGTTCCTCGCCGCAATCAAAGAGACACTGTCGCGTGCGCCTCAGCGCACGGCCTACTACCCTGGAGCACGCGAGCGATTCGGTAAATATACGGCGGGAAGGCCGGGGCTGTGGACCTCTGGCTCGCAGGAAGGGGATCGGCTTCCTTGGGCAGTTGCGGCTCACCTCGATGCCGGCAACACATCGGACCCCGCTTTTTCCAGCGAGTCCTTCTGCCCAGTGCTGTTCGAAACCGCCGTCGGAAGCACGGACGTCGAAGAATTCCTGGAGCGAGCCGTCAGCTTCGCCAACGAAACGCTGTGGGGCAGCTTGACCGCGACGCTTATCGTCCATCCCAAGGTGCAGAAAGATAAGGCAATGGGCCCACTCGTTGAGCGTGCGATTGCGCGGCTCGAATACGGAACGGTTGGCGTCAATGGCTTTCCCGTCATGGGGTTCGCCTTCATGACGCCGCCTTGGGGCGCCTATCCCGGTTCGAGTCCCGCCGATATTCAAAGCGGCATCGGTTTCGTTCATAACACGCCGATGCTCGAGGGAATCGAGAAGGCGATCATGCGCAACCCGCTTACGACCTTCCCCAAGCCCATTTATTTCCCGAGCCACCGAAGTGCTGTAACCGTCGCGCGGCGGCTATCGGCGCTGGAGGAGCGCGGAAGCTGGGCCAAGGTCCCGGGGGTCATCGCTGCGGCCATGCGTTGTTGAGCCCGGGATCACTGTCGCGCGGACCGATCAACGAGCGTTTGGAGACAGCGATGTTCAACATAAGGCGTTTTGCCGCCTTCGCCGGCGCCTGGAAAACACATAAGCGATCAATGGCGCGCCACTGGACGCGAGATGAGCTGAAAAAGCATCAGCAGGAACGCTTGGTGTCCCTGGTGACCCATGCCGTTCACAAGTCCGCATTTTATAGAGAGCTTTATCACAACATAAAGATCAGCGGCGGGTTCTGCCTTACCGATCTGCCCGTGATCGATAAGTCACTCATGATGGAAAATTACGATCGGTTCGTGACCGACCCGCGCCTGAGTCTTGCCGGTCTGCGGGCCCATTTGCAGGAGATTAGCCACGACGACCTCTATGTCGACCAGTATCGCATTTTGACCAGCAGCGGCAGCACCGGTCTGCGCGGAAATCTTTGCGTTCAACAGGCGGGAATGGCAAATAGCGATAGCCACCGGCTTGCGGACATCTCATTACGCCGGACTCAAGGCGCCTCGTTTGCCCATAAGATGGCGCATGGCAACAATCGGCGCGGGAAGCCCATTGCATGTCACGGGCCGCTATTACCGGTGTGTTGATGTTGGAGCCCACAAGGTTCTGAGATTGACGCCAAGCACGCCCATCGACCGGATGGTCGCGGCTCTTAATGATTTTCAACCCGATTTTATTTTCAGCTATTCCTCGATTGCATCTCTGCTAGCCATCGAGCAGATCGAGAAGCGCTTGAGCATCCATCCTCGCTCCGTCAGCACCAACGCCGAGGTCAGGACCGGGGAAATGGAGGAAAATATCCGTCAGGCGTGGGGGGTGACGCCATTCAACACGTATGGGATGACCGAAGCCGGGCTCGTTCTCGCCAACGACTGTTCCTGCCACCATGGACTTCACGTCAATGAAGATTTTTTTATTGCCGAGACAGTCGACGAGAACAATCGCCCTGTGCCTGATGGGCAAAGCGGCGCCAAACTGCTTATCACGAATCTCTATAACTACACGCAGCCTCTCATACGTTATGAAATATCCGATATCGTGGCGTTCTCCGATACACCGTGCGAATGCGGGCATCCCTTCAAAACCATTTCCAGCATCGGCGGGAGAAGCGACGAAATCATTTACTTAAACCGCCTGCAGGGAGGGGAGATTCCGGTTCATCCCCATAATCTGCGCAGCCCAATTGCCGAGATCACGGAGATCAAACAGTATCAGATCATCCAGGAAGACGATGGATTACATCTCACGATCAGCCTACGCCATGACGCGCCCGCCGATGTGGCAGCCAGAAAGCTCGAGGATAAATTCGTGCAGAAACTAAGCTCACTTGGCGCAGTTTGCCCCGCACTGCACATCAAGATTGTTGGCGAGATTGAGCGCGATGAGCGAAAAATGGGAAAACTGCGGCTTATCAAATCGAATCTTGACCGCGCATCGACGCGCCGCAGCGCTTGATTTACCGTTCGTTGGCGTCAGCCTAAAAAGATCTGAGCCGTTTTGAGCGGAGGTTTTCCGGCTCTGCAACGACCCAGCCACGGGTCATCGGTGGCGCCTTGTGTGTCTAGCGAGTCAAACAAAGAACACTCCGCAGTGGTAACCAGCGGGGCGAGATGAGCTATAGGCGAATCTTGGTGACGCCAGCAACCGACTCGCTTTGTGAAATTGCCGCGGTGTTACGGCTGGTTTCAACCACCATGAAATACTGTTTCCGAGCAGGTGGTGGTATCCAGGATTTCGAGGTGGGACAAAATCGCGTTCTAACCCATTGAAATATTTGGCCCGAAAAAAGACTTTGGTGCCCAGGGGCGGGATCCAACAAGCGTGATAAATCAATGGCTTACAAAGAAGTGGGACACTCAAACTTCCCATAGCTTTCTGAGGTTTTCCGGGAAAGTGTCCCACCGGCTCGAGGATCAAACAACCAAACCCGACCCCAATCGCGCACCCGGGTTTTGCGGTCTTGAATTGTCGCTTCCGATCAAAGCACAAGAACTCCTCGTGCATGTCACCCCGCTGGTTGCAACGGGGCGGGGCCGGCCCGAAGGCCGGCCCCTTATCCATGAGCTCGGGGATTAAGCCGCACGGATATTGGCGAAGAAGCGATCGATGTCGGTACGCAGCGTCTCGGCCCCCCGTGCCAACTCTGCTGCCGCGGTCTGAACCTGCGCCGCTGCTGCCCCTGTTGCCTGTGCCGCCTGTGTCACGCCTGCGATGTTCGATGTAACCTCATCAGTGCCGGCCGCAGCCTGTTGGACGTTGCGGGCGATCTCCTGTGTTGCCGCATCTTGTTCCTCGACTGCCGACGCGATGCCGGTTGCGGTCTGGTTGATTTGCGCGATCACCGTCCCAATGCCCTCGATGGATTGCACCGACTGGCCGGTGGCCTGCTGGATTTCGGTGATCTTTGCCGAGATTTCATCGGTGGCTTTCGCCGTCTGGTTGGCGAGTGATTTCACTTCGCTCGCCACTACTGCGAATCCCTTGCCAGCCTCGCCCGCGCGAGCCGCTTCAATAGTTGCATTGAGAGCCAAAAGATTGGTCTGACCGGCGATGTCGGTGATCAGCTGCACCACGTCACCGATCTTCTGAGCGGCCTCCGCCAAACCCTTGATTTGGGAATTGGTCTTCTTGGCTTCGGTAACGGCCTGGCTGGTCATCTGGCTCGATTGCGCCACTTGACGGCCGATCTCCGAGATGGAGGACGACAGCTCCTGGGTGGCACTGGCTACCGTTTGCACATTGGATGACGCCTGTTCGGAAGCCGCTGCCACTGCAGTCGCTTGCCGCGTCGATTGTTCGGCCGAAGCAGCCATCGACTGCGCAGTGCGGTCGAGTTCCGTGGATGCTGCCGACAAGGCCTCAATCGCCGACCGGGCCTGCTCCTCGAACGTGCTGATATGGTTTTCGACGACTTTCTGTCGCTCCTCCTTTCGGACTTGCTCGGCCTGCTGCTCCGCCGCCAACGCATCCGCCCGAACCATGCTATCCTTGAAAACCTGCACCGCGGCGGCCATCCGGCCGATTTCATCGCCACGGCCTGTGCCCTCGATAACCACCGAGAGATCATGCGCCGCCAAACAAGTCATGGAGCTGGTGATACGATCGATCGGCATCGAGACGCCGATGACGACCATAGCGCCGGCGGCGACACAGAGAATGAGCGACAGCGCGAGGCCGCCGAAAATCATGGCACGTGAGGAAGCGTAGAGGTCGTGATTTTTCGCAACCTCCTTGGCCGTCCCTTCGCTCTGGAATTCGAAATCCTTGTCCAGCACATCGTGGAATTTGTTGAAGGCGGTGCGCATCTCGCCCTTATAGGCGGCGAGCGCGGCGCCTTTGTCCATTTGCCCTGATTTGGCGAGAAGTTCCTTGCTGGCGGCGAGATAATTCTGCCATCCGGCCGCGACAGTCGAGGCCAAAGCCCTTTCTTCATCAGTGTCCGCCGTAGCCATGTAGGCCTGCCAGGTCTTGTCGGTGTCTTCGATGACGCTTCGCATCGTTTCTTCTTCCTTGGCCATCTCGTCGGCGGTCTGCGACATAATTTGAGCCGCCTCGAGCTGGCGGTAACGCATCGTCGTGCGGCCGTACCGGCCCAGCAATTTCGTGCCTTCAAGCCAATTGGTCTGGATTTCGACGGCTCCGTCATTCACCGCCGCCAATCTTTGGATCGAAAACACGCCCAGCGCCGTGGCAATCGTCAGCAGAAAGGCAAAAGCCGCGATAACTTTCACCCGGATTGAAAGATCATTAAGCTTTTTCATGGATGTACCCCCTGAATGAATGATGCAGTAAAAATGGGCTGATGCGGCGGAGGTCAAAGGTCCCGCGGCGCGCTAGCGAGATCGCTAGATCTAAGAGCGAGCTGCAACGAGCGGTCTTCGCGGGATTCTCGCGTAGGCATGTCCTGACAAGGACCTGAAAGTCGTGCATCGAGAATGGCTTCCGCAGGGCGTAGTCGGCGCCGGCATCGAGCGCGGCTTGCAACGGGTCTTTGCAATCGCCCGGCGTCAGTTCGATGCTGCCGGAGATGGCGATGACCGGCCCGCAAAGGTTCTTCGCCCGAACGTGCCGGATGACCTCCCACCCACTCATTTCCGGCATGATGAGATCGACGATGAGCAGGGAGATCGGCTGCGATTCCAAAATCTCGATCCCGGCAAGACCCGATGAGGCAAGCATCGGCCGATAACCAAGAGTTTCGATCATCCGGGCAAACAGCCGGCATATTTCGAGGTTGTCTTCAATAATAAGAATCCGGCGTTCGAGATCGTTTGGCATGACGGCCTCACAGAGTTTCATTAGACATTGCGGAGAATTGTCGTATCACCGTCCCGCGGCAAAGATTCAGGGCGGCTTCGCCGATGAGCGCGTGGTTGATCGGCTTCGGAAATACAAAATTCGCGCCGAAGCAAAGCAACGCACGGCCCATGATGTCGCGGAAGCGGCGAGCTGAGCCGGTGATGACGATGATCGGCAGGTCCTTGTTTTCTTCTCTGATAGCGCGAACCAGCTCAATGCCGTCCATGTCCGGCATGACCAGATCGGTGATGACGAGGTTGAAGGCCCGCACGGCAAGCGCTTTGAGAGCTGCTTCGCCACTTCGGACCAGTTCGGGAACGATTCCATGCCGCTGAATAAGGGCGGCAAGAAATTCGCCGAATATTGGATCGTCGTCGACGATGAGGGCGCTGAACATGGGCGGCTCGCATTGTTGCGTTACACCGCCACATATGACGCAGTCGGAGCGCGTTGTCTCGGCTGCCCAGGTATATTATCGCTCGGGATAAAGGGGGATCGAAACGGATAGCCCGCCGCAAGATGCGGAGGGGCCGATCTTCCGCCGAGCGCTAGTCTAGGGATGCCAAGCCGTCGCGGACGGCTTTGGCGATGGCTTCGGAACGATTCTTCGCGTTGAGCTTCTCGACGATCCGCTTCACGTGCAGCTTGACGGTGATTTCAGCCAGATCAAGAGCGCGCGCAATTTCCTTATGGGTCGCGCCTTTTACCATCATCTTCAGCACTTCACTTTCGCGGGGTGTTAGCGCCCGATCGACGCGCGTGGCAGCGGCAGGTTCTCCCGCCGGCGCGTTGGCGAGAAGATCCGGCGGAACGTAGGGAACGCCGGTCACCACCAGGCGAAGGGCCGCCATGATCGATTCGGCGGCAAAAGCCTTCGGAACATAGCCTTTTATCCCCGCCTCCATTGCGGCGCGAACGAGCGCGGCGTCCATATCCCCGGACACCGCAACGACAATGAGCGATGGAGAGATTTGTTTTAGACGCGCCAGCCCTTCGCGCCACGACATATCCGGCATATGCATATCGATGACAGCGATCGGCGCACCCGTCGATTGCAGTGCGGCGCAGGCTTCGGTGAAATTATTGGCGATGGCCGCCACGCGAAATTCCGGATCGCGGGCAATAAGCCCCGCCATCGCCTCCCGGAACAGCGGGTGGTCGTCAGCGATCAGAACCGATCGATATTGGGTCTCGGCCATCCCCTAGCGGAACGCTCCCGGCTCTTGATCGGCTTAAGCAAAAGTAATTAAACGAAAGTATAATCCCAAGCTTAAACCTATGTATATCTGCAACATACGAGGCGAAGCGCGACTCTCCCCTGGAACGCGTCTACTCTCACGCTCTTGGATATAGGTGGGTCCCCATGATCGACGTAATGGACAGCCTTTGGCTTATGACGGCCGTTTCCCTCCTCGTCATGGGGTTGACGATGCTGGTCCTATGGCGGTTGAAGCCTACCGATTACGTGGCGCTCGCCTTCGGCGCCGGCACTATTCTCCAGTCGGCCCGGTTTGGCCTTGCGGTCATTACACAAGGCGGCTCGGTTCCTGCGGCGTTTCTCAACGATGTGCTTCAGGTTTGCGTCCTTTCTTTGGCCTGGATCGCGAATCTTTACACCGTCGGCCGAAAGCCCCCACTTCAGCTGATCGCGACCGTGGCCGCATTGGTCGCGGTAGCGGCGGTATCGCTTCGCGCCACCGGCCACGGCATGCTCTGGGGTGGATTTCGACATCGATACCATCATCGTCGCCCTTTTCTTGCCGATTGCGTTCATCCTTCTGACGGCCAAAAGACCGGATAACCGCTATGCCGTCCGGTTTCTTGGCATCTTGATCCTGATCCTCGGCCTCAATCGAGTCGCCATAAGTTTGGTGAGCTCAGATTCAATCAAGATCGTGCTGACCTCGCTGCACCTCGGAATAAATCTTGCGGGACTTGCGACTGTATTGTTCATCATCATGCGCCGCCGCGAAGGCGAAGCCGTGCGGATAGGAGATCTCTTGCGACATGAAAAAACCCTGTCTCGCGCCATGCTCGACAACATGCCGGTCGGCATCATCCTCAAAGATCTCGACGGACGCTACATCGCGGTGAACAAGCATATCTCCGACCGGTATGGATTATCGCCCGACGAACTTACGCGGAGCAGCCTGGGGGAGCACGGCCCGCGCGCGGGATTCTCGCCGGAGCAGCTGGAACAGGCCAGGCGCGATGAAGAAGTCGTGCGATCCGAACATAAGGTCGTGTCCCAGGAAATGGTGGTGTTTCCCAAAGGCGGGCCGCGGCGCGATATCATTCTTTCGCGATTTCCCGTTGTCGATCCGAATGACAACGTGACCATGACCGGCCTGACCGTCATCGACATCACGGATTTGAAGAAGCTCGAGCGCTCTCTGGAGCAGTCTCAGAAGATGGAACTGGTCGGCAAACTTGCCGGTGGCATCGCCCATGACTTCAACAACGTGATTGGAGCCATCTCCGGCTATGCGCAGTTCATAGTTGAGGACGCGCCGAAGCGATCGCAGATCGAATCGTTCGGACAGCGAATATTGGCCGCATCCAGCCGTGCGCGCCAGCTGATCGAGCAGCTATTGACCTATTCAAGGCGCGAGAACGTTCAACGCGAGCCGGTTTTACTTGCGGATGTCGTTGGCGAGACGGCGACCCTTCTCCAAGCGATACTTCCCGCGACGACGAAACTGACACTTTCCAACCGGGCCAAGGATTCGGTGGTGCTCGCCAACTGGACTCAGCTGGCGCAAATCGTGGTCAATTTGTGCGTCAATGGAAGCGATGCGCTTTTGGGCCGACCGGGCGAATTGCGGATCGAGATTGAAAAACGGAACGCTTCGAATGTGCCGCCCGCAGCTGAGCTGGGGCAAATTCTTGATCAGCCAGATGGGTCCATAAAATACATCGTTGGGCACTGGCGAGATGGCGTCGAGGCAGCCGTCATCCGGGTTTCCGATACCGGCAGCGGAATGACGCGGGACATCGTTGAGAAATGTTTCGAGCCATTTTTCACGACCAAGCCGGAGGGAATCGGGAATGGGCTCGGCCTTTTCATCATCCAATCCGCGACGCTGTCCCTCGACGGCGTCCTTGCCATGACAACGCGTCCGGGCCAAGGCACAACCTTTGAAATCTATATCCCTATGAGTTCGGCTGGTGAGAAGCCTGGCGTTGTTTCATTGGACGCGGTGTCCGAACTGGTGGCTTGGCGAGGCCGGATTTTGGTTGTCGACGATGATATCGACTTCGGCGACATGGTGCAGATCGCCCTCGAGCGGCTAGGATATGAAACCGCCATCTGTCATGATCCCAACGAAGCAATTCGCATTTTTAACGAGGACCCATCGCTTTGGGATGCGGTTGTCACCGATCAAACCATGCCGGGCATGACGGGCAGCGAGCTGATAGCACAAGTTAAGACGCTACGCCCCGAAACGGTTTGCATCCTCTGCAGTGGCTATTGCAGCCCCTCTGCCGCCCATAAGGGAGCAGCAAACGGCGCCGACGCTTTTCTTGCAAAGCCGCTGCAGCCCATGGACCTGGCAAAATCTCTTCAGGCACTTATGCGAACGAGAAACATCGCATCGGCCGATTCGACTCGCGAGGCGAGGCAGCGTTCGACAACGAAGTGATTGGATTCCGGTTCTGGATGTGGGCGAAATTCTTCGATCTAACTAAATGAAAATAAAACGTTATTCTTGATGGTCTGGTGCCGAGGGGCGGGATTCTTCAAGTCATAAAAATCAGTGGGTTACAAAAAAGTGGGACACTGAATCTTCCCGTGGCGTTATTAGGCTTTCCGGGGAAAGTGTCCCACCGGTTTTGCGTCATTAACACGGAAGACCGACGAATCCGCTTCGAACTCGGCTATAGATCCGGCTGAAACTAGCCATTTTGAGACCGGCGGCGTCCCTTTCCTGCAGGTCCGTTTAACACCACCATTCGGACATTTCGGAAGAGCGATCAGAACGGACGAAATGTGCCAATTAGCGACCATCGCATCGCAGCAAACAGCACATACAGAAAGACCGCCAACTGCGGCGGTCTCTCCGAAATCCGATCAGGTGTTTTGATCAGAGGGCGAGAGTTTTCCGCCTCCTGCGCCAGCTGACCTGACCGGGCCTTTTTGTACCAAGCGGTTTGATAGAAACTGGCTTGGAAAGGAGCTTGGTCATGGCGAAGAAGAGGTTCAGCCCGGAGCAGATCGTGACGCTGCTGCGGCAGATCGAAGTAGCGACGGCGCAAGGGAAATCGGTGTCGGTGGCATGCCGGGAGGCTGGGATTTCGGATCAGAGTTATTTCCGCTGGTACAAAAATCCGTCAGGCCACCCAGCCGCCGCTCGGCTCTCACGCGGATTTCGGCGGCATCTACCTCTAACTGGCGGTTCTTCGCTTGGCGGGCGTAGGCGGCTAAAGCAGTGGCTTGGTCGCGGATGTCCTTCACTGCATCAACAGATTTTGCCTCTGCAAGCGCAAAGCAAGCGGAGCCGTTTTAGGCGCTTGGCGGTCATCGGGCAGTGCAGATTATGTGATCGCCTCGACGAATTTCCGGGAAGCCCGCCGTAGATGTCTTCAGTCCAGGCTCACACACAACGGCTGATCCCGTCCATCGATCAAGATGAATTAATCCGATCGATTGATGGCCTATCGAATGATATCCCCCTCGCAAGGCGATAAGGATTACCACTGCAACAACGGCGACGGCGAAAATGATTGAAATGCGTAAATTCATAATCCGAATATGACACGGATCACAGAACTGCTTAATCATCAAGATGGCTTGATTTCAAGCTGACCTACTACCGACCCGTCTGGGCTTCCGATAGGCTGCGGCCTTAAGGCCATCTTTACCGTTACCGGGGATAATCATAGCAAGCAGCAGTGGGCCTGCGACTTGGGCGCCGGCCGAAAACCCTTGGGGGATGGTCGGAATCCGTGGGAACCATCGAACGCACCACCAAGGCGGTCACTATCGTAATGGCCGATGACGATCGCGACGACCGCATGCTGGTCAAGGATGCGTTCGCGGAAACGTACCCCGCCTGCGGCCTCGATTTTGTCGAAAACGGGGAAGAGCTGCTCGATTACCTGGCTCAGCGCGGCAAAGGTGCGCCCTATCCGGGACTGATTCTCCTTGACCTCAATATGCCGAGAATGGATGGCCGCGAGGCGCTGGCGGAGATTAAGAGGAATCGGAACCTCAGGCGCATTCCGGTCGTGATCTTCACGACCTCACGTGCTGAAAACGATATTCGGCACACGTATGACCTCGGCGCAAGTTCCTTCATCACCAAGCCAGTAACGTTCGAGGGATTGCTCGAAGTCATCCGTGCATTTGGCAAATACTGGACGGAAATCGTAGAGCTTCCGTGCGGCCGCGCACTGCCAGTCCCGCAAGAGACTTCGTAACATCGCCCCCGAGCGCCACAACCTTGGTTAAGCGCAGGGCTCCATCAATAAAGAACCTCGCCAGCGTGAACCGGTGTCCGGCTGGCGAAGCGGAGGGGCAAGCGGTGGGCAACCCTATGGCAAAGTTCAAGCGCAGCTTGTTAGTGACCATCATCGCGATTTTAAGCACCTCGATCTCTGCATACGCCGGCGATGCAGCCTTTGGCACAATCGGTCCTGGGGCATATCTCGGAAACCAGCAAGCCGGCATGCAACAGATGTGTCGCAACGCTCTGAATAATTATCTCAATCGCGCCGGGCCGCCGCCGCCCGCGGCGTGTCAAACCGCCAACACCCCGACGCTACCTAATCGTTCAAAGGTAACACAGCTCACGCCGCAAACTTCGTGCTTGCCTTTCGGCAATGGTGGGACGCGCTGCACGACCTTGGTACCCGGCCACCCTCCGAGCGCTACCACCTGCCTGCCGCTCGGAAATGGAAAGATGGCCTGCACGACGCAATAAATCGTCGACCTCATCGTGGCTACCGCCGCGGTGACGATATGAAGGAATTTTTCAAGGGCTGGGATTCCGACGCGGTTTTCGCGCGGCAAAGAAGAGTGGTGGCAGAGCGGTGCTTTTGCGATGGCAAGGGCCTCCTTCCGCTGTCATCCCACTTTGTACCGTTTCGCGATGGGCAAATCCGGTTTCTCAGCCGAACCTCCGGACACTGGCACTTCCACTCTCACTCTGGGATCACCGAGTAGTCTTCGCAGTTCTTGCACCTTCCGAAGGTCCTCAGTCGCCGCGATAAGACCAGCTGCTTCCTCTTGCTTCTTACGGTCAGAGGAATTTTCCGTCATGGTTCGAACTCCTTGATGGCCGCATCCCAGTCCTGGTGTTGAACCCAATGAAACGGCCGATCAGTCCTGATAACGGCTATTTCGATCGGTCCTCCACAAAGTCGAGGATTTAGAGAAAACTTCATTGCTTTGATCGTTGTGAGTAATGCCGCATGTGTGAAGTCAATTGCTTCTCGTATTGGCACCGTTGGCGGATGAACCAGCTTATAGGGTGCGACGATGGCATCAAACTCTTGCGGAGTTCCTAACCATTTTTTCGACGCGAGGATGGCGCTGCGCACTTCATCGCCGCATCCGTTTATCAACCTTGTTATCATCGCTGGGACGCCCCAGAAAGACTGGGCTGGAGGAAGTTGATGTGGCGTCGGTTTCCCGCGCAAAGGATCGAAGATAATTTCGAAGGCCGCAGGGATTCGATCTGGCAGCACATAACCGCCAATGCAGAAGCCAGCCACGAGCCTGTCCTTAAGCTCTGTAAAATAAAATTCTTCCTGGATAGTCCTTCTTCTGGGATCAAGCGCAGGTGCTGCTAAGTCAAAGGCAAAAGGCAATTTGGCATCCAACAACTTAAGAGTCGCGATTTCATTAGCCAAAGATACGGAGTAAATCGACCACACTTGGTCTGCCCAGCGATTGGCTACATCCAAGACGCTAGGGGCGGAAGTTGCTCGTAGGTTATCTGCAAGAAGAGCAGCAAGCGTTCGATAGCTGCCAAATGAAAAGGCGGCCAACCCCCATGTGACTATGCCGAGTGTTCCTGTTCCTGCAGCACCAATCTCAAACAGCTTTTGGCCGTAGTTGAAATGATGGGAGCCACTAGGAAACGTATATGTAGAGGCACTGTCGGCGCCGAGCACGACGCCTTCTGGCGACAGATAGCACGCCGCTATGGTCACAGGTCCCCAACTCCATGTACCAGGTCATAGTTTATATCAGCTGGGGTCGAATTGCAGCAAGTGTCCTAGCCCCAGGATAAGATTGTCCTAATTCGGACAGCACGCACTGGTCGGCTTAGCAAACGATAATTGATTAGGCCGTGAACCCATAAACGCGTCTTGGCGTAGCTTGCCAAAGTCTGCTGTGGAACCGTAAGCGGCTGTCACTCGCAGCAGGCGGCACTTCGGTTTCGTGCCACTTCCGGACAAATGTGTCGCCTAAAACACGGGTGCTCCCGCATTGTGGGGCGCTGCCACCAAGCAGCATATTTTTCGCGATCGATCACAAGATATTCACGCTCACGATCGAAGCAATTCGACATCGTGGTAGACCCCATCAAGAGCGCGACGGCATGGGGTATCCTTCCGAATGCGAGAGACAGCGGACACGGGCGCGAGGCCCATGCCTGGCTGGCACTGCAACATAGCAAATCGGTGCTATAATATTGTAGTCGCGGCGGCACGGCCGCGTGAAGCGGCGCGGGCTCGCCGACCTGGCATGGATCAACAACGGAGGCAAAAATGGCGCTTTTCATGTATCAAGTGGCCTACACGCCCGAATCTTGGGCCGTCCAGCTCAAGAAGCCGAAGAGCCGTATGGAGACCGTGGGCCGCAGCCTGTGTGAGGCCGCTGGAGGGAAATTCGTCGGCGCCTGGTACTGCTTCGGCGAGTATGACGGCATTCTCATCGCCGACATGCCGGATGCTGAAAGCATGTCAGCGCTCGCACTCTCGGTTGCCGCGGGCGGCGCGGCCAGAGCCGGCAAGACGACGGCGTTGATGACCGGCGCGCAAGCCGTAGCAGCCATGACGAAGGCTGCGACCCTAGCCAAATCCTATCGTCCCGCCCGTTAGGACGGCTTCCGCAGCAGCCAGGTGACCGGTCCCGATAGTGCACGGACACGTCGCCGGCCCGTGAGAAAGGCGGCCCCACAAAGTGCCGCCTTTCCCCGGCGACCGCACGTGCCGTCGCGTTGCTTCGTCGAGTAGCTGCGGAAGCGTGCGAGAGTTCCAGCCGCGAAAGGGTGCTCGTTGGTCGCCGGGATGAGCGGGCTGGCTCGTCGAGGCATGCTCTGTCCGGTATGGTGAGCGACATCAGCACCTGCCTGCCTCGTTGTTGTCGTTCCCATACACTATCGCGGGATCACCGATGCACGGCTATATGCATTGAGACGAATCAACGAGGTCCGGATTGGGTCAAAGTGCGAAGTCGCTCGCGGGCAAATCCACGTCCGTCAACAGCCTGACACCGGACTAGCGGCGAGCGAACTCCATCGTCAGTGAGGTGCCACAAGGGGTCATTGGAACGCGGCGCTACCAGTCTTATGATTTTGCCTGACTCTCAGATTTGTCGGTGCCTTATTTGACTTCGTCCCATTTGGCGCCGCGGCATCATCTGGCTCCGGGATCGCAACTCGCGGGCGCGCCGCCACTCGCATGGCAATCCTTGAATTTCAGAATCCGGAACAGCCGCCTCGCAACCTAGAATGGATCGCAGTCGCTTTAACTGACTGCGCCGTCGATTTAAACACGTCAACGCGAATGCAAGCCAGTTGCTGGATCAACCGCGATGTCACCGCTTTTCAGTCGCAATTGGCTGCGCATTGAAACGCAGCCGAGATGGACCATATAGCGGCAAACAACAATTTCAATTTGGGATTGACGCATCTGCGCGTCAAACAGGGGATAATGCAAAAAATAATTTCGTGTCTTTGGCGCGGCAGCGTCGCCGCTTTCGCTTTCGCCCTCTCTGGTTGCGCTGTCCCGTTATTTGCCGGCATCACACTCAATGAAGTGAGCACGGCTGGATCCGCCATATCGACGCTGGCAAGCGGAAAGGGACTGGGCGATCACGCCCTCGACCTTGCGACCGGATATGATTGCCGCGTTCTCGAGGGGTCGTTGAGCAAAGACCGGCACATCTGCGAGAAGCCGGGGTCGCCAAGAACCGCCAGCGACTTCCAAGGCATTTCCGAACTTGCGTCTGCTCGCCCGGCGGCCAATCGCCCGAGCCTGCAGCAGCATTCGATGGGCCCGATCGCCAGCACACTTGCCGATCGCAACGCCGATAGGCCGGTCAAGGAAAGGACGATGCAAGTTGCCGCAGCGCGTCCGACGCCGGCCTCAATCCCGCGGCCCATCCCGGCGACGGCTGCATTGCCGTCTGCCGTACCGATGGCACCCGGTGCGGTCTCCATCGCGGCCATGCCCGCCAGTTACGGCGCAGCAGTTCCGGGAGCAACCGCCCCCGCCATTCTGCCGCAATATTACTGATAGCCCTGAAGGGTCCCGATCTTCGCGAAGGAGGCGCGGACACTCGGCAAGAGGTTGCGCCATGTCTGTGATCCGGCGCCGAACTTTAACCCCTTTCGGCGTCCAATTGGGACCCCGACAAACGGTGAAATTTCTGAGTTCGCCAAATAGCTTAAAGAACCCGTAGTGAGGTCAACCTTCAAAGCCGATCGGGGGTCAAACTCCACGCCGCTTCACACAGGGGCGGGATTCTTCCAGTTATAAAAACCAATAGCTTACAAAAAAGTGGGACACTAAATCTTCTCACAGCGTTATTAGACTTTCCAGGGAAAGTGTCCCACTGATTCCGTCTTAAAAACGAGGGCTACCAAACTTTCTCACTTTTTGCTCAAGAGCGGACAATCCGGGACTACGCCCTGCACTTCCACCTTTAGAGTTGGACAGCCAAATAGCCGCAGGCACCCTATGTGCGTTTGGCGGGTTTGTCGCTTTCGAGCGCTGTAAGGCCCGTAAGAACAACCGGGGGCCGGTTTGGGAACTCGGCAACAAGTGTTAGCTGGCCACCCAGACGCCTAACGAATTTCTGTAGTGTCGAAAGCAGCAAGTCCGATCTTTTTTCGAGTTCGCGAAACGCCATCTTGGGTAATGCCGAGTTCCTTAGCCAAGACAACTTGCGTTTTCTGGTGGGCCTGGCGCAGCTCGCGCAACGACATTTCCTCGGCGATAATCTCGGCCGCACGGGCTTTGATTTTGCCGCGCCGTTCGGGCGCTAGCCCCTTTCTGATGTGATCGATGTTCTTCATACCCCTACTTCCTTTCCTTCGTCTTGTCCTTCTGCTGTTTGATGCGAGTCAAATGCGCATCGAAACGAGCATCTGCCTTTGCGATCAGCTGTGCGTAAAATCGTCTTTCGTTGCCGCCCGACTTGTCACCGCCACATAAAATGATGGCCGTTCGCTCCGGGTCAAAGGCGAATGCGAAGCGCCAGACGCCATTAGCAGCATTAAATCGTAGCTCCTTCATATTTGTGTAGCGTGAGCCATTGAGCGTATCGACGCGCGGCCGGCCCAGCTGCGGACCAATCTGTTCCAACACTTCGATGTGAGCCAGCAATTCGTCCTGCACCACTTGGGGCAGTTCCGTATACTCCGGGACAAAATCATCGTGTAAATCAACGTCCCAGCTTCATATCGTTATTATGTCTCTCACTACATATGCTGTACAGTACATTTTTCAAGCGGATCGGGGCTCGGACGTTTGCTAAAGCGCCATTTGCGAGCAGGTGATGGTATCCAGCGTGGGACACCGGCCTAACACATTGACAATATTTGGTATTTTGGAACTGGTGCCCAGGGGCGGAATCATTCAAGCTATAAAAACCAATGGGTTACAAAAAAGTGGGACACTGAATCTTCCCATAGCGTTATTAGGCTTTCCCTTTCCAGCGAAAGTGTCCCACCACGAACGTCATTGTACGCGCCTCCCTCATCGGTTCCCTGATGGCGGGAATCCAATTCGAATGCGTCACGCGATTGTCTCGCGCAGACTGGGCAAATAAGGTTTAGGAGTCACAGTCAGTGCAGAAGACCCGCAAAACTTCGGTGAGCAGATCGGTGAAAATCCCTGGCTGGGAAAGCTTGAAAACGTTAGTGTCGGTCACGGCGTATCAGTCCTTCAGTGGAGAGGTGGAGGCGTCGAATACCCCCACGATACGCCGCCTTACCCCCTCACGCCGTCACCAACTTTCGTGCATAGCTCACTCAAAACTCGCCTCGCGCCCGGCCGAGCACTCCACTCGCGGATCGCAACTCGTAAACGCACCCATCCACGGATGCAGCGGCAACTGGGTCATCTGTGGGCTGAACTCAGCCCCCGGACCTTCCTAAGTATTTCCACCGCTGGCGTCCGCTGGCACAATGAGTGCCTGCACCTCTGCCAAGATGAGCAAATTAAGATGGTTGCGAGTCCCACAACCAACGAAATGGTGTCCACGCCGCACTTCAGGCGATTTATCCTTTGCCAAAAGTGAGCGCTTTTGCGGCGGACTTGGCTCATTGCCGCGGACGTAGGACAAATAGCTTGATGATGTCTTTAAACAAGAACCGCTCTTCGACAAGCGTAAGATCGGCGGCTTCTATATAGCGCTCGGTATGTCGGTCGAAGGTGGCGCCGTATATTAGGCGGACCCACGGCGCCCAAAGACGCATTACAAAACGTCTTAACGGATCACGTGAAAAGACGTACTCGACGATACGTATTTCACCGTCCGGTTTGCAAACTCTTCGCAGCTCGCGCAGCGCCGGCAGCTGATCTTGGTCGTCCAAGACGCAGAAAAGAAAGGTGGCAATTACGTAGTCGAAATGACCGGTTGGGAAGTCAGTTGCCGTCACGTCCATTAAGCGGAGCTCAGCCGTGACGCCCAAACTCGCCATGCGTCTTCGAGCCCGGGCCAACATCGCCAAGCTCAAGTCGATCCCGATTACCTCGGCGTTCGGCGGATAGAAGGGCATATTCCGTCCCGTCCCGACGCCCGCGTCGAGAATCCTCCCGTGCACGCCCTCGAACAACACAGACCGGATCGGTCGGTACCGCCCGTACTCGAAAGCCAGGTCTAGCAGATCGTAAAGCCGCGCTACGCGGTGGTAGATCCGCGTTCTGGTCATGTTTTTGGATGCCGTCGTTCTTATTTTTTGAGACAACCGTTCTGAGGTAAGACCTCGAGCGATCTACGGTCTGAACCAGAAATGGTGCGCGGTACGCTACTTAACGGTAAGGCACGGGCACTCGGCGAGCTGGACGACCTTGTGTGACACGCTGCCCAAAAGCAGGGCCGCCGCGTCACCAAGCCCCCGCTGGCCTATTGCGATTAGATCTACATTGCGATCCTTGGCTGCGGCGATGATTCTTTGCGCCGGATCACCGATCTCGATCAACGCCTCCACCTGCTCGACTCCGTGGCCGCGCGCAATATCCTGTGCTTCTTTCAGGATCTCTTGGCCAATGCCCCGGAGCAGACCAGCCGTTGTCACCCTGACGTTTTCCATTTCGGCGGAGATCCGCATATGTTCGGGGATATTCGTGCCAGCCGCCTCTGTCACCACGTAAAGCAGGAGAGCTTTCGCGCCGTACTTTTGCGCGATGTCGCTAGCTAGAGCAACGGCTCTTTCGGCCGGTCGTGACCCATCGATAGCTACGAGAATTTTGCTAATCATCTGCGCAATCCTTTCCGGGCCATACGCGGCGAGAGATTGTACACCTTTGTTCCGTTTGTGGTCTGCCCTGTCGAATCCAGTTCTATGCGGTCTTTCCCACCAAAGTCATGAACGCGTCCGCTGCCTTCGAGCGATAGCGCTCACGGTGGCGCAGTACACGGAAGGTTCGTTCCGGCAAGCGGAACTTGACCCGCGCGAGTGTGCCGGACCGCAGACCGCATTCGGCAACCAGTTCAGAGATGGCGGTCGCACCGGCGCCCCCCTCGACAGCGGCGCGCACTGCCTCGTTCGACGGCAGTTCCAGCGCCACTGGGCTGAGACTAGCCCCTCGGCCCGGGATGAGAAACCTCTTAGGAACAGCCGGATCAGGAATGGTCCGGCTGTTTCTTTTTTGTCCGAGGAGGGAACGGCAGCTATCTGACCACCATATATGCGGCCACCTAGCCTCGCGCGCACTCATAAGACCTTCTGGCTCTGCCCCGGATGTTTGCCGGCCTTTTTCGGAAGGATCAGGATGAGGACGACGATCAATCCGGCGAGAATTGCCGAGGCGTAGTAGCGGCTCAATGCCAGCCCGCCGTTGGCCAGGGGCTTGTCGAGCAAATCGCCCAGCGTGGCACCCAGCGGCCGCGTGAGGATGAAAGCGCTCCAGAACAGGATGGTGCTCGAGACGTTTGTGTAGAAATATGCCGCCGCGACAGCCACCAGGCCCGCGGTGAAGACGATCGCGCCGCCTTCGTAGCCGAGCCCATTCGTGTCGGCCATCCAATCGCCGAGCGCTGTGCCCAGGGTTTGGGAAAACAGGATCGCCCCCCAGTAGAACATCTCGACCTTGGGCGTGGCGACTGTGTTGACCGAAATGGAACCCTCTGACCAGCGCCACACACCGAGGGCGGCCATAAGGAGCACGAACAGGATCGACGATCCCCCGAGATAGCCAATGTCCAGCGATCGATCCACGAAATCAGCCATCGTCGTGCCCACCGTCGTGGTCGCGATGATCGCGGCCCAGTACAGGAACGGGTGGAACGATTTCGCGGGAATTTGGGCGGCGACGGCGACGCCAAAGATGCCGATAAAGATGATGCTGCCGATCGCGTAGCCCAGATTCATCGACATCGTCACCGCGTCGCCGCCCGTTTCTCCCAGTGTCGTCGCAAGAATTTTTATAACCCAGAACGCCAAAGTAACTTCTGGCACTTTGCTCAATGTGATGGCTCGGGCGTCATTCATACGACAATCCTTCTTCGGGTGCGGGATCGAGCCGATTCGATTCGAGAAATAGAATCGATTCCAGCCGGTATTGGGTCAAACGCTTTTTTGTCAGGATTCTTGCCGTCTTTGGCATTCTCCAATACGCGCCCGTTCTGGCATCAACGCCGACCTCTTGTGTGATGGTGTCGCGCTTGATGTTGAATGAATAATTAAGGCCGGTTCCTCCGGCTTCACGCTCCAGTTCTACGTCAGCGATATTCCCCGGATGCGCCTTCAGAGCGATTGCCCGGGCCTGAGCGATGCTCACTTTTACGTCCGTGGCGATTTTAGTCAGGGTTCTTTCCTTCTGGCTTGTTTCCCAGCACTTTCCGGTCATTGCGTCGATTCCGACCTCATAGGCCTTGCCGCAACTTTGATATCGAGGGAATAGCGAAGCCTGCTATCGCGTGGAAAATCGCGGCGACGTCATCAACGCCAACCAGATCACGGCGCAGGCGCGTTCCTTTGTTGTTCGCGCGGAATGCGGGAAATAGAACCGGCGGCGATATGCGGGTCGCGGGAAACGATGGCCATGGACGGTTCACGTCCGATCGACGCGCGGCCGTCCACTACCGTTAAATCAGGTCTTGGCGAGCGATTAGCCGCCCCGATGTTGAGCGAGCCACTCGCCGGCGGCGCGGCGATGTTCCTCCGCAGCCGAATTGGCGTAGATGTGCACCTGCTCGATCGAGGTTACGGGTCCCTCGGCCATTTTTTCAATCAATTTGCGAATGAGGATCGGAGAGATCGCGCAGTAAACGTCCATATCGCCGATGTCTTCCTGCAGCTGCTCATGCAACTCTTTCAGGAGATCGAGACGTTCGCGCCAATCCTTCGGCACGAAGAACGGCGCCCAGCGCGAGGCGAGTTCCTCGGCCAATTCCTCGATATCTCGGTTAATGCTGATCGATCCAGGCAGTCGCATCGTCTGTTTCTACGTCGTTAAGATTTCCGTTGCCTCGGTTCCTGGCCGTTTGTCCTTGGATCGCAAGGGGGCGGCCCGTTTCGGCGAACGGATCGACACCGACAAAAATGAATCGAGCGGAAAGCGCTTTGCACATAACGCGACGTTGCGCGAAACGATCAATCGGCTTCTCTGACGCCCGTGAAGTCTACGGTGATCCCCCGCACTGTTGTGGTTCGGTCGTTCATGACCTCCCCCTCTGCCGCTAAGCCCAAGCTGCTGAGAGTGGCGCCTGCCCTGCAAGTATCATGCCGGTGTATGCGAGGAGCGGTTTTGTGCAGTGCACAAGGTAAGACCCCTGCTCGTCATTCGTTGCTATGACGCCGTGGAGCGCCCCTTTCCCATAGACACCATGCGAACAGCTTTTCAGATCTCCGGGTCGAACTCCGAGCTGGACTGCATGCTTGCTGCTATTTCCATGATAAAAGTGTAAATTATAGCTAACACATCGTAAATATTTCTGTCACAACCCGGCCTTCAATTGTCGGCGAGGTGTCGAGCCTCGCCGTCCCACAGCTTCGAACGCAATGCGGCAACCGTTGATCCGGCTCGGCGAGAGATTTCAACCGGCGTTTACCGGCTGAAGGATCGGTTGCCGGTCGTCCTCGGCGTCAGCCGGTTGCTCGATTTCAGCAGAGTGGAGGCAGCCTCTCGTTCCGTCAAAAGCAGACAACCCGCCCCACCCCACCTCTTTGCTGGCGCTCGCCTGACCGCCCTTTATTCGCCACCGACCACCAAGACCACAAAAGTCCCCGGAACCGGAGTGGGACGGCCGGTTGCGGTGGGATTAAGTGTCGCCGTCGGCAAATAAATGCGGCCGGTAGCGGGATCGAGAGCACCGGTTCGAGCCCCGAGACGAGTCGCTACCTGATCGACGACCGCGAACTCCGCCGGGCTTCGCCGGGCAATGACCGTCAGCAAGCCATCGCCGCCGCTCGGGATGAAGAACAGCTTGCGCGCAACATCCCAGATGACGGCATCCGGCCTCTTACCGATCTGCAAGGTCGCTATTTCGGCGCCGTCCGAAGCCGAAACAAGTTTGGCGATGCCATTGGCGCAGGCGGAGACGAGAACCTTATCCTCGATATCGATCGCCAGGCCGGAAGGCGCTTCGCAATCCTTGAGCGGGTATCTGGCCGTTACCTGGCGCGATGCCGCATCAAGGACCGCGATTGCGCCTTGATCCTCGATATTCACGAAGACATAGCCGGCGCCGTCGGCTACGGCAAATTCAAGGGCGCCGCCTATCGGAATCTCGCCGACCGCCTTGGCTTGGTGCGGATCGACCAGAGTCACATCGCCGCCTTTGGCGTTCATGACAAACACCAAGCCGGTCGACGGTTCGAACACTGCCGCATCCGGCTTTTGTCCGGTTGAGATCTCGGCGATGACCGATCCGCTCGCCGCCTGAAACAGCGTTGCCGTATTGCTATTGCCATTCGTGCTGAGCACGCGATCGCTTCCCGGGATCGGCACGACGGCGTGAACGCGCTCGCCCGCGACCACGCGTGGCGTAACAATGCGGGTGTCCAAATTGATCGTCATGACGCCGTCGCTGCGCGCAACATAGAGACGACGGGCCGTCGCATCGATCGATGCCATATCCCATCCGCCATCGGGGCCGGCGATGACATCAACGACTTTGTAGCTTGCGCCGTAAACCTCACCCACGGCGCCTATAAGCGCGCCGGCGAGAAACAAAGCGGTAAACCATTTTCTCACGATCGACCTCCGTGGATTGGCCGGGTCGTGTCTCATTTTTATTGAGGAAGCAGAGAACATGGTGAGGCAACTGTATGCGAGAGTAGCCTCTCGATCTACAGTTCAAAGTCGAAGTTTTTATCCCAGGGGGATTCGGCTCATTTCGTCTGGGCTACCGTGCCGTGGACCGGCGCGCCGGCACGGAGCTCCGCTTGCGTGGCGCCGGCATCGCAGCCCGATCCGGTGGCACCGGGAACCGCCGCGACTTCGCTCGTCTTGGCCCGGGTTTTTGCACCCGGCTTTACCGCCCCAGATCGAGAGAGCTTCGCTTTCTTGGCCTGCGGCTTTTCTCCCGGCGGGCCGTCGGCGACCGCAAGATCCGCGGCAAACCGCTCGGAACCCTTGGGAGACGACGCGAAAGCACGCGGACTCAGCACATCCTTCAGCTCACCAGACGCGATCAGACCGCGGGTTTGCATTTCGGTGACGATGCTTTCCCAGTCCTTGCCCGAGGCGCGCGCCGAGGCGATTTTGTCGAGCGACCAAGCGGCGTCTGAACTCGCGCCGACTCGCTCGGCCTCCAGCAGCGCCCGCGAAATCCTTTGATCTTCGGGCGGTAACCGCCGGAAGACGCTGTCCACCGCTTCGGCTTCCTTCCCCGGCGCGGCGCTCTTGGCCTGTGCCCCGAACACGTCCGTTCCCTTCGCCGCAATCAAGACAGGCCGCGCCGCGGCCGGTCCGGATGCCTCGTCCGCCGGCGCCCCGGTCGCGGCGTTGTGGGCGATCATCATCACTAGCAGAACGCCCATTCCATACCGGTTCAGTGCCGCCATCATCGCGTGTCCCCCGTTCCGTTCATCGCCGCCTGAGAGGCGTGGGGCTTGTCCCGTTCCAGCGCCTCGGTGATCTGGGCGACGACTTCCGTGGCCGTCGCCTCGTCGTTGGAAAACAAGTTGCCGTTGTTCGCGACGACCCGGATGCGGGTCGTCATCGCGGTCAGCGTCTTGAGTTCGATATCGATGCTGCGGTCGCCCGCCGCGGCCGTGATCTCCCACTCCTTGTCGGTGCCGGTATCCTTGATCACGTCCATGTCCATGCGGCTCAGCGACTTTAGAGTGGCGAGGCGCAGATTGGCCGCGGGCGAGGTATAGGTCTTGGTCGTGATGCCCGAGGTCGCTTGGTCGAGGCCGTATCCCGCAGCCGGCCCGACGGCCGACAACGCCGCCGCGCAGCCGGGCAGCGCCAGCGCCATTAGAAGAAGAGCGGCGGCGCATCCGACGGCGCCTGTCGAACCATTCCCAGATTTTCCGGACTTTTTATATTTGTTGATCATAATAATCATAAAAAATCGTACATCGTCTTCACGTGAACAATATTCGTTCAGGCAACTTAATCTTCGATTGCTTTGTTGTGGCAATTTTCGGCCGTGCGCGATTTCATACCAAGTCCCTCTAAATGAGACTCACGCAGCCGATTCCCAACCCGCTATGAATATGATTCATGTGTGGCAACCGATTGGAGGTTTGCCATGGTAGCTGCCGTCCGGGTTCGGGCGGATTATAACGCCACGCAATTGCGTGAGCTGGCAAAGCGGTCTGACGAGGGCGCGCAGACCCGGCGCCTGCTGGGGCCGGTCAGCCGAACTGGCACACCGTCCCACGGAATCCCCGGTCATCAAGGGAATGTCGGTTTATATCGGGTTTGTCTCCGCGGCATCTTTTACCTGTGACCAAAACAATGTAGTTAAGTCGCGATGAGAACGGGCGTGTACATTGCGCCGCGGCCTCTGTGAGGAGCGATGACGGAAGAAACAAATCCCACGGAACGCCGTTTAGTGGTGCGGCTGCTGAATTATTGGCGAAGCCTCTCCGATGGCGAAAGATTGCCGGCACAAAGCAGCGTCGATCCCCAGGCGATCCCCGATATGTGGCCGTATTGCGCCGTGCTCGACGTCTCCGGAAAGGAAACCGATCCCGAGTTCCTCTATGTCGGCACCGCGCTCTCGCAGGCCGCCGGAATCGAGCTTGCGGGACGCAAGGTATCGCAGACGCCGAACGATACGCTCGTGTCCAACGGCTTTTCTTATTTCGGTCAGGTTCTCGCGAAGAAAGTGCCGATCACGTTTGGCGGCGAGTTCGTGAATCCGCGCGGCCTGAAGGTTCTTTATCGCAGCATCATCATGCCGCTGGCCGATGATGGAGAGCATATCAACCGGCTGCTGGGCGCGGCGAATTGCCGAGAGGTCGCCCAAGACTAGCCCGAAGAAAGACGGATAGGGATCAAGAGGCGGTCTTAGACCGGTCCATTGCGGAGAACATTTTGTCGGACCTCGTCAGTTACGAACTGCAGACTTACTCAGGCGGCGTCTGGAAGATCGATTCTTTGTACAACGATCGCGAAATCGCCGTTTACGAAGCGCAGCGCCTGCAAGCGACCGGCCGCTTCTCGGCTATTCGCGTGGTCGAAGAGAAATTCGATTCGGCGGCGGGGAAAACGGTGACGAGGACCGTATTCAGGGCCTCCAAGACCGAGGCGGAAAACGCCCGAGCGATGGAACAGCAAAAGACCGCGCGTAAGGAAGTCCAAGCGGCGCGGAAAGCTGCCGGCGTCGGCGAATTCAAGAAAGTACCGGCAGCGAAAGAGACCAAAAAATCAGGATCGGGCCCGGTGCTT
Organism: uncultured Alphaproteobacteria bacterium; assembly: GCA_963841995.1. Lineage (GTDB taxonomy): Bacteria > Pseudomonadota > Alphaproteobacteria > DATDPM01 > DATDPM01 > DATDPM01. Next base: position 81,881 of record CAWJEX010000022.1, read on the forward strand.
CTCATTCTCGCACTCGGGGGAATTATTCTAGCCACGATCGGCATCCTGATTGGATTGCAAGTCTTAATCGGCGTACGCTTGTAGAGAATCGCGAAAGGGCCGTTTCGACGCGGCCCAGGGGCAGGCCGGTGGCCGTTCAAAGAAAACGACTCGATCAATCGGCGCTGAAGCAGATTTCGGAGGCGAATGTCCGCTTCCGCCGCGGCCAGGCCGGCGGCCGCAGCTTGCCTATCACGACCTCTCCGATCTCGACTTCACCTGGCTCGACATGTCGGGCGCGGCTTGGAGCGGCGCGACGCCCTCCCGAGCCCTGTGCCGGGGCGCCGATTTCAGCGGCGCCCATGTGGCAAGGTGGTGAACATCGGGTCCGCCGAGGGCACGATGTTCCTCGATTGCTAGAGAATGCCCAGCAGCGAATGAACCTTCTTTTTGAGCGTGGCAAGATTGAAGGGCTTGACGATGTAGTTGGTGGCGCCCGCTTCCTTGGCTACCGCCACCTCCTCCGGTGTGCCGACAGCGGTCACCATGAGGAATGGGATATCTTTGAGACTTTCATCGGCGCGCACTTGCTTGAGAAAGTCCAATCCCGATATCGGCTCCATTCTCCAATCGGAAATGATCAAACCGTAGGAGCGATCCCGCATCATTGCCAACGCGGATTCGGCATCGCCGGTATCGTCGATGTTGCGGAATCCCATTTGCAGTAGCAGGCCGCGAATAGCGCGCCGGACCGGTATATAATCGTCGACCAGCAAGACATTCGTTTCAAGCGCCATGATAAACTCCTTGCGGCGAAAAATTTCCGTGGCCGCAGGTTTCCATCGTGCCAATGCAGGATTATCCGAATGGTTCGGTTAAACCCGAGTTATTGTTCGGAAGGTCAGCGCGACTTTCGCTTATAACTCGGCGCGAATTGCTCGCGTTATTATCTCAAATTACCTTGAGATAGCCGAGTTCGGCTCCGGTTGTGGGTGATCGTCGGCGAGTTCAAGCGCATTCACGCCGACTTCGTATAAATGCCGTGCAAATTTCAAGAGATTTCCATCTGACGGAACTTGGCGTTCCACAATTCTGGGCCGAGTATTTATCGGCGGGCAATAGGTTAACCGCGATTTAAACAATTGCTGCAATCCTAGGCATGGGTTACGCCGCCCGAGGTTTGCCCAGCTGGCAAACTGGCAATGCGTGGCGCACCCGATGCTGATTTCGACTTGAGAAGGCTTCGCCGTAAATGGAAGCACCAATTACGTTTTGCGACCGGTTCGCCGCTTGGTGGGATGGCACGGATCCCGTGTCGAGCGCCGCCGCTGCGTACGCAACCTATGGCTTCTAAAAACCGCCTCGCCGCCTCGCGGAACGGCGTCGAACGCGGTGACGCGTCGGCGAAAAAATCGATGCTCGGCGTCGTGCTGCTTATCATCCTCCTCGGTGTTGTTATTTTGGGCGGACTCTTTCTCCTCGTCGCAACTCAGTCGGTGTTCGGCGTGCGTTTATAGCCTCCCGAAGAGCCGGTCAGCGCGCCGCGCGCTTGCTTAAGATCCGCTGCAACCTGCGCCGGTGCGTGTCGATTGAGATGTTTCATGATTTTAACCGAACCTATGTATGATTTTGTTGCCATCTCCGGCCAAGACCTGGCCGAACAGTCCAAACCCAGCGAGCGAGCATGCTAGCGCGAAAAGCACAAAGCATTTGCTACGGGAAGTTGCCGAAATGCGCGCTGTAGGATACGCGAATCCAAGAAAAGCGCGCCCATTGGCGATGCTCCTCAGCGCACTTGTTCTTTTCGGATGTTCTGACAAGTCAGATCAGCCTTCCCTTTCAGCGGTCAAGCCATTCTTGGAAAAGTGGTTGAACTCTCACTCGTCCACGAAAATAATCGAAATCGATCATGTGGAAAAGATAGACGGTCTGGCTGCGGAGCTCGTGGGTGTAAAAATCTATGAGGCGAAGGTTGGGTACATCATTAGGTACCCTCTTGGTTTGCCGCTCGGCGGAACGGCGACCGGATGTAGTGGGAAAAAAAGGTGGGAAGGCAGGATTCCAGCGAACGACAGCGACAAGTGCGCGATGATGATTGCCTTCCGAAAAACAGATAACGGCTGGCAGATCGATACCTCAGGCGTTCTCGGCAAAATACAGCCCTTCAATTCAGTGGAAGCAGTCCAAGCGATGAAGTGGCCCCTGTCGTACTAGAGGGCGCAGGGGTGGGCCGGTGGCCGTTCAAAAAAAGCGACTCGATCAATCGGAGCTGAAGCAAATTGCGGAGGCGAATGTCCGCTTCCAACGCGGCCAGGCCGGCGGCCGGCGGCCGCAGTTGGCCTATCACGACCTCTCCGGTCTCAACTTCACCCATCTGGACATGTCGGGCGCGGATTTGAGCGGCGCGACAGTCTCCAACGCCCTATGCCGGGGCGCCGATTTCAGCGGTGCCAATTTCTTCGGCGCCGATCTGCGGATGGCCAATCTCCAGAACGCGGATTTGAGCCGCACCGATCTTCGGGGCGCCTGCCTGCGGGGCGCCAATCTCAGCAATGCCATCCTCGTTGAGGCCGACATGCGCGAGGGTCAGCTGCTGCGCCAGAGCAAGGACGGCGAGCTGACCTCGGTGGATGTCGAGGTATTGCCGGTCGAGATCATTATCGCCAATCTCACCGGCGCCGATCTCTCCCGTGCCAAGCTAACGGGGAGCATCGCCATCCAGGCGGATCTCACCAACGCCGTGCTGCGCGGAGCCGATCTTTCGCGCGTTGACCTGCGCAAGGCAAATCTGACCGGCGCCGTGCTGGAAAACGCCAATCTGTCGAATGCCAATCTCTCCGGCGCGACGCTGCACGGCACGGTGCTGACGAGCGTGCGCTGGTACGGCACGAAGATGGTAGGCGCGGACATGCTGGGCGCCGTGCTGGACGACAAGGCGCGCGAGGCCGCCGTGGACGCCGTCAATATCCCCAAGGGTGCGGGTACGCTGGACGTGCCGCTCGAAACGCTGGTCCTGGCGCACGAAACCTGGGTGCGCAGCGCCGGCCGCGAAGGCGCGCGGCTGCAGCTTTCGGGCATGGATCTCGGCGCCATCGATCTCGCCGGGCGCGACCTCAGCGGCGCGGTGTTCACCAACTGCATCCTTGCTGGCGCCCGCTTCGGCGGCGCCACGCTCGCGGTCATCGACCTGACGCTTTCGATTCTCGACCGCGCCGACTTCCGCGGCTGCGACATGCGCGCCGCCATGATGCGGCAGGCGTTCCTGAGCAATGCCGATTTTTCGGGCGCGAACCTCGATACGATCTCGCTCGGCGGCACAAGCGATCTTTCCCGCCGCACCAACCTCGATCAAAGCCGCTTGTGGGAGGCGCGCCTCGTCAAGGCGTCGCTGCGCGGCGCGTCGCTGCTCAACGCCGACCTGAGCCGCGCCGATCTCACCGACGCCGATCTCTCCGAAACGCGGCTTGCCGGCGCCAGTTTCAAAGACGCGGCCGTCACCCGCGCAAAATTCGCCGGCGCCGACACCGCCCACGCCCGCAGCTTGGAGATCTAAAGCGAAATCCGCTCGGTCTCAATTACGCCTCCCCCTTGCGGGGAGGCCTTGTCAGTGCCTCAGCCGCTATGCTTGGCGTCGTGATGGCGTTCGGGACTGCTATTCCCGAAAGCAGACCTGCTAAAGGTCGCCTATGGGTCAATCGCGTCGGTTCTGTGATGTCCGCGTTACGTCCGCATTACCCCAGAATAGCTGCCATGAGTTGCGGCGCTGCGAGCGGCAGAAACGTGCCGATAGTGTTGTAAAAGTCGGTTGAAGACAGACGTTGAATGTGATTCCGTTTTCCGAGCGTGATTCGCGACGGGGACAGATAATGATGGGGCGGCGTAGCCAAGAGCAGGGACAACTATTTTACGAGTTCCGCCTCGATGAGGCGGTTCCGGATGATCATCTCGTCCGGAAGATTCGGGCGGTGCTGGATTTGTCCTGGGTCCATGCAGAGCTCGCGCCCCACTACTCCGAGATCGGCCGTCCTTCGATCGACCCGGTGCTGATGATCCAGATGTTGATCATCGGCTACGTGTTCGCCATCCGATCGGAGCGGCAGATCTGCCGGGAGATTCAAGTCAACCTCGCCTATCGATGGTTTTGCGACTTGGGCTTGGAAGATCCGATCCCCGATCACTCCGCCTTCTCACGGGCGCGCAACGAGCGTTTTCGCGAGAGCGATATCTTCCGCTGCATCTTCGAGCGCGTCGTGGAGTCCTGTATCGAGGCTGGCCTGGTCGGCGGCGAAGGCTTCGCGGTCGATGCGAGCCTGATCGAGGCGGATGCCAACCGTCAGCGCTCGATCCCGGGCAAGGAGTGGAACAAAGAGCGCGATCCTGAAGCCGCCAGCCGGGCCGTGAAAGAGTATCTCGCAACCCTCAATGACGAGGCTTTTGGCGCGGCGACCGAGGTCGAGCCGAAGTTCGTCTCGCCTTCCGACCCGGCTGCTCAATGGACCGGCGCCCTCAAGGGGCCGGCCTTCTTTGCCTATGCCGACAACTATCTGATCGACGTGCGATTTGGCGTCATCATGGATGTCGAGGCCTCACGTGCCGTCCGCCAAGCCGAGGTGGGTGCTGCTCGGACCATGCTGGAACGCACCGAAGAGCGCTTTGGCTTCAAGCCGAAGCGGCTTGCAGCGGATTCCGCCTATGGATCGGCGCCGATGCTGAACTGGCTGGTTGTCGAGAAGCAGATCACGCCGCACATCCCCGTCATCGACAAATCCAGGCGAGAAGACGGGACCTTCTCGCGTGAGGAGTTTCCATACGACGCGGGCACTGACACCTATGTCTGCCCGACCGGCAAGACTTTGACGACGAGCGGCACCCTCGTAAATGACGGGATCACGCTTCTCTATCGCGGCAGCACCAGGGACTGCGCGCCTTGTCCATTCAAAGTCCGATGCTGCCCCAACACACCGGCCCGCAAAATCCCTCGCAGTGTCTATGAGCGCGCCCGCGATGTCGCCCGATCCCTTGCCGGGACCGAAGCCTTCGAGCAGTCACGGCACGAGCGCAAACGCATCGAGATGAGATTCGCGCACTTGAAGCGCATCCTGCGGCTCGGTCGTCTTCGACTACGTGGCCCGTATGGCGCGCAAGACGAGTTCGTGCTTGCGGCTATCGCCCAGAACCTGAGGCGTCTGGCGAAGCTGGTGACGGAGCCGCCGCCACTGGTCGCTCCGCATGCGCTGCCAGCTTAGACCAGCTTAGATAAGAACCCAGAGGTGCCCGAGAGCGATATCAGCGCTCGCAAAGACCCCAGGTGGAGAGCCCACGATCGCCGCCGACTTTTACAACACTATCTGCCAGAAGCAGACATAACGTTACAAAGCGATCTGAGTAGTTTCCGAACCCGTCCGTCGTTGGAAACGAGTATGAACTCATGCCGCATATGCGGGTGCACTACAACCTGGGCTTTGGTTTCGGGTCCATTGCCGCCGTAGCCAAGTCGCGAACTCTGTCCATGAAAGAGCCTGATCGCAGGTACCGAAGATGTGCGGCGAATTTGTCCTCCGCGAGAACCTTTCTGCCAAGATTTTCCTCTTCTTTTTTCATTAGCTCCAGAACTCGTTTGTCCTCATCCGCGCTCAGCCAATACCCGTGTAACTCCTCACAAAAATCCATCTGAAGATCGTAGAAGCGGTATTCAAACGATTTCATGAGCTTGCCGCATTGGGGGCACTTGCGGGTCGTAGGCGTCGAGCCAAGCATCAAGCTCCCTTTTTCCTCGTCCCCGAAATCGAAGACTTCGTCTTCAAGCTCCACCAACTCCTGGCAAGTGAGCCACATGCCCTTGCAGCTTGGACAAATTTCCATGTCGATGCCGTCGCGCTTGCCGTGCACCAATTCGACATCGCAGTTTGGGCATTTCATTGAGCTTCCTCTCATAATGTTTGGCAGTCCTGATTGCTCGCTCGTGGACCGCGCCGCTGCGCAAATCATAAAGTAGCTGCAAGGTGCAACGAGGGTCGGCTGTATAAATTCTGCCGGAGCGAGCATTGGTTGGCAAGGATGAGAAAGTCACTGTTGGGTCACTTTGAGACCAGCGGCGCCCGTTCCTAGCAGGTCCCCTTAAGCCCACCATTCGGATACTTCGGGAGAGCACTCAGAAAGGGCGAAATGTGCCAAAAACAGACATACCTAAGCCACGCCCGTTGTGGTGGCTGACCTCGCGTCAAAAGCAGACGCGCGCATGCGACGCTGGACGTACTTTTTTTGGTATATGTTCAAAACCACGTCCTGCACAGCACGAGGCATGGATGCCCGTAAGCCGCCAATTGATCGCCGTCGTTATCGTCCTCGCCCTATTGGGAGGATGCGCCGCTGCGCCAAAGAGAGATAGCCGGTCGACCCTTTTTGGCGATAACGGCGTGTCGTTTTGGACCCTGACATCCTTCGCCGACGGTCCGCAGAACGCCGACGCGATCTTCTATTTTGAAGGGCAACTCCTATCGCTCGATATTCCGTGTTACCGGCGTTCGTGGGCCTATGAATATTATGAAGGTGGCGGCATGCGATTTTCAAATCCAGCGGTCTGGATGTGGTGCAAAGACGATATGCCGCCGATAGTCGAGGCCTTCGATTCAACAATTCCAAAGGTAAGAGTTTCCCGAGTTAATGGCGATGTGTTGTCGCTACTCGATGGAAACGGCCGAGCCCTTTTTGTGTTGAAGCGTCTGATCGCGACAGGGCTAGAAAACCGAAAGTGGTACATCTCTTCGTTTTTCGACGGGAACGCCCTCGTGGCAACGAGAGAGCGATTTTCTTTCCCGTTTTCTTCAAGGGTCACATTCATACATGGCGGGCTCGATGGATCACCGGGATGTGGAGGATTCATGGCGCACTATTTGATGAGCGGCCAGCAATTGACGATATGGGCCTCTTATGTACTGGGCGGATGGTGTCCCCGTGGTGAAATGGAATCGAGCGGCGTCGTCTGCAAAGCGCTCTCGGGAAAAAGAAGCGTCGAGCAAGACGGCGACCGTTTAATTTTGCGGGATGATCAAGGCCGCGTTCAGATTGTACTGACGCCATGGGAAAAGCGCGAACTGTAAACGTCGGCTTGGGGTCAATCGCGTTGATTTCGGCAATATCTGGACTGCGGCCACTTTACCCTCGACAGCGGCCATTATGTTGCCGCGCCGCGATCGACGCGATGTGCCAGAAGCGGCTGTTCACGGGCAAATCCCAAATTATGCAGCAGTAATTTAAACGAGCTGACCGGAATCCCTTCTGCCATCCGCTACTTCGAAGAACTTGTTTATCATTGGGTGCGTCCCAAAGCTTAGGCTGGACGTCTCGCGGCCATACGGCGAAGCGCGACCAAAAGCTTCTATATTTCTCGAAAGGGGGATTTGTCGCCGAGGCACCGCGCGCTCGAACGATCCTGAAGTGCTACGAGAAGAACGCTTGGCTATGCGACAATACTCCAAATCATCGTCTTTGGCTTTGGCCGCGAGCTGATGGACTCGCACGGTGGACGATAATCACACTTAGGCAATATTATACTTCACAAATCCAATACGACATCTAGCTATCCAAAGTGCGCGGTTTAGCGAGAACCGGCCAAAGTTTTGGTGAAACAAACGCGGACACGGCAATTCCGGCCATTGTTGCAGCGCCGCCGCTCAACGCGCTTGAAAGAATATCGTTCAGATCAAGTTTGAAAATCAGATAATAATCGAGCGGTAACATAATCGCTACCATGAAGGCAGCCATAACTGCCCATGCCCCATATGCGGCTCGACGTTCGGAAGCGGTCCAACGTTTCTGGGCATTCGGGTCGTATAGCTCGGTAAACCACCAAAACATCTCATTTCCCCTTCTTTGGTTCATCGTTCTGCGGCTTCACATTCGCGATTTTCCCCTGGCCTGACGTATTTTTATACCAGCGGAAAAGAGAAGGCATTGTAGCGACGGATCCTATCCGGCAATGGCATGTGCCACGTCTGTACCCCGTCAAAATCACGCGGCGCAAGAAATTTCGCCACAATGATCGTCGCATGAATACGCACGTCTGCCTCGTCTTGCCTCGTGGACGCGTTACCCAAGCGGTCAAAGCGAGCACGCAGCTCTTAGATAGATTTGTTTGCCTGGGGCCGCTCCTGGGATGAAGCGGGCTACCGCGATTGGCAGCTAAGGGTCCAGGCTGTGTGAAAACGCCGGGGATGATATGATTCCTCTGTGATTTGGCGGGGGGATCGATGACGCGTTTTGTGGTGGGCGATGATCGCAGCCAGAGCACGCTGTTCCCTGAGCGGCTGGATGACTATGTGGGCGATGACAATCCGGTCCGGGCGATCGATGTCTTTGTCGATGAGCTTGATCTGGCCGAGCTCGGCTTCGGCGGTGTCGAGCCGCAGGCGACCGGCCGGCCGGCCTATCATCCGGCGACGCTGTTGAAGATCTACGTCTACGGATACCTCAATCGCGTCCAGTCGAGCCGCCGCATCGAGCGGGAGTGCCAGCGCAATGTCGAGCTGATCTGGCTGACCGGCCGCCTGGCGCCGGATTTCAAAACGATAGCCGATTTCCGCAAGGACAATGGTGAGGCCATCCGCAAGGTCTGCCGCGAGTTCGTGGTGCTGTGCCGGCGCCTCGACCTGTTCAGTGACGCGAGTGTTGCGATCGATGGCAGCAAGTTCAAAGCGGTCAACACGCGGGACCGGAACTTCACGCAGGCCAAGATGCAGCGGCGCCTGGAGCAGATCGACGAGAGCATCGCCCGCTACCTCTCGCAGCTTGATAGCGCCGATCGCCAGGGGCCAGCGGTACCGGAGGCCAAGATCACGCGGCTCAACGAGAAGATTGCAGTGCTGCGCCAAGAGATACAGCGCCTGAACGCACTGAACGCTCAGATGATGCAGACCGAGGACAAGCAGATCTCCCTGACCGATCCCGATGCGCGCTCGATGGCTACGAGCGGCCGGGGCAGCGGGATGGTTGGCTACAACGTGCAAAGTGCCGTGGACACGAAGCATCATCTGATCGTTTCCCATGAGGTGACCAACGTCGGGACTGATCGCGGTCAGCTGTCGAGCATGGCCGAGCAGGCGCGCACGGCAATTGGTTCTGAGACCATCGAGGTTGTTGCCGATCGCGGGTATTACGCTGGCGAGGAGATCCTGGCCTGCGAGGAGGCCGGCATCACGGTCTATCTCCCGAAGCCGATGACCTCAGGCGCCAAGGCCGAAGGGCGTTTCGGCAAGCAGGACTTCGTCCATGTCGCGGAGGACGATGTCTATCTTTGTCCCGCCGGTGAGCGGCTGACCTATCGCTACACGAGCGAAGAGGACGGCAAGATGCTGCGCCGCTACTGGACGACCGCCTGTCAGGCGTGCGCGCTGAAAGAGCAAGTGCACGACGGGCAAGGAGCGCCGGATCTCGCGTTGGGAGCACGAAGCCGTTCTCGAGACCGTGCAGGCGCGGCTCGACCGAAATCCGGACAAGATGCGCATGCGCCGCCAGACTGTGGAGCATCCCTTCGGCACGATAAAGTCGTGGATGGGATCGACGCACTTCCAGATGAAAACGCTCAAGCACGTCGGCACCGAAATGGCGCTGCACGTCCTGGCCTACAACATGAAACGCGTGATGAGGATTCTGGGCGTTGGCGGATTGATGGAGGCAATCCGCGCATGAGACGGGCCTCCCAGGCCCCAATAAATCCGCACGCTTCGCCTCAAGGAGCTATTAGGCATCTTCACGGACCGATTCTGCCGAATTGGCCGCGCCGCGCCGCGTAATCCCGCCGGAATCTCCGCTCACACCACCCACCAACAACACCGACCGCGTTTTCACACGGCCTGG